>CALKVK010000029.1 GCA_937996235.1 uncultured bacterium | reverse complement strand
CAAGTGCTACGGCGGCGACATCACGCGCAAGCGCAAGCTGCTCGAGAAGCAGAAGGAGGGGAAGAAGCGCATGAAGGCCGTCGGCGGCGTCGAGATCCCGCAGGAGGCGTTCCTCGCCGTCCTCGGCGACACGGGCGACGACGACGACGACCGGAAGCGCTGATCTCCGATGCTCGACGCGATCCTGCCCCCCGACCTGCCGCGCTGCGAGCGCCGTCTCGCGACGATCCTCCTGACCCTCGGCGTGCTCGTGCTCACGCTCTTCCCGCAGGCGGCCGGCGCGGGCACCGAGACGCTCCGCGACCGCGTCGTCACGGGCGGCGCACTCGTGCTCGCCGGACTCGCGCTGCGCCTCGTGCGCCGCTCGGCGCCCGTCGTCCTCGTCCTCCACGGCGCCGTGCAGGTGTTCGCGGGCGGCGCGTGGGCGGCCGTCGTCTCGGCGGCGCTGCTCGTCTACGCGGGCGGCTCGTGGCTGCGCGGACAGAGCGGCGCGGCCGCGCCCGCGCACGCCGGCGAGGAGCACGAGGCGCACGCGGCCGACGTGGTGCGCGACAACGTCGAGGCCGTCGCGATGGCGCTCGTCATCGCGCTGACCGTGCGCGAGTTCATGTACGAGGCGTTCCTGATCCCGACCGGGTCGATGTACCCGACGATCCTCGGGAAGGACCTGCAGGTCGGCCGCACGCAGGGGGACCGCCTGCTCGCGTCGAAGCTGCCGCTCCTGTTCGCCGACCCGCCGCGCTGGTCGATCGTCGTCTTCCGCTACCCGCTGTTCCGGAAGATCAACTACATCAAGCGCCTCGTGGGGCTGCCCGGCGAGAAGCTCGAGCTGCGCGCGGGCGACGTCTACGTGAACGGCACGATCGTCGCGAAGCCGGAGGAGGTGCAGGACACCCTCTGGTTCGCGGAGTACCCCGCGGAGAACGAGGTGCGCGGGCTCGACGCGGTGCTGCGCAACGACGACGGGCGCGTCGCGTGGACGATCGACACGACCTCCGCCGCCGCCGACGTGCCCGCCAACACCGAGAGCACCGTCTGGTACGACGAGACGCTCGCGTCGGACGAGACCGACCTGCGCATTGCCGCGGACGTCGTGCCGTCGCGTCTCGGCGAACACGCCGCCGTGCTGCTCGCGGTGGACGGCGGGCAGCGGCGCGTGGCGCTCGAGCTCGGCACCGAGGCGTGCTGGCTCGAGGCGCCGGGCATCGGCCGCGTGCGCGTGCCGGATGCGGAGCTGCCGCGCGACGGCGCGCGCGTGGCGCTCGGCGTCGCCGACCGCGTGGCGCGCGTGTGGATCGACGGGCGCCTCGTCGCGCGCATCCAGCACGACGACGTCACGAACGAGGGGCGGCGGCAGCCGCGCGTCTCGCTCGGCCTGCGCGACGCGGCCGCGACGCTCTCCGACGTGCGCGTCGACCGCGACCTGCAGTACGCGCACTCCGGAGCGCAGTCGTGGCAGATCCCGGACGACGGCTTCGTGATGCTCGGCGACAACACGGGCAGCTCCCACGACAGCCGCCTGTGGAAGGTCAA
Source organism: uncultured bacterium (assembly GCA_937996235.1). Lineage (GTDB taxonomy): Bacteria > Planctomycetota > JAJSAM01 > JAJSAM01 > JAJVHW01 > CALKVK01. The sequence continues at coordinate 235,483 of CALKVK010000029.1, read as the reverse complement.
CGTCGTCACGCTGACCGACGGCCGCAAGCTCGAGGGGCAGCAGTCGCTCAATCTCGAGGACGGCTCGACGGCGTACTTCCGCCAGTCCGAGGCGTCCGTCGACTTCCTCGACGCCGACGGCATCCCGCGCCACATCCCGAGCGCGCAGGTCGCGAACGTCGCCCGTGACGTGCCGCAGCCGTTCGTGCGCCGCTCCGACCTCATCGGGCGCGCGTTCCTGATCTTCTTCCCGTTCCCGCCGTTCGGCGACCTCCGGCCGCGGTTCCTGCCGTGAGGTCCGCGACGCGCGTCGCCGTGCTCGTCGTCGCGGCTCACTGCGTCGCGGGGCCGGGTCTCGTCGCGCCGGCGCGCGCGCAGGAGCACGTCGACGGGCGCGCGCTCGTCGAGGAGTACGTCCGCGACCGCGACGCGATCGCCGGCTTCCACGGGCTGGCGCTCTCGCAGGCGGCGGTCGCGCGCGACATCGCGTACGACGACGCGTGGCGGCGGCGTCTCGACGCGCTCGGGCCGCAGCCCGAGGCGCCGGTGGACGACCGCGTCGACCTGCTGCTCCTCTCCGACCTGCTCGAGGAGCGCGCGGACGAGCGCCGCGACGCCGCCGCGCGCGACGCCGTCGCCGAGCCGCTCGTGGCGTTCGCGCCGCCGCTCGTCGCGCTCGAGGAGGCACGCCGCGCGCTCGAGCCCGTCGCGCCCGAGGACGCCGCTGCCGCCCTCGACACCGCGCGGCGCGCGATCGAGGACCTGCGCCGCAGGGCCGATCCGAACTGCAAGGACGCGGACGCGCTGAAGCTGCCGCAGGTCGCGGTGCTGCGCGCGTCGCGGCGCGCCGAGGCGCTGCGCCAGGCGCTCGCCGCGTGGTTCCGCGACCGCGACGGCTACGAGCCCGACTTCGCCTGGTGGGCGCGCACGCCGCACGCGGCGCTCGACACGGCGCTGCGCGACTACGCGGTCTGGCTGCGCGAGACCGTCGCGGGCGTGAAGGGCGACGGGGCCGATGCGCCGATCGTCGGCGAGCCGATCGGGCGCGACGCGCTGCTCGACGCTCTGCGCCACGAGCGCATCCCGTACACGCCCGAGGAGCTGATCGCGATCGCCGAACGCGAGATGGCGTGGTGCGACGCCGAGGGCGTGAAGGCCGCACAGGACCTGGGTCTCGACGGCGACTGGATGCGCGCGGTCGCGCTCGTGAAGGATGACCACGTCGCGCCGGGCGACATGCCGCGCCTCGTCGCGGAGCAGGCGCGCGAGGCCATCGCGTTCGTCGAGGAGCGCCGGCTCGTCACGGTGCCCGACCTCTGCAAGGAGCTCTGGCGGCTCGAGATGATCTCGGCCGACGGGCAGCGCACGCTGCCCTTCGCGGCGTACGGCGGCGACAAGATGCTCGTCGCGTACCCGACCGAGTCGATGTCGTACGAGAGCAAGCTGATGAGCCTGCGCGGCAACAACCGCCGCTTCTCGCGCATCGTCGTGCCGCACGAGCTCGTCCCGGGGCACCACCTGCAGCTCTACCAGGCGGCCCGGCACCACCCGTGGCGCGAGGCGTTCCGCACCCCGTTCCTCGTCGAGGGCTGGGCGCTCTACTGGGAGACGCGCCTCTGGGAGCTCGGCTGGGCGCAGGGCGCCGAGGATCGCGTCGGCATGCTGTTCTGGCGCAAGCACCGCTGCGCGCGCGTGATCGTCTCGCTCGGCTACCACCTCGGCACGCTCTCGACCGAGCAGATGATCGAGTTCCTGACGACGCGCGTCGGACTCGAGAAGGACGGCGCGACGGCCGAGGTGCGGCGCTACGTCGGCGGCGGCTACGGCCCGCTCTACCAGTGCGCGTACCTGATCGGCGGCCTGCAGTTGCGCGCGCTCCACCGCGAGCTCGTCGCCTCGGGCCGCATGGACGAGCGCACGTTCCACGACGCCGTGCTCGCGCAGGGTTCCGTTCCCGTCGAGGTGATCCGGTCCGCGCTGACCGGCGAGGTGCCCGCACCGGGCACGCCGCCGCGCTGGCGCTTCGCCGACTGAGGCGCCGCGCCGATGCGACTGCCGCCGTTCTGGTCCCACGTGCTCTCGCCGGCGCTCCACGCGCTCGCGCCCGCGGAGCCCGTCGTCGTCGCACGGCGCGCGCGCAACGCGTGCGTCCTGACGGCGCTCCTCGCGTCGCTCCTGCCGCGCTTCGCCGCGCTCGGCACCGACACGCCCGCACATGCGAACGCGATCGTGCTCGCGTTCGCCGTCGCGGCCGTCGTCGCGCACCTGGTGCGGCAGAGCGCGCACGCCGACCGCGCGGCGTGGGCGGCGCTCGCCGCTGCGGGCGCGGTGCCGTGGGTCGTCTCCGACGGCGCGGCGCGCTGGGGGATGTGGCTCGCGGCCGCAGGTCTCTCGCAGCTCGTGCTCGGCGCGTGGCGCCGCAGCGCGCTCGAGCTGGTGTGGCCGGAGCCCGAGCCGGACCCGTCGCCGCCGCGCACCGTGCCGTTCGTGTCCGCGATCGGGCGCTTCGCGGGCGGCCTCACGACGGTGTTCGTGTTCTGGACGTTCGTCACGCAGCACACGAAGGTCCCGACCGGCTCGATGCAGCCGACGATCCTCGGCGACCACATGGCCGGCGCGCGCACGTACGGCGGCGACCACCTGCTCGCCGACCACGTGGTCTACGCGCTGCGCGAGCCGCAGCGTTTCGAGATCGTCGTCTTCGAGTACCCGCTGCGGCGCGACATCCTGTTCGTGAAGCGGCTGATCGGGCTGCCCGGCGAGCACGTCGAGATCAAGGAGGGCGACATCTGGGTGGACGGCGCGATCGTGCGCAAGCCGCCGCTCGTCCAGGAGTCGCTCTGGCAGAGCCTCTTCCCCGAGCGCGACGTCGCGCCGGGCGCGAAGCCGAAGGACATCGCCGAGGTGTGGACCGCGAACGAGGACCAGGGCTGGCGCAAGGCCGGCCCCGCCGCGCTGACCGTCAAGCCGCGCGGCGGCCGCGAGACGTTCCTCCGCTACCGGCCGCGCACCGACGTCCCGGACATGCGCGTCGGGGTGACGACGAGCGCCGCGGCCGCCGACGCGCGCGCGCTCGTGCGCATCACGACGCGCGGCACGGACGTGACGCTCGACGTGCCCGGCGGCGAGGGCGCGACGTTGCGCGTCGCGGGCGAGGAGCCCGTCGCGGTCGACGCGCGGCTCGGCGAGACGACGCGTCTCGAACTCGCGGTCGCGGACGGCATCGCGCGCGCGTACGTGGACGGTCGCGAGGTCGCGCGCGCCGAGGTGCCCGTGGTCGGCGCGGGGCGCTCGGGCGTCGCCGTCGGGGCGGCGGGCGGCGGACTGCGGCTCGACGACCTGCGCCTCGACGAGGACGTCTACTACTCCACCGCGCCCGGCGGGACGAACGTGTTCGACGTGCCCGAGGACGGCTACGTGATGCTCGGCGACAACTCGCGCAACTCGGAGGACAGCCGCCTGTGGCGCGGGCGCAGCGTGCGCGTCAAGGGCCACGCCGAGCCGTTCGTGTTCGAGGAGACGTCCCCCGACATGACCGGGCGCCACGTCCAGAACCTCGTCCACGCGAACGGCCGCGTGCGCTTCGTCGATTCGGCCGGGTTCGCGCGCGACGTCGCGGAGGCGGACATCGTCGAGGAGGGACCGCTCCGCCCGATGCCGTACGTCGGCCGTGCCGACATCGTCGGCCGCGCGGCGCTCATCTTCTGGCCCGTCCCGCCGTTCGGCTCGTCGTTCCGCCCGCGCTTCCTGCCCTAGCCCACATCGTCCACCGGCTCCCGCGCACGGCACGTCGCCCGCCGGGCTCGGCGCAGGCTCGCGCAGCCTCCGGAGGGGGCCGCGCGTGGGGGTGTCCGTCTCCCCCGGGTTCTTCGGGCCGCCGCCGGGGGGAGTAGGATGCGTGCGACATGGAGAAGCGCAACGAGCAGGACCCCGGCCGCGAGAGCCAGCCCGGGGCGAAGCGCGACGCGGGCTCGGCCGAGTCCGTCGAAGCCCAGAAGAAGCGGCGCCGTCGCCGGCGGCGTCCGCCCGAGCAGGGACTCGAGCGGATCGCCGAGGTGCACTACTGCCGCACGGACGGCGAGGCCAACCAGTACCTGGCCCTCGGTCCGGAGTGGGACCTGCAGGACATCATCCCGATGCGCGTCGAGACCGAGGACGGCGGCGAGCGCGACGAGGTCCACTTCGTCGTGGCGCGCTGGGAGAACGAGCGCGACCGCGCGCGCCTGCGCAAGCGCGACCGCCGTGGCATCGAGCGCCGCGCCTGAGGGCGCGCCGCCCGCGGCAGCCGCCGCGCGCGTGACCCCGTGATCCCCGCACCCGAGCTGCGGACGGCGCTCTGCGCGGCCGTCGCCGAGGGCGACGCGCGCACGGCGGTGTACGTGGACCGCGCGACGGGCGAGCTCGTGCGCGTCCGCGACGGCGCGTGCCTGACCGAGGGGCTGACGGCGGCGCGCGTCGAGGACGACGAGGCGCGCTTCGCGGAGGCGCCGGTCGTGACCGTCACCGACGAGTTCCTCTGGATGGAGGAGTTCGTCGCCGAACTGGGCGAGCCCGCCGTCGCGGCGCTCCTCGACGGCCGGAAGGGTGCGGCCGAGCGCTTCGCGGCGCGCCTCGCGAAGGAGGCGCCCGCCGCCGACGCCGCGTGGCAGCGCTTCCGCGCCGCGCGCATCGACGAGCTCGTCACCGCCTTCCTGGCCGCCCTCTGAATCGGGGACGGTCCTGCCGCAGGCTCGCGCTGCGGGTTCCCGTGGCGTCGGGGACACTCCTGCGAGGCTGACGCGACCGACGCGGTGCCGGCTGAGCGGCCCTCTCGCGCGCGGGAGGCGCGTCGCGGCGCCCCGAGGCCGCAGGTCTGTCCCCGAACGCAGCGCTCGTGACATCCCGAGCCTGCGGCAGGACCGTCCCCGATTCAACTGCTCGTGGCGGGGCGCGGAGGGGGCGGGAGCGCTCCCGCCGGGGCGTCAGAGGGGGTCGTCGTGGACGGCGTCGGGGCCGTCGGGCGGGCTCGGGCCGCGGACGACGGACTGCGGGGTGAGCGGCCTGCGCTCGCGGAACGGACGGCGGCGGACGGGGCACTCGGCGATGGCGCAGCGCGTGCAGTACGCGCGCTCGCACGGGTCGACGTGGAACTGCAGGTCGCCCGCGCGCGGGTGCGACGCCAGCACGCGCGCCTGGTACGCGTCCATCTCGTCGTGCGCGCGGTCCACCGTCCAGAACTCGGGGACGACGACGTGCAGGTCGACGTGGTGGAACGTCGCGAGGTTGATCGCGCGCAGGTCGTGGACCTCGATGACCTCCGGCGTCCGCGCCTCCTCGAGCGCCTCCGCGACGAGGGCGATCACCTCTTCGTCGCTCTCGTCCATGAGGCCGCGCGCGGCGGTGCGCAGCAGTCCGTAGCCCGTGCGCAGGAGCGCGAGCGCGACGACGATCGCGACGACGCCGTCGATCCACGCGAGGCCCGTGAGCTGCACGCACAGGAGCCCGACGACGGCGCCCGCGCTCGTCCAGAAGTCGGAGAGCACGTGCTTGCCGTCGGCGACGAGCGCCGGCGAGACGTGCGCGCGCCCCGCGCGGACGAGGTACGCGCCGAGCAGCAGGTTCGCGACGCCCGCCGCGCCGACGACGGCCATGCCGATCCCGAGACGCTGCGGCTGCGCGCCCTCGACGAGCGCAGCGGCGGCCTCGTACAGGATGACGATGGCCGCGAAGGCGATCAGGCCGCCCTCGAAGCCGCTCGTGATGAACTCGATCTTGCCGTGGCCGTAGGGGTGGTTCTCGTCGGCCGGCTGCGCCGCCAGCGCGACGGCGAACAGCATGAACGCCGCCGCGACGACGTTCACGATCGACTCCATGGCGTCCGAGAAGACGACCTGGGAGTCGGTCGCGTGCCACGCCGCGAACTTGGCGACGAGGATCAGCAGGCCCGCGACGAGGGAGATCCAGCCGGCGCGCAGGCGCGCGCGTGCGGCGTCGCCGTCTTCGGGCGGGGCCGTGGACGCGACGGAGGCGCTCACGGGCGGAGGCTACCAGTAGGTCGTCGAGACGACGACGCCTCCGCGCAGCGTCATCCGGCACGCGAGGCGCTCGCACGCGGCGGCGTCGCGCCGGAGGCGCCACGCCTGCTCCACGGCGTCCGGCTCGGCCACGTCCACGAGCCCGTCGACCACGCGCACCACGCAGTCGCCGCAGACGCCCTGCCCGCCGCAGGACGACGCGAGCGGCACGTCCGCGCGCCACGCCGCCTCGAGCAGCGTCTCGCCGTCGGCGCACGCGAACGTACGCCCGCGCGGCAGGCAGACGACGCGGTGCGCCGCGGGCGGGATGTCCCCGTGCATGCCGCGAACATACCGCGCCGCGTGCGCGTCGCCGATCATGCCCCGCGTGTCCGTGAGCCCGCCCCCGACGAGCGCCGACGAGCGCGTCCCCGCCCGCCCGGGCGAGTTCTCGGCGCTGCACGTCGGTCCGCTGCGCGTCTGGCCGCCGGTCGTGCTCGCCCCGATGGCGGGCGTCACCAACCAGCCGTTCCGTGCGCTCTGTCGCGGCTTCGGCGCCGGGCTCTACGTCAGCGAGATGATCACCGCGCGCGCGCTCGTCGAGGGGCACGCGAAGACGCTGCACCTCGCGGGCTTCGCCCCGGACGAGCGGCCGCGCTCGCTGCAGCTCTACGGCGCGGACCCCTGGTCGCTCGGCGAGGCCGCACGGCGGCTGGTCGGCGACGGGCACGTGGACCACATCGACCTGAACTTCGGCTGCCCGGTGCGCAAGGTGACGGTCAAGGGCGGCGGCGCGGCGATCCCGATCAAGCCGAACCTGCTGCGGCGTCTCGTGCGCGCGGTCGTGGCGAACGCGGGCGACGTGCCCGTCACGATGAAGTTCCGGATCGGCGTCGACGAGACGCTCGTCAGCTACCTGGACTCGGGCCGCATCGCCGAGGACGAGGGCTGTGCGGCGGTCGGGCTCCACGCGCGCACGGCGGCGCAGTACTACGACGGGGACGCCCGCTGGGACGCGATCGCGCGCCTCGTCGCGCACGTGCGGCTGCCGGTCCTCGGCAACGGCGACGTCTGGGAGTGCTGGGACGCGCTGCGGATGATGCGCACCACCGGCTGCGCGGGGGTGATCGTCGGGCGCGGGTGCCTCGGGCGGCCCTGGCTCTTCCGCGATCTCGCCGCGGTGTTCGACGGTCACGCGCCACCTCCGCCGCCGGCGTTCGGCGAGGTCGTCGACGTCGCGCTCGACCACGCCCGGCGGCTCGCGGCGTGGGCCGGCGAGAAGCACGGCGTGCTGCAGATGCGGCGGCACCTGACCTGGTACACGAAGGGGTTCCCCGGGAGCACGCGCCTGCGCGCGGAGCTCCCGCACGTCCACACGCTCGCGGACGTCGAACGCGTGCTGGCCGCGATCCCGCGCGCGACCCCGTTTCCGCCGGAGGCGCTGCGCGTGCCGCGCGGCAAGTCGGGCGGCACGCAGCAGGTCGCTCTTCCCGAGGGCTACCTCGACGACCTCGCGGACGACACGCCGCCCGGCGCCGCCGCCGAAGCCTGCGTCGAAGGCGGCTGACCCGCCGCCGGCCTGCCCCGCCGGGGACGCCCCCGCTGGGGACGCTGGCAGCAAAGTTGGGTTCCAGCCTCGAGATCGCCACGGCAAGGGGCGACGACCGCGCGTGAGGTGGCGCGCACGACGGGATCCATCGGCGGCGCGGCCGGGCCGGGAACGGACCGAGGCGCCCGAGGGCGCCCAGGCCGAGGAGGCCCTGCCGCGCGCTGGGATGGGGCCGCGACGCGTGCCGAGGGTGCCGGGCGTCGCGGTCCGCGCGGCGGCCTGCCGTGGAGCGAGCGAGGGGGCGGGCCGGAGGTTCGTGCCGTTGCCGAGGCTGGAACCCGACTTAGCTGCCAGCGTCCCCATCCGCGTGGGAGTGGGAGGGGGCGGGGTAGAGTGGGCCGGATGGAGCTGCCGCACCTGCGCGACGTGCCCGCGTCCGCCCTCGCAGGGCGGCTGCGCGCGATCGGCGTCGGCAACCCCGACGGCGTCGCGCGGCACCTCGTGGCGCGCCTGCACCGGCTCGGCGCCCTGACCTGGGACGAGCTCGGCGTGGGACGCGACCGCCGGAGGCTGCTCGCGACCCACTACCGCTTCGGACCGCAGCTCGAGCCGGCCGGCGTGCGCGAGGCGGAGGACGGCACGCGCAAGTTCGCGTTCCGGGTCGCGGGCGGCGCGATCGTCGAGGCGGTGTTCATCCGCAACCGCGAGAACCGCACGCTGTGCCTCTCGTCGCAGGCCGGGTGCGCGATGGCCTGCACGTTCTGCGCGACGGGCGAGCTCGGCCTCCTGCGTCACCTCAGCGCGGGCGAGATCACCGAGGCGCGCCTGCGCGTCGAGGCGGCGACCGGCGAGCGGACGACCGACGTCGTCTTCATGGGCATGGGCGAGCCGCTGCACAACTACGACGCCGTGATGGACGCCTGCGAGAACCTGAACACGCGCGACGGGAACGCCATCGCGAAGAAGCGCATCACCGTCTCGACGGCGGGCCTGGTCCCGGGCATCGAGCGCTTCACCGACGAGCGCCGTCCGTGGCGCCTGCACCTCTCGCTCCACTCGGCCGTCCAAGAGACGCGGGAGCGCATCATGCCGATCGCCCGCGTCCATCCGATCCCAGAGCTCGTCGCCGCCCTGCGCCGCCACCAGGAGCTGTGCGCGCGCAAGTGGCTGACGCTCCAGTACGTCGCGCTCCCCGGCGTGAACATGGACGACGCGCACGTCGGAGCGCTCGGCCGCGAGCTCGCCGGACTGCGCTACATCCTGAACGTCATCCCCTGGAACGACACCGGTGCCGCGTTCCGCGCGCCGACGTGGGCGGAGGTGAAGGACTTCACCACGCGCCTGCGCACCCTGGGCTGCCCCGTGAAGGTGCGCTACAGCGCCGGCAAGCAGGAGGGGATGGGCTGCGGGCAGCTCTCCGCCGAGACGGTCGTCGCCGCGCCGACCGGCGGGCACATGGTGGCGCCGCCGGGGATCTTCACCGCATGAGCTCGCGCACCGCGCTCACCGCCGCCGTGGGGCTCGTCGTGGTCGCCGGGCTCGGGACGCTCGCGTGGCTCGTGCTGTCGGGCGGAGCCGACGACCCCGCCGCTCCGGACCCCGGCGGCCCGGGCGACGGGCCCGCGGGCGTGCGTCCCGCCGCGGACGACTCGACCGGCGGCTCGCGCGGCGAGGTCGAGAAGGACCCGAAGCCCGCGCCGCCGCCGGCGCCCGGCACGCCGTGGGTTCCCGTGGACGGGTTCACCGAGGGACTCGGCGCCGTGGACTGGAAGGCCGTCGGGCAGACCGTCAAGGAACTCGTGCCGCTCCTCGCCGAGGTCGCGGGGGCGGCGTCCGCCGACTCCGACGTCCCCGACGCCGTGGTCTCCCGCAGCGAGGAGCTGCGGCGGGCGCTCGACGACTCCGCGATGGCCGTCCAGCCGGAGCTCCCGAACGCGTACCGCGCACCGCCGGTCGGGAGCCCCGCGTTCGCCGCGAACGCCGCCGCCGCCGGCCTGCACGCGCGCGGGCGGGGCCTGTCGACGGAGCAGCTCGCCGCCCTCGCCGAGCTGGCGGCGCGCGCGATGGAGGCCGAGGTCGCCGCCGCCCGCGGGAGCGAGGAGTCGAACGACCTCCTCATCCGCCGGGCCCTCCGCGAGTTCGAGCGCCGGAAGCCGTTCTTCGACGGACTCGACGCCCTCCTGACCGCGCGCCAGCGCAACCTGCTGCACGGCGAGATCGCCCGCGGGCGCGTCCGCCTCGACCCGTTCAGCGCCGCGACCACCTGGGAGCCGCTCGGCGTCATGGAGCCCGTGATCGTCCCCGACGACACGACCATCGGGAACATGGCGTTCGACCGCATCAGCGCCGGGATCGGCTTCGACCGGGAGCGGGCCGACGTGTGCCGTCAGGTGCTGGCGCGGCGTGTCGCGCTGCTCGGCCCCGACCTCCTCCCGCGCCCCGGGAACTGGCTCGACGCACACGGCTTCCTGCACGGCGAGCGCGTCGCGGGATGGGCGGTCTGGTGCGAGGAGTCCTTCCTCGAGATGATCCGGCAGTCGGTCGGCCGGATGCCCCCCCGGATGCCCCACGGCGTGCTCCGCGGCCCGGTCGTGTTCATCCTCGATCCCGGAGTCGAGTAACGCCGCGCGCGCCGCGTGCCGAAGGAAGGGGACGGAATCGGGTCGTTTTCACCCGGGGCCGGGTCCGGAGTTCGGAAGAATGGCGCCGCACGTCGCGTCCCCGACGTCGCACCGACGCATGAGCGTCACTCGAATCCACGCCTACGAGATCACGCGCCCGGTCGAACGATCGGGTCCGGGCTCGGAGTACCTGGCGCGGGTCGTCGAGGGCGGCGCGCCCGTGCCCGTGGGCACCGAGCTGCGCCTGTGCGTGGTCGGCGAGAACGAGGCCGGCGGCGACGGCGTGCTGCGCGAGCTGCTGCACGCCCACGGCCTCGCGCGCGGCCTCACGGGGGCCGGCGTCTCCGCGCCCCTCGACTTCGGCATCGACGGCGAGGCCCCCCTGCGCCGCTTCTGGTGGGTCTCGCCGCTGGTCTCCGGGCGCACGCTGGAGGCGCTGCTGCGCGACGTCGGGGCGCTCCCCGACCCGCTCACCGAGGCCGTCGCCGTCGCCCTCGCCGCCGCCGTCCGCGACATCCACGCCGCGGGGCTCCACGGCCTCGCGATCGACCCGTCGCGCGTGCTCCTGCGCGACGACAGCTCCGTCGTGCTCGTGGACGTCGGGCTCGGTCCCGTGATCGCGCAGCGCGCGCGGAGCGCCGACGCCACGGACGCCGACCGCCGCGCCGTCGCCCCGGAGCTGATCGAGCCCGACCCGCGTCCGTCGGCGCGCGCCGACCTCTACTCGGTCGGGTCGCTGCTCTACCGCTGCGCCGCGGGCGAGTGGTACCAGCGGCAGCCCTCCGACGAGCAGCCGTCGCGCCGGCCGAGCGACGCGCGCCCCGGCACCTCGGCGTTCCTCAGCGAGGTCGTCCACGAGCTGCTCGAGCCCGACGTCGACTGCCGCATCGCGTCCGCGGCGGAGCTGGTCGAGATCCTCGCGCTGCGGCGCGAGAGCGAGTGGTGGCGCGCGCGGCGCATCGTCCAGGCGCCGCTCGACGAGGTGTCGGTGGACATGCCGACGCCCGAGCCGGACCCCGAGCCGCCGCCGATCCCGCCGCCCGCGCCCATGCCCGAGCCGGAGTGGTTCGAGGAGCGCCGCTCGCACGGCGTCGGGCTCGCACCGCACGATGCGCCGTGCATCGGCCGCGAGGAGGAGCTCGGCGCGCTGCTCGCGCACGTGCGCGCGCTGCGCGAGGAGGGCGGCGGCGTCGTGCTCGTCGAGGGCGCGGCGGGCGTCGGCAAGACGCGCATCCTCGACGCGCTGCTCGAGCGCGCGCGGCGCATCCCGGGCCTGGTCGTGCTGCACGGCGAGCACCGCTCGCGCGGCATCGGACGTCCGATGCAGGCGTTCAGCGAGGCGCTCACGCGCTGGGTGGCCGGCGACCGCCGCGAGGTGACGGCCAACGACGTCGTGCCGCTGCTCGGCGACGCGACCGCGATCGCGACGGCCTTCGCCGCGTTCCTCTCCAGCTCGCCCCTGCCGGACGGCGAGGAGCGCCTGCGCCGCGAGTCGCTGGCGAGCGCGTTCCTGCAGTGCCTGCGGACGCTCACGCGCGTGGGGCCCGTGGTGTTCGTCGTCGAGAACCTGCAGTGGGCGGACCCCGAGGGCCTCGACCTCTTCGGCCACCTGGCACGCGCGTGCGACACGCTGCCGCTGCTGCTGATCGGCTCGCACCGCCCGGCGCCCGAGCGCTCGCAGCTCTCCGCGCTCGTCGCGTCGCTCTCGGTGCTGCCGCGTCACGCGCGCCACGAGATCGCGCCGCTCACGCCCGACGGCGCCCACGACGTCGCGCGTGCGCTCGTGCGGCCGCGCGCCACGGCCGACGCACTCGTCGCCGCGCTCGACGCCGAGCTGCGGCTCAATCCGCTCGGGCTCGTCGAGGCGGCCCGCCTGCTCGTCGCACGCGGCACGCTGCGCTGCATGCCGGGCGGCGGCTTCGAGGACGCGACCGGCGGCGAGGGCGCCGCGCCCGCGATCGGCGCGCTGCCCGCGACCCTCGACGAGCTCGTCGGCGCGCGCCTCGACTCGCTCCCCGCCCAGCACCGCGCGGCGCTCGAGATGGCGTCTGTGCAGGGCCTCGTGTTCGACGCCGACGTCGTCGCGCGGGCCCTCGCGGGAGAGGTGCTGCCGACCGACTTCGAAGCGCTCGCGGCCGGCCAGTTCCTGTGCGGCGAGCAGCCGGTGTGGCGCTTCACGAGCAACGCGCTGCTCGGCCGGCTCCACGACACGCTCGACGACGAGGACCTGCAGCAGCGTCACGAGGCGACCGCCGACGCGTTCCTCGCGTGCCGCAACCCGGACCACCTGCCGCCGTCCGAGATCCACGGCATCCTGAGCTACCGCATCGCGTGGCACTACCTGCTCGCCGGGCGCGAGGCGCGCGGCCTGCTCTACGTCGCCGCGGCGCTCGTGCACCTGCGCGACACGTGGCGCATCGGCGACGCGGAGCGTCTCGCGGATCTCGCGTGCCGCGCCCTCGCGCGCGCGCAGGGCCGCAAGGCGGAGCTCATCGACCTGCTCGTCGAGCGCAGCGACCTGCTGGGGCTGCAGGGCCGGCGCGTCGAGCAGCGCGAGGTGCTCGACGAGGCGCTGCTGCGCGCGCGCGACTACGGCGACATCGTGCGCGAGGCGCGCGCGATCCTCGAGTCGGCGCGGCTGCGTCTCCTGACCGGGCAGATCAAGCGCGCGCGGCACGAGGCGCGCGAGGCGCTGCGGCAGGCCGACGAGGGCGGCGACGTGCGGCTCGAGGCGCGCTGCCTGCGGCTGCTCGGCACGGTCGCGTTCCGCGAGGGGCGCTACCAGGAGGCGCGCACGCACATGCAGCGCGTGCTCGAGCTCTCGCGGCGCATCCGCGACGAGGAGGCGGAGGCCGAGGCGCTCCAGGCGCTCGGCACCATCAGCCAGGGCGTCGGCTCGTGGGACCACGCGGAGGAGCTGCAGCGCCTCGCGATGGGCATCTACCGCCGCTCCGGCGACCTCGCGAGCGAGGCCGAGGTGCTCGCGAGTCTCGGCGCGATCGCGTCCGCGACCGACGACCCGGTGAAGGCCGAGCAGTACCTGCGCCGCACGCTCGCGATCCACCGCTCGCTCGGCGACGGCTACGGCGAGGCGCGTGCGCTCGGTCAGCTCGGCCTGCTCATGCAGGACTCGATGCGGCTCGCCGAGGCGCGCGCCCTGCACCGCGCCGCGTGCCGCGCGAGCCGTGAGGTCGGCGCGCGTCCCGAGGAGCTCGCGGCGCTCCTGAACCTCGCGACGACCGAGTTCGTCCTCGGGCGCACCGAGGAGGCGCGCGACCACTACGGCGACGCGCTGCGCGCCGCGCGCGAGATCGGCGACGCGCGCCTCGAGGGCTACGCGCTCACCGGCCTCGGCGAGGTCGCGCGCGTGCGCGGCGAGATCACGATCGCAGCCGGACTCCTCGAGCGCGCGGTGCGCGCCCTCGACGGCAGCAACGACGTCGGCGGACAGGCTGCGGCGTTCCTCGCGTCGGGCCGCGTCGCCGCGCTCGCCGCCGACACCGAGGAGGCCGCGCAGCTCCTGCAGCGCGCCGTCGAGCTGTCGCGCGCCGCGAGCACGCCGTCGGTCACGGCCGTGGCGCTCTCGCTGCTCGGACTGCTCGCCGCGCGGCGCGGCGACGCGGACGCGTCGAGCGTGCAGCTCGCCGAGGCGCGGCAGGAGGTCGACGAGCTCCCGGGCGCGATCCTCGCGCAGATCGAGGTCGTGTTCGTCGAGTCGCTCGTCGCGCGCGTGCGCCGCGACCCGCGTCTCGCGGACCGCCTGCTGCTCGAGGCCGAGGGCATCCTGCACCGCTTCGCAGGGACGCTCCGCGAGGAGGACCGCACGCGCTTCTGCGCCTCAGCGAGCCCCGCGCGCGAGATCGTCGCGGGCGCGGCGGCGCTGCGCGCTTCGAGAGCCGCGACGCCGATCCGCTCCGGCGACACGGCCTGAACCGCGCGGCATGGGCGGCGATCCGACGCGGAGCACGTTCGAGGCCGCCGCGCTGCGCGTGCTCGCGGAGCCCGGATGGCGCTTGCTCGTCGAGGCGGGGCTCGCGGTCGACGCCGAGCCGCGGGATGCGTTGCGCGCCGCGGAGCACCTGCGCGCGCGGCGGCCCGACGCGCCGGCCGAGGAGCGCGCCGCGGCGCTCGAGCTCGTCGGCGAGGGACGCCGCCTCGCGGCGAAGCTCGGTCTCGACGAGAGCCTGCTCGCCGTGCGCGGCGCGGTCGAGCAGGCGACGTCCGCGCGCGTCGCGACGTGGCACGCGCAGCAGCTCCCCGAGGGCTGCCGTCTGCTCGAGATCGGCTGCGGCTGCGGCGGCGACTCGCTCGCGCTCGCGCACCGCGCGGCGAACCTGATCGCGACCGACGTGGACCCCGTGCGCGCCGCGTGTGCGCACACGAACCTGATGGCGCTCGGGCTCGGCTCCGCGCGCGCGCTCGTCGCCGACGGACTCGCGGCGCTCGACGGCGACGCGTCCCGCGCCGACGCGGTGTTCGTGGACCCGGACCGCCGCCCGGGCGGCGTGCGCACGCTCGACCCGGAGCGCTGGTCGCCGCCGCTGTCGGCGCTCCGCGACCTCGCAGCGGGGACGCGTCCGGTGTTCGTGAAAGCCGCTTCGGCGCTCGATCCGGACGCCGCCGGTCCGCGCTTCGCCGTCAGCTACGTGTCGCACGGCGGCGCGTGCGTCGAGGCGTTCCTCGCGTCCGACGGCCGCGGCGACGCGCCCGAGCCGCGCGTGCGTGCCGTGCTGCTGCCCGACGACGGCCCGTCGCTCGTGCTCGCGGGGAACCGTGCGGACGCGCCGACGCGCGCGCTCGGGCCCGCGCTCTACGTGCCCGACCCGGCCGCGGTGCGCGCGCGCCTGCTCGCGGAGCTCTGCGAGCGCCACGCGCTGGGCCTCGTCTCGGACGGCATCGCGCTGCTCACCGGCGACGCCGGCGTCGTGACGCCGTGGCTGACGGAGCACGCGGTGCTCGAGTCGCTGCCGCTCCACCGCAAGCGCTTGCGCGCGCGCATCGCCGCGCTCGCGCCGGCGGACCTGCGCGTCCACTGCCGCGGCGTCGCCGAGACCGCGCCCGCCCTCGAACGTGTGTTGCGCGCCGGGCTCCCGGAGCGCGCGGCGTCGGAGCCCCTCGACGTCTTCGCCACGCGCGTCGCGGGGGTCCCGACCGCCGTTCTCACCCGATCCCCTTGCTGAGCGGGCCCCGGCCCGTGACCTTCCGGCGCCCGCTGTAGGTGCGGTGGTCGTGGATCTCGAGCAGCGTGAAGTCGATGACCGCCTTCACCTTCACCTTCGTGCGCGCGCGGTTCGTGCGGAAGGTCAGGTCCATCGCCGTGACCTCCGCGCCGAACTCCGGCGTCAGCGCGCTCTCCGCGATGGCGATCTGCTGCAGCGCGGACGTCACCTCGCCGTCCTTCGCGGTCTTGTCGGACACGGCCTGGTTGCGCGCCGCGATGAGCAGCAGCAGGAGATCGGCGGGGAGGGTCCCGCCCGACTGCGCGTTCGAGATGCGCGTGTTCAGGTCGTCGACGCGTGCCTGCAGCGCCGCGGCCTCGTCGACGAGGCGCTGGTGCGCGGCGCGTGCCGCGGTGACCTTGTCGCGGAGCTCGCGCGTGACGAACTTCTTCCCCAGGCGCTTCGCCGTGTGGATCGAGATCGCGGACTCGATGCGCTCGAACACGCCGGCCTGCAGCTCGACGTGCATGTCTGCGCCTGTCCCGACGATGTCGCCTTCCCAGAACTCGTCGCCGACGGCCACGACGAAGTGTCCCGCCTCCGACAGCGTGACGAACAGCCCCTGGATCACCGCCTTCGCGCCCTTGCCCTTCACCTGGATGCGGTCCGTGCCGCGGATCGCGAAGCCCGCCTCATCGGCCGCGTGCGCGTCGCGGGGCGGCAGGGCCGTGCCGAGCGCGGCGCCTGCGAGGAGCGCCGCCGTCGTGAGCGCGGCGCGGAATCGGGTCGTCTGCAGCATCGGTGCCTCCTGTCCCCGGGGTCACGGTGACGGAACCGCGCGCCGAGCGCAAGGGGGCTCTCGACGCGCAGCTTGGCGGCAGGTCGCGACGTGGGTAGCGTCCGGGCGTGGACGACGAGCTCTGGACCCTCGAGCGCATCGAGCGGGAGCGCGCCGAGCTCGCGCCGCTCGCGCGGCTGCACCGCGCGCTCGCGGAGGAGACGCTCGCGTTCGCCACCGACGGCAGCGGGCCCGCCGCGCGGCCTGCGTTCGCAGGACCGCCGGCCCTGCACTGGCTGGCCGGGCGCACGCTGCTCGCGGCCGCGCGCCGCGACGTCCTGCGCGGTCTCGTCGCCCCGCTCACGCGGCGCCTCGCGCTTCGCGTGGGCGCGGAGTTCCCGCCCGTCGCCGGACCCGCGGCGGAGATCGCGGACGCCGCCGCACGGGACGACTTCCCGTGGGACGAGCTCCTCGACGATCCCGCGGCCGAGCTGTCCCACGGTGCGCTCCCGCACGCGCCGCTCCTGCGCTTCCTCTTCCTGCGCGCCCTCGCCGCGCCCGCCGCGCACCTCGCCCGCGCGTTCAGCGGCCCGGGTCCCGGGCGCTGGACGCGCCCGGCGTGCCCGTGGTGCGGCCTGCCGCCCGCCGCGGCCGTCGCGCAGGCCGGCGCCGACCGCCTGCTGCTCTGCGTCCTCTGCGGAGGCCGGTGGACGCGGCCGGGCATGGCCTGCCCGCAGTGCGACGAGGACCGCGCGGACCGTCTGCGCGTGCTCGCCGGACGCGACGCGGGCCCGGCGGCCCTCGAAGCGTGCGACACCTGCGGCACGGCCGTGAAGGTGTTCCACGACGGCGCCCTGGAACCGGGTCCGCCGCTCGCGCTGGAGCTGCTCACGCTGCGCCTCGACGTGGTCGCGGAGCGCGACGAGGGCGTGCGCCGCGCGGGCGCCGCGCTCGCGGCGCTGTTCCCGCCCGACTGACGCTCCGCCGGCCGCGGACTCCCACCGGCTCGGCGGGGTGGTATCCTCCCCGGTCATGACTGCGGGAAGGACCCTCCTCGGGACGCTCCTCGTCGCCACCCTCGCACTCGCCGCGCTGGTTCTCGCCGCGCTGGTTCTCGCCGCGCTGGGCGGCGCGTGCGACGACGCGTTCGCGGGCACCAAGAAGGGCGAGAAGACCGCCGCGGAGCTCGCGTTCGAGACGGGCTACGACTCGGAGGACGCGAAGGCGCGCGCCGACGCCGTCGCCGCGCTCGCCGAGGCGACCGACGCGATCAAGGTCGACGTCATCTCCCGGGTGGTCGTGCCCCGCGAGAAGCGCGCCGACGTGCTCGCCCGCGCCGTGGGCGTGCTCGGGCGGGTGCGCGACGAGGCCGCCGTCGCCGAGCTCGTGGGCCTCGCGGGCAGGGGCAAGGTCGAGCAGCGCGTGGTGTACCTGGAGGCGCTGGCGTCGATCGACGGCACCGCGCCCCACAACGCCCTCCTCGCCGCGGTGAAGGACCGCGAACCGCGCATCCGCGGGATGGCCGCGTACGGCCTCGGCATGCACCGCGCCGGCGACGCGCTCGACGCGCTCCTCGTGCTCCTCTCCGACAGCGCGTGGCAGGTGCAGTCCGCGGCCATCGAGGCGCTGCCGCGGCTCGAGGCGAAGGACGCGCTCAAGGCGCAGGCCGTGCCGGCGCTCGTCGACATGCTCGACGATTACACGGGCCGCATCGCGGTGGACGCCTCCGAGGCGCTCGCGCGCATCTGCGGCCGGCGCCTCGGCCGCGACGCGCAGAAGTGGCGCCGCTTCCTGGCGGGCGAGGACGTCGTGCCCGAGGGGGCGGTGCGCGCCGGCGGTCCCGGAGCCGGTGGGGACGGCGACGACGACGTGGGCGAGGCGCCCCCGCCGACCGAGTACGCCAGCCAGAGCGAGCGCCCGCACTTCTACGGCATGGAGGTCGTCTCGAACCGCGTCGTGCTGCTGCTCGACGTCTCGCTGTCGATGAACGACCCGATCGAGATCGACCGCGACCGACTGCGCCGCGAGACGAGCCAGCGCCGCGCCGTCACCGGCGACGGGGCGCAGAACGCGCAGGAGCCCGAGGACGAGGACCACGCGTACGACATCCCGTGGTGGCGCATCAAGACGCGCCTCGACCTCGCGCGCGAGCAGACCATCCTGCTCGTCTCGCAGCTCCACGAGGACCAGTTCTTCGACATCGTGTTCTTCTCGACCGAGGTCGAGCCCTGGATGGGCCGCCTCGTCCCCGCGAACTCGGCGAACCGGCAGAAGGCCATCGCCGCGCTGAACGCGATCAAGCCCGACGACAAGACGAACACGTGGGGCGCGCTCGCGGCGGCGTTCGACCTGATGGGGAACGAGAAGAAGTCGTACGAGATGGGGCCCGACGAGCTCTACCTCGTGACCGACGGGCAGCCCTCGATCGGCGACATCGTGGACATGGACCAGATCCTCGAGGCGGTCCTGCAGCTCCACAAGACGAAGCCCATCCGCGTCAACTGCATCGGCATCGGCGTGAACCTGCGGTTCATGAAGAAGATGTGCCGGGCGACGGGCGGGCAGGCGAAGTTCTTCGAGTGAAAGGCGGCGATCCCATGCAGCGCACGCAGCGCACCCTCCTCACGTTCGCGGTCCTCGCGGCGCTCCTCGCGGCCGCGCCCGCCGCGCGCGCGGACGACGACGCCGCGGCGGTGCAGGCGAAGGCCGCGATCGACTACTTCAAGAAGTACGAGAAGAAGGCGAAGGACCCGACCAAGTGGGCGGACCTCGTCATGGAGCTCGCGCGCACGAAGCACCCGCTCGCCGCGGACGAGCTCGGCAAGTTCCTGATGCGCGACAAGGAGCTCGAGCACCAGATGATCCTCGCGGGAGCTCTCCAGGAGTTCCGCGGCGACAAGGCCGGCGCCGAGGCCGCGGGCAAGGTGCTCCACGAGGCGCTCGACAAGGGCAAGTTCGAGAACGAGGTCATCGACTCGATCGTCAACGCGATCGGTATCCTCGAGTACAAGCCCGCGTGCATGTCGCTCTGCGACCTGCTCGGCCGCGGCGGCGACCCGTTCCTGCTGATCACGACGGTGCGCGCCGTCGGCAACCTGCGCGACATGCGCGCGCTGCCCACGCTGCTCGAGCTGTGGGAGCGCCACCCCGTCGGCTACTCGTGGGAGACCGGCGAGGTGTCCGTGGACACGGGTGCCTCGGGCACGGCGGACCAGGAGGCGGCCGAGGCGGCCTGGCACGCGAAGTACGACAGCCAGATGAAGGGGAAGAAGTCCCCGGCGCAGATGTTCAAGGTCTACATCCAGGAGCTCGTCAAGTCGGTCGAGAAGATCACCGGCGAGAAGATCGAGACCGCGGCGGAGCTGCGGACCTGGATGGAGGAGCACGTCGAGGAGCTGAAGAAGCTCGGCGTGGAGATCCCGAAGTACAAGGGCCCGCCGCGCAAGGACGAGGACAAGGACGGCAAGGACAAGAAGTAGCGCGCCGACGCGCGCGCCGCGCGCTCAGCGCCGGCGGCGCACGGCCCACGACGGCTTGCCGAGCAGGCGCCGCGCGAGGACCTCGCCGGTGGCGCGCGCGACCCAGGAGCGCGGCAGGAAGCGCGGCAGCGCGACCGAGAACCGGTTCTGCAGGCCGGTGACGACGGACGGCCCGCGTCCGAGCCGCGCGAGCGCCGCGCGCACGACCGGCAGCGGCTCCATGCCGTGGCCGACCTCGCGCGTGTGCGCGAGCTGCGCGAACTCCGTCCGTGTCGTGCCCGGGCAGAGCGCGACGACGTCCACGCCCGTGCCGCGCAGCTCCTGCCACAGCGCCTCGGCGAGCGAGACCTGGAACGCCTTCGTCGCGCCGTAGAGCGCGAAGTAGGGCGTGGGCTGCAGCCCCGCGATCGACGCGACGACGACGATCCCGCCGCGCCCGCGCGCGAGCATGCGCGGCACGAACGCGTGGCAGAGCGCGGTCGTCACGCCGCAGTGCAGGCGGATCATGCGCGCGGAGCGGGCGGGGTCGTGCTCGTCGAAGAGCCCCGACGCGCCGAAGCCGGCGTTCGAGACGAGCAGCCCGATCTCGCGCTGCGCGACCGCGTCGATCAGCCGCTTCGACGCGCGCGGCTCCGCGAGGTCGAGCGCGAGCACCTCGACCCCGACGCGGTGCTCCGCACGCAGCCGCTCCGCGAGCGCCTCCAGCCGGTCCTCGCGCCGCGCCGTGAGCAGGAGCGGGAAGCCGCGGCGCGCGAGCTCCTCGGCGAAGACCGCGCCGATCCCGGACGACGCCCCCGTGACGAGCGCCTGGCCGCCGTAGCGCGCGAGCAGGTCGCGCGTCACCGCCGCCTCGCGAGGACGAGGAAGTCGCGCGCCGCGCGCGCCGGGTGCGAGTCGGGCGGGCGCGCACCCTCGAGGACCTCGAAGCGCCGGCCGAGGCGCGTGCGCAGCTCCTCTTCCGTCGCGCCGAACGGCGGCCCCGTCTCGCTCTCGAACACGAAGAAGAGGCCGAGCAGCAGTCCGCCCGGCCGGAGCGCGTCCGCGACGGCGTCGACCCAGGCGTCGCGCAGGCCCGGGTCGATCGCGCAGAAGCACGTGTGCTCGATCACGACGTCGAAGTCGCGCAGCTCGGGCGGCAGCGCGAACAGGTCGGCGAGCACGAACGCGATGCGCGGGGTGCCGGGCGGCGTCAGAGCGCGAGCGCGCTCGAGCGCCTGCGGCGCGATGTCGATCGCGGTGACGTCGAAGCCGGCCGCCGCGACGTGACGCGCGTCGTGCCCCGCGCCGCAGCCGACGGCGAGCGCACGCCCCGGCGGCGCGACGAGTCCGCGCGCGAGCGCGCCGACGAGCGGCGGCGCGGGCCCGCCCATGTCCCACGGCGTGTCGCCGCCGGCCCAGCGCGCGTCCCACGCCGCCGCGTCGAGTCGCTCGGTCGGCCTGCCGGCGACGTCGCGGAACGGCGGGTCGCTCACGCGGCGCCCGGGGTCGCCGCGCCGCCGAGCGCCTCGCTCGGGCGCTGCCCGCCCGCCTGCTGCTCGGCGTGGTACGACGAGCGCACGAGCGGACCGCACTCGCCGTGGCGGAAGCCGAGGCGGCGGCACGTGCGCGTCCACTCGGCGAACTCCTCGGGCGTCACGAAGCGGTCGACGGGCAGGTAGAAGCCGGACTGCTCGGGCGCGAGGTACTGGCCGATCGTGACGATGTCGACGTCCACGGCCCGCAGGTCGTGCAGCACGCCGAGCACCTCGGCGTCGGTCTCGCCGAGGCCGACCATCATGCCGCTCTTGGTCGGGATGTCGGGCTGCAGCGACTTCGCGCGCCGCAGCACGTCGAGCGAGAACGCGTAGTCGCCGCCCTTGCGCGCGACGGGAAAGAGGCGCGGCACCGTCTCGATGTTGTGGTTCAGGATGTCCGGCCGCTCGGCCATCACGGACTCGAGCGCCGACGGCGGCGCGTTGCGGAAGTCGGGGATCAGCACCTCGACCGCGGTGCCCGGCGCCGTCTCGCGGATGCGGCGGATCGACTCCGCCCAGATCGCCGCGCCGCCGTCGTCGAGGTCGTCGCGGTCCACGCTCGTGATCACGACGTGGCGCAGGTTCATCGCGCGCACGGCGTCCGCGAGGCGCCGCGGCTCGTCGAGGTCGAGCGTCGGCGGGCGGCCCTTCGGCACCGCGCAGTAGCGGCAGCCGCGCGTGCAGACGTCGCCGAGGATCATGAAGGTCGCGGTGCCGATGGTCCAGCACTCGCCCTGGTTCGGGCAGCGCGCGCTCTGGCAGACCGTGTGGAGGTCGAGACCCGAGACGAGTCCCTTCACGCGCGTGTACTCGGCGCCCTTGCCGAGCGGCCGCTTGAACCAGCGCGGCAGGCGCCGCGGGCGCTCGGCGGGAGGTGCGGTGTCGCTCACGGCGTGCTCCGTCGGAAGGCGTCCTCGAGGTGGTCCATCACCTGCTCGAGCGGCGGCGTCGTGCCGAGCAGCTCCGCCATCGACGCGACCGCGCGGCCCTGGATGCCGCACGGCACGATCATGCCGAAGCCCGGCAGCTCCGGCGCGACGTTCAGCGCGAAGCCGTGCAGCGACACGCCGCCCGAGACGCGGATGCCCATCGCGGCGATCTTGCCGGCGCGCGTCCAGACGCCGGTGTGCTCCGGGTCGCGGAACGCGTCGAGCGCGTACTCGCTGCGGAGCACGTCGATGAGGACCTGCTCGAGGTGGCGCAGGTGCTCCCGCGGCCCGGAGCGGCGGCGGCGCAGGTCGAAGATCGGGTAGCCGACGATCTGCCCCGGCCCGTGGTAGGTGACGTCGCCGCCGCGGTCGGTCTCGACCACGAGCACGCCGCGGCGCGCGAACTCCTCGCGCGGGAGCAGCAGGTGGCCGTCGTCGCGCGCGCGGCGACCGAGCGTCACGACGGGCTCGTGCTCGAGCAGGAACAGCGTCTCGGGTCCGCTGCCGTCGCGCAGCGCCGCCGCCGCGGCGCGCTGGAGACCGAGCGCCTCCGTGTAGGACACGCGCCCCGGGCGCACGACGCGCAGCGTCGCGGCGGCAGGCTCGGAGGACATCGGCGGGGCGCTCATGGCGGGCCCCGGAGGATACCCAGCGGCGCGCCGCGGCGTCCCAAATGGGGTCTCCCGGCGGCCCGGCCGAGGCCGTGACGGGCGTCGCGGCGCGCCCGTCCCCGCGCGGCTACTCTGCCTCCACCGCGCGCGGCGCGGGCGGAACCCGGGCCGTCACGCGGTGGGAGGAACCCATGCGCATCCGGGATCTGATGACGCCGCACGTCCACGCGATCGGCGCCGACCTCGCGGCCGCCGAGGCGCGGGAGCGGATGGCCGCCGCGAAGTGCCATCACCTGGTCGTCGAGGAGCGCGGGCAGATCGCCGGCGTCGTGTCCGAGCGCGACCTCGGAGGTCGCCGCGGGAGGCCGCCCGACGCCACCGTCCGCGAGCTGATGAGCCGCGACGTCGCGACGCTCGCCCCGGGCGCGACGCTGCGGCAGGCCGCGAACCTCCTGCGCGGTCGCGGGATCGGGTGCGTGCCCGTCGTCGAGGAGGGGCGTCTGGTCGGGATCGTCACGATCTCCGACGTGCTCGACGTCGTCGGGCGCGGCGCCGTCCACCTGACGGAGCGCACGCGGCCGTACCAGCGGCGGCGCCAGGGTCCGCCCCGCAAGGCGCCCGCGCCGCGCGCCTGAGCACGCGGCACGCCCGAACGCGGAGCAGGAGTTCAGCGCAGGAGCCAGAGCGCTCCGGCGGCCACCGTCGCGAGCGTGATCGCCGCGGGCGGGACGAGGTGGCGTCCGAACGTGCGCCCGCCCGCGGCGAACGCGATGCCCGTCTTCACGATCGTGTTCGACGCGATCGCGAGCAGCACCGCAGCCGCCGCGACCCGTGTCGCGAGCCCCTCGGGCGCGAGGTGCGCGAGCGAGACGGAGATCGCGTCGACGTCGGTCGTGCCCGCGAGCGCCGCCGCGCCGAAGACGCCGGCCGTGCCGAGGTGCAGCGCCGCGGCCTTCGTGGCGAACAGCACCAGCGTGACGAGCAGCGCCAGCTTGAGCGCGGACGTCAGCTCGAACGGGTTCGCGACGCGCAGCGCGTCGGATTCGGCGCGCACCTCGCGCGCGCGCCGCCACCACGTCCACGCGATCACGGCGCTCGCGAGCGCGAGGGCCGTCACGGGCACGGCCAGCGCGCGGGCGAGCTCGCCGTTCACGGCCGACACGATCACGAGCACGCGCGGCGCCATCACGGCGTTCGCGAGCACGACGGAGAGCACGCACGGTGCGGTGAGCTCCGGCTCGCGGCGCGCGCGCGACGCGGACGCGAGCGTGACGGCCGTGGACGACACGAGTCCGCCGACGAGTCCCGCGAGTCCGAGACCCGCGCCGCCGAGCACACGCACGAGCACGTAGCCCGCGAACTCGACGCCCGCGATCAGCACGACGAGCAGCCCGGTGCGGAACGGGTTGAAGACGTCGAGCGGGCCGATCGTGCGGTCGGGCAGCAGCGGCAGCAGCACGACCGCCGCGAGCAGGAACTTCAGCGCGGCGAAGACGTCGTCCTTCGTCGCGCTGCGCGCGAGCGCGTGGAGCGCCGGCTTCAGCGACAGCAGGAACGCCGCGACGATCGTGACCGAGAAGAGCACGATCACCTTCTCGCGCGGCGGCTCGACGAGCCCCTCGGACGGCGCGAGCACGCCGAGCAGGAACGCGAGCAGCAGCGCCACCTCGCTGCTCAGGCCGTGGTCGTCGGTCGTGCGCACGCGCCGCGCGTACGAGATCGCGGCGAGCGTCCCGAGCAGCGCGAACGCGGCGCCGACGATCCACGCGCCGAGCGAGCGCGCGGCCAGCGCCGCGAGCGCGCCCGAGACCGCGACGAGCGGATACGTGCGCACGCCGCCGATGGGGGACCTGCCGCCGTCGGCGTCCCGGCGCGCCGCCTGCTCGCGCTCGAATCCGAGCAGCAGCCCGATGCCGAGCGCCACGCCGAGCGCGACGAACGCCTCCTCCTGCGTCATGGGGTCTCCGCCGGCCGAGCGGTCGGCCGCGCGCACAGCGTAGCGCCGATCCGCCGCCGGCATCCGCTGCTGCGTCGCGCACCGTGCCGGCGGCTCGCTGCGGCGTGACCTCGTTCACGTCGTGGCGCCGCGCCGTTGTGCCGGCGCCGCGCGGCCCGTACCGTCTGACGAGAGTCGTCCGCCGCGCCCGCCCGGCCGGGTCGCAGCGCGGCCACGGCGCGCGGGGCGCGCCGCCGACGTGGGCCGGCGGACGACACGGTCTGCCGCGCCGCCGCGGAGGAGTGCCGCGGAGGCGCGGCCGCGCTCGAGGAGGTGTCGTCGTGGCGCAGGAGCGGCGTCTCGGACTGGTGTTCAGCGGCGGGGGAGCCAAGGGGGCGTTCGGCGTCGGCGTGCTGCGCCGGCTCGTCGAGGAGCTGCCGACGCTCACGTGGCACGTCGTCTCGGGCACGAGCACCGGCGGACTCATCGCGCCGTTCGCGAGCATCGGCGCGACGGACCGCACGGCGCTCGACGACCTGGAGCGCCTCTACGTCACGTCGCGGCAGGCGGACATCGTCAGCTCGAACCTGACTCCCGGGCAGTTGCTGAAGGGACTGCCGATGGGCGTCTACGACCCGCGGCCGCTCGCCGGGCGGATCGACGAGAGCCTCCCCGACGCGCGGCGGCGGCAACTGCTCGACGGCGCCGTCACCACGATCGTCAACTGCGTGAACCTGCAGACCGGGGAGCTCGCGCTCTGGACGCAGCGCGCGAACGTGGCCCGGCTGCGCGCCTGGTTCCGCGAGCACGGCTCGCGCGGGGGCGTGGGCGCGCACTTCTTCCCGGAGCACCGCCTCACCGAGGCGCTGCTCGCGTCGGCGGCCATCCCCGGCGCGATCGAGCCGCAGGAGTTCCGGCGCACCGGTGCGGGGGCGCCGTGCGCGAGCCTCCCGCGGCAGCAGATCGTGGACGGCGGCGTCATCGACATCGCCCCGCTCCGCAGCGCGATCGCCGCCGGCGCGACGGACCTGCTCGTCGTGCTGATGTCGCCGCGCGTCCCCGCGCCCGTGTGCCGGCGCGCCGAGCACTTCGTCGACGTCGCGCTGCGCGCCGTGGACCTGCTCACCGACGAGATCGCGCGCAACGACGTCGAGGTCGCGCGTTCGACGACCGACCTGTGCGGACTCGCGGACGTCCTGCTCGAACACGAGGCGGAGCTGCCGCAGGTGGTGCGCGACCGGCTCGCCGCGCGCGACGGCGCGCTGCGCACGCGGCTCGCGTCGCTGCGCGGGCGCCGGCCGCTGAACGTGCACGTCATCGAGCCGGGGCACCCGCTCGGCGACACGCTCGACTTCGACTCGAAGGTCGCATCCGGCTGGCCCGCGGATCCGTCGGGACCGAAGAAGGTCGGGATCATGGCGGCACGGCTGCGCGCCGGCGTGCGCGCCGCCCGCGCGGCGCTGCGCGAGGACGCCGCGCTCGCGGCGATGCTGCGCGCGTTCAGCGCGTGAGCGTGGGAGCCCGCATCGTCCACCAGCTCTCGCGACGAGTGCGGCTGAGATCCAGTCGTTTCGAGGCCTGCGTCCGTGGCGGCGGCGGTCCCACCTGGAGGCAGACAGTCCTGGCCGAGCCGGAGGCGCGAGATCAAGAAGGCGCGACGAAGTCGGGGTCGAACACCCCGTTCGAGGAGCGCCGACGCAGAGCTCGCGACTCCGGCGACGCGCCGGGCGTGGGAGCTGGTGGACGATGGGGGCTACCCGGGCGTCCCCTTGTCCTTCACGCGGCCGAAGCGCAGCGGCGGCGTCTCGCCCTTGCGCGGGGCGAACACCATGCCGCAGCCCTCGATGCAGTCGCCGCAGCGGATGCACTCCGCGTCGCCGTAGCGCGTCCCCCCCTCCGCGTCGCCCGAGAGCGACGGGAGCTCCTCGCCGAGGCGCTTCGGGTCGAGGTCGACGGGGCACACCTTCTCGCACACGCCGCACTCGATGCACGGGCTCGGCTCGTTGCTGAACACGATGCCGATCGGCGCGCGCGACGTGACGTAGCGGTAGTAGAGGCCGATGGGGCAGGCGTGGAGGCAGAAGCCGAAGCGCCACACGAACGCATGGGCGAAGCCGCCGAGGCAGAGCGCGAGGAACACGCCGAGCGTGACGAGGCGCGCCGTCCAGCTCCCGTGCACGAGCACCGCCGGGTCCACCCACCAGAGCATCACGGCGGCGATGAACGTCGCGACGAAGCCGGCGCCCGCGAGGTGCTGCAGGAAGCGCCGCGGACGGCTCTTCTTCGCGAGGTCGACGTCCTCGCCGAGCCGGCTCACGTAGCCGACGGGGCAGCCCCACCCGCAGAAGAAGCGCCCCACGACCACGTTGGTCGTGAACGTCACGCCCCACAGGATGCCGATCGCGGCGACGACGCCCTTCAGCGCCGTGATGAGCGGGACGCGCTCGAACAGCAGCCAGTGCTCGCCGCCCCAGAGGTCCACGCGCGCGACGTGCAGGAGCGGCACGGCGAGCAGGATCAGGAGCGAGAGCGTGATGACCACGATGCGCAGGATCTGGTAGCGCGGGCCGCGACGCGCGACGGCCGCCAGGATCCGGACGCGATCGTCGTCGCGCAGGAGCAGCACGGACACCTCCGCCGGCGAGGTTCGGCGTCGTCGCGCGATCGGTCGCGGGAATCCCTCGTGGAGGCCCGCCTCGGGCGCGATTCGCGTGATCGCGGTCACGCGGTGGGCTCGATCAGTCGGCGGTTCGCACCGAGTGGCAGCACGGCGGCCCGCCCGTCGCGGCGGCGTGGAACGCCAAGGCGGCGCGGCCGGTCCCGACCGCCGCCGCGGCCAGCAGCACGCAGCCGCCCACGAGCCGCAGCCGCGCCGGCCCGAAGCGTCGCAGCAGGCGTCCGCCGAAGAGCCCGACCGCGGCCAGCACGGGCATCGTCCCGGCGCCGAACGCCGCCATCAGCACGGCCCCGCCGAGCGGCGAACCCGTCGCCGCGCCCTGCGCCGCGGCCACGTACACGACGCCGCACGGCAGGAGCCCCGTCACGGCGCCGAGCGCGAACGGGCCGCCCGCGGCCTCGGCGCCGTGGGCTGCGCGGAACGCCGGGGCGAGCAGCCGGCCGAGCAGCGTGCCCGGGGCGCCGACCGCGCGCGCGGGCAGGAGCATGTTCAGGGCGGCGACGACCAGCGCGAGCGCGACCGCCACGGCGATCCACGGCGCCGCGCCCGAGACGGCGTCGACGACGCGCGCGCCGGCGAGTCCGGCGAGCGCGCCCAGGAACACGTACGTGAACGCCTTGCCGCAGAGGTAGAGCGCCATGCGCAGACCCGCGCGCGGACCGCCGCCCGCGCGCAGCGCGAAGACGCCGCACATGCCGGCGCAGTGCGCGCTGCTCGCGAGCCCGATGAGGAGCCCCGCGAGCACCGTCGCCGACCACGTGCCGACCCAGCTCACCGGTCGCCCTCCCAGTCGAGCAGACGATAGCTGCGTGCGCTGACCGTCAGACTCGAGAGGATCATCGCCGCCGCGGCGACGAGCGGGTGCAGACGGCCGAGCGTCGCGAGCGCGAGTGCGGCGCCGTTGTACGCCACGGCCGCGAACAGGTTCACGCGCACGGTGCGGCGCAGCGCGCGCGCCGCGTCGAGGAGGCGCGGGAGCGCGGCGAGGTCGTTGCCGAGCACCTCGACGGCCGCGTGGGAGCGCGCGAGCGCCGTGCCCGAGGCGAGCGCCACGCCCACGTGCGCCGCACGCAGCGCGGGGGCGTCGTTCACGCCGTCGCCGGCGAAGAGCACGTGGCGCCCGGCGCGCGCCAGCTCCTCGACGCGCGCGAGCTTGTCGGCCGGCTGCAGCGCGCCCCGCGACGCGACGCCGAGGGCCTCGCCGGTGCGCGCCGCCGACTCCGGCCTGTCGCCGGAGACGATCTCGACGCCCGCCACGCGCGCCGCGAGCGCGGCGACGGCGCCCGCCGCGCCGGCGCGGAGCGGCTGCTCGATCGCGCAGAGGGCGCGCACCCGTGCGTCCTCCGCGTAGGCGACGAGGGTCGAGCCGCGCGCGGCGAGTCCCGCCCGCGCGGCGCCGGGCTCGGCGTCCCACGCCGCCCCGGTGCGGTCCATCCACTCCGGGCTCCCCGCGCGACACGCGAGTGCGCCGAACGAGCCCTCGACACCCGAGCCGGGGACGATGCGCACCGCCGACGGCGTCAGTGCGCCGCGACGCAGCGCGCGCGCGAGCGGGTGCCCGGAGTGTCCGACCAGGGCGCGCATGCGTTCGCACGCCTCCTCGGGACCGACCGCCACGGCGATCTCGGCGGCGTCGGGATCCGTGAGCGTGCCCGTCTTGTCGAGCAGCACGCAGTCCACGTCGGCCGCGCGCTCGAGCGCCGCCGCGTCGTGCACGAGCACGCCGCGCCGCGCCAGGGCCGCACGCATGGCGCGGTACGCGAGGGGCGTGGCGAGCCCGAGCGCGCACGGGCACGCGACCACGAGCACCGAGAGCGCGGTGCGCAGCGCCTCGCCCGTGCCCGCCAGGCGGTACGTGCGGAAGCCGCCGATCAGCGCGAGCGCGACCGCCAGCGTCACGAGCCACGCGGCCAGCCGGTCCGTCACGCGCATCACGCGCGTGGCGTCGAGCGGCGCGTCGAGGAGCTCGCGGATGCGGCCGAGGCTGCCGTCGAGCGCCGCGCGCTCGACGCGTCCGAGGAGCGCGCCCGTGCCGTTCACGGAGCCCGCGGGCACGAGGTCGCCCGCGGCGACGGCGTGCGGCGTCTCCTCCCCGGTCAGGTGCGCCGCGGACGTCTCGCTCGCGCCCTCGAGCACGACGACGTCGGCCGGCACGTGCTCGCCGGGCAGCACGCGGACGATGTCGCCCGGCCGCAGCGCTGCGGGCGCGACGTCCTCGTCGGCCGCGGCTGCATCCGGTGCGCCGACGCGGTGGGCGCTCGCGGGCAGCAGTGCGGCGAGCGCCGCCGCGGCGTCCCTGCCGTGCGTGCGCGCGTGCGCCTCGAGGCGGCGGCCGAACGTCACCAGCACGAGCACCATCGTCGCGGTGTCGTAGTAGACCTCGCCGCCGCCCGCGAACGTGTGGTGCAGCGAGACGCCGTACGCGGCACACGTCCCGAGCACGATCAGCCCGTCCATGCGCACGTGCCCGGCGCGCAGGTCGAGCCACGCGCCGCGCGCGAGCGGCACGCCGAGGAGCAGCAGCACGGGCAGCGCGAAGAGCGCGAGGCACGCGCGGCCGATGTTGCGCACGGCCTCCATGTCGGGAGACGCCGCCGCGCCGTACACGTCCTCGCCGTAGAGCACGAGGCTGAACGTCATCACGCCCATCGCGAGGAACGCCGCGACAAGCAGCCGCGCCTCGAGCAGTCCGCCGGCGCCGCCGCCGCCCGCGACCGCGGCGGCGAGGCGGCAGCCGACGCAGCAGTACGCGTCGCCGGACGCGTCGGCCCCCACCATCGGGAGCGCGCAGTGCACGCAGCGCGCGACGGGCGGCGGCGCGTCCGGGCTGCGCGCGGCCGCGTCGGCTGGCGCGCCGGCGGCGCCGGGGCTCATCGTGGAGCGGTCGGAGACGGGGCGCACGGTCGGCGGCGTCGCGACGGGCCGGGCCGCCGCGGGACCGCCGCGGCGCTACGACCCGAGCTCGACCCCCACGGCCGTGAGCAGGTACGACACGGTGTAGATCGTGGCGAACGCCAGGAACACGATCCACACGAGCTTCATGAAGAACGGCATGCGGCCGTGGCCGTAGTCGAAGGCGTACGGCACCTGGTCGTCGCCCGCGAGCGCGGTGCGGTCAGGCGAAGTCTCGGGCGTCATGCTGCTTCTCCATCTCGAGGAGTTCGTACTTGGGTTTTTCGATGTCCGCGAAGTGGCCGCGGAGGAAACAGTAGACGAGGAGCATCAGGAAGCCGCCCGCCACGAGCACGTACGTCAGCAGGTGCGCCGCGGCGAACCGCAGACCGTCGGTCGCCACGAGGTCGTGCGCGAACTCGTACAGCTTCCAGCCGAACGCGAAGGCGCCGAGCACGATCACGAAGCCGAAGATCCAGAGCATCCACGCCAGGATGCGCCGGTCCTTCGCGTGCTGCGCGGCCTCGTCGAGCGGTTCGTTCGGTGCGGGACTCACTGCGGCACCCCCTCGCGCTGCGACGCGTCCCAGGTTCCCAGCCACTGCAGGTAGGCGAGCAGGGCGAGCGCCGTCTCGTTCGGTCCGGACGACGGCGCGACCTCCAGGCGGTCGCGCTCGGCGTGCAGGTTCTCGGGGGTCTCCGCGCGCACGCGCTCGAGTGCGCTGCGCGCCTCGGCCTCCGTCGCGTACACGCCCGGGATCGGGTAGCGCGTCGTCGGCGCGAGTCCCTCGCGCTCGGCGAGCTCGGGGTCGATCGTGCGCCACACCTGCCAGCCGTCGCGGAAGTACCACGTGTAGCGCGGCATGATCGAACCCGGCGACGTGGACGCGGGGTCGCGCAGGTGTGCGACGTGCCAGTCGTTCGAGCGGCGGCCGCCCTCGTGCGTCAGGTCGGGTCCGACGCGCCGCGTGCCCCAGAGCACCGGGCGCTGCAGCGCGTTGTTGTCGTCGGCCGCGCTCCGCACGCGGCCGAAACGCTGCGCCTCGTTGGCGACCGGCCGCACGTACTGGCTGTGGCAGTGCCAGCA
Source organism: uncultured bacterium (assembly GCA_937996235.1). Lineage (GTDB taxonomy): Bacteria > Planctomycetota > JAJSAM01 > JAJSAM01 > JAJVHW01 > CALKVK01. Next base: position 204,280 of record CALKVK010000029.1, on the reverse strand, counting down.
CGCCTCGGCGACGTACGCGTCGCGGCCGTCGCGCAGCGCGATCGTGTGCGCCGCGCGCCACGCGTCCTCGCTGCGTGCGCGGCGCGGATCGTCGAGCGGGACGCCCGCGAGGTCCTTGTCGGTCAGGCACTCGTCGGCGCCGGGGAACGCCGCGGCGAAGGCGACGGGGTACGCCTCCTTCAACTGCTTGAACTCCGGCGTGACGCGCCGCGCGACCTCGGCGATCGTCGCCTCCGGCTCGCGCGCGTCCGTGATGAGCCACGGATAGACGCCCGAGAGCACGAAGGCGAGGGCGAAGCAGCCGAGGCCGGCCGCGAGGAGGATGCTCGTGAAGCGGTCCATGGCCTACACCCCCCCCGCCGTCGCGAGGTCGACGCGGTAGTCGTACGGGCGCTTCGGGCCCGTCCAGGTCTTCCACAGGTTCCACGCGAAGCAGAGCTGCCCGGCGAGGATCATCGCGCCCGCGAAGGTGCGCACGGCCCAGAAGCCGTGCATCGCGCGGACGATCTCCATCCAGTCCGAGAGCGCGTTCAGCATGAACCCGTGCACCAGGCCGCCGGCGAGCAGGTCGACGAACATCGTCAGCAGGCCGATGACGCTGAGCCAGTAGTGCCAGTGGTTGAGCCGCCGGCTGTACCACTCGTTGCCCGTGAGGCGCGGCCACAGCCACGTCGTCATGCCGAAGATCCAGAACGAGAAGACGCCGAGCATGACCAGGTGCGCGTGGCCGGGCACCCAGTCGGTGAAGTGGATCAGCTCCTGCATCGTGAGCGTGGTGTGGAACATGCACTGCAGGCACGTGATGAAGTAGCCCACCATGCCCGTGTAGAACCAGCGGATCGGCAGGTTCGTACGCAGCGCGTCGCCCGAACCCCACATCGTGCCGAAGAAGTTCACGATGACCGTCGTGACCACGATCTCGACCGCCATCGTCGAGATCACCGCGCCGTACTGCACCGACATCGGGATCGACGAGAGCAGGAAGTGGTGCACGCCGTTCAGCGGATAGAAGAACGCGAGCGCCCAGAACCCGATCACCGACAGCGCGTGGCTCCACACGGGGCGGCGCAGGATGACGGGCACGAAGAAGTACATCAGGCCCCAGCCCATCGGCGTGACGAACAGCCCCACGAGGTCGTGGATGAAGAGGCCGACGGTCGCGGCGCCGGAGCTGCCGGGGAGCGTCCACTCCGGCAGCGTGTTGCCCATCACGTAGGTGAGGATGAGCCACACGATGCCGGCCGTCAGATACCAGAGCGACACGTACTGGCGCTTGTGCACCGAGCGCACGATCGGCGTCAGGAACTGGATCGCGACCAGCACCGCGCCGATCTCGATCAGGAAGTCCACCGGGATGTAGTTCAGATCGAACGTGCCCGGGCGGAACCCGGTCGGCGTCTCGCCCCACTCGACCGCCTGCGCGAAGCCGAGGAGCTGGCCGACCGACATCGCGACCAGGATGAACTGCCACACGAACAGGATCAGCCACCCGAGCTTCGAGCTCGCGACCGCGCGGCCGGTCATGCGCGGGATGGCGTAGTACAGGCAGCCGATGAAGCCGTTCACCAGGAAGCCGTACGCGATCTCGTTCGTGTGCAGGAGCCGCACGCGTCCGTACGAGAGGAAGCTGATGCCCTCGAACGGGTACGCGTGCAGGAACTGCAGCGAGATGAGCAGGCCCCACGTCATGGCCGTGAGCATGAAGAACATGGCCATGACGAGGTGCCACTTGACGAGGCCCTTGTCGACGAGGTCGGCGCTTCCTGCGTGCGCCGCCTCGAGCTGCGTCGCGGTGGAGGTCATCGGGTCGACTCCCCGCCGCAGCCCGCGGGCACGTGCGGCGTGACGGCGTCCGGATCACGCATGCTGAGGATGTAGTGCACCTGGTCCCATATCTCCTGGTCGCTGCCCGGGATGGCGGGCATCGGCGTGCCCATCAGTCCGCCGCGCAGGCGCATGTAGAGGTCGCGCGGCGAGCTGCCCGCGCGGAACACGCCGGTGGTGAAGTCGCGCGGGCGGATCTCCGCGTCCTTCCAGTCGCGCAGCGTGTAGGACGACGGTCCGTCGCCGCGCCCGCCGACGCCGTGGCAGGGCGCGCACAGGCGGTCGAACACGTCCTTGCCGCGCGCGATCGACTCGGGCGTCGCCGCCGGCGCGGGCGGCACGGCCATCGGCTGTGCGCCGTGGACGCGCTGCTCCGCCTCGGCCCGGATCTCCGCCAGGCGCGCGCCGCGCAGCGACTCGTAGCTCTCGCCTTCCTCGGTCACGAGGTAGTCCACCTCGCGCCGCGCGAGTCCGAGGGCCGCGAGGTGCTGCACGTACGCGACGACGTCGCGGCGGTCGCTCTCGGGCACGAGCGGGAAGCCGGGCATGGCGCTGCCGGCGAGGCCGCACGTGACCGTGCGCAGGAGGTCCGCGTCGGTCGGGAACTCCCCCGTCGGCGTGCTGCGGAACTTGAACCGGCCGCTCTGGAAGTTGCGCGGCGGAGGCGAGAGCCAGCGCGCCGCGGGGCCGTCGCCGGCCCCCTCGGGACCGTGGCAGCCGATGCAGTAGCGCGCGTAGACGCCGCGCCCGCGCTCTGCCGCGGAGCCGGCGACCGGCGGGAAGTCGGCGAGCGGCACGCGCGGCGCGGTCGCCCCGGCGGGGACCTGCGCGGGTGCGTCGCCCGAGGTCATCAGGAACACGGCCGGCACGACCAGCAGCAGGATCGCCGCCAGGTGCAGGAGCGGGCTCGGTTTGGACATGAGGCGCATGATGGCAGATGAGACCCCCGGCAGCCGGGGGGCTCTGTGACCTCCATCACGCGCTCACGGCGAATCCCCGACGCGCGCGGCGCCGCGCGCGCGTGCGATCGAGACCGCGGTCACCGCGCGAGACGTTCGAGTGCGTCGCGGTCGGCGATGCGCACCGTGCGTCCGCGGCGCGTCACGAGGCCGTCGACCTCGAGCCGCCGGAACGCGCGGCCGACGACCTCGCGCACCGTGCCGAGCTGCGCGGCGAGCTGACCCTGCGTCTCGCGCAGGCGCACCGTGCCGCCGCCGTCGGCGTTCTCGATCAGGTACTCCGCCAGCCGCTCGAGCGGCGAGAGGAGGGCGAGGCGGCTGCAGGACTCGATCGCGTGGCGCAGGTCCCGCGCGATGTTGCGCGCGACCTGGAACGCGAAGCCCGACTCGGACTCGAGCAGGTTGCGCAGCGGCGCCACGGCCACGTGCAGCACGCGCGATGTCTCGAGCGCCTCCGTGGCGCACGTGTGCGCGCCGCCGTCCACGAGCGCGACCAGCCCGCACACGCCGCCCGGGCGCAGCACGTCGCGGACCCACCCGCGGCCGCCGCGCCCGTGCACGCTGCACTGGATGCGCCCGGCGAGGACGACGATCACGTCCTGGGCCGGGTCTCCTTCCCGCCACAGCTCGTCGTGGCGGCGGTGCAGGCGAATCTCTGCGTGGAGCGCGGCGGCCTGGAGTCCGCGCCCGGAGAGCGCCGAGAACACGGCGGCGCGTCCGAGTACATCGATCACCTCGCGACTCGGCGCGAGGCCGGGGTGCGCGACGAGGGACTGCATGGAGCGAGACCCTACGCGCCGGAGCGCGTGCGGTCTGTGACGGTCGTCACCTCGGGAGCGGCGTCGCCGACGCGTGCGGCGCGGCGCTCTCAGCGCTGACGCTGCGACGCGGGGCAGCCCGCGGCGCGGCATGCCGAGAGGTCGCCGAGATGCTCGGCGCACGCGCTCGCGTCGCGCTCGTGGGCGGTGTTGCGGCGCTCGACCGTGGGCAGGAAGTAGCGCGCCGTCCGCAGTCCCGGTGTCGGGCCGTAGACCGACGTGCGGTGCTGGACCTCGCCCGGGGCGACGCCCGCGACGGCGTGCAGCCCCTCCCAGTCCTCGATGAAGATGCCGTGCTGCGTGCGCGCCACGAGGCCGCGCCGCGAGAGATCCGCGAAGACACGCGCGACCACCTCGCGCACGGTCCCGAGGCGCGCCGCGATCTCCGACTGCGTGGCCTCGACGAGCACCTTTGCGCCGTCGGTCTGGCGGATGCACGCGTTCTCGATGAGGAACTGCGCGAGGCGCTCGCCCACGGGGCGCAGCGCGATGTCCTCGCGCTCCTGCACGTTGCGCCGGAGCTGGCGGCCCATCAGGCGGACGGCCGACGGCCAGATCTCCGGGTGCTCGCGCGCGAACGCGCGGAACGCGTCGGGCCGGATGGCGAAGAACTCGCCGGCGCGCACGACGATCGCGTCGGACGCGTGCGGGAGGCCGTCGAGCGTGGACGCGAGTCCCATGCACTCGCCGGGGCCGCGGAACGACTCGATGAACTCGCGGCCGTCGGGGCCGCGGGTCGCGTTCTTCGCCTCGCCCGTGACGGGGATCACGATCCCCTGCGACGCGCTCCCCGCACGCCAGAACACGTGCGACTTCGGGAAGTCGGACGAGCGGCCGAGGACCATGAAACGCACCACCGCGTCCTCGCTGATCCCGGCGAGGAAGTCGACGTTGCGCAGCGTCTCGAGCAGGAGCCCCATGGAAAGCCTCCGTGCCGATTGTCTTGGCGCGCACCGCCCGCCGAGAGGAACTCACGCGCGGCGCGTTCGGAACGAGTGACCCAGGTCACGCTGCGATCCCGAGCGCGGCTCCGCGCGTGCCGGGCGCACGCGCTGGGGTGTGCGCCCGCTCGCGTAGGATCCGCAGCATGGCCGCAGAGTTCGAGCCGCTCCTCGCGCGACACGACGAGTTCCTCGAGACGCTCCTCCTGCACCAGGAGGCGCTCGTGCGCGGCGACCTCGAGTCCGCCGCCGACCTGATCGGCGAGCTGGCCGACGAGCTCGCCGCGCACATCCGGCACGAGGAGGAGTGCCTGCTGCCCGTGCTCGAGTCCCGCGGCGGCTGGTGCCGCTTCGGCGAACCGCGCTTCTACCGCGAGGACCACGAGCGCATCCTGGCGCTGGTCGCGGAGCTGGCCGGCGCGACGCGGGAGCTCGACCGCGGCGGGGCACGCCGCGAGCGCGCCGTCGCCCTGCTCATCGGCCGGGAGCAGGCGTTCCGCTCCCTTCTCGAGCATCACGACGACCGCGAGCGCCGCGGGCTCTTCCCCGACCTCGCGCGGGTGACGTCGCCGCAGGAGCGCGAGGCGCTCGTGGCCGCCGCCGGCTGAGCAGCTCGCGCCGACGCGGCGCGGCTCAGGCCGGGATCGCGTCCAGGTCCACGCCGTCGACGGCGCGGAGCGCCGCCCGCAGCCGCTCGCACGCGGACGCCAGGTCGGCCTGCGGCACTCCGGCGGCGGCGTTCGCGAAGTCGAGGTCCGCCAGCCGGTGGATCGGCACGACGTGGTAGTGGGTGTGCGGCACCTCGAGCCCCGCGACCATCAGCCCCACCTTCACGGGCCGGAAGGCGGCCATCTGGGCGCGTCCGATCGCCTGCGCCACGCCCAGCATGTGGGCGTTCAGCTCGGCCGGAACGTCGAGCCAGTGGTCGATCTCGTCGCGCGGGACGACCAGCGTGTGGCCGACCTGCAGCGGATTGATGCTCAGGAACGCCGCGCAGCGGTCGTCCTGCCAGACGAAGTGGGCGGGCAGCTCGCCCGCGAGGATGCGCGAGAAGACGGACGGCATGCCGCGAGGCTACTGCGTCGCGGCGGCGCAGCGCGCGAGCTTCTGCGGCGGCTCCGTCGGCACGCCCGTCGGTCGCGACATGGACCGCGACATGATCGACGACATCCTGAGGGCAATCGACACTCGACATCGGGCGGACTGCAAGCTAGAAACTGCCGCAGTCGACTGCGTCACGGACAACGACGATCATGCTGCAAAATCCAGCCGCTCTGCGCGACTCGCTGCGGGTCGCGCGCCTCGTGCGAGAGGAACTCCTCGCGGCCCCGCTGCGACCGCCCGACGCCGCCGCCCTGCGGCGCGCCGTGACGGCCGCGAACGCGGTGCCGCCCGTGACCGAGGCTGCGCTGCGCTGCGCGGCCTCCGCGGCCGCGGCCGACGACGCCCCCGGAGACGTGACCCGGCGGCACCTCGACACGCTCGCCGCCGCATGCGGCGACGCGCGCCTGCGCGCCGGTCCCGGCGAGCCGTTCCACGGGCAGGCGGCGCCGCCGCCGGCGCGTGTCGGCGTGCTGCTCGACGAGATCCTCGAGACCGTCAACGCGCCGCGGGTCGCCGAGGCGTGGGATCCCGTCGCGCGGGCGTTCGTGCTGCACTTCCTGCTGCGCCTCGTCCAGCCGTTCGCCGCCCCGCCCGCCGCCGTCGGGGCGGCCGCGGAGGCGCTGCTCCTCGCAGCGGAGGGCTTCGCGCCGGACCTCGTGCGGCTGCCGCCGCCCGGCGTCGTCGGCGAGGGCCGCGAGGGCCGCGAGGGTCGGCCCGATCCGGACGCGTTCGCGCTGGCCCGCCTCGACGCACTGGTCGAGGGGCTCGCGCAGACGCGCGAGCGCGTCCGCGAGTGGGAGTCGCGAGCGGTGCTGCTCGGGTGGGTGGAGGAGCGCGACTCCGGCTGGAACCCCCGCCAGCGCCGCCTCCTGCTCTGGCTCGCGACGCCCGGGCGCTCGCTCTCGTTCCCGGAGTACGCCGCGCTCCACGCGGGACGCCGGGCGCCGAGCCTGCGCAGCCTGCAGCGCGACTGGAAGTCGCTGCGCGAGGCGGGGTTCCTCGAGCCGGTCGACGCCGAGCGCTGGCGCCTGAGCTGCCGCCCGCTGGAGTACGGCCGCTGACGGGCCACGCCCCAGCCCGACCTTCTCACGACGACTCACGCACCTGAGCGGTCCAGAGCGCCGCGTGCTGCGTTGCCTCGGCTCTGCGACGCCACGGCGTCGCGATCGCCTCGGCGCCTTGCCCGCGACACTCTGCCCTCGCTCCGGAGGCCGCCGTCTGTGCGCACCGTGTACGCCGCATCCGCTCGGAACGTGGAGCGCGCCGCGGTCCTCGTCACGACGTGCGCGAGCCTCGTGAGAAGGCCGGGCTAGGCTGAGAGCTCGGCTCAGGGCAGGTCGCGGAGCTGCGGACCCGGCCGGGTGCGAGGCGCCGGGGCGCCGGACTCGAGTGCGCCGTCCCACGCGGCGATCCCCCCCTCGAGCACGCGCACGTCGCCGAAGCCCGCGATCTCGAGGAAGCGCGCGGCCGCGAGCGTGCGGCGGCGGTCGTCGCCGACCAGCACGAGCGGCGCAGCGAGGCTCGACGGGAGCTCTCCGCGGCGCGCGCCGAGGTCGTGCACGGGCACGTGCAGCGAGCGCGGGATGTGGCCCAGCTCGAATGCAGCCGGCTCCCGCACGTCGACGAGCCGCGGAGGCGCCGCGGAACCGAGTTCCGCAGCGAGCGTGGCGGCGTCGACGAATCGGAACCGTTCGTTCACGGTGCCGTTACACGGTACCGCGGTTGCGCCCCGGAGACTGGGCCTTCGTGCGGCCGCGCTCCGCGTGTCGGGAACCCTGACGGGTCTCGGGCGTCTAAGCTCGGGCACGCGGCGCGCGGGGCGTCGGCCGGGACGAGGTGACACGGGGTCGCACGGGGCTGCGCCGACGCGGCTCCGGTCGAGCTCGCGCCGCGCCGCCGGGCCGGCGGCGGAGCGCGTCGCGCGCGTGCCGGCGCGGCCTCCGAGGCGACCGCGTTCGGGACGCATCGACAGGGGCACATCGACAGTCGAAGGGCCGAGCGGGCCGATCGGAGAGCGGGACGGCAGGCCGTGCCGCGGGAGAGAGAGACGATGAAGCTGCGAAACCGCGTTCTCTGGGGGCTGGCACTGGCCGTGCCGGCGCTCGTCGCCGCGCCCGTGCCCGCGGCGTCGGCGAAGACGAAGAAGATCGAGGACGCGTACCGCGGCTTCGAGCTGCGCATCGAGGACTCGTTCGAGCAGGTGCCGCCGAAGCCGGGCACCGACGACCTCCACATCGCGGCCGAGTTCAAGGACCCGTCGCCGAAGTACCGCCGCTTCTCGGGCGACCAGCCCACATTCCGCGTGACGTGGTGCGTCCGTCCGAAGGACGGCGCGCCGGTCGAGGAGGCGCCGCTGCCGCCGTGGGCGCAGGAACTCTCGCCGGAGCAGCAGGAGATGGTCCGGCGCATGATGGCGGACACTCCGAAGGACCTCGACTCGGAGATCGACGGGACGCTGCAGCGCCTCGAGTTCCTGTTCGGCCCGTTCAAGGCGATGAAGGACCGCTGGGCCGACGAGGCCGCCTCGAAGCACCCGAAGGTGATCGAGACCGACACGGGCGAGGCCGTCTCCGTGGTCGAGGTGAACTACTCGAAGAAGCGCCCGAAGGAGGGCGACGCGACGTGGTGGCTCTGGGCCGGCAAGGCCTCGGTCGAGCGCGAGAACGCGACGATCGAGCTGGGTTTCTACGGCTACGTCGACGTCCAGTTCGCCGACGACTTCCGCAAGCAGTTCGAGGCGGTGGTCAAGTCGTTCAAGGTCACCGAGCCGGAGAAGCCCGACTTCGTCGGCGACGCGAACGACCCGGAAGAGCAGAAGATCGCGAAGTTCATCCAGGAGAAGGTGATCAAGGGCTGGTCCACGAAGCGCACCCCGCACTACCTGATCGTGTATGACGACGACGTGAAGAAGGATCTCATCAAGCGCGTCGCGAGCGAGATCGAGGCGCTGCGTGCGCAGGTCTACGAGGTGATCTTCCCGCCCGACCGCCCCGTGAAGGCGATCAGCATCGTGCGCGTCTGCGAGACGCGCGACCAGTACATGGCGTACGGCGCCCCCGGCGGGTCCGCCGGCTACTGGTCGCCGTATCACGAGGAACTCGTCCTCTATCAGGACAGGAACGACAAGAAGGACGCGGTGCGCGTCCTCTACCACGAGGCGTTCCACCAGTACATCTACTACTCGGTGGGCGAGGTCTCGCCGCACTCGTGGTTCAACGAGGGCCACGGCGACTTCTTCTCCGGCCACGTCTACAAGCGCGGGAAGTTCAATCTCGACGTGTTCAGCTGGCGCACCGGCGAGGCGCAGGAGTGGAAGGCGAAGTGGGAGAAGGGCATCTTCAAGAAGTCGAAGCCCGGTCCCGGGGAGACATCGGACGGCGGCCAGCGCCTGACCCTCAAGGAGTGGCTGACCTGGAGCCAGGGTCAGTACTACGGGAACAACGAGTACGGCATCCCCGGCGGCTCCAACTACGCGCTCGGCTGGAGCTTCATCTACTTCCTGCGCACCACGAAGAACCCCGACTACCAGCGCATCCTGCCGACGTACTTCAACACGCTGAAGTCGTTCGTCACGCAGGACCGCGAGGCGCGCGAGAAGGCGCTCGGCGGGGCGCTCGGCGGCGAGCCCGAGCCGGGCGAAGGCGGCGCGCCGGCCCCCGAGGGCGGCGGGCCGGCGCCCGAGGGCGGCGACCCGACCGCCGGCGGCGACGCGCCGCGCTCGGGCGAGACGTCCGACGCACTCTCGCGCGGCGAGTGGCACGGCGCCTCCGTCGACGAGGCGTTCCGGGGCATCGACCTCGCGAAGCTCGAGAAGGACTGGCTCGACCACCGCTGGTAGTCGCGCCCGGACGGCCCGACGGCCACGTCGCGCGACCCTGTAGATTCGGGCGCCCATGCCCCCGGCAGAGCGCCCCGACGACGACCTCGCGCGCGCCGGTCCCGCGGCGCGCGCGGGCATGTCGGTCGCCGAGTACGACTGGCGCGTGCGCGACATGGCGAAGAACCTGGTGCACCCCGCGGCGCTCTACGCGATCGCGCAGGTGGCCGGGCTGACGAAGCTCCTCCCGCACCCCGTCTTCGCCGCCGAGGGCGGTGGCTGGCGCGAGGCGGCCGCGTTCGCGTGCAGCTTCCTCGGCGCGTGGGCGGTGCTGCTCTCGACGCTGCTGCGCGACGCGGGGCTGCGCTCGCAGACGGTCACGTGGCTCGTGCCCCTCGCCGTCGTCTCCGCGCTCGCGGTCTGGCTGGTCCTGCCCGGTGTCGATGCGCTCGGCGCCGGCTCGGCCGCGGCCGCGGCCGCCGTGCTGGTCGTCCCCGGGCCCGTGGCGTGGGGGCTCACCGTCCGGCGCTGGAGGAGCGAGCGCCGCCGCGTCGCCGCCCTGCTCCAGCCGGGGGCCGGCGCGTGAGGCGCGCGGCGGCGGCGTGCGCACTGGTCGCGTGCGCGGGCAGCGCGTGGGCGCAGGCGGCGCCCGAGGCGGCGGGCCCGCACCAGAAGGCGAACGAGAGCTTCTTCGGCGCGTGGATGTTCGTGCTGCTCGTGCTGCCGATCGCGCTGACGGCGTTCCTCGCGCGGCGCCGCGCGAAGTCGCAGCCGTCGAAGCTGCCGGTGTGGGACGACGCGACGTTCCAGGCCGAGGTCGTGGAGGCGCGCACGCCGGTGCTCGTGCACTTCGCGCTCGACTGGAACGTCGCCAACCGCGCGGCGCTCGCGCAGACCGAGATCCTCGCGTACCTGAACCGCGGCAACGTCCGCGTGGGGCTCGTGAAGGTCGACGCCGCACCGCAGACGCTCGAGCGCTTCCCCGGCCTCGAGGTGCCCGCCTACGTGCTCTTCCACCAGGGCCGGAAGCTCTTCCACCGCACCGGTCTCTGGCAGGCGGACGACCTGCAGCAGCTCATCGACGCGGCCCTCGCCCGCGAGGGTTTCTGAGCCGCGGCGCCCGCGCCGCGGACGTCCGTGCTGCTGGAAAATCGGGGAGCGCGCCCGCCCCGTTCGGCAGGATGACGCGCCTCGCACGGAGCCCCTGCATGGCCACCCAGCTCACGAACCGCCGCAAGCGCAAGCCGCCGACCCTCGCGACCATCAACGACAGCTGCACGGGCTGCGCGGGCTCCCCCGTGTGCCAGACGCTGTGTCCCGTGGAGAACTGCATGCAGCTCATCCACGACGACACCGTCAACCCGTTCGGCTACATCTGGGTGGACCCGCTCAAGTGCATCGGCTGCAAGCAGTGCATCTCGAAGGGCAAGGACGGGATCTACCTCGAGGGCTGCCCCTGGGACGCCATCGACATGGTCCCGCTCGCCGACGTCGAGAAGATCTACGGCACCCTCGAGTACTGACACGACCGCCCGCCGTGGCGGGGGCGCGCCGCGCCGTCCGCCGCCGCCGAGCGCCCCGCGCACACCGCGCCGCCGCCGCGGAGGGGAAGGTTTGACCGGCTCCTGAGCCGCTCTACGATGCCGGTTTCGCTCCGGGACCCCCCGATCGGCGGCGGCGACCGCCCGCGGGACCCGGCCGAGGAGACCGCGAACGATGTCCGACCCCGCTCCGGGCGCAGCGCCCGTCGCGCCCGCGCCCGTGCCCCGGCCGCCGGGAGCCGCCGTACCGCGCCGCCCGCGCCCGCCCCGCCAGCGGGGCACCGACCTCGAGCCTCCCCGCGAGGCCGGCGAGATCCGCCGCCGCACGTTCACCTGGATCTCGCTCAGCGCCGTGCTCGGCGCGATCGGCCTCGGCGCCGTGAAGTTCTTCTTCCCGCGCGCGCTCTACGAGCCGCCGACGCGCTTCAAGGTCGGGTACCCGGGCGACTACGGCTTCGGCGTGGACTCGCGCTGGCAGTCGAAGTACCGCATCTGGGTCTGCCGCGACGCCGAGAAGATCTACGTCATCAACGCGGTGTGCACGCACCTCGGCTGCACGCCCGACTGGGTCTCGTCGGCGAACAAGTTCAAGTGCCCGTGCCACGGCTCGGGCTACGACTCGGCGGGCTACAACTTCGAGGGCCCCGCCCCGCGCCCGATGGACCGCTGTCAGGTCACGCTGGCCGCCGACGGGCAGATCGAGGTCGACAAGAACAAGCTGTTCCAGTTCGACCGCTTCGACGACAAGCTCGCGTCCCTGCCGGTCTGAACCGCCGGCGGCGCACGCGCGCGCCCCTCCCGCACGACCCCCTCCCGGAGCAGCGATGGCAGCGAAGAACGAACCCGACACGCCGGGCCTCGGCGACGTCCTCGAGAAGGTCAAGGAGGCGGGGCCGCAGCACGTGAAGTGGCTGCAGAACCCCTTCGAGACGCAGCTCTGGCGCTCGATCTTCCGCCACAAGCTGGACGAGACGCCGCGCAACCGCTCGCTCGCGGTGCTCTCGAACGTCTTCCTGCACCTGCACCCGGCGAAGATCAACCGCGACGCCGTGCGCTACACGTTCACGTGGGGCATGGGCGGGATCACGTTCTACCTGTTCCTGATCCTGACCTTCACCGGCGTGGCGCTGATGTTCTACTACCACCCGGACAAGGCGAACGCGTTCCGCGACATCCTCGCGATCAAGAACGACGTCCCGTTCGGGAACCTGCTGCGCAACCTGCACCGCTGGGCCGCGCACTCCATGATCATCACGGTCTGGATGCACCAGATGCGCGTGTTCATGACGGGCTCCTACAAGCCCCCGCGCGAGTTCAACTGGAACATCGGCGTGATCCTGCTCCTGATCACGATGCTCCTCTCGTTCACGGGCTACCTGCTGCCCGACGACCAGCTCGGCTTCTGGGCCGTGACGGTCGGCACGAACATGGCGCGCGCGACGCCGCTCATCGGCCACGAGGGTCCGTTCGGACCGCAGATCGGCGCGACGCCGTTCAACGACATCCGCTTCGCCATGCTGGGCGGCTCGATCGTCGACGCGAACGCGCTCCTGCGCGCGTACATCTGGCACTGCGTCGGCCTGCCGCTGATCGGCGGGACGTTCATGATCGTGCACTTCTGGCGCATCCGTAAGGACGGCTCCATCTCCGGCCCCGCGCCGGTCATGCTGGCGTCCGAGGTGCCGACGGCGAAGGGGCGGCGCTGATGGACTGGAAGCAGCTCTGGGACATCACGACGGCACCGGACAACGTGCCGATCGTCATCCTCGGCATCCTGACCCCGTTCTACCTCTGGTACGGGTTCCGCGAGGCCGTGCGCAACGACCGCCTGATCACGCAGCTCGAGGCGGACCCGGCGCTCGCGAAGACGCACCACCGGCGGCACCAGCCGTACCACCCCGCGTGGGACAAGACCGTCCACGTGTGGCCGTACCTGCTGCGCATCGAGTTCCTCGCCGCGCTGATCGTGACGGCCGCGCTGATCGTGTGGGCCGTGTACTTCGACGCGCCGCTCGAGGAGCCCTCGAACCCGACGCTCACCATGAACCCTGCGAAGGCGCCGTGGTACTTCCTCGGGCTGCAGGAGATGCTCGTCTACTTCGACCCGTGGATCGCGGGCGTGATGCTGCCGAACGTGATCGTGGTCGGGCTCATGGCGATCCCGTACATGGACACGAGCCCGCTCGGGAACGGCTACTACACCTGGAAGCAGCGCAAGTTCGCGCTCTCCGGGTTCATGTTCGGCTACCTCGTCCTGTGGCTCGCGCTCGCGTTCGTGGGCACGTTCATCCGCGGTCCGGGCTGGATGTGGTTCTGGCCGGGCGAGACCTGGGACGCGCACCGCGTCGTCCACGAGGTGAACGTCCACCTGCACGAGATCGTGGGCCTCACGGACCCGGTGCAGATCGGGATCTTCGGCGGCGTCGTGACGCTCGGCTTCATGGCCGTCGCGGGCGGCGTCACCGACACGCTCCTGCGCAAGTACAAGCCCGAGCTCTTCCGCAAGATGAACCTGGTGCAGTACCTGCACCTCGTGGGCTTCCTCGTCTGCATGAGCGCGCTGCCCGTGAAGATGTTCCTGAAGCTCGCGCTGGGCATCAAGTACGTGTGGGTGACGCCTTGGTTCAACGTGTGACCGCGCCCGGCGGACGGGGCACGGAGCACGCATCCACGGAGTGGCGGGCGCGCGCGGGATCGCCGGCGCGCGGAAGGCGGACATGAGCCAGAACGACCAGCAGAACGACGACGACCGGATCCCCCCGGACCCGATCTACGCGAAGTCCCTCTCCGGGCCGATCCTGCTCGCCGGGCTCGCCGTGCTCGGCGCGTCGGTGCTCGCGATCGTGGACGAGTTCCACTTCCGGCGCCCGTACTACGGCGTGCAGCGCGAGTGGAAGGACGTGACGACGGCGTTCCTCGAGAGCCGCAAGGCCGTGCGGGCGACGCAGGTCGACCAGGTCCTGAAGTCGCTCGACGAGTACAGGGCGCTCGACGCGGCCGTGCAGGAGGCCGACCAGGCGGCCGCCCCGCAGCGCGCCGACGTGCAGCGCCAGGTCGGCAACCTCGACGCCCAGCTCAAGTCGCTGCTCGAGGCGATCAAGAGCCCGCGCAGCGAGATCGCCGCCATCTCCTACAAGGCGGAGATGGCGACCGCGCACGCCGGGCAGACCGACCCCCGCGCGTGCGCCGAGGCGCGCGAGTACCTCGAGCACATCGAGCGCATCCGCGCCGACGCGAAGACGTACGGCTGGGCCGAGACGGACGAGGCCGGCCGGCCGATCGCCCGCGAGGAGACGCGGCCCGTCGGCGAGCTGATCGACACGATGCCGCAGCTCCAGGAGCAGAAGGCCGCGCTCCAGAAGCAGCTCGGCGTGATCGCCGCGGCGACGTCGAAGGCGACGGCCGCCCGCCAGCAGTGGCTCGACGCCCACCTCGGCGACCTGGCGCTGATCCTTGGCGAGGCCGACGACGCCGCGCGGATCAAGATCGGCAAGCGCGTCGCGGAGCTCGGCTTCGCGGCGTACCTCGATCGGGAGCTCACGAAGCTCGACCCGGGCCAGATCGACGGCCTGATCTCCGAGGTGGACGACTTCTCGATCGGCGACTTCAAGCAGATCCACATCCCGCAGACCAGGAACTGGGTCGACCGCTGCGAGACGTGCCACCTGAACACCCGGATGCCGCTCACGATCACGGCGGCGGACGTCGGCGGCAACGCGCTCTACGCGAGCCACCCGCGCGCCGCCGAGCTCTTCGAGCACCACGACCCGCAGAAGATGGGCTGCTCGATGTGCCACAACGGCAACGGCATGGCCGTCACCGACGTGGATGCCGCACACGGCCTCAACCACCACTGGCTGCAGCGCATGTTCCCCTCCGCCAACTACGAGGCGGGCTGCGTGCAGTGCCACGTGGGCGACGCGTTCCTCGAGGGCGGCGAGCGCGTCTCGCAGGCCAAGGAGAACTTCCGGCAGTACGGCTGCTGGGGCTGCCACAAGATGAAGGGCTACGACGAGGAGCCCGACCAGGCCCGCGCCGTGGCCAAGCGCATCGACGACATCGACGCGGAGATCCGCGACCTCCAGCTCCGCGCGAAGAACGCGACGGCCGTCGGCTCCACCGTCTTCGACGCGGCGGACGCCGCGAGCGGCGCGGACTCCGACGCGCTGAACGCCACCGCGAACGCGACCGTCGAGCGCACGTCGTCCGTGGCGAAGGCCGCGACGCAGCAGGTCGCGACGCTGCGCGCCGAACGCGACGTGCTCGCGAGCCGCCTGCACGACCTCTATCGCGAGCAGAAGAAGGTCGGCCCGAACCTCAAGGACCTCGCGGCGAAGGTGCGTCCGGAGTGGCTCACGCAGTGGGTGGACAACCCGCGGCACTGGCGCCCCGAGACGAAGATGCCCGTCTTCCGCTGGGCCGGCGCGGAGGAGACGAAGGACGTCGCCGCGTTCCTCTGGCAGTCCTCGACCGCCGTCACCGGCGTCGAGAGGGACTACGGCCTCGAGGGCGTCTCGCGCGTCGATCCGACGGCGGGCGGACAGATGTTCATGACGGTCGGCTGCCTCTCGTGCCACGCGATCGGGCGCGGCGAGCGGCGCGTCGGCAACACGTTCGCCGCCAACCTGACGAACCTGCGCGACAAGGCGAATCCGAGGACGGGCCTCGCCTTCTACACCCGCTGGATCGAGAACCCGCGCCACCGCCTCGCGCCGTACTGCACGGAGTGCCGCCGCGATCTGACGCCCGCGGACTTCGTCGCCGCGGGGAAGAAGCTCGTGTTCGGCCCCGAGCAGTCCACGTGCCCGAACTGCGGGCACGAGCTGCAGTGGAACAACCCGACCGTCATGCCCAGCTTCCGCCTCACGCGGCAGCAGGCGGCGGACATCGCGGCGTTCCTGCTCGAGCGCGGCTCCGACATGGCCTTCGAGCCGGCGCCGTGGCTCACCGAGACGGAGCGCTTCGCGCGCGGCAAGCGGCTCGTGCAGCACCACGGCTGCGCCGGCTGCCACGAGATCGGCGGTCTCGAGGACGAGCAGCGCATCGGCACGGAGCTCTCGGCGTGGGGCAGCAAGCCCATCGAGCGCCTCGACTTCGGCCACTACACCCACGACGCGCACGCGGGCCACGACCCGCTCGAGGACTGGGTCTCCGAGAAGGACGTGGCGGCCGGCAACCCGCGGAAGATCTTCGAGGAGACGTCCGGCGACTACGGCCACAAGTGGTACAACCACCGCGGCTTCGCCGCCCACAAGCTGGCGGAGCCCGATCTGTACGACGCGGCGAAGAACCTCGACCGCACGGCGCGCCTGCGCATGCCGAAGTTCAACCTGGGCGGCCAGGAGATCCTCGACCTCGCGAGCCTCCTGATCGGCACGGCGGAGCCCGACGCGCTGCCCGACTCGATCAAGTACCACCCCGACGACCGCGGCCAGGCGCTCCGCGACGGGTGGTGGCTGATCCGCAAGTACAACTGCGAGGGCTGCCACCAGATCCGCCCCGGCCAGGTGCCGGCGATCCGCTCGCTGCCCGACCTGTTCCCCGAGAAGACGCCGGACCAGAAGTACCCGCCGTCGCTCGTCGGCACCGGCTTCCGCACGCGGCCCGACTGGCTCGCGGAGTTCCTGGCGGACCCGTCGCTCGGCGGCGGCACGGCCGAGCCGCAGTCGGTGCGCGCGCACCTGCCGGTGCGGATGCCCACGTTCATGTTCACGCAGGGCGAGATCCGCACGCTCGTGCGCTTCTTCGACGCGCTCTCCGACCAGCCCGACGTCTACCAGCCGCCGCAGCTCGCGCCGCTCACGGACGAGGAGCAGGCGCTGGCGAAGTCGGTCTGGGACAACGGCCCGTGCCTCCAGTGCCACGTCGTCACCGGCATGGCCGCGACCACGGAGACGAAGGCGCCGAACCTCGACTACGCGGCGCGCCGCCTGCGCCCGGAGTGGATGCGGCCGTGGATCTCGTACCCGGCCGGCATGCAGCCCGACACGGGCATGACGTCGCTGTTCAAGGCCGAGTGCACGCGCTGCTCGCAGCGCTTCGACAACGACACGATCCACCAGTTCGAGGTGGCGACCGGCAAGCTCGATACGTGCCCGAACCCGGCGTGCGGCGCCGACTGGCACGTGCACCCGCCGCGGCGCGTCTTCGAGAACGCGAACGCGCCGCAGCTCGCGCAGTACCACGGCGACGTCGTGGACCTGCTCGTGCGCTACCTCGACCGGCTGCGCGCCTACCAGAAGCGCTGATCCGGCCCGGCCGGACGCCGGGAAACCGGTGCGTCCGGCCGGTCCGGGACCCGAGACTCGCGGCATGCGCGGTCCTGCCGGCCGGCGCCGCGGCGGTGTCCGCGGTCCGCTCCTCCTCCTCGCGTTCGCCGCGGCGTGCGTGCTCGTCCCGGGCCTGTTCTGGTGGGGCACCACGTTCGCGTCGCGCCTCGACGACGCGGAGCTGACCGAGAACCTGCGGACGGACGCGTCGCCGCGCGCCGTCCAGCACGCGATCCACGAACTGTCGGTGCGCTTCGAGGAGGGCCGGCCCGGGATGGACCGCTTCGCGCCGGGCCTGGTCGGCGCGTCGCGTCGCGCCGAGGACGCCGTGCGCGTCGCCGCGGCGTGGTGCATGCAGTTCGATGCGCGGCGGCCCGAGTTCACGGAGCGCCTGCGCGAGCTCGTCGCCGACGACCGCTCGGAGCTCGTGCGCAGGAACGCGGCGTTGGCTCTCGCCAAGACGGGGGATGGCGCCGCCCTCCCCGTGCTGCGCGCGATGCTCGCGCCCGTGACGGTGCGCGCACCGCTCGCGGCACGCGTCGAGAGCGTGGTCGCGCTCGAGTCGGCAGTGCGCGAGGGCGGCATGGTCGCGCGCCTCCGCGCTGCGGACGGCAGCGAGCTCGAGCTGCGGTCCGAGCTCGCCGGCACCGTCGCGGAGCAGCCCGTGCGCGCCGGCGACGACGTCGCGGCCGGCGCGTCCGTGGTCGTGCTGCGTCCCGAGCCGGAGCACGTCGAGAACGCCGCCGCGGCGCTGGCCCTCGTCGGCACGGAGAGCGACGCGGTCGCGCTGGCGGAGATCGCGGACGCGCGCTCCCCGTTCGCGGAGGAGGTCCGCGCGACGGCGCGCTGGGCGGCCGCGTCGATCCGCGCGCGGCAGCCGCGCTGAGACCCCGCGACGCGGCCCGCTCTCGCAGGCTCGGGGCCGGCGGGACGTCCGCCCCGGCTGGCGGAGTTTCTTGAATCGGGGGTGCCCGTCGCGAAGATGACCGACTTCCCGGCGGCCGCCCCGCACGAGTCGGCGGCACCGGATCCGGCACCCGCGTCGGGCGGGACGCCGGGGCCGTTGCGCCGGAGCTTCCCACGACCAGGAGGAGATCGATGAAGGCCCAGGCCCAGGCAGTGGTCGTCGCGCTCGCGCTCGTCGCGCTCGCGGCGTGCGGAGAGAAGAAGCCGGCCGCGCCGGCAGCGGGCGGCGGTACCGGTGGCGAGGCCCCGGCTGCCGCTGCGGCGAACCCGGGCGGCGGCGGCGGCGGCGACACGAAGCCGTACGTCGCGGCGGAGCACACGGGCTCGATCTCCGGCACCGTCAAGTTCGGCGGCACGGCGGAGACGGCCAACCCGATCAACGTGGCGAGCGACACGTTTTGCAACGGTGCCTGGCCGGACGGCGGACCGACGGACCCCAAGTTCACGGTCAACGCCGACACCACGCTTCCGAACGTCTTCGTCTACGCGAAGGACGGTCCGCAGAAGGGCTTCGGCGGGTACGCCGTGCCGACCGGCTTCCACGTCGACCAGAAGAACTGCATGTACGTGCCCCACGTCTTCGGCGTCATGGAGGGACAGTCGTTCCTCGTGAAGAACTCCGACCAGACGACGCACAACGTGAACGTGAAGCCGAAGCGCAACGCCCCGATCAACAAGGGCCAGGGTGCGGGCGCCGAGGACACCCTCGTCTTCGCGAAGCGCGACAAGGCGATCCCCTTCACGTGCGACGTGCACTCCTGGATGAGCGCGTACTGCTGGGTGCTCGAGCACCCGTTCTTCGCGACCACCGACGCCTCCGGCAAGTTCGAGATCAAGGGCCTGCCGGCCGGGAAGTACAAGTTCGCGATCTGGCACGAGAAGTACGGCGAGGCCGAGTTCGACGTCGAGGTCGGCGCCGACGCCAAGGCCGTGGATTGGACGCTGTCCGGCAAGTAGCCTCCGGCGTATCCTCTGGCCCGCTCCGGGCGACCCCGGGGCGGGCCGTCGCGTGCGCACCCTGCGGCGCCAGAGACCGGAGGTTCCCGACTTGACACCCACGCGGCGCACGCGCCTCTCCGCGCTCGCGTTGCCCCTGCTCGCGGCGCTCTTCGCGGCGGGCTGCAGCGGCGACCCGCTCCACCTCCTCCCCGAGGCCGCGTCCCCCGTGGCCCGCGAGGTCGACGAGCTCATCTACCTGATCGTGTACGTGACCGGCGCCACGCTGGTCGGCGTGCAGGCGGCGCTCGTCTACTTCCTGTTCCGCTACCGCGCGCGCAAGGGTGCGCGGGCCAAGTACACGCACGGCAACCACGCGGTCGAGATGACGTGGACCGTGCTGCCGGCGCTCGTGCTCGTGCTCCTCGCCGTCTACCAGGCGGGCATGTGGAAGCGCATGAAGAGCGCCGTTCCCGAGGACAACGCGAACGCCATCGAGGTGCAGGTCTTCGCGAAGCAGTTCGAGTGGAACTTCCGCTATCCGGGTCCGGACGGCGCGTTCAACACGGCCGACGACCGCTACTCGACGGGCATCATGGTCGTCCCGGTGGACCGCCCCGTGAACATCGAGCTGCGGGCGATGGACGTCATCCACAGCTTCTTCCTGCCGAACTTCCGCTTCAAGCAGGACGCGGTGCCGGGGCTCCACACGAAGCTCTGGTTCCGCGCCGACAAGCTCTCCTCCGCGCGTCAGCCGGTCGCCGACCGCGACGGGGTGGAGAAGCAGCTCGACTACTGGGACATCGTGTGCGCCGAGCTCTGCGGCTCGCAGCACTCGGCGATGTCCGCGCGTCTGTACGTCGTCCCCGACGAGGACTACGAGAAGTGGGTCGCCGGCCAGCCGACGACGCTGCGGCTGCCTCCCAACTCGCTGCGCGGTCCGGAGGACAGCACGACCGGTCTCATCTGGCAGCGCTGGCACTGGCAGGACTCGCGCGAGATCAAGGGCAAGCCGCGGCGTTCGCGCGGCGTCCTGCTGTTCGGTGAAGAGGACAGCCCCGACCCCGAAGCGTCGCAAGACGACGAGGAGTTCTAGTGAGCGGCGCGACCCACGCGGCGTCCCACGACGACGCCCACGGCCACGACTCGCACCACGAGCCGGGCTTCTTCCGCAAGTACGTCTGGTCGCACGATCACAAGATGATCGGGCGCCAGTTCCTGCTCACGACGCTCTTCATGCTGTTCGTGGGCGGCGCGCTCGCGCTGATCGTGCGCTGGCAGCTCGCGTACCCGGACACGCGCATCCCCGTGCTCGGCTCGATCCTCGAGGCGATGTACGGCGAGGGCAAGGGCGTGGCCGGCGGCGACGTCTACAACATGGCCTTCACGATGCACGCGTCGGTGATGATCTTCCTGGTCGTCATCCCGATGCTCATCGGCGCGTTCGGCAACTTCTGCATCCCGCTGATGATCGGCGCGCGCGACATGGCGTTCCCCTTCCTGAACGCGCTGTCGTACTGGCTGATGTGGCCGGCGCTCGTCATCTTCAGCGCGTCGTTCGTGATCGGCGGCGGCCCCGAGACCGCACCGGGCGCCGGCTGGACCTCGTACCCGCCGCTCAGCTACCTCGGCGGCCAGGGGCAGACGCTCTGGTGCCTCGGCGTGATCCTGGTCGGCGCGTCCTCCGTGATGGGCGCCGTCAACTACATCACGACGATCGTGACGATGCGCGCGCCGGGCATGCGCATGTTCCGCATGCCGCTGACCGTGTGGGCGATGTTCATCACGAGCGTCCTCTCGCTGCTCGCGACGCCCGTGCTGTCGTCGGCCATGCTCATGCTGACGATGGACCGCCTGTGGGGGTCGAGCTTCTTCATCCCCGCCGGGCTCTCGCAGGGCCTCGACGTCACGACGAACCCGTTCGCGTTCGCCTCGGGCGGCGGCAACGT
This sequence comes from uncultured bacterium, assembly GCA_937996235.1. GTDB lineage: Bacteria > Planctomycetota > JAJSAM01 > JAJSAM01 > JAJVHW01 > CALKVK01. The sequence continues at coordinate 183,156 of CALKVK010000029.1, read as the reverse complement.
GGTGCTGTACCAGCACCTGTTCTGGTTCTACAGCCACCCCGCCGTCTACATCATGATCCTGCCCGCGATGGGCATCGTGTCCGACATCCTCGCGACGTTCTCGCGCAAGCCGATCTTCGGCTACCGCCCGATGGTGTACTCCATCTCGGGCATCGCGGGGCTGGGCTTCATCGTGTGGGGCCACCACATGTTCCAGAGCGGCATGAACCCCGCTCTCGGCATGACCTTCATGCTCTCGACGATGATGATCGCGCTGCCGAGCGCCATCAAGACGTTCAACTGGCTCGCCACGCTCTGGCGCGGCACGATCCAGTTCACGGTGCCGATGTGCTTCGCGCTCGCGTTCGTGAGCATGTTCGTGATCGGCGGCCTCTCCGGGATCTTCATGGCCGCGACGCCCGTGGACGCGCACATCCACGACACGTACTTCATCGTCGCGCACATCCACTACGTGCTCTTCGGCGGCAGCCTGATGGGCGCGTTCGCGGGCATCTACTACTGGTTCCCGAAGATGTTCGGGCGCCACATGAACTACAAGCTCGGCTACGTGCACTTCTGGCTGACGCTCGTGTCCTTCAACATGACGTTCTTCCTGATGCACGTCGTCGGCCTGCACGGCATGCACCGCCGCACGCAGAACCCGTTCACGAAGTACGTCTACATCGACGGCATGCTGCCGCTGAACAAGGCGATGACGCACGGCGCGATCCTGCTCGGCTGCACGCAGCTCCTGCTGCTCGGCAACGTGCTCTGGAGCATCTTCAAGGGTCGCAAGGCCGAGCAGAACCCGTGGAACGCCAACACGCTCGAGTGGTCGGCGGCGCCCACGCCGACGCCCCACGGCAACTTCGGTCCGTCGCTCCCGACCGTCTACCGCGGCCCGTACGAGTACAGCTCGCCCGAGGTCGAGGAGGACTGGCTGCCGCAGAACCGCGACCTGACCGCCACGGCCGGCGCGAAGTAGGCGGAGCCGCCGTCCCGAGGAGCTGCTCGTGCAGGTGCAGAGGTCCGCGTCCCCCGCGTGGGTGAGAGCCGTCGCGGGGACCTGCGTGGCCTGGTGCGTGTTCCTGCTGCTCGCGGGCGCGAACGTCAAGACGCGCGACGGCGGCCTGTCGATCCCCGACTGGCCGACGATGTACTACGACGTCGTGCCGGGCATGGACAGCATCCGCGCGATGCTGGGTCCGGCCGCGCTGCGCGCGGAGTTCGTGCACCGTCTCATCGCCGCCGTGATGGGGCTGCTGACGGCGCTGCTCGCCGTCTCCGTGCAGCTCGCCGTGCCGCGCCGCGGCGTGCGCATCCTCGCGTGGTCCGCCCTCGGACTCGTGATCGTGCAGGGCGTGCTCGGCGGCCTCGGCGTGCTGACGATGCTCGGCAACCCGTGGCCGCTGCTGCACTCCGTCACCGCGCAGGTGTTCCTGTGCGTGCTCGTGGCGCTGGCGTCTGCGCTGTCGCCGTGGTGGACGGCCGCCGGCGGGCGCCGGCTCGACGCGGACGCGCTGCGCCTCATGAAGCTGTCGATCGTGACCGTCGCGCTGCTCTTCGTGCAGCTCGTGCTCGGCGCGGCCGCGCGCCACGGCATCTTCGCGCGCGAGGTCCACGCGATGTTCGCGCTGCTCGTCGCGATCGCGGTCGTGCGCCTCGTGCTGACCGCCGGCGCCGACCAGCCGCGCGAGCTGACGCTGCTCCGGCGGCCCGCCGCCCTCCTCGGCGTGCTCTTCGCGGCGCAGGTCGGTCTCGGCCTCTGGTCGTACCTGATCGACGCCGCCGGCCGCCGCCAGCACGAGCACGCGCTGCACGAGATCGCGATCGTGAACGCGCACGTGGTGGTCGGCGCGCTGATCCTCGCGGCGGCGTTCGGCCTGCTGCTCCGGACGTTCCGCGTGTACGGCATGCCCACGGACGAGCGCGTGCGCGACGAGGTGCTCGGCGGCGGCGCGGGCGACGCGGCGCCCGAGGCACGCGCGGCGGCGGTGCACGCATGAGCGTCGACGACGTGCGCATCGAGTCGCCCGGCCTGGCGCAGCGCCTCGCCGACGCCGCCGCGCTCACGAAGCCGCGCCTGAACGGCATGGCCGTCTTCGCCGTCGCGGCGGGCTGGTGGGCCGAGGTGGGCGTCTCCGGCAGCGCCGCCGCGTTCGCCGCGACGCTCGCCGGCGCGGGGCTCGTGGCCGGGGGCGCCAGCGCACTCAACCAGGTGCTCGAGCGCGACCGCGACGTGCTGATGGTCCGCACGCGCGAGCGGCCCGTGCCCGCGGGGCGCGTCGCGCCCGGCGAGGCGGCGGTGTTCGGCGGCGTGCTGTCGGTGCTGGGCCTGGCACTCCTCGCGGTCGCATCGACGCCGCTCGCCACGGCGCTCGCCGCGGCGACGCTCGTGAGCTACGTGCTCGTCTACACGCCGCTGAAGACGCGCACGTCGCTGAACACGCTCGTCGGCACGCTCCCGGGTGCGCTGCCGCCGCTGATCGGCGCGGCGGCGGCGAGCGGGCAGCTCTCCCCGGCGGCCTGGTTCCTGTTCGCGCTCATCGCGGCCTGGCAGCTCCCGCACTTCCTCGCGATCGCGTGGCTCTACCGCGACGACTACGCGCGCGCGGGCTACGCGATGCTGCCCGTCGTCACCGACGGCAGCGGCGCGACGGGCCGTCAGGTGGTCGTGCAGTCGCTCCTCACGCTGCTCGTGTCGATGTGCGCCGTCCCGCTCGGCCTCGCGGGGACGACCTACTTCGTGATCGCCGCCGCCGCGGGCGCGGGCCTCGTCGCGTGCGGTGCGCTCTTCGCGCTGCGCCGCCGCGACGCCGACGCGCGGCTCGTGCTGCGCGCGTCGCTCGTGCACCTGCCGCTGGTGCTCGTCGCGTTCGCGCTCTGCCGATGAGCGCCGTGCCCGCGCCGCTCGAACTCGACGGCCTCACGCGCGCGTACGACGGACGGACGGCTCTCGACGCGGTGACCTTCGCCGTGCGCGCGGGGGAGCTCTTCGGCCTGCTCGGCCCGAACGGCAGCGGCAAGACCACGCTCTTCCGCGTCGCGTGCACGCTGCTCGCGCCGAGCGGCGGCAGCGCGCGGATCTTCGGCCACGCGCTCCCGACCGAGAGCGCCGAGGCACGCCGCGCGATCGGCGTCGTGTTCCAGTCGTCGTCGCTCGACGTGCACCTGACCGTGCGCGAGAACCTGCTGCACCAGGGGCACCTGTACGGGCTGCGCGGCCGCGAGCTCTCGCAGCGCATCGCGGACGGCCTCGCGCGCGCCGGACTCGCCGAGCGCGCGCGCGAGCGCGTCGGCGCTCTGTCGGGCGGGCAGAAGCGCCGCGTGGAGCTCGCGAAGGGGCTCCTGCACGGGCCGCGCCTGCTGCTGCTCGACGAGCCGACGAACGGACTCGACCCGGCCGCGCGCCGCGAGCTCTGGGACCACCTCGCGGCGCTGCGCGACGAAGGCGTCGCGAGTCTCGTCACGACGCACCTGATGGAAGAGGCCGAGCGCTGCGACCGCGTGGCGATCCTCGACGCGGGGCGTCTCGTCGCGCTCGGCACGCCGCACGAACTGCGCACCGGACTCGGCGGCGACGTCGTGACCGCGGAGCCCGCGGCGACCGACCGGGCCGACGTGCTCCTGCGCGCCGTGCGCGAGCGCCTCGGCGTCGAGGCGCAGGCGGTTGGCGGCGTGGTGCGCGTGCGCACGGGCGACGGCGGCCCGCTCGTCGCGCGCATGCTGGCCGAACTCGGCGACCAGGTCGCGTCGGTCAGCGTGGGGCGCCCGACGCTCGAGGACGTGTTCCTGGAGCGTACGGGCCGGAGCTTCGCCGCATGACGTGGCTGCCGGCCTGGACGCTCTTCCGCCGCGAGATCGTGCGCTTCCTGCGACAGCGCAACCGCGTGGTGTCCGCGCTGGTCCAGCCGCTGCTCTTCTGGGTGCTGTTCGGCGCGGGCTTCAGCGGCTCGCTCCGGGTCGGCACGGGCGCCGGCCAGGGCTCCTACGAGTTCCTGTTCCCCGGCATGGTCGTGCTGGTGATCGTGTTCACGGCCGTCTTCGCGACCTTCTCGCTGATCCAGGATCGCAACGAGGGCTTCCTGCAGTCCGTGCTCGTCGCCCCCGTCTCGCGCAGCGGGATCGTGCTCGGGAAGGTCGCCGGCGGCGGAGCGCTCGCGCTCGGTCAGGGCGTCGTCTTCCTGTGCCTCGCACCGGTGGCGGGAGTGCCGCTCAGCGTCGGCACGTTCGCGCTGTCGCTCGTCGTGCTCGCGCTGATCGCGTTCGCGCTCACGGCGCTGGGCCTGGCCGGCGGCTGGCTCATGGACTCGGTCCAGGGCTTCCACGCCGTGATGATGCTGCTCGTGATGCCGCTCTGGCTGCTGTCGGGCGCGTTCCTGCCGCTCGGCGGCGCGCCGCCCTGGCTGCGCGCGATCATGTTCGCGAACCCGCTCACGTACGGCGTCGCTGCGTTCCGCCACGCGCTCTACCCGGGCGGACTTCCCGGGCAGGATCTGCCGCCGATGGGGGTTTCCCTCGCAGCGAGCGCCGCCTTCGCGGCGCTGTTCTTCGGCGCGGCCTGGTTCGTCGTCGGACGCCGCACGCGTGGAGACCTGAGATGAAGCCTGAGATCAGGTACGTCCCGCTCGCCCTCGGGCTCGCCGCACTCGCCACGCTCGGCGCGTGCTCGGACGAGACACCGACCGATGCGAAGCCCGCCGACCCGGCGCCCGTCGTGATCGACATGAGCGACCCCGTGGAGCCTGCCGACGCTCCGGGCCCGAGCGAGCTCCAGGGCGACTCGGGTCTCTTCGCGGAGCCCGTCGGCGAGCTGCCCGAGGAGTTCCGCTTCGTCGAGCGCTCCGGGAAGGAGATGACCTTCGGCGCGCTGCGCGGCAGGTACGTGCTCGTGGACTTCGTGTTCACGTCCTGCTCCGGTCCGTGCCCCCCGATGATGAGCGCGATGTCGCGCTCGCAGGAGCGCCTGAGCGCGATCCCGGACCTCGTGCTGGTCTCGATCACCGTGGACCCGCAGCGCGACACGCCCGACGTCCTCGCCGACTACGCGCAGATGTACGAGGCCGACCCCGAGCGCTGGCTGTTCGCGCGCATGCCCATCGAGTTCGTCAACTCGATCACGCACGACGAGTTCCAGGTCGGCGACGGCGGCAACCCGCTCGCGCACTCGATGAAGTTCTTCCTCATCGACACGAAGGGGCGCTGCCGCGGGGCGTACGAGCCGCTGCGCGACAAGGGCTGGACCGCGAAGGTCGTGGCGGACGTCGCGCGCCTGCGCGCGCAGTCGCCGGAGTAGGCTGCGCCGGTGGCCGCCGCCCTCGCCGCGCTGAACGCGCTCCTGAACCTGACCGCGGGCGTGCTGCTCGTGCTCGGGCGCCGCGCCGTGCGCCGGAAGGACGTGCCGCGCCACCGCGCGCTGATGCTCGCGGCGTTCGCGACGTCGTGCCTCTTCCTCGTCTCGTACGTGACGCGCCGCGCGCTCTGCGGCGCCCCGCGCTTCCCCGCCGCGGGCTGGATCCGCACGGCGTACCTCGTGCTGCTCGGTTCGCATACCCTGCTCGCGGCACTCGTCCCCTTCCTCGCCGTGCGCACGCTCTGGCTCGCGTGGAAGCAGCGCTTCGACGCGCACCGCGCCATCGCGCGGATCACGTACCCGATCTGGGTCTACGTCTCCGTCACGGGCGTGCTGGTCTACGTGATGCTCTACCACGTCGCCCCACGCCTCGGCGGCGCCACGTAGGCCGCCGCGCCGCGCAATCCGCGCCCCGCTGCCCACGCGGTCGCGGTAGCCTCGGCGCTCCGTGACCCGCACGCGCAACCTCCTGGCCGGCCTCTTCGCGCTGCTCTGGCTGCTCCCCAGCCAGGCGTTCGGCTGACCGAACTGCGCCTCGGCGGTCGCCGAGGACAGCGGCAGCGCGGCGGCCGGCTTCCAGTGGTCGATCGTCTTCATGATCGTGTCGGTGCTGACGCTCGGCGCGTGCGTGATCGCGTTCATCGTGCGCACCGTCCGGCGGCTCGACGCGGCCGAGGCCGCGCGCGAGGCGGGCGCGGCCGCGTCGTAGCACCCGCACCGGGAGCTCCGCATGCTGGTCCTCGTCGAGTGCGTCGGCAGCGCGGGCGACGTCCACCCGTTCGTCGGCGTCGCGCGTGAGCTCGTCGCGCGCGGGCACGAGGTCGTGCTTCTCACGAACGAGCACTTCCGCGACACGGTGACGCGCGCCGGCGTCGGGTTCCACGCCGTCGCACCCGCGTCCGCCTACGACGAACTCACGCGGAACCCCGACCTCTGGCACCCGATGAAGGGCGGGAAGGTCGTGATGGGCTCGACGGTCGAGCACCTGCTCGAGCCGACGCTCGCCGCGCTGCTGGAACGCATCCGCCCGGGCGAGACCGTGCTCTTCGGATCGACGCTGGCGTTCGCGGCGCACTGCGCGGCCGAGATCACCGGCACGCCGCTCGTGCTCGGTCACCTCGCACCGTCGATCCTCCGCTCCGTGCACCGCCCGCCGCAGTTCCTCGGCGTGTGGATGCCGCCGGCGTCGCCCACGTGGTGGAAGCGGCTCACCTACCGGCTCGCCGACGTGATGGTGGACGGCATCGTCTGCCCGAAGCTGAACGCCGTGCGCGCGCAGCACGGACTCGCGCCGGTGCGACGGGTCTTCCAGCACTGGCTGAACGACGCGCACGCCGTCGCCGCTCTCTTCCCCGCGTGGTTCGGGACGCCGCAGCCCGACTGGCCGCGCAACGTGCACTGCCTCGGGTTCCCGCTGTTCGACGACGGCGACACGCGCGCTCCGGATCCTGCGCTCGACGCATGGCTCGCAGACGGCGACGCGCCGCTCGTGTTCACGCTCGGCTCCGCCAACATCCACACGGGCCCCTTCCTCCGTACGTCGGCGGCCGCAGCGCGCGCGCTCGGGCGTCGGGCGCTGCTCGTCACCGTCAACGCCGACGCCGTGCGCGGCCTGACCGACGACGCGGCCCGCCACGCACAGTACGCGCCGTTCGGTGCCGTGCTGCCGCGCGCCGCCGCGTTCGTCTCGCACGGCGGCATCGGCTCGGTGGCGCAGGGCCTCGCGGCCGGCGTGCCGCAGCTCGTCGTGCCGATGGGCTTCGACCAGCTCGACAACGGCTCGCGCGTCGCCGAGGCCGGCGCGGGCACCGTGCTGCCGCTCGCGCGCTACACCGAGCGCCGCGCGACCGATGCCCTGCGCGCGCTCCTCGCCGACGCCGACATCGCCGCGAGCGCCCGCCGCGCCGCAACGCGCGTGCGCGAGGGCGACGCGCGGAAGGCGGCGGCGGATCTGGTCGAGGGCGCGCTCCCCGCCTACTCGAAGACGTAGACGGCGCCGTCGCGGGCGGGCACGAACGCACGGCCGGCGGCGAGCAGCGGCGCGCCGAAGAACGGCACGTGCAGGTAGTGGACGACGGGCACGGCGGCGCCGGGCGCCGGGCCGAAGTCGAAGCGGACCGGCGGCGCGTCCGGCTCGAGCGGCAGCAGCACGACCTCGTCGCCCGCGAGCACGAACCCGAGGCCGTCGGGGCGCGCGACGAGCTGTCCGGCGCGGGGCGGGGCGCCGTCGATGCGCACGTCCGGCACGCGCCGGAGTACCGCGAGCGTCTGCGCATCGCGCAACTCCAGCGTCGTCGCGGCGCCGCTCCGCACGACGAGCGCGACGTGCGAGCGTGTCGCCGCGAACAGCTCGACGCGTCCGCCCGCGTGCTCCTCGCGCAGGTCGAGCAGGCGCCGCACGGGGCGCAGCGCGTCGTCGAGCGCGTAGAGGCCGCCGTCGCCGAACCCGACGTCGCGCGCGCCCGCGATCGACGCATCACCGCGGTGGATGCTCCAGCGGCCGATGGCGTCGGGGCCGAGCGGGCAGGCGAGCTCGCGGACGCCGCCGCCTTCGAGGACACGCAGCGCGCCGCCGGCGAGCGGGCGCACGAGGCGCGGTCCGTCGCGCACGACGGGACCGTCGTACCCGCTGACCGCGGTCCACGCCGCGGGCGCAGCGGCGTCATCGACGGCGGCCGGGCGCGTGCGGAAGTCGTCGTCGGTGAGCAGCAGACGCTGCTCGAGTGCGGCGTCCACGATGCCGACCCCGAGCGAGCGCCTCTCGACCGTGCGCAGCGAGAACGGATCGATCCGGACGACACGTCCCGCACGTGACGCGGCGACGACGAGCCCGTCCGAGAGCACCAGGGGCGACGTGACGTCGCCGTCGAGCGGGATGCGGCGCACGAGGCGGTGCGTCGCGCGCAGGTGCGCGTCCTCCTCGTCGCCGGTGAGCGCCATCACGTGGCAGCGCGCCGCGAGCGCGTCCGCGCCGTCCTCGAGTTCGGCGCGCAGCGTCCAGGCGTCGGTCAGGAACGGCTCGTCGGTCGTGAGACGTCGCACAGCCTCGCGTGCGTCGTCGCGGCGCCCGAGCGCAGTGAGCGCACGCAGTTCGAGCGCACGCAGCCGCGCCTCGCGCGGCACGGCGTCGTGCACGAGGCGCGCGAGGGGCACGGCGCGCAGCCCGCGGTCGCCGAGCAGGACGACGCTCGCATCGACGACGAGCGGACCCGCGAGGTGGATCGCCGGACCGCCGACGCGTCCGCGCTCGTGTCCGTCACCGAGGTCGAACAGGTGCACCACGCCGTCGCCCGCGACGACGAGCGCGCCCTCGGGCACGACCTGCAGCGCGTCCCAGGTGTCGCGCGTCGTTCCGTTGCCGCGCAGCGTGTCGAAGCCCGGCCAGGCGACGCCGCGCACGAGCTCCGCGCGCCAGAGCGGTGTCGCGTCGGCGCCGCGCAGGCGCACGACCTCCGCGAGCGCGTCGCGTCCGCCGAGCGCCACCACGACGTCGTTGCCGGTCCACACCGCGTGCGCGAACGCGGCGCCGTCGCGCGTGTGGACGGCGGGCGCCGCTCCGTCCCTGCGGAGATCGCTCAGCTCGACTCGCACGCGGCCGCCCGGTGACGCGAGCCGCGGCTCGACGCGCACGAGGCGCGTCTCGTCCGCGGAGAGACCGGCGAGGCGCTCGACTTCGGTCGGCACGACGCCGCGCGTCGCGCACGAGTAGAGCCGCGCCGGGCCCTCCGGCAGCGCGCGGCGCGTGGCGACGAGCGGGACGTCGTCGAGCAGCACGCCGTCGATCCGCTCCCCGAGTGCGTGGTCGATGAGCACGTCGCCGCGGGCGGCGTCGAGCACGACGACGCGGTCGCGCCAGAAGACAAAGCGCCCGTCGGGCGCCACGGCCGCGTCGGGGCCGCCGCCGATGCGCCGCGTCCACGCGACGCGCCCCGTGCGCGCGTCCACGCACGCGACGAGCGTGTCGAAGTCGTAGAGCGCACCGTCGTCGCCGACGCGCTCCGCGGGCGCGTCCGGCAGCAGCGCGCTGGCGCCGCCGCGCGGCACGTCGACGAGCAGGTGGATGCGGTCCGCGGCCCCGAACGCCGCGCGCACCGTGACGTCGCCGAACGGCAGCGACCAGAGCGCGAGCCGCTCGCCTTCGGGGCACGCGTCGAGCGCCGCGCGGATCTCGCGCAGCGCCGCGTCGGGGCGCCCCGCGGCGAGCAGGGTCTCGGCCCGTGCGAGCGCGTCCGGCGGCTCCTGGGCGTGGAGCGCGGTCGGGCAGGTCAGCAGGGCGAGAGCTGCGGCGAGAGCGAGAGGTGTCGGGCGCGCGGGCATCCGCCTTGGGACGCCGCCGGAGCGCGCTGGTTCCCGTCAGGAGCCTGTCCGAGAGACCCGTCGGAACCGGGGAGCGAGCCACGTCGCACGCGGTTCCGCAGCGGCTGCTCCGCCCAGGCACGCCGTTGGCCGCACCGCGCAGGCTCGATGATGCTTCGGCAGCGGCTTCGCCTGCGCGGCACGACGCCCGGCGCACCTGGACGAAGCCGATCCTCGACGGGTTTCTCGGACAGGCTCCTACGCGACGACCAGCGACTCGCCCGTGAGCAGGCGGTCGGCGGCCATGCGGCCGAGGAGCGGGCGGTTGCCGGCGAACACGCTCGCGCGGCGCGGGAGTCCGCGCCACCGCGCCATCGCCGCGGCGCCGAGGCCGTCGGCGGCCGCGTCGAGACACTCCCGCGTCGCCGTCTGCGCGAAGCGCGCGAGACTCCCGAGCAGGCGGTCCGCCTCGTACGCGAGCAGCGTCTCGAGGGGCAGGGCGTCGTTCGGGATCGCCTCGAAGTCGAAGTGCAGGAGCTCGTCGTCCGCTGTCAGGTACGCATGCTGGACGCGCGGGTGGCCGTGAACGAGCGACCGGTCGCCGTCGGCGAGGGCCTGTGCCTGGCGGCGGCCCACGTCGCTCGCGAAACGGTGGACGAGCGCTGGACGCAGCGTCTCCGGCGCGTCGCGCAACGCGGCGCGCAGGTGCCGCCCGGGGTGGTGGCGGTAGAGGAGGGCGACGGGCGACGTCTGCGCGACGAGGTCGAACGTCGCGTGCCCGGCCTCGCGGAAGCGGCGGATCGTGGCGTACTCGTTGGCCGCGCGCTCGCGCGCGACTCCCCACAAGACGAACGCCCGCGCCACGTGACGCGAGATCGGGCGGAGCAGCGTGCGCACCGCGTCGCCGGGCCGCGTGCCGAAGCGCTTCAGCACGTACGTCTCGCCGTCGACGCTGAACACGACCAGCACGTTGCGTTCGCGACCGGAGTCACCGAGCACGCGGGCGTCGTCGGTGCGCGCGGCGTAGTCCGGAGCGTGGCGGCGCAGGAGGCGCGCCGCGCGCGCAGACGGCGCAGAGTCGCTCGGGGAGGGGTGCCGCGCTTCCGGCATGCGGCACCTATCGTAAATGTCATTCTTTCGAGCTGGACGATTCCTTTCCCGGTCCCTTTCGGGCCGCTTCGGCCTCGACCGCCGCGCGTGCGGCGTCCACCAGCGCGCGGAGATCATCGTCCCCCGTGCGGTAGGAAGTCACGCACGCGCGGAGCGCCGTCCCGCTCGCGCCGAGGCGGACCGCCGAGAGCCAGGCCCGGCCGGATGCGACGACCCGGCGCGCGACCGCCCCCGCGGCGACCTCGCCCGAGGCGATCCGGGGGTGACTGAAGCAGACGAGCGGGAGCGGCGTCGAGTTCAGGAGCGCGAAGCCCGCTGCCGCAAGGAGTTCGCGCAGGCGCCTGCCGAGCTCGGTCTGGTGCTCCACCAGAGCCGCCAGCCCGGCGGCGCCCAACTCGTCGAGGACGGCGAAGAGCGGGACGCCGATCGCGCGCCGCGACCACTGCAGCGAGCGCGCGTGCGGGTCGTCCGTCGCCCCGCCCCGCGGCATGTACGCCGAGTGCAGCTCGAACGCGGCGGCGACCGCCTCGCGCCGACGGCAGAACCACATGCCCGAGCCCATCGGCATGGAGAGCCACTTGTGGGCGTCCCACGTCACGGAGTCGGCGCGCTCGACCCCGCGCGCGAGCGGCGCGAGTCGATCGGAGAGCAGGACGCCGCCGCCCCAGGCCGCGTCGCAGTGGAACCAGAGCCCCTCGCCGGCACAGAGGTCGGCGATCTCGGGCAGCGGGTCGATCGCGCCGGCCGCGGTCGTCCCGAGCGTGCCGACGACCAGGAACGGCGCGCGTCCCGCGGCGCGGTCCGCCGTGACCAACTCGCGAAGTACCGCGACGTCGAGACGCCGCGCGGCGTCCAGCGCGACGCGGCGGACTGCGGCGCGCCCGAGTCCCGTCACCTGCGCCGCCCGCACGAGCGAGTCGTGCGCCTCGTCCGACGCGTACAGCACGGGCTGCGACGGCAGCGCGCGCACGCCGTGCTCGCGCACGTCCGGGAACGCCTGGACCAGCGCCACGACGACGGCCGTCAGGTTGGACTCCTGCCCGCCCGACGTGAAGTGCGCGTCCGAGGCGTCGGCGTCCCAGCCGATGCGCCCCGCGAGGAAGCGCAGCACGCGGCGCTCCATCTCGACGGCGCCCGGGGCGTGGGCCCACACGGCCTCCTGCACGTTGTACGCCGCGCAGAGGGCGGCGGCGGCGACGGCGGTCGGCGGCACGCTCGGGTTGAAGAGCCCGAAGTAGCGCGGGTGGGTGACGTGCACGGCGTGGCGGCGGAGCAGCGCCTCGACGTCCGCGAGCACGTCCGCAGCGGCCCGCGGCGCCGCGAAGGAGTGGCCGTCGAGCTCCGCCCGCAGGGCGCCTGCACGGCTGCGGCGCGCGACCGGGAGCGCGGCGACCTCGCGCGCGACGCGCTCCGCGAACGCGCGCACCCCCTCGACGGAGCCTTCCTGCATGGACGGAGGCTACCCGGCCGGCGGCACCGACACGGCGGGCGCGTCCGGACCGCCCGCGCGGTACGATCGGCCCGCGATGAAGATCTTCCCGACGCAGATCGAGACGTACCTGAACTGCCCGCGCAAGTACCAGTACTCGCGCGACCCCGACCTGCGCCGCAAGTACATGAAGTCGAGCCCGCACCTCGTGCTCGGCAACGCCGTGCACGACGCACTGCAGGCGTTCTTCGACCTCGCGACGACGCCCCTCGGCGAGCGCACGTACGAGAAGCTCTGCGCGCTGCTGCGCGACGCGTGGGCGGGGCGCGGCGCGTTCCGGCGCAACGCCTGGAAGCAGAAGCAGGCGCGCGAGGAGGCGTTCGGCGAGGACCGCGAGGCCGAGAAGGCCTGGGGCCAGAAGGGCCTGAACATCCTCTACCGCTTCTTCCAGACGCAGGACACGAGCGTGGTCCCGCTGACCGCCGAGCAGTTCCACGAGATGCGCCTGACGGAGCACGTGACGCTCGGCGGCAAGATCGACCGCATCGACCGGCTCGAGGACGGGCGGCTCGTCGTCATCGACTACAAGACCGGCAAGCCGCCGTCCGAGCGCGACCGCGCGCGCATCGCCGACGAGGACCTGCAGCTCGCGGCGTACGCGCTGCTCGTCACGCGCAAGTTCCGCGGCGAGGTCGCGCGCTGCAGCTACCTGTACCTGAACGACGAGCTCGAGGTCGGCTACGCGCCGGACGAGCGCATCCTGGCGCGCACCGAGGAGCGCCTGAACGAGGTCTGCGGCCGCATCCTCTCCGCCACCGAGAGCGAGACGTTCGAGCCGACGCCGAACCCCCTCTGCGGGTGGTGCGACTTCCTGCCGATATGCGAGGCGGGGAGCGCGTACCAGCGCGAGCGCGAGGCAGGCTCGGGCGAGCAGGTGGACCTGCCGTTCTGAGGCGCCACGACACCGTGCCGCGACTCCGCCCCCAGAGCGCCGCATGACCGCCTCCGACGCCGCGACCGACACCGAAGCGCCGGCGGAGCGCGGCGGCACGCTGGGCACCTTCGGCGGCGTCTTCACGCCGAGCGTGCTCACGATCCTCGGCGTGATCATGTTCCTGCGCTTCGGCTGGGTCACCGGCAACGCGGGACTCGAGCGCACGATCCTCATCGTGCTGATCGCGAACTCGGTCAGCGTCCTGACCAGCCTCTCGCTCGCCGTCATCGCGACGAACACGCGCGTCCGCGGCGGCGGCGACTACTACCTCATCTCGCGCACCCTCGGCCTGGAGTTCGGCGGGGCGATCGGCGCGGTCCTCTACGTCGCACAGTCCGTCTCGGTGGGCTTCTACGTGGTCGGCTTCGTGGAGGCGCTCGGTCAGGCGCTCGGCTCGCTCGCGATCCCCTCCGAGGTGCTCGGCCTGCCGCTTCCCGTGGGACTCGTCGCACTCGCCCCGCCGACCGTCTTCAAGCTCGTCGCGACGCTCACGTGCGTCGTGCTCTTCGGCGTCGCCTACCGGGGCGCCGACATCGCCACGAAGCTGCAGTACGTGATCATGGCCGCGCTCGCGGCGGCGCTCGTCTCGTTCTTCTGGGGGGCGACGACGGCCTTCCAGCAGGCCGACATCGCGGAGAACCTCGGCGCGGCGCACGGGGGCGTGCCCTTCTGGACCGTGTTCGCCGTGTTCTTCCCCGCGATCACCGGGTTCACGCAGGGCGTCTCGATGTCGGGCGACCTCAAGGACCCGGCGAAGAGCCTGCCGACGGGCACGTTCCTCGCCGTCGGCGTCTCGCTCGTGGTCTACCTCGCGCTCCCGGTCTTCCTGGCCGGGACGTCGGACCGCGTCCACCTGCTCGAGGACCCGGGTGCGCTCTCGCTGAAGCGCGTGGCCGTGGTCGCGCCCCTCGTGGACATCGGCGTGTTCGCCGCCACCCTGTCGTCGGCCCTCGCGAGCTTCATGGGCGCGCCGCGCATCCTGCGCGCGATGAGCTCGGACGCGCTGTTCCCGGGCGCGGGCTTCTTCGCGCAGGCCGACCGGCCCCACGGCGAGCCGCGACGCGCGATCACGCTCACGCTGCTCATCGCGCTGACGTGCATCTGGGCCGGCGACCTGAACGCGCTGGCGCAGGTCGTGACGATGTTCTTCCTGCTCTCGTACGCCGCCCTGAACTACGCGACGTTCGTCGAGGGCTTCTCGCGCAACCCGAGCTTCCGGCCGCGCTTCCGCTTCTCCGGCTGGCGCACGGCGCTCGTCGGCGCGGTCGTGTGCGTCGCGGTGATGTTCGCGATCGACTCGCTCGCGACGTTCGTCGCCGTGTGCGTGCTGCTGCTGATCCGCCTCTACCTCGCGCGCCGCAGCCTCGAGACCGACGCCACCGACGCGCGCCGGGGCTACTACGTCCAGCGCATCAAGGACTACCTCCAGAAGCTCGGCGAGCGGCCGCCCGACGCGCGCAACTGGCGCCCGGTCGTGCTCGCGGTGACGCGGCCCGGCGACGACGCGCGCCCGCTCGCGCAGTTCGCGCGTTCGGTCGGCTCGTCGCAGGGCATCCTCACGATGGCGGTCGTGCTCGTCGGGCGCCTGCAGGACCTCGCGGAGGAGCGCAAGAGCCAGATCGCGCAGCTCGAGCGCTTCGCGCGCGTGGGCGGCGAGCCGTTCTTCTACGAGGTGCCCGTCGCTCCGTCGTACGTCGAGGGCATCCGCGCGCTGTGCCAGATCCACGGCATCGGCGGGCTGCGGCCGAACACGCTGCTCCTCTACTGGTCGTGCGACCTCGAGACGGACTACCTCGACGTGCTGCGCGACGCCTTCGCGCTGCACTACAACGTCGTGCTCCTGCACCCCGCCTCGAGCACCAGCCCCTTCGCCGTGGACGTCGCGGCCGACGTCGCCGCACGCGACCGGCGCATCGACATCTGGTGGCGCGGCCGCGACAACGGCTCCCTCGCGCTGCTCCTCGCGCACCTCGTGCGCGAGACGCGCGACTGGCGCGGCTGCCGCATCCGGCTGCTGCGCATCGTGCGCGAGGTCGCCGAGATGGAGGCGTCGGAGCGCGAGATGGTGCGCCTCGTCGAGTCGAGCCGCATCGAGGCGCGCGTGACGATCGTGCACAGCAAGGGCGCGCCGTTCGACGTCATCGCCGAGGAGTCGGGCTCCGCGCACCTCGTGTTCCTCGGCGTCGGCGGGATCGCCGAGGGCGCGCGCACCGATCTCGCGCGCTACAACGACCTTCTGGTGCGGCTGCCGACCACCGTGCTCGTCAGCGCGGCCCTCTCCCTCGACGTCGAGGTCTGAGCGCGTGCGGCCGGACGGCGAGCGGACACGGCGCGGCGCCCTCTGGTTCGGCGCGCTGCTCGTCTCCGCGTACGCGCACCTCTGGTGGTGGGCGCCGCGGCTGCCCGCGACGGTGCCCTCGCACTTCGACGTGCACGGCCGCGCCGACGGCTGGATGGAGCGCGGTCCGTTCCTCGCGACGCTCGCCGGCACGTACGCCCTCATCGCGCTGCCGTTCCTGGTCCTGCCGCTGCTGCTCCCGCGCCTGCCGGCGACCTGGATCAACATGCCGAACCGCGAGTACTGGCTCGCCCCGGAGCGCCGCGCCGCGACGTCGGCCGACATGGCCGCGCGGCTCCTGCGCTTCGGCGCGGCGACGCTCGCGCTGATGGTCGTGGTGGCGCACGACGCGCTCGCGGCCGCCGCGGCCGCGGCCGCCGAGGCCGATCTCCGCGGCGCGTGGCTCGCGCTCACGCTCTACGCCTTCTACACCGTCGTCTGGTGCGTCGGCCTGGTGCGCGGCTACCGCCTCCCGCGCGACGCCGGCGTCTGACGCGCTGGACGGCGCGCGACCGGCGCCCGAGACTCGCGCGCCATGCCCTCCCGCCGCCTCCCCTCCGCCTGTGCCGCCCTGCTCCTCGTCGTGGCCGCAGGCTGCGCCGCCCCGGTCGAGGTCGTCGCGGCCGACACGCGCGACGTCTACGCGCAGCTCACGTCGTTCGCACTGAACGCCGACGCACCGAGCGACGACGCGCTCGTCACGCTGCGCCGCGCCGACCTCGAGCGCACGTGGGAGGAGCATCCGGTCGAGGCGCTCCGCACGCTGCACACGCTCGCCCTCACGGGTGACCGCCGCGAGCGCCTCTACGCGCTCGCGGAGCTCTCGTACGTCGCGGCGGAGCGCGGCGGCGACCGCGACCTGTTCGTCGCGTCGAGCGTCTACGCGCACCTGTTCCTGTTCGGCGGCGGCCCCGAGCCGCTGCCCGGGCCGTACCGGCGCCGCTTCCGCCGCGCGTGCGACCTCTACGGCGTGGCGCTCGCGCGCGCGTTCACGAACGCGGACGGCACGTTCTCCGTCTCGAGCTGCGACGTCACGCTGCCCGTCGGCCGCGTGCACGTGGCCGCGCCCGAGCTGCCGCTCGTGGTGGACGGCTTCTCGTACGGCGAGCTGCGCCCCGCGATCGCGATGGGCGTGCACGGCTTCCGGGCGCGCGCCGTCCGCTCGGGTCTCGGCGCGCCGCTGGTCGCGCGTCGTGCCGAGGCGGAGCTGCGCGTGGAGCGGCGCGCGCACCTCGCCCCGAACTCCGCGCTCGCGCTGACGGCGCTCCTGCGCGTCGACGGCGAGCTGGAGGACGCGGCGGGCGGTCTCGCGGCGCGCGTCGAGTACCACGAGCCCGACGGCGAGCGCGACGTCGAGATCGCGGGGCAGACGGTGCCCGTCGAGTTCGACGTCACCGCGCCGCTCGCGTTCGAGTTGAACGAGAACAGGCCGTGGGAGAACGAGTTCGGGAGCTTCCTCGACAAGGACACGTCGGGCGTCCGCAACAGCGTGCAGCTGACGGAGCCCTACCGCCGCGGGCGCGTGCCGGTGCTCTTCGTGCACGGCACCGCGTCGAGCCCCGCGCGCTGGGCCGAGATCCTGAACGAGCTGCACGACGACGGCACCATCGCCGCGAACTGCCAGTTCTGGATCGCCACGTACGGCTCCGGCGCGCCGATCCTCGCGTCGGCGGCGGGCGTGCGCGCGAACCTCGAGCGCGTCGTCTCCGACCTCGACCCGGAGGGCACCGACGAGGCGCTGCGGCAGATGGTCGTCATCGGCCACAGCCAGGGCGGGCTGCTCACGCGCCTCCTCGCGACCGAATCCGGCGACCGCTTCTGGCACACGCTCTCGGACGTCGCGCCCGACGAGCTCGAGCTGTCCGACTCCGAGCGGCGCTACGTGCAGCGGCTGTTCTTCTTCGAGCCGTCCGAGCGCGTCGCGCGCGTCGTCTACCTGGCCACGCCGCACCGCGGCAGCCATGTCGCCGGCTCGTGGATCGGGCGCCTCGGCGCGAGCCTCGTCGCCGCGCCGAAGGCGGTCGTGCGCGGCGCGGGGCGGCTCGCACGCCGCGCGCTCGGCGCCGGGAGCGACGTGCGCCTCGACAACTTCTCGACCGCTGTGGACGACATGAGCCCCGGCTCGGCGTTCCTCGAGGCGCTCGACGCGAGTCCGCTGGCCGCGCGCGTCGTCGAGCACTCGATCGTCGCCGTGGACGACGACGTGCCGCTCGCCGAGGGCGACGACGGCGTCGTCGACTATCTCTCCGCGCACCGCGCGAGCGCCGTCTCGGAGGTCGTCGTGCGCTCGTCGCACTCCTGCCAGCAGCACCCGGGCACGGTCGCGGAGATCCGGCGCATCCTGCGCGCGCACCTGCGCTCGCTCGGGCGCTGAGCGGCGCCCCGCGCGGTTCCCCTGTTCCCCTCGCGCCGCGGGTGTGTCAGGCTCTCTGCATGCAGATCCCGCGGCCGCTCGCCGTCGCTGTCGTCTCGCTGCTCGCCTTCGCCGCGCGCGCCGAGGAGCCGCGCCCGCCCCTGCCGCGCTGGGCGCCGAGCATCGAGGCCGGGCTCGCCGACGCCAAGGCGCGCGGACAGGCGTTCATGGTCGCGCTCAACATGGACAACGAGGCCGGCAACCAGCGGATGCTCGACGAGGTCTACACGAGCGAGGAGTTCCGCGCGGCGAGCCAGAAGTGCGTCGTGGCGGTCGCGTCGCTGTTCCAGCACCGGCTGCTGCCCGACGCGAAGTCGGGCGCGCGCGTCTGCGAGCGCTTCGGCAGCGTGACCTGCGAGCAGCACCGCGCGATCGAGGACGTCGTGCGCCGCCAGTGGCTCGGTCGCGGCCCGAAGGACGACGTCGAGAGCCCGCGGCACATCTTCGTCGCGCCGAACGGCAAGATCCTGTTCCAGCGCGTGTGGACCATCGAGAAGGAGGACCTCGCGGCGCTGATGCTGCGCGCGTCCGAGCTGTGCACGCCGGAGCGTCTCGAGCGCTGGGACACGCTGGAGGGGCGCCTGGAGCGCGCGATCGATCCGATCGCCTCGGTGCGCGAGATCGCGCTCGGCGAGCTGATCGCGTCCGACGACCCGGCGGTCGACGGGAAGCTGAAGGAGACGCTCAAGAGCGTGAAGGACCCGCGCATCGTCGGGTCCGTGCTCGCGGCGTTCGCGGCGGCGGGCACACCGGAGCGGCGTGCGATCGCGCACGACGGGCTCACGCACAAGGACCCCGTCGTGCGCACGATGGTCATCCACGCGATGGGCAGGAGCGGCGCCGCCGACCACCTGCCGCTGCTCCTCGCGCGCGCCGGCAAGGAGAAGGAGACGGCGCCGCGTGCGTCGCTCTACCGCGCACTCGGGGTGCTCGGGAAGGACGACGAGGCCGCCGCCAAGGCCGTCCGCAAGGGGCTCGGCGACTCCGACGAGACCGCGCGTGCGAACGCGTTCGCGGCGGCCGCGCCCTGGGCCGCGGAGAAGGCGGTCAAGAGCGCCGCGCGCAAGGTGCTCGTCGAGGGCGGCTCGCAGGAGATCCGCGGCATCGCCGTGTGGCTGCTCGGACTCTCCGGCGACGCAGGCCTCGTGAAGACGCTCGAGGAGTACAAGAGCTCGATCGGCCGGTGGGACTGGAAGCTGACGCGCGCCGTCGACGCGGCGA
The DNA here is from genome assembly GCA_937996235.1 of uncultured bacterium. Lineage (GTDB taxonomy): Bacteria > Planctomycetota > JAJSAM01 > JAJSAM01 > JAJVHW01 > CALKVK01. The sequence continues at coordinate 164,023 of CALKVK010000029.1, read as the reverse complement.
TCGCGAAGCTCTCCGGCAAGGACGTGCCGAACTACGAGACGTACGCGGCGTGGCTCGTGCAGGACCCCGCGCTCTCGATCGCGCGCTGAGCGCGGCGCGGCCGCGCAACGCGCGGGCGTCCGGCGGGATATGGGTGCGATGACACCACCTTCGGGCTCCCTCGACCTCGACGCGACCCTCGAGGCGCACGGCGCGTGGCTCGGCGCGCTCGCCCGCGCGCTCTGCGCCGATCCGCACGCGGCCGACGACGCCGTGCAGGAGACGCTGCTCGCGACCGCGCAGCATCCGCCCGCGCCGGAGCGTCCGGTGCGCCCGTGGCTCGCCGCCGTGCTGCGCAACTTCGTGCGCCGCGGCCGCCGCGGAGCGGCACGCCGCGCCGCGCGCGAGCACGCCGCTGCGCGACGCGAGGCGCTCGCCGACACGCCCGACGAACTCGTCGCGCGGCTCGAGGTACAGCGGCGCGTCGCCGAGGCCGTGCACGCTCTGCCCGAGCCGTATCGCAGCACGCTGCTCGCGCGCTACATGGAGGGGCTCGCGCCGGCGGAGCTCGCCGCGCGGAGCGGCGAGTCCGCGGGGACGGTGCGCAGCCGCATCCACCGCGGGCTGGCGCTGCTGCGCGCCGCACTCGACGCACGCCACGGCGGCGACCGCGACGCGTGGCTGCTCCTGCTCGCCCCGACGGCGGCGCGCGCCGCGTCGCGCGTCACCCGGCGCCCGGCGGCGTCCGCGCTCGCGGCGGCAGCGGGGGTCGCAGTCGTCGTCGCCGCGGCACTCCTCCTCGCCCGCGGACCGGTGCCGGACGACGCGGCGCCGGCGTCTGCACGGCACGCGCCCGTGGGCGCGAGCGCGTCACCCGCCCGCGACGCGGCGTCGCCGGAGTCCCGTGCGCGCACGCGCGCACCGTCGTCGGGCGCCGGGCCCAACCGTCGTGCCGAGGTGGCCGCGGACGCGCCCGACGAGGAGCTGCCCGCGCGGGTCGTCGGGCGCGTCGCCGACACCGCGGGCAGGTGGCTCGAGGGCGCGCGCGTCGCCGTGCGCGCCGAGCCGGGCTGCGACGACGTCCCCGACGTGCTCACGGGCCGCGAGGGTCGCTTCGAGCTGCCGCGCGTGGACGTCGGCGCGCGCTGCCATCGCGTGCTCGAGATCGCCGCCGCGGGCTACGAGCCGTTCGCGTTCGGCATCAACGTGTACCCGGGCGAGCTGACCGACGGCGTGAGCCCCGTGCTCTCACCGCTCGTGCCCGCGGAGGTGGGCGTCGCGGGCGTCGTGCGCGGACCGGACGGCACGCCGCTCGCCGGGATCGAGGTGCGCTACGCGTACGAGCACGAGCTGGCCGGAGCGATGGGCAGCGAGGAGACCGACGACGAGGGGCGCTTCGCGATACCGGACGCGCTCGGGCGCTGCGTGCTCGCGGCGCACGACCCGGAGGAGCGCTTCGGCGACGTGTTCCTGGACGACGCTCCGATCGGCGCCGACGACGTCGAGCTGCGCTTCCCCCGGCCGCGCGAGGTGCACGTGCGTCTCGTCGACGAGGGCGGCGGCGCCGTGCCGGACTTCGTCGTCACGCTGCAGCACCCGGGCGAGGAGTACGCGTACGCGGAGCTCGAAGCCGACGAAGGCGCCGTCACGTTCCTCGCGCCGTCCGGCACGGTCGTCGTCGAGGCGGACGCACCCGGCTGCTCGCTCGCGACGCTCGGCCCGATCGCCGGAGCGGAACTCGCCCGCGCGCCGGAGCGCACGCTGCGCGTCTCGCGACTGGCAGGAGTGACGGGGCGGCTCGTGCTCGCGTCCGGCGAAGCGCTCGGGGGCGCCCAGGTCCTCGTCGTGCGACCGGTCGCGCCAGGCGTCGCGGCGGTCGTCGACGGGTTCCGTTCGCGACTCGAGCGCGACGTCGTGACGTCCGCCGCGTCGGATGCCGACGGCTCGTTCGCGCTGACGCTCCGCGACGCCGGCGACTACGCGCTGCTCGTCCGCGAGAGCGGCCGCACGCGCGCCGAGATCGCGCTGGCGCTGCCGGACCCGCGTGCGGGGCGCGTGCTCGGCGACGTGCGCATCGAGCCGGCCGCGAGCCTCTCCGGCACCGTGTACGACGTGGACGGCGCGCCGCTTCCGGAGGGCGTCGTCGCGTTCTCGCGCGGCGACGCGCACGTGTTCACCGTCGTGGCCGACGAGTCCGGCCGCTACGCCGCGGCGGGCCTCGCCCCCGGCGCGTGGCAGGTGCGGCTCGTCGACGACGAGGTGGTCGAGGAGTCGTGGTGGGCGGAGTGGTTGCGCGGAACGCTCCCGCCGCCGACGCCGACGTGCACGGTGGTCGCGGGGCGGCACGAGCGGCACGACGTCCACCAGTCCGGGCGCTGCTTCGCCGTCGACGTGCGCCTGGAGCGCGACGGGGCGGTCATCGCGGACGCCATCGCCGAGCTGCGTGCCGACGACGGCGAGCAGCTCGCGGTCGCGGAGCTCGGCGAGCTCGGGACCTACGAGCTCGGCACGCATCGCGAGGGCGAGCACCTGGTCCGCGTGGCGACGCGCGACGGCGCGCTCGTCGCGGAGGACCGCGTCCTCTGTCGCGCCGCACTGCAGCGGTGCACGCTCTCGTTCGCGACCGGCACGCTCGACGTGCGCGTGCCCCCGGACGCGGGGGAGCTCGCCGTGGTGCAGGTCACGGGCCCGTCGCGGCGGCTCGTCCTCCGCGCGACGCCGGACGCCGACGGCGTGCTGCGGATGCGCGCTCCCCTGGGGCCGGTCCGCGTCGCGCGGCGCGGCGTGGCCGGCAGCGACCCCGCGACCTGGGAGACGCTCGTGGACGCCGACGCGCACGAAGATGCGGAGACCGACTGACGGTACGTGACACGCGGCCTGCGCGGGGGTGGTACGCTCTGCGCGGGAAGGTGAGGTGTCGCATGCGTCTCCTCGCGGCTCTGTTCGCGTGTTGCGTGGCCGTAGCCACGTTGCTGCCGCTCGGCGGGTGCAGCCCCGGCGGCAGCGGGATGGGAGATCCGGAGCTCGCGCGCGACGCGCTCGCCGATCTGATCGTGGCGCTGCACGAGGACGACTTCACGAAGGCGCTGCCGCGCATCGAGGTCGCCGACGGCCTCGTGGCGATCGGTCATCCACAGGCCCCCGAGTACGCGCGCATGAAGCCGGAGGAGCGCACGGAGCTCGCGCGCGAGCTCTACCGCACGATGCGCGGCCCGCTCAAGGCGACCGAGCTGACGAGCCACGCCGCCGTGAAGGCCGCCCTCGCCGCGGGAACGCTGCAGCCGATGCCCCAGCTCAAGGTCACGGTCGTGCGCTTCACGGCGCACGACACGGAGCGCAAGAACCGGCCGCTCCAGTTCGAGGCGAAGATGCGCTGGGGGCTCGACTCCACCTGGCGCGCCGTCTCGATCCAGGAAGCGCGCTGAGGGCGCCGAGCGCGCGGCGACGGCGCGGGAACCTTCGCGGCCCGCGCCGCCCGTGGCATCTTGCCGGGTTCGGCCCGCCCCGGGCCCGGAGTCCCTCGTCATGACCGCACCCCGTGTCCGCTTCGCGCCCAGCCCGACCGGCGACCTGCACGTCGGCAGCGTGCGCGCGGCGCTCTACAACTGGCTCTACGCCCGCCGCCACGGCGGCACGTTCATCCTGCGCATCGAGGACACCGACCGCGAGCGGTCCACCGACGCGAGCACGCGCGCGATCCTCGAGGGCATGCGCTGGCTCGGCATGGAGCCCGACGAGGGCCCGTTCTTCCAGAGCGCGCGGACCGAGCTCTACACGCGGCGGCTCGACGAGCTGCTCGCGAGCGGCGGCGCCTACCGCTGCTGGTGCACGAAGGAGGAGCTCGACGCGAAGCGCGCCGAGGCCGAGCGCGAGAAGCGCCTGTATCGCTACGACGGCACCTGCCGCGGCCGCTCGCACGGGCCGTCGCCCGACGCGCCGTTCGTCGTGCGCGCGCGCCTGCCGCAGGACGGCGAGGTCGTCATCGACGACGTCGTGAAGGGGCGCGTCGTGCTCCAGAACGCGCAGTTCGACGACCTCGTGCTGGCGCGCCAGGACGGCTCGCCGGTCTACAACTTCACCGTCGTCGTGGACGACATCGACATGCGCATCACGCACGTGATCCGCGGCGACGACCACCTGAACAACACGCCGAAGCAGGTGCACCTGTTCCGGCTGCTGGGCGCCGCGACGCCCGTGTTCGCGCACCTGCCGATGGTGCACGGACCCGACGGCAAGAAGCTCTCGAAGCGCCACGGCGCGGCGTCGATCCTCGCGTTCCGCGACATGGGCTACCTGCCCGAGACGATGCTCTCGTTCCTCGCGCGGCTCGGCTGGTCGCACGGCGACCAGGAGGAGTTCAGCGTCGAGGAGCTGCAGCGCCTGTTCGACCTGGACGCCGTGCAGGCGGGTGCGGGCGTGTTCGACCACACGAAGCTCGAGTGGCTGAACGGGCGCCGCATCCGCGAGCTGGCGCCGGACGCGCTGCTCGCCCACGCGCGCCCGTTCGTGGCGGCGGAGCACATCGATCCCGACGCCGCGTGGGTCGCGCGCGCGATCCCGGCCGTGCAGCCGCGCGCGCGCACGCTCGTCGAGCTCGCGCAGGGGCTCACGATGTTCGCGGACCGCGGCCCCGTCGCGTACGAGCCCGCGGCCGCCGAGAAGTTCCTGACGCCCGACGCGCGCGCGCTGCTCGGGGAGCTCGCCGACGCGCTGGCGCCGGTCGAGCCGTTCGACGCGGCGCACGTCGAGGCGGCGTTCGACGCGTTCCTCGAGACGCGCGCGCTCAAGATGAAGCACGTCGGCCAGCCGTGCCGCGTGGCGCTCGTCGGCGGCACCGTGTCGCCGTCGCTCTACGACGTGATGTCGATCCTCGGCCGCGACGTGACGCTCGCGCGACTGCGCGCCGCCGTCGCGTGGACGGGCCCCGCGAGCTGAACGCCCGGTCGTGCAGGACGCACCGCGCCGCGAGCTGCCGGGTGCGTTCCGCGCGGCGCTCCCGCTGCTCGCGGGCCAGGCGGTCGTCTTCGCGGTCGCGTTCCTCCAGCGGCCGGCGCTGCTCGCGCTGCTCGATCCCGCCGAGTTCGCGGCGTTCGGCGTGCTGTCGGAGGCGCTGCGCTGGGCGGCGGCGGTCGGCGGGCTGGGTCTCGCGACCGGCGTGCTGCGCGTCGCGCTCGAGCGGCCGCGCGCGCGGCGGGGTCTGCTCGAAGGCTCCGCGCTCGCAGCGGTGGCGGCGAGCACCCTCGTCGTCGCCGCACTGCTCGTCGTCGCCCCGCTCGTGCTCGGCGACGGACCGGCTGCGCACGAGTTCGCCGTGTTCGGCTGGCGCGCGCCGTGCATCGCGGCGACGGGCATCGCCCTCGCCGTGCTGCACGCCTCGGGGCGCCTGCGCGCGAAGGCCGCGCTCGACGCCGGCGAGAAGGCGCTCGTGCTCGTCGCGTGCATCGCCGGTGCGGCATTCGACGGCCTGCGCGGCCTCGTCACCGCGGCGCTCGCCGCGTCCGCGCTCGCGGCCGTCGTATCCCTGCGCGTGGCGCGCGGCGGCGTCGCAGCGGACGACGAACGCCCCGCCGGGCTCGTGGCCGCGGCCTTCACGGTGGGGCGCGCGCAGATCGTGCTGACGGTCGTCGAGACGGCGCGGCGCCTCGTGGTGCTGCGCGTGGCGGAGATCCGCGGCGCCAGCGACGTCGAGCTCGGCCACCTCTACGCCGCCATCGCCCTCACGCTGCCGCTCGTCGCGCTGCCGGAGATGGTCGCGCAGGGTCTCTACCCGCGGATGGCCGACGAGCGCGGCGAGCGCGCGGGGCTCGACGCGTCGCACGCGCGGCTCCTGCGCGAGCTGGCCCTCGTCGGAGTGCCGCTCCTCGCCGCCTACGGCGGGCTCCTTCACGTCGCGCTGCCGCTGCTCCGCGGCGGCGCGTACGAAGGTGCCGTGCTGCCGGCGCTCGCGCTGCTGCCGGGCGTCCTCGCCCACGGACTCACCGCGCACACGGGGTACGTCGTGCTCGTGCGCCGGCGCCTCGGACGCGCCGCGCTCGCGTCGCTCGCCGCGCTCGTCACGGGCGCAGGACTCGCGTGGCTCCTCACGCCCGCGCACGGTGCGGTCGGCGGTGCCGTGGCGCTCTCCGCCGCGCTCGGCGTGCGCGGCGTGCTGCTCGTCGTCGCGGCGCGCGGGGGCGCGTCGTGAGCGCCGCGGCGCCGCGCGTCAGCGCGCTCGTCGTCTCGCGTGGACGTCCCGAGCGACTGCGCGCGTGCCTCACGTCCGTGCAACGCCTCGCTCCCGGCCCCGACGAACTGCTCGTGCTCGCGAACGGCTGCGACGCCACGGCGCAGCTCGTCCGAGCGGAGTTCCCGCAGGTGCGGCTCCTCGTCGAGTCCGAGAACACGGGCTGCGTCGCCGCGCGCAACCGCCTCGCCGCCGAGGCGCGCGGGAGCTGGCTGCTGTTCCTCGACGACGACGGCGAGCTGCGCGATCCGCGCGCGCTCGGCGTGCTGCTCGACGCGGCGGCGCGCGACGCGCACGTCGCGGTCGTCTCGATGGCGCTCTTCGACGCGACGAGCGGCGACCCCACGGGGTGGCGCCTCTCGCGCGGCTACATCGGCTTCCCCTGCTACCACGCGAGCTTCGCGGGCGGCGCGTCGCTCGTGCGCCGCGACGCGTTCCGGGCCGCGGGCGGCTACGACCCGGCGTTCCGCGGCCACGGCGAGGAGTTCGACCTCGCCGTGCGGCTCTACGCGGGTGGACACGCCGTGCTCCATCTGCCCGACGCGGTGTTCCACCACCACGTCGACAAGACGGAGCTCGACTGGCGCGCGCAGGTGAGCGCGGGCTTCTGCCACCTGCAGTACACGATCGCGCGGCTCTACCCCGCCCCGTGGCACGTGCCGGCCGGTCTCAAGGCGCTCGCGACGCAGCTCTGGATCGACGTCCGGCACCACGGCGGCACGCGGCTCCTCGCGGAGCTCCGCGACGCTCTCGCGTGGCGGCGGCGGGGCCGCGCGGCCCGCGCACCCGTGGAGCTGCGCGCCCTCGAGCGCCTCTACTTCGCGAAGTACCACCGCGTCGCCGACTGGGCCGCCCTCGAGCGCGCGCCGCGCGGCGCGCTCCTGCGCGTGCTCGTGTGGCGCATCCGGCGGAAGCTCCGGCGCGCGCCGAAACTCTGATTCACGCCGGGGGTCGAGCACGGCGCCCGAATCGCTATGATGGCTCCGGAGTCGGAGGGCGGTCGCCGCTTGCGTCCGGTCGGACCGGCCGGAAGGAGCGCCCCATGATCCGTCTCGTCCCCTTCGCCAGTGTCGTGCTCGCCGCCTGCGCGGCCTCCGTCGCGCGCGCCGACACACTGCAGGTCCCCGCGGACCATCCGACCATCCAGGCTGCGATCGACGCGGCCACCGACGGCGACCAGATCGTGATCAGGAAGGGCACGTACGCGGAGGCCGTCGTGATCGACGGCGCGAGCGGGAAGAACAACCTGACGCTGCGCGGCCGCGGCAAGCCGCTGCTCGACGGCGCGGGCCAGGCGACGTGCCTCACGATCGTGAACGCGTCGGGCATCACCGTCGTCGGTCTGACGTTCCAGGGCGCGGACCGCAACGGCGTGCTCGTGCAGGACTCGACCGGCGTCACGATCACGAAGTGCATCAGCCGCGACATGGGCAACGGCGGCGGGCTCGAGGGCGCGGGCGTCCACCTGACCGGCGGCAGCGGACACACCGTCGAGTCGAACCGGATCGAGGACTGCGAGCGCGCGGGCATCCGCTTCTCGCGCGACGCCGGCAGCGGGACCACCGACTGCGTCATCGCCGGCAACAAGATCTTCCGCGGTCAGGCGGGCATCTGCGTGGACGGCGGCGGCCACACGGTGCGCGGCAACAAGGTCAAGGACGTCGGCTTCCAGGGCATCCTCGTCGAGGACGAGGCCGCGCCCTGCACCTTCGACGGCAACCTCGTCAAGCGCAGCGGCGACTACGCCGTCGCGGTCGTGGGCGGCACGCACACGTTCCGAGCGAACCGCTTCGTGCAGACGCAGACGACGGGCGTGTGGCTCGGCAGCGCCGGCTCGGGCACGACGTTCGACGGCGACAAGATCATCAAGTCGAGCAGCACGGGCATCGAGGTGGACGCCGACGGCACGACGCTGCGCAACCTGAAGGTCGTCGGCAGCGGCGACCACGGCATCGACGTGGACGCGACCGGCTGCCTCGTCGAGGGCTGCAAGGTCATCCGCACGAAGGACGACGCGTTCAAGGCGCGCCGCGGCGGGAACACCTTCCGCGGCAACAAGGCGAAGAAGTCGCGCGACCGCGACCTCGACGACGACGCCGGTCAGGGCGCGAACACGTACGAGGACAACAAGTTCGACCCGGACAAGGTCAACGTGCAGCTCTGAGGCCCGCCGCGCGCGGCGGGCGAGTCACTCCACCCAGTAGTTCAGCACCTCGAACTGCACGCCCGAGGGGTGGCGGAGCACGTAGGTGAAGAGGCCGAAGCTGAAGCGGTCCGCGGCGAAGTGGGCGGCGTCGATGTCGCCCACACGTCCCGTGTAGATCGTGGCGCTGCCGCTCGTCACGGTGAGCCGGTTCGACGCCGACGAGCCGATGCTGAAGCCGCCCACGACGCCGCCGCCCGTCGCCTTCACCTCGATCTCGTAGCCGATCGCGAGCTCGCGTCCCGACGAGATCGCCTCGGACACGGCGAGCTGCACCTCCTCGACGCGGTCGCCCTGCCCGACCGCCACGAGCGACGACTGGAGCCCGCCGTACTGCGAGAGGAGCTGGTTCTTGCGCGCGGCCGTCGGGTACGACGCGATGTCGCCGATCGTGTGGCCGAACACCGCCCCGTCGATCTGGAGCGCGTCCGCCGGCACGTTGGCGTTGTAGAAGCTGCGGTCCGTCTTCAGCGTCACGGGCTTGCGCGGCAGCGAGACGACCACCTGCGTGCCGACCAGCGCGGGATCGGGGTGCGAGAGGATCGTGTACGTGTACTGGTCGAGCGGGACCGTCGTGAAGATGACGGCGTCGTCGTTCGGGCCGCTCACGTAGGTCACCGTCTCCTCGAGCGTGTACGAGTGCGACGAGATGCGCGTCGCCGTCGTCTCGAGCGACTCCGTCAGCTCGAACGCGGACTGCGTGATCACGCCGCCGTCGACGCTGAGTCCCGCGATCGCCTTCGCGCCGATCGAGACGGCGGTCTCGCGCTCGGTCTCGGTCGTCGTCCGCTGGCCGAACGAGGTCTCGCAGCCTTCCACGTTCTGACCGCCGTTGCGGCGGCACGGCGGGGCCGCGAGCGCGGCGATCACGATCGGCTCGGTGAACACGAGCCGGTACGTGCCGGCGTCGTACGAGAGCACCGCGCTGTCGGTGTCGACGTTCGCCGCGACGAGGATCCCGCCCTGCGTGTTCTGCGTGTTGGCGAACTGCATCGGGAAGCTCGCCATCTCGCGCCAGCCGGCGACCGTCTGGTCGAGGCCCCAGACGTACGCCTCGTTCTGCCACTGGCAGTAGACGAGCACGTCGCCGCGGCCGTCGCCCGTGAAGTCGCCCGTCAGCACCTGCGTGCCCTGGTCGTTGTAGTACGCGCCGCCGTCGGAGCCGCGGTCGAGGAACCTCTCCTGCGGGATGTCGAAGATCTGCGTCCACGGCGCCGACGCCGCGAAGTCGTCGTAGACGAAGCGGTCCACCTGGATCTCGAACGCGCCGTCGCCGTCGATGTCCACCACGTTCAGGTTGGTCGCGCGGAAGCGCCACGGCGCGAACGCCGGGTTGCCGAGGAAGCCGTTGAAGTCGTCGTGGGCACCGAGGTCCGCGAGACCATGGGCGAGGTCGTCGAGGGCGAACACGAGCGTGTCGTGGAAGTCGGTCCCGTGCGGCCCGCCGAGCACCACCTCGTCGAGGTCGTCGCCGTCGATGTCGCCCACCGCGATGCTCCCGGTGAGCGGCGTCTGCAGGCCGTTGGCGAAGGCCTGGACCGCGCCGGTCCCGCGCTGCGCCGCGCCCGCGGCCCAGTCGTCCACCACGAAGTACGTCGCCAGACCGTTCGTGGGGCTCGGCTCGGAGAGCTCGTTGACGACGTACGCGAGCTCCTCCGGCGCGTCGTAGTCGAGCTGTCCCGTGCGGAGCTGCGCGAACAGCGCGCGCTGCGGACCGCGTGCCGCGTACGCGCGCGTCAGCGACGGCTGTCGCGCGAACGACGCCGCGGCGTCGTCGAAGAAGACGACGTCGACGCTCTGCGAACGGCAGAGCGCGACGGCGAGCTCGTCGCGGCCGTCGCCGTCGAAGTCGCCGCACACGCCCGAGATCTCGCGCACGTCCTGCTCCACGCCGAGCCGCACGAGCGTCTCGGCGTAGCCGGCGGGGGCGTCGTCCACGAGCTTCAGCGTGAGGTCGAGGTCGTCCATGTAGACGCCGAGCACCTCCTCGAGGCCGTCGCCGTCCACGTCGCCCGCGAACGCCGTGCGGCGCGACTGCGGCGTCTCGGGGCCGCCGGGCAGCCGCACCCAGTCGTTCGCGGCCGAGTCGAGGTCGGCGAGGCGGCTCAGGTCGCCGTCGAGGTCGAGCTCGAACACGCCGAAGCGCGACGTCTCGCCGCGCAGCGCGGCGCCCACGATGACGAGCTCCTCGACGCGCGCGAACGTGCGCTGCGTGCCGAAGGGCACGTAGTCCGGCGGCATGTCCTCGACCTTGCTGAAGTCCTTGCGCGGCGAGTCCTCGACCTTCACGCCGAGTGCGCGCAGCGACGCCGCCAGCGGACCGTCGGTGCCGCCGGAGGTCGGGCCGATCGACGGGAGCTCGTAGTCGGCGATGCGCTGCGTGTCCGGCGGCACGCGCGCGTCGAGCGTGCCGACGTAGCCCGCGCCGGACACCGTGCCGCGGAAGGCGAACGTCGCGGGGCCGTCGCGGCCCGTCAGCGTCAGCCGGCCCTTCCGCAGCTTGCCCTTCACGGCGCCCGCGCCCGGCGCGGACTCGCCGTACGCGCTGGTGAGCTCCGCCCTGCCGCGGATGCGGCCCTTCGCGTCCACGACGCTGCCGTTCTCCTGCTGCTCCAGCACCACGTCGAACGTGGACGACGTGGGCACGCGCGCCGCGAGCTTGATGAACTGGAGGCTGCTCGCCCGGCCGAGCGGGCCGCGGTACGCGATCTTCGCCGTCGCGTCCGCGTGGGCGTCGAGGGCGCCCTTGAGCCGCACCCTCACGCCCGCACCCGTGCACGTGAGCGTGTACTGCGGGCCGCTGCGCCGCGCGGCGATCCTGCCCTTCACCGTCACGTCCACACCGTCGACACGGCACGTGCCGCCGTTGACGACGCGTCCCTGCGGATCGCACGCGAGCACGAGGCCGATCTCCGCGGTGCCGGTGCCGACCGGCAGCGCCGCGAGGAGCTCGTCGAGGCGCGGCACTCCGCCCGGCACGGTGACGTCGAAGGCGAACGCGCCGGCTGCGAACGCCAGCAGAGGGGTCAGGGCGAGGACGCGGGTGGTGGGACGCATGGGGACTCCGGGGGCGGGTGGCGCCGCTGCGGACGACGCCCCGTCGGTCCATGCGAGAACGGCGCCCGTGATTCCCATCGCGGCGCCGCGGCCGCTCTGGGAATCGGCGCTCAGGGCGCGCGGCGCAGCGCGAACAGGCGGAAGTCGAAGAGCTCCGCGATCAGCACCTCGTCGCCGAGCGGCGCCACCGCGACGGGGAAGTCGAGCGGCTCGTTCGGATCGACGGCGCCGGGGTCGGGCGTGCGCGTGGTGAGCGTCCGGTCGAAGTCCACGCTGCGGCCCGCCGCGATGTACGCGCGGTCGCGCACGAGGTCGAGGCGCCACACGATCCCCGACTCCGGGTCGGCGGCGTACACGAGCTCCTCGCCGCCCGGCGCGAACGCGAGGTCGTCGAGCGCGCCCAGCACGACCGTGCGCAGCGGCGCGCCGACGCCGCCGAGCGTGCGGCCGTCGCCGCCGTCCTCCTCGCGCTCGCCGAAGTTCGTGCCGGCGAGCGTCGTCGTGGTGCGGCGGACGAGGTCGAAGCGCACGAGCCAGTCGCGGTCGCCGACGAGCACGCGGCCCGCCGCGTCCACGAGCAGCGCGCGCGGCTGCAGCAGCCGCGTCGCCAGCGGGTCGGCGCCGTCCACGTCCACCGTTCCGCCGCCCGCGACCGTCTCGACGCGGATGCGCTCGATGTCCGCGAAGCCCGTGTAGACGCGCAGCACGCGGTCGCTCAGCGGGTAGCGGTAGGCGTCCGTGACGAGCAGCACGTCGCCGTTCGGGAGCAGCGCGGCCGCGTCGCAGAAGGGCAGCCCCGTCGCGCGTGCGGGCCGCGACTCGTCGAGGTCGGCGCCGCCGTCGCCCGCGATGCGCAGCACGCTGCCGTCGGCGCGCACGAGGTACGCGACGCTCGCGCCGCGCGCGCGGTCGCCGGTCACGACCACGATCTCGCCGCCGCGCCCCGCCGCGACGGCGCCGATGACGACGCCCTCGAAGCCGCGGTCGCGGTCGAAGTCGTACGCGAGGCGGTGGATGCCGTCGCCCGTCGCGCCGCCGCCGCCCGCGAAGCGCGTGAGCGCGCCGCCCGGCGTGTAGCGCAGCACCGCGGCGGCGGGATCGTCGTTCGAGAGCAGGTCCGTCGAGACGTACGCGACGTCCTCGTCGGGCGCGACGGCGATGTCGTTCGGACGCCCGGGACGCGCCACCTCGACGAGCTCCGTCGGCGGCGCGAAGACCTGGAACGAGCTGAACCCCGACGCCGGGAACGTGACGGTCCCCGCGTCCACGTCGACGTCGTAGCCCGACGGCGGCACCTCCGTCACCTGGCCGTCGTCGGCGCGCCGCAGCACGCACGCGTCGGTGCGCGGATCGCCGCCCGGGAACGCGCCGACGTCGAACGGCAGCGTGACCGCGACGGGCGTCTCGAACTTCCGCCCGCCCACGTCGAACTGCACCAGCACGCCCGCCGGCGCGAAGCCGAGCGGGTCGGCGATGACGTCGTCGTCGGTGCGCATGGAGAGCGCCGCGGGTTCGGTCAGCGCGCCCGCCGGAACGACGACCGCGAGCCCCGATGCGTCGATCTGCACGCGCTGCGCGCTGTCGAGCGCGGGCACGGCCAGGTCGCCGCCCGCCTCGGCGAGGCGGCGCGTCACGGTGCGCGCGACGCCGGTGCCGCGCCGCTCCGCGCTGCGCAGGTCGAGCGACGCGCGCGTCGCCGGGGCGCGCTGCGTCAGGATCGCGGTGACCTCGACGGCGGACGCGGGCGACGTCGCGAGCGTCAGGCGGTAGCGGCCGGTGCGCGGCAGCGGCCCGAGCCGGGCGGCGCTCTTGCGCGCTGCGGGCGTCTCGAGCGGGACGTCGTAGCCCTCGGGCCCCTCGAGGCGCACCGCGTGGACGCTCGCGCCCGCCGTCGCCGCGCGCAGCGTGGCCTTCACCGCCGCGCCGGCCTCGGCGTCGAAGGCGAGCGTGCCGCCGCCGCCCGTCAGCGTGGCGTCGAACCGGGTCCGCTTCGGCAGCGTCCACGACGCGCCCATCCGGTACGTGCCCGTCGCGCCGCCCCGCGCGCGGACGTCGATGCGGTAGAGACCCGGCGTGGCGGTCGTCAGCGGTGCCAGCTTCGCGGTGCGCCCGCGCACGCGCAGCGCCGGGCCGAGCGCGATCTCGTCGCCGCCCGGCGCGAACAGCCGGATGTCGGGGACGACGCGCCCCTTCCCCGTCACGGCGAGGCGCAGCGCCGCGCGCTCCGGCACGCGCAGGCGCAGCGTGTCGAGCTCCTCGCGCGCGTCGAGCGAGCCGCGCAGCGCGACGCGGTTCGGCAGCTCGACGTCGAGCGCTCCGCCACCCGCTTCACCGGCGCCGGACGGACGCGCGACGAGACCCGCGGCAACGAGCAGTGCGGTGGAGACGGGGAGACGGGTGCGCATCGACGGGGACTCCGCCGGTCCATGCGGAATCCGTGCGCGCTCCTCCCATCACCTTCCGCGTCCCGGGCCGCGGGTCCGATTGGCAGAGCGGCGCGCGCGTGCGATCGTGTGCAGGATGCCGCTCCCGGACCCCGCCCGCACCGCGGAGATCCTGCTCCGCGTCCGGCGTGGCGAGGCCGCGGCGGCCGACGAGCTGCTGCCGCACGTCTACGCGGAGCTGCGCGAGCTCGCGCGTGCGCTGCTGCGCCGCGAGCGCGGCGGCCACACGCTCGACGCGACGTCGCTCCTGCACGAGGCGTACCTGCGGCTCGCGGGCAGCTCGCTGCCCGACCTGCAGGACCGGCGGCACTTCATCGGCCTCGTCGCGCGCTCGATGCGCCAGGTGCTCGTGGACCACGCGCGCGCCCGCGGCAGTCTCAAGCGCGGCGGCGACCGGCTGCGCGTGACCTTGCACGCGTCCGCGCTCCACACGCCGACGACGGCCGTCGACGTGCTCGCGCTCGACGACGCGCTGACCGAACTCGCGCGACTCGACGCGCGCAAGTCGCGGGTCGTCGAGCTGCGCTTCTTCGGCGGCCTGACGTCGGCCGAGGTGGGCGACGTGCTCGGCATCGCGACGAAGACCGCCGACGCCGACTGGTACGCCGCGCGCGCGTGGCTGCGGCGGGCGCTCGCCCCGGACACGGGCGCGTGAACGCGGAGCGCTTCCGCCGGATCTGCGAGGTGTTCGAGGCGGCGCGGACGCTCACCGGCGGGGCGCGCGCGGATCTGCTCGCGCGGGAGTGCGAAGGCGACGCCGCGCTGCGCACCGAGGTCGAGGAGCTGCTGCGGCACCACGACGCGCCCGACGGACCGCTCGACGCGCCCGCGGCCGTGTCGCGCGTCGCAGGGGCGGCCGTGGGTGACGTGGTCGGCGGGCGGCGGCTCGTCGCGCCGCTCGGCGAGGGCGGCATGGGCACGGTCTTCGTCGCCGAGGAGGAGGGCGGCGCGCGCGTCGCGGTGAAGGTGCTGCACACGCACCTCGGAGCGTCGCGGCGGCACCGCGAGCGCTTCCTGCGCGAGGCGCGGCTCGGTGCGGCCGTGCGGCATCCGGGCGTCGTGCGCGTGCTGGACGCCGGTGTGGACGCGGACGAAGCGGGCGGCGCCGCGTACCTGGTCATGGAGCTCGTCGAGGGCCAGTCGCTGCGCGAGCTGTGCGAGGAGCTCGGGCGCGTGCCCGAGGAGCTGTGCCGCCACGTCGCGCGCGAACTCGCCGACGCGCTCGCCGCGATCCACGCCGCGGGCGTCGTGCACCGCGACGTGAAGCCCGACAACATCCTGATCACTCCCGACCACGTGCTGCGGCTGACCGACCTCGGCGTCGCCCATGTGCGCGACGCGAGCGAGGAGCTCTCGCACACGGGCGCGTTCGTCGGGTCGCTCGCGTACGCGTCGCCCGAGCAGTTCGCGACCGGCACGGTGCGGCTCGACGGACGCGCCGACCTGCACGCGCTCGGGATCGTCCTGTACGAGCTCGCGAGCGGTGCGAACCCGTTCGCGGGCGGCGACCTCGCGGCCGTGACGCGGCGCGTGCTCGACGTCGTCCCGCCGCGGCTCGGCGAACGGAACCCGCAGGTCTCCGCGTTCTTCGAGGAGCTCGTGCACACGCTGCTCGCGAAGGACCCGGACGAGCGCTTCGCGTCGGCCGCGGCGTTGCGCGACGTGCTCGACGCGGGCGAGGACGCGCCGTGGTGGCGCGCGCGCCGCGACGAGCTGCGCGCGCGCGCCCACGGCCGGCTGCGCCGCATCCGCATCCCGCGGGCGACGGCGCTGCACGGCCGGGACGCCGAGATGACGGAGCTGGCCCAGGCGTTCGCGGACGTGGTCGGCGGGCGCGGCGCCGTCGTGCTCGTCCAGGGCGAGCCGGGGATCGGGAAGACGCGCCTCGTCGACGAGTTCGTGGCGCGCCTCGAGCGCGAGGCGGAGCTGCCGCACGTGCTCTACGGCGGCGCCGCACCGGGTGCCGCGGCGGGGGCGACGAGCGCCGTCCTGCACGCGCTCCGCGAGCACTTCGGCGGAGACGACGTCGCCGCCGCGTGCGCGCGGCTCCTGCCCGAGAGCCCCGCGCTCGTGGCCGGCCTCGTCGCGCGACTCGCCGGCAACGCCGCCGCCGCGCCGCTCGCGCAGGACGCGCTCGAGGCCGCGGTCATCCGGGTCGTGCAGGCGCTCGCCGCGACGCGTCCCGTGGTGTTCGTCGTGGACGATCTGCAGTTCGCGTCGGCGGAGGGCCGCGCGCTCTTCCACGCGCTCGCGCTCGGCGTCGCGGCGCACCGCGTGCTGCTCGTCGGCACGGCGCGCCCCGGACTGCCGGAGCGCTTCGTCGCAGGTCTCGCGGCGCTGCCGCACGTGCGGCGCCTCGCGCTCGCGCGTCTCGGTCCGCGCGACCTCGGGCGCCTGCTCGTCGAGGCCCTCGGCTCCGAGCGCCTGGCGGACGAGCTCGGCTGGCAGCTCGCGCGCAGCTCCGACGGCAACCCGTTCTTCGTGTTCGAGATCGTGCGCAGCCTGCAGGAGTCGGGCCGCCTGCGCCGCGGCACCGACGGCACGTGGCACACGACCGGCGTGCTCGCGGAGATCGAGATCCCGTCGACCGTCGTGGACCTCATCGCCGCACGTCTCGCGGAACTCGCCGAGGACGAGCAGGAGGTGCTCGACGTCGCCGCGTGCGCCGGCTTCGAGTTCGATCCGCGCGATGTCGCGGCGGCTCTGGGCGCGGCGCGCATCCCCGTGCTGCGCACGCTCGGGCGCATCGAGCGGCGCCTCGGTCTCGTGCGCGCCGCGGGGCCGCGCTTCGTCTTCGACCACCACCAGATCCAGGAGACCGTGGCCGCGCGGCTCTCGCCCGCGCTCGCGGCGGCCTACCACGCCGAGCTGGGCGAGGCGCTCCAGCGCCGCGCGCTCGCGTCCGCCGACGCGACGGAGCTTGCGGGCGAGATCGCGGCGCGGCTCGCCGAGCACTTCCTGCGCGGCGGCTGCGGCGACCGTGCACGGCCGTATCTCGCGTCCGCGCTCGTGCACGTCGAGGCGCGCTCGGCGGAGCACGCGGCGGCGCTCTGCCGCCTCGCCCTCGACGCCTCGCCGCCGCCGCCGGCGACCGAGCGCCTCGCGACGCTCGTGCGGCTGCTCGGCTGCCTCGACCACATCGGTCGTCCCGCCGAGTACGCGCCGACGCTCGACGCGGCGCTCGCGCTCGCGGACGAGTGCGGCGACGCCGACGTGCTGCTCGACCTGCGCGGGCGCCGCGCGCTCCTCTGCGTCGCCGAGGGCCGCCACGACGACGCCGCGGCGCTGCTCGACGCCGCGCTCGACGAGGCGCGCGCACGTGGCGCACGGCGGCAGGAGTGCCGGATGCTCGGGCACCGCGGGGCCGTCGAGGCGGCGCGCGCGCAGCACGCCGAGGCCCGCACGTGGCACGGACGTGCACTCGACCTCGCGCGCGAGATCGGCGACGCCGAGATCGAGGCGGCGGCGCTCGGCGGCGTCGGCAACGCGGCATGGGCGCTCGGCGAGTACGACGCGGCGTTCCGCTGCGACGAGGCCGCCCTCGCCATCGCGCGCGCGTGCGGCGACCGGCGGCGCGAGTCGGTCGCCGTCGGCAACCTCGGCACGCTCTGGTCGGCGCGCGGCGACTACACGCGCGCCTTGGCGCTCCAGCGCGAGCGGCTGCACATCGCGCGTGAGATCGGCTACCGACGTGGCGAGGCGATCGCGACCGGCAACCTCGCGATCCAGCTCGCGATCCTCGGCCGGCCCGACGAGGCGTGTGCGCTGCACGAGCGCCAGATCGTGCTCTGCCGCGAGATCGCGCACGCGCACGGCGAGGCGTCGGCGCTCGTGTCGCTCGCGCTCGCGCACGTCGGCGCGGGACGCTTCGAGACGGCGCTCGAGCCGTGCCGGCGCGGCACCGAGCTCGCGCAGCGTCTGGGGGCGCGCGGACTCGTCGCCTCCGGCGAACAGCTCCTCGGCGACACGCTGCACGCGCTCGGTCGCGCCGACGAGGCACGTGCGCACTTCGCGGCGGCGACGGAGCTCGCGACGCAGGTGGGCTCGGCGATGGAGAGCGTGATCTCCGCGCTGCTCGCGGCGCGTCTGCCGGGCGGCGACGTCGCCGCGGCGCGCGCGCTCTACCTCGCGCACCGCGAGCGGCTCGCGCTGCGCGCGCGCATGCACGCGGAGCACCTCATGTACCAGCTGACGGGCGAGCGCGCGCACCTCGACGCGGCGTGGGAGCGGCTGCGCCACGTGCGCGACCACGCGCCGGTCGAGTACCGCGCGTCGATGCTCGTCCACCAGCCCATCCACCGCGCGATCGTCGAAGACCTGGCGACTCTCGGCATCGACGCGTCGGTCTGAGCGCGCTGCGTGTCAGGTGCCGAGCACGTGTACGACGAGCGAGCGCACGTGGGCGCGGCGTCGGTGCTCGGCGAGGAAGAGGCCCTGCCAGGTGCCGAGCGCGAGCCGCCCGTCCGTCACGGGGATCGACTCGGACGTGCGCGTCACCGCGGCGCGCAGGTGCGACGGCATGTCGTCCGGACCCTCCGCGGTGTGCGTGTGCGCCGGGTCGCCGTCGGGCGCGAGTCGCTCGAGCCAGCGCTCGAGGTCGTGCCGCGCCGACGGGTCCGCGTTCTCCTGGATGACGAGGCTCGCCGACGTGTGGCGGCACAGCACGACCGCGAGTCCCGTGGTCACGCCGCTCCGCGCGACGACCGCGGCCACGGCGCGCGTCACCTCGTGCAGCCCGCGCCCCGGCGTGCGGACCTCGAGCGACTCCTGGTGCTGGCGCATGTCCGCGAGGCTACAGGGCCGACTCAGCGCACCGCGGCGAGGAGCTCGCGCAGCTCGGCGTCCACGTCGCCCGCGTCGTCGACGGTCGAGCCGACCTCCGCGCGCAGGTGCTCGCGGAAGCGGTGCCGCAGGCGGTGCACGGCCACCTTCACGGCGCCCTCGGTGCTGCCGAGCGCCGCGGCCGTCGTGGCGTAGGAGGGCGCGGGGCTCGAGCCGTCGAGGTGCGGCTCGAGGGCTGCGAAGTCGGCGCTCCGGCCGCGGCGCGCGTACTCCTCGCGCAGGTGGGCGAGCGCCCGCTCGATGACGAGCAGCGCCCAGCGCCGGTCGAAGAGCTGGTCGGGAGTGCGGTCGTCGACGGGCTCGCGCGCGTAGCGCGCCTCGCCCTCCGCCGGATCGATCGAGACGATGGTGTGCCCGCCGCCGCGCTTCGCCGCGACGGCCTTCGCGTGCTCGTGGCCGCAGTACCGGCGGAACGACGTCGCGAGGAAGCCGCGGAAGCGGCCACGTGCGGCGTCGGCCGCGCGCAGCGTCCGCTTCTCGATGACGTCGCCGAGGAAGCCCTGCACGAGATCGTGCGCCGCGTCGGCGTCGTGGCCGCGGCGCCGCGCGTACGCGTAGAGCGCGTACCAGTAGGTCGTGCACAGCGTCGCGAGCGCCGTGCGCGCGTCCGCGCCCTCGCCGCCCGCGGCGAGCACGACGCTCCAGTGCGTCGTGCGGAAGCGGTCGCGCGGCGCCGTGCTCATCGACTGCGCCGGCCTCGGGCGTCGAACTCGCCGGGCGACTGCGTCCCGAGAGCCACCGGTTCCGCGACGAGTCGCCACTCGCTGCCCTCGAGAGCGCAGCGGACGGCCAAGCTCGCTGCACCGTGCTTCAGGACCGCTACGGCGCGCCGTCCGGTGTCGTCGAACGTGACGCTCGCGAGCTGCGCGTACGCCGCGAGTTCGTCGTCGATCGAGTCCTCCGTCAGGAGCGCGAGTCCGAGGCGCCGTTCGCGTCCGAGCCGTTCGCGTTCCTCCGGCGTGCAGAGCACCAGCGCCTGGTACGCAGCGGACGTGTAGAGCGTGTCGACCCCGTCGAGATCGCGCCGCGCGATGGCATGCGTGACGGCGCGCTCGAGCAGCGTCGCCAGGGCGTCGAGCGCCGCTCGCGTCCCGCCCCGCGCGGGCACACCGGTGACGAGCGTCTTCTCGACCCAGCGGCCGCTCGTGCCCGGCTCCTCCTCGACCTGGCTCACCTCGAGTCGCCACGCGCCGATGTCCCCGGCCGGCTGGGCGCCGGCCGGGGACATCGGCGCCCAGCCGGAGGCGGACTCGGCGTCCGCCTCCGGCTGCTCGGGCCGGACGATCGAGAAGCGCAGCCAGCCCTCGTCGGAGAACGCGCGCACCGTCGCCCGCGCGCCGGTGGAGTCCAGCAGCGCGCAGTTCGGAGACATGCGGCGTAAGTCGAGCCGCAGCTCCGCCGTGTCCACCAACGCGAGCCCGAACGCGCCGCGCCGACGGCCCTCCGCGAACTGCTCCGGAGAGAGTGCGCGCAGCTTCGCGACTGCGTCCTCCCCATACAGCGCGGCGCACTCCGTACCGAGGACGTCGTCGCCGCCGCGCGCGGCGTGCGCACGCGCGCGCAGGAAGAGGTTCGTCGCCGCGTCAGCGACTTCGTCGCGCAGCACCTGGTCCTCCGGCCCGTAGTACACCGCGAGGCCGCTGACGCCCGCCGCCGCAGGCGAGCGCGGCGTCCCCGACACGGTCTGCGCATACGGCGGACGCATCGCGTTCTCGAGCATGATGGCCGTCGGGCCGACGACGGGTGCGAGCAGCACCGGCAGGAGCGTTCCCGCGACCGCCGCGCGCAGGCCCGTGTAGCGTCCGCGACCGAGCCCGATGCGCAGCCATGCGATGGCGCCCGCGACGACGCCGAACGCCGCGCAGATCGCGGCCGCGCCGCCGCCGATCAGCCAGACCTCCTCATGACCGACCGGGCCGAGCGACGCCTCGTTGGCCTCCGCCACGATCAGCGCCGTGACGAGCGCGGCGATCCCGAGCGGCGTCGCGGCGAGCGCGCACTTCGCGAGGAAGAGCGGGACCGGCGGACCCTGCGTGTGCGGGGCGCCCGGGCGCCGCGGCGCCGGAACGCCGCCCGCCGCGACGACGTCCATGTCGGAGCGGAACTCGTCGGCCTTCTGGTAGCGCCGCTCGCGGCGCTTCTCGAGCGCGCGCAGCACGACCTCGTCGAGCCGCGCGTCCACGGCGGCGCGTTCGCTCGGCGTCTCGAAGCGTCCGATCGGCAGCTCGCCGGTCAGCATCTCGTAGAGCACGACGCCCAGGCTGTAGATGTCGGCGCGGTGGTCGACGTCGCCGGGCGACTCGAACTGCTCGGGCGCCATGTAGTGCAGCGTGCCCATCACCTGGTCGCGTCGCGTCAGCCGCGTGTCGCCCGGCTCGACGAGCCGCGCGAGACCGAAGTCGGCGATCTTCACGCCGCCGTCCTTCGCGATGAGCACGTTCTCGGGCTTGATGTCGCGGTGCACGATGCCGTGGTCGTGCGCGGCCTGCAGCGCGTCGCAGATCTGCGGCACGATCCGCAGCGCCTGCTCCGGCGCGAGACGTCCCTCGCGCAGCGCCGCGCGCAGGGTGACGCCGTCAACGTACTCCATCACCAGGTAGTGGAGTCCGTCTACGGTGCCGTGCTCGTAGACGCGCACGATGTGCGGGTGCTCGAGCCGTGCGAGCGCGCGAGCCTCGCGCTGGAAGCGCTCCGCGAACTCCGCGGCGTTGCCGGGCGGCGGCGTGAGCACCTTCAGCGCGACGATGCGGTCGAGGCTCTTCTGCCGCGCGCGGTAGACGATCCCCATCCCGCCCTGTCCGAGCACCTCGAGCAGCTCGAACTGGGTGAAGTGCTGCGCCATCTCCGCGGCGCTCGGCGCCGACGCCTCGCCGAGTCCCGCCTCGAACAGCGCCGCCGGATCGTGCTCCCGCGGCGACTCCGCGGCTCCCCGCGCACCTCCATCGTCCATCGCAGCTCCTCTCCGGGAGTCTCCTCCCGGAAACGGATAGCGCAGCGCCGCCCGGAGGTTACGCGGTCACTGCGCCTCCTCCTGAGGCAGCGTCTGGACGTACGCGAGGACATCCGCCGCGACGGCGGGCTCGAGCGCGCGCAGCGCCGGCATCGCCGTCCCGGGCTGGCCGTTCAGGATCTTGTGCAGCGTCTCCCAGGGGTTGTCGTTCGCGACCTCCCCGAGCACGGGCATGTCCTGCGCGCGGCCGTCCGGCCCGTGGCACGGCGCGCAGAGCGTCTGGTAGTACGCCATGCCGCGCGTCGCGTCGCCGTGGGCGCGCTTCGTCGCGCGCTCGATCACGGCGTCCATCGCCACCTGGCCGTTCGCGACGAACAGCGCCAGCGCGCGCACGTCGCGCGGCGCGAGGACGTCGCCGTAGCCGTGCGTCGCGTCGGTCAGCACGCGCTCGAGCGCCGCGACGTCGCGACCGCGCGCCGCGTCGATGCCGGCGATGCCCGTCGCGTGCTTGCCGGAGGCGTACGCGCCGTCGCGTCCGCGGTAGTCCCAGCCGTGGCACTCCTTGCAGCGCCACGTCGCGTCGGGCTGCCCCGCGTAGCCGGCGTCCTGCGGGTAGGCGAGGTGCGCGACGGCCTGCGGCGCGGCCTGCGTCTCCTTGATCCAGTTGTCGTAGAGACGTCCCCCGCGGGCGATCTCCGGCTCCTCTCCGAGGTCGCGCGAGCCGCCGCCGTTCGTGGCGCAGGCAGCGGCCAGCGAGGCCAGGATCAGCGCGGCGAGGCCGGCGGCGAGGGGACTGCGGGACCGTCCATCGGTGCTCACGGGAACCTCCTGGGTGGGAGAGGGGCCGCGCACGATACGGCGCGGGCCACGGCCGGGGAAGCGCGGCCCGGAGCGGCCCGCGGGCCCGGCCGGGCGTCGCCGATTTCCTTGACCCGCCCCGCCGCGCTCCCAGAATGCGTCGCTCGCATCGGCCGACCGGTCGATGTGCCGCAGTGCCCCTATCGTCTAGCCCGGTCCAGGACGCAGCCCTCTCAAGGCTGAGACACCGGTTCAAATCCGGTTAGGGGTACCAGCAGCGCCCAGCGCCCAGCGCCCCGGCACGCCGCAGCACGCCGCGCGCCGCCCGGCCTCCCCGAGACGGCCGCCGCGCTCCCGCGCTCCGCGTGCGAGGATGCGCCGATGCCGCCCGAACCGTCGCGTGCGTCCGCGTTCCCCACGCACGGCATCGACCTCGCCCACGCGTGCGCTCTCGCCGAGCGCGCCGCGCGCGCCGGCGCGGCGGTCGCGTTGCGCCACTTTCGCGACCCGCGCCTGCGCGTCGAGACCAAGGGCGACGGCTCGCCGGTCAGCGTCGCCGACCGCGAGGCCGAGCTCGCCGTGCGCGCCGTCCTCGCGTCCGACGCGCTCCTCGGCGCGTGCGACGTGCTCGGCGAGGAGCACGGCGCGAGCGGCGCCGGCAGCGCGCTGCGCTGGGTGATCGACCCGATCGACGGCACGCAGCAGTTCGTCCGCGGCATCCCGCTCTTCGGCACGCTCGTCGCGCTCGAGGACGCCGCCACGTCCACCGCGCTCGTGGGCGTGCTGCTGCTGCCTGCGATCGGCGCCTGCTACGCCGCCGCCCGCGGGCTCGGCGCGACCCGCGACGGCGCGCCGATCCGTGTCGACGACGCGCAGCCCCCGGCCGAGGCGCTGCTGCACGTGCCGAGCGCCCACGCGTTCCGGTCGCGCGGCTTCGGCGCGCAGCACGCCGCGCTCCTCGACCGGCACCACCGCGTGCGCGGCTACTTCGACTGCTTCGGCCACGCGATGGTCGCCGAGGGCGCGTTCGGACTCGCCGTCGAGCTCGGCGTCGCGCGCTGGGACGTCGCGGCGTCGAGCGTGCTCGTCGAGGAGGCGGGCGGCGTCGTGCTGCTGCGTCCGGCGGACAGGCCCGGCCGCGTCGACGCGCTCTTCGGCACAGCGGCGCTGGTCGAGCGCTACCGCGGGCTGCTGGGCTTCTGACGGCGTCGCGCTACCGCGTCGCGGCCCCGACCTCGCGGCGCAACGCGGAGAGCCGGGACTTCCGCGGCGACACCGCGCCGCGCTGCTCCTCCGCAGCGATCGCGGCGAGAACGCGTCCGCGGTCCACGTCGCCGCCGCCGCTCCGTGCCATGCGGATCCGCGCCACGCTGTCCTGCAGGTCGGACTCGCTCAGGCGGCCGAGCTTCAGCAGCACGTAGAGCGTCGCGTCGGGCACCAGGATCGTCGCCGACGGTCCGCGATGGATGACGTCGAGCTGCTCGCGCCAGCCGGGGAACTCGCGCAGGAAGAACGCTCCGGACTGGTTCACGGCCTCGACCGGCAGGCCGAGCTCGAGCGCGATCCGCAGCAGCTCGTTCGTCGCGGCGGCACCTGCGTCGTCAGGGCCCGCGACGTCGATGTCGAGCGTGGCGCGGTACGGTCCGCCGAGCAGCGGGATGACGGCGCCGCCGAGGATCACCCAGTGTCCGGAGAGTCGTTCCCCCGCGAGCGCGACGAAGCGCCGGAGCGTCGCGACGTCGACGGAGCTCACAGGTACTCCGCGAGTCGCGCGCGTGCGATGCGCGCGAGCTTGATCTCGCGGCCCTTCGGTGACGTGGGGAGGAAGGACCGCACGACCGGCGCCGACGCGAGCCAGCGGCGCGTAACGCTCGGGTAGTGCGTGTCGAGCGCGAGGAGGAGAGCGCGCAGGCATTCGGACCGCCGTCCGTCGTCGCGGGAGCCCGCCGTCGCCAGTTCCTGCGCCGCGCGTCCGATCTCGCGACGCAGCGCGTCCGCGTCGCGGCGTCGCAGGCCGCGCCGCGGACCGGCGAGCGGCAGCCCGAGCCCGCGCAGCGCGTCCCAGTCCGCCGCGGCGGCGCGCAGCGACACTTCGAGCCCGACCTCCGCCAGCAGGCTCGTCAGCGTCGAGAGCGAGGGGTTCGCGCGCCCGGCCTCCACGTTCTGCACGGTGGCGAGGCTCACGCCGGACGCGTCCGCGAGCGCACTCTGCGTCAGCCCGAGCTCGAGCCGCGCCGAGCGCATCCGGTCGTGGAGCGGCGACATGCCTACTATGTTAGGGGCGGAGTCGGCGCCGTCCAGTCGGACGGCGTGGACGGGGGTCGCGGTGCACGGCGTGGGCGGCCGGACGCCCGCCTCAGTCGACCAGCCGCAGCTCCGCCTCGACGGGGTAGTGGTCGGACAGGCCGAAGTCGTCGATGACGCGGTACGTCTCGATCTCGAAGTGGCGGCTCGCGAGGACGTAGTCGAGCGTGCGGTTGGGGGCGCCGACGGGGTACGTCCAGAAGCGGCGCTCGTCGGTGTGCGTCACGGTGCGCAGACCGGCGCGGCCGAGCACGCGCAGCGTGCGGTCGCCGCGGTAGCTGCGGACGTCGCGGTCGCCGTGCGGGAAGTCGCCGTCCTTGCAGCCGGGCGGCACGGTGTTCAGGTCGCCGAGGAGCACGACGGGCACGTCGCCGAGACGCCGTACCTCGCGCGCGATGGCGGCCGCCTGGCGCGCGCGGGCGCGCGGGTTGTACGCGTGGAGGTGCGTGTTGCCGACCCACACGACGCGCTCGCCGAAGCGCAGCGGCGCCAGCGTGAAGCCGCAGGCCGCGAGGTAGAAGACGGGGCACGGCAGGTGCGCCTCGATGCGCGAGACGTCGGCCTCGGGCAGGCGCGAGAGCAGCACGTTCTCGTAGCGGAAGGCCGCGAAGCCGACGCGGTGCGCGAGGGCCGTGTCGTAGCCCGCGAGCGCGCGGTAGTAGTCGCGCTGACGCGCGCGTCCCGGCAGCGCCAGACCGAGCACGCCGTGGAAGACCTCCTGCAGGCCGACGACGTGGTAACGGTCGGCGCGCGCGCGCAACCACTCCGCGATGTGGAACGCGTAGGCGCGCGTCGCGTGCAGCAGTCGCACGCGCTCGGCGGCCGCGGCGTCCGCGTCCTGCAGCAGGTAGGGCACGGTGGGGCCGCCGCCGCGGTGCGTGTTGACGGTCGCCACGCGCAGCACGTCGCGGACGACCGAGGGGCGCACGCGCGTGCGCTGCGCGCCGGAAGGCCACGCGGCCGCGGGGTGCGGGAGATCGAGCGTCGTCGTGTGGGGAGTCATGCCGGTGGCTCCTGCGCACTTCCTCGGCCAGGCGTGTGAAGACGGGCCGAGTCGTGCGCGAGTTCCGCGGCAAGCGCTGCGCGCTGCGCCCGATTGCCGCGGAGTTCATGGAGTCCACGGCCGCGCTTCACCGCGGCGGCCGATGGTGCCCGTGGAGGACGCACCCGCCGTGACGCCGACCCGCGCGCCCGCCGAACGCCCGTTCCGACTGGATCTGCGCCGCCCTCCGCTCGTGGGCCCCGTGGTCGCCGGCGTGCTCGAGCGCGCGCTCGCGCTCGACCGCCTGAACCGCGTGTACGCGGAGGTCTCGCGCGACGGCGACTTCGTCGAGGCCTGCCTGACCGCGCTGCGCGTGCAGGTGTCGGTGGCCGCCGACGATCTCGCGCGTGTGCCCGCGGAGGGACCGGTGCTCGTCGTCGCGAACCACCCGTTCGGCGGCGTCGAGGGGCTCGCACTCGCGGCGCTCCTGCGCCGGCGGCGGCGCGACGTGCGGATCGTCGCGAACCGTCTGCTCGCGTGCCTGCCCGAGACACGCGACCTGTTCTTCTTCTTCGACGCGTTCGGCGGACCGCACGCCGCGCGCGAGAACGTCGCCGCGCTGCGCGCCGCCATGCGGCACCTCGCGTCGGGCGGACTGCTCGCGCTCTTCCCGGCCGGCACCGTCGCGCACGCCACGCTCCTCGCGCCGCGCGCCTCCGACCCGCACTGGAACGCGAACGTGGGCGGGCTCGTACGGCGCACGGGCGCGTCGGTCGTGCCGGTCTTCTTCGAGGGTGCGAACGGGCCGCTGTTCCAGGCCGCGGGCCTCCTGCACGCGTCGCTGCGCACCGCGCTCCTGCCACGCGAACTGCTCAACAAGGGACAGCGCGTGCTGCGCGCACGCGTCGGCGGGCCGATCCGCGCGCCGGTCGCGCTCGCCTGCGGCGACGACTCCGCCGTGACCGCGCACCTGCGCCACCGCACCGAAGCGCTGCGGCTGGCGCGCCGCTCCGCGTCGGCCGACGCGCGCCGTGCTGCGCCATCCGCCGCGGCCGTGCCCGTCGCGGCGGCGCGTCCCCCGGAGGAACTCGCGGCGGAACTCGCGCATTTGCCGGCGGAGCGGACGCTCGTCGCCGACGCGAACTACCGCGTCGTGCTCTTCCGCGGCGCGGAGTGTCCGGCGGCGCTGCATGCGATCGGGCGTGCGCGCGAGATCGCGTTCCGCACGGCAGGCGAGGGCACGGGCCTCGCGCTCGACCTCGACCGCTTCGACGACGTCTACGAGCACCTCCTGCTCCTCGACGAGCGGAGCGGCGGCGTCGCCGGCGCGTACCGCGTCGCGCGGACCGACGAGGTCCTGCGCGCGTCGGGGCCGCACGGTCTCTACCTGCGCACGCTGTTCGATCTGGACGAGCGCTTCCTCGCGCGCGTCGGGCCGGCGCTCGAGCTCGGCCGCTCGTTCGTCGCTCCGGAGCATCAGCGCAGCTTCTCGCCGCTCACGATGCTCTGGCGCGGGATCGGCGCGTACGTCGCGCGACAGCCGCGCTACCGGACGCTCGTCGGGCCCGTCAGCATGAGCGGCAGCTACACCGGGCTCGCGCGCGCCCTCGTCGCCGCGTGGCTCGAGCGGCACGCGGGCGACCCTGCGCTCGCCGGCGTCGTGCGCGCGCTGAACCCGCCGCGCCACCGACCCGACGTGCGCCGCCTCGCGCAGCGACTCGCAGGTGATCTCGCGGACGTGGGCGACCTCTCCGCGTGCGTCGCCGATCTCGAGGACGACGGACGCGGCGTGCCGGTGCTCGTCCGCGAGTACCTGAAGCTGGGCGGGCGCTTCGTCGCGTTCAACGTCGATCCGGCGTTCTCGGACTGCCTCGACGGACTCGTCGTCGTGGACCTCCTGCGCACGCGCCGGCGCATCCTCGAGCGCTACCTCGGCGCGCCCGGCGCCGCGCGCTTCCTCGAACTGCACGGCGGCGGCGCCCCGTCCCCGACCGAGGAGGCGACGTCCACGCGCTCGTGAGCGGCCTCGCCGCCGGCGTGGCGGTCAGCGCGCCGCCGGGGCCCGTGGGGTCGGTGTGCGTCGCGCGCACGCTGCGCCACGGTCTCGCCGCCGGACTGTGGAGCGGGCTGGGTGCGGCGCTCGGCGACTCGCTCTACGCGGCGGTCGCCGCCGGCGGGCTCGCAGCGGCCGAGGAACTGCTGCCCGCGCGCCGCGTCGTCGCGCTGGTCGCCGCGCCGCTCCTGCTCGCCGGCGGCGTGCGCCTGCTCGCGCGCGTGCGGCGCGACGCGCGCAGCGGCGCCGCGTGCGAAGGCGACTCCGCGGGCGCCGCGTGTCCTGCGCCCTGGAAGCTGGTCGCGAGCGCGGCGGTCCTGACGCTCGGCGCGCCGGGAACCCTGCCGGCGCTGGTCGCGCTCCTCGCCGCCCTCGGGCCCGGCAGCGCGCACCCGGCCGTCGCGTGCGCCGGCGTGTTCGCCGGCTGCTTCCTGTGGTGGCTGGTGCTGTGCGGCGCGTGCCGCCGCTTCCGCGGCGGCGCGGCGCGCTGCCTGCCGTTCCTCGACGCCGCGTCGGGCGCGCTGCTCGTGCTCGCGTCGCTCGTCGCGCTGCGCGCCGGGCTGTGCTGAGCGCGGCGGGCTGATCGGGCGGGCCGCCTGCGCCAGTGCGCGATCCGCGTGGCTGATTCCGCCTGCCGCGGCGCGTACACTCCCCCGCATGCCGCGAGGGAGGAGGCCGTCGCGTCGGACCGTCGCGGGCGACGCGCGCGTCGGCCCGTGCGCTCCGAGCGTGGCCGGACCGGCCCGCCACGCGCCGCACCGCCCAGTGTGTGCGGCGGCCCGTCCCGCGGATCGCGGCACCTGATGCAGGAGCGCGTCACGCTGCTCCTCCGCGAGATCGAGGCCGGGTCGGAGGCGGCCCGCGCGGAACTCCTCGACGTGCTCCACGGCGAGTTGGTACGGATCGCCGCAGCGCAGATGCGTCGGCAGCGCCGCGACCACACGCTGCAACCGACGGCGCTCGTCCATGAGGCGTACTTGCGGCTCTTCGCGCACGCGTCGCCGTCGTTCCGCGACCGGCACCACTTCATGAGCGCCGCGGCGGCGGCGATGCGCTCGGTGCTCGTCGACGTGGCCCGCGCGCGCGCCACCGACAAGCGCGGCGGCGGCCTGGTGCGCGTGACGCTGCGGGCGGAGGGCCCCGCCGCGGCGGACGACGCCGGCCACGACGTCCTCGCCGTGCACGAGGCGCTCGAGCGACTCGAGCGCGTGAACGAGCGCTGGGCGGAGGTGGTGGAGCTGCGCTTCTTCGCGGGTCTCTCCGTCGAGGAGGCGGCCGCCCATCTCGCGCTCTCCGAGCCGACCGTGCGCCGGACGTGGAACCTCGCGCGCACCTGGCTCGCACGCGAACTCGGCGCATGAGGCCGCGCTCGGGCCGATGACCGAGGACGCCCGCGTCGCGCACGACCGTCGCGTGTCCGCGCTGTTCGAGCGCGCGTTCGGCGCGCCCGAGGACGCGCAGGAGCGACTGCTCGCGGAGGAGCGCGACGACGCCGTCGTCGCCGAGGTGCGCGAGCTGCTCCGCACCGAGCGTACGCTCGGCGAGTTCCTCGAGGTGCCCGCGGCGCACCGGCTCTTCGGCACCGCCGATGACGACGTCGTGCTCGCGCCCGGCGCGCGCGTCGGCGACTTCGAGGTGCGCGCGGTGCTCGGCGTCGGCGGCGCGGGCACCGTGTACGACGCGGAGCAGCTCGAACCGCGGAGGCGCGTGGCGCTGAAGGTGCTGCGGCCGCGCACGCGTGCCGGACGTGACGCGCGCGAGCTCTCCGCCGACGCGCTGCGCACCTGGCGCGACGAGGCGCGGCGCCTGGCGCAGCTGCGTCACGAGGGGATCGCACATGTCTACGCGGCCGGCGTGCTCGAGCACGAGCGCGGCGCGCGAGCGTGGATCGCGATGGAGCGTGTGCACGGCGCGCGCAGCGTCGTCTCCGCAGCAGTCGAACTCGCCCTCGGTCGCGACGCGCGGCTCGCGCTCTTCCTGCGTGTCTGCGATGCCCTCCAGCACGCGCACCAGCGGGGCGTGATCCACCGCGACGTCACGCCCGGCAACGTGCTCGTCGATGCGGACGGCGCCGTGAAGGTGGTGGACTTCGGGATTGCCGGCGACACCGCCGACGCCGCCGACCGGGGCGCCGGCGAGATCGCGGGAACGCCCGCGTACGCAAGTCCCGAACAGCTTGCCGGCGATGGCGCGGTGTTCGACGTGCGGACCGACGTCTACGGACTCGGTGTGCTGCTCTACGAGCTCCTGTCCGGCGTACTGCCGCACGACGTCGACCACCTTCCGATCTCCGAGGCGGTCCGGGCCAAGCGCGAGGTGTCGCCGGTCCCGCCGTCGCGGCGGTGCGACGGCGTGCCGCCGGACCTGGACGCGATCGTGCTGCGCGCGCTGAGAGCCGAGCGGTCCCAGCGCTACGAGTCCGTCGAGGCGCTCGCCTTGGACGTGCGCCGCTTCCTCGCGCACGAGCCCGTGGCCGCGTACGGCGGAGGCACGCGCTACCAACTCGCGAAGCTCGTGCGTCGTCGGCGCGGCACCGCCCTCGCGGTCGCGAGCGTCGCAGCCGCGCTGGTCGCCGGCGCGGCGGTGAGTCTCTGGCTCGCGGTCGAGAGCACCGCCGCGCGGCGTCATGCCGAACGCCGGTCGTACCTGGCCGAGATCGCCGCCGCGGCGGGAGCGCTGCGCTCGAACGACCGCGCGGAGGCCGCACGACGCCTGGCGCGCGCCCCGGCCGAGTTGCGCGACTGGGAGTGGCACCACCTCGCGGCGCGACTCGACGGCAGCCGCGAGACGTGGACGCTGGAGCGCCGCGAGATCTGGTCCGGCTCCGCGTCCGCGGACGGCGCGCTCGTCGCGGTGGCCGGACCCGATCGCGCCTCCGCGGGCGCGCAGGTCTGCTTCGTCGTGTTGGCGCGCCGCGACGGCACGCTGTTGCGGGAGTGGCGCTTTCGCGCCGACGACCGCGACCGGACCGTGCGCTGGGAGCGCGGCGACGGGACGGTGCTCGGCGCGTGGCGGAGCCGCGAGATCGCGGGCCTCCCGGTCGTGGCGCTCACGCGTGCCGGCGACCGACTCGCCGTCGGTACGAACGCCGGCGGCGTGTTCACGTACGACGTGACGACGGATGTCGAGTCGGCCGTCACGGAGGCGCACACCGGACGCGTGATCGACGTGGAGTTCACGCCGGACGGGCGGCGCTTCGTCACCGCCGGCCACGACGGCGGCGTACGGATGTGGAGTGCAGTGGACCATGCGCTCGTGCGCGACTTCGGCCGCCAGCCGGACCGGGTGATCTCCGTGGCGTTCGACGAGACGGGAAGCCGCCTCGCGACGGGCTGCCGCGACGGGACGATCCGCGTGTTCGACGCGGAGGACGGCGTCCTCCTGCGGCGGTTCGACGGCCACGAGGCGAGCGTCGAGGGCGTCGCGTTCGGCTCCGCCGGTACGCGCCTCGCGTCGGTCTCGCGCGATCAGAGCGTGCGGCTCTGGGACGTCGCGGGCGGGGCGGCGCTCGCCGTCGGTCGTTCGCACACCAGCAACGTGCGCGACGTGGCGTTCGACACGCAGAGCGGCGTGTTCGTGAGCGCGTCCTGGGACGGCACGCTGCGCCTCTGGGACGC
The DNA here is from genome assembly GCA_937996235.1 of uncultured bacterium. Lineage (GTDB taxonomy): Bacteria > Planctomycetota > JAJSAM01 > JAJSAM01 > JAJVHW01 > CALKVK01. The sequence goes on along the minus strand of CALKVK010000029.1, from coordinate 132,571 downwards.
CGCAACCGGTGCCGAGCGCGGTCTGCTGCGGGGTCACGCATCGGGGGTGAGCGCTGTCGCGCTCGTGGCGTCCGAACCGCGGCTCGTATCGTTCGCACGCGACGGCTGCGTGAAACGCTGGGATCCGCAGCGACCCGACGTCGCCACCTGCCGCGAGCTCCGCGACCAGGCGGCCGCGCTCGCGTTCGACCCGTCCGGCCGGTCCATCGTCGTGGCCGGCCGGGACGGACTGCTCGCACGGCTCGACGCGTCCTCGGCGCGCGTGACCGACACGGTGTCGACGGGTACGTCGCCCGTCCGAGATCTCGTGTTCCACGACGCGGACACGCTCGTGCTGATGACGGCGGGGGACGAACTGCAGGTCTGGCGTGCAGCGGCAGACGCTCCGCCGGTGCGGCTGCGCGCGGTGGCCACGGAGGGCACGGTGCTGTCGTCGCGGCTCGCGCTCGACCCGAGCACGGGCTGCGTGTGGGTCGGCGGGAGGGTCGGCCCCGGCGACCTCGACACGCTCTTCCGCTTCGACCCGCGCACGGGGGAACTCGCCGCGTCGCGCAGCGTGCCGGTCCGCCCCGACGTGGTGGCGTGCGACGGCCGCGGCGGCATCGCCGTCGGCGCCCGCGACGGCCGCATCGCCTACGCCGCCGCCGGAGCCGCGTGGATCACGACGCCGCGGACCGGCTCGCCGGTGCTCGCCGTCGCGTTCGACGAGGCGGGGGAGCGTCTGCTCGTCGCGGGCTGCGGCGGCGCTGCGAGCATCCTGCGGGTGAGCGACCTGTCCCCGATCGTCGCCCTCGACGGTCACTCGGACGACGTGTCCGACGCCGCGTTCCTTCCCGGCGGACGACGCGTCGTGACGGTGTCGCGCGACCTCACCGTGCGGCTCTGGGACACGGCGGACGGCGAGAACGTGCTCGTCCTGCACGAGCACGGCTACCCCGTCGCGCGGGTCGCCGTGGACCGCGACGGCGGACGCATCGCGACCGGGGCGGGCGCGATCGAGGACGCGGAGAGCACGATCAAGATCTGGGTCGCGCCGGGCCTCCTCCGGAATCCGTGAGCGGCCGGCACGCGGATCTCGTTCCCGTGGGTCGGAGACCGAGTCCCGACCCGGGAGGAACGCGTGCGTCCGCCGCTCCGATGGTTCCTGTTGCTCACCACGGTCGCCGCGTGCCTGCCGCCGGCGGCGGCCGCCTCACCGGCACGGCCTGCGTCCACGCCACCGCGCGTGCTCGCGTTCTCGCCGGCCGCGGCGCACCCCCGCGACGCGTTCCTCGTCGACGCCGTCTTCGACGGCGAGCGGCCGCCGCGCGTGTTCGTCGGCGGGCGCCGCGTGCCGCGCCGCGACGTGCGGATCGACGACGCGGTCCGGGCCGACGGCGCGCGGCGCGTCTGGGCGCGCGTGCCGCGGCGCATGCGGCCCGGTGAACACGAACTGCGGCTCGTCGCGCGCGGCGGATCGGCCGTGGCCGCGAAGACGCTGACGGTCGCCTCCTGCGACCCCGAGACGGAGGAGCCGCCCGCGTGCGGCAACATCCCGAACAGCGGCGCCCATCTCGTCGTGACCGGCGCCGGCGGCTACCGCCGCGTGCTCCGCAGCAACGCGTCGCTCGAGCCGCAGGTCATCGCCGGTCAGACGCTCGTCGAGTTCCCGGGCCCGGGTGACATCCGGTTCAGCATGAACATCCCGCTCGCCGCCGGCGACATCGCGCGCGGCACCACGCGGGCGCTCCACCAGACGTTCCACTCGCTCGGCGCGCAGTACGGCTACTGGCAGTTGATCGACGGCACGGTGACGGTGGCGGAGGTGTCGTCCACGCGCGTCGGCGTCTGCATCGACGCCGTCCTGCCGGGGTTCGGGAGCGAGCCGGCCGAGGTCCGCGTGCGCGGCCACGTGGTGTTCGTCCGATGAGGCGCGACCTGCGCGGGGAGCACACGGTGACGACGACGGGGAGGCGCGGCATCGCGCGCTGGGTCCGGACTGCGACGGTCATCCGCGTGGGTGCCGTGTGCCTCACGGCGGCGCTGGCGACGGGCTGCAAGGGGTGTGCGCCGCTCAGCGGGCAGCAGCTGGCGGCGATCATCGGACTCGCGCAACTGCAGCGCTCCGGTGGCACCAAGGGCGGCGAGCTCGCGGCCACGACGTCGCGCGTCGTCACGGAACCCGGCGCGCTGACGTTCTCGGCGCCGGCGGACGTGCCGCCGCCGAACGCACGCGAGCTCACGGCGCCGTACGATCTGGTGCCTCCGTTCCGCGTCGAGTGCGTCGTGGGACTCTGCGACCCCGCGTTCTACCCGTCCCCTTCGGCGGTGTTCGGAATGAGCGTGGTGACGCGCACCGGCTCTGCGGCGGAGTTCGCTCTCGACGTCTCGCGCACGGCGGGCATGACCGCCACCGCCGCGTTCGGTGCGGCGTCGCCGCAGTCGTTCCCTGACGCGCAGAGGATCGAGCTCGCCCTCGAGCACGACGGTGTCGAACTCGTCGGCTACGCGCGCGACCACGCGGTGGGCGGCGCCTGGAACGAGGTGAGCCGCACGCTCGCCCCGGCGGGGGACATCTACCTTCCGCGCATCTACGCGATGAACTTCGAGCCCGGCCAGATGGTCAGCTTCTACTCGCTGAGCGCGCCCGAGAACGCGCCCTATGGCGCCGGACAGGCGACGACGACGCACGAGATCGTGCGCAAGCTCGTCGAGTCCCTCGACCGCATGGCCGTGGGCACGGAGTCGCTCGGCGCCGACACCCCGGATGCGGCAACCGCCGAGCTCGAGTTCCGCGCCGCGGCGCAACTCGTGGACGAGGCGTTCGCGGCGCTCGCGGAGGTGGACGCGCCGGCGAAGCGCAGCGCCGCCGACCGACGGCGCAGGAAGGCACAGAAGGCGGGTCGCAAGGCCGCGAAGCGTGTCGCGCAGGCGCTGGGCCGGCTGTCGGCGAACGGCGCCGACGACGCGCCGGCGGTGTCGAAACGACTCGCGTCCGCGGCTGTGTCCATCGTGCAGGCGGGGGATCAGCTCCTGCCGGACGACCTGCGCGCCGCGGTGGGCGGTATCTACCTGAAGGGCGTGCTCGGTCGTTGATCGGGGCGTGACGGAACGCCGGCAGCGGCGGGTGCGCTGGTGGCCGGCGGCGCTCGCGGCGGCGGCCGCGGCGTTCGCGTACCTCGCGCTCGAGCCGCCGCTCGATCCCGTCGCGCGCTTCGTTCCGCCCGACGTGGATGCGGTCGTGCGCTGGCGCAACCCGGGAGCGGCCGACGCGCGGATCGTCGACGCGCTGGGCGAACTGCTCGGCGCCGGAGACGTCGCGGGCGCCCGCGGCATCGAGGGCGTGCACGACGCGCTCCTCGCGCTGCGCGACGGCGAGCGTCTCGTCGTCGCCTCCCTCACTCGGTCGCGGCGGGCGCTCGCGAAGCGGGCCGTTGCCGCGGCGACCCGCGCCGTTGACGGCGACGCCGACGGCATCCGCGCCGCGGCCGACGCGTCGGGCGCGACCTGGTACGTCGCGTTCGCGGAGGACGCGCTGCTCGCGGCCGACGACCCCGCGCTCGTGCGGAGCGCACTCGCCGCGGCGCGCGCCCCTGCCGGGCCGGCGTCGCCCGCGGCGCGCGCGCTGGTGGACGACGCCGCGGCGCAGTCGTGCGTGACGGCGTGGTGCAGCGGCGAGTTCGCCGAGGAGTTCCTGCTGCCGTTCCTCGACGACGGGCTGCTCGCGCGCTCCGTCGAGGCGCTCTGCGAGCCGGCACCCCGCGACGTCACGGTGCGTGCCGACTTCCTCGGGGACCGCGTGCGCGCCGAGTGGACGACGACCGGCGGAGCGGTCGCGCCCGCTGCTGCGGCCCCGCCGCTCGGCGAACTCGTCGCCCGCGCGCGACGCTTCGCGCCGCCGGGCGCGTTCATCGTGGGCGGCCTGCGCGTCGCGCCGCGGGACGCGCTCCCGTGGCTTCTCGACGGCACGGACGACGTGGCGTGCGACGCGCTCGACGACGGCGTCGCGTTCGCGGTCGCGCCGTCTCCCGGGCAGGCCGCCCTCGCGGGAGTCGTCCTCGTGGTCGGCTTGCGACCGTCGGCCGACGCCGTCGTCGCCGCACGTCGCATCGGCTCTCTCGCCGCGGCATGCGACCGCTTCCTCGTGCTCGCGTCGGACGCCGAGACCCTGGACGCCGCGCTCGCCGCGCAGGGTCGCGAGGGGCCGCCGGCAGCCGCCGCCGACGCGGATCCAGACGACGTCCTGCGCGCGACCGTGGACGCCGCTGCGCTCGCCGCGTTCGCGCTGCGCACGGAGACGCCGACGCGCGATGCGCCCGCGGCCCCCGATTCGCTGCGGCGCGCCGTGCGCCTGCACCTCGCGGCGACGCGTCGGGAGACCGGCGCGGAGCTCGCAGCGCTCGCCGACGCGGAGACGGCGCGCATCGCGCGGGATCGGTCCGCGGCGGCGGCGGCGGACGCCGCGCGCCGCCTGCGCAGCCGCCTCGCCCTGCTCGAACCGGTCGTGCGTATCGACGTCGCCGTGACCGCGCGGCGCGGCGGCGTCGTGGTCCGCGCCGACGCCGTCCTGCGTTGACCGTTCGCACGCTCTCCGGAATCCGTGATCGCGCGACGCGCGGATCCCGTTCCCGTCGGGTGGCGGGAGGCCGGCGCGCGGCCCGCGCAGCGCAACGGCGCCGCCGTGCCCGCCGCGGGAGGTGACGCGTGAGTTCGACGAGAGCGCTGCTGGTGTGCGGGGCCGTGCTGAGCCTGTCGTTCGTGGCCGCGCGCGGCACGACCGTCTCGTACACGTCGCAGGAACTGCTCCCGACGCCGGCCGTCGAGCAGGAGCGCTTCGGCGCGGCCGTCGCCGTGAGCGGCGACACGGCCGCCGTCGCCGCGCCCTACGAAGGGCAGGACGAGGGCACGGTCTACGTCTACGTGCGCGACGCCGGCGGCTGGTCCGTGCAGCAGAAGATCACCGGCATCGGCTACCTCTACTCCTATCCGGGCTCGCGCTGCGTGGCGCTCGACGGCGACACGCTCGTGATCGGCTCCGTGACGCTGCTCTCCCAGGACCTGCGAGGACGCGTGAACGTGTTCGTCCGCGCGCCGGGCGGCACCGTGTGGACCCATCAGGCGGAGCTGCCCAGCCCGGAGGCGATCCCGTCGTCCGGTTACGGCGCGGCGGTCGCGGTGCACGGGGACCGTGTCGTCGTGGGCGACCTCGACAGCGCCGAGGTGTTCCGGCGCCAGGGCACCACGTGGAGCCACGAGCACGGCCTCACGCCCGCGTCGCCGGAGCGCTTCGACGGATTCGGCAGCGCCGTCGCGATCGACGAGCACGCAGGCGGCGCGACGGTCGTCGTCGGCGCGCCGTGGCAGGGAGCGGCCGGCGCGGCGTACGTCTTCTCGGGGGCCGGCACGACATGGGCCGAGCAGCGCTTCGCGCCGACGCAGACGTCGCTCGACCAGATGTTCGGGTGGTCGGTCGGCGTCAGCGGCGACACCGTCGTGATCGGACACCGGGGATACGACCAACCGGGTTTCGCGGCGGGCGCCGCGCAGGTGATCGAGCGGGGCGCTTCGGGCTGGCAGGCGACGCGCGTGCTGACGGCGTCCGACGCGGGCGCGGAGCGACGCTTCGGTCACGCCGTGGCGGTCGAGGGCGACCGCATCGTCGTCGGCGCGCCGAGCGACTACCGCGCGGTGCCCGACGTCGGCAAGGTGTACGTGTTCCTCCGCGGCGTCGGCGGCTGGCCGGCGCACGAGGACGCCGCGATCGTCCCGACCGATCCGGGCACGCGCACGCGCGGGTTCGGGCACTGCGTGGACGTGAGCGGAGAGACGGTCGCCGTGGGCGTCAACCGCGAGGACGGCGAGGACTTCAATGGTGAGGCGTTCGTGTGCGAGCCGGGCGGCGCGGCGCCCGCTGGTCCGTCGTTCGTGCGTCCGCTCGTGCCGTCCTCCGACGCGCTCGTCGCCGGGTCACGTGTGACCTTCACGGTCGCCGCGGCGGCGACCGGCGACCCGTCCGCGAAGGCGGGCGCCGACGTGACCTACGAGTGGCACTTCGGCGACGGCGCGATGGAGACCGCAGGCCCCAAGGTGACGCACACCTATGCGGATCCCGGCACGTTCTCGGCGTTCGTGCGCGCGATCGGGGCGGACGGCGGGAGCACCGACTCGGTCGTGCGGACGATCCACGTCCACGCTCCCGGCGTGCCGTTCTTCGACGTGACGAAGGCGTCGGTCGCGCTGGACTTCCGCCGCGCGGGGAAGGACGTGATCAAGCTGTCCGGGCAGATGCCGCTCGCCGACGGCACCGCGCTCGCTGGGCGCGTGCTCGAGATCGACTTCGGCGGCGTGCGCCAGTCGTTCACGCTCGACGGCAAGGGCCGCGCGAAGTCCGACGCGAGCTCCGCGCGCGTGAGCAGACCGCGCAGCGGCGTCGCGCGCTTCAGCGCGAAGCTCCGCGGCGACCACGCGGCGACGCTCGCGTCATCGGGCTTCGCGAACGTCACCGCGAGGGACGTGGACGCGACGACCGACATCACCGTGACGTTCGGGGACACCGAGTCCGCGACGCAGCAGGTGCTGCTCTACACCGCGAAGCAGGACCGCAGCGGCAAGGCGAAGTGACAGCCGCGCACGTGGCGCTCCGGACGCCGCTGAGCATGGCGGACTACGGCGTCGTCACCTCGTCCACGCGGCCGACGCGGCGCGGCGGCGAGACCTTGAGCTTCCACTGCACGCCGGGGGTCGCGTCGTCGGCCGCGCGCACCTGGAGCACGTACGGGCCGCTCCCGAGGAGCAGCTCGGTCGTCGGCAGCGACCAGCGCCCGCGGCGTCCGCCGCGGAGCGCGAGCGGCGTGTCGCCGAACGGACCCACGAGCTCCGCGTCGGCGCTCAGCGCACCGCGCAGTGCGGCCTTGATGCGGCGGTGCGCCGCGGTGGCGAACGCGATGTCGCCGACCTCGTCCGCGCCCACGACCGGTGCGGCGCGCGTGGTCTTCAGCTTCGACGAGACCGTGTACGTGAGACCGGCGGCCGCGTCGGCGCCGACGGCGCGCACGACGAGGAGGTGCCGGCCCGTCGTCGCCGCCACGTAGCCCTTGATCCCGGCGCGCGAGGCGTCGGCGGGGAAGAGCACGTCCACGACCTGCGCCCCGGTCGGGTCGAACAGGTCGAAGACGACGTCGGCATCGGCGCCGCGGTCGGTGGGACGCGCGGACGCGCGCACGTCGAGCGTGTCGCCGGCCTCGAGCTCGAAGCAGTACGCGTCCACGTCGCCGCCGACGTCGAGCGCGCCGCGCACCGACTTCGCGCCGGTGAGGTCCTGCGGCGTCCGCGCGAGCACGTGGATCGACGACGTGACGTGTTCCGAGACGTTGCCGACGGCGTCTCGCAGCTCGAAGGTCACGACGTGGCGCACGTCGTCCACGGTGTCCGGCAGGCCCACGTCGGTCTCTGCTGCGAACGCCGTCCACGGCGACCACGTGGCGCCGTCGTCGTGCGACCAGCGCATGTCGGCGACGCCTGCGCCGGCGCCGTCGTCGGCCGTCAGCGCGGCCACCAGAGCGACGCCCGGCTTCAGGTACTCGGCGCCGCCCACGAGGGCGAGCGTGCCGGTGGGCGCCGTGCGGTCGGCCAGGATCTCGTCCTCGAACGCCTCCGACTCGTTGCCGACCACGTCGCGGAACTGCACGTGCACGCGGCGCGTGCCCTCGCCGGCGGCGAGGTCGAGCGAGGCGCTGTCCGCGATCTCCTGCCACGCGGTCCACGTGGCGCCGTCGTCGTTCGAGAAGCGCATCTCGGCGACGGCCGTCGTGGCGTCGCTCGCCTGCACGCCGAGCATGACGGTGGCGAGCGCCGTGGCCGCGTCGCCGCCCTCGATCGCGACCGAGCCCGTGGGCGGCGCGCGGTCGAGCACGATCGCGTCGGTGAACGCGCCCGACACGTTGCCGGCGACGTCGCGGAGCTGCGCGTACACGAGCCGCGAGCCGTCCGCGCCCTCGAGCGTCCACGCGCTCGACGCGGCGAACGCGGCCCAGGCGGACCACGTCGCGCCGTCGTTCGAGAGCCGGAACTCGGCGACTCCGGAGGTCGTGTCGCTGCCGGTGAGACCCGCGGTGACGGCCGTCGTCCTCGTCCACGGCGCGCCGGAGTCGAGCGCGAGCGTGCCCGTCGGGGCGACGCGATCGAGCCCGATGGTGTCGCTCGACGCGGTCGAGACGTTGCCCACCGCGTCGCGGTACTGCGCGTACACGGTGCGCGTGCCGTCCTGCGCCGCCAGCGTCCACGGCGCCGTCGTCGAGTAGCCCTGCCACGACGACCACGTCGCGCCGTCGTCGGAGAAGCGCATCTCGAAGACGCCCGAGAGCGGATCGGTCGCGCCCGGCGTGAGCGTCACGTCGAGCGTCGTCGTCCAGTCGGCGCCCCCGGCGATGGTCAGCGAGCCCGCAGGGCCGGCGCGGTCGAGTCCGATGTCGTCCGAGACCACGTCCGACTCGTTGCCGGCGGCGTCGCGGTACTGCGCGTAGACCGTCTGCTGCCCGTCGGCGTCCGCGAGCGTCCACGGCGCCGAGCCCGTGTACGTCTCCCACGCCGTCCACGTCGCGCCGTCGGCCGAGAAGCGCATGTCGGCGACGCCCGAGCCGTCGTCGGAGGCCGAGGGCGAGAGCGTGACCGAGCGGCCGCCGACCCACGCGACGTCGCCCGCGATCGCGAGCGCGCCGACCGGCGGCGTCGCGTCCGCGAGGATGGTGTCGGTGAACGCGGCCGACACGTTGCCCGCCACGTCGCGCACCTGCAGGTAGACGGTGCGCGTGCCGTCGCCGGCGACGAGGTCCCACGCGATCGAGGTGGTCGGGGTGAGCCACGCGCCCCAGGTCGCGCCGTCGTTCGAGAGGCGCAGATCGCTCACGCCCGACGTCGCGTCGCTCGTCGCGAGCGTCAGCGTGACGGCCGTGACGCGCGTCGTCGCCGCGTCCGCATCGATGCTCACGGAGCCGGCGGGCGCCGTCTCGTCGAGGCCGATGTCGTCCGTCGCGTCGGCGGAGGTGTTGCCCGCCGCGTCCTGGAACTGCACGTACACCGTGTGCGTGCCGTCGCCCGCGGCGAGCGCCCAGTCCGCGGTCGCGGCGATGGTGGTCCAGGCCGACCAGACCGCGCCGTCGTTCGAGAAGCGCGCGGCCGTGACGCCGGAGAGCGCGTCGGTCGCGTCGAGCGCGAGCGTCACGTCGGTCGTCGTCGTCCACGTCGCGTCGTCGTCGACGAGCACGCTGCCGGACGGGGCGACGCGGTCGAGGCCCACGGCGTCCGAGAACGCGGTCGAGACGTTGCCCGCGGCATCGCGCACCTGCCCGTAGACGGTGTTCGTGCCGTCCTGATCCGGCAGCGTCCATGCGGTGCTCGCCGCGTACGTCTCCCACGCCGACCAGGTCGTGCCGTCGTCGGAGAAGCGCATCTCGGCGACGCCCGACGTCGCGTCGCTCCCCGAGGGCGAGAGCGTCACGGCGCGGGTGCCCACCCAGTCGGCGCCGCCCGCGATGACGAGCGCGCCGGTGGGCGCGACGCGGTCGAGTCCGATGGCGTCCGAGACGCTCGTCGAGACGTTCCCGGCGACGTCGCGGAACTGCGCGTACACGCTCGGCGTGCCGTCCGGGCCGGGCAGCGTCCACGCGGCCGAGCCCGCGTACTTCGTCCACGCGGTCCACGTCTGACCGTCGTCCGAGAAGCGCATGTCCGCGACGCCCGACGTCGCGTCGGTGGCGACGGGCGTCAGCGCGACGTCGAGGTCGGCCGTCCACGCGGCGCCGCCGTCGATGACGAGCGTGCCCGCGGGCGCCACGGTGTCGAGGCCGATCGTGTCGGTCTCGGCGTTCGAGACGTTGCCGGCGACGTCGCGCACCTGCACGTAGACCGTGCGCGTGCCGTCCTGCGCGGTGAGCGTCCACGCTGCCGAGACGGCGACGGTCTGCCACGCGGACCACGTCGTGCCGTCGTTCGAGAAGCGCATGTCGGCGGCGCCGGAGTTCGAGTCGAGCCACTCGACGATCAACTCCACGTCGACGTGGGTCGTCCAGTCCGCGTCGTCCTCGATGAAGACGCTCGCCTCGGGCGAGATGGTGTCGAGCCCGATGTCGTCGGAGGTCGTCTCGGAGACGTTGCCCGCCAGGTCCTGGAACTCGGCGAAGACGGTGACCGTGCCCTGCGCGTTCGCGAGGGTCCAGGGGAACGGGTCGGACGGGGAGAACTCCTCCCACGCGGACCAGACCTCGCCGTCGTTCGAGAAGCGCGCCGCGACCACGCCCGACGCGTCGTCGCTCGACGTGAGCGTCAGCCCCACGTCGCGCGTGTTCGTCCACGCGGCCCCCGCCTCGATCGAGACCGCGCCGGTCGGCGCGCCGCGGTCGAGCCCGATCGTGTCGGTGAGATTCGACGACACGTTGCCCGCGACGTCGCGGACCTGCGCGTACACGGTGGACGTGCCGTCCTGGTCCGCGAGCGACCACGACGAGTTGCTCTGGTACGTCTGCCAGACGCCCCACGTCTCGCCGTCGTTCGAGAAGCGCATCTCGGAGAGGCCCGAGCCGCCGTCGCTCGCCTGGAGCGTGAGCGTCACGCTGCGCGTGTTCGTCCAGGAGGCGCCGCCGTCGATCGCGAGCGTGCCCGCGGGCGCGGTCGTGTCGAGGACGATGTCGTCGCTGGTCGGCGAGGAGACGTTGCCCGCGGCGTCGCGGTACTGGGCGTACAGCAGGTAGCTGCCGTCGCCGCCGGTGAGCGTCGTCTGGACCGTGTCGAGCGCGGTCATCCACGAACCGTAGACCTCGCCGTCCTCGGAGAAGCGCACGTCGGTCACGCCCGAGAGCGCGTCGGACGAGGAGAGCGCGACGTCCACCGTCGCCGAGGTCGCGTACGTCGCGCCGGACTCGACGGAGATCGTGCCGCTCGGCGACGTGCGGTCGAGCCCGATCGTGTCGCTCGACGTGGCCGACACGTTGCCGACGGCGTCGCGGAACTGCACGTAGACCGTGCGCGTGCCCTCGGTGGACGTCAGCGTGTGCGCGAGCGATGCGGCGTACGTCGTCCACGAGCTCCACGTGCGCGCGTCGTTCGAGCTGCGCACGTCCGCGACGCCCGAGCCCGCGTCGCTCGCGGAGAGCGCCAGGCTGACGGAGAGCGAGTTCGTCCACGCGGCGCCCGACTCGATGTCCACGGTGCCCGTGGGCGCGGTGGTGTCGAGGACGACCGTGTCGCTCGCCGTGGACGAGACGTTCCCGACGGCGTCGCGGAACTGGGCCTCGACGGTCTTCGTGCCGTCGGTCGAGGAGACCGTCAGCGCCGAGCTGGTCGTGTAGCCGACCCACGCGGACCACGTGCCGCCGGACTCGCGGATGCGCATGTCCGCGACCCCGCTCGAGGCGTCGCTCGCCGAGAGCGCGAGCGAGAGGATGTTCGAGCTGACGTACGCGGCTCCGCCCGCGATCGTGACCGTGCCCGTGGGGGCCGTGGCATCGACCGTCTGCGAGCGCGACGCCGTCGAGCTCGTGAAGGTCTCGCCGTACGTCGTGGACGAGGCCGCCGCCTGCACGTCGTAGCTGCCGTCGCTGCTCGCCGCGGTCACCGTCCACGTGGCCGCGGCGTTGGCGCCGGCCGCGAGCGACGAGATCGTCTGGGGGTTCGACCCCGACGAGATCGAGTAGCCGGTGGGGAGGGTGAGCGTGACCGAGGGCGACTGCGCCTTCAGGCCGCCGTTGTTCGTGACGGTGGCGGTGACGGTGAAGCTGGTGCCCGCGGCGACGGTGGACGCGAACGAGTTGAGCGCGACCGACAGCGACGGCGCCGTGACGCTCGTGAGCGCGCCGGACTGCTCCGCCGCGATCGCGACGCGCTGCGTCGTGAGCCCCGACGGGAACGACGACGACGCGCGGTAGACCTTGATCACGGGCGTCGTCACCGACGACGAGAGCGCGACCTGCTCGACCGAGTCCACGCTGCTCGTGGAGGAGCCCGCGGACGCGCCGCTCGACTCCTCGTAGACGTAGAGGTCGCAGTCGAGCAGCGTCGAGGACGTCGTCGGCACCGAGGCGTTGTTCGAGACGACGCGGCGGTTCCAGCACAGCGTGATGCGCTTGCCGGAGGCGAGCGTGGACGCCTTCACGAACAGATAGCGGTCGCCCGAGGAGCTGAGCGTGCCCTCGTAGAGCGCGGCGCGGTTCGTGTAGGTGGTACTCAGGTCGATCGCGCCGTAGCCCCAGTTGTCGTCGGGGCTCGTCGCGACCGGCGAGGTGTTGCGCGTGTTCGTGAGGAGCAGCGCCTTCATGCCCTCGGGGTAGGAGGCGACGCCCGCGTCGATCAGCAGCGCGAGGGAGCCGGCGACCATCGGGCACGCCATGCTGGTGCCGGAGGCGTTCACGAAGTCCGGGTTGTTGCCCTCCCATGCGTTGTAGGCCGACGCGATGTTCGTGCCCGGCGCCGCGATGTCGGGCTTGCGTCGCCCGTCGCTCGTCGGGCCGCGGCTGCTCGTCGAGTTCAGCGAGTCGTCGCTGAGCGACGTCGTGCCGTTGTCGTTGAAGTTCGCCACGGCGATGACGTTGAAGCCGTCGGCGGGGCGCAGCAGCGTGCCGGAGCTCGAGCCGGAGTTGCCCGCGGCGACGGTCACGGCGATCGCGAGGTCGGCCACCTGCGCGTCGAAGAACGTGGAGTCGGACGACGTGCCGTACGTCGTGCCGCTGCTGCCGAAGCTGCAGCTCAGAACGTCCGCGCCGTTGTCCCCGGCCCAGTCCGCGGCGGAGTAGATGTCGGTGCTGATGAGCGAGCCGCCGCCGCTGGTGGTCAGGTAGCCGCACTTGCCGTTCATCACGCGGCCGCCGTAGGCGACGCCGGTGTAGGTGGAGTCGGTGCTGGCCGCGATGCCGGCGCAGTGCGTGCCGTGGAACTGCAGGTCGTCGGTGCTCGACGCGTTGTCGTTGAAGTTGGACTGCTGCGACCCGGCGCTCAGGTAGACGGCGTTGTCCGAGACGACGTTCGACAGCGCGGGGTGCCCCGAGTCGACGCCGGTGTCGAGGATCGCGACCTTCGTCGTGGACGAGCCGTTGTAGCCCGCGTTCCACCACGACGAGGCGCCGATCACCGACACGGCGGTGTTCAGGTCGATGCCGCTCTCCTGGACGAGCTCCGCGCGTGCGATCTCGCCGTGCGCCAGCACGAAGTCGGCGACGTCGGCCGCGCGCATGCGCGCCGAGACCGTGGAGAGCGTGGTGCTGCGGCCGAGCACGAGAGCGTCCGGCAGCGCCTCGAGCGCCGCGATCACGTCCTCCTGCAGCGAGCGCGCGAGCGGACGCGCGCGATCGATGATCTCGCGCCGCATCGCGCGGACGCCGTCGCGCGCCGCCGTGCGGCAGCTCTCGAGCTCCGTGCGCTCGTCCGCCGTCAGGTAGACGTTCTCGTCGTCGGAGCCCGCCGGCACGCCGGCCGGGCGTCGCGCGGCGATGCGCCCGACGATCTCGCGCCCGCGGTTGCCGGCCGCCGTGATCGCGGGACCCGTGCGCGCGGCGACGGCGTCGGCGATCTCCGAGACCGGCTGACGACCGAAGACCAGGACGACGTCGACGGCCTCGTCGTCGCCGGCCGCGTCGAGGCGCGCGCGCAGCTCGCGGTCGAGCACGCGGTCGCGCGGCGACAGCGTCGCCAGTTCCGCGGCGGTCGCGGCCTCGACGGACGCGTAGCGCGAGCCGTCGGCCGCCTGCAGCCACTTCTCCCGCGTCTCGACGTCGTGCCGCACCGCGAGGCGCCGTCCGAGGAGCGGCGTCACGTAGAGACCGTCGTCCACGACGGACGGCGGATCGCTCGCGCCGTGGCCGGTCGTGCTCCCGAGCCCGCCGAGTGCGAGCGCGAGCGCGAACGGAGCGGCGCGTCGGAGGCGCCGCGCCCATGTCCCGTCGAGGCGTGGTTCGGAGTGCATGGTGATCGTCGTTTCGGCACTCGGTGCCCTGCGTCACAGCGCCGGGCGGATCCTCGATCCGGTTCTCGGAACGAGCGACCGGTTTCTCGTTTCGAGAACGCCGGGAACCCCGCGCGCGGCCGGCGGTTACCGCCCGTGCCGTGAGCAGCGACGCCCCGTCTCCGCACCTCCCCGCCCTGCGCGGGCCGGCCCCCGAGCCGCCGCCGCCGGAGCCGTTCGAGCGGCGCGCGGCCGAGCAGGGCGACACGCGCACGCTCGCGGCGTTCTGCCACCTCGGTGGGCTGGTCTGGCTGGTGGGGCTGCCCGGCGTCGTGGGCGTGCTCGTACCGTGGCTCTGCGGGCGCGACCGCTCCGCGTTCGTCGACGAGAACGGTCGCGAGGCTCTCAACTTCCACCTCTCGCTGCTCGTCTACGAGCTGCTGCTCGGAGCGCTCGCCTTCGTGACGTGCGGTCTCGGCGCGCTCGTCGCGGTGCCGCTCGTCCTCGTGATGACGGTGGCTGCGCTCGTCTGTTCGGTGCTCGGTGCGCTCGAGGCCTCGAACGGCCGCACCTACCGCTATCCGCTGACCCTGCGTCTCGTGCGCTGACCCGGGGTGGGCGCTTCCGAGCGCATCGCCGGGGGTTCCAGTAGAAAGCGCCGGATCGGCGGGTGGTCCGCCGGCGGAGACGCACGATGGCGGCAGCGGCGGGGCGGCGCCCCGAGCGGGTGCTGGTGACGGGGGCGGCGGGCTTCATCGGCTCGCACGTCGCCGAGCGGCTGCTGCGCGAGGGGCGCGTCGTGGTCGGCCTCGACGACCTCGACGACTACTACGACCCCGCGCAGAAGCGCTCGAACCTCCGCGAGCTGGCGCCGCACGCGGGCTTCGTCTTCGTCGAGGGCGACATCCGCGACGCCGACCTCGCGGCGCGGCTGCACGCGGAGCACGGGCTCGACTCCGTGATCCACCTCGCGGCGCGCGCCGGCGTGCGGCCGTCGATCGCGCAGCCCGCGCTCTACGCCGACGTCAACGTGCGCGGCACGACCGTCCTCCTCGAGGCGGCGCGCCGCGCCGGCGTGACGACGTTCGTGCAGGCGTCCTCGTCGTCGGTCTACGGCGCGCGCAACGACCCGCCGTTCCGCGAGTCCGACCCGCCCGCCACCCCGATCTCGCCCTACGCGGCCACGAAGCAGTGCGTCGAGACGCTCGCCGCATGCTGGCACGCGCTGTTCGGCATGGACGTGACGTCGCTGCGCTTCTTCAACGCGTACGGCCCGCGGCAGCGCCCGGACATGGCGATCCACAAGTTCTCGAAGCTGATGCTCGCGGGGAGGCCGCTGCCGTACTTCGGCGACGGCTCGATGCGCCGCGACCACACGTACATCGACGACATCGTGGACGGCGTCGTCCGCGCGCTCGACCGCTGCGCGGGGAGCGGCTGCCGCGTCTACAACCTCGGCAACAGCGCGACGGTCTCGCTCGCCGACCTCGTCGCCGCGCTCGAGGAGACGTGGGGCGTGCGCGCGGTCCTCGACCGCATGCCCGACCAGCCGGGCGACGTGCCGCTGACCTGCGCCGAGCTGGCGTGGTCCGGCAGCGAGCTCGGCTACCGCCCGACGACCGACCTGCGCAGCGGACTCGCGCGCTTCCGTGCGTGGTACGAGGCGTTCAGCGCGGGAGACGGTGCCGCGCGATGAGTCCGAGCGACGCCGCCGCGCCGCCTCGCCCGGATTCGCCGCGGCCGGAGCCCGCGCCGTGCACGATCCGTCTCGCGGACATCGACCGGACCAACCTCGCCGGCGCCGGCAACTACCTCTGGAAGCACCGCCTCGCAGACGGCACCGACGTCGTCGTGAAGGTCTACTACGGCAGCCGCAGCCCGCTGCTCTACCTGAAGAAGTCGTTCGGCAACGTGTTCCTGACCGGGCGCAGCTCGCACATGCCGAAGGCGCGCTGCGCCACCGAGGCCGACTGCGTGCGCACGTGGGAGCGCCACGGCTTCCGCTGCTTCGGGATGTACCCGCAGGTCGAGGTCGAGGGCCTGCCGCGCGACGGCTACATGGTCTTCGAGTACGTGCCGGGCCGGCACTTCCGCGAGTACTTCCAGGACCGTGAGATCCCGTTCGACGAGCGCATGGACACGTGGCGGCGCTTCATCGCCGAGTGGCACCGGCGCCATGCGGTCGCCGTCGAGACGGCCGACAACCGCCTGATCCACGAGAACGGCGACGTGAAGCACGTCATGCTCTGGCAGGGCGGCTTCCTCTACTTCGACTTCGAGATGCTCTACACGGCGCGCGACGTGCGGATGCTCGTCGGACGCGAGATCTGCGCGTACATGCGCAGCGTCGGCCGCTTCTTCGGCGAGGAGACGTACGAGCGGATGGCCGAGGAGCTCGTCGAGCACTACCCGGACAAGGCGCTGCTCTTCACCGCGTGGGAGTTCGCGTTCCGCCATCCGAACCCGTTCACGCGCTTCGTCCGCAAGCTCGACCTCCTGCTCAAGCCGAAGAACCGCAAGCGCTACAGCAAGTACGACGTGGCGCGCGACCTGAAGCGCCGCCTCGACGCGCGCTCGCTCACGCGCTCCGGGCGGTCGTGAGGAGCCGCGTGGCGTGAGCGGCGCGCCGGCGCGGTCCGACGACCGGCTGCGCGGCAACCGCATCTGGCCCGTGCCGTCGCCACGCGGCGGCGTGCTCCAGAAGCTCTACGCCCCGCACTCCTCGGGTCCCGGCTACTGGGCGCGGCTCGCGCTCGAGCGCCTCGCGCGGCGCAAGACGCCGACGACGGTCGCGGCGCGCCACGCGACGGAGCGCGAGCTGCTGCGCCTGTGGCGCGCGGCGGGCTGCGACGTGCCCGCGGAGCTCTCGACGGAGCTGCCGCAGCTCGCGCACCCGCGCGTGAACGTGATCGAGCACGTGCCGGGGAAGCTGCTCGGTCGGCTGCTCGCGGACGAGACGCTGCCGCGGGTCGAACGCGATGCGCTGCTCGCGCGCTTCGCGGCGGCGTGGGGGCGGCGCCACGCGCTCGCCGTCGAACGCCGTGACGCGCGCCTCGTCCAGGAGCACGGCACCTTCCTGCACGTCATCGTGAGCGGCGAGCGGCTCGTCACGATCGACCTCGAGCAGGCGTACCGGCCGCGGGCGGACGTCGTGCCGCTCGTCGCGCGCGAGATCGCGTCGTACGTGCGCGCGCTGGCGAAGGGCGCGAGCGAGGAGCGGCTGCGGGCCGACCTGCGCGCGCTCGTCGCCGCCTACCCGCGCCGCGACCTGCTCGACGCCGCCGTGCGCGAACATCTCGCCAACCCGAACCCCGTGCGCCGCCTGCTCTGGGCGCTCGACCGCAGGCTGCGCCGCGACCGGCGCCGCACGCTCGGGAAGTACGGCTCGCTCGAGCTGCTGCGCGACGTGCTCGCGGCGTGAGACGCGGACCGTCTCACGCCGCGTACTCCGCATAGAGCGCGGCGTAGGCGCCGTCCCTTGCGAGCAGCTCGTCGTGCGTGCCCTGCTCCACGATGCGCCCGTCGCCGACGACCAGGATCAGGTCGGCGTCGCGGATGGTCGAGAGCCGGTGCGCGATCACGAACGAGGTCTGGTGCCGCGCGAGACGCCGCAGCGCGCGCAGGATCAGGATCTCCGTGCGCGTGTCCACGGCGCTCGTCGCCTCGTCGAGGATCAGGAGCGTCGGGTCGCCGACGAGCGCGCGCACGAAGCACACGATCTGCCGCTCGCCCTCCGACAGGTTGGCGCCGCGCTCGCCGACCTCGGTCGCGAGGCCGTCGGGCAGGCGCGCGAGCACCTCGGCGCAGCCGAGCTCCTCGAACGCCGCGCGCGCGGCGTCGGCCGTCAGGTCGGGACGCACGAAGCGCAGGTTGTCGAGCACGCTGCCGCCGAAGAGGTAGCTCTCCTGCAGCACGATGCCCATCTGCCGGTGCAGCGCGCCGACGCGCAGGTCGCGGATGTCGTGACCGTCCACGCGCACGACGCCCTCCTGCGCCTCGTAGAAGCGCGCCACGAGGTTCGCGATCGACGACTTGCCCGCGCCCGTCGGTCCGACGAGCGCGACCGTGGCGCCGGCCGGCGCGCGGAAGCTCACGCCGTGGAGCTGACGCCCCGCGGCGCCCGAAGGGTCGTACGAGAACGAGACGTCCTCGAACACGACCTCGCCGCGCAGGCGCCCGGGGTCGAGCGCCCCGGGCCGGTCCTGGATCTCCGGCTCCGTGTCGAGCAGCAGGAAGATGCGCTCCGCCGCGGCGCCCGCGACGAGCGACTCGTTGTAGAGCCCGCCGAGTCCCTCCACGGGGCCGAGCACGAACCCGAGCAGGAACACGAACTCGAGGAGCTGGCCGAGCTGCAGCTCGCCGCGCACGACCTGTCCGCCCGCGACCACGAACACCGCGATCAGCGTGACGTGGAACGTGAGCATGAGCCCGGGCACGTACGCGCCCGCGACGCGTGCGCCCGCGAGCACCGCCGAGCGGTAGGCGCGCTGCAGCCCGTCGAGCCGCGCGAGCTCGCGCGCCTCGGCGCCGAACGCCTTCACCACGCGCACGCCGGTGATGCACTCGGCGACGTGCGACGAGATCGCCGAGTGCGCCTCGCGCTGCCGCCGGTAGGGCGGGAAGCCGAGCTTCTGGAACAGCCGCGACGTGACCCAGAGCAGCGGGATCGCCGGCACGCAGAAGAGCGCGAGCCGCGGGCTCTGCACGACGATCGCCGCGAGTCCGAACACCATGCTGAAGCCGAGGCTCACGAGCACGATCGGGCCCCAGAGCAGGAGGTGCTCGAGCGTGTCCACGTCGCGGTCGGCGCGCGCGATGATGCGCCCCTGCTTCGTGCGGTCGAAGTAGCGCATGCTGAGGCGCTGCACGTGGTCGAACACGTCCTTGCGGATGGCGTGGACGACGTCGATGCCGACGCGCGTCGAGAGCCGCAGCTCCCAGATCGTGAGCGCGACGCGCACGGCGATGTTCAGCACGATCCACCCGCAGAGGCGCAGCGCCTCCGCGACGTCGCCGGTCGCGAGCGGGCCGTCCACGCCGTCGCGGATCAGCCGCACCTCCCACAGCATGCTCAGCACCCACACGATCTCGAACGCGATCGCGAGTGCCAGCGCGCCGCGGTGCGGACGCAGGTACGCGCCGACGCGCCGCAGCGTGCTGCGGCGCAGGGGTGCGCGCGCGAACTCCTCCTCGAGCTCGATCTCGAGACTCACGACGCACCTCCCGCCCGCACCAGCGACTGGTGCTCCGCGATCTCGCGGTAGACGCGGCTCCTCCCGAGCAGCTCGGCGTGCGAGCCCTCGGCGGTGACGCGCCCCGCCTCCACGACGGCGATGCGGTCGCACCAGCGCACGGACGTCACGCGCTGGCTGACGACGAGCGCCGTGCGGCCGCGCGCGGCGGCGCGGATGCCCTCGAAGAGCGTCTTCTCCGTGACGGCGTCGACCGACGCGGTCGCGTCGTCGAACACGAGCACGCGCGGGTCCATCACCAGGGCGCGCGCGATCGTCAGGCGCTGGCGCTGCCCGCCCGAGAGCGAGACGCCGCGCTCGCCGACCAGCGTGTCGTAGCCCTTCGGCAGCGCCGCCACGAAGTCGTGCGCCGCGGCGAGCCGCGCCGCGTCCTCGATCTCCGCGTCGGTGGCGTCGGGTCGGCCGTAGCGGAGGTTCTCGCGCACGGTCGCCGAGAAGAGGAACGGCTCCTGGAACACGAGACCCACGGCGCGCCGCAGCGCGAGCGGGTCGAGCTCGCGCACGTCGATGCCGTCGAGCAGCACGCGCCCGCGGTCGGGGTCGTAGTAGCGCGGCAGGAGCGACACGAGCGTGCTCTTGCCGCTGCCCGTGGGGCCGATGATGCCGAGCGACGCGCCGGCGGGGACGCGCAGCGAGAGCCCGCACAGCACGTGCAGGTCGCCGCGGTGTCCGAACCAGACGTCGTCGAGCACGACCTCGCCGCCGCGCGGCGGGAGCGTGCGCGGCTCCGCGGGAGGGCGCACCTCCTCCTCGTGGTCGAGCACCTCGAACACGCGCGACGCGCTCGCGACGGCCTCCTGCCCGGAGATCACGAGACGCGTCAGGAGCCGCATGCGATTGCGCATGAGGCTCACGAAGAACAGCACCGACGCGACCTCGCCGACGCTGCCCGCGCCCTGGCGCACGCGCGCCACGCCGACGAGCAGCACGGCCGGGATCGCCAGGTTGTAGAGGCTGTGGATGCCGGGCATGCGCGTCGTCCAGAAGCGCGCGACGCCGCGCCACGCGCCCGTGAAGTCGCCGAGCCGGCCGCCGAACTTCTCGACCTCCTCGGGCTCGCGCCCGAACGCGCGCACGACGCGCGCGCCGGCGACGTTCTCCTGCAGCACGGTCGAGACGCCGTCGTAGTGGTCGGAGACGGCGCGGTCGCGGCGCGCGATCTCGGCGCCGGTGCGCACGGACATGCCGCACGCGCCGCCGACGGCGAGCGCCATCACCACGCCGTAGCTCCAGTGCTCCGCGAACGTGAACGCGACGATGCCGACCGCGACGAGCGTGAGCTCGACGTAGCCGAAGCCGACCTCGCGGAAGAAGTGCTTCGCCTTCTCCATGTCGCGCAGGCTGCGGGCGATGGTGGCGCCGCTGCGGTTCGCGTCGTGGTAGCGGAAGTGCAGGCGCGCGACCTTCGCGAAGAGCTCGCTGCGGAAGCGGTTCTCGAGCTCCTGCCCGAGGCTCTGCGTCGTGACCGTCGCGAGGAACGTCACGAGGTTGCGCAGCACGAGCACCACGGCGAGCGCCCACAGCCAGGTCACGAACGCGTCCGGCAGCCCCGAGCCCTGGCCGGCCGCGGGTTTCAGCGCGTCGATCGCGCGGCCCATCAGCGGCGCGCCGACGAGCTCGAGCGCCGTGCGCAGGATCAGGATCGCGAGGACGCCGACCGCCCAGCCGCGCACCGGCGCGAAGCGCCGTGTGAGACGGACGAGCGTCGGCCACGTGGCGACGTCAGGGGGTGCTGTGGGAACGGGGGAAGCGGTGGGGGCGGTCATGGGGCACTCTCGTTCGCGTTCGGGGGACCGGACGGGCCGTCCGGGGTCGCGGCGCTAGGAGCGCTGCGAGATCGCGAGGCGCGCGTTGCCGTAGGCGACGAGGTCGCCGATCGGCAGCCGCGGGAACGAGTCCCGCGACCACACGCCGTGTACGACGCACGGCATCGAGGGGCCGTACGCGGGGGCGGTGGTGCGGGGGAGTGCCGTTCGCATGGGACACGTTCGCGGTGAGACGCGAAGCGGCGCAGTGTACGGGGCGCCGCAAGAATGGGAACCCCTCGCGCGAGAAAGTGTGCGCGACGCCGCGCTCAGCGCGACCCCCGCGGGGGTGCCGCGATCGCGCGCCGGACCGCCGCGAGAGGCGCGTCGTCGCGCGGCAGGGCGCCGTCGGCACCGAGATCGCGCAGCGTCGCGGCGACGTCCGGGAACGCGCGCGCGTCGAGCGCCGCGCCCGCGCTCGGTGCGAAGAACGGCGCGCCCAGCCACGCGTCCAGCGCGGCGAGGATCTCGGCGACGTCGGACGGCGGCGCGCCCGGCGGGAAGCGCCGCGCGGCGGCGCGGAGCGCGTCGTCGAGCGAGCGCCCGTGCTCGCTGCGCAGGCGCACGTCCCACGCGAGCGCGAGCGCCGCGCCGGACCAGTAGACGCGCAAGTAGCCGTGGCGCGCGCCCATCAGCTCGCTGTCGCGGCGCAGCGTGTCGCGCCCCGCGCCCGGCGCGCCGCGCGCGAAGCCCGCGCGCAGCCGGCTCCAGAGCTCGGCCTCGTCGAAGACGCCGGCCCGGCAGCGCAGCACCTCCTGGTAGTAGGTCGCGAGACCCTCGGCGAACCACGCGTCGGCCTGACGCACGCGCGGGAGCGCGAGGTGCGAGAGCTCGTGGACGGCCACCCACTCGCCCGGCAGCTCGTCGCCGCGCGCCGCGCCGCCGAGCAGCACGCGCAGCGCCGGACCGCCGCCGTAGAAGGTCTCGCCGAAGAGCACCGGCTCGGACGCGCCGCGCACCGGGAGCACGAGCGCCTGCACATGACGCGGACGCGCGTCGCCCCCGAGCGGGAGCGCCGCGGCCGCCGCAGCGGACAGCCAGCGCACGAGGTCGGCGTCGGACGCGGCGCGCGGACCGAGCACGGCGACGTCGAACACCGCGCCGCCCGCCTCGACGCGGAGCGGCGGCGTGGGCGTGACCGCGATCATCCCGCGCGCGTCGAAGACGCTCGGCGGCACGTCGTGCTCGCCGCCGCCCGCGGCCCACGGCGCGACGACGTGCGCGCCGCCCGCCGCCGACAGCCGCGCGCGGATGCGGCGTGCCGGTCCGTCGGCCGCGCGCACGAGCAGCGTCTCCGGGTCGACGAGCAGCCCCGCCGCCGGGAACTCCGCGTCGCGCGTGGCCGCGAGCGCGGCGAGGCGCACCGTGTAGCGGACGGCGTCCGTCCCCGGGGGGAGCGCCGCGAGCCCCGCGCCGTCCGTGACGAGGGCCGCGCCGGACGGCAGCGCGACGGCCCCCTCGATCGCGCGCGGCCGGGCGACGCGCAGCGCGCGCGGCGTGCCGCCCTCGATCGCGACGAGCACCCGCGCGCTGCGCAGGTCGGCGTCGAACGTGACGGCGTGGCGCAGCGCGGGCTGTGCGGGGGCGGCGGTCGAGCCGCAGGCGGACGCGGCGCACGCCAGGGCGAGGAGCGCCGCGGCGCCGCGCGCGCTCACCTCAGGCGGATCTTGTTCGGGCGCGTGTGCTCGACGTCCGCGAGCCCGGCCGCCTCGAGGATCGAGATCACGTACGACGACGCGCGCACGCGGTCGTTCTCGGAGTTGAGGAGCATCTGCAGGCCCATGTCGCCGACGGGCATCCAGGAGCCGCCGCGGATGCCCATGTCCGAGAGGTACTTCACCGCCGCCTCGAAGACGAAGAGCCCGATCCGGACGCTGCCGCCGGTGCTCGTCTTGACGCGGATGCCCTCGGGGTCGATCTCCTCGACGATGAACGGCTTCCCCGTGGCCTTGTCGGGGGTGCGCAGGCGCGTCCCGGGCGGGATCGCGGCGAGGATGCGGTCGTAGACGGTGTCCATCCGCGGGATGGTCCGGGATGCGGCCGCGCGCGCAAGTTCGTCATGCGCCGTTGGGCGGAGATGGACGCTCGCGCTAGATTGCCCCCGCTGCGCACGCATGAAGCGGCGCCCCCACCCCTCGGTTCCGGAAGGGAGCGACACCATGCCTCAGGGCGACGAGGTCTTCGCCGGCCTCAACCAGAACGGCCTGATCGTCTTCATCATCCTCCTCGTGGTCTGCCTGCCGCTGTGCTGGCTGCCGTGGGTGATCGACTCCACGAAGGCCGCCAACCGGAAGGGCTGACCGTGCAGCTGCGGGCGGAGCGCGGGCCGCGCCGCCTGCGCCTGCCGGCCGTCGTCGGCGGTGTCGCCGCCGCGGGGTGGGTGGTCTGGAACGTCGCCTGGCTGGCGTCCGGCCACCTGCCTCCGTCGCTGCTCTACCACTCGACCGGCGTGCCCGTCGCGACGACCGGGTTCACGCGGAGTCTCCGCGCCCTCGCGCGCGGCGACCTCGCGGAGAGCGTGTGCTGGAACGCGTTCAGCGTGCCGATCGTGGCGCTGTACGTGACGTCGTTCGCGCTGCTCGGGGTCGCGCTCGTGCGCCGCACCCGACCCGTCCTGCCGCCGCTGGTCGCGCGCGCGTGGCTGGTCGTGCTCGCGGCGGCGTGGATCGTGAAACTCGTCCAGGCCCCGCACTGGATCTGACCGGATCGGAACGGGCGCGCCGCGCGACGCCCGAGGAGACGCTTCCCATGCCCGACGCGAGCCCCCTCGTCGGCCGCAAGGCCCCCGCGTTCACGCTCCCGGACCAGGACGGCGCGAAGGTCGCGCTCTCCGGACTCGCCGGGAAGTGGGTGGTGCTCTACTTCTACCCGCGCGACGACACGCCGGGCTGCACCACGGAGGCGTGCGAGTTCACGGCGTCGATCGCGGAGTTCCGCGGCATGGATGCCGTCGTACTCGGCGTCAGTCCGGACACGCCCGAGAAGCACCGCCGCTTCCGCGAGAAGTACGGACTCGAGGTCACGCTCCTCGCCGACACCGAGCGCACGGTGATGACGAAGTACGGCGCCTTCGGCACGAAGAAGCTGTACGGCAAGGAGGTGCAGGGCGTGATCCGCAGCACCGTCCTGATCGCGCCCGACGGGAAGGTCGCGCACCACTGGCGCAGCGTGAAGGCCAAGGGCCACGCGGCGCACGTCGCGGCCCGCCTGGGCGAGCTGCGCGGCGCCTGAGGGGGCGCGCGCGCCGGCACGTTGCGGGAGGCTTCCGGGCGCCGGTCCGCCGGTCCGGGCAGTTCCTTCGATGTGACCGGCCGCCCGGCGAACTATCTTGCGCGCGCCGGCGAGCGTACGCCGGAGTTCCCAGCGGAGGCGCAGGCGCCACGCCCCGCCCGTGCGGCGGGGAGGCAGGGTCCGACCCGCCCGATCGTCACAGGTTCAACTCTCTCTCAGTGCTTCGCCGGTCCCGGGAAGTCGGCGCATCCGCGGGCGGCGACGAGGTTCTTCTTCATGGGGCGCAAGCTCTTCGTGGGAGGGCTTCCGTGGGCGACCACGGACGAGGCCCTCAAGGAAGCGTTCGCACCGCACGGCGCGGTGGTGGGCGCACACGTGGTCAAGGACCGGGAGACCGGTCGGTCGCGCGGCTTCGGATTCGTCGAGTTCGAGACGGACGAGCAGGCCGCGAAGGCCATGCAGCTCATGAACGACACCGAGCTCGGCGGTCGCCGCATCCGGATCTCGGAGGCGACCGGACCGCGTGAAGGCGGCGGCCCGCGCCCGCCGCGCGGCCCGCGCCCCGACGGGGGCTACGGCGGCGGTGGCGGCGGCTACGGCGGAGGCGGTGGCGGCTACCGCGGCGGCGGCGGCGGCGGTGGCTACGGTGGGGGTGGAGGCGGCTACGGCGGTGGCGGTGGCGGCGGCGGTGGCGGCTACCGCGGCGGCTTCGACCGTCCCCCGCGTGGCGACTTCGGCGGTGGCGGCGGCGGCTTCGGCGGCCCGCCGGGCGACCGCGGCGGCTTCGGCGGACCCGGTGGCCCCGGCGGCCCGGGTGGACCCGGCGGCCGCGAGGGGCGGCGCCCGCGCCGGCGCGACGATCGCGGCGGCGGCGGTGACGACGGCGACTTCGGTGGCGGCGGCGGCGGCGGCGGTGGTCGCGGGGGCGGCGGACGCCGCAAGCGCGACTGGGACCGCGGCGGCCGCGACTTCGACGACGAGTAGCGCGCATCCGCGCTCCCGTTCATGACGAGTAGCGCGCAGAGACGCGCTCCCGTCGCAGCAGGGTGCCCACGCCGTCCGGGCGTGCGTGGGCGCCCGTCCGCTCCGCGCGGCGCACCCGATGATGCCGCGCCTCAGTCGGCGACGAGCCGCGCCTTCCACTGCTCGACGCGCCGGCCGAACCGCGTCTCCTGCGGCCGCAGCAGGTGGACGTCGAGCGTCTCGCCGCCGCGCAGCCCCTCGAGCAGCACGAGCAGGTCGTCGAGGCGCGTGACGCGCTCGTCGGCGACGGCCACGAGCAGGTCGTTCGGCTGGAACCCGATGCGTTCGGCGGGGCTCTTCTCGCGCACCGCCGCGACGAGCAGACCCGTGCCCTCGCGGTAGCCGGTGCGCTCCGTCACCTCCTGCGTCACCTCGACGGTGCGCAGCCCGAGACGCTCCCACGCCAGGCGCGCGACCGGGAGCTCGTCGAACGGCAGCGCGACGGTGCGCGTCTCGCCGCCCTCGCGCAGGCGCAGCGTGTAGGAGCCGCTCGGCACGGCCTCGAGCACCGAGAACGTCAGCCGCAGCAGGTCGCGCGCGGGCCGCCCGTCGGCGTCGACGACCACCGTCCCCGGCTGCACGCCGGCGTCCGCCGCCGGCCCCACCGGGTAGACCCTGGCGACCGACACGGTGCCGTCGGGAGCCTCGCCGAACTCGACGCCGAGCCAGCGCCGCGCCATCCGCCGCGGGCGCATCGCCTCGATCAGGAACTCGCGCACCGTGCCGATCGGGATCGCGAAGCTGATGCCGTCGGAGCCGCCGCCCGACGCCGAGTAGATCGCCGAGTTCACGCCGATCCACTCGCCGAGGATGTTCAGCAGCGCACCGCCCGAGTTGCCGGGGTTCACGGCCGCGTCGGTCTGGATCAGGCCCTCGAACACCTGGTTCTGGACGGGGATGTCGCGGTCGAGCGCCGAGATGACGCCCGTCGAGACCGTGCGCCCCAGGCCGAAGGGGGAGCCGAGCGCGATGACCGTCTCGCCGACCAGCAGGTCGTCGGAGCGGCCGAAGCGCGCCGCGGGGTAGGGACCGGGCTCGTTCATCTCGAGCAGCGCGAGGTCGTGGCCGAGGTCCACGGCGAGGAGCTTCGCGGGGATCTCGCGCTCCTGGCCGAGCCCCGTGAGCTTCACGGAGATCTGCGCGGCACGGTTGATGACGTGCGCGTTCGTGACCACGTACCCCGCCGGGTGCACGATCACGCCGGAGCCGAGCGCACCGGGCTGCTCCTGCAGCACGTAGTCGCGCGTCCACCAGTCGTAGTAGCGCGCGACCTTCACGAGCTGCGTGGTGCCGACCGAGACGACCGACGGCGCGGCCTGCTCGACGGCCTCGACCACGGGGGTGCGGCGCAGCCTGCGGCGAGCCTCGGCATCGGCGCCGTCGTCGGCGCGCGCGGGCGGTGCGGCCGCTCCGACCGCGGCCAGGGTGAGCAGCGCGGACACGATCCGGAAGGCGGTTCTCGAGCGCACGTCGTCCTCCTGCACGACCGGGACCCGCCCGCACGGGCGCGGTCCCCTGGGTGATACGGACGAGCGGGGCGGGATAGTCCGCATCGCTCACCAGCTCTCGCGGCGAGTGCGGCTGTGATGCAGTCGTTCCGATGGGTGTGTCCGTGGCGCCTGCGCGCCCGCCCTGCGGCAGAGCGTCCCGGCCGAGCCGGAGGCGCGAGCTCGAGAAGGCGCGACGAAGTCGGGGTTGAACACCCCGTTCGAGGAGCGCCGACGCGGAGATCGCGACTCCGGCGACGCGCCCGGCGCGGGAGCTGGTGAGCGCTGCGGGCTCGTCCGCATCGCGGACGTTCACGTGAGGGGCAGCTCGTCGATCCGCACCAGCGGCTCGAGCTCGCGGACCTGGTCGGCCGTCGCGAGCGAGGTGCCCACCGTCGTCGCCGTCGCCGCGCCCGCCGCGGTGCCCGTCCGGAGCCCCTCGACGAGCGGTCGCCCGGCCGCGAGCGCCTGCGCGAGGCCGGCGACCATGGAGTCGCCCGAGCCCACCGTGCTGCGCAGGCGGACCGTGGGCGGGACGGCGCGCCAGGCTCCGTCGCGCGTCACGAGCACGCTCCCGGCGCCGCCCCGGGAGATCACGACCGCCCCGGCCCCGCGGTCGAGGATCTCGCGCCCGGCGAGAACGACCTCCGCCTCGTCGGGGAGCGGCCGACCGACGATCGACTCCGCCTCGCGGACGTTCGGCTTGACCAGGTCGGGTCCGGCCGGGAGCGCCGCCGCGAGCCACGCGCCGTCGGCGTCGAGGATCGTCCGGACGCCGCGGCGGCGGGCCTCCGCGATCCAGCGCGCGTGCGTGTCGGCGGGCATCCCGCGGAGCAGCGAGCCCGTCGTCACGAACACGTCCGCGTCCTCGAGGCGCCTCCCGAGCATGGCGTCGACGCGCTCGAGGCAGGTCGCGTCCACCTCGGGGCCGCGGTCCCAGACGCGCGTCCCGCGCCCGCGGGCCTCGTCGTGCAGGATGACGTTCAGCCGCGTCTCGGCGTCGATCCAGACGAACTCCGACGGCACGCCCTCGCGGCGCAGCGCGGCGTCGAGCAGGCTCCCCACGTGGCCGCCGAGCACGCCGAGCGCCAGCGTCGGGACGCCGAGGCGGTGGAGGACGCGCGAGACGTTGATCCCCTTGCCGCCGGGGTCGAGGTACGAGTCGAGCGCGCGGTTGACGCCCCCCGCGACCAGGTCGCGCACGACCAGGGTCTTGTCGACGGCCGGGTTCGGGGTGAACGAGACGATCACGAGGGGATTCAACCACGCCGGAGCCCGAATCCGCCGCGCTCGGCATCTCCCTACGCGGACCAGGGGTGGCCGGGCGGCGTGCCGGAACGTGAACGGCGGGCTCCCCCCGGGGTTACAGTCACGGAATCGGCCGCGACCGCGGCCCGGAAACCCGTTCCACACGAGGGAAACATGCGCATCCACAGCACCCTGCTCGCGGCCGGCCTCGCGTTCGGCGCGCTCTCCGTCCCGGCGTTCGCGCAGGAGTCGGTCGAGGCCGCCCAGGCCGACACGGTCACCTTCGAGCTGCACCTGAAGAAGGGCGACCGGTTCGCGTTCGTCCAGTCCATGGACATGACGCAGGACATCGACATGCAGGGCATGCAGATGTCCACGACGATGAAGATGTCGAGTGCGTACTCGTACGACGTGCTGGACGTCCGCGAGGACGGCGCGAGCGTGGTGCGCACCAAGTTCGGCCGCGTGTACGGCTCGATGGACAACCCGATGATGGGCACCATCGAGTTCGACTCGGACAAGGCGGCGGACGAGAGCGACAACCCGATGGCCGCCATGGTCGCGGGCGCCCTCACCGCGATGGCCGGCCATCAGGTCGAGATGACCATCGCGAAGAACGGCGACATCTCCGAGCTGCGCGGCATCGACGAGCTCGTCGCCGCGATCATGGAGGCCAACCCGATGGCCGCCGGCATGGGCATGGACACCGCCGGCGTCGAGAAGCAGATCCGCCAGAACATGGAGTCGATGCTCGGCGCGTTCCCGCACGAGCCGGTCGCCGTCGGCGCCTCCTGGGAGAAGGAGAGCGCCATGAACGCCATGGGCGGCATGGACATGTCGATGAAGGTGAAGAGCGTGCTCAAGCGCGCCGACGCGTCGCACATCGTCGTCGAGTCGGAGCTCACCGGGAGCATGGGCGGCGACGGGCAGCTCGCGCAGATGTTCGATGTGGAGGAGTTCAAGGGCACGGGCACGTCGACGTACGACCGCGCCGACGGGCTCGTCCGCGAGGCCACCTCGGCGATGACGATGAAGGCGACCATCAAGGGCGGCGAGGCCGGCACCGGCGGCATGACCATGAAGTTCGAGACGAAGATCGAGCGCGTGGCCGTGAGCGACGGCGAGACGTCGGACGCGCCGAAGACGCCGGAGGCGACGGAGCCGGCGCCCGGCGGCGACAAGTAGCCGACGAGGGCGCCGCGAGCGGCGCTCCCCGACCCAGATCGTGGGGCGGTCCGGCACGGCCGGGCCGCCCCGCGTGATTCCGGTCCCTGTCCGGCGCGTGACCGCGGTCACGGCGGGAGCGTCGGGCGGAGGAGACCCTGGTCCGCGGACCGGCGACGCGTCCGCGGCCCGCCGGCCCGCGATCGCGGCTCGCCCTGCACGGGACGACGCGCGCGCCCGGGCGGACCGGAGCGCCACGCTCCGCCTCCCGGCGCGCCCTCGACCACGGGGCCGGGCCGCCGACCGGCCGCGGACCGGGAGGGACCGATGGCGGATCGCGAGACCAACGACGTGGGGCTGCTGCTCGCGCGCGTGCTGCTCGGGGCGGTGTTCGTCGCGACAGGGGTCTACAAGCTGCGCGACGTCGCGGGACTCGCGGCGGACCTCGAGGCGTGGAACTTCCCGCTCACGCACGCCACGGCGTGGGCCGTCGCGCTCTTCGAGACGCTCGGCGGGCTCGCGCTGATCGTCGGGCTGCGCGGCGGCTGGGTGGCGCTGGCGCTGGCCCTCTACCTGGTGCCGGCCACGCTCATCTTCCACACCGACTTCGACAACGTGGGGCAGGTCACGCACCTCATCAAGAACGCCGGCCTGATCGGCGGACTCCTGGGCGTGTGGGCGACGCGCGGCGGCCGGCTGCGCCTGCTCTGAGACGGCGCCGCGGGCGACGTGCGGCGTGCTCCTGTAGGATCGCGGCGTGGCGTCGGGGCGCGGTGTTCTGAGGGTGGCGGCGGCCGTGGGGATCCCTGCGGTGTTCGTCGTCGCGATCGCCGCGGTGGTGCTCGCGGTCGGTAGCGGGCACGACGCGCAGCCCGTGGCGCGCGCGCCGCACCCGCGCACGGCG
This sequence comes from uncultured bacterium, assembly GCA_937996235.1. GTDB lineage: Bacteria > Planctomycetota > JAJSAM01 > JAJSAM01 > JAJVHW01 > CALKVK01. The sequence continues at coordinate 102,551 of CALKVK010000029.1, read as the reverse complement.
CGGACTCCCGCACCGCGCGTGCACGTGCGGCGCGAGGAGCACGTGCGCGCTCGCATGCCGTACTCCCCGCTCACCGCTCTCGAGCCCTTTCGCGACGAGCTGGTGAAGCGTCTCGCGGCGTGGCGCGAGGAGTGCGCCGCCGCGGACCCGTCGGCGCCCGCGCCGCCGGGGCGCGTCACGTACGTGGACGACGGCCACCGGCAGGGGCGGCTGGTCGACGGCAAGCGCGACGGCCTGTGGATCGAGTGGTACGCGGGCGGAGGGCGCGACGAGAGCGTGTACCACGCCGGGGTGCTCGACGGACCGAACGTGGCGTGGCACCCGAACGGCGCGCTGCGCTTCGCCGGCAGCTACCGCGACGGCCGCATGGACGGCCCGTGGCGCGCGTGGCACGAGAACGGCAACGTGCGCTGCGAGCGCAGCTACGTGGACGGGCGCATCGACGGGACGTATCGCGAGTACCACCCGAACGGCGCCGTCGCGGAGGAGTCGCAGCACAGCCTCGGCGTCCAGACCGGCATCGAGCGCGGCTACGACGCCGACGGGCACCTGCGCTGGGAGATCCCGTACGCCGCGGGACGTCGCGAGGGCCGCGGGGTCTGGTACGACGCCGAGGGCCGCCTCGCATCCGAGGTCACGTACCGCGCCGACAAGCCGCACGGGGCGTGGATCGAGTACGCGGCCGACGGTTCGGTGCGCTCGCGCGAGGACTACGAGGACGGACGGATCGTCCGCGCCGACTCGGAGGACGACTGATGGACGCCGCACACGCCGCCGCCCTCGCGAAGCTCCCGCGCCTCGTCGCGAACGTCGAGCGCGTCGTGCTCGGCAAGCGGCAGGCGGTGACGCTCGCCGTCGTCGGGCTGCTCGCCGAGGGCCACGTGCTGCTCGAGGACGCTCCCGGCACCGGCAAGACGACCCTCGCGCGTGTGCTCGCGCGCTCGGTGGACCTCGAGTTCCGGCGCGTGCAGTTCACCTCCGACATGCTGCCGTCGGACGTGCTCGGCGTGTCGGTGCACGACGCCGCGCGCGGCGAGTTCGTCTTCCAGCCGGGGCCCGTGTTCGCCAACGTGCTCCTCGCCGACGAGCTGAACCGCACGTCGCCGCGCACGCAGTCCGCGCTGCTCGAGGCGATGAACGAGCGGCGCGTGTCGGTGGACGGGCGCCCGCGCGAGCTGCCGCGGCCGTTCCTCGTCGTCGCCACGCAGAACCCGCTCGAGTTCGAGGGCACGTACCCGCTGCCGGAGTCGCAGCTCGACCGCTTCCTCCTGCGCATCGAGATGGGCTATCCGCCGCGCGAGGCCGAGCGCAACGTGATCCTCGCGCAGGCGGGCGGCGACCCCGAGAGCGAGCTGCGGCCCGTGCTGTCGCGCGCGGACCTCGTCGCGGCGATCGACGCGGTGCGCGCGGTGCGCGTGGACGCGTCGATCCTCGAGTACGTGCTCGACCTGCTCGAGGCGACGCGCTCGGGGAGCCGCTTCCTGCTGGGCCTCAGCTCGCGCGCGGGCATCGGCCTCTACCGCGCGGCGCAGGCGCTGGCAGCGCTGAAGGGGCGCGACTACTGCCTGCCGGACGACGTGAAGCGCCTCGCCGTGCCCGTGCTCGCACACCGCGTCGTGCCGCGTCCCGTCCACGGCGAGAGCGCCGGCGACGGGCGCCGCCTGATCGAGGAGCTGGTGCGGCAGGTGCCCGTGCCGGCGTGAGCGCCGCCGACCCCGGCCCGCTCGCGCCGCGCACCGTGCGCATCCGTCCGACGCGCGCGGGCATCGCGACCGTCGGCGTCGCGCTCGTCGCGCTGCTGCTCTCGCTCGCCGTCCCGCGCGCCACCGTGTTCGCCGCCGCGTCGGGCGCCGCCGCGCTCGCGCTGCCGCTCCTCGCGCGCCTGCACGCGCGCGGTCTCCGCATGCTGCCGCCGCGCCCCGTGACGGCGTTCGCCGGCGAGCCCTTCCCGCTGGAGCTCGTCGTGCTCACGCGCTCCGCGTTCTTCGCGGCGCGCGACGTCGTGTTCCTGCTCCCCGGCGCCGCGGCCGAGCGGCTGCGGCCCGCGGGTCTCGCACCGACGGTCGCGCCCGGCGTGCCGGCGACCGTCGTGCTCTCGCAGCGCATCGCGCAGCGCGGTCGCGTGCGCTCGCTGCAGGTGGCGGTGGAGACGACGTTCCCGCTCGGCCTCGCGCGCGCCGAGCTCGCGTTCGACGTGCCGTGCGACGTGCTCGTGCTGCCGCGCGTCGGCGAGCTGCGCAGCGCGGACGCGTGGACCGCGCACCGGCACGGCCTGCTCTACGTCGGCGCGAGCGACCGCGGCGACGAGCAGGAGTTCGACACGCTCCACGAGTGGCGCGCGGGCGAGAGCCTGCGGCGCGTGCACTGGCGGCTCTCCGCGCGGCGCGGGCGGCTGCTCGTCCGCGAGTTCCGCGGGGAGGACCGCCCCGCGGTGCACGTGGTGCTCGACACGCGCGTGCCGCCGGGCCGCGGCGGCCGCGCACGCGCGACCGCGTTCGAACGCGCGGTCACGCTCGCCGCGACGCTCGTCGAGCACCACCTGCGGCGCGGGCACGCGTGCCGGCTCACGGTGCTCGGTCCCGCGCCGTTCGCGACAGCGCGGCGCCGCGGACGCGCCGCGCTGCTGCCCATCCTCGAGGCGCTGGCCGACGTCGCCGCGGCACCTGCGGAGGGCGCGCGCGAGGTCGCGCCGGGCCGGCGCGACGAGATCACGCTCCACGTGTGCGTGGGCGCGCCTCCCGCCGCCCCGGGCCCCGGCGCGTTCGTGCTCGACGCGACGCGCCCCGAGGTCGCGCGGCTCGTCTCGCGCACCGGCGTTCGGGGTCTGCGAGCCCTGCTCGGAGGGAGCGCATGATGCGCCGCCGCGCACCCGAGCAGGAGGACGACGGGCCGCTCGCGCCGCGCCTGCGCCTCGCCACGGGGGCGGCCGGCGTGCTCGCCCTCGCGGCGGGCATCCGCGCGCTCTGGGCGGGCGGCGTCGCCGGCGCGACGTACGTCGGGCTCGCCGTGGCGTTCGCGCTGCTGCTGGTCGTCGGCGGTCTCGCGCCGCGCCGCGTGCCGGCGCGGACGGCGCTCACGACCGCGGCGTGCGGCGCGGCGATCTGGGCGTCGCTGGCCGCACCGGGCGCGCAACTGCTCGTCGCCGCGTGGTTCGTGGTCGCCAACCTGCTCGCGGCACTGCCGCGCCGCGCCGCGCTCGAGTGGCTGCCGCTCGCGAGCGTCGCGTGCGGGCTCGTCGCGTTCGCGCACGCGCCCGGTGCGGGCGGCGCGCTGCTGCTGCCGCCGCTCGTGGCCGCGGCGCTCGTGGGGCAGGCGCTCGTCGAGACCGACGCCGCGCGCCGCCGTGTGGCGCGCCGCGCGCTGCTGCAGCCGCCGCCGTCCGAGACGCAGCGGGGCGTGCGCGCCCGCGTCGCGTACGTGCTCCCGCTCACGCTGCTGCTGCTCGCGTTCGCGGCGCTGCTCGCGCCCGTCGTCGCGGCGGCGCCACGGCTCGGGCGCGGCCGACCTTCCGGCGGCGCGCGCGCCGCGCGACAGCCGCGCGCGCCGCTCGACCTGCACAGCGGCGCGTTCGCGTTCAAGCCCGACCTGACGCTCGACGGGATCCCGATGCCCGCGTACGAGGAGCTCATGGAGGTCGTCCCCGAGCAGGGCGGGCGCAGCCTCGGGAACATCGGCGCCCTGCTCCTGCGCGGACTCGTGCTGTCGGAGCTGCGGCCGTCCGGCGCACGCCTGCGCGGCATGTCGGAGCCGCCGCGCATCGAGGACGCGTCCGACGGCGTCGTCGACGGCAGCGTGCGCCTCGCGCCCGTGCCGCCCGCGGCCGAGACGCTGCACCTGCGCGTGTCGCAGTACCCGCTCCCGATCGCGCCGCACGAGTGGTGCCTGCTCTTCGCGACGGAGGCCGCGTACTCCGTCGACGTGCCCGACGTGCGCTTCGACCCCGACCGGCTCCTCGTCGCGACGGAGTCGCCCGACGACTGGTTCACGTACCGCGTCGAGGTGCTGGACCCGCGCGTCCCGCGTCCCGGGCTCGATGCCGCGCGCGCCGCGCACGACGACGCGGCGTACGTCGCCCTGCCGTCGCGGCCCGCCTCGCTGCTGCGGGTCGCCACCGCGGCGCACGCGATCCTGCGCGGCGTGCGCGGCGACGCGGCGCGCGTCCGCGAGCTGTGCCGCCACCTCCGCACCACGTGCACCTACTCGCTCGAGGACACGGCGTTCCCCGGACTCGACGGTCTCGCCGAGGTGCTCGACCGCCGCTCCGGCTTCTGCACGCAGTTCGCGACGCTCGCGACGGTGATGCTGCGCTCGCAGGGCATCCCCACGCGCATCGCCACGGGCTTCCACGTGAACGAGTGGGACGCCGCACGCGGCGCGTACCTGGTGCGGCCGCGCGACGTGCACGCATGGATCGAGGTGCACTTCGAGGGCATCGGCTGGGTCGCGTTCGACCCGACGCCGCCGGACGGGCGCGCCGCCGCCGCCGAGGCGCAGGCGCCCGAGCAGGGCGAGACCGCGCGCTGGACCGGCGACCTGCTCGACGAGCTCGGCGCGATCGTCGCGGGCAGCGGCGGCGACGTCGGGCGTCTGATCGATGCGGTACGCCGCGCGCCGCCCGCCGTGCGCCGCGGACTGCTCGCGGCGCTCGCGCTGCTCGTCGCGCTCGCCGGCCTGGTGCGCCTCGCCGCCGCGCGCGCGCGGCCGCGCCGCTCCGTGCCGCACGAGCTGCGCGAGGCCGACGAACTCTACGAGCGCATCGCGTCGGCCCTCGCGCGGCACGGCTTCCGGCGGCACCCCGCGCAGACGCGCCACGAGTTCGCGCAGGCCGTGGTGCACGCCGGAGGCGTCGCGCTGCGCCCGCTCGACGCGCTGACCGACGAGCTCTCCGCGGTGCGCTTCGGCGGCCACGAAGTCGGCGACGACCTGCGCGCGCGTGTGGCCGCGTTCGTGCACGAGCTCCGCCGTCGTCACGGCTGACACCCGGTCCGTGGGCCGGAATCTCTCGGGGCCCTGTATGCTCGGCCCGGGAACCGGACCCGGGGGGTGTCGATGTCGTCCAGGAGAGTCCTCGCCGCGGCGTTCGTCGCCGCGTGCGCCGCGGTCGCGTCTGCGACCACGCTCAAGCGCCTGACGTTCACGCAGGTCGTCGCCGGCTCGCGCGAGGTCGTGGTGGGAACCGTGCGCGCGCAGCGCCCCGTCGCGGCCGAGGGCGCGGAGCGCGACACGAACCGCATCTACACGCGCGTCGAGTTCGAGCGCCTCGACGTCTGGCACGGCGCGGTGCGCAGCGCCACGGTCACCTATGCGTTCGCGGGAGGCGAGCTCGACGGCCGGCGCCAGCGCGTGCCCGGCATGCCCGCGTTCCGCGACGGCGCGCGCTACGTGCTCTGCGCGAACCCGGACGACGACACCGTCTGCCCGACGGTCGGCTGGGGCCAGGGCGTGTACGAGCTGCGACGCGACGCCACCGACGGCGTCGAGCGCGTGCACGACGCGACGGGCCATGCCGTCTACGGCTTCGACGCGGGCCTGCCCGTGCTGCGCCCGACGCGCGAACGGCCGCGTGCGCTCACGGCCGACGAGCTCCAGGTCGAGGTCGTGCGGGCGGTCGAGGCCGCCCGGCGCGCCGCCGAGGAGCGGGCCGCCGCCGAGCGGGCCGCCGAGGAGGCGCGCGCGCAGGAGGCGCAGCAGCCGGGCGGCTCCGGCGACGCGAAGTCCGGCGACGGCGGGGAGGTGCGCTGATGCGGCGCCTGCTCCTCGCCACGGCGTGCGTCGCGCTCGGCGCGTCCGCGTTCGCCTACCACACCTTCGACGAGATCGGCGTCTCGGGACGCTGGCCGGGCGCGCGCTGCACGATGTACCACGACCCCAACTGGCCGCTCTCGGGCACCTACGTGAACGAGCTGCAGGGCGCGATGTCGGTGTGGACCGCGGTCGAGGGCTCGAACTTCACGTTCCTCTACGGCGGACCGAGTCCCTCGGCCAACGTGCGCGACACGGCCAACGGCAACAGCGACGTGCTCTTCGACAGCCTCTCCGCGAACACGTACGCGATCACGTGGATCACCGACCTCGGCGCGAACCTCTCCGACCGCGACGTCGTCTTCAACACCGCGTGGCAGTGGAACGTCGCGCCCGGAGCGCCCGTGCACTTCCGCTCCGTGTGCGTTCACGAGCTCGGCCACGTCGTCGGCCTCGACCACGAGACCGCCGTGCCCGCCGTGATGTACCCGTACTACGACGGGACCTCGCGCAACGACTCGCTGCAGTTCGACGACGAGGAGGGCTGCCGCTTCCTCTACCCGGAGCCGCCGCCGCCTCCTCCGCCGCCGTCCGACGCGGACCTCGTCCTCGACTCCGTCACCTTCGGTCCCGAGGACGCGACCGACGGCGACGAGATCGACGTGACGTTCTCCTTCCGCAACGCCGGCACCGACGCGACGGGCGCGTTCGCCGCCACCGTCTACCTGGCCGAGGGCGCGACGGTGACGCCGGCGGACCGCTACCTGCGCGCCGCGATCCAGGGCTCGCTCGACCCCGGCGCCGCGCGCACCGTCACCGTGCACACGCGCCTGCCCGACGCGCTCGAGCCGCGCATCTACCGCATCGGCGTGATCCTCGACGCGCAGCAGGCCGTCGGGGACCGCGACCGGAACAACAACGCGGGCGTGGCGACGCACGTGCTCCAGGGCGGCGGCGAGCTGGTGCGGATCGGCCCGGGCTACCGCGTGCAGGGCACGCTCGTCTCGTTCGGCCATGCGGCGTTCCTCATGGACCTCGCCGCCGGTACGAACGTGAAGGTGAAGGCGCAGCTCGAGGGCGGCACGCTCGAGCTGGTGCTCGAGGACGAGGAGAGCGGCGAGCCCGTCGTCGAGCGCCGCCGGCTCGGCCGCGCGAACGCGCGTCTGCGCGTGCCGCGCGACGGCACGTACCGCGTCCGGCTCGCGAGCGAGAACGCCGCCGTGAGCCGCTACGAGCTGTCGGTCGGCTCCAACACGATCCGCCGCCGCGGCGCGCTGAACGTGACGCAGGCCAACCGGGTCGAACTGCCGGGCTATCTCGGCTGCTACGTCGACGCGCGCATCCGCGCCCAGGGCGACGTGCGTCCGACGGCGGAGTGGATCGACGTCGAGACGCAGATCGAGAGCCGCGGAGGCGGCCGGCGCCTGCGTCTGCGTCCGACGCTCGTCACGACCACGGGCCCGCTGTTCCTCACCCTGACGCAGGGCGAGGGCCCGCCGGGCCCCGTGCGCTACGACATCCGCGAGCGCGTCCCGCGCAAGGGCCCGCTGATCCGACGCTGAGTTCGCCCCGCGTTCGCGCTACGCTGCCGCGGAGCGAGACGGAGGAGCGAGACCGTTGGCCCACTTCGACGCGGCGGATCTCCTGGACGCGCGCGTGCGTCAAGCGGCGTTCGCCTTCCTCGACGTGCAGCGCGACCTTCATGGCGATGTGCTCCCGTGGTCCGTGCTGCAGACCGGTTTCGATCTCGACGGGCGGCGCGTGCCGCTGTCATCGATGCAGGGGATCTTCAAGCCCGAGGTGCTCGCCCGGGCGCCTCTGAGCATCCGGACGGCCCCGCCGAAGCCGGGGACCGAGCCTCCGTACGATGACCAGATCGGCGCCGACGGGCTCATCCGGTACCGCTACCAGGGCTCGGATCCGAACTCGCGGGACAACGTCTGGCTGCGCCATGCGTTCGAGCGCGGACTGCCCCTGGTCTATCTGCACGGCGTGGAGCCGGGCTGGTACGTCGCAGCGTACCCCGTGCGGATCGTGTACGACGATCCCCGCGCGCTCGCGGTCACGGTGGCCGTGGACGAGATGGAAGCGACGGACCTCGGCCGCGCGCTGTCGCTCGGGGATGCCGTGGCAGAGCCCGTTCGCCGCTACACGACGCGCATGGCGGTCTCGCGCCTGCACCAGTCCGCATTCCGCCACCGCGTACTGGCTGCGTATGGCCAGCGCTGCGCCGTGTGCCGACTGCGGCATCGGCGACTGCTCGACGCCGCTCACATCATCGGCGACCGCGAGCATGGCGGCGATCCAGTCGTCAGCAACGGCCTCTCGCTCTGCAAACTCCACCACGCGGCCTACGACGCGGACGTGATGGGGATTCGCCCCGACCTGATCGTGGAGATTCGGCAGGACGTGCTGCGCGAGGTGGATGGCCCCATGCTCCGCCACGGGCTCCAGGAGGTCGATGGCTGGAAGCTCGTGGCGCCGGCGTCCCGCGCGAAGCGCCCGGATCCGGCGCGCCTCGACGTCCGCTACAAGCGCTTCCGCAGCGCCGGCTGACGACAGCGGCGCGCCGTCCGGGGACGGCGCGCCGTGTGCTCCTGCTCTCTCTCGTCGCCGGTCCGGGCGAGGGACGCCCGGGCGCGGATGTCGTTTCAGCGCCGGCAGCGGGCGAAGCGGCCGAAGAAGCCCCAGCCGAGACCGCGCGACGGGCCGTGGTTCCAGCGGCTGCGGCAGCACGTGGTGCCGACGGCGCTGACCTCGACCTCGAGCGTCGCGAGCGTCGAGTTGCCGGACGCGTCCAGCGCCTCGACCGTGACCTCGTACGTGCGGCCGTTGCGGCCGAACGCGTCGGCGCGCACGAGCGCGGTGAGGGGGCCGGTGATCTGCGGCTCGTCGTTCGCGCGGCTGAACGCGCGGCACCAGCCGCCCGTGTCCTGGCTCGTGATCTCCACGATCCGGACCGTCGGAGCGGCGTCACCCGCGTCCGAGGTCGCCGCCGTGACGACCAGCTCGGCGAAGCGCCGCCCGTCGATGCACGTGCCCGTGACCGCGGCCGAGAGGTCGACGAACACCGGCGCGGCCGTGTCGGCCACCGTCACCTGGAACTCGCACGACGCGACGTTCCCCGCCGCGTCGGTCGCGCTCGCGACGACCGTGTGCGTGCCGAGCCCGACGCTCGCGGGCGAGAGCGTCACGGCCAGGTCGCCGTCGACGTCGTCCGTCGCGGAGATCCCGAGCGTCGCCGCGTCGAGCGGGACGTCCGAGCCGCCCCACTCGAAGGTCGCGTCGGCGCAGCCGAAGATCTCCGGCGCGGTCGTGTCCGCGACGACCGCCGGGTCCGCCGTCAGCGTGAGCTCGATGCGCACGCCCATCGGGTTGAGCACCTGGCCGAGGTTCTCCAGGTAGACGTCGATCGTGTTCGGCCCGTCCACGAAGCCCTGCGTGATCTGGAACGAGAACGCGAACGATCCGAAGATGCCGCCGCTCGTGCCGGTGGACGTGCCGTTGATCCGGATGTCCGAGACCGTGTTGTCCGAGGCGAGCCGACCCGTGAGCACCGCCGTGGCCGGGTCGAGGCCGGTCAGGTCGGCCGTCGTGCGGAACACGTACGTGCCGGGCCGCACCGACGCGCCGCCGCTCGGCGTCGACGCGATCCAGCTCGATCCGACGGTCCCGACGGGGTCGTTCTGCACCCAGACCGAGACGGCCGTCGCGACCGTCGCCGCCGACGGCGGCGTGAACGTGACGCCCGCAGGCGCCTGCACGATCGTCCAGTGCGGATCGGCGTTGCCCGGCGCGAGCACCGTCCCGTCGTCCGCCACCCCCGTTGCGAAGACCTCCACCACATCCGCGTGCGCGACGGCCGCACCTGCCGTCACCACCGCGAGACCCACCAAGGCTCCGAACGTCCTGCTGCGCATGTCGCCTCCCCATGCGCACCGAGTCCCAGGCGACGCGCCACCGTTCGGCAGCGGCCACCGACCGCAATAGGGGGCAATCCGATTCTCTCGCCGCGGAGGGGTGCCCGAGCCTGCCGCTCTCGAAACGGGACGACGTGACGCGTGTCGCGGCGCGACGCCGCCGCGACGGTCAGACTGTCGTGTGCGACGTCGCGAGCGACGTTCCGTCGCCCTCGCACAGCCTCGTGGCGCGCGGCAAGCCGCTTGCGTCCGTCGACCGCACCCGGAGCCCCCGGGAGGAGGACTCGATGGACCCGAACAAGCTGACGCACAAGAGCCAGGAGGCGCTCGCCGCCGCGCAGACCGCCGCCGTCCGCTTCCAGCACGTGGAGCTCGACGGCGAGCACGTGCTGCTCGCGCTGCTCGAGCAGGAGGGCGGCGTCGTGCCGCGGCTCCTCGCGCGCGCGCAGGTGGACGTCGCCGCGCTGACGCAGGCGCTCGTGCGCGAGCTGTCGCGGCGGCCGAAGGTCTCCGGGCCCGGAGCCGAGCCGGGGAAGGTGTACGTCACGCAGCGCCTGAACCAGCTCCTCGTGCGCGCGGAGGACGAGGCGAAGAAGCTGAAGGACGAGTACGTCTCCGTCGAGCACCTGTTCCTCGCGCTCGTGGACGAGGGGCAGAAGACGGCCGCGGGGCGGCTGCTCGCCGAGTTCCAGGTCACGCGGCAGCGCGTGGTCGACACGCTGAAGGAGGTGCGCGGCAGCCAGCGCGTGCAGTCCGCCGACCCCGAGGCGACGTACGAGGCGCTCGAGAAGTACGGCCGCGACCTCGTGCAGTACGCGCGCAGCGGCAAGATGGACCCGGTCATCGGCCGCGACGCCGAGATCCGGCGCGTGATCCGCATCCTCTCGCGCAAGACGAAGAACAACCCCGTGCTCATCGGCGAGCCCGGCGTCGGCAAGACCGCGATCGTCGAAGGGCTCGCGCAGCGCATCGTGCGCGGCGACGTGCCCGAGGGGCTCAAGGACAAGACCGTGTTCGCGCTCGACATGGGCGCGCTCGTCGCGGGCGCCAAGTACCGCGGCGAGTTCGAGGAGCGCCTGAAGGCCGTGCTCACCGAGGTGAAGAACGCCGAGGGGCGCATCCTGCTCTTCATCGACGAGCTGCACACGATCGTCGGCGCGGGCAAGGCCGAGGGCGCGATGGACGCCGGCAACATGCTGAAGCCGATGCTCGCGCGCGGCGAGCTGCACTGCATCGGCGCGACGACGCTCGACGAGTACCGCAAGCACATCGAAAAGGACGCGGCACTCGAGCGGCGCTTCCAGCCCGTGCAGGTGGACCAGCCGAACGTCGAGGACACGATCTCGATCCTGCGCGGCATCAAGGAGCGCTTCGAGGTGCACCACGGCGTGCGCATCCAGGACCGTGCGCTCGTCGCCGCGGCGACGCTCAGCAACCGCTACGTCAGCGACCGCTTCCTGCCGGACAAGGCCATCGACCTGATGGACGAGGCCTGCGCGATGATCCGCACCGAGATCGACTCGCTGCCCGCGGAGCTCGACGAGGTCACGCGGCGCGTGATGCAGCTCGAGATCGAGGAGGCGGCGCTCGTCAAGGAGAAGGACGAGGCCAGCCGGCGCCGTCTCGAGACGCTGCGCAAGGAGCTGCAGGACCTGCGCGGTCAGGCCGACACCATGCGCGGCCAGTGGGACGCCGAGAAGAAGGCGATCGCGGATCTCCAGGGACTGCGACAGGCCATCGAGATCACGAAGCACGAGATCGAGAAGGCCGAGCGCGCGTACGACCTGAACCGCCTCGCGGAGCTCAAGCACGGCAAGCTCCCGGACCTCGAGCGGCAGCTGCGCGACAAGGAGCGCGCCCTCGGCGAGGACGGCTCGCTGCGGCTCGTGCGCGAGGAGGTCACCGACGCGGAGATCGCGGAGATCATCAGCCGCTGGACGGGCATCCCGCTGACGAAGCTGCTCGAGGGCGAGCGCGAGAAGCTGCTGCGCCTCGACGAGGTGCTGCACGAGCGCGTCATCGGGCAGGACGAGGCCGTTCAGGCCGTCGCCGACGCCGTGATCCGCGCGCGCGCGGGCATCAAGGACCCGCGGCGTCCGATCGGCTCGTTCCTGTTCCTCGGCCCCACGGGCGTCGGCAAGACGGAGCTCGCGAAGACGCTCGCGGCGGCGCTCTTCGACAGCGAGGACAACCTCGTGCGCATCGACATGTCGGAGTACATGGAGAAGCACACGACGAGCCGCCTGATCGGCGCGCCTCCGGGCTACGTCGGCTACGAGGAGGGCGGGCAGCTCACCGAGGCGGTGCGCCGCAAGCCCTACAGCGTCGTGCTCTTCGACGAGATCGAGAAGGCGCACCCCGACGTCTTCAACGTGCTGCTGCAGATCCTCGACGACGGGCGCGTCACCGACAGCCAGGGCCGCACGGTGGACTTCAAGAACACGGTGCTCATCATGACGTCCAACCTCGGCAGCCAGCGGCTGATCGAGGGCGTGACGGCGCAGGGCGAGATCGAGGAGTCGGCGCGCGCCGCCGTGATGGCGGAGCTGCGCCGCAGCTTCCGCCCGGAGTTCCTGAACCGCGTCGACGAGATCGTGCTGTTCAGCCCGCTCACGCTCGCCGAGATCGAGCGCATCGTGGACCTGCTGCTCCAGGACCTGCGGCGGCGGCTCGCCGACCGTCGCGTCGAGATCGACCTGACGCCCGCCGCGCGGCGCCACGTGGCCGAGACGGGCTACGACCCGGTCTACGGCGCGCGACCGCTCAAGCGCGTGCTGCAGCGCGAGATCGAGACGCGCGTCGGACGTGCGCTCGTCCGCGGCGACATCGCCGACGGCGACCGCGTGACCGTGGACGTGCACGAGGGGCTGCTCACGATCCGCCACGAGAAGGCGGAGGTGCCGGAGCCCCGGCCGCACGAGGGCGCGAGCGCGTGAACGCCTGACCGCGCGCGCGGTGTGGCGACCGGGTGAGCGTCGCGTCCCCGCATCCCGTAGCCTGAACCGGCACGGAAGGGAGGGCGCAATGCGACGAGTGCCGATGGCGCTCGCCGCGCTCGCGGTCGCCGCGGCGCTGGCGAGTGCGGCGTGGGTGCTGAGGCGGACCGGATCGGACGCGCCACCGCGCGGCCCGGCGCCCGAGCCGTCCGCTCCCGCAGTCGCCGCTGCGGAGCCGCCCGCCGCGACGGCGCCCGCTGCGAGCGAGCCGGAGACGGTCGCACGCGAGGACGCGTCGGGCATGCTGCGCGTGCTCGACGACGAAGGGACCCCGCTCGCAGGTGCGGACGTCGCGTTCGTGGAGTTCGATCCGCGGCGTCCGCAGCCGTGGCTCGACGCGGCGTGGGAGAGCGGCGCTGTCGTCGCGGCGGTCTTCGACCGCGGGCGGCTGCTGCGCACCGGGACGGACGGCTGCGCGGCGCTGCCCGCGTTCGCGGCGGCTGCCCAGGTCGCCGCGCGTCACGGCGCTCTCGCCGGCGCGATGGATGTGTCGTGCGACCAGCCGCCGCCCTGGGAACTGCGTCTCGCCGTGCAGCGCCGCGTGAACGTGCTTGTGCTGGACTCCGCGGGAGACCCGGCGCCGGGTGTGCCCGTCGGGATCGCGGCCGATTGGCTCGGCTCGCCGGCGACCATCTGGCGCGGGACGACCGGTGTCGACGGGACCCAGACCCTCGTGCTCGCCGACGACTCTCTCGCCGACGCGCTCGATGCGCGCGTCGCCGCGCTCGCCGTCGGCCGCGACATGCCGCAGGTGCCGTTCGATCCGCGTGGCGCCGGGGACGTGTCGGTGGAGCTGCGGTTGCCGCCGACCGGAGCGCTGCGCGTGGTGCTCCGCACGCTCGACGGCACGCCGTTCCGCGGTGCGGCGCGCGTGGTCGTGATGCCCGCTGACGACGCGACCGAGACGAGCGCACCTCGCACGGAGCTCGCACGCTGGCAGCGCGCGGACGCGGTGGAGGGTGTCGCCCTCTTCCCGCGGGTGGGGCTGGGCGTGCGCCTGCACGTCCTCGCGCTCGACCCCGACGACGCCTGGCTGCGCGCCGAGACCTCGTGCGCCGGACCGGTCGCAGCGGGGCAGGAGGCTGCGGTCGAGGTCGTCGTCGGGCAGGCGCTCCCGGTCGTGGTCGGCCGGCTCGTGACCCCGGACGGCGTGCCGGTCGACGGGCAGGCGTTCGTCGCGCGACTCGTGGTCGACCCGGAGTTGGATGTGCTCGACGACCTCGATCTCGACGCGACCACCGACGCCGCCGGCAGGTTCCGTCTGGCGTTCGCCGCCTCGCTCGAGGAGGGCGCGTCCGCCGCGCTGGAGATCGGCCGCCACGCGGCTACGCCGTGGGGCGGCGTGGAGCGCGACTCCGTGGTGACCGTGGAACTCTCCGCGCTGGAGCCGGGCGGGGTGACGGACGTGGGCGACGTGACCACCGACGCGTTCACGAAGCTCGTCGCGGGCCGGGTGCTGGACGCGTCGGGCGCGCCGCTGGCCGACGCGGAGATCGTCATCTCGCGGAAGACCTCGTACGGCGCGCTGGATCTGGGTGCCGCGAAGGGCGCGCGATCGGGCCCCGACGGCACGTTCGACGTGCGCGGCGCAGCGCAGCGCGGGCGCCTGCTCGTCTCGGCGCAGGCGCGCGGCTGGTACTTGCCGGAGCCGCACGAGTTCGGGGCCGGCGCCACCGGCGTCGAACTGCGTCTCCGCACGGCGGGCGGTGTCGCGGGGCGCATTCGCATGGCGGACGTGCCGAGAGGGTTCTTGGTAAGCGTGCGGGTGCGCTCCGTCGCGGAGACGGGGGCGGCGCACGCAGACTCCCGGCTGACGCGGCTCGCCGATCTCGACACCGCCACGGGCGCGTTCGAGCTCTTCACGCTGCCACCGGGCACCGCGACCGTGGAGGTGTGGGTCGGGTTCGGCGACACCGAGCCCGCGCTGGTGGTGCCGGACGTCGCTGTCGTCGCCGGCGAACTGACACGCGACCCGCGGCTCGCCGACATCGACCTGTCCGCTGCGGCGCGTTCGCCCGCGGGACCACGGGGGCGAGACCGGTGAAGCGACTCGGCGCGGTGCTCTTCCTGCTGCTGTCGTGCGCGCTCGCGGCGTGGCGCCTCGCCTCCTCGGCGCCGGATGGGGGCGCGCCGCCCGAGCCGGCGCCCACGCCGCTGCCCGACGCTCCGGACGACGCGACTCCGGCCGCCGCCCCGCGGGCACGCGTGGCGACCGTCGATGCCGCCGAGCCGGCGCCGGAGGACGCGCCGGATGTCGCTGCGGCTGCGCCGTCCGACATGGTCGTCGTGCGCGTGCGCGACCTCGAAGGGCAGCCCGTCGACGGTGCGGACGTCGCGGTCCTCGCTGCGTCCGACGACGGCCGCGACGAGTTCGCCGACCCCGCGTGGGCGGCCGATCCCGTCGGCGTGGTGTTCGCGCGCGGACGCGCGGTGGGGCGGTCGTCGCGCGGCGAGGTGCGCGTTCCGCGCGGCGCAGGTCGCGTGTGGGTCGCGGCCGTGCAGGGTCGTTCGCGCGGCCTCTCCGACATCGAGCCCGGCGACGACGATCCCGCCGACGTGACGCTCTACGAGAGCGTGGCCGTCACCATCAGCGTGGTCGACGCCGCGGGCGCGCCTGCTCCGAGGATCTCCGTCGCGATCGTGGTGCACGAGCGGGACGATCAGCAGTACCTGACGTCGCGGACCGAGACGGGCGCCGACGGCACCGTGCTCGTGTACGTCGCGCAGCTCGGGCAGATGACCTTCTCGGCGCAGGTGTGCGCCCCGGGCCTGCCGCTCGTCACGGCGCCGATCGATGTGGACGCGGCGGACGCGGCGCGCGTCGAGCTGCGACTGCCGGACGCCGTCGGCGTCCTCGACGTCGTGCTCCGCGACGTGGAGGGAGCCCCGTTCGACGGCGCCGCGCAGATCGACGTAGCCGGCGCGGACGACGCGCCGCCGGCGGGCGTCTTCGCGAGCGAAGATCCGCGCGTGCTCTCGCGCCGCGTCCACGGGGGCGAGGAGCGCGTCGCGCCGGTCGGCGTCGGCGGTCGGCTGCGCGTCACGGCGTCGGATCCCGCCGGCAGGTGGGCCGCCGCGTCCACGGTCTGCGATGCACCGGCCGTTCCGGGCGCGAGCGCGCGCGTCGAGCTGACGGTCGGTGCCGCGCGGCCCGTCGTCGTCGGGCGCCTCGTGACGACGACGGGCGAGCCGCTCGCGGACGAGCCGATCGTCGCGCGCGTGGTCTCCGGTGCCGACGCCGATGCGCAGCCGTGGGAGCGCATCGAGGCCACGACCGACGCTGCCGGCCGGTTCCGGATCGTCGTGGATGCACCGCCGGAGGGCGTCACGGCGGTCCTCCAGCTCGGACGCCGCCGCGCGGACGTGGAGTGGGCGAGCGTCGTCTCGGGCACCGAGGCGACTGCGGAGCTGCCGGGACTCCGCGCCGGAGTCGAGATCGACGTCGGCGACATGGTCACCGCCGCGTCCGCTCCGTTGGTCTCGGGTCGCGTGCTCGACGCGGCGGGAGCGCCGATCGCGGGAGCCGAGCTCCGCATCCGGGTCGCTCGCCGGTGGGGCACGGTTCCGCTCCGCGACGTCGAGGGCGCCGTGAGCGCAGCCGACGGCAGCTTCGAGCTGCGCGGCGTCTGCGACGAGAACGAGCTCGCCATCGACGCGCGCGCGCGCGGCGCGTACCTGCCGGAGCCGGTGCGCGTGACCCTCGGCGCGACGGGCGTCGACCTGCGGCTGCAGCCCGCCGGCGGCATCGCTGGGAGTGTGCGCATCCCGCCGGGGATGGACGTGTGGCAGGTGCAGGTCTACGTCGTGCGGTCCGAGACGTCGCGCGCGGCGGGGGGCGCGACGACGGTGCGCCGCGAGCGCGTCGAGTTCGCGGATCCCGACTTCTCCGAGCCGAGCGAGCGGGCGCAGTTCGAGTACTTCGCGCTGCCGCCGGGGAGCGTGCGCGTGGAGGTGTGTCTCGGCTGGGGCTCCGAGGAGCCGGTGGTCGCGATCGACGACATCGCCGTCGTGGCGGGCGAGATCACGCGCGACCCGCGGCTCGCCGACATCGACCTGTCCGCCGCGGCACGCTCGGTCCGCGTCACGGTGGTCGGCGACGACGGCAAGCCGCTGCCCGCCGCGTCGGTGCACGTGCGCGTGACGGACGGCGGCTGGGACGACTGGCGCGAGTTCGAGTGCGGGGAGGACGGCGTCGCGAACGTGCTCTTCACCACGGAGGCCGCGCATCTCCTCGTCGTCGCGAACGGCTACCGTTCCGTCGAGGTCGACGCGGCGTCGGGCGAACGCACCGTGCGGCTCGTGCGCACCGCGGAGTCGCGCGTGCGCGTGCGCCTCGCCGCCGACGTGGCGCTCCCGCCGCCGCCCACCCGTCTCACGGTCGCGCTGGAGTGGGTCGGCCCGCCGGGCGCGTCCCTTCCGCAGGACGAGTCCGAGCTCGGCTTCGGCGACGACCCGCGGAACGTCGGCGACGACGAGACCGCGTTCGGCGCCACACGCAGCGTGGAGTTCGCGGTCGGCGATCCGGGCGTCTACCGCGTCGTCGTGTGGCGCTGGACGACGACGATCGACGGCGCGTCCGGCTCGCCGCTCGGGACGGACCCGCCCCTCGTGTTCGTCACGGTTCCGGGCGAAGGCGCGCAGGTCGAGGTCACGGTGCGCCCGGACCTGCGCGACGAGGACGAGTGAGGCGTATGCGCGCGGCGGCGACTACCCGCCGCCGCCGGCAGCGGCACCGATCGCCATCACGTTGCCGATGCCGCCGAGGATGATCGCGATGGTCCACGCGATCATGACGTTCTTGCGGCCGAGACGCCCCGCGTGCATCCAGCCCCAGATGAATGCCCACAGGGCGCAGATGATCCCGAGGACGCCCTTCAGCGTTCCGCCGTCCTGCTTGTCCTGGAACATCGCGATCAGCGTCATGATCCAGCACACGATCGAGACCAGGCCGGCGAGCCCCGCGAGAATCTGTCCCATCTCTTCCTCCCTCCCGTGCGCCCGCGTTCCGCCGCCGACCCGGCTACGCCGGTCCGGCGTGACCGTGGCCCGACGCGAGCCGCGCGGCCCAGTAGAGCACGACGAGCGCGGAGGCCGCCACCGCGATCCCCGTGCGGTGCTCGAGCGTGCGGACCGCTGCCGCGAGGCGGTCTCGGACGGGCAGCGGGGCGAACGCGGCGACGGAGACCAGCAGCGCAGCGGTCACCGCGAGCGGGGCGAGGGCGTGCCACGCGAGCATGTCCCCGAGGTCGCCTCGGCAGAGCGCGAACACGCCGCGCGTCAGGCCGCAGCCCGGGCAGCGGAAGCCGAGTCGCGCGGCCGGGCAGGGGACGCTGGGCAGCCCCGCGGCGCTGAGCGCGACGTGAACGGCGGCGACGACCGACACGACACGGCACCAACGGCGCGCCAGCAGCATGTCGGCGAGCGGTGCCTGGGCGAAGCGCGGCATCGCGCGAGAGGGTAGCAGTCGGTCGCCGCCCCGTGCGCCCGTGGGAGTCCGCGCCGGCGCGGCGCGCGGCGACGTCACTCTTCGAGTCGCAGCGTCGCCTCGCCGTCGCGGCCGTCCACGGTGAACGTCTGCGAGACGCCGGCCACGCGCACGACGACCGTCGTCGGGGCGTGCGGCACGTCGCGCAGCTCGTAGACGCCGTCCTCGACGCGCCGCGCCAGACGTGCGATGCCGCGCTCCGAGCCGACCGGCGGCGGCAGGCGCATCGAGACGAGTGCGTTCGCGACGGGGGTGCCGTCGGCGGCGAGCACGCGCACGCGCAGCGTGGTCGCCGGCTCGAGGGCGAGCGCGAGCTCGTCGTCGCGCGGCGTCAGGTGCTCGAACGTCGCGATCGCGTGACGCTCCGCGACGATCACGGCGCGCAGCGCGTCGGTCGCGACGCCCGGAACCTCGACGCGTCCCTCCGCGTCGGCGACGACCACGACGCCCGCACCGTCGGCGTCGTGCGCGGTCAGCGTGACGCGTGCGCCCGGCACGGGCGCGCCGTCCGCGCCGACGATGCGCGCGCGAAAGGTCCGCGCAGCGCGGTCGATCCGCAGGTCCACCTCGCGGGGCGCCCCTGCCGCGAGCCGCACGTCGGCGCGCGCGTGCGTCACGCCGAATGCGTCCACGAGCGCCACCTCGAGCGGTCGCTCGGCCGGCAGCGTCGCGAGCGTCGCGCGGCCGGTCGCGTCGACAGCGAAGCGCGCCGTGTCCGCGCTCCCGTCGTCGTCCTCCGCGTCGAGCGGCGTCGCGCCGCCCGCGGCGACGTACGCGCCCGCGAGGCGCGGGTCGCAGGCGGATGCGGCGCCGCCGTCGCTCGCGTGCACGCGCACCTCGAGGGCGGCCGGCAGCGCGCCGCCCGCGCCCGCGGTCACGCGCACGTGCAGCAGCGTCGCGGGCGCGAGCGTGACCTGCAGCGGTCCCGCGTCGTCCTCGCCGACGACGAACTCGACGGCCGCGAAGCCGAGCGCCGCGACGACGAGCTTCGTCTCGTGCGCGCCGCGCGGCAGCGCCATCCGTCCGCTCCCATCGCTCGCGTCCGCGAGCGCCTTCGACGACCACGGCCGCGCCGCGCACGCTCCCTCGACCGGCCGGCCGCGCGTGTCGTGCACGAGGACGTCGAGCGCGCGTGCCTGCGGCAGCGCCACGTCGCCGACGTCGCGCACACCGGGCTCGAGCGCGTCGAGAGCGACCGTGCGTTCACGGAGTCCGTCGGCGTCGGCGACACGCAGCGTCGCCGTGCGCACGCGCCGCTCGGGCAGCGCGACCGCGAAGCGCCCGTCGTCGCCCGCGCGGCGGAGCGCCTCCACCTCGACGCCGTCGGCGCCGGCGAACGTCACTCCCGCGACGCCGGCGAGCGGTGCGCCGTCGTCGCCGACGATGCGTCCGCGCACCGTCGCGAGGGCGGTCAGCCGCAGCAGCACGTCGCGCGCCGGGATCTCGACGTCCCACGCGGGCGCGTCGCCGAACGCCGTGCCGAGGGGCGCGACGATGCGCGCGGCCGTCGCGCGCGGGAGTCCCGTGAAGCGGAAGCGCCCGGCCGCGTCGGTCGTCGCGCGCAGTTCCGCCGGGTCGTGGTCGTCGGCGACGAGCCGCGCCCGCACGGCGGGCGGCAGGTCGCCGAAGCGCTCGACGGGCAGCTCGGTGCGCAGCACGAGCACGAGCGGCTCGGGCGGCGCGGCGCCGTCCACGCGCACCAGCCCCGCGAGCTCGAGCCCCGCGGGCAGCTCGATGCGCGTGGTCCCGGCCGGGTCGAGCGCCGCGATGCGGATCGGGTGGCCGTCGGCGCATACGGCGACGCGCGCGGGCGGCGCGACGTCGATTGCGGCGGCGCCCGTCGCGTCGGTCGTCGCCGCGGCGAGCACGCGGTCGCCGTCGAACGCGACGACGAGCGCATGCGTCGCCGCGGCGCCGTCTGCGTCCACGACCTCGACGCGCAGGGTCGCGCTCTCGGCCGCCGCCGCTGCACTCGCGGCGGTTGCGTTCGCCGCGGCGGGCCCCGCGGCGTCGCCGCCGGCGCGTGCGGCAGCGCGCGTCTCGCGCGCGTCCGGAGTGTCCGCATCCGCGACGTCGCGCGGCGGGAGCGGCGCTGCGCCGCGCCCGTCGCCCGCCGCCACGAACCACGCCGTCGCCGCCACGGCGACGACTGCGCCCACGAGCACCGCCTTCGTCGTACCGGAGAGTGCCACGAGACCTCCCGTCAGCGTCGCGGCGGACGCCGCTGTGCCCGCCGCGCCGTGCGACGGGAACCGTCCCGTCAGCGGCAGAAGCGCGGCGCGCCACGCCGCGTTGTCTCCGTCTGCGCGCTCACGCAGGTCGCCGCGCAGACGCTCGAGGGCGCGGCGGAGGCGCGTGCGCACGGTCTCGACCGGCGTGCCGGTGCGCGCGGCGATCTCGCCGACCGCGAGGCCGTCGAACCAGCGCAGCAGCACCGTGGCGCGGTACGGCTCGTCGAGTGCGAGCACGGCGTCCACGACACGGCGGTGCGCCTCGGCGCGCGCGACGATCTCGCCGGCGGCGGTGGTCTCGCGCGCGCCCGGTGCCGCGCGCTCACGTGTCGCCGGCTCGAGGGCCGCAGCGTGCTCGTGCGCCGTGCGCCGTGCGGCGGCGCGGGCGCGCCGCCGCACGACGTTGCGCAGCACCGTCGCGAGCCACGCGCGGCCGGTGCCGCGTGCGGCGGCGTGGGGCGGGCTGCGGAGCGCCGCGAGCCACGTCTCCTGCACGACGTCGTCGGCGACGTCGTCGCTCACGAGTCGCCGCGCCAGCGCACGCGCCCAGTCGGCGTGCGCCAGCAGGCTCTCGATCGGGACGTGGGGCTCGCTCATCGCGGTCCGACCAGGAAGCCCGGTCGCCCGCGATCCGGTTCAGGAATCCAGGAGCGCGCTCAGACCTTGTCGACGCCGGCCCAGCAGTTCGCCGTGCCGATGTCCGCGTTCCCCGCGGCCTTCGCGTGCAGGAAGAGCTGCATGCGGTAGGCGACGAGCGCGTCGTACGGGAGCACGATCAGCGCCTGGCCGAGCGGGAGCGTCTGGCCCCAGGGCAGCGTGAACGTCTTCGTGGTGAAGTCCGCGTCGGGCGTCTCGGCGAAGAGCGCGCGCAGCCCCTGCTTCTGGCGCTCCATCGCGGCCGGGAAGTCCGCGACGGTCTGCGTCGCCGCCGCCTTCGCGAGCTCCTGATAGGGGTCCCACGAGTTCGCCACCATCGAGCGCGACGCGCCGAGGCCGACGAACGACAGATAGCGCAGGAGCTCCGCCGTGCTGCGCTGGCCGGGCGTGAAGCGGAACTCCTCCGACCCCGCCGGCAGCTTGCCGTGCAGGTGGATGCAGATGTCGCACTCGCGCAGCATGAGCGCGAGCAGGTCGTCCTTGCCGAGCATGGTGCCTCCGTTCCCTTGCGCGGCGCGTGCTGCGCGCCGCGAGCTCTCGCAACGCGCGGCGCGGGCGCGCGCATTCCCGGCGCGGGCAGGGACGCGGGGGCGGCCCTCGCGCGTTCCCCGCGCGTGCCGCCCCCGCGCCACCGCATCGAGACCGAGATCGTCGTGCCCCGCGGGCTCGACGAGGTGTTCGCGTTCTTCTCGGACGCCCACAACCTCGACGAGCTCACGCCGCCGTGGCTGCGCTTCCACGTCCTCACGCCGCGGCCGGTGCCGATGCACGTCGGCGCGCGCATCGACTACCGCCTGCGCATCCGCGGCCTCCCGATCCGCTGGCAGTCCGAGATCACGGCCTGGGAGCCGCCGTGGCGCTTCGTGGACGAGCAGCGCCGCGGCCCCTACCGGCTCTGGCACCACGAACACCTGTTCGAGAGCGTTCCGGGCGGCACGCGCATCGTGGACCGCGTGGACTACGCCGTCGCGGGCTGGGTGCTCGAGCCGCTCGTCCACCGCGTCTTCGTGAGGCCCGACGTGGAGCGCATCTTCCGCTACCGCGGCGAGCGCCTCGCCGAGCGCTTCGCGCGCCCCTCCGCCGCCTGATCGAACCCGCACGTTGCGCCCGCCGCCGCGGGGCGCCATGATGTGCTGCGGCCGGGCGTGAGCAGGGGCGCCCAGCCGGAGGGAATTGGGATGCCGGAACCGGCCCGTGGAGCGGGTCCGTCGCGGCGTGCCGACGTGTGGACGTCGGCGTGCGCGGACCTGTGTGCGATCTCGTACGACGACCCGTCCCGGATTCCCGTGGCGGTGCCGGGCCTCGCCCGCACGTCGGGCGGCTCGTGGTCGTGCATCTGGGGACCGGCGCGCGACGCCACCGACGCGAACCTCGCGTTCGTCGCGGCGTGCACCGCCCCGAACGGCGCGCTGCTCCGCGCGGTCGTCGTGCTGCGCGGCACCGACATCACGCGCGGCGACCTCCTCGGCGACCTGAAGCAGGTCTACGAGGATCTCGACGTCGCGCACCAGCGCGCGCTGCCCTGGCAGACGCCCGGCGGCGTCGCGGTCGCGCCCGGGACGCTCGACGGCCTCGAGACCGTCGCCGCGCTCGTGAGCGGCGGGCGCCAGCTGCTGACGTTCGTCGTCGCGCTGCTGCGCGGCCCGGCCGCCGCGGGCGCGCCGCTGCTCGTCACGGGCCACAGTCTGGGCGGCTGTCTCACCACCGTCGTCGCGCCGTGGCTGCTGCAGGGACTCGTGCGCGCCGGCGTCGCGCCGCAGGTGGTGCCCGTCACCTTCGCCGCCCCGACCGCCGGCAACGCCGCGTTCGCGAGCTACTTCGATGCACTCTTCCGCGGCTCCGTGCGCGTGCAGAACCCGCTCGACGTCGTGCCGCGGGCGTGGGCCGACCTCGCGTCGCTCGCCGACCTGTACCGGCAGCCGTGCAACATCGACGCGAACCTCGTCGAGCGCGCGGCGATCGACGTCCTGCGCGAAGACCTGCGCCTGCACGGCACGACCTACGCGCAGCCGCAGACCGGCACGGTCGTCCTCGCGCCGCGCTGCGCGCCCGGCGCCCAGTCCTGGACGGCCGAACTGGCGTGGCAGCACCACATCGCCACGTACATCGCCGGGCTGGGAACGTCGCCCGACGCCTGCTGAGTCGTCGGCGCGTCGTCGGCGCGTCGTCGGCGTCTGTGTCGTGCGCGATACCGCACGGAACGTCGCGGGGTGCGTCCGCGTCCGTCCCTCGTGCGGGTTGCATGGCCGGCTGCTACGCTCCCGCCTCCGCGGCGCGGCGCGCGGGGAGGAGGAGCGCGGCGCGTGCGGAGCGGCAGATCCCGGAACGGAGCGCCGCGGCGCGCGGCGCTCGCACTCGTCGCGGCGGCCGCGCTCGGACTGACCGGCTGCCCGGCCGCGTCGCACGACGCCGCGCCCGCCGCGGCCGACGCGCCGCCCGTGCGCGTGCGCACCGACCTCGTCGGCACGGGCACCGCGCCGCGGCGCCTGCGCGTGGTCGGCACGCTCGTGCCCGAGGAGGAGATGACCGTCGCCGCCGAGGTGCAGGGGCGTGTCGTCGCCGTGCTGCACGACGTGGGCGACCGCGTGCCGCCGGGCGAGCCGCTCGTGCGCATCGACGACCGCGACCTCGTGCTCGAGCGCGACCAGCGGCGGCGCGCGCTCGAGGAGACGCTGACGCGCCTCGGGCTCGAGGAGCTGCCCGCGGACGAGCCCGACCTCGCCGGACTGCCGAACGTTGCGAGCGCGCGCGTCGCGGCCGCCAACGCGAACGCGCGGTGGGAGCGCGGCCGCGCGCTGTTCGAGCGCGACCCGCCGCTCATCAGCGAGCAGGCGCTCGCCGACCTGCGCGCCGCCGCGGAGGTGGCACGGAGTGACGAGGAGGGCGCGCTGCTCGCGGCGCGCACGCTGCTCGCCGAGGCGCGCACACGACGCGCGCTGCTCGATGTCGCGGAGGACCGCCTGCGCCGCACGCACGTCGTCACTCCGGACGGTGCGCGCCCCGCGCTGCCGGGCGCGACCACGGCGGGCGCCGCGTCCCCGCCGACGTACGTCGTCGCGGAGCGCAGCGTCGCGGTCGGCGACTACGTGCGCGTCGGCGATCCGCTGCTGCGCCTCGTCGACGCGGACCCGCTGCTGCTCCGGCTCGCCGTGCCCGAGCGGCGCATGACGGGCGTCGTCGTCGGTCTCGCCGTGCAGGTCTCGGTGGCGTCGGCGGGCGAGCCGGTGGCTGCGAAGCTGGTGCGCGTGCGCCCCGAGGTCGATCCGCGCACGCGCACGTACGTCGTCGAGGCGGCGGTGCCGAACGCCGCGCTCGCGCTCGCACCGGGCGCGTTCGCGACGGCGGAGATCGAGCTCGGCACCGACGAGACGGTCGTGCTCGTGCCCGAGAGCGCGCTGCGCACCTTCGCCGGCGTGCACAAGGTGCTCGTGGTCGCGGACGGACGCGCCGTCGAGCGGCCCGTCACGATCGGACGGCGCATCGGCGGGCGCGTCGAGATCGTCGAGGGGCTCGACGCGGGCGAGTCGTACCTGCCCGCACCGCCGGCGTCGCTCGTGCCCGGCAGCCGCGTCACGCCCGAGGGCGCGCCGGAGGGCGGATGACGCACGGCGGCGTGCGCGCCGGCGCCGTGCTCGTCGCCGCCGCCCTCGCGACCGGCGCCCTCGCGACCGGCGCCTGCGCGGTGGACGGCAGCGCGGACCCCGCGCTCTACCGCGACGTGCTCTACGCCGGTGCCGGCGACGCCGTCCCCGCGGACGCGCCCGGCACGCCGCAGGACGTCGTGCTCTCGATGCGCCTCGCCAACGCCGCGAACGAGACGCTGCGCGTCGAGGGCGAGGCGTACGTGCGCGTGCTGCTCGAGCGCCGCCGCGTCGCGGCGCGCTTCCTCGCGCGCTTCGACCTCGAGCCCGAGGTGTCGCTCGACGAGCGCACGGGCCACGGCCGCCACAGCGGACTCGACGCGCCCGTGCGCGGCGACTTCGCGCTCGATCCGGTCGCCGACAGCGCCGACACCGACGCCGCCGCGCTCGACGCGCTGCGTGCGCGGGCGGAACTGCTCGCGGCGCAGGACGCGCTGCTCCTCGACACCGCGCGCGCACACTTCGCGGTGCTGCGCGCCGAGCGCCGCGCCGACGTGCTGCGCGCGTCGATCGCGTTCCAGGGGGCGCGTATCGACGACGCGCGCGCGCGCGTCGAGGCGGGCGTCGCGCGGCCGCTCGACGTCGCGCTCTCCGAGTCGCGCGCGGCCGACTCGCAGGTCGCGCTCGTCGCCGCCGAGACCGAGGCCCGCGAGGCGCGCAACCTGCTCGGGTTCCTGACCGCGCGCGACGCGACCGCGACGCCGCTCGCCCCGCCCGTCGCGCGAGCCGACGACACGCGCGACGTGGCGGCGCTGCGCGCCGCAGCGCTCGCGGCCCGCCCGGAGGTCGAGGCGGCGGCGTGCGACGTGGACGCGCAGGCGGCCGGCGTGCGCGCGGCGTACGGGCGTTTCTGGCCGTCGATCGAGGCCGACTTCACCGGCTTCCTGTCGCGCGACTCCGAGCCGACGGCGCTCGACTGGACGTCGGCGGTGCGCATCTCGCTGCCGCTCTTCGACGCGGGGCTCATCGAGCTCGACGTGCGCACCGCGCTCTCGCGGCTGCGCGCCGCCCACGCGACGCTCGCGCTGGTGCGGCGCAGCGTCGCGCGCGACGTGGACGACGCGCTCGAGCACCTCGACGCGGCGCGCCGGCGCATCGACGCGCTGCACGTCCGGCGCGCGGCCGCGGAGCGCTCGCGCGAGCAGGCCGAGGGGCTCTGGGCCGCCGGGCTCGGCACGAACCTCGAGCGCCTCGCCGCGCAGGACGAGCTGCTCTCCGCCGACCTCGACCTGACCGACGCCGAGCTGCTCGTGGCGCTGCGGCGGCTCGAGCTGCTGCGCGCGACGGGCGAGCTGCACACGCTGCTCGGGCTCGTGCGCGACGACGCGGAGGCACGCCGTGCAGAAGCTCGCTGAGGTCTGCATCCGCCGCCCCGTGTTCGCGTCGATGCTCGCGGTCGGCCTCGTCGTCATCGGCGCCGCGAGCCACATGCGCCTCGGCGTGGACCGCCTGCCGTCGGTGGACCTGCCGACGGTGCGCGTGCAGACGCAGCTCCCGGGCGCGTCGCCGGTCGAGGTCGAGACCGAGGTCTCCGAGATCATCGAGGAGGCCGTCAACACGGTCGAGGGCATCGACCAGCTCCGCTCCATCTCCGGCGCCGGCTCGTCGATCGTGATCGCGACGTTCCAGCTCGGTCGCGACATCGACAGCGCCGCGCAGGACGTGCGCGACCGCGTCGCCGGCGCGACGCGCCGCCTGCCCGACGCCGCGGAGCCGCCGGTCGTCTCGAAGGTCGACAACGACTCGGAGCCCGTGATCACGCTGGCGCTCTCCGGCGAGCGCACGCTGCGCGAGCTGACGGAGCTCGCCGACAAGGTCGTGAAGCCGCTCGTCGAGCGCGCCTCGGGCGTCGGCGAGGTGCGCGTGGTGGGCGGCCTCGAGCGCACGCTGAACGTGTGGCTCGACGCGGACCGGCTCGCCGCCTACTCGCTGCCCGTGACGGCCGTCCGCGACGCGCTCGCGTCGCAGAACGCCGACGTGCCGGGCGGCAACGTGACGGCCCCCGACCGCGAGCGCACGCTGCGCACCGAGGGCCGGCTGGTGGACGCCGCCGCGTTCGAGCAGCTCGTCGTCGCGAACTTCGACGGCGTGCCGGTGCGCATCGGCGACCTCGGCCGCGCGGAGGACGGCACCGCGGAGCCGCGCACCCTCGCGCGCTTCGACGGCCGGCCGACGGTCGTCGTCGAGGTGGTGCGTCAGTCGGGCGCGAGCACGATCGCCGTCATCGACGCAGTGAAGGGCAACCTCGACCTCGTGCGCTCGCAGCTCCCGCTGGACGTGGGGCTCGTGGTCGTGCGCGACCAGTCGCGCTACATCGAGGCGGCGCTGCACGAGATCGACCTGCACCTCGTGCTCGGCAGCATCCTCGCGAGCCTCGTGGTGCTGCTCTTCATGCGGAGCTGGCGCTCGACGCTGATCGCGTGCGTCGCGATCCCCGTCTCCGTCGTCGCGACCTTCGCCGCGATGTACGCGCTCGGGTTCACGCTGAACAGCGTCACGATGCTCGCGCTCGTGCTGATGGTCGGCATCGTCATCGACGACGCGATCGTGGTGCTCGAGAACGTCTTCCGCCACGTCGAGGAGAAGGGCTCGACGCCGCTCGTCGCCGCGCGCGAGGCGACGGCCGAGATCGCGCTCGCCGTGCTCGCGACCACGCTGAGCCTCGTCGTGATCTTCGTGCCCGTGGCGTTCATGTCGAGCGTCGCCGGGCGCTTCCTCTACCAGTTCGGCATCACGTCGGCCGTCGCGATCCTCGTCAGCCTGTTCGTCTCGTTCTCGCTGACGCCGATGATGGCGTCGCGCATCCTGCGGCCCTCCGACGCCGGCGGCGGCGCGGGGCACGGCGCGTCGCGCGGCGGCTTCTACGCGCGCATCGACCGCGTCTACGGCGTGCTGCTCGCGTGGTCGCTGCGCCACCGCGGCGTCGTGAGCGTCGTCGCGCTGCTCGTCGCGGCGTCGTCGGTGCCGCTGCTCCTGACCGTGCCGCAGGAGTTCACGCCGGGCGACGTGGACGAGGCGGAGTTCCGCGTGCAGGTCACCGCCCCCGAGGGCACGGGCTTCGAGGCGATGCGCAGCCACGCGGACCTGGCCGAGCGCGAGATCCTGGCGACGCCCGGCGTGCTGCACGCGCTCGTCACCACGGGCGGCGGCTTCCTGGGGCAGGTGAACCGCGCCGACGTGAACGTGCAGCTCACGCCGCACGACGAGCGCGTGCTCTCGGTCGGGCGCATCGCGCGCGCGCTCCTCGCGGGCGAGCCGTCGGCGGCGTGG
Organism: uncultured bacterium; assembly: GCA_937996235.1. Lineage (GTDB taxonomy): Bacteria > Planctomycetota > JAJSAM01 > JAJSAM01 > JAJVHW01 > CALKVK01. The sequence goes on along the minus strand of CALKVK010000029.1, from coordinate 74,609 downwards.
CGCGGGCTGCGCTCGCAGTCCGAGGTGATGACGGAGCTCGAGACGCGGCTGAAGCGCCTGCCCGGCGTGCGCGTGCAGGTGCGCAACTATCCGTCGTTCAACATCGGCGGCGGCTCCTGGGACGTGGACTACGTGCTGCAGGGCCCGGTGCTCGACGACCTCTACGCCTACGCCGAGACGCTGCGCGTGCGCGCGACCGAGCGCGGCGGGTTCCGCGGTCTCGACACGTCGCTGCGCCTCGACCGCCCCGAGCTGCGCGTGCGCATCGACCGCGACCGCGCGGCCGACCTCGGCGTGCGCATCCGCGACATCGGCTCGGCGCTGCGGCTGCTCGTCGGCGGCGACGACGAGGTGGGGCGCTTCCGCGACCCGCTCGCGGGCGAGGACTACGACGTGCGGCTGCGTCTGCGGCCCGAGGACCGCGACCGTCCCGAGCTCGTCGAGCTGCTGCGCCTGCCGGGCGGCGGCGGCAACCTGGTCGAGCTGGGCGCGCTCGCGTCGATCGAGCCGGTCCTCGCGCCCTCGCGCATCGACCGCCTGGACCGCCAGCGCGCGATCTCGGTACGCGGCGGCGTCGCACCCGGCTTCGCGCTGGCGGACCGGCTCGAGGTGCTGCGCGAGGAGACCGCCGCCCTCGGCATGCCCGCGACCTACTCCACGCGCCTGCAGGGGCGCAGCCGCGAGATGGAGCGCACGTTCAGCGAGCTCGCGTGGGCGTTCGCGCTCTCCGTCGTCTTCATGTACCTGATCCTTGCGTCGCAGTTCGAGAGCCTCCTGCACCCGCTCACGATCCTGCTCTCGCTGCCGCTCTCCGCGCCGTTCGCCCTCGCGTCGCTGTGGCTGACCGGGGGCTCGCTGAACCTCTACTCCGCGCTCGGGATGCTGGTGCTCTTCGGCGTCGTGAAGAAGAACTCGATCCTGCAGATCGACCACATGAACGGGCTCGTCGCCGCGGGGGTGCCGCGCGCCGAGGCGATCCTGCAGGCCAACCGCGAGCGCCTGCGCCCGATCCTCATGACCACGCTGACCCTCGTCGCCGGGATGCTCCCGCTCGCGATCGGCAGCGGCCCGGGCGCCGAGGAGCGGCGCGCCGTCGCGACCGTCGTGATCGGCGGGCAGACGCTGTGCCTGCTGCTCACGCTGCTCGTGACGCCCGTCGCCTGGTCGCTCTTCGACGACCTCGCGCGGCGTCTCCGCCGCACGCGCGCGGCCTGAGCGACGACGCGCGGGTCCTTCCCCCGCGCGCGCTCCGCGGCGAGACTCTCGCGGGGCGGGCGCCGCGCGGCATCGCACTTGCGCTGCTCGGGACGCTGCAGTTCGGAACGCGGTCGGGACGTCCACGTGTCCAATCCGCTGAGCGCGTGTCGATCCGGATGGACGGACCGGGGGAACGTCCGCGGGAGCGCCGCGTGTCGGTGGGCGACGGAGGCGGAAGCTTGACGGGAACCGACCGGCCGGAGCCGGCGTCCGGGGTGCGCGCACTGCTCGTGCGGTGCGGCGTGCTGCCCCCCGAGCGGGCGGCGCCCGCGCGCCGCGGCCTGCCGTCGCGGCTGTGCTGGCTGGTGTGCGGACTGCCGTTCGCCGCCGCACTCGCTGCGGTCGTCGCCGCGCTGGTGGACGGCGCCACGCTGAAGAGCCTGGCCGACGGGCTCGCACCCGACGGCACGGCGGAGCACTTCACGGCCGAGCGCATCGCGGGCATCCAGCAGCGGCTCGTGCTCGCCGCGGTCGCGTGGGCGCTGCTCGGCGCGCTCGCGTGCTTCCTGCGCTGGCGCTTCGCGGCGTCGCTGCAGGACGCGGTGCGCGGCGTGCTGCACCTGCCCGCGGACCTGATCGCCCGCGTGCGCCGCGCGGACCGCACCGACCGCGTGCACCTGGCCGTGCTCGCCGCGCTGACGCTGTTCGCCGCGTGGATCTCGGGCCGCGCGCTCACGCAGCCGATGCGCGTGGACGAGGCGGCCTCGTACCTGCACTACATCCGGCGCCCCGTGCCGTTCATCGCGACGGCCTACAACGCGACCAACAACCACATCCTCCACAACCTGCTCGCGCACGTGTGCTTCCGGCTGTGGGGCAGCTCCGAGTGGGCCGTGCGCCTGCCCGCGTGGCTCTTCGGCGTCGCGAGCCTGCCGGTGGCCTACGCCGCGGCGCGTGCGCACTTCGGCCGCACCGCGGCACTCGCGACCGTGGCCGTCCTCGCGACGTCGCCCTACTACGTGGACTCGCTGACGAACGCGCGCGGCTACCCGCTGCTGCAGTTCTTCTTCCTCGCGCAGCTCGTGCTCCTGCCGCGCATCGTGCGCGGCGAGCCCCGCGCGTGGTTGCTGTTCGTCCTGGCGGGCGCGCTCGGGCTCTACGCCGTGCCGGTGATGGCCGTGCCGCTCGCCATCTGCGGGATCTGGCTCGCGTGGGCCGGTGTCGCCGAGCGCGAGCGACTGGGGCTCGCGTACTTCTTCCGCGTGGGCGTGGCGTACGCCGCGATCGGCGCGCTCGCGGCGTTCCTCTACTCGCCCGCGCAGGTGGTCGGGAGCGTCGCCGGCGTGCTCGACGAGCAGCGGCGCTTCGGCCGGCACCCCGACCGCTTCGACACGCTGACCGTGATCGGGATGAAGGCGCGCGAGATCTGGAGCCTCTGGGTGCACGGACGCCCGGCGGCGCTCACGATCGCGCTCGGCGCGTGCGCGGCCGCCGCGCTCCTCGTGCGTCGCGCGGGAGCGCGGCCCGGCGTGCGGCTGCTCGTCGCGACCGTCGTCGGCTGGTCGTGCATCCTCGCGGTCGTCCGAGCGTTCCCGCCGTTCTGGACGCTCGGCTTCCTGTACCTGCTGTTCGTGCCGCTGGCGTGCGCAGGCGCCGTCCTGCTGCTGCAACTCGTCCGCCTGCCGGAGCGCGCGCGCGACGCGCTCGTGGTCGCCGCGGCCGTCGTCGCCGCGTGCGCGTTCACGCCGGCGCTCCGAGCGACCGCCACCGACCCCGCCGCGCCGTGGTACGTGGGCTACGAGGACGCCCCTGCGGTGGCGTCGGAGATCCTGCCCGAGGTGCGCACGGGCGTGCACGTCGATCCGGAGTTCATCCTCGCGACGCCGCTCAACTACTACCTGCAGCGCGGACTCGGCCGCGACGTGTTCGCCGTCGCGCCGATGTGGGACCACCGCGGCGCCGTCGCGCCGGAGTCGCTGGTCCTGCCCGTGCCCGACCGGCTGCCGCGCCGCCTGCGGACGCACATGGTCGATGCGTACCTCGCCGAGCTGGCGGCGGACCCCGGCTACGTCGAGAGCGCGCCGCGCCGCCGCGCGGGCGCGACGACGATCATCACCCTGGCGCTCCGTCCCCACACCGGCGACTGAGCGGGCGCGGGCCCGCGGCGCTCACTCCGCGTCGGGCGCCTCGAGGCGCAGCCCGCTCGAGCCGGCCTCGACGCTGCCGAGCTGCACGTTGCGCTGGTTGCGCTGCCCGTCCGCTCCCGGCAGCCACGCCGAGGCCTTGTGCGAGCCCGGCTCGAGCCCCTTGACCGTGAACGCGCCGCTCTCGTCGGTCTGCGCCCACGCCCACACGTTGTCGTCGCCCTGGAGCATCACGGTCGCGCCCGAGATGCCGGCGCCGCGCGTGTCCACGAGGACGCCCGACGCCGCGAGGCCCTCGTGCACCACGATCCGCACGCCCTCGGTCCCCGGATCGACGGGATCCGACTTCCCCGGCGCGTACCCGCCGCCGCGCGTGCGCAGCACGTAGCGGACCCCGGTCGTCAGGCCCTCGACGCGGAACGAGCCGCCGCTCTGCACCTGCCCCCAGCGCTCGGTGCCGCCGCCGTCCTCCGGCCGCGCTCCGACGACCATCTGCTCGCCCGACACCGCGTTGCCCGCCTCGTCCACGATCACGCCCGCGATCGCTCCGCCCTTGCCCAGCGTGACGCGCAGCCCGCGCGTGCCCGCGGCGACGCGCTCGCCGCCGAGCAGGACGCGCGCATCGTTGGCGCTCCCGTTCCAGCCGCGCTGGATCGTGTAGGAGCCCTGGACGAGACCGCGCAGCACGAACGCGCCCTTCGAGTCCGTGGACGCCGACGGGAAGCCGTACTGCGTCTGCTCCACCTGTCCCGACTCGTTCAGGAGCTGCGCGTAGAGCTGCTGGCCGGCGACGGGCGCGCCCTGCTCGTCCACGAGCACGCCCTCGATCTCGAGGCCCTTCGTCAGCCGCACGACCAGGCCGGTCGTGCCCGCGGCGACGCCCTTGCGCTGGTCGCCCGCGAAGCCGCGCTGGCCGTTGTCCGTGAAGCCCAGCGTGTGCGTGCCGTCGCGCAGGCCGACGATCTCGAACGCGCCGTCGTGCGCTGTCTGCGCGCCCGTCCACTGGTCGGGGTCGCTCTCCGCGTTCTCGCGCTGGCACTGGACCCAGATCTCCCCGACGCCGGCGCCGGTGTCGTCGATGATGCGCCCCGAGATCACGAGTCCCGCCTCGACGGTCACGTCGAGGTCCTCCCTGCCGGCCTCGACGCTCGGCATGGCGAGCGGGCGGATGTTCACCTTCGACGCCCACCCGCTCGCGACGTGCAGCGTGTACCTGCCCGGCGCGAGGTCGGACAGCCGGAAGGCGCCGTTCGTCCCGGTGAGCGCCGGCTGCTGCATCATCGGCTGCTCGCCGCTCGCCCCGACGCGCTCGTACGTCACCTGCGCACCCTGGACCGGCGACCCGTCGGCGAGGTGCACGCGACCGGCGATGACGCACTGCGCCTTGAGGCGCAGGTCGACGTCGCCCGCGCGCGGCACGTCCACGCGAGCCCGCGCCTGCACGAAGCCCGTCGCGTCGGCGGTCAGCTTGTAGGCGCCGTCGGCGTCGGCCCTGGCGACGAAGCGTCCGTCCGCATCCGTGACGGCGACGATCGGCGTCGGGTTGTTCTGGTCGTACCACGGCTGCGTGTCCGCCATCGGATGGCGTCGGCCGAAGCCGACGTGCGCGCCCACGACGGGATCGCCCGTCGCGTCCGCGACGACGCGTCCCGTCACGGTCAGCGCATCGCGGAGCGTCACGTCCACGTCGTACTCCGCGCGCGACTCGTCCACGTCGAAGGGCTGCGACATCGTGGGCGTCCCGCCCGCGGCACCCGCGCGCACGACGAACTTCCCGACCTTGCTGCGCAGCTCGACGTCGAAGCTGCCGTCGGCGCGCACGGGCTCCTTCCCGAAGCGATCGAAGCGGTGGTCGGGATCCTGCCACTGCCATGGCTGGTCCTGCGGCGGCGGCTGCGGCGCGGCCACGACCTGCACCCACGCGGCCTGCAGCGGCGCGCCGTCCGCGCTGCGCACGGTGCCGCGCACGTGCTTCGTCGCGACGAGGTGGAAGTCGACGCCCGACTGCGCCGAGCCGTCGCCCCGCTCGATGCTGCGGCTGTCGCCGCAGTGCCCTTCCGCGCTGACGTTGACGCTCGCCGTGCTCCCGGCTGCCACTCCGTCGAGCGCATACGTGCCGTCGGCGGCCGTCGTCGTCTTCGTCGATGCGCTGCTCGACCAGCTCGTCACCTGCGCGCCGGCGAGCGGCGCGCCGTCCGCGCCGTAGACCGTGCCGGACAGCCGCGCGCAGCGCTCGAGGAGGAACTCCTTCTCGACCGTGCCGGTCGTCGGCATCTCCACGCCCCACGCCTCCGGCACGGTGCCGTTCTGCAGCTCCTGCCAGTACTGCTCCGGGAAGTCGCGCTGGAAGTGGCCGGACGCGCGGATCTGCACGATGCCCTTGCCCTCGTACACGCCCTGCAGACGGAAGCGCCCGGTGGCGTCCGTCGTCGCGGAGCGCGAGCCGAAGCCGCCGCCCGGCTGCTGGTGGTAGAAGTTCACGTTCGCGTCGGCGAGCGGACCGTCCGGTCCGCGGACGACGCCGACGAGGTCGGCGGCGCGCCGCAGCCGGATGTCGTGCGTCACGGTCTCGCCGTGCGGCAGCGCGAGCTGGAGCCAGACCTGCTTGCCGTCGTCGGGCTGCACCACCCAGCCGGGGCGGTCCACCGACACCGTGTTGAGCATCGCCTCGGGCAGATCCGTGATCGTGTAGCGGCCCTCCGCGTCCGTGGTGGCGGCGCCCACGCTCTGCTGGTTCGACTCGTAGCAGACGGCGCGCACCTCGACGTCCGCGACCGGCGTGCCGTCGGCGACGTCGGTGACGAGACCCGTGAGCACCGCTCCGGAGCGCAGCTCCAGGTCGAACGACGCGATCTCCGGCACCTTCAGCAGCGCCCGCTGCGACGGGATGCTCCCGGCGCGCGCGGCCCAGATCGCGACGACGCCCTCCTCGAGCCCCTGCAGCTCGTAGGCGCCGTCTGCGCCGGACGTCGCGCGGCCGTACAGTGCGGAGTTCTGCGGGCTCCACGCGTCGCCCGGCCGCATCGCGAGCACGAGCGCGCCGGCCAAGGGACCCGTGTCGGCGTCGCGCACGACGCCGCTCACGGTGTGGCCGGGCTGGAGCCGGATCACGACGGGTCGCGACGGATCGTCCGCGGACAGGACCGCGCCGGGCCGCCCGCCGCGCGCGAATCCGGCCTTCGTCGCGCGGAAGGTCCACGTGCCCGTCGCGAGGGCGTCGAAGTGCACCTCGCCGGCGGCGTCCGTGACGAGCGCCGCCACCGCCACCGGCTCGATCCCGATCTGCACCAGCCGCTTCGTCCAGTCGCTCTCCCAGCGCACCGGCGCCGACGCGAACGCCTCGACGCGCGCGCCCGCGATCGGCGTGTCGTCGAGCGAGCGCACCTGCACGGTGACGGCCACCGCGCGGTCGAGCCGCAGCGTGCCGACGTCGAGGTCGTCGTGGCGCTCGAGGCCGAGACCCGGCAGGCGCACGGGCGCGCAGTCCGCGGCGTCGACCGCCACCGTGTACGGGCCGCCCTCGGGAAGCTTCTCGAAGCGGAAGCTGCCGTCGGCGCCGGATGCCGCCGTCCAGTCCGGGAAGCCCTCGCGCAGGAGCCGCACCCCTGCGCCCTCGAAGGGCGCCTCGACCTTGCCGCGCACCACACGCCCGTGCAGCGCGGCGGTGCCTTCGCGCGTGGCGTGGCGGCGTCCGCCGCCGCCCGCGTCCGCGGCCGGCTGCTCGTCCCGTGCGCCGTCGGCCGCGCCGGGCGAGTCGGCGGGGGGCAGTGGCCCCGCGCCGTCCTGCATCACCAGCCACAGCAGCAGCCCGACCGACGCCAGCAGCACGAGCGCGACGGCCCCGCCGACCACACGTCCCTTGCCCATCGCAGCCTCCCTCCGCCGGCACGGCCGTCCACGCCGCCGCCGGGCTCTCCCTCCGCGCGGCGTCGCGGACGGCGCGCAGCGCCGCGAGGCGGCGCGCCGCAGAGCCTACCCCTCCCTCCCGTCGAAAACGGGGACGGTCCTCGCGCAGGCGCGACGTGCCGACACGATCGGAGTCGGCGACGGACGTGCGGCGCGCGTCGCGTCACGCCGCGGACGCCGACATCGGTCGGCGACGGGCCTCGCGGCCGGTGCGCTATGCTCGCGGCGTGCGCCGCCGCGCTCCTCTCGCGCTCCTCGTCGTGACGCTGCTCGCGCTCGCCGTCGCGGCCGTGCTGCTCGTCGTTCGCGGGCCCGCCGCGCCCGAGCCGTCGGGCGACGCCGTCCCCGCCGCGCACGTCACCGACGACAGCGCCACGCCGTCGGCCGACGCTCCCGCGCCGAGTGGACGCATCCACGTCACCGACGACACGGCCGCAGCGACGCCGCGGGACACGCCGCCGGACACGCTCGACGACGAGCCCGTCCCGACGGCGCACGACGTGCGGATCGAGCTGCCGGTCGGGCTCGGCGTCGCGGACGGCACGACGGTGCTCGTGCGCCTGATCCGGCGCGGCGTGTCCGGCACGTTCGACGAGACCGCGGTCGACGACGACCTGCTCGAGCTGCCCGCATCCGGGGGCGTCGTCGTCGTGCCGCAGGTCGGACGCGGCATCGTCGGCGTGCGCGTGCGCATCGGCGAGCGCACGTTCGCCGCGGACGCCGGCGCGCGCGCGGATCTCGGCGACGTCGTCCGCCTCACCGACCGCGAGACGGTCGCCGTGCGCGTGCGCGGCGCCGACGGCCGCGTGCTCCTCGGCGTCCCGGTCGAGCTCTGCGCGGTGAACGAGAGCAGCCGCTCGCGCGTGGGCGACACGGTCGCGACGACCGCCGCCCCGGACGGACTCGCGCACCTGCCCTGGCCGCCGGCCATGCGCTCCGCGCGTCTCGGCACGACCACGTACTGCGTGCGCATCGCCGCGCCGACGCCCACGTCGGTCGAGGCTGCGCTGCCCGAGAGGTACGAAGCCGGGCGCGTGATCGAGCTGACGGCGCCGCCCGCGGCGACGCTGCGCGTCGATCTCGTCGACCGATCGGGCGCCGCCGTCCGCGCGCCGTGGCAGGTCCACGTCACGTCGCGGCTGCTCGTCGGCGGGCAGGGTCCTGCGCTCGGCGGCTCGACGTGGAGCGTCGACGGCACCGCGACGTTCGCGCTGGTCGGCGCCGGCGTGCCGCTGCGTGTGGTCGCGAGCGGCGGCGCGCAGTTCCTGCCCGCCGCGCTCGACCTCGAGCCCCTCGCAGCGGGCGAGCGCGCCCACGTCCGACTCGAGGTCGGCGCGCGCCGCGTCGTCGTGGCCGGGCGCCTCGTGGACGTGGGAGGGAACGCCGTCGACGGCAGCGTGCAGGTCGAGCTCGTGCCCCTGCAGGCGCAGGGTTCCGCCGCCACGTTTCGGGACGACCGGGAGCACGAACAGGGTGAGTTCGAGGTCGCCCTCGGCGGCGACGAACCGCCGCTCCCCGCGCTCCTGCGGATCGTGGCGCGCGCCGACCCGCGCGGCGACGACCCGCACGCCGCGCCGCGCTCGGCGTCGTTCGAGCGGCGCTTCGACGCGTGGCCGCGCGGGCGCCGCATCGAGCTCGGCGACGTGCGCGTGGACGTGGAGCCGCTGGTCGTCGCGGGACGCATCGTCGGGCCCGGCGAGACGCCGCCGACGCAGGGCAGTCTGCGGGTGCAGGTGCGCGGCGCGGACGGCACCTGGGCGCTCTCGGATCGCATCGTGTACGTCGCGAAGGACGGCACGTTCCGCCTCTTCGGCGCGGCGCCCGAGGGCGAGCTGCGGCTCGTCTGGATCTCGACGCTCGGCAACGCGCTCCCCGACGAGGGGACTCCGTTCACGGTCGGCGCGAGCGACGTGCTCGTGCGCGTGGCCCCGACCGAGGGACGTGTCGCCGTGTCGTTCCGCGTGCCGAGCGGCGTCGCGACGCTCGTGCCGCGCGTGCTGGTGCGACCGGCAGACGACGAGGACGCGCCGCAGCGCCGCGTGTCCGCGCTGCAGTTCTCGAGCGGCGTCTACGACGTGCCGCTCGCGCCCGGCGCGTGGACGATCGAGGTCGGCGTCGAGGGCGTCGAAGAGGTGCTCGCGCGCGCCGCGGCGGTGGTCGTGCGCGAGGGCGAGCGCGTGGAGCCGCGCGAACTCGCGTCGATCGACCTGCTCGCGCTCATGCGGCTCGCATCCGTGCGCGTCGTGGACGCCGCCGGCAACCCGCTCGCGGAGGCGGCGCTCTGGCAGCGGCCGGCGGCGGCCGAGCGCACCGCGACGTCCACGTGGATCGAGGTGCGGCGCGACGGCGAGGGACGCTTCCGCGTCGCCGTCCCGCGCTGGTCCGCCGTGGACGTGCTCGTCACCGCGCGCGGCCACGCGTGGGTGGAGCGCCGCGGACTGCGCACCGACGAGGACGTCACCGTGCCCACCGCACGTCCGCGCGTGCTGCGCGTCCGTCTCGGCGCGGGTCTGCCCGCCGCGCGCGAGACCGACCGCTACGACGTGTCGCCGGTCTATGTCGCCGACGGCGCGTCGGCGCTCGAGTGCCTCACGGATCCGCGGAGCCGCATCGGCAGCGCGACGCTGGCGCCGGGCGGCGCGGCGCGCTTCGACGTCCCGGCCGAGGGCCGCTACGCCGCACGGCTGACGCTCACGCGCGCGAACGCGGGCGGCGGCGGCGCGTTCGGCGTGGGCGTCGGCGGCGTCCGGGCGTACGGCGAGGCGCTGCTGACGGAGGAGATCACCGAGGCCGAACTCGTGGTCGAACCCGCGACCGAGGAGCTCGACGCCGCGCGTGCGCGTCTCGACGCGGACCCGCGCGGGAAGTAGCCGACCGCGCTACGCCGTCCAGCGTGCGAGCAGCGCATCGGCGAGGCGCGCGGCCATCGCGTCGGCGCGTGCGGCGTCGATCTCCATCTCCGCGAACGGTGTGAACTCGCGCACCAGGAGGTCGCGCCGCATCTCCAGGCACAGCGTGCGCCCGGCGTGACGTGCGGCGAAGCGCGCGGCGAGCGTCGCCTCGTGCAGGAAGTACGCCTCGTTCTCGACGGGGGCGATGCCGTCGTCGCCGCAGCGCGCGCGGAGCGCCGCGACGAGCGCGCCGTCGGCGAGCAGCCGGCCCGCGCCGTCGCGCGTGATGAGGTCGATCTCGGCGCGCAGCGGCCACGTGCAGACGCGTTCGGGCCGGTACGCGTCGCGCAGACTGCGCACGATGTGCTCGTCCACGGCGACGTCCACGCTGCGCGGCGCGTACGAGTGCAGCATCACGCCGGTGCCGCCCGCGCCGCAGACCCACGCGAACGCGGCGTCCACGACGTCGCGGTACGCGGCATAGCGTTCGAGCAGGAGGCGCAGGTCGGACTCGGCGCGCACGTACGGCGCGATGCCCGGCGTCATCCCGGGCGCGGCCTGCGCGGCGACGAGCGACGTGTCGATCGCGCGGTTCAGGTCCACGAACGTGCGCGGCACGAGAGCGCGCACGACGACTGCGCTGCGCGACGCGTCCGCCGCGACGACGCGCTCGGCGAAGCGCACGCCGACCTCCGGCGCGCCCACGTCGGTGTTGACGAAGAAGAACGCGCGCAGGTCGTCCGGGAACGGCCCTCCGAGGCGCGCGGCGAGCGCGTCGAAGTGCGCCGCGCGCGTCGCGCCGTGGGGGATCTCGACGAGCAGATCGGGCGGCGCGCCCGTGCGCGCGCGCGCACCGCGGACGTACGTGACGTCGCAGACGTCGGGGATCGGAACCACGCGTTCGTGCATGCCGCGAGTCTCCGCCCGGCGCGCCGCGCGCGCACGCAGATCAGGGGCTGGGAGGCACGCCGCGTGCGAAGCACGCGGCGTGCCTCCGTTTCCAGTGGGGTGCACGCGGACGTGCGAGGGCGTACGTCGAACTGTCCACCCCCGCGGCCGCACTGTCCGCGAGCACCATCCCGCCGGCACTGGCGCGTGCGGAGCACGCGCGCGCCGGCGGGGGGCGGGCACGTCGCGTGCGAAGCACGCGCCGCGCCTCCGTTTCCAGTGGGGTGCACGCGGACGTGCGAGGGCGTACGTCGAACTGTCCACCCCCGCGGCCGCACTGTCCGCGAGCACCATCCCGCCGGCACTGGCGCGTGCGGAGCACGCGCGCGCCGGCGGGGAGGCGTGCACGTCGCGTGCGAAGCACGCGCCGCGCCTCGCGTGCCAGTGGGTGCTCACGGGCGTGCGGCGACCTACGACGACCTGTCCGCCCCGTGGTTCACACTGCCCGCGAGCACCATCCCCCTGGCACTGCGCGTGCTTCCGCACGCTCGTGCCAGGGGGCGGGTCACGTCGCGAGCTTGCGCACGCTCGTGCCGACGGGTGGGTCACGCCGTGGGCGAGGCACGCGGCGTGCGACCGGGTGTAGCTTGCCCGGATGCGGGGCGGGACACCGGTGCGGGCCGACGCGTTGCGCACGGGCGCGGCGCTCCTGGGCGCGGCGCTGGTGCTCGCGTACGCGGCGTTCGCGTGGCGCGAGGCCGAGCGACGCAGCTTCGCGGCGGCCGAGGCGCAGGCGCGCGCGGTGGCGTCGGCGCTCGCGGCGGGCGTCGACACGAGCCTCGCCGCGGGTGCCGCGCTCGAGGACGTGCTCGCCGAGCGGCTCACGGATCTCGCCGACGGCGCGGCGGCGCGTCTCGCGGAGCGGCCGGGTGCCGAGCAGCGCACGCTCGAGGCGTTCTGCCGCGCGCACCGCATCCGCGGCGCCGTGCTGCTCGCCGACGACTACTCCGTGCGCGCGGTCGCGAGCGGACGTCCGCCGCCGCCCGCGCCCGGCGCCGACGGTCCCTTCGACGCGGCGCGTCTGCTCGCCCTCGAGGCGGAGTCGCTCGCGGCGCGCGTGCGCGCAGCCGGGCTCGCGGAGCGCGGGCGCGTCGTGATCGGGTTCGGCGAGAGTCCCTTCGGGCGCCGCACCGAGTTCCTGGTCGGCGTGCGCGCCGACGCGTGCGCCGGACTGCTGCTGCTGCGCCAGGACGCGGACGACCTCCAGCGCTTCGAGCGCGAGGCCGGTCTCGCGCGCGTGCTCGCGGACGCCGTCGCCGCGCCGGGTCTCGCGTACCTCGCCGTCCAGGCAGAGGACGGCACCGTGCTCGCGGCCGCCGGTGACGACGCGGCGCTCGGCGCGTCGCCGCCGGTCGTCGGGCGCGCGACGTGGCGCGCGGTCCCCGACGCCGCGCGGGTGCTCGACGTCGCGGTGCCCGCTGCGTGGAAGGGTGCCGACGGCGCGGTCGTGCGCATCGGCTTCGCCGCCGCGCCCGTCGCGTCGGTGGTGGACGATGCGCGCCGCAGCGTCGTGCTCTTCACCGCGCTCGTGCTCGTCTTCGGCGCGGCCGGTGCCGCGCTGCTCGGTGTGCGCGAGCGCCGCGCGCGTGCGCGCGAGGCGCTGCTGCGGGCCGACCTCGAGAAGCGCGAGCGGCTCGCGGCGCTCGGGCGGCTCGCCGGCGGCTTCGCGCACGAGGTGCGCGGTCCGCTCAACGCGCTGTCGATGGCGGCGCAGCGGCTGCGGCGCGAGGGCGCGCCCGAGGATGCGGAGCGGCGCGCGCGCGCCGAGGCGCTGCACGGCGTGCTGCGCGAGGAGGTGCGCCGCGTGGACGCCGCCGTGCAGGAGTTCCTGGCGCTCGGCCGCGAGCCGCCGCCTGCGCAGCCCGCCGCGTTCGACGTCGGCGCGCTCGTGCGCGAGGTCGCCGAGCGCGAGTGTCCGTCGGCGCGTCCCGCGGGGCCCGACGCGACCGCCCACGCCGATCGCGCGCTCGTCGCGCGCGCGCTCGCGAACGTGCTGCGCAACGCGCGCGAGTCCGCGCCGCCCGGCACGGTGGACGTGACGTGGCGCGCGGTCGGCGGCGACGTCGAGATCGTCGTCGACGACGGCGGTCCCGGCATCGACGCGACGGAGCGCGACGCCCTCTTCGAGCCGTTCCACTCGCGCCGCGAGGGCGGCACCGGACTGGGGCTCCACCTCGCGCGCGACGCGCTCGCGCGCACCGGCGGCACGATCACGTGCGCCGCTGCGCCCTCGGGCGGCGCGCGGTTTGCGATCCGCCTGCCGGGCCCGCGGCCCGGAGGGACGGCGTGAGCGCGACGGTGCACCTGCTGGTGGTCGAGGACGATGGCGCGCAGCGCGCGCAGCTCGCGGGCTTCCTCGCGTCGGCGGAGCTCGGTGCGACCGTGCGCGTGAGCGAGGCGGGCGACGCGGCGGCGGCGCGCGCGCTGCTCGACGCGGGCGGCGTGGACGTCGTCGTCACGGACGTCCGCATGCCGGGCTGCGACGGTCTCGACCTGCTCGCGTGGTCGCGTGCGCGGCACCCGCTCGTCGACGTCGTCGTCGTGACGGGCCACGGCTCGGTGGACACGGCCGTCGAGGCGATGCGCCGCGGCGCGCACGACTTCATGACGAAGCCCGTGGACCTCGACGTGCTCGAGCAGCGCCTCGCGCGCCTCGTCGAGAAGCGCGCGCTCGCCGGCGAGGTCGTCGCGCTGCGGCGCCGCGTCGAGGAGGGCCTCGACGCGGCGGGCGTCGTCGCCGACTCGCCGGCGATGCAGGAGGTGCTGCGCATCTGCCGCAAGGTCGCGCCGACCGACGCGACGGTGCTCGTCACGGGCGAGAGCGGGACGGGGAAGGAGGTGGTCGCGTCGCTGATCCAGGCGTGGAGCCGGCGGCGCGGCGGACCGTTCCTGCGTGTCAACTGCGGTGCGTTCGCGGAGTCGCTGCTCGAGAGCGAGCTCTTCGGCCACGTGCGGGGCGCCTTCACCGGTGCGGATCAGGAGCGCGCGGGGCTCTTCCGAGAGGCCGACGGCGGCACGCTGTTCCTCGACGAGATCGGCGAGATCGCGCCCGCCGTGCAGGTGCGGCTCCTGCGCGTGCTGCAGGAGCGCGAGGTGCGTCCGGTCGGCGGCTCCCGCGCGGTGTCGGTGGACGTGCGCATCGTCGCGGCGACGAACCGCGACCTCGCGCGCGACGTCGTCGACGGCCGCTTCCGACAGGACCTGCTGTTCCGCATCAACGCGCTCACGGTGACGGTCCCGCCCCTGCGCGAGCGGCGCGAGGACGTCGCGGCGCTCGTCCCGCTGCACCTGCGCCGCGTCGCGCGCGAGATCGGCGTGCCGCCGCCGCGGCTCGCGCGGGACGCGCACGACGCACTGCTCGCGTACGCGTGGCCGGGCAACGTGCGCGAGCTCGTGAACGTCATCGAGCGCACGGTGATCCTGTGCGAGGGGCCCGAGGTGACGCTCGCCGACCTGCCGCCCGAACTGCGCGCACCCGTGCCCGCGGGCGAGACCGCGCTGCCCGACGCGGCGTCCGGGCGGACGCTGCCCGAGGTCGTCGAGGCGCTCGAGCGGCGCGCGATCCGGCGCGCGCTCGCGGAGCACGGCGGGGTGAAAGCGCGGGCGGCGCGCGCGCTGGGCATCCCCGAGCGCGTGCTGCGCTACAAGCTCCGCGCGTACGGGATGGACGATGCGACGAAAACGTCGGCTTCGCGACAGGAACGTCGGCCGGAGCGCGGCGCGGGAGCCTGAGCCCGGTTGGCACGGCGACTGCGATGGAGGGGCGGCAACAGGGATCGCCTCGCACGGAGAAGACGATGCAGAGCAAGCAGAAGAAGGTGTTCCTCGCCGGGCTGGCCGTCGCGGCGCTCGGCCTCGGAATGTGGGCCGCGATGCCCGCGCTCCTCGCGCGCGGCGGCGGCAACGGCACGGGCGGCGCCGTCGGCGGCGGTCCGTCGTCGGGCGGCAGCGGCGGCGGCGGCGCGGGTCCGGTGGACTCGGGCGGCCCGACGACGGGCGGCGACACGCGCGGCGACCGCGACCCCGACGGCGGCGGCGGCGACGACGACGGCACGCGCGAGCGCCAGGACGAGAACTGCCGCGACGCCGCGGGCGGACTTGCGGACGCCCTCGCGGGCGCGGCCGTCTCCGACGCGAACCGCGGCTCGGGCTCGCCCGGCGGCGGCGGCGGCGGTGGCGGCGACTGCGGCGCGAGCGGCAACGGCGGCGGCAGCGGCGGCTCGCCCGCGGGCGACAGCGGCTCCGGCGACGACGGCTCGGCGCGCGAATCGGACTGAGCCGGGAGGCACCCGTGAAGCGCGCCCTGCTCGCCGCACTGCTCGCGGCGACGGCGGCCGTATCGACCGCCGTCGCCGGCGATGCGCAGGACGTCGATCCCGTCCTGCAGACCATCCGGCAACTGCGCGCCCAAGGTGACGTCGTGGAGGCGGCGCGACAGGCGGAAGCGCTCGTCGCGTCGCATCCCGACCACCTCGAGGCGCACGTCGCCTTCCAGGAGTCCCAGACCGCCCTCGGGCGACGGGACGACATCGTCCGCACGTACCGCGACCGCGCCCAGGCGGACGGTGCGTCGGCGGACGACCGCTATCTCTACGCCCGGCTGCTCGCAGGGCCTGCCGCGGTCACGGAGTTCCGTGCCGCGCTCGCCGTCGACCCGGACCACTTCTGGTCGCTCTGCGGTCTCGGCGCCGAGCTCCTGGAGCAGGGACGCGACCGTCAGGCCGTCGAGCCGCTCGAACACGCTGCACGTCTCGACGCGGCGTCGGGTGTCCCGGTGAACCTGCTCGGCCGCGCCGCCGAGGCCGCACACGACCGGCGCGGCGCGGAGGAGCTCTACCGCCGCGCGTTCGAGCTCCAGCCGGATCTCGTGATCGCGCGCGTCAACCTCGGCGTGCTGCTCGTCGGCGTGCAGCGTCGCGACGAGGCGCTGAAGGTGCTCGACGAGGCGGTGCGGCGCGCGCCGCGGCTGCCGGCGGCGCTCATCGCGCGCGGCACCGCGCTCATGGGCGCCGGGAAGGCGGTGGATGCGGCGAAGGACTTCAAGGCGGCCACCGAGGTGAACGCCAAGGACGTCGTCGCCCTGGACCTGCTCGCGAACGCGTATCTGTCGCTCGAGCGCTTCGACGAGGCCGAGGACGCGCTGCTGAAGGCGCTCGCGCTCGCGCCGAAGCACGCACCCACGCGCGTGTTCGTCGCCTATCTGCAGACGTCGCGCGGCGACCTCGACGCCGCGCGTGCGTCGGTGGACGAGGCGCTGCGGCTCGACGCGGACCTGCCCGAGGCGCTGTACATGTCCGGGCTCGTCTTCGAGCGCGGCGGCAACGCGAAGAAGGCGGAGTCCGAGTACAAGCGCGCGCAGAAGGCGGCGCCCGAGAACGCGGTGTACGTCCGCGCGCTCGCGCTGCTCTACGAGTCGCAGGGGCGCTGGCGCGACGCCGTGCGCGAGTACCAGCGCGTCGTCAAGCTGACGGACAGCGCGCCGTCGTCGCTCTACGACCTCGCACTCGGGTACTGGGGCTACGGCAAGCACGACCGCGCGGCCGACGCGCTCGAGACGCTGCTCTCGATCGACGGCGACCACCTGGACGCGTGGCTGAACCTCGGCGTCCTGCGTCACCGCCACCTGCGCGACAAGAAGGGCGCGATCGCCGCGTACCGCGAGTACCTGCGGCGGGGCGGCAAGGACAACCGCGTGCAGGGGTGGCTCCGCGAGCTCGAGTGACGGGCACGACGCGTGCGAAGCACGCGTCGCGCCTTCTACTCGAGCCTCTTGAGTGGGGTGCACGCGGACGTGCGAGGGCGTACGTCGAACTGTCCACTCCCTCGGCCGCACTGTCCGCGAGCACCATTCCGCCGGCACTGGCGCGTGCGGAGCACGCGCGCGCCGGCGGGTCACGCCGCGTGCGAAGCACGCGTCGTGCCTCCGTCTCCAGTGGGTGCACGCGGGCGTGCGTCCCTGACATCGGTGACGTCGACCCCCTCGGTCGCACTGCCCGCGAGCAGGGGCGGGCACGTCGCGTGCGACGCACGCGCCGCGCCTCGCGCGCCAGTGGGTGCTCACGGGCGTGCGGCGACCTACGACGACCTGTCCGCCCCGTGGTTCGCACTGCCCGCGAGCACCATCCCGCCGGCACTGGCGCGTGCGGAGCACGCGCGCGCCGGCGGGCGGAGAGTCACGCGGCGTGCGGCACACGTCGCGCGCCCTCTCCCGTAACGAAGGGGACGGTCCTCGTCCAGGCTCAAGCCGCGCCGACTCGTTCCGATGGGGACACTCCTCGCGGGTGGTCGTCCGAGCGACCGAGGTCCGTCCCCATCGCAACGGCTCGTGACGTCGCGAGCGTGCGCGAGGACCGTCCCCTTCGGAACGGGCGGTGTCGCCGCGGGGCGGTGACGCTTCTCGGTCGGGCCGGCATGCGGACGGCGTCCCGATCGGGGACACTCCTGATGCGTTCGCAGCGGCGAGCGTGAGGAGTGTCCCCGTCGAAACGCGTCGTCACGTTCGGAGCCTGCGCGAGGACCGTCCCCTTCGCCGGCGCGGTGGGGGTGGGGGCGGCGAGGGCGTGCGGGGTTGCAACGCCGACGCCGCGGGCGGGCACGGGAGGGCGATGGCGGGGCCCGCGCAGCATCCGACGCCCGACGAGCTCGCCGCGCACGCGGCGGCCGCGCGTGCGTTCGCGGCGCGGCTCGTCGTCGACGCACACCTCGCCGACGACGTCGCGCAGGAGGCGGTCGCGCGCGGTCTGCGCGGCGGCGGCGGGTCGGTCGCGCGCCCGCTGCCGTGGCTGCGCGGCATCGTGCGCAACGTCGCCCGCCACGCGGTGCGCTCGGCGTCGCGCCGCGCGGCCCACGAGTCCCGCGCCGTGCCCCGTGCGGCGCCCGAGACGCCCGCCGACATCGCCGCGCGCGCCGAGCTGATCCACCGCGCGGTCGCGGAACTGCTCGCGCTCGACGAGCCCTACCGCGCCACGCTGCTCCTGCACTTCTTCGACGGCCTCGCGCCCGCCGAGATCGCGGCGCGCGACGACGTTCCCGCCGGCACCGTGCGCAGCCGCCTGAAGCGCGGCCTCGACATGCTGCGCGCGCGGCTCGACGCGGCCCACGGCGACGACCGCCGCGCCTGGGCCGTGCCGCTCGCCCTCGCGTGCCGCCGCCCTGCCCCGCCCCCTGCGGCCGCGCCCCTCGCGCCGCTCCTCCCGGGAGTCCTCGCCATGTCCGCCAAGGCCGTCACCGCCGCCGTCGTCGTCGTCGTCGCAGCAGCGGGCGGCGTCGCCTGGTTGGCTCTGCGCGACGCGCCCGCGCCCGCCGCCGACCCCGCCGCGGCGCCGGCCGCGCCGACAACGGTCGGCGACGACACGGCGGCCGCGGAGCCGTCCACCCGCGTGCGCGGCACCGACGACGGGCCCGCGCCGCTCCCCGAGCCGCCGCCCGCGGTGCACGCGGACGTCTGGGTCGTCGGACGCGTGCTCGGCGACGGACGCTTCCCCGTCGGCGGCGCGCTCGTCTCCATCGCGCCGGCATGGCACGACGCGCGCACGACCACCACCGACGCGGACGGACGCTTCCGTCTCCCCTGCGATGCGCCGCCCGACGGCGTCCTCGCCGCGGCCACCGTCCACGCGCACACCGCCGACGGTCGCGCCGCGCTCGCGTCGGTCGCCCTCGCGCCGCCGTACGACGGCGACCGCGACGCGCGCACGCTGGTCCTCGGGCCCGCGGCCGATCTCGACGTCGTCGTCGCCGACGCGGCGGGCCCCGTCGAGGGCGCGCTCGTGGCGGTCGGGATGACGTGGCGCGTGGCGGCCGCGACGACCGACGCCGCCGGCCGCGTGCGCTTCGAGCGCCTGCCGTGCACGGAACTGCGCGTGACGGCCGCGCATCCCGAGCGCGGTCGCGCCGCCGCGCAGGTCACGCCGGCGGCGGCGCCCGAGCCGGTCGCGCTCGAGCTCACGCGCCGCGACATCGAGGTGCTCGTCGTCCGGGCGGGCGACGGCGCCCCCGTCCCCGGTCGCACCGTGCACCTGAACGAGCGCTTCCGGACCGCGTACGGGTTCGCCCTCGTCGCCGCCGATCCGCCGTTCGACATCGCTCCGACGGACGCGGACGGGCGCACGTGGATCCGCGCGGCGGGTGCGGCGCAGGCCCTCTCCATCTCGGTGGACGGCGGGCCGTCCGCCTCGGCGCGACGCGAGGTGGCCGCGCGCGTGGACGCGTCGCAGACGAGCGTGCGGCTCGAGCTGCCCGCGCTGCGCACGTTCGCGTGGCGGCTCGTGCCCGGCGACGTGCCCGTGCCCGAGGAGGGCACGGTGCTCGAGATGCTGCCGTGGACGAACAGCGGCGCGGGCGTGCCCTGCGAGCGCGCGACCGTCCACCAGGCGCGCATCGTGCTCCCCGACGTCGAGGCGGAGCGCGTCGCGTGCTACGCGCGCACGCCGGACGGACGCATCGCGCTGCTGCGCTCGGGAGCCGACGGCACCGAGCCCGAGGTGACGTTCCGCCGCGAGCGCACGATCGAGGTGCACGTCGCGCAGCTCGACGGCCGCCCCGTCGCGGGCGCGTGGGTCGTCGCGAAGGACCAGGGCAACAACCCGGTGTGCGCTCCCGTCACGACCGACGCCGACGGCGTCGCGCGCATCGAGCACCTGTGGGGCTGGCTCGTCGCCGTCTCCGTGATCCCGTCGCGCGACGCGGTGTGGGCGGGCGACGCCGTCGGCTCGGTCGATCTCGAACAGGGCGGTGCGCGTCTCGAGTACGTCGTGCGGCCGCTGCGGCGCGTGCGCGTGCGGACGCGCCTCGACGGGCGGCCCGCGCTGCCGTCGAACTACGCGCTCCGCACGCGGACCGGGGCCGGGCTCGCGGTCGTCGCGGAGGATCCCGCGGCCGGCACACTCGAGGCGACGCTCCCGGACCCCGGCGACGACGCGGAGCTCGTGCTGCGTCTCGACGCGCCGCCCTACGTGCCCGCCGATGCGACGGTCGACGCGGACGGCGTCGCCGCGTTCGACCTCGTGCGCGGCGCGACCGTCCGCGGCCGGGTCGTGATGCCTGCGGACGGACGCTCCGACGCCGGTATCCAGAGGTGGGACGCGGAGAACGCGCGCTGGGTGCGCGTCGGCGGTCGCGGCCCCGGTCAGGGACCCGCGCCGGACGGCACGCTGCGCGAGGCCGGACTCAGCGCCGGGCGCTACCGGATGACGGACTCGCGCTGCGGCCTCGCGACACGGCCCGTGGACGTCGCGCAAGGGGAAGAGGCCGAACTCGGCGTGCTCGATCTGTCGCACGTGGGCTGGGTGCGCGGGCGTGTGACGGCGCCCGACGGTGCGGACCTGTCGCTCGCGTGGGTGCGCGTGACGGCGCGCGATGTCGACGCGCCCGAGGCGTCCGGCCTCGAGCGCGCGCGTGTGTCCGCGAACGGTGCGTTCCAGGTGCGCGTGGCGGGCGACCGGCCGACGCGGCTCGAGGTCGTGCACCCGGTCCTGCGAGCGTCGGCGGACGGCGGCGCGTGCGAGGTGGGCGAGCCGCGCGAGGGCGTCGAGCTGCGGCTCGAGCGCGGGCCCGTCGTGCAGCTCACGACCGTCGTCGCGATCCGCTCGCCGTTCGGGAGGCCGCCGCGCCTCGTCGCGTGGCGCGGCGAACCCCGCGGCACGCCGGACTTCCAGAGCGAGTGCGTGCTCGCGGGCGAGGGCATCTCCGTGGCGGCGCCGCCGCCCGGCCGCTGGACGCTCTGGATCGACACGCTCGAGTACGCGCCGCTGTTGCTGCGCGACGTCGCCGTCGGCGAGGACGGCGCGGACCTCGGACGCATCGCGCTGTCGAGGGGCTCGTCGATCCGCGTGCGGGCGCGCGTGGCCGAGGGCACGTCCGCGCCGCGTCTCTCGATCTGGGCGTGGCACGGCGAGGAGCCCGCGTACGTGCGCGGACTCAACTCCGACGGCGCCACCGAGGTGCTCCTCTCGGGGCTCGGCGCCGGCACGTTCACGCTGACGATCGGCGCGATCGTCGGCGGGCCGTCCGACGCGCGCCTGCGTCGCGAGATCACCGTGGACGGCGCGGAGGGCACCGTCGTCGACATCGACTGGAGGTAGGCGGGGGGAGGGGCACGCCGCGTGCGAAGCACGCGGCGTGCCTCCGTTTCCAGTGGGGTGCACGCGGGCGTGCGTCCCTGATATCGGCGACGTCGACCCCGTCGGTCGCACTGCCCGCGAGCACCATCGCCCTGGCACTGCGCGTGCTTCCGCACGCTCGTGCCAGGGGGGCGGGCCAGGTCGCGGGTGGCACGCGTCGCGCGCCCTCTCCCGTAACGAAGGGGACGGACCTCGCCCAGGCTCCGGCCGCGCCGACTCGTTTCGATGGGGACGGTCCTCGCGGGTGGTCGTCCGAGCGACCGAGGTCCGTCCCCATCGCAACGGCTCGTGACGTCGCGAGCGTGCGCGAGGACCGTCCCCTTCGGAACGGGAGGTGTCGCGGCGTGCTGAGCACGCGGCGTGCCTCCTTCCCGAACGACGGACGCGTGCCCCGGTTCGACCGGGCGGTCACACTGTCCGGCGCGGAGGTGCCCGTGGGCGTGCTGCTCTCCTGGATCTTCGGTGTCCTGTTCCTGCCGGTCACGCTGCTCTTCTCGTGGGTGGTCGTCCACCCGCAGGAGCACGTGCTCGTGCTGGTGTGGGGCAGGTTCCACCGCCTCGTGCGCGAGCCGGGCCTCTCGTGGGTCAACGTGTTCGGCCGCAAGCTGCTGCGCGTCTCGACGAAGATGCAGGCGATCGACGTGCCGCGCAGCGTCGTCGCCGACGGCAACGGCAACCCGATCCTCGTCGCGGGCGTCGTCACCTACCGCTTCGCCGACACGATGAAGGCCGCGCTCGACGTCGAGGACGCGCCGCAGTTCGTGAAGACGCAGGCGCTCGCCGTGCTGAAGCAGGTCTGCTCGCGCTACCCGTACGAGTCGAAGACGGGCGAGAGCCTGAAGAGCGAGGCCGCGGAGATCGGGCGCGAGATGGTCGCGCTGCTGCAGTCGAAGGTCGCGGTCGCGGGCGCCGAGGTGCAGAGCTTCGAGCTCTCGGACCTCACGTACGCGCCCGAGATCGCGGGCGCGATGCTCGTCCGCCAGCAGGCGCAGGCGCTCGTGGACGCGCGCAAGACGATCGTCGAGGGCGCCGTCGAGATCGTGCACGAGGCGATCGGGCTGCTCGCGGAGCGCGGCCACGAGATCCCGTCGGCCGAGCGGCCGCGCATGATCGGCAACCTGCTCACCGTGATCTGCGGCGACGCGCACGTGCAGCCCACGCTGCCCGTCGGCGCCGGGATGGGCACGGACGACGGCGCCGAGCGCGACGCGCGCACGGTGAAGCTGCTCGAGACCATCGCGAAGAACACCACGAAGGCGCAGGGCTGAGCCCACGACGCGGCACGGCGCGCTATCATGCCGGTGGCGCGCCGAGCCTCAGGAGTGGGACATGTCCGCACGAACCGCCGCCGCACTCGCGGCCGCCGTCGTCGTCGCGACTCTCGGCACCGTGCGCGCGGAGACCGCCGTCGACGGCGCAGACGTCGAGGCGCTCACGCTGCGCTTCCGCCCGCGCGGCGACGTCTGCCGCCTGCGCCTGCGGGTGCCACTCGACCCGTACCTCGACACGCTCGACGTGCAGAACTCCGTCGTGGCCGTCCACCTCGACGACGTCCCCGCGCTGGAACTGGCGACGCCCGAGGCGCGCCGGCGTCTGCGCGCGCCGCGTCCGCTCGTCTGGCGCTACCGCGCGCCCGCGCACGGTCCGCGCATGCGGCTCGACCTCGCACATCACAGGCTGCGTCTCGACCTGACACGCGCGAGCCTCGACGCGCTCTCGTCCGCGTCCGTCGGCGGCGTGGACGTGACGCTGCAGCTCGGCGACCACGTCTACACGGCGCACGCACAGCTCGAACGCTCGAGGGGCCGGCTGCGGCTCGTCACGCCCACGCCCGGCGGCGGAGGCGGCGGTGACGGAGGCGGCGGGTCCGGCGGCGGCGGCGGCAGCGTGCCGTTCGCCGCGTTCGACAGCGGCGGCTACTCCGGCGTCACGACCGCGCGCACGGTCGTGTGCCGGACCGACGCGGAGTTCGCCGCACTCTGGTCGCAGCACGTGGGCACCGTCTCGCCCGCGCCGCCGCGGCCCGCGGTGGACTTCACGCGCGACATGGTCGTCGCCGTCTTCCTCGGCCACCGCCCGAGCCCCGCGCACTCCGTCGCACTCGAGCGCGTGACGCGGACCGACGCGGACCTCACCGTGCGCTACGTCGATGCGCGCGTGACGTCCGGCACGTGCGTCTTCCCGGCGGTCGTCGTGCAGCCCTACGTGATGGCGACCGTGCCGCAGAGCGCGGGCGCGGTCACGTTCACGGGCCGCATCGACGAGCGCACCTGTCCGTAGGCCGCGCGCGGCTGCGACGCAGTCGCATCAGGTCGCGCGCGCGCGGCCGCGTGTGACGAACCTCACGCGCTCCCGACGTGTGACCTCGCCGCCCGTCTGCGCGTGTCGCGGCCGATGCGCGACGACGGAACCGGGCCGCGCCGCGCGAGTTGGCGACGCGCGCCGGCGCACACCCGCGTGTGACCGCGGCGCCGCTCGCCGCGGGCCGCCGCGGAACGCTCCACGCGCACCCCGTACAGGGCTGGGATCCTCCTAGAATCCGCGTTCGGCGCCGTGGAGTCCGCCGCGACGCGGAGGTGTCCTCACACCCCGAGGTCGGAACGACTCCTCTCCACCGGAGGGCCGACGTCGTGCGTGATCCCGTTCGTTCCTGCGTCCTCGTGCTCCTGTCCGCGGGCTGCCTCGCGTTCGCGACCGCGCAGCCGTGCCGGGCCGGCTGGGAGGACCATCCCCTGACCCGGCGCTCGGTCTCCTTCTCGTACGAGTCGACCGCCGACACGGCGGTCGCCGCGAACGGCGACTCCGTGGCTGCGTGGATCGACGAGCCGAGCGGCGTCGCGTGGTCGGCCGTCGAGCGCGGCGGCACGTGGTCGCCCCCGGCTCCGATCTTCGCGTTGGCGCCGAACGCGCCGGAGCAGGTGATCGCCGTGGACGTGGCGCTCGGCGGGGACGGCACCGCCCACGCCGCGCTGCTCGTGCACCACTTCGAGCGCGGACTCGCGTACCAGGTCGTCGTCGCGAGCCGCCGCGCGCCGGGCGACGCGACGTGGAGCGCGCCGGTCGAAGTGTCCGCGCGCGGTCCCGTCGGCACGGTCGCTCTCGGAGCCGACGGCGCGGGCGCGGCGCTGGTCGTGTGGACGTCCGGGGCGGCGGTCCTCTTCGCCGACGGCGACGTCTCCGGGCACTGGAGCGCCCCCGCGACGGTCCCGGGCTGCAGCGGTCTCGACGACTTCGCCCTGCACGCGTCGGGCGCTGCGGCGATCACGTGGATCGAGGGGCCGTCGGGGGCGCGGGTCGTACGCATCGTCCAGCGCGCGCCGGGTGGCGCGTGGTCGGCAGCCGCCGACGTCGCGAAGCCCGTGGGCGCGCCGTACTCCGCGCGTGTCGGGCTCGACGGCGCGGGCGCGTCGGCGGTCGCGTGGATCGAGGCGTCGGGCGGCGCGTACGCGCTCGCGTGGACGCGTCCCGCGGCCGGCGGGAGCTGGGCGGCGCCGGACTTCGCGAACGCGCCGACCGCGAACGTGCTGGCGGCCGATCTCGCCGCGGACGACGCGGGGGGCGTCGCGCTCGCCTGGTCCGAGGTGGACCTCGTGACGGGCGACCACGCCGTCCGCTCCGCACTCGTCGCCGCCGACGGGTCCGCGGTGCGCGGCGACTGGACCGGCATGGACCTGTCGTTCGGCGCCGAGGTCCGCGTCGCGCGCGCGGCCGACGCGTCGATCGCCGTCGTCACGTGGATCGACGGCTGGCTCGCGACGTCGTGGGCCGCCGTGCACACGCCCGCGACCGGTTGGAACGCCGGGACGCAGCTCGGCGCGGGGCTGCTCGGCACCGCCGTCGTCGTGGACTGCGACGACGCGACGCACGCGTCCGTCGCGTGGGCCGAGCCGACCGGCGTCGAGTTCTGGATCGCGTACACGACCGCGACCTTCGATCTCGTCCTGCCGCGGCCCGACCTCTCCGCCGTCACGCCCGCGAAGCTGCGGCGGAATGCGGGCCCCGCGACGCTCACGCTCCGCGGCGACCACTTCCAGGCCGGGCCCGGCACGACCGTGCTGCGCTTCGACGGCGCACAGCGGACGACGACCGTCCTCACGCCGCGCGATGCCGCGGCGCAACTCCTCGCCGTCGATCTTGCCGTCGAGGGGCTGCACGACGTCGAGGTGTTCACGGCAGCGCCGGGCGGCGGCACGAGCCGCACACTGCCCGTTCTCGTGGACGGCACGCCGCCCACGACCGCGGTGCTCCTGTCCGGCCGGCTCGGTGACGCGGGCTGGTTCACGCGCGGCGTGACCGTGCGTGCGACCTCGACCGACACGGGCGCCGGTGTGGCGCGCGTCACCTGCGCGCTCGATGGCGGACCCGACATCGTGCGCACGTTCGTGACGCCCGACTCGCCGGCGACTCCGACGGTGCCGCGGCGCGTCGGCGCCGCCGTGCGTGGCGACGGCATCCACGTGTTCGACGTGGTCGCCGAGGACGCCGTCGGCAACGTCGAGACGCCGCAGGTCGCGGTCGTCCGCATCGACATGCGGCCGCCGGCGCTGCGGCTGAGCGTCGCACCGAAGGCGCTGCGTGCCGCGCCGGGAGCCACGGCGGACGTGGCGCTGACGGGGACCGTCGCCGACACCGTCTCGGGCCTGCGGCCGGGCGGCGTCGCGTACGACGTCCGCGACGAGTACGGACTCGACGAGCCGGCGGGTGTCGTCTCCGTCGCCGCGGACGGCAGCTACGCGCTCGTCGTGCCGCTCGCGACCGAGCGGCGCCCCGGCGACGCCGACGGCCGCCGCTATCGCATCAGCGTGACGGCGACGGACGTCGCCGGCCTCTCGCGGATCCGGACGACCACCGTGATCGTCCGCTGACGCGCCGGCGCGTGCGTCGTCGCGAGGCGGGCCGGGGTGCGCGGAGCGTCCCCCGGCCCACCGTCGCGCTCAGCGCGCGGAGTCCTGTTCCGCGCGCCGCCTGACCGTCTCGGCGGCGTGGCGCAGGAACCACGGCTCCAGCAGGACCGAGAGGGTGTCGTCGCGGAAGAACGACAGGCTGAGGTCGCGGCGCTTCGGCACGGACGTCCCCGGGTTGCGGTGCAGCGTCGACTGGCCGCCCTCGAGCCGCGTGATGTTCGCGTTCATGTGCGTCACGGGGTAGCTGCGCGACCACGACGAGATCTGCCACAGGAAGCCGCCGACGGGCAACTGGTAGAGGTTCAGGAACAGCGACTCGAGCGTCGAGACGCCCGCGCTGAACTGAGAGGTGAAGTCCGCGTCCTGGAACTCGCTCTTGCTGAGGATGGTCTTGTTCTGCCCGGGCTTGGTCGGCGCGTGCGCGATCGAAGGTCCCGCCACGCCGTAGAGCGTCTCGGTCGCGATGCCGCGGTACCACATGAGACGCGAGGCGACCGTGATGCGCTGGACGCCGCCGCTGTGCCCGAGCATCGCCACCACGGGCCGCTCACCGGGGTAGCGCTCGAGCACGCGCTCCGCCTGGCGCTCCATCGAGTACGCGTACCCGCCGGAGAGGTTCATCATGCTGAACACCGGGTCCATCACGGTCCCCCAGGGATAGGGGATCGCATCGACCGTGACGTCGAGGTCGGTGTCCGACTCCACGCCGTAGGCGCGCCGCAGCTCTCGGTCCTCGGCGACGAGCGAGATCATGTAGCGGCGCCACGCCTCGTTGCCCTGCTCGTCGGCGTCGCGCCCGTGGATGCCGCGCGTGAGGAGCAGGTGCAGGTGCTCCTTCGGCGCTGCGCCCGTGTCCGCCAGCTCCGTGGGCTCCGGTCCTCCGTTCGCCGGTGACTCGACGTACTGCGTCCACGGGTCGTCGAAGTAGACGGGGCGGTAGCCGCCGAGGAACGGCACGCCGCCGAGCGTCTCGAAGAGCGACTGGAACACCGACGGGCGCCCGTGCCGGTCGACGATCTGGGACGCATGGTAGCTCCACACGTACCCGACGTTGCGGAGCGGCTGCGCGGTCGACTGCAGCATCCGCGTCGCGCTGCGGTCCTCCGCGATCATGCTGGTGAGCCCGGCCAGCGGGGCCTTCAGCACCTCGAAGACGGTCTCCTTCCCCGCGACGAACACCTGCGAGAACGTGTAGCACGCCAGGTTCAGCGGGTACGCGACCGGCTCGTCGATCCCCGGCAGCGGCGCCTGCAGCGTGTTGTCGACGACCCACGAGAACCCGCGGCTCAGCGCGTGGAACGGCGCCGCCAGCGTGGACGGCGCGTTCGATGCGATCGACTCGTGGGCCAGCCCCTCGGTGTCGAGCACGTCGAAGCCGAGGATCTCGTCGCCGCCCGCGACGTAGATCGACAGCGACGCGCCGCGCTCCCTGCCCGCCTCGGTCGTGTACGGCAGGAAGACGCTGGCCACGGTGACCGGCCTGTCGTCGTCCATCGCGCGCACGCGCTCGAGCAGGTCGCGGTAGAGCGTCGGCGGTCTGTAGCGGTGCCAGATCTCGGCCTCGCGCGGGTTGATCGCGGACTCCTCCGGCGATCCGTCGACGGGCCCCGCGAACGGTGCCGAGTCGATGGTCTCGTCCCGCGCGCGCAGCGTCGCGATGCGCTCGAGCCCGCGGACGTAGCGCTCCAGGCCCTCGTACGAGTAGTCGTCGATCAGCGCGTCCCGCACGTACGTGTGGCTCGTCAGCACGCCGTCCCGCAGGTACCGGCTGCGGTCCCGCTCGACGCCGGAGGCCCAGCGCAGCCCCTGCGGCAGCGAGTCGAAGAGCACCTGCGACTCGTCCTCCGGGATGTCCGCGAGCACCTGGCGCAGCTCGACCATCAGGCGCTCGACGCTCATGCGCGGCCGCTCGGCGTCCGGCGCGGGCGCGCCGTCCGCGGCCGCGTCGGGGGCGAGCATCGAGAGCCCGCGGGCACGGATCTCGTGGAACGTCGCGTCGACGGTGGAGCGGCGCATCGGCTCGGCGGAGGCGCACCCCCCCGCGACCAGCGCCAGGAGGACGACGAGCAGCGCGGTCGCGAGCGGGGTGGGGCGCATGGCGGGCGCGATTATCGGCAGCGCGCTCCGCGGGATTCCAGGGTGATCTCCGCCCACGCGCCGTGCCCCGCGGACCCGCGCCGTCGCTCGCCGTCACGAGTCGCGGTGTGTCCTCGGGCGCCCGCGAAGTGCAGACTGTGCGCGCATGACGCCGTCCAGCGAAGAGCCGACGATCTCCGGGCCGGCGCCCGCCGAGCCGGTGTCCCGCCGTCCGTCCACGGACCACGGGCGCTTCCTGCCCGGCTCGATCGTGACGGAGCGGTTCCGCATCATCGGTCTGCTCGGCCGGGGCGGCATGGGCGAGGTGTACCGCGCGGAGGACCTGAAGCTCGGTCAGGAGGTGGCGCTGAAGTTCCTGCCGCCGGGGTTCGAGCGCGACCCGGTGCGGCTCGAGCACTTCCTCGGGGAGGCGCGCACGGCGCGCCACGTGACGCACTCGAACGTCTGCCGCGTCCACGACATCGGCGAGTACGCGGGCCACCACTACCTCTCGATGGAGTACGTGGACGGCGAGGACCTGGGTTCACTCCTGCGGCGCATCGGCCGCGTGCCGCCCGAGCGCGCGCTGCTCATCGCGCGGCAGGCGTGCGACGGGCTCGCCGCCGCGCACGCTCAGGGGGTGCTGCACCGCGACCTCAAGCCGGCGAACGTGATGATCGACGGCCGCGGCCGCGTGCGGATCACGGACTTCGGGCTCGCGACCTGGGTGCAGGACGAGCGCAACGACGAGATCGCCGGGACGCCCGCGTACATGGCGCCCGAGCAGATCTCCGGCGAGGGCGTGAGCGTCCAGAGCGACCTCTATTCGCTCGGACTCGTGCTCTACGAGCTGTTCACCGGCCGCCGCGCGTTCGAGGCGCGCTCGCTCCAGGAGTACCGGCGCGCGCACCGCGAACAGCCGCCGACGCCGCCGCGCGAGCACGTCCCGGAGCTCGACCCCGCCATCGAGGACGCCATCCTGCGCTGCCTCGCGAAGGACCCCGCCCGCCGGCCCGCGTCGGCCGCCGAGATCGTCGCGTCGCTCCCGGGCCTCGACCCGATCGCGATGGCGCAGGAGGCGGGCGAGACGCCCTCGCCGCAGCTCGTGGCCGAGGCGCGCGGCGAGCTGACCTCGCCGCGCGCGCTGGTGGCGTGGCTCGCTCTGCTGCTCGCCGCGTGCGCCGTCGTCTGGCTGCTGCCCGGTGGGGTCACGCTGACCGAGCGCGTCGAGCTGCCGCTCGAGCCCGAGGTGCTGGCGTTCCGGGCCCGCGAGGTGCTCGCGGCGGAGGACGCGCAGCGCGCGCCGCCTGCCGACACGGCGTACGGCTTCGAGGAGCGCGAGCACGAAGGCGCGCCGACGCTCGTGTTCTGGTACCGCGAGAGCCGCCACCTGCTCATCCCGGCGCTCGACGACCTCGCCGTCGCGCGGCTGGGCGCGGACAACCCGCCGCTCGCCGTCGGCGACCGCGTCCTGTGGCTCGACGCGGCCGGCACGCCGCTCCGCCGCGAGGAACGCACACCCGACGGCAGTCTCGTGGTGAAGGACCTCGACGCGCGCGGCGCCGCGCTCGCCCCCGAGCCGCGCCCCGACGACGGCGGAGCGTCGGGCGTCGTGTTGACGGTCCTGCGGCTCGCGTTCTTCGCCACCGTGTTCCTGATGGTGGCGCGCAACGTCCGCGCCGGCCGCGTCGATCGCACGGGCGCGTTCCGGCTGGGCCTCGTGACGGTCCTCGCCGTGTCCGCGAGCTGGCTGCTCGCGGCGCACCGACTCGCGCTGCCGGGCCTGCGCGTGATGGACTGGATGCGCATCGGCGTCGCGCTGGCGCTGCTCGTGGGCGGGCAGCTGTGGCTGTTCTACGTCGCGATCGAGCCGTTCCTCCGCAAGCAGTGGCCGCGCCGTCTCACGACCTGGACGCGGCTCGCGCACGGCGACTGGCGCGACCCGCTCGTCGCGCGCGACGTGCTCGTCGGGACCGCGGCGATGGTGGCGTTCGTCGCGGTGCTGCAGGTCCTCTTCCGCGCCGTCCCGTCGTCGCACTCGACGTTCCACTTCCAGCTCTCGTCCCTGCTCGGGACGCGCCAGGTGCTCGGGAACCTGCTCTACCACACGGTGTACGCCGCGATGTACGCGTGGGGCGTCGCGGCCTTCCTGCTCGTGTTCTTCAGCGTGACGCGCCGCCTGTGGCTCGCGATCGCGCTCGACGCCGCGGTGCTCGGCATCCTGCACGGGCTGCAGTTCTCGTACCCCGACGGCATGTCGTGGCTGAACGTCGCGATGTGGCCCGCCGGCCTCGCGCTGTGCCTCGTCGTGTTCGCGCGGTTCGGCATGCTCGCGCTGGTCGCCACGCAGTGCGTGCTGTTCTGGTTCGCGAGCTCGCCCGGCAGCGCGTCGCCCACCGCCTGGGCGGGCTTCCCCGTCCGCACGGCGCTGGTCCTCCTCGCCGCGCTCGGCGTGGCGACGTTCCTCGGCGCACTGGCCGGCCGGCCCGTCCTCGCGGCGCCGGCGCCTCGCCGCGTCTGACCGCGTCCGGGAGCGGCGCACGCGCCCCCGGGCGGTCGGAGCGGAGTGCCGAGAGCCCGCTGCGGCTGCCGTGTTCCCGCGCGTCGTCGCGCGCTCAGCGTGCGACGACGCGGTACGTCGGGAACGCGCCGAAGCTCTTCGCGAGCGGGAGCGTGCCGACGAACAGGCAGTCGAACGCGCTCTCGCCGGCGCAGGCCGCGAGCGCGGCGAACGCCTCGCTCGCGAACACGTCGCCCGGCGGGACGATCGGCTCGATGCGCGCGGCGTGGCTGATGTGCGCGCCGGCGATGCGGCGTCGGCGCGTGACCGGATCGAGGACCTCGAGCACGGGGCCTGCGTGCAGGGCGACGCGGAGCGTGAGCGCGCGGCGCGCGTCGTCGGCGGGCAGCGCGGCGAGCCGCGCGTCCGACGCGAGGCGCTGCTGGACGTCGAGCGCGGCGCGTCCGAGCGCACCGAGGTCGCGGCTCGCCGCGAAGATCGCGTCGCCCCAGGTCTCGGTCTGGAACAGGCTGCCGCGATGCGGCGCGAGCCCGTCCGCGACGACTCCCATGTACTCCTCCACGAACCAGCGCGAGTGCCGGTCGTCGAGCTTGCTGAAGCCCTTGACGTCGGCGAAGAGCAGCCCGGTGACGTCCGCGTCCACCGCGCGTGCCGTGTCTGCGCGCGGCGTCGACTCCACGCGCTCGCGCGTCGCGTCGCGCGGGTCGACGACGTGGACCTGGTGTCCTGCGGCGAGCCACGCGGCGACGGTCTCGCCCGTCCCGCCGCCGCCGCGTGCGGGCCGGCCGTCCCACAGCGCGATGCGCACGCAGCGCGCGCCGAGCCGGCGCGCCTCGAGGAGTGCGGCGCCCTCGGCGTACCGGTTGGCGAAGCGCAGCGCGGCGTCGAGCGACTCGGGGGCCGAGCGCGCGCACTCGACGTAGCGCTGCGCCGCCGCCCGCGCGCGCAGCGCGTCTTCGCGGTACGCGGGCGCGACGCTCGTCTCGAGGAACGTCTCGAGATCGAAGGGCAGCACCACCCGCGTCGCGCCGCCCGCGTCGTGCAGCGCGCGCTGGAACAGCAGGTCGCCGCCGTCCGCGAGCGCCGACCAGCCGAGCGCCGCGTCCGTGCGCGCGAGCACCGACGCGATGCGGCGCTGCAGGTCGTCGAGATCGAGCGCCGCGCCGCCCTGCGCCAGCGACTCCACGCGCTGTCCGGCGAACACGGCCACTGCGGGTGCCGCGAGCAGCTCGGCGCAGGCCGACGCGCCCGGCACCTGCGCGGAAGCGAGCTGCTCGAGGTTCCGCCGCAGCGAGACGAGGACCTCGTGGAGTCCGGCGGCGCGGCAGCGCGTGCGCAGGGTCGTGCACAGCTCCAGCGCGTGCGCCTCGCGGCCCAGCAGCAGCGCCGACTCGGCGAGCGACCCGTCGCGCCAGAGCGGCTCGAGCGGGTCGTCGCCGAGCGCGGCGCGCGTCGCGTCGTCGTGTGCGCGTGCCGCGGCCTCGCGTGCGCCGGACGCGTCGCCGAGCAGACGCCGCAGCGCGGCCACGTTGGTGGCGCACCAGTGGCCTGCCTGCGGCGCGCGCGCCGCGCGCTCGTAGGCCGCGAGCGCCTCCTGCAGCCCCGCGCGGCGCGCGGCGGCGTCGCGCAGCCCGAGCGCACGGCGCTTCGCGAGACTCGCGAGATTGCCGAGCGCCTCCGCGTCGCCGGGACGCCGCGCGACGATCTCGCGCCAGCGCGCCGCCGCGGCGTCCGTGTGACCGAGGCGGTCGAGCACGAGCGCGAGCGCCGCCTGCGCCTCGTCCGACGGCGACGTGTCGCGTCCGCCCGCGAGCGCGTCGTAGGCGGCGAGCGCGTCGCCGCGGCGCAGCAGCGCGAGGGCGTGCGCGACGCCGGTTCCCTGATGCGAGCCGTCCATGCTTCCTCCGCCGCGACGGGTAGCATCCGCGGCGGCGCTCGCGTTGTCACGCGACGAACGCCTCGGCGCCCGCGCGGAGACGCATCCTGAGCACTTCCGACGAGGACGCCCCGACGCTGCGCGAACGCCGCGCGGCGCCGCCCGACGCGCCCGCCGACGAACTCCTCGTCGCGTGCGAGCGCATCGAGTTCGAGGGTGCGTCGCGTCCCGCGCTCGGCCGCGTCGCACTGCTGCGCGAGCTCGGTCGCGGCGGCATGGGCACCGTCTTCCTCGGCGTCAACCCGCGGCTCGGCCGGCGCGTCGCCGTCAAGGTGCTCGCGCCCGACGCGGGCTTCGGCCGGGAGGCGCTCGTCGAGCGCTTCGTCGAGGAGGCGCGGTTCGCGGCGCAGCTCTCGTCGCCGCACCTCGTGGGCGTGTACGACGTGGACCGCGACCCGGCGAGCGGCCTCCACTACATCGTCATGGAGTACGTGCACGGTGTGAGCGCCGCGGCGTGGCGCGAGGGCGAGGCGCGCGACGGACGGCGCGTCGGCGAGCTGCCGGCGCTGCGGCTCTGCCGCGCGGTCGCCGAGGCGCTGCGCGTCGCGCACGCCGCCGGCATCGTCCACCGCGACGTCAAGCCGGCGAACGTCCTGCTGCCCGCGGCCGAGGGGCGGCCCGCCGACGTCGCCGCCGCGAAGCTCGCCGATCTCGGCATCGCCGGGCGCGTCACGCCGCGGCGCGCCGCGGACGGCGCCGCGCCCGTGGCCGGCTCTCCCGGGTACGCGCCGGCCGAGCAGTTCACGGCCGACGCGCCCGTCGCGCCGGCGGCGGACGCGTTCGGACTCGGCGCGACGCTCTACTTCCTGCTCTCCGGCCGCGCGCCGTTCCGCGGCGCGACCGCCGAGGACACGGTCGTGCGCACGGCGCTCGGCGAGTACACGCCGATCGAGGAGCTGCGCGCCGACGTCTCCCCCGGCTGCGCCGCGTTCGTGCGGCGCTGTCTCGCCAACGCCCCGGCCGAGCGCTTCGCCGACGGCGCGGAGCTCGCGCTCGCACTCGGCGCGCTGTGTGGCGACGACGCCGTCGCTCCTCCGCAGCTCGCGGACGCGGCGGCGGAGCCACGCCCCCGCGGCACCGTCCGCAGCGCGCGGCAGCCGGCGCCGGTCGCCGCTTCGGAGCCGCCGCCCGAGTCGGCGCCCGAGTCGGCGCCCGAGCCGCCGCCCGAGTACGTCGTCGCCGTCGCCGACGCCGCCGTGCGCCGCGCCGCGGGCGACCTCGCGCTGCTGCACGCGGATGCGCTCGGCGCCGCGTGGGAGCGCGCCGCGTGTCGCGCGGTCGCGGAGGCCGCCGTCGGCGCCGGCGCCGCGCGCGTCGCACGCGCGGCGTGGGAATCGGTCCTCGCCGCGCAGCCCGACGACGCGGCCGCGGAGCTCGGACTCGCCACGGCGCTGGCGCAGTTCGGCGAGCTCGCGGAGTCGAACCGCCTGCTCGGACGCAGCGTCGCGCGCGGGGGCGATCGCGCCGAGGCGGTGGCGCTCCTCGCACGCAACACCAAGCTGCAGTGGCTCGACGCCGTCGCCGGAGCGTCTCCGGGCGCGGCACTCACCTCGCCGCTCCTCGACGCCGCGCGGCGCACGTACCGTCTCGCCGTGCTGGAGGACGCCGGACGCTACTACGCGACGCTGAACGCGCTCGCGTGCACCGAGATCATGCTCGAGCTCGGCGACGCGCACCCCGACGCGTGGCGCGCGCTCGTGCCCGACGATCCGGAGGCGGCGGGACGCCGTCGGCGCCTGCAGCGCGACCGCTGGATGCTGAGCGCCGCGGCCGAGCTCGCGCTCGAGTCCGCGCGGCATCGGCTCGTCGGCTCCGCGTCGCGTCGCGACCCGTGGCTCGAGATCAGCAGCGCGCACGTGCGCCTGCTCTCCGACGGCGACGTGCCGGCCGTCGCCGCCGCGTACGAGCGGGCGACCGCGGCCGTCCTCCGCGACACCGCGGCCGTCGCGGTGCTGCGCGCCGAGCAGCGCCAGCTCGGCATCTACGCGCGTCTGGGCGTGCACCGCGACCGCACCGACGTCGCGCTCGACCGCGTGCGGGCGGCGCTTCGGCGGCTCGGCGAGACCCCCGACGACGCGGCGGCCGCGCCGCGCGTGCGTCTCGTCGTCGTCGTGGACGGTCCGCCCGAGGGCGGTGCGCTCGCGCCCGGGGCCGCGGTGCACGTCGACGCCGCGCTGCGCGTCGCCGCGGGCGGCCGCGACGTGGCGGCCGTGAGTCTGCCGGACGCGTGGGCCGCCGCCGTGCAGGCGGCGGTCTCGGGCCGCTTCGTCGCCGCCGCTGACCTCCCCGAGTCGGCGCTGACCCGGCCGCCGCCCTGGTCCGGGGGCGCTGCGCTCCGCGACGTCGCGGTGCGCCGCGAGGTGCGGCGCGTCGCGGCGGCGGCGGACGTGCACGGCGAGGAGCCCGTCGCCGTGCTCCTGTGCGGACCGGGCGACACCGCGACGCCGCTGCGCGCCGCCGCGCTCGCGTGCGTGCGGCGGCTGCACGTGCCGGTCGTCGCGGCGGCGCTCGGGCCGCGCTGACCGCTGCCGCGCGTCAGGCGCCGTGCTCGAGGCGCGCGAGGAGCGCGTCGGCGCGCTGCGAGAGCTCCTCGAGCGACGCGCGCACGGACGCGAGCAGCGGGGCCTTCCACGCGTCCACCTCGCGGCAGGTCTCGAGCGTGCGGTCCTCGACGTTGCGCAGCTCGTTGATGCGGTTGCGCACGTCGTTCAGGCGGAAGACGCAGCCGCGGTAGATCTCCGTCTCGAGGAACGCGTGGAACTCGTTGAAGTGCGTGCTCGCCTCCGCTCCCCAGTACTTGCGGATCGCCGAGCGCTGGCGGTGCAGGCGCTGCATGAAGCCCACGCCGAACGCGTTGTACGCGACGATCGTGTCCACGTAGACGCGGTGCGCGTCGTCGTTCACCGCCAGCACCCACGTGGGATCGGAGAGCGATGCGTGGAGGCGGAACGTCAGGTCGCGGTACTGCGCGAGGTCGCTCGACAGCTCCGTGAGGAGCCGTTCCGTGGCGGGCGCCCACTCCTCCGTCGGCGGCGCCGACGCGCGCGGCCGCGCGCGTTCGAGGATGCGCTGCACCAGCGTCGGCAGCGCGGCTTCGATCGGTCGCACGAGCCCGTCGATCCACTGCTCCGCGCCGAGGTAGTAGCGCAGCTCCGGCGCGAGGGCGACCTCCTCGAGCCGGATCGGCAGGAGCGGCACGCCCGCGTCGGCCGCGCACGCCACCTCGCGCGCCACCTGCGACGACGCGTTCGAGCGCTGCGTGAGCAGCAGCAGCAGCGCCGACGCGTCCTCGATCGCGCGCACGATCGCAGCCGCCCAGGTCGCGCCGGGCGGGATGTCGCGCGGCGCGATCCAGCACGCCGCGCCGGCGCTCTCGAGGGCCGCGCACAGCGGCTCCGCGAGCGCGCGGTCCGCCGAGCAGTGGCTGACGAACAGGCGGGACGCGTCGCTCACGATCCCGCGCGCACGAACACGACCGTGCCCGAGCCGTCGGTCCAGCGGAGGCGGTTCGCGTGCAGGAACGTCCCCGTCGCCGAGCCGCCCGCGTCGAAGTCCACGCCGACCGTGATGCCCGAGAACGCGCCCGAGAACGTGCGCGAGACGCCGGCGACGACCTCGACGCCGACGAGGTCCGCCTGCCCGCCCGAGATCGCTACGTACGACGCGTCGCTGCCGAACGCGCCTGCGGTGAAGCGCAGGACGCGATCGGGGTTGCCCTCCTGCACCCAGATCCCGCCGAACACGGGACGGAACTCGTCGGCTCGCATGTCGATCGAGAAGCTCGTGTCCTGCGACGCGCCCTGCGCGGCGACGTCGATCCGGCCGAGCGCGGTGAAGCTGCCCGAGAACGTCATGCCGTCGAGCAGGCCGGTGCCGCCGTCGGACTCCATCGTGAACTCGATGGTGTCGCCCTCGTAGCTGCCGGTGGCCGTGTACTCGACGAACGACGTCTCCTGTCCCGTCGGCCCCTCCTCGACCGTTGCGAAGATCGCGATGTCGGCG
This sequence comes from uncultured bacterium, assembly GCA_937996235.1. Lineage (GTDB taxonomy): Bacteria > Planctomycetota > JAJSAM01 > JAJSAM01 > JAJVHW01 > CALKVK01. The sequence continues at coordinate 37,963 of CALKVK010000029.1, read as the reverse complement.
CACGAGGGAGGCACGGTCGGCGGGCCGTCGCGGCGGCTGCCGAGGATGTTGAACGTCTGCAGAGTCAGGGTCGCGCTCCCGCTCGCGCTCGCACCGCTCGCACGCCACACCCCCTCGATCGGCGGCGCGTAGTCCTTCGTGCACTGCGTCGCGAACGACAGCGTGCCGGAGCGCCGCGTCGCCGGCCCTGCGTCGACCCGCACCGCGAAACGGCCCGGAGCCGCCAGCATGCGCGCCAGCGTGTCGCCGGGCAGCGCCGTCTCGTCGTCGATCGAGTTGCCGTGGACGGCGGCCCCGCCGAGGAGGTCGGCGACGGCCGTGCCCGCGCCGCCGGCGGTCACGTCCACGAGCGCCGCGGCCGTCACCTCGGCCGCGGTGGGGCCCGCCATCACGAACGCCGCGCGCCCGCTGCGCACGCCGGTCACCGACACGTCCACCGCGCCGCCGCCCAGGTCGGTGAACAGACGCGTCTCCACGCCTTCGACCGCGCCCGTGAGCTCCACCGCCGACGCCGCGGGCAGCGCGGCCTGCGCGCGCAGCACGAAGCGCTGCGGCGCGGCCAGCAGGCGGGTGGTCAAGAGCGGGGTGCTGACGAGGTCGCCCGTGGCGACGTCGCGTGTCGTGTCCGGTTGACCCAGCACGGCGGCCATGTCGAGCACCGTGGCTCCCGACGCGGCCGTGTCGGTCAGCGCCACGGACTCCACGCGCTCGACGCCGAGCGACGGGTGCGCCGCGACGACGACGTGGACGGCGCCCGGTCCGGCGAACTCCAGGGACGCTCCGACGCGCGCGGTGTCGGTCGGCGCGAGGCCGCCCGCGGCGCTCCAGACTCCCGGCGTCCCCGCGTCGAGGCGGCCCGACGCCGCGTCCGCGGCGTCTGCGCCCACGACGATGCGGAACGCCGTGGGGTCGTGGGCGAGCCGCGCCAGGTCGAGCAGTCCCAACGCGAATCCGGCATGCGCGACGTCGGAGGCCGGGCCGGCGCCGACCGTCACGGAGGCCACGCCGACGTCGCCTGCAGGCGTGATGCGTCGCAGTGCGGCGCGGGTGAGTGTCGCGAGGGCGGGTGCCGACGACGCGAGCAGCACGTCCATCGATCCGTCCGACGACGTGGACGTGGTCACCGCGGCGCGCCGTCCGGCGACGGGCGGCACGAGCTCGGCCCCGTCGAGCACCGCGAGGCCGTCGAGCGTGCCGGCGCTCGCGGGAGTGCCGCGGAGCAGCTCGACGCCGTCGCCCTTGCGCGTGACGCGGACGCGGAAGGACCCGGGAGACGCAGCCAGACCCGTGGCAGAGCCTGCGGGGATCGTCGCACTGCCCGCTGCCGTCGGGTCCGCGGGATCGAGTCCCGAGCCCGCCGTGAGGAGTGTGCCGACGAGCGAGCCGCCCGCGGCATCGACGAGCGTCACCGAGCCGAGCTGCGCGGCCCACGCGGGCTCCGCGACGACCGCCACCTCGAGCGCGCCGTCGTCGCGGGCCCGCAGGTAGACCGTCGCGTGCGCCCCCGTGAGCGGCGATCCCGTCGTGCTCGCCGAGTCGAGCCGCGCGCTGAACGTGCCGAGCTCGGTCGGCTCGGCGTGCGGACCTGCCTTTGCGAGTGCCTTCTCGAAGAGCTTCTGCGCGGTGAGCGCCTTCCGCCAGCCCCGGGTGCTGGTGGTCGCCAGGTAGCTCCGCGTCAGCTGCTTCTGACCCTGATCGAGGAACCGCTGCGCCTTCTTGGCCTTGCGCGGATCGAGCGCCGTGCGCACGGCGGCGGCGGCCACATCGCCGGCGCTCGTGACGCACAGGCGGGCCTCGTCGAGTACCAGCGCGCTCACTGCGAGCACGCCCTCGTCGGCGGTGCGGGACCGCACGATCGACCGGTCCGCGTGCGCCAGCAGGCTGAGCGGCGGCGGGTCGAGCGACCAGTCGACGTAGCTCGCCGTGACGCTGCGCGCCTCCGCGAGCCGCTCGATCTCACGCAGGCTCCCGCCGGAGACCCGGATCGCGGCGAGCCGCGCTTCGAGCGCGGCGACGAGCACGTCCGCCGACGTCACCACGCGCCCGAGCGCGAGGTCCGCGCAGAGGGCCGCCACCAGCGCGCCCACCACGATGCCCACCACGACTCGCACGCCGCGCATCCGCCCCTCCCTTCCGGCCGTGGGCGCGCCCCGCTCCCGTGCGCCGCCGGCGGGGGGCCATGCTATCAAGCACGGCGGGGCGCCCGCCGCAGCCGATCCTGCGACGGAGTCGCCGTTGCACACGGTGCGCCGGCGCATCCTCCCTGCGCAGCCCTGGCCCTCCCGGGGCGCTCCCCAGCCTCGACGGAGCCTCCTTCCCATGCGCCCGAGCCTCTTCCTCCTCGCCGCGGCGGGCCTCGCCGCCACCGCGTTCCTCATCGCCCCCACGGGTGCGTCGGGTGCCGACCGCCCGGAGACCGGTGGCGACGCGGCACCGCCGCGGCAGACGACGTACGACGTGGCGCACACGCTGACCGTCGAGGGGCTGCCCGAGGGGGCGCACCGCGTCCGCATGTGGTTCTGGATGCCGGAGGACCGGCCGGGGCAGCGCGTGCTCGACTTCCGCGTCACCGAGGGGCCCGACGGCGTGCGCATCACGCGCGACCCCGAGTACGGCCGCGAGTGGGTCTACGCCGACGCGCAGGTGGACGGCGCGGGACGCGCGCGCATCGCGACCGAGTTCACGCTCGTGCGCGAGGTGGTCGCGGGCCGCGCCGACCCCGCGCTGTGCGGCCCGCTGACCGACGAGCACCGCCGCACGTTCGCGCGCGAGCTGCGCCTCGACGAGCCGCACATGGAGGTCACGCCCGAGATGCGCAAGGCCGCGGACGCGATCTGCGGCGACGAGACGAACGTCGTGCGGCAGGCGCGCCTGATCTTCGACCACGTCGTCTCGAAGACGGACCACTACTCCGTGTTCGGCGCGAGCCCGCAGGGCAAGTGCCTCGGCGACGCGCAGGAGTGCATGGCGGGGACCGGCGACTGCTGCACCGACCAGCACGCGCTGTTCATCGCGCTGGCGCGCGCCCGCGGCATCCCCTGCCGGCTGTTCTTCGGCAGCCGCCTCCAGCCGCAGAACGCGGGCAAGGAGCACGACCCCGGCTATCGCTGCTGGCCGAACTTCTTCGCGCCGGGCATCGGCTGGGTGCCGCTCGACATCTCCGCGGCCGACAAGGCCGTCTCGCAGGGGCAGAGCCCGGACCCCTGGTTCGGCGGCCTCGACGATCGGCGCGTGGAGTGGGCCGAGGGCCGCAGCTTCCGCCTCGAGCCGGCGCCCGACAACGCGCCCGACCTCGTGATCCGCGCGTGGGTCGAGGTCGACGGCAAGCCGTACCGCGACTACGCGCGCCGCCTCACGTTCACCACCCGCTGAGGGCGCGCCGACTCGGGCGCGCCGCGCGGCGTGTAAGCTCTGCGCATGCGACGGAGCGCGCTCGCCTGGCTGGCCGTCGGCCTGCTCGTCGGCGGCGCCGCGGGCGCCGCGCTCTGCGCCGTGCTCCTGGGCGCGCACGCGGACGCGGTCGGCGCCGCGCCCGCACCCACGGCGACGCCCGACGCCGCGCGGGTGCGCGAACTCGAAGCGGAGCTCGCGGCGCTGCGCGATCGCGACCGCGACACGCGGGCCGCGTCGCGCGTGCGCGCCGCGCCGACGGCGCCGTCCGAGCCGAGCGGCGCCGAGCGCCCGGACCAGCCCGCGCCGGCGCCGCCGACGCTGACCGACGTGGTCGTCGTCTCGAGCGTCGACGGCTCGTTCCGGACCTGGAAGAGCCTCGTCGTCGGCCCGCAGGTCGCGTCGGCGGCGGAGTGGCTGCAGCGCCTGCGCGACGCGGTCGCGGCCGGGAACGCCGGAGCCGTCGCCGGACTCGTGCAGACGGCGCCCGGGGTCGACGCCGGACTCGACGACCTGCTCCGCGGCATCCTGCGCACGCCGTCGGAGCCGGCGGCGGTGCGGCTCAGCGCACTCCAGGCCCTCACGCAGCGCGGCGCCGACGGGCTGGAGCTGCTGGCCGACGAGGTCCTGCGCGACGGCGCAGCGTCGTCGGAGATGCGGGCGGCGGCGATCGGCGCCGCGGAGGTCGCGGCGCGCAACGGCGCGGCGCTGCCCGCGTCGGTCGGGGCGCTGCTCTACGACGGCAGCGTCGCGGCCGCCGAGCGCGAGGCGGCGCTGCGCGCGGCACTCGCCGCCGACCCGGTCGGGTACGACGGCGTCGTCGCCGCGTGGCTCGACGGGACGGACGTCGTCGCGCGCCGTGCGGCCCTGAGCGCCCTCGCCGGCTCGCGCGACGCGCGCCTGCTCCCGCGCATGACGAGCACCGTCATGCGCGACGACCTGCGCGAGCACGCGCAGCCGCTCGTCGACGCCGTCGCCGAGACCAAGGACAACCGCTGGAGCGCGGTGCAGGCGACGGGCGCGCCCGACACGCCGTACGCGGGCGACGTCGCCACGGCGTGGGCGTCGAGGAACGCCGAGATGGGGCGCGTGACGCTCGAGCTGCGCTACGCGCGCGCCGTCGTTCCCGCGCAGGTGCGCATCCACGAGACGCTGAACCCCGGCGCGGTCGTGCGGCTCCTCGGGCGCGCGGACGACGGCGCGTGGCGCGAGCTCTGGCAGGGCGCGGCCGCGGCGCCCGTCGAGAAGGAGCGCTGGTTCGCGCCGCCGCTCGCGGCGGGGCTCGCGGCCGTCAGCGAGGTGCGCATCGAACTCGACACCGACGCCGTCACCGGCTGGAACGAGATCGACGCGGTCGAGCTGATCGGCACCGACGGCACGCGCCAGTGGGCGGAGTCCGCGAGCGCGAGCAGCGCGTACTCGCCGTCGCGCTCGCCGACCGGACGCGGGCCGACGGGTCGCTGATGGCGGCGGCCGACGGGCGCGACGCGCGCGACCTCGCCGAGGAGGCCTTCGACGCGTACATGAGCGCGGCGCTCGACGGTGCCGCCGAGCCGCCCGACGAGTTCCTGGCGCGCTATCCCGACGCGGACGACGCGCTGCGGGCGCGCGTGCGCGAGATGTGGGCCGCGGCGGCTCCGCGGCGCGCGGTGGCGGCGGCGCCGGACGACGCGCCGTCGATCGCCGGCTTCCGCATCGTCGGAACGCTCGGCGCGGGCGGCATGGGCGTCGTCTACGACGCCGTCCAGCCGGGCCTCGGGCGGCGCGTCGCACTGAAGGTGCTGCGCAGCGATCTCGGCGGCTCGCCGGAGGCGCGCGCGCGCTTCGCACGCGAGGCCGAGCTGCTCGCGCGCCTCGACCATCCCGGCATCGTGCGCGTGCACGCCGCCGGCGCCGAGGACGGCGTGCGCTGGATCGCGATGCAGCTCGTGGACGGCCGCGGCCTCGACGCGCTGCTGCGCGAGGCGCCCGGGGGGCGTCTCGCGACGCCGCGCGTGCTGCGCTGGGGCGCGCAGCTCGCACGCGCGCTGGCGTACGCCCACGCGCACGGCGTCGTGCACCGCGACGTGAAGCCGTCGAACGTGCTCATCGACGGCGACGACCGCGCGCGGCTGCTCGACTTCGGCGTCGCACGCGTCGAGACCGCCGGCGATGCGGCGATGACGCGCTCCTTCGTCGGCTCGCCCGCGTACGCCGCGCCCGAGCAGCTCGTCGGCGACGCCGTGGACGGCCGCGCCGACGTGCACGCGCTCGCGGCGACGCTCTACGAGTGCCTGACCGGCTGCGCCGCGTTCGACGGCGGCAGCGTGGACCGCGTGATCCACCAGGTGCTGCACGAGGCGCCGCTCGCGCCGAGCCGCCGCGCGCCCGCGCTCTCGCGCGACGTCGACCTGGTGCTCGCGAAGGCGCTGCAGAAGGACCCCGCACGCCGCTACGCCGACGCGACCGCGTTCGCGGACGACCTCGACGCGCTGCTCGCGTTCCGCACCGTGTCGGCGCGTCCGCCGACGGCGGGCGAGCGGCTGCGCGACGCGGCGCGCCGCCGCCCCGCCGTCACCGCCGCACTGGTCACCGCGCTGCTCGCCGCCGCCGCCGGCGCGGCGGTGCTCGCGGGGCACGCGCGCACCGCGGAGCGTCAGCGCCGCGCGGACGCGCGGAGCGACGTGCAGGCGGCGCGCGAGCGCCTCGACGCGTTCCGCGCGCGGCGCGCGGCCGGGGCGCAGCTCGACGCGGACGTCGCGTGGCGGCGGCAGGAGCTCGAGTCGCGCCACGTCGCCGACGAGCGCCTGGCCGAACTCGACCGCGCCGAGCGCGAGCTGGCGACGCTCCGCCGCGAACGCGAGACCGTCTACCACGAGGTGCTCGCGCTCCTGCGTCGCGCCGAGCGCGCGGACCCGCAGGTCGAGGGCGCCGCGCACGTGCGCGCCGCGGTCTTCGCCGAGAAGCACGCGGAGGCGCTCGCGCAGCACGACGCCGAGGCCGCGGCGTTCTACGCGGACCTCGTCGAGGGCGCGGAGCCGGGCGGCACGTTCGCAGCGCAGGTGCGCGGCACGGGCACGCTCGCCGTCACCGTCGACGCGCCGGACGCCGAGCTGCACGTCTTCCGCTACGAGGATCTCGCGACGCTCGTGCCCGGCGGCGCGCCGCGGTTCGTGCCCGTGCCGCTGCACGGCATCCCGGACGGCTTCGAGCCGGGCGCGGCGATGTGGACCGTCGCCGCCGACGCCGGCGAGCTGCGCGAGGGCGACGTCGTCGTCGAACGCGCCGGAGAGCGCGGCGTGGTCCTGCGCGACGGCGCGCGCCTCGGCGTCACGCTGCCGCCCGACGCGGAGCTGCGTCCGACGGCGGCGGCCGTCGTGCCGTGTGCGGCGTCGCGGGTGGGCACGGCGCCGCTCGAACGCTGCGAGCTGCCGCGCGGCGAGTACCTGCTGCTCGTCCGCGCGCCCGGACGCGTCCCAGTGCGTGCGCTCTTCCGCATCGCCGCGGGCAGCGGCACGCAGCTCGCGCTGCACGCCCCTGCGGAGCGCGTGCCGGGCTGTGTGCTCGTGCCCGCGCCGGTCGAGAACGAGCCGGCGCGCCCGTTCTGGATCGCGGCGTACGAGGTCACGTGTGCGGAGTACCTCGAGTTCCTGGACGACCCCGCGACACGCGCCGCGATCGACGCGTCGCCGACGCCGGTGTTCGCGCCGCGCGCGCCCGAGAACCAGGCGACGGGCGGCTACTGGCCGCGCGACGCCGACGGCCGGTTCCGCATCCATCCCGACTGGGACCCGCGCTGGCCGGTGCTCGGCATCTCGTACGACGACGCCGTCGCGTACGCGGCGTGGCGCACGCGCCGCGCGGCCGCGCGCGGCGAGCCGTGGTGCTATCGCCTGCCGACGCTCGGCGAGGCGCTCGCGGCGGCGGGCGAGCCGCACCGCCGGTACGCCTTCGGCGAGACGTTCCGTCCGCGCTTCGCGAAGAGCTGCTTCGCGCGCGCGGAGGCGTCGCCCGAGCCCGTCGGTTCGTATCCCGTGGACGAGTCGCCGTACGGCGTGCTCGACATGGCCGGCAGCGCGGCGGAGTGGTGCGCCGGCTGGTACGACGAGGGGCGGCGGCTGCGTCGCGCGAACTTCGGCTCGTGGGCGTGGAGCAAGGCGGCGGCGTTCGAGATCTGGGCCGCGAACGGCTGGTCTCCCGAGGCGGGACTCGGTGTCGTCGGGCTGCGTCTCGTCGTCGAGGAGCGGACGGAGCGATGAGCGCGCCGCCGCTCGACGCGCTCCTCGTCGCGAAGCGCGACGTGCTGCGCGCGCTCGTACTCCGCGAGGCGGGCGCGCTGCTGCGCTACCAGACGGCGGACGACCTCGTGCAGGCCGTGCACGTGCACGTGCTCGAGCGCCGCGCGCAGTTCGACTACCGCGGCGACGACGCGTTCGTCGGCTGGCTCTCGACGCTCGCGCGGAACGTGCTGCACGACCGCCGCGACTACTGGACGGCGCTCAAGCGGCGGTCGGGGCGGCTCCTGCGCTACACGGCGGGGCCGACCGCCGACGGCGACGTGGGCGTGGTCGCCGAGCCGGCGGCGGAGCAGCCGGGGCCGTCCACGTTCGCGTCGCGCCGCGAGCAGCTCGTCCTGGCGACGCGCGCGCTCGACATCCTCCTGCCGCGCGACCGCGACCTCGTCACGTGGGACTCCGAGGGCGTGCCGCTGGCCGAGCAGGCGGAGCGCCTCGAGCTCCGCTACGACGCCCTCGTCCAGGCGCGGAAGCGTGCGTTCGACCGCTTCCGCAAGGCCTACGAGCTCGTCTCCCGCCGCTGACCCCCGTCGACATCGGGGACGGTCCTCGTCCAGCCTCGACCCGCCACCGCTCGTTGCGATGGGGACGGTCCTCCTCCAGGCTCGAGTCGCAACGAGTCGTTGCGATGGGGACACCCCTCGGGCCCGCGTCCGCGGCGGCGGCGCCGTCGCGTCCCCGCGAGTGGCTTCCGGGCCGCGCCGCATCTCCGGCGCGACGCAGCGGGTCGCCGCGATCCGTTGGCCTCGGAGGTCGCGCCCCGACGCGACGCTCCGTTGCGGCTCGAGCGTGCGGCAGGACCGTCCCCATCGGAACGGCTCGTCGCGTGTCGAGGCTGCGGCAGGACCGTCCCCATCGGAACGAGGGGTGTCAGCGGGCGGGGTGGGTTCCGTTTCCCCGGGATGGGGAGGTGGTGTGGGCGTGCCCGACGGAGCCGACATGCGCGCCACGCGACTGCTGACCGCCGCCCTCGCCCTCGGCGCCCTCGCCGGGGGCGCGACGCGCGCCGCCGACGACGCCCCCGCGCGCACGACCTGGGTCGGCGCGTCCACGTCCACGTGCTCGGCCGACCCCGGCGAGGACGTCCACGCGCAGATCGTGCTCGTGCCCTACGTGCGCTGGAACGAGGACTTCGTCGGGCACGCCGTCCCGACGGCGGCCACGTTGACGCTCGACGTCACCGGCCCCGGCGGCCTGCACGAGACGTTCGACGTCGGCACGCCGGTGCCCGTGCGCTCCGGCATCCAGCCGATCGACGTCGGCGGCGGTCAGCTCGTCGCGGTCGGCGCGTTCCCGTTCGACCTGCCCGGCTCGCTCGTCGGTGCCGACGCCGTCCAGCTCGACGTGCTGTCCACCTACACGGTGACGTTCGGCCCCGGCGCGGGGACGGGCACCTCCGTCAGCTCGTCGCAGTCGCAGCTCACCGTGCTCCCGCCGTCCACGCTGGGCGGCGGCGCGCCGCTCGTGACGATCCTGCCGATCCTGCCCGACGGCGACGTGCCGTCCGCCCGCCCCGGCACCGACGCCCACGTCGCCGTCGCGGTGGCGAACAACCACCCCGAGCAGACGCTGACCTGCCGGATCTCGGGCTACCTGGACACCACCGCGTTCTTCCCGCTGGGCGGCTCCGACCCCGACGGGGCCGCATACGAACTGTTCGACCCCGCCCGCACGCAGGCCGCCGCCGACGCGGGCCTGCGCCGGCCCCTCGTGGACTCGTCCGAGGCCGTGACGATCGTCGGCCCCGGCGCGGTGGGCATCGTGGACTTCCTCGCGCCGGTGCCGATCGGCTCCGCGCCGAACGAGCCCTTCCCGATCGCCTTCGACGCCGCGCTCGAGGTCCGCGGGCCCGGCGGGCAGCGGCTCGCCCTCGACGCGCGGACCCACACGATCGTCTACTCGAACTTCGACCGCGACGTGCCCGCCACCAACTCGGTCACCGCCGCCGCCGTGACGGGTGCGTTCTCGCGCAGCGAGCTGTCGCCGATCCGCTGCTCCGTCCCCGGGAGCTTCCTCGGCTCGCTCTTCGAGGAGCCCGAGCCGGGCGTCGACTTCGACATCGAGTCGCGCACGGCCGAGATGATCGGCTTCGGCTTCCGCGGCTACACCACCGGCGCGCACACCGAGACCGACGCGATCGACGTCGACGCCGCGCCGACCGAGTTCGCGTACGAGATCACCACCGGCCGCGGCACGAGCATCATCGTCTACACGCACAACGACGTGGAGCTCACGCTCCCCGGTGGCCTCGCGCAGTTCCGGATGCCCCTGATCGGCGCGGGCCCCGGCAACTTCGCGCACTGGAGCGTCTCGCTCGACCTGACCCGCGACCTGCTCGAGGTGTTCACGCCGCGCATCCAGGAGCAGCCGCGGAAGACGCTCTACAAGGGCAGCTACAGCGCGTTCCGCGACGCGCCGCCTGCGGGCTTCCAGGTGGTGACGGACACGTACGTCGACTTCGCGACGCAGCTCGCGGGGCGCACCGGGCACGCGCTCGAGGTGCTGCCGTCGTCGGTCGTCATCTCGGGGCCGGAGGCGCCGATCGTCGCCGTCGTCGCGACCGGCGTCGACGGCAAGCCGACGTCGTTCGTGACGCGCTCGCCGGACGGCTTCGCGATCGACACGACGACGAACGGCCCGGGCCTGTCGGCGATCACCGCGACGCAGCCGCCGCCCGCGGCGCCCGGTCTCGCGACGGGCGTGTTCCGCTTCAACACGCTCGGCGGCGACGCCGACCTCGCGCGCTCGTCGCTCGCGGTGGCGGCGCGCGACATCCCGGTGGCCGTGGAGCCGGAGGATCTCGGCGCCGCGCAGCTCCGCGGACGGGTGGATCTCTCCGGGCGGCCGACCAACGACGAAGTGAACCTGGTGCTCAAGGGCTTCGGCGCCGCGTCGATCTTCGGCCCGCGCAAGCGCGCGAAGCTCGAGTTCCCGGAGTCGTGCCGCGACGTCACGCTCGACATCGGCGGGAGCGTGCAGTCGTTCACGATCGACGCGCGCGGCCGTGCGCGTTCCGAGGACCGGCTCACGAAGCTCACGATCAAGCTGCGCACCGAGCGCGACGGTTCGACGACCGCGTCGCTGCGCTTCAAGCAGAAGAAGGCCGCGCTCGCGCCGCTCCTGCGCCCCTTCGGCGTGACCGACGAGACGACCGGGAAGGAGGGACGCAACGTGACGGTGCCGCTGCGCCTGCTCCTCTGCGGGCAGCTCTACGCGGGCACGAGCACCGCGCGCTACGTCGCCGTGGCCGGGAAGCGCGGCGTGCTGAAGCCCCCGCGCTGACGCGCCGCCCGTCCCGGCCGCGCGTAGGAACTCAGTCGCTCGGTACGAGGAGACCGTCGGTCTGGCGCGGCAGCGCCCGCAGCGTCTCGCGCAGGTGCGCGATCGGCTGCAGCGCGACGCGCGCGCCCGCCGACTCCAGGTCCTTCCGCAGCGCGAACGCGCCGAAGTGCCGCGCGCACGCGTCGGCGAACGCGTCCACGCCGCCGTGGAGTTCGAGCGCCTCGGGCCAGAGCTCGCAGAAGAGCGGCGTGCCCGCGGCCCAGAGCGCACCGCCCGAGCGCACGACCTGCGCCTCGAAGCCCTGCGTGTCGCTCCACGCGAACGCGACCGCGTGCGGTGCGGCGCCCGCGTCGGCGACGAGCGCGTCGAGGGGCCGCGCGGGCACGTCGACGCGTGCCGCGGGCGTCGTCGCGAAGGTCGTGCGCCCGCCCTCTCCCGCGACCTCGCACTGCCCGTCCTTCTCGTGCAGCGCCATCGTCAGCGTGCCCTCGGTCTCGGCGACGGCGGCGTTGACGCACACGATGCGCCCGCCGAGCGCGTTCGCATCGACGTTCGTGCGGAGCAGCGCGAAGTTCGCGGGCACGGGCTCGATCGCGACGACGCGGCGCCCGAGGTCGCGTGCGAAGAACAGCGTCGGCGCACCGACGTTGGCGCCGACGTCCACGCACCACGGATGCGCGTCGCCGAGCCGCCCGCGCGCGCGCAGCCAGTCCGCGAGGGCGTCGAGCTCGCGGCCGGGGTGGCGGCCGTGGACGTACAGGTTGCGCGTGATCGTGTGGCGGACGGCGCGGACCGTCCACGCAAGACCGTCGCGGCGGAACGTGAGCGTCTCGGCGTCGGCGTCGAGCGCGAGCAGCGCGAGCTCGCGGCGATGACGCAGCGCCGCCGCCGCGTCGCCGCGCAGCCGCGCGCGTGCCATGCCCGAGACGTGCCGCAGCCAGCGCCGCGCACTCAAGCTAGCCCGGCCTATTCATGAGGCTCGCGCACGTCGTGACGACGATCGCCGCGCGATGCTCGTTCCGTGCGGATGCGGCGCGCACCGTGCGCTCCGCGGGTGGCGCCCTGAGCGAGGACAGCGCGTCGCGATCAAGGCGCGGCGCCGATCGCGACGCCGTAGCGTCGCAGAGGCGGCGCAACGCGGAGCGCGGCGTGCTGGACCGTTCAGGTGCGCGAGTCGTCATGAATAGTCCGGGCTGGGACCTCCTGATCCGGCGCCCTGCCGAAGCGGCAGATGCTCCCCGCTACGGCGAACCGCCGCAACTCGCGAACGTGGAGCGTCGGCGTGGCGTGCGCCCGTCGCGTGCGCGAGCATGCACCGCGCACCGAGCTGCACGGTTCCGCGCGCGGCCGGTGTCTCTCTCCGCATGAGCAGCACAGCAGAACCGTCCGTCGACGTCGAGACGCTCGTCGCCCACCGCGCGTGGGTCGTCGCGCTCGCCCGGCGTCTCGTCGCCGATCCGCACCTCGCCGAGGACGTCGCGCAGGAGACGCTCGCCGCCGCCGCGGCGTCGCCGCCCGAGCGCCGCAGCGCGCTGCCCGCGTGGCTCGCGCGCACCGTGCGGCGGCGTGCGTCGAACGTCCGCCGCGGCGCCGGACGCCGCGAGCGCCACGAGCGCGCGGCGCCGACGCCGGCCGCGGATCGCGCCCCCGACACGATCGTGGCGGACGCCGAGGCGCACCGGCGCGTCGTGGGGGCCGTGCTCGCCCTCGACGAGCCGTACCGCGTCACCGTGCTGCTGCGCTTCTACGAGGACGTGCCGCTGCCCGACGTCGCGCGCCGTCTCGGCGTGCCCTACGAGACGGCGCGCGCACGGCTCGCGCGCGCGCTCGCGACGCTGCGCGGACGCCTCGACCGCGAGCACGGCCGCGCCGCGTGGGCGGTGCCGCTGCTCGGCCGCGACGCCGCGCCGCGCGGTGCGCGACGTCCGCTCGTCGTCGCCGCGACGGTGGCCGCGCTCGTCGTGCTCGGTCTCTCCCTCTTCGCGTGGACGACGCGGGGCGACGCCCCGGCGCAGCCGGAAGGCGACGTCGCCGCCGCGCCGGAAGGGCCGCACCTCGTGTACGACGACACGGACGACGCGGACACGGGCGGGCCGCGCCCGCGCGTCCACGTCGCCACCCCGCCCGAGCCCCCGGCGCCGTCGGCCTCCGAAGGCGACGACGCCGAACATGCGCGGCCCGCGGCCCCCGAGGCGCCGGTGGCGACCGCCGCCGCGGACGGGCCCGCGGAGCGGCGTACCGTGCACGGCACCGTCGTCGACGCCGAGGGGCGCGGGCTCGCGGGCGTGCAGGTGGCGTGGTGGGAGGGGCTCGGCGGCGGCGACACGCGCAGCGACGCCGACGGACGCTTCGAGATCGGACTGCCGACGGGTGAGCGCATCACGGCGCAGCGCGTCGCGCGCGAGGTGTACGTGCGCTTCTCCGCGAAGGAGCGCGCGACGCGGCGTGTCCTCGTCTTCGACCTGGAGGACGGCGCGCGCGTCGTCCTCCCGGAGCGGACGCGCGGCGACGTCGTCGTGCGGGTCCTCGACGGCACCGGCCGGCCGCGCGCCGACGTCGACGTGCTGGTGCGCGCGCGCGACCGCTCGTTCGCCGACCTGCTCGTGCAGCGGCGCACGGACGCCGCGGGCGAGGTGCGCGTGCACGGCTTCCCCGTCGGTGAGGACGTCGAGGCGCGCGCGCTCGAAGGCGACGCCATCGCCGCGCTCGGCGTCGCGCGCACGACACGCGACGGAGCGGAGATCGAGCTGCGCGTCGACGCGTGGCGACGCCTGCACGTCACGGTCGTCTGCGACGGACCGAGCGTGCCGGTCGCAAGCGTCGAGTACGCGCCGACCGGCGACACGTCGTTCCCGATCCGGTGGCCCGGCGGCGGCACGGCCGACATCGACGTGCCCTCCGTCGCGCAGCGCCTGCGCGCGCTCTCGGGCGCCGGCGCGGGCGCATGGACGGAACTGAGCGGCGGCACGAGCGACGTCACGCTGCCGCTCGCGACGCAGGAGACGCGCGCGGTGGTGCTGCTCGCCGACGAGCGCATCTCGGGCGGCAGTGTCACCTCCGTCCTGACGACGCCGGAGCGCGCGCCGCGGACCGTCTCGACGCCGTGGGAACAGCTCGAGGAGACGTCGGCCGGGCGCGTGCTCCACGTGCGCCCCGGCGACGTGCACACCGTGCTCTACAGCCGCGACGGAGTGCTGCGCGAGCTGGTCGTGACCGACGCGACGACGTCGCCGGTGGACCTCGGCGCCGACACGGCGACCGCTGCGTGCACGGTCGAGGTCGTCGACGCCTCGGGCGCCCCCGTCGTCGGGGCGCGGGTGGCGCCGCGTGCGGCGCGCACCGCGTCGCCGCGCGGCGCGGAGGTCGCGACCGATGCGAGCGGCCGCGTCGTGCTGCAGCTCGTGCCCGGCCTCGCGTACGAGCTGTACGTCGCGGCGCCGGGACGCGAGGGTGCGACCGTTCCGGTCGAGATGCGCGACGGACTGCCCGTCGTGCGCGTGGTTCTCGCGGACGCGACGCAGTGCCGCGTGCGCATCCCCGGCATCGGGCGGCGCCGCATCGCCGCGCGCGGACTCGCCGCGAGTTCCGGCCTGCTCGAGACGCGCGTCGAGGACGACGTCGTCTCGTTCGCCGTGTCGAAGACGCGCTGGACCGTGCTCATGAGCGAGCTCGGCGTGTGGGTGATCGAGCCGGGCGTCGCCATCGGCGCCACGGGCGACGCGCCGGATCTGCTCCACGCGGGGCGCGTCGAGCTGCGTCTGCCGGCCGGCGAGCGCTGCGCGCTGGTCGAGGTGGGCGCCGCCGTCCCGGGCGTTCATGCGATGGGCGCACGCCTCGGCCCGACGGCGGAGACGCTGCTGCCGGCCGGGACCTACGTCCCGTTCGACACCGTGGACGGCGTGTTCACCGTGTACCCGCCGGTGACGATCGGGGCCGGTGCCGGACCGGTGGACGTGACGCTGCCCGACGCCGCCGAGCTGACGTGGACGACCGGCAGCTCCGACGGCCGCGCGTGCATGGTCTTCGCGCGGCTCGCCGACGCGGACGGTGTGATGCGCGAGGTCCCGGTCGGCTCCCTGCCGGCCGGCGCCCCCGCGCCGTGGCGCAGCGCCGGGCCGGAGCTGCGCCTCGTCCCGGACGAGCGCTGACGGCTGCGCGTCAGCGCCGCCGCGCGCGCAAGATCACGAGCTCGCGCGCCACGTCGAACTCGAGGTCGCCGGCCGCCGCGCACAGGTCGGTGAGCGCGCGCTCGAGCGTCGCATCGGCGAGGTCCAGCGAGACGCGCACGTCCATCAGGCGCGCCGCGCAGTCGGGCGCCGCCGCGATCGCCACGCCTGTCGTCGTGCGCAGGTACGTGATGATCTGGCGCGGCGCGGAGTCCTCGAAGCGACACGTCACGCGGATCTCGCGCAGGCGCTCCGCCAGGTCGACGGCGCGCAGCGTCAGCTCGAGCCGCGCGGTCGCGCCGACGGCGACGTGCACCTCGCGCGTCTCCGGGGCGTGGGACAGCGCGCTGATGCGGATCGTGAGCGCGCCGGGAGGAAGGGTGTCGGCGCCGGCACGGCCGTCGTCGTCGGTCAGGAGCCGGACCTCGCCGGCAGACGCCGCACCGTCGCTGTCGCGTTCCCACGACACGTTGACCCGTGCCCGCGACAGCGGCAGCGCGTCCGGGCCGCCGCGCACGAGCACGTCGAGAGCGCCCGCGGGTCCGCCGACGACGAAGTCGTGTTCCACGTCGCCACCGAGTTCGCCACTCAGGTCGGCCGCGCGTGCGGCGAGACGCAGAGCGACAGACGCGGTGACCCGGACCTTCGTCTGCCTCACCTCGACCGCGTACGCGCCGCTCGCGTCGCTGCGTCCTGCGTCGGCGCCGTCCACGCAGATGCGCGCGTCGGCGACGGGCAGCCCGTCGGCGCCGCGCACGTGTCCGTGGATCCGCAGCACCGACGGCGCACCGGGGTCGGGTACGACCGGCGCGATCGCGACGACTGGGAGGTCCGGCTCCCACGTGGCATCCGCGCCGTGGAGCACGACACGCTGCGGCTCGACCGCGACCGCGTCGCCCTGCATGGTTGCGATCAGATGGAGGAGCGTGCGCGCGGAGACACCGGGCGACAGTCGGAGCGTCATCGTCGCGGAGTCGAGTTGCTCGGAGAGTCGCGCGTCCACGACGATCGGGACCTGCGTGCGCCCGGCGACGAGCCCGAGCGTGCGGCGCAGCGTCACGTCGTCGACTGCGAACTCGTAGTCCAGCCTGCTGTCGAGCAGGTCCGCGACAGGCACCACGGGCCGCGCGGGCGGGACCTCCTCGACCTGCGCCGCGGGTGGCGCGCCCCGTTCGACACGGCGGCGCGGCGCGGGATCCTCCCCGGCGGGTGGCGCATCGGCGGCGCTGTGTTCTGCGACGTCGGCGGGCGGCACGCTCGCGGTCTCGGGTGCCGACGCGACGGGATCCGTCGGTGCGCGCTGCAGCCACCACGCCGCGCCGACGGCGACGCAGACCAGTGCGATCGCGGCGACGACCGGTTTCGACGTCATCAGAATCCCCCCTGCGCCAGCGGCCGCAGCGTTCACCCCGGCGGACACCGGCACGTCACGCGTCAGCGGGAGCAACGCCGACGCCAGCCCGCCTGCGGCTCCGAGCTCGCGCTCGAGCCGCGCGCGCAGCGTCGCGCGGCCGCGACGGAGGCGCGCCCGCGCGGACTCGAGCGGGACTCCCAGCCGCTCGGCCACCTGCGCGACCGGCAGTCCCTCGAAGTGCCGCAGGAGCACCGCCGTGCGATACGGCTCGTCGAGCGCGACCACAGCCGCCGCGACGCGCGCGTGCAGCTCGGCCCGTGCGGCGAGCTCCGCCGGATCCGCACCCGGCGCGCGATCCGGACGTGCCGCGACCGCGTCGCGTCGCGCGCTCCGCGTGCGCGTCCGATGCCGCCGCCTGGCGGCGTTCCGCGCGACCGCGGCGAGCCAGCCGCGCGTGCTCTCCGTCGACGCCGGACGCGTGCGCAGCGCCGCGAGCCAGGTCTCCTGCGCGACGTCGTCGCCCTCGTTCTCGTCGCGCGTGAGGGCGTGAGCAAGGGAACGCACCCACTCGCGGTGGGCGAGCAGGTCGTCGAGGGGGACGGTGCTGCGCGCGGACATGTCGCCGGTCCAGATCCCGCCGGACCGCCGCCCGGGTGCAGGTCGGCGCGCTCGCGGGGTCGACCGCGCACGGTACCCGGACCCGGACGTTGCGTCCGCTGCGCCTCGCCGACCTCGCGCAGCTCGAGCGGCTCGTGCTGTCGGACTGCAGCGGCGTGGGCGACGCGTCGGAGGCGGCGCTCGCCCGTCCCGCGCAGCGGCTGCCGCGCTGCGACGTGCGCTGACGCGCCGCCCCGCCGCTACCTTGGGGTGGTGACGGCGGACGACGACCGGCGCGGTGCGCTGCGGGGGGCCGCGATCGCGGCGCTCGCCGTCGTCCTGTGGTTCGTGCCGCTCCTCGCCGGACGCACGCTTGCTCTGCGCGACGTGCTCTGCGACTTCCTGCCGTGGCGCGAGTTCGCGGCCGCGACGCTCGCGCGCGGCGAGCTGCCGCTCTGGGCGCACGCGTCGCGCTTCGGGCAGCCGTTCCTCGCGCACCCGCAGTCGGGCGTCTTCTATCCGCCGCACCTGCTGTGGCTCGTCCTGCCGTCCCCGGCGGCGCTGACGGCGACGCTGCTCCTGCACTCGCTGCTCGCCGCGCTCGGGGCGTACGCGCTCGCGCTGCGCCTCGACCTCGGACGCCTGCCCGCGCTCGTCGCCGCGGCCGGCCTCACGTTCTCGACGTACCTCGTCGCGCAGATGGAGTTCCTGCCCGCGTTCGAGACGGTCACGTGGGCGCCGCTCCTCGCGTGGGCCCTGCTCCGGAGCACGGACGCCCTCCGCACGACCGGCCGCGTCCTCGGCCGCGAGACGGCGCTCCTCGCGCTGCTGCTCGGGACCGCCGCTCTGGCGGGGCATCCGCAGGCGCTCCTGCAGAGCGTCGCGTTCGCCGTCGTCGGCAGCGGCACGCTCGCCGTCGCGGGACACGGCGCACGTGCGCTCGGACGGGTGCTCGTCGCGGTGGTCGTGGCCGGTGCGCTCGGCGCGTGTCTCGCGGCGCCGCAGATCCTCGTCAGTCTCGACCACGTCGCCGGCTCGACACGCGACGCGGCGTTCGACGCCGGACTCGCCGAGGCGTCGGTCGGCGCGCGCTCGTATCTCGCGCTGCTCGCGCCGTTCGCGTTCGGCCGACCGGGGTACGGCGCCGCGTGGTGGCACCCCGACGTGTACGAGTTCTGGGCGGCGACGTGCCACGTCGGCATCGTGCCGCTGCTGCTCGTGCCGTTCGCGTGGGCTGCGCCGCGCGGCTCCGCGGCGCGGCGCGTCGCGCTCGCGTTCACGGCGGTCGCGATGCTGGGGGCGCTGCTCGCGGCCGGACGCCACACGCCGCTCTACCCGTTCCTCGCCGCGCACGTGCCGCCGTTCGACCGGCTGCGCTGGCCGGGCAAGTTCCTGCACCTCGTCGCGTTCGCGCTGCCGTTCGCGGGCGCCGCCGGGCTGCGCGCGCTGCTCGACGGAGTCCCGTCACGCGCCGCGCGCGCGCTCCTCGCGCTGCCGATCGCGCTGCTCGTCGTCGTCGCGGCGGCGCGGCTCGCGGCGGGCTCCGCGACGTACGCGGCGCTGCTGGGATCGAGCGTCGACGCCCCGGACCGTCTCGCGTTCGTGGCGGGGGAGCACGCCCGCCTCGTCGTCGTGCTCGTGCTCGCGTGCGCCGCGCTCGCGGTGCTCGTGGTGGAGCGCGGGCGCCGTGCGCGCGCCGCGGCTGCGGCGTCGGTCGCGCTCGTCGCGCTGGCGTTCGTCGACGCCGCGACGCAGGCGGCGCGCGTCCATCCGCTCGTGTCGAACGACGTGCTGCGCGCGCGACCCGCGTGGCTCGACGATGTCCGCGCCGCGGGGCCGGGACGTCTGCACTCCACGCACTCGCTCGCGCAGGAGTTCCTGTACGGCGTCGGTGACCCGGCGTGGCTGCAGTGGGCGCGTGACGCGTCGCTCGGCGAGAGCGCGCTGCCCTTCGGCGTGGCCCGCACGTGGGGCTTCGGGCAGCTCGTGCCGCGGCGCGCGTGGGCCGCGTGGGAGCGGCTGCAGGACCCGCGGCAGGACGCCACCGCGCGCGCTCGCGTGTCGGACGCGCTGAGCGTGCGGACGATCGTCCACGGCGAGCCGTTCTCGGAGGAGCGGCTCGCAGGCCGCCCGCCGCACGTGCGCGTGCTCGTGCGCGAGACGTGCCCCGCGCCCGTCCGCGTCGCGACGCGCATCGTGCCCGTCGCCGACGCCTCGGCGGCGCTCGACGCGATCGGCGCACCGGGCTTCGATGCCGCCCGCGACGTCGCCCTCGAAGGCGCGCCGCCCGCGCTGCCCGCCGGTTCGGGACCGGGCGGCGAACTGCTCGACGTGCGCGAGACGACCAACGGCGTCCGCGTGCGCGTACGCGCGGACCGCGCGGCGGCGCTCGTCGTCGCCGACGGCTACGACCCGCGCTGGCGCGCGACGATCGACGGTGCGGAGGCCGCCGTGCTCCCCGCCAATGCCGTGGATCGCGCGGTGCTGCTCGCTCCCGGCGAACACGACGTGGTCTTCACGTATCGCGAGCCGCGACTCCTGCCCGGTCTCGCGCTGGCGTGCGTGGCGCTCGCCGCGCTCGCGTTCGCGTGGCGGCGTGCGCGGTCGGCGGGCGGCGTCACTCCCCCGGCAGCTTGAGGCCGGCGGCGCGGAGCAGCGCGCGCAGCGCGTCGGCCTCGGCCGGGTGCGCGTCGATGATGTCGTGCTCTTCGTCGGGGTCGAGCGCCACGTCGAACAGGCGGTCGGGGCGCCCGTCGCCGCGCGTCAGGTGCAGGCGGCCGTCCGTCGCGGAGAGACCGTGGCGCCGGATCGCGCTGATGTCTGCGCCGGGGAGCCACTCCTCCAGCGCCTTGAGCTGCGACGGATACGGCGGGTCCACGAGCGCGAGCGACGTGCGCGCGCCGAGGTCGCCGAGGAGCGAGAGTCCGTCGGCCGGCTCGAACGCCGGCGCGCCGCAGAGCTCGAGCAGCGTCGGCGCGATGTCGGTGATGCGCACGAGCGCGCGCTCGCGGCGGCCGCCCTGCAGCGCGCCCGGCGCGCGGATCAGGCAGGGCACGCGGAGCAGCGCGGCGTCGAGTCCGTAGAGGTGGTCGTACTTCCTGCGCTCCCCGAGGTTCTCGCCGTGGTCGCCCACGACCACCACCACCGTCCGGTCGCGCGCCTTGCCTTCCAGGAGCCGGTCGAGCAGGGCCCCGACGGCGCGGTCGGCCGTGGCGATCTCCGCATCGTAGAGCTCGCGCAGGGCCTGCCGACGCGTGTCGGAGACCTCGCCCGCTCCGAAGCTCGCGATGGCCGAGAGCGGGTACTGGAAGGCGCGCGCCCACGCGACGTCGTCGGCCGGGAGGGTGGGGGACAGCAGGGGCGCCGCGACGTCCTGCGGCGGGTCGTACGGCAGGTGCGGCTCCAGCACGTTCACGAAGAGCAGGAACGGCTTGTCCTTCGCGCGCCGGCCGAGTGCCCAGTTCGCGCCGGCGTCGCAGAGGTCCTGCGCGGACGCGTGCGCGCCGACCATCGCCGACTGCGGCGCCTCGTGGTGGCCCGGCATGTCCGGCAGCCGCCGCATCTCGCCGCGCAGCCGCTGCTCGAACAGGTCGAAGCCGCGCTGCAGCCCCGTCACGCGGCTCACGTTCGGGTTCGTGGAGAAGCCCGCGGTGGCGTAGCCCGCCGCCTTGAGCCGCTCCGCCAGGGTCGGCGGTGCCGCCGGCAGCGACGAGGCGACGTCCCGGTGCAGGCCGTGGTTCTCGACGCGCAGGCCCGTGAAGAGCGACGCGTGCGAGGGCGCCGTCCAGGGCGACGGGCTCCAGCAGTTCTCGTAGACGACCGCGTCCTTCGCGAACGCGTCGAGCCGGGGCGTGGTCGGGCGGCCGTATCCCGCGAACGAGACGCGGTCCGCACGGGTCGTGTCGAGCACGATCACGACGACGTCGGGACGCTCGGGCCGGGGCGTCGGCGCGTTCGGATCGCGCGCGGCCGTCTCGCGCTCGCCGCAGCCCGGGAGAGCCGCCAGGAGCGCGAGCGCGAGTCCGGCCGCCAGCGTGCGGGCCGCGCGCACGGGGTCGCGGCGGCGTGGCGAGAGCGGCATCGACAGCGAGGGGCGCGCCCGAGCGGACACGATCACGACTCCTTGCCGTTGCGCGGGCCGTGCCGACGCGTGCGGGTGTTCGAGGGCTTCCTCGCGTTCCGTCACCCACCCCCGACCCGGGCGGCGCCGGGACGCAGGGTCCGGACCGCCGTGCGGAACGGGAGTGGGGGTCCGGAACTTCCGCGACCCCCACGGGGACAGGGGTCGACGGACGGATCCGTCTCCCGGGCAGGGAGACGATCCCACCGCCCGGACGGTTGCGTCCGAGGCTAGCCCACCTCGTTCACCAATTCCCGCGCCCGGCGCGTCGCCGGAGTCGCGATCTCTGCGTCGGCGCTCCTCGAACGGGGCGTTCAACCCCGACTTCGTCGCGCCTTCTTGACCTCGCGCCTCCGGCTCGGCCGGGGTGGGCTGTCTCGCGGCGGATGCGCAGGCGTCACGGCCGCTGCCCCCGAGACGCCTCAGTCACAGCCGCGCTCGGCGCGGAAACTGGTGAACGAGGTGGGCTACGATCCCCCCGTGGCGCCCGCACGCCGATCCCGACCCGGCAGCCCCCCTGCGCGACACCGCGACGTGGTCCCTCCGCAGATCGAGCCCGACGACCTGCCGGTCTGGCAGTTCCGCCCGGTCGGCGTCGTGCGCTCACCCTACCGCTACGTGCACGACGCGCCGCGCCAGGCCGGTCCCGGCGCGCCGAGCTCCCCGGCCCGCATCGTCCTGCGGCGGGGCCTGCAGAACGCCGTCCGCGACCTCGCCGGCTTCGACCGCGTCTGGGTCGTCAGCGTGCTCTCGTACGTCCGCGGCGCGCGGCTGACCGTGGTGCCGCCGCGCGACACCGTCCGCCGCGGGGTCTTCGCGACTCGCGCGCCGCACCGCCCGAACCCGATCGGGCTGTCGTGCGTGCGGCTTCTGGAGGTCCGCGGGCGCACGCTCACGGTGGACGAGCACGACCTCCTCGACGGCACGCCCGTGCTCGACGTGAAGCCGTATCTCCCGTACTGCGACGCCTACCCGGGCGCGCGCGCCGGTTGGGTGGACGGAGTGGCCGCCGACGCGCCGGATCATCGCTGGGAGTAGATTCGAGGCTGCGAGCCGCTGTGGTGGACAGCGTCTCGTCTCGTGCTAGGGTGCATCTCGGCCCGCGGGCCGGCGTCGTGCGCAGCACGGCAGATCGCAGTCCGGTGCCGCCCATCGCGGGCGTCGGAACGTGCCGCGTGCACGTCCGCGCCGCGTCTGCGCGGGCCTGGAGGTGTCCGATGCGCCCGTGGTCCGTCCTCGGTCTGCTCCTGGTCGCGACGAGCGCGGCTGCGGCGGAGGAGCCCGCGCCGCCGCGCGACCCGATCGGCGCGCTCACCGACGCCCTGACGCAGCGCGCGGCGGCGGCGCCTGCCGGTACGGCGGCACGTCTCCGGCGGGCGGTCGCCGTGCTCGAGCGGCCGACCGTCGGCGTGGGCGAGGTCGGCGGGACGGCCGCCCTCCGCCGCGCCGCGCGTGTCCTCCAGCGGGCGCGCCACCCCGACGGCGAGGCCGTCGCGCTGGTCGACACGGCGGCCGCGACCCTCGCGGCCGAGCTCGACGCCGACGCGCGCACGCTCGCGCGCGTTCTGGCTGCCGGCCTGCTCGACGCGGAGTCCGCCGGTCGTGCGGCGGCGGCCGCACGCCGCGGCGATCGCGGGCTCGCGGGCTACCGGACGGCGCAGCGCCGCGGGCCACGCCTGCGGCGCCTCGCGCACGCGGCGCGCGCCCTCTCCGTCGTTCCCGAACTCGGCCTCGACGCCGGCACGACGTACCACCACGTCGTCGTGACGCTGCGCATCGCCCCGGCGATCGGCGGCTTCGACTGGACCGGCGACGGCGTGCCCGAGAACGCGCTCGCGCAGCTCCAGTCGCTCGTCGGCCCGCTCACGGGCGGACTCGACATGAACGTGCCGACCGCGAGCGGGATCGTCAGCGGCGCGCTGTCCGAGATCCTCCAGGTCGCGGCGGTCGGCTCGCTCGACGGCGACGAGATCGTGCTCGTCGGGCACTTCCATGCCGACGACGTGGACGGCGACCCGTCCGACAACGCGTTCGGCGGCGAGCAGTTCACGCCGGCGAGCGGGGCGCGCGACGCGCGCGGACACGCAGCCGCGGGGGCCGCCGCCGCGCTCGGCTCCGGCGGCGCCTACGAGGTGGAGGTCGCGGGACGCTTCGCCGTGCCGTTCGGTCTCGAGCCGATCGCCGTCGCCGACAGCGTGCGACTGCGCGGCAACGTCACCACCGACACGCACTCGGGCACGCTCGGGATGCTCGTGCCCGGGAGCGTGGTCTTCCGCTGCCTCGCCGCCTTCGTGCCGGCGCAGTTCTCCGCGCAGGTGCCCGGCGTCGCGACGTCGCTCCTCGATGTCGACACCGACGGCGACGGCACCGCCGACGCGATGTCCGCGGCCTTCACGTTCCAGGCGGTGCGCGCCGAACTGCCCTGACTCGCCACCTCGCTCGGAGCATCAGGCGGCGACGAGCTCCTCGAGGCAGGCGCGGGCGATGGCGTGGCTGGTCGCGGCCGCGTCGAAGCGCGCGCAGCGCGCGAGGAGCCGTGCGCGGTGCGCTTCGGCCAGCTTGCGCGAGCGCTCGCGGATGGGGCCCTCCATCGCGAAGAGCGCATCGACGTTGCGCTCGACGGTGCGCTCGATGACGCGCAGGGCGAGTCCGTGCATCTCGTCGCGCTTCGCGGCCGAACGCAGCAGCTCGTCGCGGTACGCCCACTCGAAGTAGCAGCCGACGAGGCCGCCGCAGTTGACGATGTAGTCCGGCAGCACGATCACGCCGCGCTCGTGCAGGTACTGCTCCGCAGCCGGCGTGAGCGGATGGTTGGCCCCCTGCGCGATCAGCCGCACGCCCGTCTCGTCGAGGAAGTGCGTCACGTCGCGGCAGTTCGGGTTCTCGAGCTCGCGCACGCGCTGGATCTCGTGCGGCATCGCGAGGACGCCCGTGCGCGCCGCGGGTACGAAGATCTCGGCGGGAACGGAGAGGAGCGCGTCCGGGTCCGCGTCGAAGTGCGTGCCGTCGGGCTGCCGCGCCGCGTACTCCGCGAAGGCGACGTCGCCGCGCGTCTGCCACGCCGCGAACATCTCGCCGACGGGCAGCGCGCCGTCGTCCGCGATCAGCGCCCCCTGGACGGCGCTCGCGCCGCGAACGGCGACGCCCGACTCGTAGAGCAGGCGTCCGCAGTGTGCGCCGACGGCCCCGAAGCCCTGGATCGACGCCGTGTGGAGCGGCTCGTCGAGGAGGCGGCGCGCCGCGCGGATGCCGGCAGCGAGACCGATCGCGGTGTAGCCGCGCGTGTCGATCGAGAGCCCGCCGTGCGATCCGGCGAGGCCCGTCATGTGGTCGAGCAGGTCGGCCTGTTCCGAGACGAGGCTCATCACCTCCTCGCCGTTGTTCATGTCGGGGCCGAAGATGACACCGTCGTCGACGTCGCGCACCGCACGCGCGTGCTCCGCGAGGATCGCCGCGCGCTCCGCCGTCGTCGCGGGCAGGCCCGCGGGGCACGAGATCACCGACTTCTCGCCGTCGGCGGGGAGCCCCGCCGCAGCGCACTTCCACGTCATGCCGCTGGCGAGGTGGCCCACCTCGGCGACGTCGCCCTTGCGCACGAAGCGTGCGCCGCCGATGCGCCGCCGGAAGCTCTGGTCGTGGACCGCGGTCCGCGCCACGACGTCTCCGTGCCGTGTCTCGACGAGCAGTGCGAACCGCTCGCCGCCGATCTCGAGGTCGCGTTCGATGCGCATGAGCAGAGGGTCGTGCCGGCGCGCCGTCGCGGCAAGTATGGCGCCGGGCGCCTCGGCGCCGACGGCCGCCGCGTGCCGAAAGCGCGCGGCCACCGCCCCCCGGGAAATGCGAGCGGCCGCCGCCCGCCACTGCTCTTCCGCGGCCGCCGCCCCCCGGGAAATGCGAGCGGCCGCCGCCCGCCACTGCTCTTCCGCGGCCGCCGCCCCTGGGAATGCGAGCGGCCGCCGCCCGCCACTGCTCTTCCGCGGCCGCCGCCCCTGGGAATGCGAGCGGCCGCCGCCCGGAAGCCCGAGCGGCGGCCGCAGGAGTGAGTTCCCGATCGACTAGTCGTTGATCTGGAACTGGCCGCGCTTGGGCTGGCGCAGCTTGTACTTGAAGCGGAAGTCACCCAGCGGGCCCGGCTTCGGCACCGTGAAGAACTGGTACGTGCCGGACTGCTTGAGCGTGATCGAGAGCGTGATCTTGCCGTTCTTCTCGCGCGTGTCGAAGTCCGTCGCGAGGACCGGCTTGCCGTCGGGCTGGATCATGTAGAGGACGCGCATGGCCATCCCCTCCGTCATCTTGCCCTTCAGCGTGAACACCGCGCCCTCGAGGGCGCCGAACTCGATGCGCGTCTGCTCGTTGAAGTCGAGCTGCTCGACCGCGCCGGCGCCGCCCGCGGGCAGGCCGACACGCAGAGCACCCTCGAGCTGCGACGCGGAGCCGGCCGGGCTCGACAGCGCGATGAAGTAGCGGCCCGTCTTCGCCGTGCGCACGCCGCGGACGACGATCTTGCCGTCCTTGACGCTCGCGCCGTCGACCGGGACCTCGAGTCCGTCCGGACCGAGCAGGACGAACTGCAGCGAGCGCTTCTCCTCCCCGCGCGGCGTGCCGAGCACGAAGCTCACCGTGCTGCCGCCGAGCGAGTCGAAGTAGAAGCCGCCCGTGGCCTCGCCGGCGGCGAGGTCGAGCGGGGTGCGTGCACCCTCGAAGGGCTTGCACACCACGACGGTCGTGTCGATGTGGGCCGCCGAACCGGCGATGTCCTCGGCGTCGATCGAGAGCTTCGTGCCGAAGGCCTGGTCGGCCGCGCCGACGATGTGGAAGTCGTCGGTCAGCGTGAGGCCGTCCGGCAGCGTGCCGACGACGTTCGTGACGACGACCGGGTCGGTGCCGCCGCGGCGGCCGAGCGAGATGTCCGACTGCTTGCCCAGCGCGAGACCCGTGAGGATCGGCGCGCCGAACGTGAGCTCGTCGTTCACCTGCAGCGACTGCGTGGCGTTCGTGGTCGTCTGCGGCAGGCCGCTGTCGGTCGCCGCGATGCTGTACGTGTAGAAGCCCGTCTCGGCGGGGGCGCCGAAGACGCGGCCGTTCACGGCGTCGAGCGCGAGGCCCTTCGGCAGGACCGACGGCGGACGCACCGAGAGCGTGTACGGCGGGATGCCGCCGCGCAGGCTGAGCGTCGCCGACATCGGGCGGCGCAGCGTCCACTCCGTGACCGACGCGTTGCCGATCGCGAGCCGCTCGTAGACCTGCAGCGTGTAGTTCGTGATGGCGTCGCCGCCGCCGTGCGCCAGGCGCACGGTGACACGGCCCGCGGGGAACGGACCGTAGACGGCGGTGACCGGACCGAGCGCGCCCGTTGGCGAGCCGTTCGCGAGCAGGTTGCCCTGGATGTCGAACACCTGCATGGTCACGTTCGTCGTGAGCGTCGAGCGGTCGTAGAGCATGTCGACGTAGAAGAGGTCCACGTCGTTCGCGAAGTCGACCGTGTACCAGTCCTCGTTGAAGCGGTTGAGCGAGAGGCCGTCCTTGCGGACGCCGGCCACGCCCAGGTGCTGCGCGAAGCCCGCGCTGTCGTTGGGCTCGTACTGGTCGTCCGGCAGCAGCCCGTGGAAGATGAAGTTGCGCACGAGCCGCGCCGTGTCGAAGCCGAGGCCGTCCCAGGCCGCCACGATCGAGAGCCCGTCGGGATACGTGCCGAGCGTGTCGATGGCCTGCGCGATCCGCGTGTTCGCGCTGCCGAGCGTGCCGTCGATGTCGTCGAACGGCTCGTTCGCCGGATCGACCGTGTCGTAGAGCGCCTGCGCGGCCCAGGCCGCGACCGACGCGTTCTTGGCCGTGGTCAGCGTCTGCGCGTCGAGGTCGAACGACGTCGTCGCCGACGAGCTGAGCCCGTCGTAGGCCACCGACTGACCCTCGACGACCGCGTACAGGTAGAGGCCGAACGCCTCGGCGAGCGCGTTCTCCGGATCGGAGACCACGTCGAGGTCGCGCTGGAACGCGTTCTGGTTGGCGCCGGACATCGCGGAGGTCATCTGCGAGAGCGCGTAGCGGCCGTACACGCGGTGGACGACTGCCGTGTCGAACGCGTCGTTGTTGCTGCTGCCCACGCTGCCGATCTGCGCGTACGCGGTCAGGGCGCCGGGCGGCGAGTAGCTCGTGTTGAGCGACGACGCGGGGTCGAAGAAGACGTCGAGGCGCGGAAGCGTCGCCGCCGTGTTCGTCGTCAGGAAGTCGTACGCGCGGCGCATCGTGCCCGCGATCTGGAACGCGGCGCGCACGTTGCCGGTGGCGTCGGTCGACGATCCCAGCGTGTACGTCGGGATCGTCGTGTTCCCGCCGAAGCTGACGGTGCCGGCCGAGACCTGGAACGACGCCGGAGCCGCGGTGCTGCTCGGCGACGAGGGCGACACCACGCAGGCGAGGTTCTTCGCGACGGCGTGCAGGGTGCCGCTCTGCGACGAGTTCAGCGCCAGGCCCTTCACCACGTAGTCGCCGTTGGCGTCGGACTCACCCACGCCGACGACCTTCGCGCCGCTGCGCAGCTCGACCGTCGCGCCAGGGAGCGGCTGCCCAGCGCGTACGGAGTTCCCGATGCCGGTGGCGTCCGACACGATCTCGTCGATGAGGAGGCGCCCCGAGAAGCGCGTCTCCACCGGGTCGAAGATGCAGTCGGAGGGACGGCCGCTGTTGCTGCTGCCGGTGTGGTTCGGGTGGTACACGTACCGCGTGCCACCGTACTCGTCGATGCCGCAGGTGAAACTGCTGCAGTACCAGCCCGTCCCGCTCGACGAAGTCGTCACGGGAAGCGACGTGTCGTACGCGAAGATGATGCGGCCGGACGTCTCGTGGAGCTGGATCTGGTAGCTCAGCGTCGCGTTGCGGTTGCTGTAGTGCTTGATCCCGACCCACGAGATGAACTGCACGCGATTCGGCGCGGTGCCGCTCGTCCACGTGCGCACGACGTCGTTCGTGATGCTCGCGTTCGAGCTCGGACCCGTGACGTACATGTCGTCCCAGAGCACGGCGAGGATGCCGTCCTGCGTCGTGCTCTGCGGCAGCGTCGAGTTGCTGAACGTGCTCCCCGTGCCACCGAACTGCGCGAAGCCGTTCGTGCACACGTTGATCGTGGAGTACGTGTTGCCGTAGTACGGGAACGAGAACGGCAGGTTGAGGTTCGTGCGCGAATCGTCGCCCGAGACGACGTTCGTCACGCCCGACGACGGCGGCGCCGTGTACTTCCCGCTGGTCAGCGTGGTCGTGTAGTCCTGCGCGAACGCCGACGCGGCGCACGCGAACAGGAGCGCGCAGGCGGCCAGCGCCGCGCGCAGGGAGAGAACGGACGAGCTCTTCATGCCTGAACCTCCGTCCCGTGCGCGGACGGAGGGCGGCGCGGAGCCCAATTCCGCGGGCCACCGTCCTCGCAGCGTTACGTAACGTCACCGCCCCGAGTGCCCGCGTGCCGCGGCGCACCCTCTTCGGCCCGAACCGTCGGGGAGTCTAGCGCGCGCGGATCCCGCAGCGCAAGGGGCGACGTCACGCAAGGAATCCATCGACGTTCCGAAAACGCCACGCGCCCCGGTTCCGCCGACGTCCCGGCGCGCCCTTGCGGCGCGCTCGTCGCCCCTGTCCTGATCGTCTGGGTAACGCTCTCTTGGACGTGTGTGGCGCGTGCGTGTTCCGCGCTTTTTTTTCAGAACGGGTCTCAAGTCGAACGCAGCGAAATCCTGCATTCAGTGCTGCGAAGCGCTGCCGATCCCGGGGGGTGCACCTTCACTGGA
Source organism: uncultured bacterium (assembly GCA_937996235.1). GTDB lineage: Bacteria > Planctomycetota > JAJSAM01 > JAJSAM01 > JAJVHW01 > CALKVK01. The sequence continues at coordinate 9,005 of CALKVK010000029.1, read as the reverse complement.
GGAGCCCTCAGATGCAACGGGACGCGCTCAAGGACATCGGATCGGTCATCAAGGCCCACACGCAGGAGAAGTCCATCGAGGAACTCCAGGCGCAGGGCAAGAAGCGGGTGCGCGTCGTCTCCGGCCAGCGCGTCATGGAGATCATCCAGGCGCTCGTGGACGACGCGATCGACTCGGAGGTCGGCGAGATCACCAAGCGCGACCGCGATCGTATCGTGAGCGATACGAAGGAGCGCTTCAACCGCGTCCTCAAGATGCAGACCGACCTCGAGACGAAGGTCGAGGACCTGCGCGACAAGCTGCGCGAGACCGAGCTCGAGCGCGAGCGCCTGAAGAGCGACAAGTCGTACCTCGAGACGCAGCTCGAGACCGCGCGGCAGCTCCCCGAGGAGCCGGACGCGACCGCGCGTCTGACGCGCGACGTCGCGCGGCTGCGCGACGTCGTCGAGAGCATCGCGCGCCGGCCCGCCGGCACCGACGAGGCGGCGATGACGCGCCTGCTCGAGCGCGCCGCGGCGCGCGAGGACCAGGCCGGCAAGCGCCTGACGACCGAGCTCGACGACGTCCGCGCCCGCATCGACGCGCTGGCGCGCGACACGGCGCGTGCTCGCGACAAGGCGCTCGAGGCGCTGCTCGAGCGCGTCCGCGAGCGCGACGCCGCGAGCGACAGCGCGCTGGCGGCGCGGCTCGACAAGGAGTTCCAGGCCGTCAACGCGAAGATCGCCGAGATCCGCGGCGACGTCGCGCGCACGAAGCCTTCCGAGGACGCGGTCGCGCGGCTCCGGAGCGACCTCGACGCGTTCGAGGAGCGCGTGCGCGGTGTCGAGGCCTCGGCCGGCGAGGTCGCCGAGCGCGTGGCCGGCACCCTGCTCGAGCGCCTCGCGGCCCGCGAGGACGGTGCGCGGCGGGCGATCGTCGACGGCGTGCGCGAGCAGGTCGAGGCTCTGTCGGAGTCGCTGCGCCGCACGCAGAAGTCGCTCTCCGCCGAGACGGGCGGCGTCGCCGCGGAGCTCGGCTCGGTGCGCGAGGTGCTCGACGAGGTGCGCGCGTTCGCCGGCGTCGTCCGCGGCGACGACCTGCGCGGCGCCGAGAAGCGCCTGGCCGAGAGCGCGCGCGCCGCGCACGCGGACCTCACGCGCTCCGTCGAGCGGCTGGCGCAGCACGTGGCCGCCATCGACGAGCGCTCGGCCCACGCCGCGGCGGCGACGAAGGACCTCGCGCAGCGGCAGGCCGACGGCGAGGAACTGCTGCGCGACGCCCTGGCGCGCGTCGCGTCGCGCGTGGACGAGCGCATCGACGAGATCGCGCACGCGTTCGCCGCGGCCGACGAGCGGCGTGCTCTCGAGCTCGCCGAGCTGCGCGCGGACCTCGTCTCCTCGACGGCGCAGCGCGGCGACGAGAGCGCCTCGGCCGCGCACGGCGCCCGCGCCGCGACGGAGCGCTTCCAGCAGCAGTTCGCCGGCGAGATCGAGACGCTGCGCGCGGCCATCGCCGAGGTGGCCGAGCGCGCCGCGACGGCTGCGGCCGCGACCCCGGAGGGGCTCGCGCACGCGCTGCAGCGCCTCGAGGCGCAGGTCGCCGACGCGGCCGGCCGCGAGTTCGTCACGCCGGCGGCGTTCTCCGACGCACTGGCGGGACTGCGCGCCGAGATCGCCGCCGCCGCGGCGGCGCCCGTCGTGACGCCCGAGGTGTTCACGACGGCGCTCGACGAGCTGCGCGGCGAGATCGCGGCGAGTGCGCCGCAGCCCGGCGTCGCACCCGACGAGTTCGCGCGCTCCGTCGCCGCGCTGCGCGACGAGATCGCCGCGAACGCGCCGCGTCCGGGCGTCGATCCGCACGACTTCGCGGCCGCGATCGGCGCGCTGCGCGACGAGATCGTCGCGGTGCGCGAGCGCCCGGCCGTCACGCCGAAGGCGTTCGCGCAGGCGCTGGGCGAACTGCGCGAGCAGCTCGCCGCGGCGCAGCCCGCGCCGGCGCTCTCGCCCGAGGACTTCCACGCCGCCCTCGGCGTGCTGCGCGCCGAGATCGCGCAGGCCGCCGCGGCGCCGGCCGCGCTGACCGACGTGTTCGGCGGCGCGTTCAAGGAGCTGCGCGACGAGGTCGCCGACGTCGCGAAGCGCGCCGGTCAGACCGAGGTCGTGCTCGCCGCGCAGTTCGGCGGTGCGCTCGACGCGCTGCGCGACGAGGTCCGGTGCCTCGCAGCGCGGGCGGTCGAGACGGCCGCGCGGCAGGACGCCGCGATCGAGGCGCTCCGCGAGCAGCTCGCGGCGCAGGCCGCGGCGCACTCCGAGTCGATGAGCGCCAACTTCCAGGGCGCGCTCGACAACGCACTCGACAAGATCACGCGCACGATGGAGATGGCGACGGCGCGGCCGATCGACATCTCCGTCGAGGCGACCGACGTGCTGCTCGACAAGATCTTCGACTCCGACGAGGGCGAGCTCACGAGCAACCTCGGGCAGCTCGACGTCGAGGAGCGCCGCTCGCGCGGCGGCATCGCGAAGTCCCTGGGGCGCCTGCGCGCGCTGGGCAAGGGAGCCGCGACGAAGACCGGCACGGAGTGATCGCACCGCGGGAGAGTCCCCGCGGGGGCGCCCGCGGGTCCCGAGTCAGATGAGTACCCGTAGACGGCCGGCGACCGTGTCGGCCAGGAGGAACGTGCAACCATGTCCGCAGAGAACGACAACGTCCGCTTCGACGACGGGGGCGCGGCCGCCACGGTGGCGCCGGCCCAGGTCCGCAACGGCACGCCCGAGCACGCGGCGCCCGCGGCCCAGTCCGCGCCGGCCGCCCCGGCCGCGCCGCGCGTCGTGTTCCACGAGGCCTCGCAGGTCGGCGCGTCCGAGAAGGTCGCGCTGGGCCGCGGCCTCGACGTGGGCACGGCGAACCTGCTCTCGGTCCGCCAGGGCGCCGACGGCGACCTGGTCGTGATGCGCGAGCGCAACGCCTTCCTCGAGATCCCGAGCCAGTTCGTCGGGAGCCGCGAGATGCTCACGAAGCTGCGCGTCCCGTACGTGCAGTACAAGGACCGCCTCTTCGTGCTCGGCGACGCCGCCTTCAACCTCGCCAACATGTTCGGCAACGAGGTGCGGCGTCCGATGCAGCACGGCTTCCTGGCTCCCGGCGAGCAGGAGGCGATCCCGATGCTGCGGTTCATCATCCACCGCCTGCTCGGCGACCCGCAGGTCGAGGGCGAGGACGTCTGCTTCTGCATCCCCGCCTCGTCGATCGACCGCGACAACGACACCGTCTACCACGAGGGCATCGCGGCCGGCATCCTGCGCAAGCTCGGCTACTCGCCGCGCTCGATGAACGAGGGCCACGCGGTGGTCTACAGCTCGCTCGCCGAGCAGGACTTCACCGGCATCGGCATCTCGTGCGGCGGCGGCATGTTCAACGTCTGCGTCGCCTACAAGACGATCCCGGCGATCACGTTCTCCGTCGCGCGCGGCGGTGACTGGATCGACGAGCACGTCGCGCGCGTCATGGGCATCCCGAAGGTCCGCGCCACCGCCATCAAGGAGGGCGACGTCAACCTGATGGACCCGAAGACGCGCGAGGAGGAGGCGGTCGTCCTCTACTACCGCAACCTGATCTCGTACGTGCTGCAGAACCTGAAGCAGCGCTTCCAGCTCGCGCGCGACGTCCCGCAGTTCACCGACCCGATCGAGGTCGTGGTCGCGGGCGGCACGAGCCTCATCGGCGGCTTCGTCGAGGTGTTCGCGCAGGAGCTCAAGAAGGTCCAGCTCCCGATCCCGATCGCCGGCGTGCGGCGGGCCGAGGACGCGCTGTCGGCGGTCGTGCGCGGCTGCCTCATCGCGGCGAACCTCAGCCAGCAGCCGACGCCCAAGAAGTAGCCCTACCCTGCGCCCGCCGGGAGCGCGGTCGGCATCGGGCCCTCCCCCGAGCCGCCGCACCCGGCGGGCAACCCACGACACCACCACGTGCGGACGTGGACGCCTCGAGCGTGCCGGTCCGCGCGTTCCACCGCGGCCCGCGCCGGGATCCGGTCGTTCCGGAGTCTGGTGTCGGGCCGCACCCGTTTCCGCATCCACCCATTCCGAAGGGGACGGTCCTCGCGCAGGCTCGCTGCGCAACGACTCGTTGCGGTGGGGACACTCCTTCGAGCCCAGAACCGTCCGGTCGACTCTTGGACCCTCAAGGCGCGTCGAGGACCGTCCCCTTCGCAACGAGCGGTTGCCTCTCGAGCCTGCGCGAGGACCGTCCCCGATTCAACTGGCGGGGGCGAGGGCGGCGGCGAGGCGGGCGATGTGCTCGTCGGTGTGCGCGGCCGAGAGGGCGATGCGCAGGCAGCCCTCAGCCGGTGCGCCGTCGTAGCGCACGTACGGCACGAGCAGGCCGGCGTCGGCGCACGCCCGCTCGATGCGGCGGAGCGACGCGGCGTCGCGGTCGGCGACGGCGAGCCACGGGACCGGCTCCGCGGGGACGCGCAGACCCAGCGCGCCGAGACGCTCCCGCGCGAGCTCGCACACCCGGCGCAGCCGCTCCCGCAGCGCACCGTCCGACGCGAGCTCGAGCGCGCGACGCGCCGCCGCGGCGAGCGCGGGCGGCAGCGGCGTCGTCCCCGCGTAGCACGGCGCGCGCGCGCGGACCGCGTCGCAGACGGCGCGTGATCCGGCGACGAAGCCGCCCGCGACCCCGAACGCCTTCCCGAGCGTCCCCGCGACGTGCACGTGCGACGCCGTCGCGCCGCGGTGTTCGACGGCTCCGCGACCGTGCGCGCCGAGCACGCCGACGCCGTGTGCGTCGTCGACGACGAGCACGCCCGCGAGCTCCTCCGCGGCGCGCGCGAGCTCCGCGAGCGGCGCGACGGCGCCGGTGACGAGATCGACGCTGCACGTCAGGTGGAGCGGACGCCCACCGACCAGGGGCTCCGCGACGCGCTCGGCGTCCGCCGCGTCGAAGTGCGCGTAGGTGACCACGTCCACGCCCGACGCCGCCGCCGCCTCGCGCACCGCCGGGTGCGCGTCCGCGTCGACGACGACCGCACGCGCCGGCGGCACGAGCGCGCGCACGAGCGCCGCCGCGGACATCCACCCGGACGGCAGCACGACCGCGTCCTCGGTCGCCATGTACGCGGCGACGGCCGCCTCGAGCCGCACGTGCTCCTCGAACGTGCCCGTCGTCGTGCGCGACGCCGACGCCGACACGCCGCAGCGCGCGAGCGCCTCCTGCGCCGCCGCGACGACGTCCGGGTGACGCGCGAGTCCGAGCGAGTCACAACCCGCGAACGAGACGAGACGCCGTCCGCCCACGAGCACCTCGGCGCCGCTCGCCGCGGCGATCGGCTGGATCCGGCGCGGCGCGGCGCGTTCGTCGGTCACGCCGCCAAGGTAGCGAGCGCGGCCGGTCGCGTGCACGTCCGCCTAGACTGGACGCGATGCGAACCGTCCGGCGCGTCGCCGCGCCGCTCGCGCTCCTGCTCGTCGTGGCGTGCACGTCGTCGCATCACGCGCGCGACGCGTACGACCCGGCGTCCACGCTCGCCGCACTCGACGCACTGCCGCTCGCGGACACGTTCGCCGCGTGGACGCCCGACCCCGCCGACCTCGCGCTCGCGGCCGAGGTCGGGACCCCCGCGGGCGCCGCGCGGCTCGCTGCGCTCGAACCCGCTGCGCGCGTGCGCGTGCTCCGCGCCGGGCTGCGCCTGCCGTCCGGGCCGGCCGCCGCGGCGTGCGCGCGCGCGCTGCCGGCCAGGGCGTGCGATCTCGCCGAGCACCGCGTCGCGACACGGCTCCTCCTGGACGACTTCCTCGCGCGTCAGGCGACGGACCCCGACGCGTCGCTGTGGCTGTTGATCGAGCACTTCGCGGCGGCGGACGTCGTGCCGATCCTCGAGCGGCTGCACGGTCTCGACGGGAGCCGCCTCGACGAAGCGCGAGCCACCGTGCTGCACAAGGTGATGCGGCCGGAGTTCATCCCCGCCGTCGCGGAGCTCGCGTCCTCGCTCAGCGCACCGTCGGAGCAGTTGGACGAGCTCGTCTGGCTGGACGCGTGGCAGACGGACCGCGAGCGCGACGCGATCCTGCGCTGGGTCCTTGGCGACGCGGGGACGTCGCTGCCGGCGAGCACCGCGGCACCCGGTGTGCCGCCGCTCCTCCGCGCGTACCTCGAGCGCACGGGCCCGGAGAGTGCGGCGTCCGACGACCGGTACGGCGGGTGGGCGCTCCGCTGGCTCCGCGACGTGCGCCCGACCGATGCCGACGCGCCGCTCCTGCTCGCTGCGGCCGAGTCGTCGGCGACGGTGCGCTGGTCGCTCCGACAGCTCCGCGACGCGCGCTCGCGCGCGTGGCTCGAGCGCCGCATCCGGACCGTCCCATCGGACCACGCCGCACGTGCCGCGCTCGCAGTCCGTGGCGACACGAACGCACGCGCGGACCTGCTCGACGCCGCCGCGTTCGACGCGGACGCGTGCGCACTCGCGCTCGAGATCGACCCGGCGGCGGCGTGCGACGCGCTCGCACGCGTGCTGCTCGACCCCCGTCGATCCGTCGACGACGAGAGCGTGAGGGACTGTCTCGACGCCGTCTTCGACGCGCAGCGCGCGCCGCGGGCGATCTTCGGCCTGACGTGGACGCGCGACGTGTTCGACGGGTTCGACGCGCGACTGCTCGCGGCGCACCTCGACGCACGACGCATGCTCCACGTCGCGCGCGTCGTCCCGACGTGCTGGACGCGACGCGTCGCAGAGGCCGCAGCGTCCGCGCTCGGCGACGCGCCGCCGCGCGGGTTCCTCGAGGACGAGTCCGTCGACGACGTGCTTCCGCTGCTCGAACTCGGCGCGCCGGACGCGCTGCGGGCCGCGCTGCGCCGCTGGTGCGCGAACCTCGGCGACGCCGTCGTCCCGCGGGCCGACGTCCTGTTCCTGCTCCTGCGCCTCGGCGATCCGGCTTCGGCCGAGGAACTCGTTGCCGCGGTGCGCGACGGCATGCTCGGTGCGGCGGACGAGCAGGACGCGCTGATCCTCCTCGCGCGCACCGACGCGCCCGCGACGCGCGCCTACCTGCGTTCCGTCGCCGCCGGCGACGCACCGGCGCCGCCCGCGTGCTCTCCGTGGAGCGCGGTCTGCGCGCTGGCCGTCCTGGACGGACTGCCGCCGACCGTCGCGCTGGTGCCCGACGAGCAGGACGCAGCGGGCGGGGCGGCCGTCAGCAACGTGTCAGCCGACGAACTGGCCGCCGAGCTGCGCGCACTCGTGCTCGCGGGCCGTCCGCTCGACGCGTACGCCCGCATGCTCGAGGCCCGCGCCGACGACGCGCACGAGTGTGCGGGCGACGTCCGCGACGCGCGTGTCACCTCCTACCTGCGGCGGCTGTGCGAGCGGCGCGAACTGGAGCTCGTGCCGTTCGCGACGGCCGAGCTCGCGATCCAGGGCGACACGGCCGCGCGCGCGGAGACGTGGCAGGCGGTCCGGACGGGCGCCTATCGCTGGTGCGACGAGCTCGACGCGCGGCAGCGCACGCTCGGTTGGGAGACGGCGACGCTCCCCGCGTGGGTCGACTTCGCCGAGAGCAGTTGTTGCCAGCTCCCGACGGCCGAGCGCGTGCTCCGGGACGTGCTCGGCGTGTCGTCCCACAGCCACCGCGGCCGGGACTGCACCCTCTCGGACCTCGCGCGCCGCGCCATCCGCGACCGGCCCGGGCCGTACGTACGGAGCCGGCTGACGGCCGAGTTCGAGCCCGTTCCCCGCTGATCCCCTCCGCCGCCTACCCGCTGCGCGCCGCGCGTGCGATTCCGTGTATCAGCCTGCCCCTCCGTGGACCGGAAGTGCGTCGGGACGAGGCCACCTGGTGACGGTGGTCACGAACGCACGAACGATCGGGAAGCACGGGTGAAGGAGCTGGCGATGAAGTTCACGGGACGTTTCACGGTGGCGGCGCTCGCGACGGTCGCGGGTCTCTTCGTGGCCTTCGGGCCGGCGGACGCGGCCTTCGCGCGGCAGAACCGCGGCCGCGGCGGCAGCGGTCACGTGGACCGCGTGCGCGAGCGGGTCGACCTCTCGATCGTGGACGCGACGAACGTCGCGCCGCGCGAGGCGCGCATCCGGGTGCGCGTCGAGCGCAACCGCGAGGAGCTGAAGGTGGAGCTGTCGCGGGCGACGTCGGGCTTCGACCTCGAGCTGTGGATGGCCGACGCGGGCGGCACGCTCACGCGGGTCGGCACCTTCCGCGAAGCTCCCGCCGGCAACTACGAGTGGCGCGTGCGGACGAAGAAGGGCCAGGCGCTGCCGTTCGGAGTCGCGAGCGTCGCCGACCTGTCGGACCGCGCGGTCGAGGTCCGGACCGCGTCCGGCGCGCTCGTTGCCGAGGGTTCGATGCCGACGCTCGCCGCTGCGGCGGCCGTCGTCGGCAAGGCCGCGAAGGCCGGAACGGCACTGACCGTGAGCGACGCCGTCGCGGAGACGAACGCGGCGGTCGAGGCGCAGGTGCGCATCAGCCGCAAGGGCAGCCGCGACGAGTTCCGCGCGCAGGTCGAGGGGCTCGAGTCCGGCCTCTCGCTCGAGCTCTGGATGGACGACGGCTCGGGCGCCCTTGCGCTGGTCGGCGCCATGCCGGAGGACGACGACGGCAACGGCGAGTACGAGCTGCGCCTGCGCAGCGACCGGGACGCACTGCCCTTCGGCGTGACCGATGTGGCGCTGCTCTCGGGGCGCGCCGTCGAGATCCGCACCGTCGACGGTGACGTCGTCGCGAGCGGGTTCGTCGCGGCGCTCGGCGAGCGGGTCTCGGCGAACGACGCCGCCGCCGGCGACGACAACGGCGGCGGCGGCAACGGCGCGGACGACCCGGCCGGCGACGACAACGGCGGTGGCGGCAACGGTGCGGATGACCCGGCCGGCGATGACAACGGCGGTGGCGGCAACGGCGCGGACGACCCGGCCGGTGACGACAACGGCGGTGGCGGCAACGGCGCGGACGACCCGGCCGGTGATGACAACGGCGGTGGCGGCAACGGCGCGGACGACCCGGCCGGTGACGACAACG
>CALKVK010000028.1 GCA_937996235.1 uncultured bacterium | reverse complement strand
GCTCGCGTGCTCGCCGATCGCAGCCGCCACCGGCGGCTGCCCTCCGCTCCGGCCTTCGGCCTGCGCTTCGCGTTCGCTCGTCTCGAAGGCTCCGCAGGAGCCTTCTCGTGCGGCTGCGCCGCACCCTCGCTCACCCCGCGGCGGAGCCGCGGAGGCTCGCACCCTCGCGCCTCCGGCTCGGCCGGGACGCACTGCCGCGAGACGTGAGCGCAGGTGCCACGGACACGGCCCCGGAAACGACTGCGTCTCAGCCGCACTCGCCGCGAGAGCTGGTGAACGATGCGGGCTGAGCGCTGCGCGGCCCGCGCCCCGACTACGCGGTGTCGGGCGCGGGCGGCGGCGCGTCGGGCGCCGGTGTGCGTGCGAGCACGACCGCCCACACGATCGCGAGCGCCGCGAGACCGCCCGCGAACCAGAAGGGCCGCGCGAGCAGCGGGTTCGTGGGGTCGTCGAGGGCCTTCGGCAGCAGCAGGTTGCCGGCGGCGGGGCCGAAGATGCGCGCGAGCGAGAGGCTCGCCTGGTTGACGCCGAGCACCTCGCCCTGCATGTCCGCGGGCGTGCGCTGGCTGAGCAGGCTCGCCATGGACGTCGTCACCATCGCGAACCCGAACACGGCCGTCGGCAGCGCGGTGAACGCGTGCCACTGCTGCGTCGAGACGGCGACGAAGCCCAGTCCCGCGGCGAGCAGCGCGCAGCCGACGACGTTGAAGCGCAGCTCACCGACACGCGGCAGGAAGCGACGCACCACGAAGCCCTGCGCGACGAGCAGCGAGAGCCCGAGGTACGCGAAGAGCATCCCGTTGTCGCCGGTGTCGTAGCCGAGGCGCGCGCGCGCGAAGAGCGCGAGCGTGCCCTCCATGTTCGCGAAGCAGAAGGTGGCGAGGAACTGCAGCGCGACGATCGACGCGACCGTCTTGCGCGAGAGCGCGACGCCGAGCGAGCGGAACGCGTCCCAGCCACGGCGCGTCGAGACGCCGCGGCGCTCCGGCTCCGTCAGCGTGCGGAGCGCGACGAGCAGCGCGCAGAACGAGAGCGCGGCCGCGACGAAGCCGGGCGCGGGGCGGCCCCAGTGCTCGTCGGTCCAGCCGCCCACGGCGGGTCCGAGCGTGAAGCCGATGCCGAACGCGACGCCGATCAGCGCCATGCCCTTGCCGCGCGAGCGCGCGTCGGTGACGTCGGCGATGTAGGCGTACGCCGTGCCGATCGTCGCGCCGAAGAGCCCCGCGAGGATGCGCGACACGAGGATGAGCGGGATCGGCGTCGCGAGGCCGAGCGCCTGGTGCACGCCGTCGATCTCGGCGATCCCGAACAGCGCGTACGAGAGCACGGAGCCGCAGAGTCCGACCAGCAGCACGGGGCGGCGTCCGCGGCGGTCCGAGATGCGCCCCCACATCGGCGCGAAGACGAACTGCATCGCCGAGAACGACGACATCAGCAGCGCGAGCATGGCCGGGCTCGCGCCGTAGTTCTTCGCGTACTGCGGCAGGAGCGGGAGCACGATCCCGAACCCGAGCAGGTCGATCATCACGGCCAGGAACAGGGCCCCGAGGGGCGAACGCTGCTTCATCTCGCGGCTCCGCACGCGCCATGCGACGGCACGGCGTGACGAGGGTCGCGCCGGCGCCGCGCGCCCCCAACTTGTCCGTCCGCGGGCGCCCCTGCACCGCGCCCGGTCGCGACGTCCGCGCGAGTAGCATCGCGCCATGCGCCACGCCGCCCCCGGACCCGCCTTCGTCGCGCTCCTCCTGCTCGCGCTCGCAGCGCCGGCTGCCGCCGCGGACTCTCCGCCGCTCCATCACGACGTGAGCGTACGGCTCGACCCGGCGACGCACCGCGTCGACGTCACCGACGCGCTGACGCTTCGTGCCGCCGAGCGCGAGGCGCCGTGGATCGAGTTCCGCCTGCACGACGGCCTCGCCGTGCGCAGCCCGGACGGCGCGCTCGCCGTCACGCGCCGCAGCGGCGACGACACCGGCGGAGACCCGGAGGAGCCGGGGCAGACGCTGCGCCTCGCGACGTGGCACGTCGCACCCGTCGCCGGGACGTGGCCCGCGGACGGCGTCGTGCGCCTCGCCTACGCGGGCGCGATCGAGCACCCGCCGACCGAGGAATCCGAGGAGTACGCGCGCTCGTTCGCGCGCACGCCGGGCACCGTCGGCCCGGAGGGGGCCGTGCTCTCGGGCGGCACGTGGTGGCTGCCGCGCCTCGGCGACGAGCTGGTCACGTTCACGCTGACGGCCGACCTGCCGGCGGCGTGGGACGCCGTGAGCCAGGGCCGCCGCACGCGCCACGAGACCGCCGGCGAGGGCGACGCCGCGCGACGCATCGTGACGTGGGAGTGCACGCACCCCATGGACGAGGCGTACCTGATCGCGGCGCCGTTCACCGAGTACACGCGCGCCGCGGGCGGCGTGACCGCGCAGGCGTTCCTGCGCACGCCCGACGAGAACCTCGCCGCGCGCTATCTCGAGGCGACCGCGCAGTACGTCGAGATGTACCGCCGGCTGATCGGCCCGTATCCGTTCGAGAAGTTCGCGCTCGTCGAGAACTTCTGGGAGACGGGCTACGGCATGCCGTCGTTCACGCTGCTCGGGCCGACGGTCATCCGGCTGCCGTTCATCCTGCACTCCTCCTACCCGCACGAGATCCTGCACAACTGGTGGGGCAACTCGGTCTACGTGGACTGGGAGCGGGGGAACTGGTGCGAGGGCCTGACGGCGTACCTCGCCGACCACCTCATCCGCGAGGGCCAGGGGCGCGGCACGGAGTACCGCCGCGACGCACTCAAGGGCTGGCGCGACTACGCGTCGTCCGGCCGCGACTTCCCGCTGACCGCGTTCCGCTCGCGCCACTCGTCCGCGACGCAGGCCGTCGGCTACGGCAAGTGCCTGATGCTCTGGCACATGCTCCGCGTGCGCCTCGGCGACGAGCGCTTCGCGGCGGGTCTGCAGCGCCTCTACGCGCAGGGCCGCTTCCGCGTGGTCGCGTGGGACGAGATCGCACGCGTCTTCTCGGAGGTCGCGGGCGAGGACCTCGCGCCGTTCTTCCGCGAGTGGACGGAGCGCACGGGCGCGCTGCGCCTCGACGTCACCGTCGCGCTCGGGGACGACGGCGGTGCGCTCACGCTGCGCCAGTCGCAGGAGGGCGAGGCGTACGCGGGCGTCGTGGTGCCCGTCGCGCTCACCTTCGCGGGGCAGGCGGACGCGGTGCTGCTGCGCGTCACGCTCACCGGGCGCGAGACCGTCGCGACGTTCGGCGTCGCGCGCGACCGCGAGCTCGTGCGCATCGACGTGGACCCGGAGTGCGACGTGTTCCGCGTGCTCGACGCGTCCGAGACGCCGCCGACGCTCTCCGAGCTGTTCGGCGCGGAGCACGTGACGCTCGTCGTGCCGCCCGAGGGCGCACCGCTGGCGGCGGAGTGGCGCACCTTCGCGGCGGCGTGGGCGCGCGGCGCGTCGGACGTCGACGTCGTGGCCGAGGACGCGCTCGACGCGCTGCCCGCGGAGCGCGCGGTGTGGGCACTCGGTGCCGCGAACCGCTTCGGGCCGCAGGTCGTCCGGTCGCTCGCGACGCACGGCGCGCGCGTCGACGACGCGGAGGCGCGCTTCGGCGCCGAGGCGGTCGCGCGGACGGGCCACGCGTTCGTGTTCGTGGCGCGGCACCCGCAGAACCCGGGGCTCGCGGCCGGCTGGGTCGGCTGCGACCTCGCCGACGCCCTGCCCGGTCTCGCGCGCAAGCTCCCCCACTACGGCAAGTACTCGTACCTGGCCTTCGAGGGCGCCGCGCCCGACAACGTCGTCAAGGGCACGTGGCCGGCCACGGACTCGCCGCTCGTGCGCTTCGTGCGCTCGGGCAGCGACACGCGCCCGGGGTGCGGGCACCTGCCCTCGCGCGAGCCGCTCGCGCGCCTCGCGCCGGTCTTCGACGCGGAGCGCATGCTCGCGGACGTGCGCTTCCTCGCGGACGACGCGCAGGAGGGACGCGGCGTCGGGACGGCGGGTCTCGAGCGCTCCGCCGAGCGCATCGCGCAGGCGTTCGCGGCGGCCGGACTGCGTCCGGGCGGCCGCGACGGCTCGTGGTTCGACGCGTGGACGGAGGAGGGCGGACCGGACGGCGCCGCCGTCACGCTGCGCAACGTCGTGGGCGTGCTCCCCGGCAGCGAGCCCGCGTGGAAGGACCAGTCCGTGGTGCTCGGCGCGCACTACGACCACCTGGGCCGCGGCTGGCCCGACGTCCGCGCGGGCAACGCAGGCGAGATCCACAACGGCGCCGACGACAACGCCTCCGGCGTCGCCGTGCTGCTCGAGACCGCGCGCGTCCTCGGCCCGGAACTGAAGCCGCGGCGCAGCATCGTGTTCGTCGCGTTCACGGGCGAGGAGTGGGGACTGAAGGGGTCACGGCACTACGTGGCGGGTGGCGCTCCCCTGCCCGCCCGCAGCGCCCGCGCGATGATCTGCCTCGACACGGTCGGGCGTCTGCGCGGGCAGAAGCTGACGGTGCTCGGCGCGGGCACCGCGCCGGAGTGGCGCCACATCGCCATGGGCGTCGGCTTCACGACGGGCGTCGAGTCGGTGTGCGTGGCCGACGATCCGGGCGGCAGCGACCAGGTCGCGTTCCACGAGATCGGCGTCCCGGCCGTGCAGCTCTTCACGGGCCCGCACGCGGACTACCACCGCCCGACCGACGACGTCGCCGAGATCGACGGCGACGGCCTCGTCAAGGTGGCGACGTGGCTGCGCGAGGCGGCCGTGTACCTGAGCGAGCGCGAGGAGCCGCTCGGGGCGGCGGCGCAGACGGGCGGCGGCGCGCCACGCGGCGAGGGCCGGCGCGTGAGCCTCGGCACCGTGCCCGACTTCGCGTTCGAGGGGCCGGGCGTGCGCGTCGCGTCCGTGCTCCCCGACTCGCCGGCCGCGCGGGCGGGGCTGCGCGAGGGCGACGTGCTCCTGGCGCTCGGCGGCGAGGAGCTCGCCGACCTGCGCGCCTACGGAGCGGCGCTGCGCGCGCGCTCCCCGGGCGACCGTGTGACGCTGCGCGTGCTGCGCGACGGGGCCACGCTCGAGCTCGACGCGGAGCTCGTGGCGCGCTGACGCTTCAGGCGCGGCGCCGCAGGCGGCGCGCGCCGAGACCGGCGAGCAGCACGAGCCCGAGCGCAGCCGCGGGCGGGACGGGCACGACGCGCACGGGCGGCGGGAGCTCCGAGTCGAGGCACGTGGCGAAGTCGGTGCCGAACAGGAACGTCGCCTCGGAGAGCGTGGACGAGGAGGTCAGCCCCGGCGCGAGGAAGGTGAACGTCGCCACCTGGTTCGCGAAGGGGTTGTGCCCCTTGTTGCCCTGGATGCTGCCGTTCGCGCCGCCGTAGTCGCCGCTCGCGTCCTCGGCGCCGATGATCGCGTACTTGGCGTCGGGGTTGAAGTCGAGCTGCCAGCCCGCCGGCCCGTTCGCCGCCACGCTCCACGTCGGCTTCGAGCCCTTGCCGGCCGTCAGCAGGTTCACGACGCCGAGGTCCGTGAACGCTCCCGACCCGCTCACGCGGCGCCCCTCCGTCGACGCGCCGACGAGCGAGAGCACGCCCGTCAGGTCGTCGAGGTGGAAGCGCAGCCCCGTCAGGAGCTCGGAGGCGTCGCGCGTGTCCGGCGTCGTGTTGGTGAGCACGATCGTCAGCGAGTCCGCGCCGAACGTGAACTCGGCCGTCGCGGAGCGCGTGACGCCGCCGCTGGTGGAGGACGCGGAGAGCGTCACGACGCCCGCCTCCGCGGCGCTGAAGCAGGCGGATGCGAGGACGAACGCGGCGGCGAGCACCGCGCTTCGGTTGCGGAACGACATAGGGGGGAAGCTCTCCGGAGACCGCGGTCTCAAGGCCCGCGACACTCTCATATCGGGAATCGCGCCCCGCGCTTTGCGCGGATCCGGCCGGACCGCCGTGGGGCGGGTCGCGAACCGCGGACACGTGCAGCCCGTGCGACCGCGGTACCGAGTTTCGTCAAAAGCGCCGCGGCGCCCGGCGAATGAGTCCTGCGACGCCGCGCCCGCACGGGGCCGGAAGCGGGGCGTCCCCCCCACGACCCGGAGCCCGGGACCGCCGGACATGATCGAAGTGCAGGCAGAGTCCTCCACGTGCACGGACGCGTCGCGGCGCCGCCTCCTCGTCGGCTACACGATGCGCACCATCTCGGAGGGAGAGGAGCGCGAGTTCGAGGACCACCTCCTCGCCTGCGACGCCTGCTTCTCCGACGTGGCGGCCGTGTGGCGCGTCCTCGAGCTGGTCCAGGACCGCACGGCGCGCCTCGACGACGGCGAGGCGATCCTGCCGCCCTCCCTGCGGACTCGCCTCCGGCGCCGGCAGGCGCTCCTCTTCGTCTGGGTGGGCGGAGCGCTGGTGCTCGGGTTCGTGCTGGGGGCCGCCCTGGTCTGACGCGCCACCCCGTCCGCGCAGGCTCCTGGTGCCCCCTCCCGACGCCCCTCGCGCGCGCGCGATCGGCTCCTGAGCCCTTTCACTTGACCGCACCCGGCGGATTCTCGATATGATCGCGCGCGGCCGTTCGCGGCCGACGCATGCGCGGGAAGGGACGACCGGCGACCGGGACCGACGCAGGCACGGGGGAGACCAACGCTCCCCGTGTCGGGTCGTCGTCCATGCCCCGAGCCGACGCCGCCGCGGGCAGCGTCTTCGAGCCCGAGACGATGGAGCGCATCTCGGCGAAGCTCCTGCAGGTCGCCTGGTTCCGCTACCGCATCCCGCGCGAGCAGGCCGAGGACGTGCTGCAGACGGCCTTCGCCGCGTTCCTGTCCGTCCGCCACCGCTACGAGGTCGAGGAGGAGCACCCGGCCATCCTGGTCGGCATCTTCCGCAAGAAGTGCCTCGAGCACATCGACCGCTCGGTGCGCGAGAAGACGAAGCTCCGCCGCTACTGCAACGCCGCGGACTCGGCGCGCGAGAACCCCTGGATCCGGCGCGACCGCCCCGCCGAGGCGCCGAGCGTCATCGACGAGC
This sequence comes from uncultured bacterium, assembly GCA_937996235.1. Lineage (GTDB taxonomy): Bacteria > Planctomycetota > JAJSAM01 > JAJSAM01 > JAJVHW01 > CALKVK01. The sequence continues at coordinate 51,020 of CALKVK010000028.1, read as the reverse complement.
TCGTGCGGCGCGAGGACGGCCGCCAGATCCTCGAGGCCATCGCGGAGCTGCGCCCGACCTCGCGCAAGCTCTTCGCGCTCATCCTGCGCCGCGGACTCGGCCGCAAGGAGCTCATCGACGAGCTCGGCATCAACAAGAACACGCTCGACTCGCGGCTCCACGTCGGCCGGCGCGAGCTGCGGGGCCTGCTGCGGCGGCGCGGCGTCGACGGCGCCGGCTCCTAGCCCGGACCGTCGATGCGGCTCGCGCACGCCGCGACCACGATCCCCGCGGAACTCGAGTCCCGTGCCGCTGCGGCCCCCGCAGCGCGCGGCTCCGGCGGGCCCTCGGAGACGGGCGGACGTGGAGCGCAGGCGGCAGGCCGCCGCGCGGGGTGGCGCCACGCCGAGCGCGGCGGTCCGGACCGCCGCGGTGCGTGAGCGCGTGAGCACGGGCCGCGTCGGGCGCGGCGACGCTCGGCGCGGAGCGCGTCGTCCGCCCGCCGCAGGGCGCCTGTGACCGCGGTGGGGTGCGCCTGATGCCCCCTGCGACGGTCTCCACCGCCCCGCTCGACGTCCTGGTCCCGACGCGCGGACGCGACGCGAGCGTCCGCGAGACGCTCCGCGCCCTCGTGCGCTGTGCGGCGACGACGCCGCTGCGCGTCGTCGTCATCGGCAACGACGACACGCCGCCCGCCGCGGAGGCGCTCGCGGTCGCGGGGGCGGGCCTCCCGCTCGCCGTGCTCCACGAGCCCCGCCGCGGGAAGCACCACGCACTCAACCATGCCCTCGACTCGCTCGCGCTCGCGCCGCTGATCGCCGTCCTCGACGACGACATGACCCCGGCGCCGGAGTGGGCCGCCGGCGTGCTCGCCGGCGCGGCGCGGCATCCCGGTCACGCGCTGTTCGCCGGCCGCACGCTGATCCGGTGGCCCGCGGACACGCCCGTGCCGGTCTGGGCCGACGCCCCGGTGGCGCGCGGGATCGCGTTCTCCGCGGTGGACTGCGGAGCGGGCGTCGAGGCCGAGTTCGGGCGCGGCGCGCCGCCGTTCCCGAGCGGCAACCACTTCTGGTTCCGCCGCGCGGTCGTCTCCGGCGGGCGGCGTTTCCCCGACGTCTGGACGACCGAGCCCGCGTTCGTCCTCGACGCCCGCGCGGAGGGACTCCGCGGGATGTTCGTCCCCGACGCGGTCGCGGAGCACCGCGTCCAGCCCGAACTGCTGCGCGCGTCCGAGCTGTACCGGCGGGCGCGGCGCTTCGGGCGCGAGATGGCGCGGCTCCAGCTCGCGCGCGAGCCGGCGCGCCGGGGCCTGACGCGCGTCCGCGGGCTCCTGGGGGCGTCGCGCGCGGCCGCGCTGGCGGGCGTCCGCTGGCTGGCGGGGTGCGCGCGCGGCGGCGCCGCCGGCGTGCCGCGGAGGGCCGACGCCGAGCGCGCGCTCGGGGCGGCGCTCGAGCGGCTGCGCCGAGCCTGAGCGCGCCTCCGCCCGCCCGGGTTCAATGCCGTGCTCCTGCGGACCGATGAGAGCCTCGTCGCGGGGTGTGCGGGTGCACGCCCGGCGGCCGCCCCGTGACGCGCTCCGAACCGCTCTCCCGAACCGAACCCGCCCGGCGCGCGGTGCCGCCCGAGTGGCTCGGCCGCACGCTCCCGTACGACCGCAGCGGCTCGATCGCCGAACAGTTCCGGCGCGCGGCGCGGCGCTTCGCGGACCGTCCCGCGCTGCGCACGGCGGGCGGGGCGCTCACGTACGCGGAACTCGACCGCCGCTCCGCGTCCGTCGCGGCGGCGCTCGTCCGACGGGGTCTCCCTGCGGGCACGCTGGTGCCGCTCGTCGCGGCGCGCTCGGAGGCGCTGATCGTCGCCATCCTCGGCGTCCTGCGCGCCGGTGCGGCGTTCGTCCCGCTCGACCCGTCGCTGCCCGTCCCCCGCCTGCGGCTGCTCCTCGAGACGGTCGCGCCGCAACTCCTCCTGCGCACCCCCGGCGTCCCGGACGACGCGCTGCCGGGCGGCGTCGCGGCACTCGACCTCGACGAGACGGTGGCCCGCGCCACGGTCGACGCCGCGGAGGCGCCGGAGCGCCACGTGGACGCGCTCGCCCCCGCGTACGTGATGTTCACGTCGGGCTCGACCGGCCAGCCGAAGGGCGTCGTCGTGCCCCAGCGTGCGGTGCTGCGCCTGGTGTGCGGCAACGACTTCGCGGCGCTCGGTGCGGACGAGACGTGGCTCCAGGCGTCCCCGCTCTCGTTCGACGCCTCCACGCTGGAGCTCTGGGCGCCGCTACTGAACGGCGGCACGTGCGCGCTGCTCGACGTGCAGGTGCCGACGCTCGCGGAACTCGGCGACGCGCTCCGCCGCCACGGCGTGACGAGCGCCTGGCTGACGTCCTCGCTCTTCAACCTCGTGGTCGACGAGGACCCGGCGCTGCTCGCCCCGCTGCGCCAGCTGCTGACGGGCGGGGAGGCGCTCTCGCCGCCGCACGTGCGCCGCGCGTTCGAGTGTCTCCCCGCGACGCGCCTGGTGAACGGCTACGGGCCCACCGAGAACACGACCTTCACGTGCTGCCACACGATCACGGCCGCCGACGTCGCGTCGGGCGCCGCGCTGCCCATCGGGCGGCCCATCGCGAACACGCGTGTGCACGTGGTGCGCGACGACGGCACGCCCTGCGACGTCGGCGAGCCGGGCGAGCTGTGCGCCGGCGGCGACGGCGTCGCGCTCCACTACCTCGGACGCCCGGACCTGACGCGCGCGGCGTTCGTGCCCGAGCCGGGTGCCGCGCCGGGCGCGCGCATGTACCGCACCGGCGACGTCGTGCACTGGGGCGACGACGGGCTGCTCCACTTCCGCGGGCGGCGCGACGACCAGGTGAAGATCCGCGGGTTCCGCATCGAACCGGGCGAGGTCGAGGTGGCGCTGCGCGGACTCGACGGCGTGCGGCAGGCGGCGGTCGTCGTCGCGGGCGAGGGCGCGGCGCGTCATCTGGTCGCGCACGTGGTCGCGCGCGACGCGGCGACCGGCGAGGAGGCGCTCCGCGGCGCGCTGGCGCGCGTCCTGCCGGGGCACATGGTGCCGGCGCGCTTCGAGCTGCACAGCGCGCTGCCGATCGGTGCGACGGGCAAGGTGGATCGGACGCGCCTGCGGAGCCAGGCGCGCGGCGATGCACCCCTCGGGGGCTCCGTGGAGGGCGGCGCCGTCGGCGTCGTGCTCGGCGTGTGGCGCGAGCTGCTCTCGGCTCCGCACCTCGACGCCGACACGGATCTCGTGCGCCACGGGGCCGACTCGCTGGTGTTCGTGCGGGCCGCCGCACGCATCGCGGCGCTCACGGGCACGCTCGTCGGCTTCGCGGAGCTGCTGGACGCGGCGACCCCGCGCGCGATGGCGGCGCTCGTCGCGGGACGCGCGCCCCGGACGGCGCTGGACGCGGCCGTCGACGACGGCGCGCTGACGGGCAGCGAACTCCTGCTCTGCCTCGCCGACGCGGCGGCCGCCGCCGGCGCGTACAACGAGCCCTTCGCCACCGAGCTGCGCGGTGCGCTCGACACGGATGCGCTGCGCGGCGCGCTGACGGCGCTGGCGCGGCGCCACGAGGCACTGCGCACGCGCTTCGTCCGCGAGGGCGACGCGCTCCGGCGCCACGTCGACGCGGAGCCGCAGCCCGCGTTCCACGAGGAGACGCTCGCGTGGGACGAGGCGGCGGTGCTCGCGCGCTGCTCCGAACTCGCCGCACGGCCGCTCGACGTCGCGGCGGAGCATCCGCTGCGCGCACACCTGCTCCGCCACGGGCCGCGTCACGCGTCCCTGCTGCTCGTCTTCCACCACGTCGCCGTCGACGACTGGTCGCTCGACGTGCTGTTCCGCGACCTCGCGGAGCTCTACGCCGCGGCAAGCGAGCAGCGCGAGCCGGAGCTGCCGCCGGCCGGCCGGGCGTCGGACCTGGCGCGCCGCGAAGCCGTGCTGCTGACGGACGCGCGTGTCGCGGACGACCTCGCGCACTGGCGCACGGAGCTCGCGGACGCGCCGCTCGACGCGGGCCTGCCGCCGCCCGGCGTCGCTGCACCGGCGGAGCGCGTGCTGCACGCGGTGCGCGTCGGGTTCGAGACGTCGCGCGCGGTCGCGCGACTCGGCGAGGAGCGCGGCGCGGGACCGTTCGCCGTCTGGCTCGCGGCGACGACCGCCGCGCTCGCGCGCGCCACCGCGCGCGGCGACGTCGTCGTCGGGACGCACGTCACGCGCCGCGACACGCTCGGCGCCGGCGACGCCGTCGCGTTCGCGCTGAACGCCGTCGCGGTGCGCGCGCGCTGCTCCGCGACGACGAGTCTGCTCGAGCACCTCGACGCGACGCGCACCGCCGTGCGGGCAGCTCTCCGCCACGCCGTCACGCCGTTCCACGTCGTCGCACGCGAGCTGGCGCTGCGCAGCGCCGACGGCCGCAGTCCGCTGCAGGTGCTGTTCGTGTTCCGCGCCGCAGGCGACCCGCACGCGCAGCTCGTGGACGCGGGCACACGACGGCTCGCGGCGCAGAACGCGGTGCCGAAGAACGACCTCGTCGTGTGGGTGGAGGCGCACGCGGGTGCGTGGCGCGCGCGCGTCGAGCGCGACGCGTCGCGCGTGGACGCGGCGTTCGCCGACGAGCTCGCCGAGCGCATCGGTGCCGTGGTGCGCGAGTTCGCGGACGCCCCCGACGGCCCTGCGCTCGGCGACGTGGCGCCGCGCGCCGCGCGTCTCGCCGCCCCCGCGCAGCGAGCCGACGCCGACGGCACCGCGGTCACGCGCGCCGCAGAGCGCTACGAGCCGGTGCTCCTCGCGATCTGGCGCGACATGCTCGGTCACCCCGGCCTCGACGCGACGACGAGCTTCTTCTCCGCGGGCGGACACTCGCTGCTCGCCATCCGGATGCTCGCGCGCGTGGAGCGCGAGCTCGGCGTGCGGCTCTCCGCGCGCGTCGTGTTCGAGGCGCCCACGGTGCGCGGTCTGGCGCGTTCGATCGCGCGCTCGGTCGTCGGCGGCACGGTGCGCCCGAGCTGCATCGTGACCCTGCGCGCCGACGGGCGCGGCGCGCCGCTCTTCTGCCTTCCGGGCGTCGGTGGCCACGCATTCCAGTACCGCGAGCTGACGGCCCACATGCGCTGCGACCGGCCCGTGTTCGGACTGCAGCTCCACGACCTGGACGCCCCGCCCGAGACCCTCGAGTCGGTGGCGGCGACGGCGGACGCGTTCACGGCTGCGATCCGCCGCGTGCGGCCGCGCGGACCGTACGCGCTCACCGGCTACTCGTACGGCGGCGTGCTCGCCGTCGAGATCGCGCGACGCCTCGTCGACGCAGGCGAGGAGCTGAGCTTCCTCGGACTCGTCGACACCTACGCTCCCGGCGCCGTGGGTCCGCCGCGCCGCCTCACGAAGCTGCGCATGCACGCCGCGAACCTCGCGTCACTGGGCCTCGGCGAGGCGTGGAACTACGTCGCGGGTCGCGTGCGCCGGCGCATCGCTGCGGCGCTCGGCCGCGGCGAGGCGTCCCCCGCCCGCGCACGTCCGGAGGTCGACCTGCACATCGACGAGCGCATCGACGCCGCGCGCGATCGCTGCCTGCGCGCGATCGCCGCGTACCGCGCCCTGCCGTTCGCCGCGCGCGTCACCGTGTTCCACGCGACGGTGCTCGGCGACTGGAGCGTCGTGCGCGATCCGCACGGGACCTGCGGCTGGGGGCCGCTCGCGCAGGGCGGCGTCGAGGTCGTGGAGATCGCGTGCGGCCACCTCGACCTGTTCCGCCCGCCGCACCTGCTCGAGCTTGCGGCGCGTCTCGACGACGCGCTCGCTCGCGCGCGCTGACCCGGCGCCTCAGTCCCGGCTCTCGCGCAGCGCGGCGATGCGCGCGCGCAGCTCGTCGCCGACCTGCGTGCCGCGCGCCTGCAGCTCGGCGACCTGCGCGAGCGCGCGGTCGCAGCCCTGTCCGTCGCCCGTCTCCGCGAGGTTCTCGGCCAGGTGCACGAGGAACGAGGGGTTCGACGGGTCGAGCCGCACGGCCTCGCGCAGCGGCGGCGTGGCGTCGGCAGCGCGCCCGCCCTTGCGCAGGACGTACGCGAGCGTGTCGAGGCACTCGGCCGCGCCGTGCGTCAGCTCGACGACGCGCTGCGCGAACGGCAGTGCGTCGGCGGCGCGCCCGGAGTCGGCGAGCACCATCGCGATGTTGTTCAGCGCGGCGGCGTGGTCCGGACGCGCCGCGAGCAGCCGTCGCAGGTGGCGCTCCGCCGCCGCGAGGTCGCCCGACTCCTGCGCCAGACGTGACGCGGCGAAGAGCGCGTCGGGCGGTGCGTCGTCGCGCGCGGTGAGGGGCGACAGCGCGGCGTTCGCCTCGGCCAGCAGCTCGGGAGCGCGGAAGCGCTCCCAGGCCGTGGCCCAGCCGCGCGCGAGCTGCGCCTGCAGCTCGACGTCGTCGGCCCTGACGCCCGCGGCGGCGGCACGCATCCACTGTGACGTCGTGCGCGCGTCGGGCAGGAGCCCCACGTCGAGGCCGAGCGCCGCGCCGCAGACGCCGCGGGAGCGCGTGCTCGCGCGCCCGAGGGCCGTGAACACGTCGTTCCCGCCCCCGGCGAGGACACGCGCCACCGCGTAGGTGACGAACGCCACGGCGTCTCGCTCGAGATCGACGGCGTCGCCCGCGACGCGCGGTGCGAGGAGTTCGGCGGCTGCCGGCGCACGCCCGCCGCGCAGCATCGCGGTGGCGACGAAGAGCTCGGCGTCGGCGCGGCGCGCGCCGTCGCGGTCGCGCCACTGCAGCCCGGCGTCGATCGCGTCGGGCCAGCGGCCGGCGAGCGCGAGGAGTTCCGCCCACTGACGGGACGCCTCGGGGACCAGCGGGAACGCGCGTGCTGCGCCGGCCGCCAGCTCGACACCGGCCGCCACGTCGCCGGCTCGGACGGCGACGTCCGCGGCGAGCAGGGGCAGCGCCAGCGAGCGCGGATCGCGCTGTGCGGCGGCGCGCAGCGTCTTCGCGAGTTCCGCAGGCGGCGCATCGGGCGCAGCGTGCAGCACGCTCGCCACCGCTCCTAGCAGGGCCGCGCGCTCGGCGTCGCGACCGAGCGCCTCGCGCAGCACGGGGCGCAGCCGCAGATCGGGGAGCGCCGCCAGCACGTCGTCGCGCTGCGCGCGGAACGCCGCGAGCGCGGGCAGCGCGCTCGCACGCTCGTCGTCGAGGATCGCGCGCACCTCGTCCGCCGCGCCGCGCGCGAGGGCGGCGTCGAGGTACCCGCCCCAGACGCCCGGCGCCGAGGGCGCCGCGGCGACGGCCGCGCGGTAGGCCGCCCACATCGCCTCGGGCCGCCCGAACACGGCCGCGTGGCGGGCGCGGACCAGTTCGCGCGCACCGGGCTCCGCGTCCACGTCGTCGAGCCGCGCGAGCAGCGCACGGGCCTCGCCGTCCCGACCGAGCGACGAGAGCAGACTCGCGCAGAACTCGGTCGTCGCGAGATCCGGGTGGTCGAGCAGGCGCTCCGCGACGGCGAGGGCGCGCTCCGTCAGCCCGAGGCGCGCGTAGAGCTGCGCGAGCAGCAGCACGCCGCTGCGCGGCGCATCCGCGCGGGCCATCGGCGCCGCGAGGAGCTGCGCGCTGCGGCGGAACTCGCCCTGCTCCGCGAGGACTGCGGCGGCGCGTGCGATCTGTTCGGGCGCGAGATCGCCCGAGCCGAGCACGGCGTCGATGCGCTGCCGCGCGACCTGCGTGTGGCCGCGGCGCGCGGCGATGCGTGCGCGCTCGAGTCCCACGCCCGAGTTCCCCGGTGCCGCGGCTTCCGCCTGTTCGAGCTGCTCCTCGGCGCCCTCGAGATTGCCGAGACGCTCGAGCACGCCCGCGAGGAGCAGCCGCGCCTCGACGCTGCCGGGCGCGTCCCGCACGACGGCGTTCAGCGACTCGGCGGCCGCGGCGAGCGCCGACTCGTCGGACTGCGCATCGGCGAGCGTCAGGCGGCTCTCCGCCACGCGCCAGTTCACGCCCTTCGGACCCGTCAGCTCGCGCAGGCGCGCGATGACCGCGCGGACGCCGTCGTGATCGCTCCACACCGCCGGAGAGGCGAGGGCGCCGATCTGCGCCTCGAGCGCTGCCGGGTGCTCGGCTGCGAGCGCGAGCCACGCGCGCCCCGCGTCGGGTGCGCGCAGCGCGTCGCCGAGCGCGGCGTGCGCCATCCGCCACGGCAGCGACTGCGCCGCATCGCGCACGCCGCTGCGGCAGCGGTCGAACGCGTCGCGCGCGCCGCCCGGGTCGCCGGCGCGGATGCGCGACAGCGCGCGCGACAGCGCCAGACGCGGAGTCGCCCCGTGCTGCGCCTCGGAGCGATCGAGGAACTCCGCCGCGAACGGCAGCCCCTGGCGCTCCGCGAGCTCCGCGAGGTCGAGCAGCGTCCCTTCGGCTGCACCCGCACCCGCTGCGAGGAGCTCGCGCATGCGGCGCCCGAGCTGCTCCGGGTCGCTGCGCGCGAGGAGCCGCATCTCCAGCGAGAGCGCCGCGTCGCGTGCCGTTCCGGCGTCTTCGGCCGGGAGACGCCGCAGGCGCTCGAGGAGCGCGTCGCGCTGGGTCGCGTCGAGCTGGTCCGCGTTCGCCGCGTACGCGCGGAACGCGACCGAGTAGCTCTCCGGGTCGCGCGGCGCACGCCGGACGCCCGCCTCGGCGAGAGCGATGGCGGCGCCGCGGCGATCCGTCGTCAGCAGCGCCTCGGCGGTCCGCCGCAGCGGCAGCGCCCACGCGGGGGCGGCGCGCGCCGCCTCGCCCCAGGACGCCAGCGCCAGGTCCAGCTCGCCGGCCGCCTTCTGCACGTCGCCCCGGGCGAGCAGGAGCAGCGGGCAGTCGGCGTCTACGGCCAGCGCCGCGTCGAGCAGTGCGCGCGTGTCCCCCGGGTCGGAGGTCACGTCGGCCGCGAGCCGGTCGACGACGGCCGCCCACGCGTGCGCCGCGGCGTCCTCGCGGGCGCGCAGCTCCGTCCGGACCTCCTCCGCGGCGTCGCTGCCACCGGCGCCACGCAGCGCGAGGTACTGCAGGGCGAGCACCTCGGCCGGGGCCTCGCGCCCGCGCTCCCGCCAGTGCGCGACGAGCGCACCGAGCTCGTCGCCGCGGCCCGCGAACCAGAGCCGGCGCGCCAGTTCGCGCGACGTGCGCTCGTCCCCCGTGTCGGCCACACGCCGCAGCGCGGCCAGCGCCTCGTCGAAGCGCTCGTTGCGGTCGAGCACGAGCGCGAGCGTGGTGACGCGGAACGGCTCGTCGCTGTCGCGCAGCCGCTCGACGACGAGGTCGAGACTCGCCTTCGCGCGCGCGAGCAGCTCCGGATCGTCGTGGACGCGCGGACGGAGATCGGAGAGCGCGCAGGCCCGCAGCAGCTCGAAGAGCGCGTCGTCAGGATGCGCCTCGATCGCCGCATCCACCCACTCGAGGATCTCCGACACGGGGCGCGACGCCGCGAGCCGCAGCCGGAGCCCGGCGAACCAGCCGCGGCCGTCGGCCGGCGCGAGCCGGTTCCACTCGTTCGCGGCGGCGAGCGCCTCGTCGAGGCGCCGTCCGGCCTCGAGGATCTCGCAGCGCGTCGCGAGGAGCCGCGCGTCGGCGGGGGTGTCGCGCAGCATCTGCTCGACGAGCGCCAGCGCCTCGACCGCGTAGCGCAGGTCGTGGAACACCTCGAGCAGCTCGTCCTGGATGGCGCGGTCGCCGGGGCGCTGCGCGAGCGCGCGCTGGAGCGCGTCCCGCGCGGAGGTCAGGTGGCCGGTGTCGGCCGCCGGCAGCTTGCGGACGGCGCGCGCGTACGCCAGGTAGACGTCGGCGTCGACCTGCCTCTGCCCGAAGCGCGCGATGTAGCGCCGGAGCCCGTCGACGGCCGCCGCCCAGCGCTGCTCCTCGGCCGCGACGAGCCCGGCGTCGCGGGCGGCGATCGCCTCCTCGTCGCGCGCGTGCTGGCGCCAGAAGTACGCGCCGCACGCGAGTGCGGCGAGGCCGAGCACGGCGCCTACGACGATCGCGAGGCGGCGGACACGCGTCGATGCCATCGGTTCACAGCAGCCCGCGCAGCACGACGCGGACCGTGCGCGCCAGGATCCACAGGTCGAGCGCCCAGCTCGCGCGCTCGACGTACTCGAGGTCGAAGCGGATCCACTCCTGGAAGTCGAGACCCGCCTGCCGCGTGCGGCGCACCTGCCAGAGTCCGGTGATGCCCGGGCGCACGCTGAGACGCGCCTCGCGCCACGGCGGGCAGTACTGGTTCTCGGAGTGCGGGCTGGGACGCGGGCCGACGATCGACATGTGGCCGGCGAGCACGTTCAGGAGCTGCGGCAGCTCGTCGATCTGGAGCTTGCGGATGATGCGGCCGACGCGCGTCACGCGCGGGTCGTCGGCCATGAAGAACTGCGGGCCGTCGGCCTGGTTCTGCTGCACGAGCGCCGCCTTGATGGCATCCGAGTCCTTGCGCATCGAGCGGAACTTCAGGCACGCGAACTCACGTCCGCCGACCGTCTCGCGGCGGTGTCCGAAGAAGATCGGGCGGCCGTCCTCGAGCAGGATCGCCAGCGCGACGAGCGGATAGAGCGGCAGCGTCACGAGCAGCGCGAGGAGTGCGAACGCGATGTCGAACGCGCGCTTGCCCGGCACGCCGCCGCGCTGCCGCGCACCCTCGCCGCCCTGCGACGCCAGGCGCGCGGGTTCGATGTCCGTCCACTCGACGCGCTCCGGCTGCGGCCGGTGCGCGGGGTCGTCCCACAGCAGCGCCGGACCGACGATGTGCGTGCCCGCGGCGACGTGGCGGCCTGCGCCGATCCACACCGGACCGACGAACGTCGCGTCCGGCGCGACGGCGGCGCTCGGCTCCGCCCACACGTCGTCCTGCAGCTCAGCGGCGTTGGGGATGGTCGACCGCGGGCGGCTCCACGAGCGCATGATGTCGTGCATGCACGCCATCACCTGCGCCGGGTCGCGTTCGTCGTAGGTGCGCGCGCGCGTCGTGCGCACGGAGCGTCGCGCGGGCGCGACGGAACCGCGCAGCCAGCGCCACGGCGCGCGCACGTCGGGCGCCGACTGCCACGCGCGGGCGAGCGCGGCGTCGGCCGTCAGGGCGACGCGCGCCGTGCGGATGCCGTCCTCGCGGTAGACGCGCTGGAAGCGCACGAGCCGGCCGTCCTCGGTCACGGCCTCCTCGCGATACGCGCGGTCCCGCGTGTCGCGCAGCCGCACGACGAGCAGCGAGAGGTCCATCCACACGAGCGCGTCGAGCACGTTCGCCGGCTGGAAGAGGATCAGCGCGTCCGGCTCGCAGAGCAGGTAGAGCTCGGCGCCCGCCACGATCTCGGACGGCTCGTGGCGCCGCACGACCTGCACGCCCATCGCCGCCCACAGGCGGTCGTGCACCTGCCGCGGACGCAGACCCCAGATCGTCGGGGTCGCCTCGTCGGGCGCAGGCGTGCGCAGCTCCGGGCCGGCGACGGCGACGGTCACGCCGCGCCCACCGCCACGCTGGGCGACCGCGACGCGTAGCTCGAGCGGACGACGTCCTCGACCGACGCGCGGTTGAAGACGACCCCCGCCACGTTCGCACCGACGCGCTCGAGCCGCGTCATCGCCTCGTCCACGAGCGAGCGCTTCTCGCCGCGCTGCACGACGAAGAGCACCTCGTCCGCGAGCGCGGCGACGAACGACGCCTCGAGGCTCCCGAGGATCGGGCCGGTGTCGATGATGATCACGTCGTAGCGCTCGCGGCAGCGCGTCACGAGACCGCGCAGGAGCTCCGGCGAGAGCTGCGAGGCCTCGCGGCCCGTCGCCTCGCCGACCGGCAGCACGGCCACGCGCGGCACGCCCGTGTCGAGCACGCAGTCCTCGAGGGCGCGGCCGTTGAGGGCGTCGAGCACGCCGCGGCGGCCGTCGCCGCCCGAGCCGCGCGCGTCGCGGTAGCGCAGGAAGCTCTCGAGCGACGCGACCGCGCGTTCGAGATCCGTGCCGCCGCGGTACTCGTCGGCGGCGCGCCGGCGCAGCCCGTCGAGCTCGCTGTCGTTCCAGCTCCGCGCGCGCGCCGCGAGGAGGTTCGCGATGCGCGACGAGGCGCGCGGATCCGCCGCCTCCTCGCCGCGCGCGACGGCTTCGAGCTGGCGCTCGACGGCGGCCGCGACGAGCGCGCGCACCGCCGACGTCAGGCCGTGGCCGACGAAGTCGCCGTCGATGAGCAGCACGCGCGCGCCGGTCGCGCCGAAGGACGCGCCGACCGAGAGCGCGAGCGTCGTCTTGCCCGCGGCGGGCGACGGGCTCGTGAGCGCGAGCACGTGGTGCTTCGCGGCGCCGCGGATCTGGAGCAGCGTGCGGATGTGGTGCACGCAGAACTCGCCCATGTCGACCGTGTCGGCGCGCAGGGCGGCGTCGGCGTCCACGTCCGGGAGCATCGCGACGAAGCGCTCGCCCTGCACGCGCGCCGAGATGTCCTCGAGGTGGCGCATGCGCGAGCTGACGAGGCCGAAGACGATCACGAGCAGCACGCCGAGACACGCGCCCGACATGGCGCCCATGGCGGCGAGCGGAAGCCGGCGATCGCCCTCGGGGGACGTCGGCCGCTGCGCGCGCGCGGCAACACTGACGCGGCCGGCGTCCTCGCGCTCGAGTTCGCGGATGCGGCGGTCCGCGACGTCGATGTCCTGCTGCGCCTTGGCGATCTCCGTCCGGATCGTGTTGACCTGCTGCAGCTTCCCGAAGACCTCCGTCGACTCCTGCTTCAGAGCGGCCAGCTCGGCCTGGGCCCGCAAGCGCTCCGTCTGCTTCGCGCGGAGCTGGTCGTCGAGCGAGCCGGCGGCGCCGCCGCTGAGCGCTGCCTGATCGCGAAGGAACGCGACTCGGTTCTCGACCTGCTCCGCGGCGAGCGCCGCGGCGGCGCGCGCGGCCTTCATCTGCGGCGCGCGCTCGCCGTATTCGCCGAGCATGCCCTCGACCACCTTGCGCGCACGCTCGCGATCGTCGAGCAACTGCCGCAGGGTCGTGTCCGTCGTCGCCAGCTTCTCCTCGGTCGCCGCGGACTGCGCGTTCCCGACCTCCGCCAGCGCCTTCTCGAGCTCGTCGATCGCGACGTCGAGGTCCTTGACCTCCTGCTGCTTGCGCGGGATGGCGAGGCCGAGCTCGGCGTAGCGCGCGTTGAGCGGTCCGTCTCCGGCCCCGTCGGTGGTGCGCGACTCCCTCGAGCGCAGGTCCTGCAGCGTGCGCAGGGCCGTGTCGCGCATCCCCGTCAGCTCCTGGATGGTGCCGGCCGCGCGCGCCGTCGCGCTCTCCTCGACGACCTTCATGTACGCGTCGATGACGGAGTTCACCGCGGCCTGCGTGGCGCGCGCATCGGAGTGCTGGAAGACGACCGGGATCATCTGCGAGCGCCCGGACGGCGTGACGACGAGTCGCTTCTGGAACTCCGAGCGTTCCTCGTCGCCGGTGCCGAAGCCGTGTCCACGCCACTCTTCCGAGTCCATGGCCGCCGCGACGACCCGCCCGCTCTTCATCAGGGCGACCTGACCCGCCACGAACGAGTCGAACATCGGCATCAGGCTGTTCTCGGGCGTGGAGCCGACGATCACGTCCGTCTTCGGCACGATCTGGATCAGGCCGACGGCCTTGTACTGCAGCGTCTGCGAGCTCCAGCCGGCGGTCGCGCCCGCCGCTGCGAGCACGCCGCCCAGGAGCGCCGCCAGCCAGACGCGCCCGCGCAGCACGCGTCGCACGCTCGCGAGCGGGGAGGGAGGCGCACCCGCGCCGCCCGGTCCGCCTTCCGCGGGGAAGCCGGCCAGAAGGTCGATCTCGCGCGACGGGTCGCTCACTCCGTACCTCCGCTGCGGCGGGCCGTGGAGCCCCCCGCGCCGACGAGCTGCCCCGCCGGACGTGCCGGGGCGCCGGACGGCGTCCCGGAGGCGGTGCTGGTGCCGAGGGCCTCGGTGCTGAGCGCGGCGAACAGGGGGAGCGCCGGCTCCACGAGGCTGCGGAAGCACGCGTCGCGCGACTCCTCCGACATGCTCGCCGACGTCAGGACCTGCACCTGGGCCGCGCCGTAGAGGCGCAGCCGGCGGTCCTTGGCGACACCGTCCATCGCCCGCATGTCGCGGCCGAAGCGTCCGGTGGGCAGGAGCATGAAGTTGTCCACGACGATCTCGGATTCCGACGTGATGTCGTCCTTCCTGAACGTGTACCGCATCGCCGGGATCTCGACGGCCCCGACGTGCCAGTCCTTCGCAACTGCCGGACCAGGGATCAGACCCTGTCCGGGGTAGCACTTCGGCGGGTAGTGCCCCAGGAGGTCCCGCGCGTCGGAGCACTGCACGAACAGGAAGTGCGCCACCTCGCCGGTGCGGACGTTCGTGTAGCGCCGGTTGACGAGCACGTTCGGGTGGAGGAGCGCGACCGCGGACGCCGGCGTCTCGACGCTCGTCCCGATCCAGTCGCCCACGCTGAACGGCAGCGTGTCGGTCAGCGCGCGGACGTGCTCGTGGTAGCGCGTCGTGTGCTCCGCGCTCACGGAGGCGGTGCGGAAGAACGTGCCCAGGACGCCGAGCAGCACGGCGGCGACGGCTGCGGCGGCGTAGCGCCGGCCCGCGAACGCGGCGAGCGGGGACCGGGCGGGGGCTTCGGGGTTCATCTCAGGTGCCATAAGCGAGGACGAAGCGCGAGACGGGGACGTGGGCCCAGCGCAGCACACGCGTGACGCCGAGCAGCGCGAGGAACGAGCAGGGCAGCATCACCCAGGCGCTCAGGTCGTGGAGCTGGTTCGCGAACGGCTCCTCGAAGTACCCGTAGCCGAGGACCACGGGCACGAGGCGCAGCACGTTGAACGCGACGGCGGTGAGCGGACTCAGGCCGAGGACGAGCATTCGGATGCCGTTCCGGAGGGGGACGCCGTACGCGAACGCGAACGACACGGCCACGAGCGCGAACACCATCCGGAGCCCGTTGCACGCCTCGGCCACCATCACCTCGTGCCCGTTGACGCGCAGCACGCTGCCGAGCCGCTCGACGTCGAAGCCGAGCGTGTCGAGGAGCGCCTGCGTCACGTGCGCCGTGGCGGCCTGGAGCGGCAGCGCGATCGCCTGGCGCAGGCGTCCGGGGACGGGCACGAGGAACGCCAGCGCGGCCACGGCCGGGCCGAAGCGCACGAGCACGCCGCCGCCGAGCACGGACGCGAGCGCGCCGAGCGCGACGAGGAGCGCGCCGAGGTGCCACGCGGACTGCACCAGGAAGCGGTCGCCGAGCAGGTAGGCCGTCCAGCCGAGGACGATCAGCGCCGGCCCGGCCCACAGGTGCTCCGGCCGGAAGTGGCGCAGGCGCCCGCGCCGGATCCAGAACAGCCAGGCCGCGACCACCGGGGCGAGCAGCACCTGGCTCGCCTCGTCGTCGCGGAGCGCGATGTGCGCGATGTCCGACCAGGCGTCGCCCGTGGCGAGCACGGCGGCGACGACGAGCGCCAGCGCGAGGCCCGCCTCGCGCCAGCTCACCCCACGACACGCGCGGGGCCACGTCCGCCGTGCGCGCCCCGCCGCGCCGTGGGTGTTCATGGGGTCAGCCCCGGGCGCCCTCGGCGACGACGGTCTCGAGTGCCCGGCGGCCCTTGCGGACGACGGCGCCCGGGCAGACCACCGACCGCACGACCACGGCGCCGGCCTCGACGCGTCCGCCGGCGAGCACGACCGAGTCGTGCAGGACGGCGCTCGGGGAGACGTGGGCGCCCGGCTCCACGATGGCGAAGCGCGGCTCCCAGGTCTCGGCGAACGGGTTCGCGGCGAACGCCCCGGTCGCCACGCCGCCGCCGTGCACCGCCCGCAGCGCGGCCACGAACTCGTCGCGCGTCCGCACCGGGAGCGAGGCCCCCCGAGGACGGCGGGAGACCGCGAGGGCGCCGCCGCGGCGGGCGGCGGGCAGCGCCTGCTCCTTCAGGTCGACGAAGCCGACCGAGGGCACGTCGGCGAAGCGCCCGACGCGGAGCAGGAACGCGCCCGCGAACTCGCCGGTGCCGAACGGCACGACCGAGACGGCCTCGGGCGCCTGCGCCAGGGCGTCGACGACGTCGGCGAGCGGCTCCCAGACGTACTGGGCCGCTGCGGCCACCAGCACACGGTCCTCGGGGGCGAGGTCGGCGGTCAGGTCCTTCACGACGCCCGCCGTGCCGCGGTACTCGTCGGAGTCGCGCACGATGTCGAAGACGACGCCGGGGTAGCGCGTGGAGGAGGGCAGCGTCGGCGCCGCGCCGTTCGGGTCGACCGCGACGCGGACGTGGACGCGCGGGAGCTCGAAGCGGCGGATGACGCCCGCCAGGTTGGCAGCCCAGACGTCGAGCAGCGTCCGCCCCGAGGCGACCGGCAGGTCCAGCACGGAGCGCCGCACGCCGTCGCGCAGCGCGCTCCGCCCCACCTGGCCGGCCAGCAGCACGACCGCACGGAGTTCGCGCGCGACGTCCGTGTCCGGAGCGGAGCGCCCGTGCAGTCGCGCGGCGTCGACATGTCCTCGCTGCAGAGTCCACCTCTCTTGGGCGCGGCCCCCGCTGCACTCCGGTCGCCGGGGCTCCGCGCCGAAGCGGATCGTCCCAGAGCGACCGGAACCTTCGGGTTCCGGAACGGTGCCCAGACGCACGTGCCCTCGCCGCAGGGAAGACGCGCGTCAGTTCCGTATCGGGGATCCAGCCTCGAACTTTGGCGAAAAGCGCCTGTTCGGCGCTCGTTCGAGGCTCAGAACCGGCGCACGAGGACGCGGTCCAGCCACACGCCGTCGTCGAGCAGCGTCGGCAGCTCGGCGCGCGTCACCCGGCGGCACGAGAGCTCCTCGAAGCCGAGGGCGCGGACGAGCCGCGAGTAGCCCTCCGCCCCCTCGCGTTCGATCACGGCCGCGACCTGCCCGGTCGCACCGAGCTCGCGCAGCCGGGCGCGGTGGGCCGTGAGCAGCGCCAGGCCCACCCGCGGGTTGCTCTGGTCGGGATCGACCTGCAGGTGGCAGTGGGCGCTGTAGACCGCCGGGTCGGCGCGCTCGTCGTGCCCCGAGCCGAGTCCGTACCGGCCTCGCGCCATGCCCACCAGCGTGCGGAGCAGCGCCCGGCGCCCCGCGGCGCTCCGGTAGCGCCCGCGGAAGAGACCGCCGGCGCAGTGCGCGAGCAGGCTCGGGAGCCGCCGCCGGTGCCAGCGCGCGGCGCGGAGCCGGAACTCGGTCGTCCGGGCCGTGCCGACGACGTAGCCCACGACCCGGTCGCCCTCGAGGGCGACCAGGCAGGCACGCGGCTCGAGCTCGAGGTAGGCGTCGAGGTGCAGCCGGGGCGCCAGCTCCGGGTCCTCGGCGACCGGCGCGATCGGACGGCTC
This sequence comes from uncultured bacterium, assembly GCA_937996235.1. Classification (GTDB taxonomy): domain Bacteria; phylum Planctomycetota; class JAJSAM01; order JAJSAM01; family JAJVHW01; genus CALKVK01. Next base: position 33,727 of record CALKVK010000028.1, on the reverse strand, counting down.
CGCGAGGTCTTCCGGCACAGCGCGCGGAGCGCGTCGCGGTGCTCGGGGCGCGCGTCGGTCACCTGCATGGTCGCTCCGGGTGCAGCCTGGGAGAGGCGGGCAGCGTACCCCGGGCGCGCGCGATCGGGCAGCGCGGACCGGCCGCGTCGGCGGCCCTGCCCCCGCAGGCTCAGCCCGCGCCCCGCCGGGACCCGATGGAGAGGCCGGGCGCAGCCGCGGCGGCGCCCCCCGACTCGGACCGTCCCCGGACCCGGCTCGGCTACACTCCGCCCCCAGCCCACGGAGGCCCCCTTGGACGTGGACCCCCCCTCGGACGTGGACCCCCAGATCCGCCGGCTCGTCGCCCGCGTGTTCCGGATCGCCCCGGAGGACGTGCGCGCCACGAGCTCGCCCGCCACGATCCCGGCGTGGGACTCGATGGCGCACCTCGAGCTGGTGATGGCGCTCGAGTCCGAGTTCGGGGCGCAGCTCGGTCCTGAGGAGATCCTGGAGGTCGAGGACGTCGCGTCGGTGCAGCGACTCCTGGTCCGGCTCGGGGCGGTGAGAGCCTCCGCGTGACGGCCGACGCGCCGCGCCCGCTCGTCGAGGAGCTCGAGCGGCACGCAGCGGAGCGCCCCGGCGACGTGTGCCTGACGACGCCCGGCGCGGAGCTGCGTCTGCGCGACCTGGTGGCGGCCGCCCACGGCGTCGCCGCCCGGTTGCGCGCGGACGGCGTGCGGCGCGGCGACCGCGTCGCGCTCGTGGCGCGCAACGGCGCGGACCTCGTCACCGCCTACTTCGGCACGCATGCGGCCGGTGCGGTCGCTGTGCCCCTGGGCCCCGACGCCGGCGCCGACGGGCTCGCCGCCGCGCTGCAGCTCGCGCACCCCGCGCTCGTGCTCGCGGACGCCGAGACGCCCGACGTCGGCGCGCGCCGCGCAGACCTCGGAGCCTACGTCGCGGCCGGCCGCGACGCCGGCGCGTCCGGCGGCTCCGACGCGCGCCCGGACGAGCCCGCCGACCTGCTCTTCACGACCGGCACCAGCGGCACGCCGAAGGGCGTGCTCCTGACCCACCGCAACATCGCGGCGGCGGCGCGCAACATCAACGCGTTCGTCGGTGCGGGCCCCGACGACGTGGAGGTCTGCCCGCTCCCGCTCGGGCACTCGTTCGGGCTCGGCCGCCTGCGCTGCATGGCGCGCGTCGGCCACCGGCTCGTCGTCGACCCCGGAATGCGCAACCCGGCGCAGGTCTGGCAGAGGCTCGCGACGCTCCGTGCCACGGGACTCGCACTCGTCCCCGCGGGCCTCGCGCTCCTGCGCCGCGTGCTCGGCGCACGCCTCGCGGACCTCGCGAGCCACGTGCGCTACGTGGAGATCGGCAGCGCGCCGCTCGCCGCGCCCGAGCGCGACTGGCTCCTCGAGCACCTGCCGCACACGCGCCTCTGCCATCACTACGGCCTGACGGAGGCCTCGCGCGCCGCGTTCCGCGAGCTCCGCGCGGATGCCGCCACCCCCGACGCGGTCGGCCGCGCGTCGCCCGGCGTCGAGATCCGCGTCGCCTCCGACGACGGCACGTGCGCGCCGCACGGCACGCCCGGCGAGATCGAGGTGCGCGGCGACGTCGTCATGCTCGGCTACTTCGAGCGCGACGACCTCACGCGCGCCGCCTTCCACGACGGCTGGCTGCGCACCGGCGACCTCGGCACGCTCGACGCCGCGGGCAACGTGCGGCTGCTCGGGCGCAAGGGCGACGTCGTCAACGTCGGCGGGCTGAAGGTCTCGCCCGAGAGCGTCGAGTCCGCGCTGCGCGAGCACCCGCAGGTGCGCGACGCGGGCTGCGTCGGCGCGCCCGACCCGCGCGGGGTGCTCGGCGAGCACGTGCGCGCGTTCCTCGTGTGTGACGCGGACGTCGCGGCCGACGAGCTCACGGCGTGGCTGCGCGGGCGCCTCGCCGAGCACCAGGTGCCGCGCGAGTACGTGCGGGTGGCGGAGCTGCCGCGTACCGCGTCGGGCAAGCTGCGCCGCCAGGTGCTGCGCGACGCGCCGCCGCCCGCGCTCGGGGCGCTGCGATGAGCGCCGCCCCGACGCGCATCGCGCTGACCTGCGACGACGCGCCGAGCATCGACGCGCTGCCCGGCCACCCGCCGGAGCCGGCGCGCATGGACCGCCTGCGCGACACGTTCCGGGCGGCGGGCGTCGCGCACTGCGTCGCGTTCGTGATCGGTCGCGCCGCGCGCGGCGCCGAGGACGTCCTCGAGCGCTGGCTCGACGCCGGCTACGAGCTCGGCAACCACACCGACGACCACCATGCGTCGAGCGCACGCGACGTGGACGCGACGCTGCGCTCGATCGAGGCGTGCGACGCCCTGCTGCGCGACGTCGGCGCCTTCGACGCGGGACGCACGCGCTGGCTGCGCTTCCCCTATCTCGACCGCGGCGCCGACGCGGCCGCGCGCGCGCGGCTGCAGCGCGGCATCGAGGACCTCGGCTACCGCATCGCGCCGGCGTCCACCGACCTCTTCGACCACCGCTTCGAGGAGCCGCTCGCCGCCGCGCTCGCCGCGGGCGACACCACACGCGTCGCCGCGATCGAGCACAGGTACCTCGCGGTGGTGCGCGCGAGCGTGCGACGTGCGACGGCGCGGACGCACGGCGCCGCCGCGCGCGACGTCGCGCAGGTGGCGTACCTCCACTTCGGACTCGTGTGGGACCGCTTCGGTGCGAGTGCCCTGCGCGCGCTCCACGCCGAAGGCGCACGCTGGTGCCCGCTCGACGAGGCGCTCGGCGACGCGCTGTACGCGGACCACGTGGCGGACGCGACGCGCAACGGACTCGTCGTCGACACGCTGCCGCGGCCGCTCGTCGCGCGCATCCTCGGCCGGGCGGCGCAGTGGGCCGACCGCGCAGGGCTCACGGGGCGCGCACTCGGCCCGCGCTGGCCGCACGTCGGGTGACCGGCTGATGCGCGTCCTCGGCGTCATCGTCAACTACCGCACGCCCGAGCTCACGCTGCGCGCGGCGCGCGCGCTCGCCGCGGACCTCGCACCGCTCGGCGCGTGCCGCGTGGACGTGGTCGAGAACGACTCGCGCGACGGCTCGGCCGAGACGCTCGCGGCAGGTCTCGCCGCCGAGCCGACGGCGGTGCCCGTCCGACTCGTCGTGTCGCCCGTGAACGGCGGATTCGGCGCCGGCAACAACGTCGCCCTGCGGGCCGCACTCGCAGCGCCGGACGCGCCGGAGTACCTCTACCTGCTGAACCCCGACGCCGAGCCGGACCCGGGCGCCGCGGCCGCGCTCGTCGCGCACATGGACGCGCACCCGAACGTCGCCGTCGCCGGGAGCGCCGTCCACGGCGGCGACGGCGAGCTGCGCAGCACGGCGTTCCGCTATCCGAACGCGCTGTCGGAGCTCGAGCGCGGCGTGCGCCTCGGCTTCGTCACGCGCCTTCTGGCGGCGCACACGTCGCGCACACCGCTGCCCGAGCGCTCCGGCCCCGTGGACTGGGTGACCGGCGCGAGCTGCATGCTGCGCCGCAGCGCGCTCGAGACGATCGGGCTCTTCGACGAGACGTTCTTCCTCTACTTCGAGGAGACGGACCTGTGCCGCCGCGCGACGCGTGCGGGCTTCGAGGTGCACTACGTGCGCGAGAGCCGCGTCGCGCACATCGGCGGCGTCGCGACGGGAGTGCGCGACACGTCGCGCCCGCTGCCGCGCTTCTGGCTGGATTCGCGGCGCCACTACCTCCGCAAGCACCACGGGCGGCTGTATCTCGCGCTGGCCGACCTGTTCTGGATCGGCGGCTTCGCCACGTGGCGCGTGCGCCGCGCGCTGCAGCGGCGGCCCGACACGGACCCGCCGCACGCGCTGCGCGACATGCTGCGCCACGCGCTCGGGATGCGGCCGGCACACTGACGCGCAGATCAGCGCTTGTCGGCGTAGCCGCCGGGGTAGCGGCTGTGCCAGCGGTACGCCGTGCCGACGATGTCGTCGACCGACGGCAGCCGCGGCTCCCACCCGAGCTCGCGGCGCAGCCGGTCGCTGCTCGCGATCAGCACGGCCGGGTCGCCCGGCCGGCGCGGCGCCGTCTCCGTGCGGATCGGGCGTCCCGCGGCACGCTCGCACGCGGTGACGATCTCGCGCACGGTGGCGCCGCTGCTCGACCCGATGTTGTAGAAGCGCCCGACGCCGGGCCGGTGCGCCGCCAGCGCGAGGCGGTGCGCCTGCGCGATGTCGTCCACGTGCACGTAGTCGCGCACGCAGGTGCCGTCGCGCGTCGGCCAGTCGTCGCCGAACACCATCACCTTCTCGCGTCGCCCGACGGCAGCGTAGAGCACGAGCGGGATCAGGTGCGTCTCGGCGCGGCGGTCCTCGCCGAATTCGCCGTCCTCGTCGGCACCCGACGCATTGAAGTAGCGCATCGCGGTGAAGGCGATGCCGTACGCAGTGCGGTACTCGTCGAGCATGCGCTCGCACGCGAGCTTCGTGGTGCCGTACGGCGTGACCGGCGCCTGCAGGTCGTCCTCCTCGAGCGGCATGCGGTCCGAGAACGCGTACGTCGCCGCAGTGCTCGAGAACACGACGCTCGCGACGCCCGCCGCGCGCATCGCGTCGAGCACGTTCTTCGTGCCGACGACGTTGATCTCCCAGTACTCGGCGGGACGCGCGATCGACTCCGGTACCGAGGCGACCGCGGCGAAGTGCATCACGGCGTCGATGGCGCGGTCGCGCAGCGTGCGCTCGAGCAGTGGGCGGTCGAGGATGCTGCCGACGACGAGGCGGCGGTCCGCGTCCGGCACCGCCGCCGCGCGGCCCTCGCTGAGGTCGTCGTACGCGAACGCCTCGAGGCCGTGGCGCAGCAGGTGCCGCAGACACGCGCTCCCCACGTAGCCCGCCCCACCGGTGCAGAGAACCCTCATGACTCCTCCCGTGCGCCGTCCGGCGTCGTCGCGCGCGCGGCGAGGACGAGGGCGAGGACGTCGCCGACGTCGCGCACCACGTGGTCCACCGACGCGTGCGCCGCGAGACGCGCGCGCTCGTCACCCTCCGCCCGCGACACGAGCACCGTGCGCAGGCAGCCCGCGTTGCGTCCCGCGAGCGTGTCGCTCAGCATGTCGCCGACCATCCAGCTCGCGCCGACGTCGAGACCGAGCTCGGCCGCCGCCCGCAGCAGCATGCCGGGACCGGGCTTCCTGTCCGGGTGCTCGAGCTCCTCGATGTCGTCGCTCCGCCGCACCTCGGGGCAGTAGTACCAGCCGTCGAGCTGCGCGCCCTCGACCGCGAGCTGCCGTGCGAGCTCCTCCTGGATCTCGTGCAGCCCGTCGACCGTGAGCAGTCCCTTGCCGATCGCCGCCTGGTTCGTGACGACCACGCACGCGTATCCCGCGGCGTGCAGCCCACGCAGCAGAGCGGGCACGCGCGGCAGCACGCGGATCTGGTCGGGGCGGTTCAGGTAGTGCACGTGCTCGACGAGCGTCCCGTCGCGGTCGAAGAAGACGGCGGGCCTCATGCGCCGCCTCCCGTGACGAGACCCGCGGCGAAGTCGGCGCGCGCGCGTTCGAGCGCGGCGAGCGTCCCGACGTCGCGGTGGTAGCCGCGGATCGGGCTGCCGTGCATGCGCCCCACGAAGCGCGGCAGCACGTCGAAGCCGATGTCCGCGCCGCCGAGGTCCGCCGCCTCGCGGTACGCGTCCGCGTCGAGCACGTAGACGCCGGCGTTCGCCAGGTCGCTCGCGGGCTGCTCGGGCTTCTCCGTGAACGCGGTCACGGTGCCGTCGTCCGCGAGCGTGGCGATCCCGCACGCACGCGGGTTCTCGGCGCGGAACAGCGCCATCGTGAACGGATGGCGCTGCGCGCGGTGCTCCGCCACGAGCGCCCGCAGGTCCACGGCGCTCAGGTTGTCGGCGTACACGATCACCACGCAGTCGGTGCCGTCGGCCAGGTCGCGATGGCGGGCGAGCGTCCCGCCCGAGCCGAGCAGCGTCTCCTCGAACGCGTCGTGGAGCTCGAGCGGCGTCGTCTCACGGACATGACGCGCGTACGCGGCCACGGGCTCCGGCAGGTGGTGCGTGTTCACGACGGCGCGCCGCACGCCCGCGTGGAGGAGCGCGTGCACCCAGTGGTCGAGCAGCGGCCGCCCGCCGATCTCGACCATGCACTTCGGCGTCGTCTCCGTGATCGGACGCAGGCGCAGGCCGTAGCCCGCGGCGAGCACCAGGGCGTGGGGCGCGGGCGGCATCACGAGTCGCTGACGAACACGATGCGGCTGCCCGCCGGATCGAACTCCACGGGCAGCGTCTGCGGACGGCCGAGCGCGTCGAGGATCGCCGCGTGCCGCTCGGGCGGCGCGAGCAGGTACACGAACCCGCCACCGCCCGCGCCGAGGAGCTTGCCGCCCCACGCGCCGGCGGCGCGTGCCGCCGCGTACCACGCGTCGACGTCCGACGTCGCGATGCCGAAGCCGAGCGAGCGCTTGAGCTGCCAGCCCTCGTCGAGCAGGCGCCCGAACTCGGTCAGCGGCGCGCTGCCGCCGAGCACGTCGCGCATCGCTCCCGCGATGTCGCGCATCGCGCGCAGCACCGGCATGCGGTCGCCCGTCCCCGCGCTCTGCTTCTCGAGGATGTCGCTCGCGCTGCGCCGCTGCCCCGTGTACGCCATGATCGAGTGCTGCTCGATCTCGCGGCGCCGCTCCGGTGCGCACAGCACCGGCTCCACGTGCACCGTGCCGTCGGGCTCGAAGCGCACGTAGTTGATGCCGCCGTACGCCGCGGCGTACTGGTCCTGCTTCCCGATCGGATGTCCCAGCACCTCGATCTCGATCCGGCACGCCTCGGCCGCGAGCTCGGCGCGCCCCGTCACGCGCCCGCGGTGCGCGTTCAGCGCGTTCAGGAGCCCCACCGTCAGCGTGCTGCTCGATCCGAGGCCCGTGCCCGCGGGCACGTCGGCGACGGTCGTCACCTCGAGCGGCGGCCCGGTGCCGGTCGCACGCATCGCCTCGCGCACGAGCTCGTGGCGGATGGCGTCGACCTCGCGCGCGATCTCCGTCTTCGAGTAGCTGACGCGCACGTCGTGCTCGAAGCGCGTGTGGACGGTCACGTACATGTGCCGCTTGAGCGCCGTCGAGAGCACCGCGCCCCACTCGTTGCGGTAGAACGCGGGGAGGTCGGTCCCCCCGCCTGCGAAGCTGATGCGGAACGGCGTCTGCGTGATGATCATAAGTTCACCTGCGCGGCGGTGCGATGGTAGCCCGGCTGCGCCGCGCCGCCGCGGAGCCGGGCGCGGAACAGCGCGAACAGCGGCTCGAGGCAGGTGCGCAGGTCGAAGCGCTCGAGCACGCGCTCGCGCCCGCCGCGGGCCAGGCGCGCTGCGAGCGGCGCGTCGGTGAGCAGCCGCTCGAGCGCCGCGGCGAGCGCGTTCGCGTCGCGCGGCTCGACGAGCAGACCGGAGACGTCGTCCTCGACGAGGTCGGGGATGCCCGCGATGCGCGTCGAGACGGCCGGGAGCCCCGACGCCATCGCCTCCATCAGTGAACGCGGGATGCCGTCGACGTCGTTGTCGTGCGACCAGCAGCACGGCTGCGCGAAGACGTGCCCGCCCGCGAGCCACTCCGGGATGTCCTCCTGCAGGAGCGGCCGGCCCGTGATCGTCACGGTGTCGCCGAGTTCGCGCTCCGCCACGAGCGCGCGGAGCCGCGCCTCCTCGGGACCGTCGCCGGCGATCTCGCACTCGAACGCGACGCCGCGCCCGCGGAGCAGCGCGCACGCTTCGACGAGCGTGTCCATGCCCTTCTTCTCGACGAGGCGCCCGAAGGAGAGCACGCGCGGGCGCGGCGCCGGACGCCGCTCGCGGAAGCCGAAGTCGGTCGTGTCGATGCCGCAGTAGACGACGTGCAGCTTCGACGGCTCGGCGCCCTCCTCGACGTAGAAGCGCCGGTGGAACTCGGAGATGCACACGATGAACGCCGCGTCGCGGATCTTGTCGCGCAGCGCCACGCGCTCGCGGAACAGGTCGACCGCGTGGCCGGTGAAGCTGAACGGCACTCCGAGGAGGCGCGCCGCGTACCAGCCGATCGTGCCCGACGACTGGATCCACTGTGCGTGGATCAGGTCCACGCGCTCGCCGCGCAGGCGCCGCGCCCAGTCGCACGCGACGGCGAGGTGGGCGATGCACGCGGCGCGCGCGCGCCGGTTCTCGCGCGGTGCGCAGAGCGCGTTGCCGAGGCACGCGGCGAAGCGGACGTGGAACAGCAGCGGCGCGAGCAGCAGCGAGAGCGCGAGCCGCAGCGGCGGCAGCGGGTAGAGCAGCCGCGTCTCCGCGTTCACCCGGCGCGCCTCCTCGGAGCCGAAGAAGTTCTGGTGCGGCGGGCGCATCGAGTGGAGGACGCACGGGATCCCGGCGCGGCGGACGGCGAGGAACTCCTCGGCCACCCACGCGTTGCCGATGCCGTTCGTGGAGACGTAGTGGATCACGCGCTCGGTCCCGGGCGGCGTGAGCCGCGCCCTCCCCCGCCCCGTACATCGGCCGGGCGGGCCGGCCGACTGCAACCGCGCACGGCGTTCCGGTGGCGCTCCGCCGCGCCGACGCTAGCTTCGCGCCGGGCGTTCGGGCCCAGGAGGACCGGATGAGCGAGTTCCGCGCGTTCGTCGACGACTACTACCGGCGCTTCGCCGAGACGCTCCTCCAGTTCGACAAGGCGCCGCTCGAGCGCGTCCTGGCCGTGCTGGACGGCCTCGCCGCGAGCGGCGGCACGCTCTGGGTCGCGGGCAACGGCGGCAGCGCGGCCATCAGCGACCACACGACCTGCGACACGACGAAGGGCACCCACGTCGACGGCCACGCGCCGTTGCGTTCGGTGTCGCTCGCGTCGAACGGGCCGATGCTGACCGCGCTCGCCAACGACTTCGCCTACGAGGACGTCTTCGCGCGGCAGCTCGAGTACTACATGAAGGACGGCGACGCGGTGCTGCTCGTGAGCTCGAGCGGCAACTCGCCGAACGTGGTGCGGGCCTGCGAGTACGCGACGTCGCGCGGGGTCCCGACGATCGCGTTCGTGGGGTTCCGCGGCGGCCGCCTGCGCGAGATCGCCGACATCGTGCTCTGGGTGCCGGTCGACAACTACGGCATCGCCGAGGACGCGCATCAGAGCCTGATCCACGTGCTCACGCAGTACGTACGGCAGCGCCGCGACCGCACGCCGGCCTGAGTCCGCGGCGGCGCGGTCACCGCCGCCACTCGGGCAGCGCGCGCCCCGTGAACTCCTCCACGAACCGCGTGCACGGCTCGTAGCGCGCGAGCAGCCGCGCGCGCGCCTCGGGCGAGAGGGGCGGCGGCGTCAGACCCGCCCGCGCACCGCGCCCGAGCGGCGAGCTGCGCAGCGCCCCGTACACGCGCTCCTTGAGCGGGCGCGGCAGCGCGGCCAGGAGCGTGCGCGCGCCCGGCAGACGGCGCACGCGCCCCGTGAGGCGCATCCGCACGCGCGACTCCAGGAACTCCGACGCCACGTTCTCGCGGCCCTCCGAGAGCTCCTCGGCGCCGGCGTCCGGCACTCCGGCGAACGCGCACACGGTGCGCACGACCGCGACCGGGTCGGCGTCGAGGTCGTGCGTGAAGAGGACGAGCAGCGCCTCGCGCGGGAAGTGCGCGAGGTACGCCTGGATCTGGAGGTGGTAGTCGCTCGAGTCCACGCACATCGGGTCGGTCGCGACGTGCGCCTCGAAGTCGCGGTCGAAGTCGCGACCGGGATGGAGCTCCTTCGTGTGGCGGTGCACGAAGTGCGAGTACGCGCGGTCGACGGGGTGCCGCAGCAGGTAGACGAGGCGGGCGTCCGGGCGGTGGGCGTGGATGCGCCCGGCGGCGAGCGGGTGCTGCGGCGAGCGCGTGTACGCGGTGGACGCGTCGAGCAGAACCTGGTCCGGGCGCGCGCCCGCGAAGCACTCTGCGTAGCGCGCGAGACCCTGCGCGAAGTTCGCGTCGTGCGAGAAGAACTCCGGCTCCTTCGGGTCGGAGAGCCGGAACGCGGGCAGCGCGCCGAGGCGACGCGCGAGCGTCGTCGTGCCCGCCTTCGCGGCGCCGATGAGGAACAGCGGCGGCGGCGACGCGCTCACAGCGTGCTCGCCTGCCACGCGGCGACGCCGGGCACGCCGAGACCGAGCGCGACGCGCGCCCCGATCAGCGCTGCGAGCACGACGACCAGCAGCAGCGTGTGCGCGAGGTCCTGGCGCAGCCCGGAGACGCGCTCGCGCCGCACGCCGACGGCCACCGCGACGTAGTACGGCAGGTCGTTCAGCGCGATCGCGACCATCGCGCCGAGCACGCCGAAGCGCCAGGTGGCGAGAGGCAGCACCACGATCATGTACACGACCTTCGCGAGGTTTCCGAACGCCACGAACTTCGGCTTCCCGAGCGCGTAGAGCACGGGGTCGATGGTGAGCCCGAGGATGCGCGGCCAGATGCCGATCGCGAGGAGCGGCAGCATCCAGGCCGCGTCGTGCCACTTCGGCTCGAAGAGCAGCTCCACCACCCAGTCGCCCGTCAGCGTGAGGCCCGCCGTGCCCGCCATCAGCGCGAAGAGGAGCAGCCGCCTCTTCGCCAAGAGCTTCGCGCGCAGTTCCTCGCGCGGCCGCTCCACGAAGCGCGAGATGACGGGGAACATCACCTGGCCCTTGAAGCGCGCGAGCACGGTGCGCGGGATGTCCGCGGCCTGGCACGCGACGCCGTACACGCCGAGCAGCGCACCGACGCCGAACAGCTTGCCGAGCAGCAGGCGGTCCGACTGGTTCGAGAGGAACGTCATCGCGGTGGCGAAGAGGATCCAGCGGCCGACGCTGGCGATCTCGCGCGCCACGTCCTTGTCGAAGCGCAGGCGGTCGCGCGGTCCGGGGAGCATGAGGTGGCTCGCGACGCAGCGCAGCGCGGAGGTCGCGACGAAGCCGAGGACGAGCGCCCAGATCGTCGGCCACACGGCCGCGAGCACGCACGTGCCGATGAGCCCGACCCACTGCGTCCAGAGGTCGAAGAGCGCCAGGCGGCCGAGTGCCAGACGCCGGTTGAGGACGGAGAGCGACGTGGAGCCGAGGCCGTCGAACACGGCCGTGAGCGCAACCACCGGGAGCAGCGTGACGAGTCGCGGCTCCTCCCACAGCGTCGCGATCGGCCACGCGAGGACGAGCGCGATCAGCCAGATCGCGAGGCCGCGGATCACCTGGATCGTCCACGCGGTGTCGAGGAACGTGCGCTCTTCGCCCCGCGGATGCTGCACGATGCTCACGCCGATGCCGACGTCGGTGAACAGCTTGATGCCGACGGTGACCGTCATCAGGAACGTGTTCAGTCCGAACAGCTCCTTCTCGAGGAGCCGCGTCAGGACCAGCGTGCCCGCGAACCGCAGCGCGTAGGACGCTCCGTATCCGAACGTGGTCCAGGCCGTGCCGCGCACGGCCTGTTTGCGCAGGTCGGGCCCGGCCGAGGGCGGGCGCGCGACCGGAGGCGCCTGCTCCGCTGCGCTCACGGCCGCGACTCCCGCCGGCCCGTCACCCATCGGTACACCTCGAGCGTGCGCTGCGCCTTCGCGTCCCAGGTGAACTCGGCGAGGACGCGTTCGCGCGCCCTCGCACCGAGTTCATCGGCGCGCACGGGCTCCGCCGCGAGCGCCTCGAGCGCCGTGCGGAACGCCGCCACGAGCGACGCGCGCTCCGCGAGCGGGACCCGCACGCCCGTGGAGTCATCGACGAGTTCGGCCGGTCCGCCGTAGTCGACGACGACCGGCGCGAGTCCGAGCGCCATCGCCTCGAGCACCACGCCCCCGCCGAACTCGCGGATGCTCGGGAACGCGAGCACGTCGGCCTGGACGAGTTCCGCCGGCAGGTCCTCGTGCTGCACCCAGCCGCGCAGTCGCGCCCCGGCGCCGATGCCGAGCTCCGCGACGAGCCGCTCGAGAGCCGGACGCTCCGGGCCGTCGCCGAACACGTCCACGACGATGCGCCCGTCGCGCACCGCCGGCGCGACGGCCTCGAGCAGCACGTCCACGCACTTGAGCGGCACGAGCCGGCCCACGAACACGACGCGCAGCGGCCGCCCGGCCGGGCGCGCGCGCGGGACCGCGAAGCGCCCCGGATCGACGGCGTTCTCGACGCAGTAGACGCACTTGTCGCGGTAGGTCTCGGGGATCTCCGCCAGCGTGGTGCGCGATCCGACGATCAGCGCCGCCGCGTCGCGCCGCATGCTGCGGGAGCCCGGCATCAGGCGGTGGAGTCCGCGCAGCGCGTTCAACCACTCGCCCTCGCGCCTGCGCTCCGCCGCGTACGCCCGGGGCCACGGCACGCCGCCGTTCAGCGGTCCGACGACGAACGGCACGCCGATCCGCCGGCAGCGCCGCGCGAGCAGGCTGGGGGTCGCGGGACTGAGCGGCGTGACGCGGTGCACGACGTCGTACTCGCCGGCGCGCAGCGCGGCGCGGAAGCGCCGCCAGACGAGGTGCTCGAAGTAGTAGTACGACAGCGTGCTGAACACCGCCGCCGTGGACCACGCGCGGTTGCTCCCGCCGCGCAGCAGCGTCCCGAGCTTGTAGAGCGGCGCCGCCACGCGCTCGGAGTCGATCGCGGTGAAGCGCTCGCGGGCGAGTCCGGTGCGCTCGATCGCCGCCGCGTTCCGCACGTGCGTGACGAGGTGCGCGTCGGAGTGCCGCAGCAGCGCCGCCGCGTGCGACCAGCCGACGAGCGGCACGCTGACCCACTCGGGGTTCGCGGCCTCGGCGATCACGAGGGCGCGCGGAGGCGCGTCAGATGCGCTCTGCAACGGAGCCCTCGGCACGCGCCGGCGACGAGCCGCCTGCACTGCGCAGTTCGCGGCGGCGCAGCCGCCGCACGAGCGCACCCGCGAGCAGGAGCAGCGCGAACGGCGCGTCGTGGATCACGTAGCGGCGGAACAGCTTGCCCGGCTCCTGCACGAGGCGGTGCGTCCACTCGAGACCGAGCTTCTGCAGGAGCGGCGGCGCACGGCGCACGTGCGAGGTGAGGAAGCTGAGCGCGACCCCGACGCCGATCCACCACACACCGGGGTGCTCGCGGCGGAGTTCGCGGATCACACGCTCGCCCTTCGGGAAGCTGAGCGCGACGAACACGATGTGCGGCCGCGCCGCGACGACCGCGGCGCGCAGTTCCGCCAGCGCGCGCGCGTCCTTCTCGAAGCCGAACGGCGGGCAGTGAGTGCCGCCGACGACGAGCCCCGGGTGGCGTTCGCAGAGCAGCCGCGCGGCGTCCTCGGCGACACCGGGGTCGCCGCCGACGAGCGCGATGCGCAGACCCGCGGCCGCTGCGGCCGCGGGCACGCTGTGCACGAGATTCGATCCGCACACGCGCCCCGGGAGCGGCGTGCCCTGCAGACGGCTCGCCCAGATCAGAGGCATCCCGTCGGCCACGACGACGTCCGCCTCGGCGACGAGCTCGCGGATGTCGGGCTCCTCGGCGGTGCGCCGCAGGATGTCGAGGTTCGGCGTCACGACCCAGCCGCCGCGGCCGGCGGCCGCCTCGGCGGCGACGTGCGCCACGCACGCCGCCTCGTCGACGTCCTGGAACCACACGTCGTGCAGCCGCACGAGCCCGCCGGGGCCGATCGCGCGCGCCGGGGCGGCGGCGGGTCGGCGCAGCACTCCGGAGCGGGACAGGGCGCCCGCGATCGTCACGCCCGCGAGCAGCGCGAGGTACGGGTTCGACGCGACGTGGTAGCGGTCCTCGGCGACGGTGAACGCATGCACGCCCGCGAAGTACCCCCACAGCAGCACCGGTGTGCACAGGGCGGCGCCGACGAAGCCACGCTGCCGGACGAGTACGACCACTCCGACTCCGGCCGCGAGCAGCACACCCCACCACCACGCCGAGCTCGCCGCCTTGAGCGGACCGACGACACGGCCGCCGAAACGCTCGCGGAGCGCGGGTTCGTTCCAGGAGACGCCGACCGTCTCGCGGTCGTGGAGTCGCACCAGCTTGCGCACGAACAGCACGGCGGTGCGCCCCGGGTGCTCGCGGATGTGCTGCCACGCGAGCGCCTTGAAGTGCCGGTCGCGCCCCACCTCGTCGGCGATGCCCGTCTCGGGCAGCTTCATGTAGCCGCCGTCGGAGTCGGGGTTGTTGCCCATCCAGAAGTTCGTGCCGGCGTTCGTCGAGACGAGCACGAAGCTGCCGAGCTCGCGCTCGTTGCGGAAGGACCACGGGAGCAGCAGCGCGACGGCGATCGCCGACGCCACGCCCGCCTGCACCGCCGCGCGGACGAAGCGCCGCGTCTGCCACGCCTCGGCGGCGAGCAGCAGCGGCGCGGTGAGAAGCGCGGTCGGACGCACGTAGCACGCGGCGCCGAGGGCGAGGCCGATGGCGAGGGTGCGCGGTACGGGGCGCCACCCCGAGGCGACGGCGATCCACACCGCGAGCAGCATGCAGAAGTTGAACGGCGTCTCGCTCGCGAGCACGGTCGTGAACTGCACGAGCAGCGGCCAGCACGCGAGCAGCCAGCCGGCGGCGAGCGCCGGCACGCGGCCGAGGAGTCGGCGCGCGACGGCCATCGCGAGCGCCACCGTGGCGACGCCGAGCAGCGTCTGGAAGACGACGATGGGCGCCGCGTGCACTCCGAAGACGCGGTAGAGGAACGCGTAGACGGCGGACGTGCCCACGGGCCAGTACGCCGTCGCCTTCTCGGGGGTCCACCCGTAGACGCCGTGGAGTGCGATGTTCTGTGCGAAGGTGTCGTAGGCGCGGCAGTCGGAGACCGGCTGCACCGGCACGGCCAGGCCCCACGCGGCGCGGGCGAGCAGGGCCGCCGCGAGGGGCAGCAGCTCGCCGCGTCCCCGCCAGCTCCAACTCGCGCCCGCCGGCGCAGGAGACGCGTCGGTCACGTCTCGTCCCCGGACGCGTCCGGCCACGGCGACGGGCGCGAGGGATCCCAGCGCGCGGCGCCCGCCGCGTGCAGTTCGTCGAGCGCGCGGCGCTTCCCGACGCGCAGCATGCGGCGCTGGTACGCACGCAGGAAGCGCCGGAAGTCGGGGTCCTCGAGGCGCGGGTTCCCGGCGAGCGCGCTCCTCACGAAGCCCCACCACATCGCGAGGCCGCCGATGACGAG
Source organism: uncultured bacterium (assembly GCA_937996235.1). GTDB lineage: Bacteria > Planctomycetota > JAJSAM01 > JAJSAM01 > JAJVHW01 > CALKVK01. The sequence continues at coordinate 18,645 of CALKVK010000028.1, read as the reverse complement.
CGGCGGACGCGTCATGCGGAACACCGCGCTCGCGGTCATGAAGCCGAGGCCGGTCCCCATGAAGTGCTGCCCGAAGCCGTGGCGCATGCGGCCGGTCAGGATGCCGCGGTGGCTGGAGCCCATCGGGCGCAGGTGCACGAAGCGCAGGTCCGGGTCGTCCCAGCTCTCCGCGATCCAGCCGAGCATGCGGCAGCGGTGGCAGTCGATGCCGTCCCACATCACCTCGCGCACGAAGCCGCCGATCTGGCGGAAGCAGCTCGTGCGGAAGAGCTTCGTCATGCCCGCGGAGACGTCGTCCCCCACCATCTCGCTGACGAGCGCGCCGCCCGGCGACGGGAAGTACGGCTTCCCGCTGCAGGTGCCGACGCGCGGCTCCGCGGCCATGCGCGCGAGCAGCAGCTCGAAGTAGCGCGGGGGCAGGTCGAGATCGAGGTCCAGCTTGCAGAGGTACGCGAAGTCGTCGAGGTCCACCGTCGCGAGACCGGCGTAGAACGCGCGCACGACCCCGGGACCGACGCTGCGCGTCGGGCGCTGGTCGCGGCGCACCACGCGCAGGTACGGCAGGCGCTCGGACCAGCGCGCGAGGATCTCCGGCGTCGCGTCGCTCGAGCCGTCGTCCACGACGACCCACAGGTCGGGCGGGCGCGTCTGCGCGGCGACCGACGCGAGCGTGCGCTCCGCGTAGTCGGCCTCGTCGCGCGCCGGCGACACGATCACGAGGCGCTCGGGGACGCTCATGCCGGCACCTCTCCGGGTGTGGCGCGCGCGGCCATCAGCCGGCGCAGGCGCTGCTGCAGGAGTGCGACGTCCGACGGCAGCGCCAATGCCGCGCTCCCGAGGGTCCCGCACGCGAGCGTCGCGCACGGACTCGGGAACGCGTTGAAGACGGCGTCCGCCGCGTAGAGCGCCACGACGGCCATCAGCGCCGGCCCCTCGGCGAACGCGGGGTGCGTGTACAGCGAGACGGGCAGCGTGCGGGCGTACCGCACGGGGGCGAGCACGAGCATCCCGAGCAGTGCGAGCAGGCCGACGGCCCCGTACTTCCCGAGCACGATGATCCACAGCCCGTCGGTCACGACCTTGCGTCCCTCGTCGTCGTCCTCGACACGGTTGCGGCCCCAGCCGCCCCAGCCGAAGACGGGCTGCTCGAGCGCCTTTTCCACCAGCGCGTTCTCGGAGCGCAGGCGCATCTCCAGCGAGTCGCCGCGCTCCTGCTCCACCGCGCGCGCGACCTCGACCATGCTCTCGCCCGACCAGAGGTTCGGTGCGCGCAGCGTGACGTAGATCGGCGCGAACAGCAGCAGCGCCACGATCGGGATGCGCGTGCGCAGCAGCCGTCCCGCGAACAGGGCGGCGAGCGCGAGCAGCATCAGCACGATCGCCCCGCTCGACTTGCACAGGACGGACACGACGACGACGACGGCCGCGCACCAGCCCGTCCGGAGCCCGAAGACCGTCCGCGACACGCCGCTCGCGGCGAGCCAGACCAGCACCACGGCGATCGCCGACATGAAGATGCCGACCGCGAGCCCGTGGTCGAGGAACACGGTCGGCCGCCAGCCGCCCCAGCGCACCGTCTGGCCGAACTGGTGCGGGAAGTAGCCGTACACCATCCGGTGGAGCTGCGGGCTCATGCGGATCTCGAAGAGGCACAGCGGGACGTAGACGAGCCCGCCGAGGATCAGAACGCGGACGATGTCGCGGCGCCCTTCCGGGGTGCGCCCGTAGAGCCGCCCGACGAGGTACGGCACCGCCCAGCGCGCGGTGTGGTCGAAGGCCGGCGTCTGGCCGTCCCACGCGCCCAGTCCGTTCGAGATCGAGCTCGCGAAGGGCACGAGACAGAACACGAGCACCGGCAGGTCGAACCAGCGCGGCCGGAACGTCGCGAGCGTGTGCAGGTCGAAGGCGCAGAGGCAGCACACGGCCGCGATCGCCACCGCCGCGGGCTTCGTGAGCATGGGCAGCCCCGGCAGGTCGAAGTACGCCTGCGGCAGGAGCAGCCAGCCGAGGATCAGCGCGCCGAGCACCACCCTGCGAGCGCCCAGCGCCGGGCAGAGCGCGAGCATGAGCGGCGTCCACACCAGGAGCGGCAGGACTTGGGTCGACGGGACCAGGCTCATCATGCGCGGAGTGCTCCGGGGTCCGCGCGACCCGGCCCCCCAGCAGCCATCTTCGTCATTCGGCGGAGCGCACCTGAACGCGCAGTCGGCTCGGCGGAAGGCGAAGCACGGCTCACGGACGGGCACCCGGCGCGCCCGTGCGCCGCGCCCCCAGCAGCCCCAGGAACTGCGCCGGCTTGCCCACGACGCAGGCGGCGGCCCAGAGCGCGGCGTCGCCGCGGGGCCGCCCCGCGCGCCGCGCCGCACGGAACACGCGCCAGCCGAGGACGACGTGCCCGGCGAGGAGGAGCAGCGAGAGGCCGTGCGTCGGCCAGGCGAGCGCGAGCGCCAGCCCGGGTACGACGCCGCCCCAGAACACGATGCTGCGGCACTCGCGCACGCAGAAGCGCTCGGGGCCGGTGCCGTGGCGGGCCTTCCCCGCCGCATAGGCGCGGCCCGCGCGCGCCGTGCGGCGCCACCACTGCGAGAAGCGCGTCATGGCGATGTCGTGGGCGGCCATCTCGTGCGGGAGGCGCCGGAGCCGGAGTCCGAGGCGGCGCAGGCGCAGACAGAGCTCGGGCTCCTCGCCGGCGGCGATCGTCTCGTCGAAGGCACCGACCTCGAGGAGCGGCGCGCTGCGGTACATCGCGATGCCCCCGCAGTGACGCACCTCGCCGACGGGGCCATCCCACTCGATGTCGGCCAGGCGGTTCCAGAGGCTCGCCGCGCGGTCCACCTCGCGCAGGCGGCCGCAGACGGCGGCGAGCGCGGGATCCGCGCGCAGCGCGGCGGCCGCGGCCTCGAGCCAGCCCGGCGCGAGCACGCAGTCCCCGTCGACGAACTGCACGAACTCGGTCAGCACACCGCGCTCGCGCAGGTGCGCGAGCCCCGCGTTCCGTCCGCGCGCGGCCGTGAGACGGCGCGACGCATCCACCTCGACGACGTCGACGCCGAGTTCCCGCGCGCGCGCCGGGCTGCCGTCCGAGGAGGCCGAGTCCACGTACACGACGGGCCCGTCGAAGCCACGGAGCGCCTCGAGGCAGCGCACGAGCCGTTCCCCCTCGTCGCGTCCGATGACCACCACGGCGACGTCCGCTGCCATGCGGGGTCAGCCCGGCCCGCGCGCGCCGCGCCGCCGGAGCGCGACGCGGGCGCGCTCCCGCGTCGCGGTGCGGCGCGCGTCGGTCGGCGCTCCGGACCGCTCGGGTGCTTGCGTCCTCATGAACAGGCGGGCCACGGCCGCGCGCGACGCTACTACGACCGAGCCTCGGGGCGCCGTTTTCCGCGCCGCCGGCGGCGCCCGGTCGGCGGTCCGGGACGCGCGGGAATCGAAGACGCCGCAGCGGTGGGGCCGCTGCGGCGTCGGATGGTCCGCTCCGTGCCGGTGCAGGACCCGGCGGAGCGGCTACGGCAGGTCGAAGTTGGCGCGGAAGTACGCGTTCGCTCCCACCGCGCTGTACTCGTTGCGCCAGGTGGCGCGGGACTGCTTGCGGGCCTCCGTGAGGAAGCTCGCCAGCGAGCCGCTGCCGCCGATGCTCGCGTCGTAGTCCGCGATCGTGCGGTCCGGGTGCGAGAAGTTCGCCGACCCGTAGGTCGTCGAGGACGCCTCCCCGGAGACGCTCGCCCAGTTCGTCGAGCCGTAGCGCGTGGTCCCGATCTGGAACCACGAGTTCGCGGCCGCGCCGGACCAGTACGTGTTGCCGCTGTAGGCGAAGACGCCCGCGGCGAAGGTCAGGTTGTGCTTCACGAGGACGCCGCGCGACTGCTGGATGCGGTTCGCGACCATGCGGTTGGTGCCGCTGGCGGTCCCGGGGATGAAGAAGCCGTACGTCGTGTTGGTCGGGTGGGTCCAGTCGTAGACGACGTTGTCGTGGACGTAGACGTCCTCGAAGAGGTCGTAGAAGGTGAAGGCCTTGGCGTCGCCGCCGGCCGTCTTGTGGGCCACGACGTTGCCCGCGACCTCGACGCCCTTGACGCGCTCGATCCACAGGCCGTGGCCGCGCTGGTTGCGCGTGTCGATGTCACGGCTCTCGAGCACCACGTTGCGCTGGACGGAGCCGCCCACCGGCACGTTCGTCCACGCCACGCCGGCGCTGCCGAACAGCGCGCCGATCGGGTTGGAGAGGAACAGGTTGTCGTCGCAGACGCCGCCCGGACGGAGCTGCAGGCCGTGGCTCGACGCCTGCGCGGAGATCGTGTTCCGGACGGTCACGTTGCTGCAGTCGTACTGGATGTACATGTTGTGGTTGAAGACGGTCGGCACGCCCAGCGTGTCGGTCGCGCTCCAGCCGTTGTGGTCGAACACGCAGCCCTCGATCAGCACGCCGTGCGCGTTCTCGAGGTAGAGGCCCTGCGAGTGCGCGGTGCTGGTCGAGTACGCGTCCACGATCACGCTGCCGCGGATGCGGAGGTCGTTGAGCTGGCCGCCCTCGCCCTGGATGACCATGTTCGTGGCGAAGTTGCCGGCGTAGCAGTCCTCGATGAGCAGGTGGTCGCCGTGCCCCAGGAACTGCATCGCCGCACCGGGGCCGCCGGCCGACGGGGACGTGCGCTCGAGGTGCAGCCCGACGAACGCCAGGTTGCTGCAGTCCACGCCGTACTTGATCTTGAGGCCGCTGTCGAGGAGCCGCGGCCGCTGCGAGCCGCTGCCGTACGCCGAGAAGAGCATCGGCTCGCTCTGCGACTTGCCCTTCTTGTCGATCATGAGCGTCTCGAGGTTCCACGTGTCGCCGCGCTTGAGCAGCAGCCAGTCGGGCTGGCCCGTGCGCAGGAGCGAGTAGCCCTTGGCGATCGTCTTGACCGGCGTCGCCTGCGAGAGCCCGTCGTTCGCGTCGTTGCCCGTGGAGCTGCTCACGTAGACGGTGCGCGTGCCCGAGGAGGGCGTGAAGTCCGTCCACGTGAAGTTCGCGGACGGCGACGGCGTCGGCGTGGGCGTCGGGGTCGGCGTCGGGGTCGGCGCGGGCGGCTGCGGCGGCGGAGCCACCTGCTGCAGCGCCAGGAACCCGTCGATGGAGTCGGCCTGGCCGTCGGCGTTGAACACGGTGACGTCGGCGGTCGCGACCGACAGCGTGCCCGGCACCGTGACCTCGACCCACGAGTTCGCGCCGGCCACGATCGGGACGTCCGCGCCGTCGAGCTGGACTCGGAGCTTGCCGTTCGTCGAGAAGTTCGAGCCCTGGAACGTGACCGTGCCGCCGGGCGTCGCGCTCACGCTGGTCGCGGCGCGGCTGAGGCGCGGCTCGGTCTTCGAGAGCTGGAACGGCGTCGTGGAGCGGACGCGGTCCGGAGGCACGATCCAGCTCCGGATCTCGTACTGCGCCCACGCGTCCGCGGGGGCCGACGGGTCGAAGGCGATCACGAACTCGTACGTGCCCGTCGCGGCGGCGTCGGGCAGGTCGAACTCCGAGACGTAGGGCAGGTCGGACTCGGTCGGCGGCAGCGGGACGTTCGCGCCGTCGGGACCGCGGATCGAGAGGAACTGCACGGGAGCGCTGCGCGCGCCGACGTGGCGCAGGTTCACGCGCACCGTGGAGCCCGCGATGACGTCGACCGAGTGGGTGCGCTGGACGACGGCCGACTTCGTGCTGAGCTGGCTGCGCTGGCGCGCGACGATGCGCCGGTTGCGGACCTTGAAGCGCGACGAGTAGGTGCCGAGCGTCCCCTGGTCACCGGAGACGCGGACGGTCCACTCGCCGGTCTCGGGGACCTTGAAGTCCGGCACGTAGAACTCCTTGCCGGAGCGCCGCGTGTAGAACTTCGGCGTGAGCACCGTGCCGTCGGGCGACACGAGGTCAACCGTGGGCAGCAGGTTCGACCAGACGCCACGGCCCTGCTTCGAGGTCGCGACGCACTGGATGCCCTCGCCCGCGAGGAACGTCGCGACGTACTCGTCGACGTCGGGCCCGAGGGAGTCGGGAGCCGTGATCTCTCCGTAGTAGGTCCGATTCGCGATCATGGGACCGGCGGGACGGCTCTCGGCCGTCGTCCCGATCACCGCGGTCGCGACGGCGGCGATGAGGCCGGTCACGACCATCGATCGGCGTCCTCCGCTTCGTCCAGCGCGTGCGGGCATCGTAGCATCTCCCTCCGTCGTCGCGAACGTGACCGGCGTCGGCGGCCGGCCGCGCTCCCGTGCAGCGAGGGGGCTATCGGGCCCGAGAAATGCACTCTTTAGAGACTCGGATCAGCCTGAATTGGCCTCGAAATGCTGAGATTCTCGAAATGAGTCATGCCTGACTGAACATCGCGGCACGACGACGCGCAACGCGAGCGCGGAGCCGCCGCAGCGACTGCCGCGCTTCCCGTTTTGAGAGCGCCGCAGGAAATCTCGAATCGGTCGAGAATCCCGGACGCGGCGTGTGACGTCCGTCCGCGTCGGAGACACCCGCGGACACCCCGTGCACCTCGGCGGAGAACCGCGCGTGACCGCGCTCTCGCGCTGAGATGACGCCCCTCGGCGCCCGGCCGCCCACGACCGCGCCGCGCGCACCCGCCGATGGCGCGCCCCCTCCCCGCGGATGGCACGCCCCTCCCCCCGATGGCACGCGCGTGCCTCGCACGCGCCAGTGCCGTCGGGATGGTGCTCGCCGGCCGTGCGACCGAGGGCGATGACGCCGTCGACGTAGGGCGCCGCACGCCGGCGTGCACCCCACTGGAAACGGGGGCGCGACGCGTGCTCCGCACGCGGCGTGACCCCGCTCGCACGCGCCAGTGCCGTCGGGATGGTGCTCGCCGGCCGTGCGACCGAGGGCGATGACGCCGTCGACGTAGGGCGCCGCACGCCGGCGTGCACCCCACTGGAAACGGGGGCGCGACGCGTGCTCCGCACGCGGCGTGACCCCCACCGCGACCGAGGGGGTGGACGTCACCCGCGTAGGTGACGCACGCCCGCGAGCACCCCACTGGAGCCGCGGGCACAGGGCGTGCTTCGCTCTCGCGCGCTCACTCTCCCGCCGCCCGGCGCGCGCGTGCTCCGCACGCGCCAGTGCCGGGCGGCTGGCGTGCGCGCAGGGTCGCCGCCGACGGCCACCGCCCGCGTCGCAGCCGTGCTCGGCGCCCGAGCACACGCCAACGCAACGCCGCGGGCACAGGGCGTGCTTCGCACGCCCTGTGCCCGCGAATCGACAGACCCCCGCCGCACCGAAGTGCGACGGGGGCCGCCGGGCGTGCAAGGGACCGCGGGCCGCTAGGCCTGCGCGCGGCGACGGCGCCGCGAGGCGATGAGCCCGAGGCCGCCGAGCATGCCGAAGCCGAGCAGGGCGGCCGGAGGCAGCGGGACCACCACGAGGATGTCCTGCTTGTTCGCGCCGGTCGCGCTGAAGTTGTTCACGACGCGGACGTCGCCGATGCCGCTCCACGTGCCATGGCCGAGGTCGGCCCACGTGACGGAGTTCGCGAAGTCCACGTAGTCCTGGGCCTTGCCGTTGTCCCACGTGGTGAGCTGCGTCTGCGTGACCTCACCCTCGAGGAACCACAGCGCGAGCTGCATGTCCTCGGCGTCGGTCGTGCGCGCCGACGAGTTCGAGTAGTCGTACGCGACGCCGTTCGCGAGCCAGCCGTTCGTCCACCAGGCGTAGAACAGGCGCGCGGCCTCGCCCGAGAGCGCGTCCGGGTTGCCGCCGCTGCGGCCGCCCGCGACGGTCGCGGTGTTCAGCTGGTAGTTCGTGACGCCCGACAGGTCCTCGTTCCGCTCCATGCAGAAGGAGTGGAAGAGGCCGTTGTCGTACGCAGTGATCTGCGAGTACGACGGCGCGTACCCGCCGCTGAACGCCGTAACCTTGAACTCGCCGCCCTGGCCGACACCCGTGTCGCGCGAGAACGCGGCGAGCTGGACCGAGATCGTGCCGGCCTCGGCGGTCGGCGCGAGGCCCGCGAGCCCCGCAACGACCACTGCGGCCGCAACGAACTTGGAAATGTTCATCTCTCCCCCTTGCACACTGCCGTTCGGTTCCGGCGTCGGCCGGAGTCCAACTCCGGCCCGCCGCCGCTGCCCATGAGGAACTGCCCGAAGACACCCTGCCCGGGGTCTCGGTCCTCGTACCCTCAGATTGCCCATCTCCACGGGAACTTTTACCGATTTCGACGATTCCCGTATCGCCGTCTACGTATCGACAGCGATACGCACGCCGCGACGCGGCGCATGCGGGGCGCGGCTCCGCGGCGCACCCGGCCGGTGGCGGCGCCGGCGACGGCGCCGAGGGGACGGCGGAAGGAGCGCTGGGCACGCGGCCCCGGCCCGGCGCGTGGTACCCCCAACGGGATTCGAACCCGTGTTACCGGCTTGAAAGGCCGATGTCCTGGACCTGGCTAGACGATGGGGGCAGCGGCGCTCCGGGCGCGGACCGCGGCGTCAGACCTCGAGGATCTCCTTCGTCTTCCGTTCGAGGGAGTCGTCGATCTTCTTCTCGAAGCGCTTCGTGAGGTCGTCGATCTCGGTCCGGAGCCGTTGGAAGTCGTCCTCGGACACCGCGCCGTCCTGCACCGCACCCTCGGCCTGCCGGTTCGCCTCGCGCCGGATGTTGCGGAGCGAGACGCGCCCCTCCTCCGCCTTCTCCTTGCAGAGCGCCACGAGCTGCTTCCGGCGCTCCTCGCTGAGCGGGGGGATCGCCAGGCGGATCAGCTTCCCGTCGGTCTGGGGCGTGATGCCGAGCTCCGACTTCTGGATGCCCTTCACCACGTCGTTCACCGTGGACTGGTCGAACGGCTTGATGACGATCAGGCGCGGCTCGGGCACCGAGATCGACGCAGCGTGCTTGAGCGGAGCCTGGGCCCCGTAGTACTCGATGCGGATGTCCTCGACGAGCCCGGGCGAGGCGCGGCCGGTGCGCACACCGCGGAACGTGTGCGTCAGGTGCTCCAGCGCCTTCTCCATCTTCTCGTCGGCCTCGAGCAGGATGTCGTCGTACATGGCAGCGCTCCGTCGGCGGGGAAGGCGGCGATCGTAGCAGTCTCCCGGAGCAGTTCCCACGTCCGCGGCGCGGTGGCGGAGACCCGCACGCGACGAAGAACGACGGAGCTCACCCGCGGCCGGCGCGACGAGGAGCTGCGCCGCGCGCCCTTGCGCGCGCGCCTCAGCCGCGGTGGACGCGCGTCCCGCGACCCTCGCCGCGGGCCGCGCGGGCGATCGCGCCCGGCGTGCGCATGTCGAAGACGAAGATCTCGACGCCCCCGTCGCGGCACAGGGCGAACGCGGCCTGGTCGAGCACGCCGAGGCCGAGTCGCAGGCACTCGTCGAACGTGACGGTGTCGTAGCGCACCGCCGTGTCCGGGTGCCGCACGGGGTCGGCGCTGTAGACGCCGTCGACCTTGGTGGCCTTGAGCAGGCGATCGGCGCCGATCTCGAGGGCGCGCAGCGCCGCGGCGGTGTCGGTCGTGAAGTACGGGTGCCCCGTCCCGCCCGCGCAGATGACGATGCGCCCCGCCTCGAGCGCCGCGACGGCGCGGCGGGCGGTGAAGGTGCGCGCGGTCTCGGGCGCCCGCAGCCCCGTGAGCACGAGCGCGTCGGCGCCCTCGGCCGCGAGCACGTCGCGCAGGAACAGCCCGTTCATGAGCGTCGCGAGCATGCCCATGCGGTCCGCGCTGTCGCGCGCGACCGACGAGCCCTCGAGTTCCGCGCCGCGGAAGAGGTTGCCCGCCCCCACCACCACGGCAACCTGCACGCCCGCCGCCGCCGTCGCGGCGAGCTCGCGTGCGAGGGGCAGGGCCGCCGCCACGTCGAACCCGCGCCCGCCGGCGGCGCAGAGCGCTTCGCCGGACAGCTTCAGGAGAACGCGCGGCGGCCGTGCGTCGGCCACGTCAGTCGTCGCTGTCCGAGCCCTCGCCGCCGGGCGTCGGGATGTCGTCCGCGATCTCCCAGCGCACGAAGCGGCGGATGATCGTGTTCTCGCCGAAGCCGGCCTTGGACTTCGCCCACGTCAGGACGTCGCGCACGGAGCCGAGGCTCGCGTCCATCGCGTACGGCTGCTCGAGGAGCACGCGCTCCTTGTAGAACGCCTGCACCTTGCCCTCGATGATCTTGTCCTGGATCTGCGCGGGCTTGTCGGCGACCTGCTCGCGGTAGATGGCACGCTCGCGGTCGAGCACGTCGGCCGGCACGTCCTCGATGCGCAGGAACTGCGGCGAGGGGCTGGTCGCGGCGACGTGCATCGCCAGGTTGCGCGCGAGCTCCTGGAACTTGTCGTTCATCGCGACGAAGTCCGTCTCGCAGAGCAGTTCGACGAGCGCGGCGAGCTTCTTGTTGTGGTGCAGGTACACGCCCACCACGCCTTCCTTCGCGCGGCGGCCGCTCTTCTTCTCCGCGTCCTTCAGACCCTTCGCGCGGAGCACGTCCTTGGCCCTCTCGAGGTCGCCCTCGGAGTCCTGGAGCGCCTTCTTGCAGTCCATCATCCCGGCGCCGGTCATCTGGCGCAGCTTCATCACGGTCTTCGCGTCGATCTCCATGGCTTCCTCTCGTCTCCGCGTCGTGGTGCCCGTGGGGCGCGTGTCCTGTGGGGTTCCCTGGTCGTGGCGCGGGCGCCGGGCGGCGCAGGGGACCGAGGCCTCCCTGCGCGCGTCCGGCGCCGCGTCGTACGTGGCCGGCGGGCGTGCCCGCTCAGCCGTTCGCGGGGGCGTCGCCGGCCGCCTCGGCGGCGCCGTCCTCGCTCTTCGGTGCCGCGGCGTCGCCCTGGGCGCGCCGCACGACGACCGTCTTGCTCGGGCCGCGGCGACCCGTCTCGCCCGTGGCCTCGGCGATCGCCGCCTGCGTGCTCGAGTCGACGTCCATGCCGCGGCGCACCTCGGCGGCCTTCGACTTCGCCGCGCGCTTGCCGGTCTGGCACGCGTCCGCGAGGCGCCGCACGAGCGTCGAGACGCTGCGCATGGCGTCGTCGTTCGCCGGGATCGGGATGTCGATCGGGTCCGGGTCGCTGTCGGTGTCGACCAGGGCCACGATCGGGATGTTGCAGCGGTTGGCCTCGCGCACGGCGATGTGCTCGCGACGCGGGTCCACGATCACGATGGCGCCCGGCAGGCTGCTCATCGTGCGGATGCCCGCGAGGTTCTTCATCAGCTTGCGCTTCTCGCGCGCGTGCCGCGACTGGTCCTTCTTCGAGTACGTGACGAGCTCGCCGGAGGTCTCGACAGTCTCGAGCTCCTCGAGGCGGTTGAGGCGCCCGCGGATCGTCTCGAAGTTCGTCAGCGTGCCGCCCAGCCAGCGCTCCGTGACGAACGGCATCTCGCAGCGCATCGACTCCTCGCGGATCACGTTCTTCGCGCTGCGCTTCGTGCCGACGAAGAGCACGTCGTAGCCCTCGCCGGTGACGGCGCGCAGGAAGTGCGTCGCGCGCAGGAGGCCGCGCACGGTCGAAGCCAGGTCGATGATGTGGATCGAGTTGCGCTTGCCCCGCAGGAAGGGCTTCATCTTCGGGTTCCACCGGCTCGTGCGATGGCCGAAGTGGACGCCTGCGTCGAGCAGCTCCTGGACGCTGATCTGGGACACCGAGCACCTCCGAGTTCCGGTCCCCGTCGGGCACGAGGGCGGAGCTTGCGTCGCGCGGCGACACGCCGCGCCGAGCCCCACCGCCGGCGGGTCCGGGTGAATGGACAGGGAAACCGCGCAGGCTAGCGGGCCGTGTCCGGGGCGGGAACGAAACGCCGGGAGGGCAGCGGGCGTCCGGCTCAGGCGCCGGCGTTGGCGCGGATCGCCTCGAGGATCTGCAGCGCCAGCGAGACGGCGGCGAGCCCCTCGGCCCCGCCGACCTCGGGCCGCGCGCGGTCGCGGACGCACCCGAGGAAGTGCCGGATCTCCTCGGTCAGCGCGTCGCCCGGCGGCACGCTCAGCTTCTCCGTCACGAGCAGCTCGCCGAAGACCGCGCCCTGGAGGTCCGCGAGGGACGTCGCGCCGCGGCGCAGCTCCATCACGCGCTCCACCGTCAGGTCGGGGCTCTTGCGGTAGAGCCACCCCTCGCGGGTACCGACGTCGGCCACGAGGTACGCGTCGGAGCCGAAGACGCGGATCTTGCGCTCGGTCTTCGTGGCGACGCGGCTCGCAGTCAGGTTCGCGACGCAGCCGTTCTCGAAGACCACGCGGGCGCTCGCCAGGTCCTCGTGCGGCGTCAGGACCGCGACGCCGACGGCCTCGACGCGCACCGGCCGCGAGCCCGCGAGCGCGAGGACCAGGTCGATGTCGTGGATCATCAGGTCGAGCACGGCGCCCACGTCGGCCGAGCGGAACGAGAACGGCGCGACGCGCGACGCCTCGATGAACCGCGGGCGGACGTCGTGCTCGCGCAGCGCGCGCACGGCAGGATTGAAGCGCTCCACGTGCCCCACGCCGATCACCGCGCCGGAGGCCTCCGCGGCGGCGATCAGGTCGCGCCCCTCCTCGAGCGTCCGGACCATCGGCTTCTCGATGAGCACCGAGACGCCCCGGCGCAGGAACGGCAGCGCCACGGCGTGGTGGAGCTGGGTCGGCACGGCGATCGAGACCGCCAGGACGTCGTCGGGGACGTCGGCCACGTCGGCCGAGGTCGGGACGCCGTACGTCTCCTCGACCCTGCGCCGGATCTCCGGGTCGCGGTCGACGACGAGCGCGAGCTCCGACTCCGCGAGCTCGTGGTGGATGCGGACGTGGTGGCGGCCGAACGCTCCCGCGCCGATCACGGCGGTGCGCACGGGGGCCTTCGCGGGCTGCGCGGCGGTCACGGTCTCCTCCTCGGGGCGCCACGGCGCCCGACGCTCAGTGCCGCAGCGCCTCGCGCGCACGGCCGTGGCGGCCGGCCGCCATCTTCGCGAAGTAGTCGCGCAGCCGGTCCACCTCGGGCGAGGCGATCCCGGCGGTGTCGAGGGCGGCGAACGACTCCTGCCAGGTGGCGTGCAGACGCCGGAAGACGTGGCGGAACGCGCGGCGCACGGTCTCGATGCGCTCGGGCGAGTAGCCCGCCCGCGCCATGCCGATCGCGTTGACCTTCACCGTCCGGGCCGGGTGGCCCTCCGTGATCATGAAGGGCGGCGCGTCGCGCACGAGGCGCGTCAGCCCGCCGATGTACGCCAGCGTGCCGATCGTGCCGAAGTGGTGCATGCCCGAGCCGCCGCTCATCGACGCGCGCTCCTCGACCACGACGTGCCCGGCGAGCAGCACGTTGTTGCCGAGGATCACGTCGTCGCCGACGAAGCAGTCGTGCGCGATGTGCGCCCCGGCGAGGAACAGGCCCCGCGAGCCGACGCGCGTGAGCCCGCCGCCCCCGGGCGTGCCGCGGTTGACGGTGCAGAACTCGCGGAACACGTTGTCGTCGCCGATCACCGCCGCAACGTCCTCGCCGTGGTACTTCTTGTCCTGCGGCGGCCCGCCGAGCACCGCGTGCGAGTGGACGACGTTGCGCGCGCCGAGCGTGGTGCCCGGACCGTCGATCACGGCGTGCGTCCGGATCTCGCAGTCGGCGCCGATCCGGACGCCGGGCCCGATCACCGCGAAGGGTCCGACCACGACGCTCGGATCGAGCACCGCGGACGCATCCACGTGCGCGAGCGGGTGGATGCGGCTCACGGGCGCACACCGCGCGCGGACCGGTCGGTCGGGCCGCGACTCATGCGTCCGTGAGCATGAAGTTGATCTGCGCCTCGCACGCGAGCTTGCCCTCGACGGTCGCGCGGCAGTGCACGCGCGCGGAGCGGGAGCGCACCTTCAGCGCCTCGGCCTCGATGCGCAGCTGGTCGCCCGGCACGACGGAGCGGCGCAGCTTGACCTTGTCGATCGAGAGCAGCACCGCCAGCTTGTTCGTGTTGTCGAGCTTGCGGAACAGCAGCACGCCCGCGAGCTGCGCCATCGCCTCGACGATCAGCACGCCGGGCATGATCGGGGCCTGCGGCCAGTGGCCCTGGAAGAACGGCTCGTTGATGGTGACGTTCTTGATGCCGACCGCGCGCTTCAGCCCCTCGACCTCGATCACGCGGTCGATCAGCAGGAACGGATAGCGGTGCGGCAGGATGCGCAGGATCTCGCGGATGTCGATCGTCGAGTCGCGGCGCAGCCCCTCCGCGATCTCGGTGTCGCGGACGTGCGAGAGCAGGGCGCGCACCATCTGCGCGTTGAGCTCGTGCCCGGCCTTCGTGGCGACGATGCGCGCGGCCAGGTCGAGGTTCAGCAGCGCGAAGTCGCCGATGAGGTCGAGCAGCTTGTGGCGCACGGGCTCGTCGGGGAAGCGCAGGCGGTTCTCGATCGGCCCCTTCTCGCCGAAGACCAGGGTGTTCTCGTAGGTGGCGCCGCGCCCGAGACCGGCGGCCCGGAGCTGCTGCGCCTCGTGCTCCATGCAGAAGGTCCGCGCGGGCGCGACCTCGCTCACGAACGCGTTCTCGGTCAGGCGCACCCAGTAGTACTGCGCGCCGACGAAGGGGTTCTCCGAGTAGTCCAGCGTGTAGCTGAACGTGAGTCCGGACTCCGCCGGCAGCGCCACGATCGACGCCTCGCCGCCGGGCGTGCTCACCGCGAGCGGCTGGAGGAGCTGGAACTCGCGGCGGTCGGCGGACTGGTCGACCGGGCGCCCGCCGCGCAGGGCCTCGACGAACGGCAGCGCGCTGCCGTCGAGCCCCGGCAGCTCGGGACCGTCGATCTCGACGACCAGGTTGTCGATGCGGAGCGCGTTGCACGCGGCGAGCAGGTGCTCGACCGTGTGCACCTCGGCCCCCTCGAAGCGGATCGACGTGCGGCGTCCGGAGCCGTCGACGTAGTCCGCGTCGGCCGGGATGCGCGGGCGGTCGGGCAGGTCCGTGCGGACGAACACGATGCCGTGGTCGTCCGGCGCCGGGAGCACGCGGATCGTGGTGGCGCGCCCCGTGTGGAGCCCCACCCCGGCCAGCTCGTACGGCTGGGTGATCGAGCGCTGCTTCCTCGGCACGGGCGGGGATTGTCCTAGAACCCGGCGACGCCGTCCAGCGACCCCGCGGCGCGCCGGGGGTGCCGCCCGCGGCGGGCCGGGCTACTTCCCGGCGTCGTCGCCGCCGCCGGCCCCGTCGTTCGCCGGCTGCTCCTTCGGCTGCGGCGGCGGCGCGTCGGCGTTCAGGTTGGCCAGGATGGCCGACGTCACGTCCGCACGGTCGTCGCGCCAGACGACGGGCCGCAGCCCCACCACCGTGTCGATGTCGCCCGCCGCGTCCTGCGGCAGCATCTCGTCGAGCGTGCGGTACTGCAGGACCGCCGCGAGACCGCGCGACTCGCCGTAGGCCTGGCACTCGCGGAAGACCGCGCGATAGAGCATCGTCTCCTGCTTGGCCGCGTCGCGCTCCAGGCGCTTGACCGCCGTGTCCTGCCGGTACTTGAGCATGTAGCGGCGCGTCTCGATCTCGTCGGCGAGCTCCTGGAACTCCTGCGAGTCCGTGTTCAGCGTGTTCGACTTCTCCATGAGCTGCTCGATCGCGACCTTCTCCTTGCGGAACTGCGCGGTCAGGGCCTCGCGCCGGTCGACGAGCTGCTGCTGGACCTGGTCGAAGCGCCAGTACTCCTGGAAGAGGCGCCGCATGTCGACGAACGCGATCCCGCCGGAGCCGGGTGCCGCAGACGCGGGCGTGCCCTGCGACCACGCGGACTCGGCGGCCACCACCGAGAGCAGGACCCCCACCACGAAAGCCGTGAAGCGCTTCATCGTTCACCTCGGAGAGCGGCCCGGCGGCGGGCCGCCGGTCGTGTCCATGTCCTGACGCGGGGCCGCCCCGGCGGCGGGCCCCGGCGTCCTCGTCTGCGGCAGCCGGCCCGGGGGCCGCCTCGGGCCCCCCGGATCAGAAGTCGCGCGCGATCGAGAACGAGACGAGCTGACGATCGTCGCCGTCCTGGTCCTTGATCGGGAAGCCGAAGTCGAGGGCGATGGGCTGCTGGCCGAAGATCGGGACCCGGATCCGGAAGCCGAAGCCCACGGACATGCGCATGTCCGACAGGAACGCCGGACCGTCGTCGAAGTCGGAGAGCCGCCGCGCCAGGCGCCGGTCGCGCACCGCCCCCGCCGCGAGCCGGCGCCGCAGGTCGGCGACGTCCGACTCCTCGAGGCCGTGCGAGCTGCCGAAGCCGTCGCGCACCATGCCCGTGTCGAAGAACAGCACGCCGCGCAGCACGTCCTCGTAGACGGGGAACTGGTACTCCGCGGAGGCCGCGAGCAGCACGTCGCCGCCGATCGGGTCGCCGTCGTTGTCGAGCACCGAGACGGCCGTCTCGGCGAGGCGCAGGTCGCGGCGCCGCGTGTTGCCCCGCTCGGAGTTGCGGAACTCGAAGCGCGGGTCGCCCTGGCCGTGCGGCCCGGCGCCGCCGAACGCGAAGCCGCGCACCGTGGTCGAGCCGCCCGCGCGGTAGCGCTCGTAGATCGGCACGAACTCCTCGTCGAACAGGTTCGGGTCGGCCTCCTCGGAGCCGCCGAGCGGCTGCGCGTAGGCGAAGTTCGCGCCGAGCGAGAACACGTGCTCGCGCTCCTCGTCGTTGCGCGCGACCACCCAGAAGCGCTTCGCGTCGAGCGTGTTGCGCCAGAGCTGCACGTCGCCGGCGAAGCCGAGCTCGGTGCCGCCCTCGGCCCACCAGCCCGTCGTCGGGTCGGCCGAGTTGTCGATGCGGTCCACGCGCAGCGCGAGCCGCTCCGACAGCAGCGTGAGGCGCCGCTCGGCGAGGAACGCCGTCGAGGACGCCTCGCGGTCGATGTTGTCCACCTGCTGGCTCTCGATGCGCGTCGTGCCCGTGACGCCGAGGACGGTGTCGAGCTTCTTGCCCGGGTACGTCCAGCGGCGCCCGAGGGAGAAGTCGATGCCCTGCCGGTTGGCGTCGTAGTCGAAGCGCGAGAACTTCGAGTAGAAGACGTCCCAGCCGAACGAGATGGGGCGGTCGAAGAGCCACGGCTCCGTGAACGCCACGCGGTAGGACGAGTAGTCGGAGCCGGGCGACAGCTCGAGCGTGAACGTCTGGCCGGCGCCGGTGAACGCGCGCCCCGTGAAGATGTCGCCGAAGCGCTCGGGCCAGTCCTTCCAGTCGAAGTTGCGCTTCGTGAGCGTGATGCTGCCGATCACGCCGAGGTCGGACGACGCCCCGACCGCGAAGCGCAGCTGGCCCGTGCGCGCGCCGTCGAGCACCTCGAACACGACGTCGCGCTCGCCCGGGTCCTCGCCCTCGAGCGGCTCCTTCACGCGCGCCGCGACGCCGTTGAAGAAGCGCAGCGACTTCAGGCGGTTGACGCTCTTCTCGATCTCGTTCTGGTTGAGCACGCCGCCCGGCACGAGCGACGTCTCGCGCAGGATCACCTTGTCCTGCGTCACCGTGTTGCCCACGATGTCGAGGCGCCGCACGCGCACCTTCGACTGCTCCTCGATCGTGAAGACGAGGTCGACCGACGTCTCCCCCGGGCGCAGCTTCTCGTCGGCGAGCACGCGCACGGCGAAGTAGCCCTCCTCGCGGTACGCGGTCTCCAGCGCGGAGATCGTGTCGGAGATGGCGCGCTGGCGGCGGCGCGCGCCGGGCGCGCTGCGCACGAGCTCGTTCAGCGCGTCCACGCCGCCGGGGTAGTTCTCGCCGCCCTCGATCCGCACCGAGTTGACGGTGTAGACGGGCCCTTCCGTGACGGCGATCGTCAGCCTGACGTCCTCGCGGTCGTCCGAGAACTGCGGCTCGAGCAGGTCCACGCGCGCGTCGAGCCAGCCCTCGTAGCGGTAGTAGCTGCGCAACGAGAGCAGGTCGAGGCGCACGGTGTCCTCGACGTAGTCCGAGCCGCCGAGGCCGAGGAAGCCGGACTCGCGCGTCGCCATGTGGTCGAGCAGGTCCTCGCGCCGCAGCCCGGCGTTGCCCTCGAACACGATCGCGTCGACGGACACCTGCGGCCCCTCGCGCACGACGAACTGGACGGCCTTCGTGTCGCCGACGTCGGTGACGACCGTCTCGACCTCGACGAAGTGGTAGCCCTGCTGCCGCGCGAAGCGCTCGATGCGCCGCGCGTCGTTCTCGAGGCGGTACGCCGCGAGCGGCCGCCCGGCGCGGGTCTCGACGTTCTCGGAGACGTCGGTCTCGGCCAGACGGTCGAGGCCCGCGTAGGAGACGCTCGCGACGAGGGGGTTCTCGGTGACGACGAAGCGCAGCTTCACGCCCGTCGCGGTCTGCTCCTCCTCGAGCTCGACGGAGTCGAAGAACTCGTAGAGCGAGTTCACGTCCTCCTGCAGCGCCGCCCGGTCGAGGCGCTGCCCCTCCTTCGTGCGCAGCGCGAGGCGCAGCGTCTCCTCGCCGTAGCGGCGGTTGCCGACGAAGGTGATCTCCTCGACGTTCACGCCGGCCTGCGCGAAGGCCCGCGAGGCGAGCCCCGGCAGGAACGCGAGCAGCGCCCCGGCGAGCGCCAGGCGCACGGCGAGAAGTCTCAGGAATCGTCCCATCGCAGCATCCCTCCCGGGCGGTCGCTGCCCCCGTGGGGGGACGCGCGCCGCGCGGCGCCAGAGTAGAGCGGGGCGCCGACGCGCGGGAAGGAGTATGCAGGTCGCCCCGCGGCCGGCCGCTCGCAGGTGTTGGCCCGCATCGTTCACCAGCTCCCGCGCCCGGCGCGTCGCCGGAGTCGCGATCTCT
>CALKVK010000027.1 GCA_937996235.1 uncultured bacterium | reverse complement strand
TCGAGCCCCCTCGCGGGCGGGGGGTATCGAACGGGTGCGGTCGTGAGCACGCCGTCCGCCGCCGTCAGGCGGCGGACCAGGAACACAGCGCCCGCGTAGCGCCTCGGCGCAGCCGAGGCGCCGTGCGAGCGATCGGAGGCCATGAACAATGGCCTCCGAAGCTCCCCGGGTTTCGTGCGTTCCGTTGCAGGGTGGTCGTGCCCGTCCGCTCGCGTCAGCGAGCGGACCTCGAGCGCAGCGCGCCGTGGCGACGCGCACAGCGCGCGCGCCACGACCGGGGCCCCCGTTACGGATGCCTGCGGACCGATACCCCCCGCCTCCACCACTGTCTCGACGGCGAGCACCGCCCGCATCACAACGGTGCTCGCCGCAACGAGGCCCCCTCGCGGGCGGGGGGTATCGAACGGGAGCGGTCGTGAGCACGCCCGCCGTACGCCGTCCGCCGCCGTAAGGCGGCGGACCAGGAACACTGCGCCGCGTAGCGCTTCGGCGCAGCCGACGCGCTACGCCGTAAGGCGGCGGACCAGCAACACAGCGCCGCGTAGCGCTTCGGCGCAGCCGACGCGCTACGCCGTAAGGCGGCGGACCAGCAACACAGCGCCGCGCAGCGCCTCGGCGCAGCCGACGCGCTACGCCGTCAGGCGGCGGACCAGCAACACAGCGCCGCGTAGCCCCTCGGCGCAGCCGCCGTCCGCCGCCGTCAGGCGGCGGACCAGGAACACAGCGCCCGCACAGCGCCTCGGCTGCGCCGAGGCGCCCCACGCCCTCACGCCGCGCTCCGCCCCGTCACTTCTCCTCCTCGCCCGGATCGGTCACCGCCGGGGTCGCGCGGGCGAGGAACAGCAGCGCGGACGTCGTCGTGCGCACCGGTCCGTTGAGCGGGTTGTCGGTGCCCTCGATCCAGCTCCCGTCCTTCTGCTGGGTCGCGACCAGGTGCCGTGCGCCCGTGGCGTACCAGCGCTCGCCGCCGAGCACCTCGATGCTGAGGAGCATGCTCAGGCGCTGGATCGCATACAGGTACGCGGCGTAGCCGCTCGCCGAGTCGCCGTGGACGTACGCCCCGCGGCTGATGCGCGGTTCCTGCCGGATGTCCATGTAGCGGTCCAGCCACGCGAGCCCTTCCTGCACCTCCTTCATGCCGCGGTAGTCGAACGTCGCGGCGTCCCGGCCCAGCGAGCCGGCCTTCGCGATCACGACGAGCGCCACCGCGGAGCACACCTCCGTGCCCGTCAGGTACTCCTCCTTCGCGAACGCCGAGCGCCCGACCAGCTTCGACGCCGCGCGGAACGCCTTCGCGAACGTGTCGCGCGGGACCTTGACGCCGCGGCGCTGCGCGACCCAGAGCGACTCCACGGCGAAGAGCCCGTCGAAGGCGGAGCCCTCCTCCTCGTCGTCGGTGAGCGACGCCCAGAGGCCGTTCCTGCGCTGGGCCTTCACGAGCAGGCCCACCAGCCCCACGACGTTCGGGTCGTCGGCCGCGGCGCCCGCGCCGATGAGCGCGCGGAGCGCCTCGGCGAGGGTCTGCGTCGTCGTCGACTCGCCGGACCGCACGAGGTCGGCGGCCTGCTGCTCGAGGTTCGCGAACGGCGCCTCCATCCGCGGGTCCTCGCGCGTGATGCCCTGCGCGGCGAGCGTCCAGACGCAGAGCGCGTTGGAGTAGAGGCTCGGGACCATCAGCTGTCCCTTGCGCTGCCCGCGGGTCTCGACGAGCGTGAACTTGCCCTGCGTCTTGCAGTTCATCAGGAACGCGACGCCCCGCTCGATCGCCTGCTGGATGGCGCGCGCGTCCTCCGCGTTCGGCGGGAACAGCCGCTCGCGCCTCCGCGCCACCGAGGTGGCGACGTCGGCGAGCTTCCCCGTCCCCTCGCACATCGGGCAGCGCTCCGGCGCCATGGGCTGCGTACCCGAGCCGCGGCAGTCGCACGGGCGCTTGCCGCCCTCGCACACTTCGCAGCGCGTGTAGCCCTTGCCCGAGCACCCGTCGCACTTGCGCGACGACGCCTTCGTGCCGTCGGAGAACACCATGATCTCGACGCCCGAGCCGCCGCACCCGCCGCACAGGGCGCGGGTCGTCCCGAAGCAGCGGCGGCAGCCGACGTAGCCGGCCCCGGAGCACTTCTCGCAGTAGGTCTGCTGGTTCGACGTGCTGCACCAGGGACACGGCGTGCCCGCGACCTCGCCGCACGCCTTCGCGAGCGCCGCACCCCCGGCGGCGTCGGGGCACGGGATGCGGCCGCCGTCGCAGGCCGTGCACGCCATCGTCGTGACGCCCTTGCGGCACTGCTTGCAGGGCATCGCACCCTTGCCGGAGCAGGCGCGGCACTTCACGGAGCCGGAGCCGCCGCAGAAGCCGCAGCGCTCCTTGTCGCCCGTCTCGTAGTAGTGGTAGCCGCGGATGCAGCCGGAGGCGAGGCACTCGCTCGTCCCGAAGCACGACGGGCACCCCACCGCGCCCGTGCCGCAGCAGCTCGGGCAGGCGATCTCCAACTTGCCACGCCCGCCGCAGACGGTGCACGGCAGCGTGCCGTCGGTGCAGGCGGCGCTCGCCGCGCTCGCAGGGAACACGAACGCCTGGGCCTCCGCCGCCGGAACGCCGAACGCGGCCGCGAACGACTCGTCGGTCACCGCGCCCGGTCCGAGCTTCCCGATCGCCGCCGAGAGGTCCACGTCGCGCTGCACGAGGACGTCCACGAGCCGCGCGAGCTGCCCTCGCACCCGCGCGGGGGGCGTCTTCGTCGCATCGAGCAGCACCGCGATCGTGGGCGCGCCCGCACCGCCGCAGATGTGCCCCGGCGCCGGGAGCTCCGTGCCGGCCATGCGCGTCGCCAGCCACGCACGCAGCCCGACGTGCAGCCACTCCGGAGCCGCCTCGGGCACACGCGCCGCCTCGAGCCGCGCCGCGAGCAGGCCCGAGAGCGTCGCCCCGCCGGTGCCGGCGTTGCCGCCCCGCGACCACAGCTCCGTGCGCAGGCGCGCCGCGGCGTCGACGACGTCGCGCGCGAGCGGCGGTCCGTCGGGGCGCGCGACGAGCTCGGGCAGCTTCCCGTACGACGCCGGCTCCTCCGACGCCTCCGCCCCGCGGCGCACGAGGATCGAGTGGCCGTCCGTGCTCTCGAGCGCGCCGACGAACCCGCCGTGCGCCTCGACCTCGACGACGACCATCTCGGGCGGCGCTCCCTTGCCCCCGAAGCCGGCCTTCGCCAACTGCTCGGCCCCGCTGAGCATCATCTCGTCGATCTGCTGCCCGCGCGCCTGCAGCGTGCGCCGGTCCGGCGAGCAGTAGACGATGCACTTGCCGCGCACCTTGTCGCTGCCGCGCGCGAGTCCGCCCGCGACGCGCCCGAGGAGCGCCGTCAGGTCCTCCGGGCGTGCGTCACGCGCCGCGAGGTCGTCGAATGCACCGGCGGCCGCGCCCGCGGCGAACGCCGCGACGAGCGCGCCCGCGGCGGCGCGCTTCCACCATCCCCCCATCCCCATCGGACACCTCCTGGTTCCGCCGAGGCGAGTGTACGCGCCCGCCCGGTCGGGCGGGGAAGCGCGATCCGGTGCGGGCGGCGCGGTGCGCGCAGGTCGCGGGCGGCGGCAGGATGCGCGTCACTCCGCGCACTCGATGACACGCGTGACGTTCACGTGCGGCGGTCCACCCTGGTGGCGCTCGCCGTACTCGTAGACGAGACGCAGCGGGCGCGCGCAACCGCGGCACCGGAGATCGAACGTGCACGTGCCCGCGGGCGTCTGCGCGTCGAACGCCGCCTGCAACGCGGCATCGAAGACCGAAGGCGCCGTGCGCCAGTTCACGTCCGGGACCAGGGGGGCGCGCGAGAAGCGCGTCCGCGCGCCGCAGTGGGCGCACGTCAGGTACTTGTGCGTGAGCACGATCACGAGCACGCGCGAGCGGAACAGCCCGAGGCCGCCCGGCGGGATGCGCTCGTACGCGGGCACGCTGCGCAGCTCCGGCATCCCGCACCTCCCGTCGATCGGGAGAGCGTAGCGGCGCACCGGAGCGTTGTCGCCCGTCGGCGGGAACATGACGGGAGCGCGCCGACACGGTCGTGCGCGCGCCACGGAGCAGCCCATGATCGTCACCACGTCGAACGACGTCGCAGGCCACGAGATCACGGAGTACCTCGGCGTGGTGCGGGGCATCGTCGTGCGTTCGACGGGCATCGCGCGCGGGTTCATCGGCGGGCTGCGCTCGATCGGCGGCGGGAACATCCCCGAGTACGTGGACGTCTGCGAGGCGGCGCGCGAGCACGCGTACGAGCTGCTGGTGCGGCACGCCGAGGCGCTCCGCGCCGACGCGATCGTGGCGATGCGCTACGACGCGACCGAGTTCATGCAGGGCGCGACGGAGGTCCTCGCCTACGGCACGGCGGTCCGGCTCCAGCGCCGATAGCCCGCATCGCGCGCGGCGTGCGCGCTCTCCTCCCGCCGCGTACCCTGCGCGGCGCCGCGCGCGTCGGCGCGGCCACCTGTCGGAGGAACACCCCGTGATCGTCGGAGCGCACTCGATCATCTACTCGAAGGACGCCGAGGCGGACCGCGCCTTCCTGCGCGACGTCCTCGGCTTCCCGCACGTCGACGTCGGCCACGGCTGGCTGATCTTCGGGCTGCCGCCGTCCGAGGTGGGCGTGCACCCGGGCGACGAGAACAGCCACCACGAGTTCTATCTGATGACCGACGACGTGGACGCGTTCACCGCCCAGATGCAGGCGCGCGGGATCGCGTGCACGCCGGTCCAGCGCATGGACTGGGGCTCGATCACGCTCGTCACGCTGCCGGGCGGCGGCCAGCTCGGCGTCTACCAGGCGCACCACGCGCGCCCGCCGTCGGTCACCGCCGACGCGCCGTGGCACGCCGACGACGGCGCCGCGCAGTCCGGCGCAGGGAAGACGTCGTCGCGACGCGAACCCGCGCAGGCCAGGGCGCCGAAGGGCAAGGCGGCGAAGGCCGCGCAGAAGCCGGCCAGGAAGGCGCCCGGGAAGGCACCCGGGAAGGCGCCGAAGAAGGCCGCGAAGACGTCGGCGCGCAAGCCCGCGAAGAGGGCGGGGAAGCGCTCCGCGCCGAAGGCACGGGCGAAGACCGGGCGCAGCACGACGAAGCGTCGGCGCTGACGCCGCGCGCTCTCAGGCGCAGAGCCGTGCGAGCAGCGCCGGGTCCACGTTCCCGCCGCTCACGACGACTCCGACACGCGCGCCCGGCGCCACGGGCGCGCGTCCCGAGAGCAGCCCCGCCAGCGCCGCGGCGCCCGACGGCTCGACGACGATCTTCGCGCGCGTGACGAGCAGTCGCAGCGCGTCGGCGATCTCGTCGTCCGAGACGACCACGATCTCCGCGAGGTGACGCCGCAGCACGTCGAGGTTGCGCTCTCCGATGTGCCGCGTGCGGAGTCCGTCGGCGATGGTCGCGGGGACGGCGTCGAGCGAGACGACGCGCCCCGCGGCGAGCGAGCGCCGCGCGTCGTCGGCCCCCGCGGGCTCGACGCCGACGACGCGGCAGCGCGGACTGCGTCCCGCGGCGGCGAGGCAGCTCCCGGACGAGAGTCCCCCACCGCCGACCGGCACGAAGAGCGCGTCGAGCTCCCCCGCGTCGTCGAACAGCTCCCACGCGGCAGTCCCCTGCCCCGCGATGATCCGGTCGTCGTCGTAGGGGTGGACCAGCACGAGGCCGTGCCGCTCGATCTCCGCGGCGCAGACGGCCTCGCGGTCCCGCGCGTCGCAGTCCACGATGCGCGCACCGTACGCCGCGGTCGCGGCGCGCTTCACCGGCGGCGCGTCGTGCGGCATCACGACCGTGGCCGCGGCGCCGCAGAGCCGTGCAGCCAGCGCCACGCCCTGCGCGTGGTTGCCGGAGGAGTGCGTGACGACGCCGCGCGCGCGCTCCTCCGGCGAGAGACCCGCGATGGCGTTGTAGGCGCCGCGGAACTTGAAGGCGCCGACGCGCTGGAGGTTCTCGCACTTGAGCAGCACGTGTGCGCCGGCGCGCACGTCCACCGAGGTGGACGTCATGACCGGCGTGCGGTGGGCGACGCCTGCCAGGCGCAGGGCGGCGCGGGCGACGGACGAGGCGTCGAGAGTCATCGCGAGAGGGTAGTCGAGCACGCCGCCGCGCCCGCGATCGCGAGCGCCGCGCGCGACGTGCCGCGCGGCGCGCGCTCCGAGAGCAGCGCACGAGCGGCGCCGCCCGTGCTAACGTCGCGCGCGACCGCGGGCCGGGCGCCCGCGGCGGAGGAGGTGCCCGCATGATCCGACCGCTGGTCCTCGCACTCGCGGGGATGCTGCTCGCCACGCTGCCCACGGCCGCGCGCGCGCAGGACGTGGACGTCGCGAAGATGCAGAAGCAGTACGAGGAGAAGGTCGCCGAGAGCTGGTTCACGTCGAACGGCTTCACCGACGACTACGCCGTCGCGAAGGCCAAGGCCGTCGAGACCGGCAAGCCGATCTTCGCGTACTTCTCGCGCTCGTACGCGCCCTGACCGCCCTGCAAGGCATTGGAGGGCAGTGTGCTCTCCACCGAGGAGTTCAAGGCGTTCTCGACCGAGTACGTGATGTTCTGCCACATCACGACGCGCATCCCGGGGCGGGCCGACGAGGACCTGCTCCAGAAGAAGGGCGGCACGGGGTTCCCCTACCTCGTCGCGCTCGACGCGCACGGCGACGTGATCGCGAAGGCGAAGGACCGCTCCGTGGCCGGGTTCCGCGCCATGATGGAGTCCGGCGCGAAGTTCGTCGCGATCCAGGCGAAGCCCGAGGCGGAGCGCACGCTCGACGACCGCGTCTTCGTCTTCCTCCACGACATCGAGATGGAGGAGCTGGACCTGGCGGCGGCGCAGGCCGAGGCCGCCAAGTTCGAGGGGCTGAGCCCGGAGCAGAAGGCGCAGGTGGACGGCGCGCTGCTCGGTCTCGAGATCGAGAGCCTCTTGCCGCGCACGCGCGATCGCGAGGAGGCGAAGCGCCTCGCGCTCGTGGCGGGGAAGCGCTTCTCCGAGATGTGGGCCGAGGGCCGTGAGCCCAAGGACGAGGCGCACATCCAGCCGTTCTTCATCGTCATGCTCGACTACGCGGAGTCCGAGAAGGACGCCGCGCTCTTCGAGAAGGCGCTCGCGAAGCTCGAGGCGACGTTCGGGGAGAACCCGCGCGCGAAGGGCTTCTTCGACGCGCAGAAGGGCCGCCTCGCGAAGCTGAAGGCCGCGGACGACGGCGGCGTGGAGGATCACCACGAGGGCGACGAGGGCGGCGAGAAGGACGACCACTAGTCGCTCGCGCGCAGCGCGTCTTCGAGAGGGCCCGGAGCGACTGCGCTCCGGGCCCTCGTTGCGTTCAGCGGCGCGCGGGCGTCAGCGCGCAGAGACGACGTCGAGCACGCCGTTGCCGTCTTCGCGCCGCGTCGAGACGACGACCACCTCGGAGCGGCCGTCGCCGTCGAGGTCGCCGGTGAGCAGCGCCCGCCGCACGAACTCCGCGCCGCGCAGCGGCACGCTCGCGTCGGCGTCGCGCCCCCCGGTCAGACGCGACGCGCGCCGCTCCGCCATCGACCCGAGCCAGCCGAGCAGCGCGTCGATCGTCCACGTGCGCTCGCCGTCGGCGCCGAACAGTGCGTCGCCGAGGGCGCGCTCCGCGTCGGGGTCGCCGCCGCGCGCGCCGCGGCCGAACCACGCGTCGAGGTGCGGCGCGTCGCCGTCGGCGACGAGCAGCACGTCGGCCGTGCCGTCGCCGTCGAGATCGGTCTCGAGCGAGTCGCGGAAGCGTGCGGCCACCTGCTCGAAGCGGCGCAGCAGCGCGTCCGGGTCGCGCAGCACGCCGAGGATCGCGGGCAGGCGCACGGTCAGCGTGCCCCGCCAGGCGGGCGTCGTCGCGAACACGCCGTCCGGCACGTTGCGGTAGCCGACCGTGGCGATGTCCACGTCCCACTCGGCGACGAGCCCGCGCAGCAGACCCGCCGCCGACGGCACCTGCACGCGCACGAGCACGAGATCGGGCAGCGCGTCGTCGTCGACGCGCACGAGGAGGAGCGCCGTCACGTCGTCCGCGGTCTTGAGGATCGCCGCGGGCTGCGTGAACTGCGGGCCGTCGCGCCCGCCGAGGAACACCCACACCTTGCGGCGGTGTGCGATCACGTGGTCGGGAATGCCGTCGCCGTCGAGGTCGCGGCTCTCGTAGCGCGCGTCGTCGCCGCCGGCCAGCGTGTGCCCGAGTCGCAGCTCGCCGTCCGGTGTCGTGTCGCGGAAGAGCGCCAGGTCCACCTTCACGTCCGGCTCGGCGGGCAGCGTGCCGTCCGCGCGCTGCAGATGGAACGCGCGCACCTTGCCGTCCACGACGAGCAGGTCGGCGCGGCCGTCGCCGTTCACGTCCTCGGTGCGCAGGTCCGGGATGCGGAAGCCGCCCTCGAGCACGTCGGTGAGCGCGCCGCCGTTCGTGGACTCCGTGCGCTGCACGTCCACGGCGACGGACGCGACGCGCTCGTAGCGCAGCGGCTCCCCCGACTCGGCGCCCTTCGCGCGCGTCCACAGCTCGCACGCGGCACCGAGCGGGAGCACCACGTCGGCGCGGCCGTCGCCGTCCACGTCGCGCACGATGCGCGCGAGGCGCGGCGCGCCGACGCGCAGCACGAAGCGCGCGCGCGGCGCGAGCTCGAGCGGACGCGCGGCGAACGCGGCGCCCGGCACCGCGGGGTACGCGCGCAGGCCCTCCGGCGAGAGCGTCACCAGGTGCAGCGCGCCGGAGCCGTCGATGTCCGCGACCGCGAGCAGCGTGCGCTCCGGGTGCGGCAGCACGAGCTCGCCCTGCGGCGCGCCGAGCGAGCCGTCCTCCGCGCGACGCACGACGCGCACGGCGCCGTCCTCGGCGACGAGCACGATCTCCGCGCGTCCGTCGCCGTCGATGTCGGCGACGACCTCGGCGGACGGCGCGAACGACAGCTCGGCGCGTGCGGTGACCGCCGCGCGCGGCTCGGCCGCCGTCGCGGCGGCGCCGCAGGGCAGCGCGAGCGCGGCGGCGAGTGCGAAGACGGCACGACGCGGCGTCATCGTCCGAACCTCACGTGCAGGATCTCCGCGTCGGAGACGAGCGCCAGCTCCGGCGGCACGCCGCGCGCGGCGGGCGTGACGAGCAGGTCCGCGTCGTCCGCGACGCGCGTCTCGAAGAGCGGCCGGTCGAGGATCGCGAGCGACGCGCCCGCGCGGCGGACCATGAAGAGCTGCACGCGCTCGGGGTCGTCGCGCACGAGCAGTTCCGAGACGCCGTCGCCCGTGGCGTCGCCGACGAAGCGCGCGGTCAGCTCGCTGCGCGACTTCGAGAGCGCCTTCGCCGGCACGTGCAGGACGCGCGTCAGGTCCGGCTGCTTCGAGAACGCGCCCTTCTGGTTGCGATACACGTAGAGCTCCGCGTCGAGCGTCGATCCGGTCGCCGCACGCAGCGCGTCGAGCGCGTCGAGGCGCAGCGACCCGACGACGAGGTCGGGCAGTCCGTCGCCGTCCACGTCCGCGAGCTCGGGCGCGCCCGCCAGCCCTGCGATGACGAGCAGTTGCGCGGGGCGGCCCGCGTCGCCGAAGAGCGGCGTCGCGCCCTCGCGTCCCGCGGGCCCGCGGCGGTAGAGCGCGACCTGCACGCGCGCGTCGTCCGAGCGCTGGTCGCCCGCGAGCAGCAGGTAGTCGGCGCGCCGGTCGCCGTCGAGGTCGGCCGCGTGTGCGGAGTAGGAGACGTCGAGCAGACGGCGACGATCGACCTCGAGCGGCAGCGGCAGCACCACGTCGGGCGGGCCCGCGTAGCGGCCGTCGCCGCGCAGCAGCCACACGAGCACGTCGGCGGTCGTCTGCGCGAGGAGGTCGGTCCGACCGTCGCCGTCCCAGTCCGCGAGCACCGGTGCGGGCACGGACTCCGCGACGTCGAGCAGATCGCCCGCGGGCGCACGGTCGCCGAGCTTCAGCGAGACGGCGATCTCGCCGCGCCGCTTGCGGCCGCGCGCCTTCGCGCTCCCGAGGCCCTCGGGCGTGTCGGCGCCGTCGTCGGGCAGCTCGGGCGTCGAGACGACGAAGCTGCGCGCGCCGTCCGCGGCACGCCGCTGCAGCGCCGCCGTGTAGCCGTCGGGCCGCGGCAGCACGAGGTCCGCGAGTCCGTCGCCGTCGAGATCGCGCACGCCCTCCTGCCACGTCAGCGTCTTGCGCTCGTGCGGGAGCTGCCAGAGCAGCTCCGTCGCGACGAGCTGCACGTAGCGCTCGCGCTCGTCGGCCGCGCGCGGACGCAGCGCGAACGCGCCCGTCGGCGCGAGCAGGACGAGCTCGGCGCCCGGATCGGCGTGCACGTCGGCGACGGCGACGCCGACGACGTCGGGCAGGAGGTCGAACTCCAGCTCCGGCTCCGGCGCGAACGCCGACTCGCCCGCGCGGCGCAGGTGGATGCGCACCACGCGCCGCGCGCGCTTGCCGGCGCGGGCGGCCAGCACGACGAGGTCGCGCGCGCCGTCGCCGTCGACGTCCTCGAGCAGCGCCGACTCGAACTTGATGCCGCGCGGTGCCGCGACGCTCGTCGTGCGCCCGAACGACGCGTCCTGCGCGCCGGCGGTCAGCACGGCACACGCCGCCACGAGTGCGGCGAGTACGAGGGCGCGCGCGCGCGGCGTCACCGCGACTCCTCGAGGCGGTCCGCGTCGCCCGCGCCGAACTTCAGGAGCCAGAGGAGCCGCCACTCCCACGCCGCCGCGGTGGACGTGCGCCGCACGAGTCCCAAGAGGACGGACAGCTCGCTCTGCCCGCGCTCCTGTCCGTACTCGAAGAGCAGCGGCACCGAGATGCGCCGCAGCTCCTGCTCGCGGCGCGTGACCGGCACCTCGACGCGCTCGCGCGGACCGCCTGCGCGCACGACGTCGAGCGCGAGCCGGTCTCCCGGCTGCGCCTCGCGCAGCGCGTCGAGCAGCACCTGCGGGTGCGCGACGTCGCGGCCGTCCACGGCGGCGACCAGATCGCGGAAGCGCAGCCCCGCCGCACGCCACGGACTCTCGCGCGCGAGACCGACGATCACCGCACCGCCGCCGGGCGCGAGACCCGCGGCGCGCGCCTCGACCTCCGTCGCGGTGCGCAGCACGACGCCCGCGCGCTGCTCCTCGCGGAAGCGCTCGGCGCTCGTGCGGTCGGCCGCGCGTACGCGGCGCGCCACCTGCACGTCCACGTCGCCCTCGACGCCCGCGCGGTCGAGCGTCACGCCGAGCACGCTGCCCGCCTGCGCACGCAGCTCCTCGTCGCGCCACTCGCTCGGCCAGTGGATGTCGCGCCGCGTGCCGTCGGCGCGCCGCACCGCGAGGACGAGGTCGCCCTCCTCGATGCCCGCCGCATCGCCGGGCGAGTTCTCGACCACCTTCTGGACGAGCACGCCCTCGGGCTCGCTGCCGAGTCCGCCCAGTCCGCCGACGCCACCGAGCCCGCCGAGCCGCGCGCGACCGTCGGTCACGTGGACACCGGTGTAGCCGCCGAGGGGCAGCTCGACGCGCTCGGCCTCGTCGTCCGGCTCCTGGAAGAGAGCCGGCGGCTCGTGCATCGAGACGAGCGGCGGCGGCTCCTCCGGCAGGTCGGAGCCGAGCGCGACGCAGCTTGCCGCGCAGGGCGCGAGCAGCGGGACGAGCACGACGGCGAGTCTCATCGGACGGACCTCCGGAAGAGCACCAGCACGGCGACGACGACGCACGCGGCGAGCCACACGCTCGGTACGGCCCACGCTGCGCGCGCGCCGTCGAACGCGGCGTTGCTGACGCCACGCGCACGATCGAGGAAGAAGTGCACGTAGGACGTGTCGGCGAGCGCCGTCGGCAGGTGCGCGTGCGGGACCGTCCACTCGGCGTGGAAGCCGCGCAGCACGGCGCGCAGCGCGTCGGGCACGAGCAGCGCCGCGAACGCTGCGGCGAGCGCGGCCGCGGCGCCGCGCGCGAGCGCGCCCGCGGCGAAGCCGAGCGCGACGCACGCGGCGAGGGCCGGCAGCGGCGCGACGAGCGCGACGCGCAGCGGCTCCCACAGCTCCGCCGCCGGCACGAGCGTCATGCGCTGGTCGTTGAAGAGCAGCTCGGTGACGTCGCCGAAGTCGAACGCGGCGGCCGACGCCGCGAGCGCGGCGCCGGCGAGCAGCACGTAGGCGGCGAGCGCCACGCCGAGCTGGGCCGCGCACTTGCCGAGCGCGACGTGCACGCGCCGCGCCGGACGCAGCAGCACGTTGCGCAGCGTGCCGCGTCCGAGCTCGCCCGCGAGCGACTGGCTCGCGAAGCCGCCCGCGACGAGTGCGAGCACGGGCACGCCCGCGCGCAGCGCGGTCCCGACGCCCTCGAACGCGGTGACGTCGGTCGTGGACTGCAGCGTGCCGCCCGCGATCTCGGCGGCGTAGCCCGCCGTCTCGGCGTGGCGCAGCACGACGGCGAGGACGCCGACGAGCGCGGGCAGCGCGTAGAGCACGGGCGTCGTCCACGACGACGCGACGCGCCGCAGCTCGTAGCCGCAGACGCGCAGGAGACTGCGCGGCGGCGCCGGCAGCGCGGACGCGTCGCTCCGGGGCTGCACGTCCTCGCGCGCCACGGGGGCCGGACCCGCCGCCGTGCCCCGCGCGTAGCGCAGGTAGACGTCCTCGAGCGTCACGCGCCGCGGCGCCAGCGCGAGCGGACGCGCACCGCCCTCGACGAGCGCGCGCAGGAGCGCGTCCTCCGGCACGTCGCCGGGCGTGACCAGCAGCGCGCCCTCGTCGTGCGGCGCCGCGACGGCGCCGCACGCGGCGACGATCTCCGCCGCGCGCGCCGGGTCGCCCGCGCGCAGCACGAGCCCCCCGCCGCCGGTCAGGTGCGCGGTCTCGTCCTCGAGGAGCACGCGTCCCTCGCGCAGGATCGCGACGCGGTTGCACAGCCCGGAGATCTCGTGGAGCTGGTGGCTCGAGAGGAGGACGGTCGTGCCCTCCTCGCGGGTCACGCGCGCGAGCACGCGGCGCATCTCCTCGATGCCCTCGGGGTCGAGCCCGTTCGTCGGCTCGTCGAGCAGCACGAGGCGCGGGCGCCCGAGCAGCGCCTGCGCGATGCCGAGGCGCTGGCGCATGCCCTGCGAGTACGCCGCGACGGGCTTCTGCGCCGCGTGCGCGAGCCCGACCTCGTCGAGCACGCGCCGCACCTCGGCCTCGGCCGCGCGCGCGCCCATCCCCTGCAGCCGTGCGAGCAGGAGCAGGTTGCGCGCGCCGCCCAGGTGGCCGTGGAAGCCGGGCGTCTCGATGAGTCCGCCTGCGCACGCACGAGCACGCACGGGATCGCGGAGCGCGTCCACCCCGCACACGGACACGCTCCCAGCGCTCGGTCGCAGCAGGCCCAGCGCGATGCGCAGCGTCGTCGTCTTGCCGGCGCCGTTGTGGCCGAGGAAGCCGTAGCAGTCGCCCGCTCGCACGTGCAACGAGACGTCGTCGAGCGCGAGGTGCCCGCCGTAGAGGAAGCGGATGCGGTCGAGGACGAGCGCCATGGGGCCTCCGAGGGTAGCCGCCGTGCCGACGGGACGCCGGAAGCGCGGAGCGCACGCGGCGTGCCGCGCGGGAATGGCACGTCCGCTCCGTCCCTTCCTGGGGACGGGACGCCCTCTGACGAAGGGGAGGGCGCGGTGCACGGACCCGTGCCCCGCCGCCGCGGGCGAGACGTTGCACGTCCCCGCCGCCCCCGGTACCTACGACACCCGCGCAGGACGCGACGCCGCGCCCGCTGCGACCGAGACAGGAGGATGACGATGGCCCACACGCTGCCCGATCTGCCGTACGCGAAGGACGCGCTCGCGCCGGCGATCTCCGCCGAGACGCTCGAGTTCCACCACGGCAAGCACCATGCCGCGTACGTGAAGAACCTGAACGGCCTGCTCGAAGGCACGTCGTTCGCGAACGTGCCGCTGACCGAGCTGATCGCGCGCATGGAGGAGGTCCCGGCCGACAAGCGCCGCGGCGTCTTCAACAACGCGTGCCAGCACTACAACCACAGCTTCTACTGGACGTCGCTGCGCCCGGGCGGCGGCGGCGCGCCGTCGGGCGCGCTCGGGAAGGCGATCCAGGCCGCGTACGGCGACCTGGACGCGTTCAAGGCCGCGTTCGTGAAGGAGTGCCTGACGCACTTCGGCAGCGGCTGGGGCTGGCTCGTGAAGGACGGCGCGGGCGTGAAGATCGTCAGCACGCACGACGCCGACACGCCGCTCGCGCACGGCCAGACGCCGCTCCTCACGTGCGACGTGTGGGAGCACGCGTACTACATCGACTACCGCAACAACCGCGGCGCCTACCTCGAGAGCTTCTGGAAGCTCGTCGACTGGGACTTCGCCGCGCGCAACTTCGGTTGATCGCCGGAGCGCGCTGACGACGGACGGGGCGGCCCCACGGGGCCGCCCCGTCGCGCTTGCGGGCGCGCCGCGCGGCCTCCCGTCAGTTCCAGCTCGGGTCCGGCGGGACGTCCGCGAGGTGCGCGAAGGCGCCGCCGAGTCCGCGCAGCACGCGCCGCCAGACGGACTCCGGGCGTGCGTCGAAGACCGACGCCTCGTCCGCGTCGCACACGACCCACGTGCCCTCGGCGATCTCGGCCTCGAGCTGCCCCGCG
Source organism: uncultured bacterium (assembly GCA_937996235.1). Lineage (GTDB taxonomy): Bacteria > Planctomycetota > JAJSAM01 > JAJSAM01 > JAJVHW01 > CALKVK01. The sequence continues at coordinate 107,531 of CALKVK010000027.1, read as the reverse complement.
CCCCAGCCCGAGTAGCCGAGCACGAAGCGCACGAGCTCGCGGCTCTCGTGGCGCTGTCCGAGCGCCGCGTGGAGCACGGCCGGGTCGCCGCCCAGGTGCACGTCGTCGATCACGTGCAGCGCGCCGGGGATGCCCGGCCCGAGGCGGTGCAGCACCTGGAGCGTCTCGAGCTGGATGGGCCCGCCGAGCCACAGGCGGTCGTCGCGCTGATCGAGGAGCGGCGCGTCGCTCTGGAGATCGCGGACGGTGAGCCGCCCCGGACGGTTCACGATCAGGCCGTACGAGCCGTCGGGCCCGTGGTCGCAGAGGAGCACGACCGCGTGCATGAAGTTGGGGTCGAGGAGCTGGGGCGCCGCGACGAGGAACGTCCCCCGCTCGGGCTTCCGCAGACCCACCGCATCCGGTGTGGACATCGCGCCAGATTACCCCGTCCGCGAAGGCTCGGAGCGTGCGTTACCCTCCCCCGATGGCTGCTCCGGAGCCCTGCGACCTGCTCGTCCGAGGCGACTTCGTGCTGCCGATGACGGACGGCCTGCCGGAGCTCCGCGACGCGGCCGTCGCGGTCACGGGCGGACGCATCGTCGCGGTCGGGCCGGCCGCGGACGTGCGCGCCGCGCACCCGCCCCGCGACGAGCTCGCTGGCGGGATCGTGCTGCCCGGGCTCGTCAACACGCACGGCCACGCGGCCATGACCCTCTACCGCGGGCTCGGCGACGACCTGCCGCTCGAGCGCTGGCTGCACGAGTTCGTCTGGCCCGCCGAGGCGCGCTTCACCACGCCCGCGAACGTCGCCGCCGGCACGCGTCTCGCGATCGCGGAGATGTTCGCGTCCGGCACCACGGCGTTCGCCGACATGTACTTCTTCCAGGAGACGGTCGGCGACGTCGCCGCCGAGTGCGGGATGCGCGTGCTGCTCGGGCAGGCCGTCATCGGCTTCCCCGTGCCCGGCTGCCCCACGCCGGAGACGTCGTTCGAGAAGGTGCGCGCCCTCGCGCAGCGCTTCGCGGGGCATCCGCTCGTGCGCGTCTCGATGGCGCTCCACGCCGTGTACACGCTCACGCCGGAGCTGCTCGCGCGCGGTGCCGCCGTGGCCGCGGAGCTCGGGCTGCCGCTCCAGATCCACCTCTCGGAGACGCGCACCGAGGTCGACGACTGCGTGCGCGCGCACGGTCTCACGCCGCCCGCGCTCTGCGCGCGCGAGGGCGTGCTGCGCGCGGGCACGGTCTGCGCGCACGGCGTGCACCTGACGCCCGAGGACGTCGCGCTCGTCCGCACGTCGGGGGCGGGTGTGGCGCTCAACCCGGAGAGCAACCTCAAGCTCGGGTCCGGAGTGCCCGACATCGCCGGTCTCCTCGCCGCGGGCGTGCGCCTCGGGCTCGGCACCGACGGCGCCGCGAGCAACAACGACCTCGACCTCTGGGACGCCGTGCGGCTCGCGGCTCTCCTGCCGAAGGGGATCGGGCGCGACCCGACGCTGGTCCCCGCCGCAGAGGCGCTGCGCATCGCGACGCGCGGCGGCGCGGAGGTGCTCGGGCTCGGCGCCGCGTGCGGCGTGCTCGAGGCCGGGCGGCGCGCCGACCTGTGCGTGCTCGACACGTCGGCGGCGCACCTCACGCCGCTCTACCACGCGGCCTCGCACCTCGCGTACGCGACGCGCGGCTCCGACGTCGTGCACACCGTGGTAGACGGGCGCGTCGTCTACCGCGACCGCCGCCACACGACCCTCGACCTCGACGCCACGCGCGCCGCCGTGCGCGCGGTCGCCGCGGAGGTCGCCCGCACCCACTGACACGCGCCCCGCCGCCCGCAGCCCCGGACGGCGCAACGGAAGGAAGCCATGCACCGCGAACACGTCCACGACTGCCGCTCCCGCCACGCCGACTTCACGCTGCCCGGCGCCGTCGCGCACTACCCGCCCGACCTGCGCATCGAGCCCGTCCACCTGCTGATCGAGTACCGCGTGGACCTGGCCGCGGAGCGCGTGGACGGGCAGGTGACGCACACGCTGCGCGGGCACGGGCAGGGCGGCACGCGCCTCGTGCTGCACGCCGTCGACTTCCACGACGTCACCTGCACGGACACCGAGGGACGCGCCGTGGCGGTGCGCTACGACGGGCGCGAGATCACGATCGACTGGCACGAGCCGTTCGCGAACGGCGAGGAGCGGCGCCTCGTCGTGCGCTTCCACCTGCAGTCCCCCACGACGGGGCTCTTCTTCTCGCGCCCGACGCCGGAGCTGCCGGACCGCGCGTGGTACGCGGCGACCGACAACGAGACCGAGCGCGCGCGGCACTGGCTGCCCACGATCGACCTGCCCAGCGTGCGGCCGACTCTGGAGTTCCGGCTGACCGCCGACGCGCGCTTCACCATCCTCGCGAACGGCGCGCTCGTCGGCGAGACGACGAACGCCGACGGCACGAGGACCGCGCACTGGCTGCTCGGCCAGCCGTGCCCGAGCTACCTGACGTGCTTCGCCATCGGCGAGTTCGTGCGCCACGACGACGGTGAGTTCGAGGGCCGTCCGGTCGCGTCGTTCGCCGTCGCGCCGCACACGTCCGAGGACCTCGGCCGCTCGTTCGGCCGCACGCGCCGCATGCTCGAGTGGATGCAGGCGAAGCTCGGCCACGCGTTCCCGTACCCGAAGTACTTCCAGTTCGCGCTGCCCGGCTTCGGCGGTGCGATGGAGAACGTCTCGCTCGTCTCGTGGGACGACAACTTCGTCACCGACGCGACGCTCGCGCGCGAGTTCGCGTGGCTCGTGGACAAGATCAACGTCCACGAGATGGGCCACAGCTACTTCGGCGACCTCATCGTGTGCCGCGACTTCGCGCACGCGTGGCTGAAGGAGAGCTGGGCGACGTACATGGAGCAGCTCTGGCTCGAGGACGCGCTCGGCGCCGACGAGGGCCGCCACGACTTCCTGATGAACGTGCTCGAGTACTGCGACGAGGCGGACAGCCGCTACCGCCGCCCGATCGTCACGCGCACGTTCGACCACTCGTGGCACATGTACGACCGCCACCTCTACCCGGGTGGGGCCGCGCGCCTGCACATGCTGCGCAAGGAGCTCGGCGACGACGTCTTCTTCGAGGGTGTGCGCACGTACGTGAAGCGCTTCGCGTTCCGCACCGTCGAGACCGACGACTTCCGCCGCACGCTCGAGGAGGTCTCGGGCCGCTCGCTCGGGCGCTGGTTCGACCAGTGGATCCACGGCAAGGGCTACCCGAAGATCAAGGCGTCGTTCGCGCACGACGCGAAGTCGGGGCTCGCGACGTTCACCGTCGAGCAGACGCAGGTGGACGCGAAGGAGGGCGTGCCGGCGTTCGAGATGCCGCTCGACCTCGGCTGGGTCGTCGACGGTGCGCTGACGGTGCGCACGGTGCAGCTCGACAAGGCGCGGCACGTGTTCGTGTTCCCGCTCGCGACGGACCCGCAGCAGGTGCTCGTCGACCCGCACGCGCGCACGGTGATGTCGCTCGAGTTCGACCCGGGCGAGGACAAGCTCCTCGCGCAGCTCCGCGACCCGCGCGACGTCGTCGCGCGCATCCGCGCGGTGCGCACGCTGCTCGTCGGCGGCCGCCGCAAGCGCGTCGAGGCGGTGCGCGACGCGTACCGCGCGGAGCCGTTCTGGGGCGTGCGCGTGCAGATGGCGCGCGCGCTCGCGAAGTGCGCGACGCAGCCGGCCGTCCTCGCGCTCGCCGAGCTGATCGGAGAGGAGCAGGACGGCATGGTGCTCGACCCGCTGCTGCGTGCGGCGGGCACGCTGCGCGCGCGAGAGATCGGCGCGGCGATCGAGGCGCGGCTCGACGCGGGGCTGGACCTCTACCGCGCGCGCCAGGCCGCCTACGAGGCGCTCGGCGCGCAGCGCGGCGACGCGCCGTTCGAGCGGCTCGCCGAGGCCGCGCGGACCGACGTCGACCGCTACGGCTTCGTGCGCGCGGGCGCGCTGCGCGGCGTCGCGGCCACGCGGCGCCCCGAATCCGTCGCGATCATCGACGCGGCGACGTCGCCCGGCGCGGCACCGAGCCGTGTGCGCCCGCCCGCCGCGGCGGCGCTCGGCACGGCCGGTCGCTCGCTCGAGCGGCACCTGCGCGGCGACGTGCGCGAGCGCCTCGAGAGGCTGCTGCGCGACCCGGTCGGGCGCGTCCGCGAGAACGCCGTCGCGGGACTCGCCGCGCTCGGCGAGCCCGCCGCGATCGGCGCGCTCGAGACGTACTCGAACGCGCTCTCGGACCAGGAGCGCGCGGGCGTCGCGCGCATCGTCGCGGGGCTCCGCGGCGCGGCGGCGGCGCAGCCGCACGCGAAGGACGAGGCGCTCGACGAGCTGCGCCGGCGCATCCGCACGCTCGAGGAGACCGTCGACAAGCTCGGCGCACGCCTCGACGCGACATCGACGTCGACGTCGCAGGAGAGCTGATCCGCCGCTCCGCGCCGCCTCCGCCGTTCAGCGCGGAGGCGGCGGCGGGTCGCGTCCGTCCTGTTCCGCCCTGGCGCGCTCCACGAGCCACACGCAGTGCGCGCGCCACGCGGCGTCGAACGCCGCCCACTTCACGCGCCCGAACGCCTTCTCGAAGGCCTCCTGGTGCGACTGGCCGTCCGCGAGCGCCTTGAAGTACGCGAGCAGCAGCGACTCGTGGCGGCCCTTCTGTCCCTCGATCAGGAAGTGCACGAGCGCCCACGACGCCGCGTAGTTCTCGACCGGCGTGTTCACGAGTCGATCGCTGGTACCGGAGGTGGGCCCGCCCATGAACGTCGCGGCGTCGAGCCGCATCAGGTCGGCCGCGAGCGGCAGCCGCTGCTTCGCGAGCATCTGCGACAGCTCGCCGACACGCCACGGGTTCGTGCCGCCCACGTCCACGCGCTTCCGGCCCTCGCGCAGGCGGCTGGAACCGAAGTACTCCGCCTGCCCCTCGTTGAACCAGTGCGGCGCACGATCGATGTAGTGGTCGAGGTACTGGTGGAACGCCTCGTGCCACGCGACGAGCTGCGTGTCCTCGAACGTCTTGCCCTGGAAGAACACGAGGTGCTTGACGAGCGACACGTAGACCCCGCCGGTCGCCGCGGCGAGACGCGGGTCGCGGAGCACGCGCGTGAACCACTCGGCGTACTGCTCGCGCGTCGCGAACACGATCACGGGATGGACGAGCTTGCGCCCGCGCGTCTGGGTCTTCCCGGTCTTCTGGAAGCTGAACTGACGCTCGTACTCCGTGTGGATCAGCTCGAGGCGCTCCGCCATCACGTCGGCGCAGTCCTGCGACACGTTCGTCCGCACGCGGTAGTGCTCCGTCTCGCGGACGAACTCCTGCGCGAAGCCGGGTCCGGCGACGATCCCCGCGATCACCGGCCGCAGGTCCGCCGCCTGCACGAGCGGCTGGTCCACCCACTGCTGCCACGCGTCCTCGGCCCGCAGACGCGGCTCGGTCTGCGCCTGCCAGCGCTTCGCGAACTCCTCGCGCGAGCCGACGCGCCCCGCTTCGGGCGGCAGCTTCAGCAGGCGGTCGAGTCCGGCCAGGCAGCCCTCGAAGTCGAGTTCGAGGAGGTCGAGGAACGACACGTTCAGGAGCGCGTCCTTGCACGCCGGGTCGATGCGGAGCGCGGCGTCGAACGCGTCGCGCGACTCGCGCAGGCGGCGCAGGTAGTAGTACGCCTCGCCGATGCCGTTCGTCGCCGAGGCGAGGCCGGGCTCGAGCGCCGCCGCGTCGCGGAAGCGACCGAGCGCCTGCAGCCAGTCCTCGTCCTCGAGCCGCTCCTTGCCGCGCTGCACGAGCGCCTCGGCCTCGGTGCGGCGCAGCGCCGTGATCGCGGCGTCGAGCTCGCCGAGCGTGGCGGCGCGCGCGGGCTCGGCGCGGACGACGTCGGCGCGCAGCGACTCGGCGAGGCGCCGCTCGCCCGCCGCGGCGGCGCGCTGCGCGAGAGCGAGCAGCGCCGCGGCGTCGCGCGGGTCGGTCAGCGTGCGCCGCGCCGTCACGAACGAGGCCTCGTCGAGGTCGCGCCAGAGCACCCGGAACTCGCCGCCCCCCGTGCGCCGCAGGGTGAACCCGTCGTCGTCGTGCGCGGCGATCGTGCCCGTGAACGACGCGCCCGAGTTCAGGCGCAGGTCGAGCTCCGCGTCGCCCGCGGGCGACGCCGCCGCGAGCACGCCGACGAGCACCCCGACGAGCGCGAGACGGAGGACGGACGCGCGCAGGCGCATGGCCCCCATCCTACGGCGGAGCCGCCGTGGACGAACGCGGCGGAGGGCGCGGTTTCCCGTTTCGACCGCGTCCGGCCTGCCCGACAATCGGCCGCTTCGCCGCGCCCCCGCGCGGCGCGCGGGAAGGAGACCATGAACAAGCGCACACCGCTCTACGCCGTGCACGAGTCGCTGCACGCCCGGATCGTGGACTTCGGCGGCTGGGACATGCCGGTCCAGTACGCGGGGATCATCCCCGAGTCCGCGGCCACGCGGCAGCGCGTCGGCCTCTTCGACATCGGCCACATGGGCCGGCTCGAGGTGATCGGCAAGGACGCCGTGGCCGCCGTGGACTGGTGCGTGACGTGCGACGTCGCGTCGCTCGCCGAGGGCCGGGTCAAGTACGGCATCCTGGCCGACGAGAACGGCTGCGCGCTCGACGACCTCCTCGTCTACCGCGACAGCGACCGCGTGCACGTGGTCGTGAACGCCGGCAACCGCGACCGCGACCGCGAGACGTTCCTCGCGCGCGTCGCGGCGCGCGGCTTCGACTGCCGCGTGATCGACACGGCGTGGGAGCACGAGACGCGCCACGCCGAGACGTTCCTCGGCGTGCGGCAGACCATGCTCGCGCTGCAGGGACCGCGCTCCGAGGCGCTGCTCCAGCGCGTCGTGAGCGCCGACACCGACCTCTCGAAGGTGCGCTACTACCGCATGGCCCGCACCACGCTGATCGGCATGCCGTGCCTCATCAGCCGCACCGGCTACACCGGCGAGGACGGCTTCGAGGTGTTCTTCGACGCGCGCGAGGCCGAGCGCGTCTGGAACCTGTTCCTCGCGCAGGGCGAGGACCTCGGCATCGCGCCGATCGGACTCGGCGCGCGCGACGCGCTGCGCACCGAGGCGGGCATGCCGCTCTACGGCCACGAGCTCGACGAGCAGACGACGCCGCTCGAGGCGAACCTGCTCTTCGGCGTGCAGCTCGGCGCCGGCGACTTCGTCGGTCGCGACGCGCTGCTGCGCCAGCAGAAGGACGGCGTGAAGAAGACGCTCGTGGGCCTCGAGGTCGACACGAAGCGCGTGCCGCGCCCGGGCTGCGAGCTGTGGGCGGGCGACACGCGGCTCGGCGTCGTCACGTCGGGCACGTTCTCGCCGACGCTCGAGAAGAACATCGCCATGGGCTTCGTGCCGCCGTCCCACGCGGAGCTCGGCACGACGTTCGAGATGGACATCCGCGGCAAGCGGCACGGCTGCGTGGTCGTGCCCCTGCCCTTCTACAAGCGCGCGAAGTAGACGAGCCGTAGCATCCCTGGTCCACGCCGGGCGCCGCCCCGGTGCAGCGGAGGAACCCCATGCGTCCCGAAGGTCTGAAGTTCACGAAGTCCCACGAGTGGGTGCGGATCGACAAGGACATCGCCACCACGGGCATCTCGGACTTCGCCGTCAAGCAGCTCTCGGACCTGGTCTACGTGGACCTGCCCGAGGTCACGGATCTCCTCGAGCAGGGCCAGCCCTACGCCGAGGTCGAGTCCGTGAAGGCCGTCTCGGACGTCTACGCGCCGCTCTCGGGCGAGGTCATCGAGATCAACGAGGAGCTGGGCGACAACCTGGACCTCGTCTCGAAGGACCCCTTCGGCGCGGGCTGGCTCGTGAAGTTCCGCCTCTCGCACCCCGCCGAGGCCGACCGCCTGCTCGACGGCGCCGCGTACGACGCCGTCTGCAAGGAAGAGGCGCACTAAGAGCCTGTCGGCGCAGAGTCCCCGCGACCCCCAATCGGCGGACGCCGCGTCGCCGCTGGGCGGATCGACGACGCCGTTCCATCGGACCGTGCAGGTGATCCGACGCCGCGCGGGCCCAGTCGCCGGGAGAGTCGGGTGCCGAGGAGGCCGAAGAAGCCCGCCACCTCCACCGTGCCGGCGCTCGCGTGGACCGGCGTGCGCGTCGTCGTGATCGGCGCGCTCGTGGTGCTGCTCCTCGCGTTCCTGCTCTGGCTGCCGACGCAGGAGCCGACGGTGCGCGGCCCGACGTGGCGGCTCATCGTCCAGAACCACTCGGAGCGTCCGCTCCGCGACGTGCGACTCGACCTGATCGAGGACGAGGCCGAACTCGCTACGCTCGGCTCCCTCGACGACGGCGAACGCCGCGTCGTCGACATCCCACGTCGCTCTGCGCCGTGGACCTACGTGCGCCTCCGCTTCGAGCAGGATGGCGCACCGTACACGTTCCCCGAGGCGGCCTGGTTCTCGCCGGGCGGTCAGGACCTGATCGTGCTCGAGGTCCGACCCGGACCCCGCCTGCACCACCCATGAGCGTCGCGTCGGTCGTGCTCAGCTCTGCTCGTACGCCTCCATCGGCGGGCACGTGCAGATGAGGTTGCGGTCGCCGTGGACGTTGTCCACGCGCGCGACCGCGGGCCAGAACTTGTGGCGGCGCACCCACGGGGCGGGGAACGCGGCCTGCTCGCGCGGGTACGCGTGCGACCACGAGTCGGAGATGACGCGCTCCGCCGTGTGCGGCGCGTGCTTCAGCGCGTTGTCGGCGCGGTCGGCGCGGCCCTCCTCGATGGCGCGGATCTCCTCGCGGATCGCGATGAGCGCGTCGCAGAAGCGGTCGAGCTCCTCCTTCGACTCGCTCTCGGTCGGCTCGATCATCAGCGTGCCGGGCACGGGGAAGCTCATCGTCGGCGCGTGGAAGCCGTAGTCGATCAGGCGCTTGGCGACGTCCTCGACCGTCACGCCGGCGCTCTTCTCGAAGTGGCGCACGTCGAGGATGAACTCGTGTGCGTTCAGGCCGCCCTCGCCGCGGTACAGCACGGGGAAGTGCGCCTCGAGACGCTTCGCCATGTAGTTGGCGTTCAGGATGGCGACCTGCGTCGCGCGCGTGAGCCCCGTGCCCCCCATCGCGAGGATGTACGCGTACGGGATCGGCAGGATGCTCGAGCTGCCCCACGGCGCGGCGCTGACGGGACCGATCGCCTTCTCGCCGCCGCACGGCACCACCGGGTGGCCGGGCAGGAACGGCGCCAGGTGCGCCGCGACGCCGATCGGGCCCATGCCCGGACCGCCGCCGCCGTGCGGGATGCAGAACGTCTTGTGCAGGTTCAGGTGGCAGACGTCGGGGCCGAAGTCGCCGGGGCGGCAGAGGCCCACCTGCGCGTTCATGTTCGCGCCGTCCATGTACACCTGGCCGCCGTGCGCGTGGACGATGTCGCAGATCTCGCGGATCGACTCCTCGAACACGCCGTGGGTCGATGGATACGTGACCATCAGCGCCGCGAGCCGCTCCGTGTGCTCGGCGGCCTTCGCGCGCAGGTCGGCGAGGTCGATGTCGCCCTGGTCGTCGCAGCGCACGACGACGACGCGCATGCCCGCCATGACAGCGCTCGCGGGGTTGGTGCCGTGCGCGGACGCGGGGATCAGGCACACGTCGCGCGCGGTGTCGCCGCGGTCGCGGTGGTACGCGCGGATCACCAGCAGCCCTGCGTACTCGCCCTGCGAGCCGGCGTTCGGCTGCAGCGAGACGGCGGCGAAGCCGGTGATCTCGGCGAGCTGGCTCTCGAGGTGACGGAACATCGCCTGGTAGCCGTCGGCCTGCTCGAGCGGCACGAACGGGTGCAGCGCGCCGAACTCGGGCCACGTGACGGGCAGCATCTCGAGCGTGGCGTTCAGCTTCATCGTGCACGAGCCGAGCGAGATCATCGACTGCACGAGCGAGAGGTCGCGGTCCTCGAGGCGGTGCACGTAGCGCAGCATCTCGGTCTCGCTGCGGTACGCGTGGAACACGGGGTGCGTGAGGTACGCGCTCGTGCGCGCGTGCGCGGCGGCGACCGGCCCGGCGGCGCCGACGAGATCCGCGACCGACGGCGGCAGCGTGCCCGCCGGCGCGAACGCCGCGAGCAGGTCGGCGAGGTCGTCCGAGCCGACGGTCTCGTCGAGCGACACGCCGACGTGGCGCGCGTCGAGCCGGCGCAGGTTGATGCCGCGCTCGAGCGCCGCGCGCATCACGGCGTCCGCGCCGCTCTCGCCGCAGTCCACGCGGAGCGTGTCGAAGAACGCGTGCGAGCCGACGTCGCGCCCCATGCGGCGCAGGCCCTCGGCCAGCATGCGCGTGGCGTCGTGCACGCGCTGCGCGATGGCGCGCAGCCCCTCGGGGCCGTGGTAGACCGCGTACATCGACGCCATCACGGCGAGCAGCACCTGCGCGGTGCAGATGTTCGACGTCGCCTTCTCGCGGCGGATGTGCTGCTCGCGCGTCTGCAGCGCGAGGCGCAGCGCAGGGCGGCCCTCCGCGTCGCGCGAGAGGCCGATGATGCGTCCCGGCATCGTGCGCTTGTGCTCGTCGGTCGTGGCGAGGAACGCCGCGTGGGGACCGCCGTAGCCCATCGGGACGCCGAAGCGCTGCGCGCTGCCGACGCACACGTCGGCGCCGAACTCGCCCGGCGCGCGCAGGAGCGTCAGCGCAAGCAGGTCGGCCGCGACGACGAGGTACGCGCCCGCCGCGTGGACGCGCTCGGCCAGCGGCGCGAGATCCACGACGCGCCCGTCGGTCGTCGGGTACTGCGCGAGCACGCCGCAGACCTGCGCGTCGAACTGCACTTCGGCGAGGTCGGCGACGACCACCTCGATGCCGAGCACCTCGGCGCGCGTCTCGACGACGGCGATCGTCTGCGGGTGGCAGTCGTGCCCGACGACGAAGCGGTTGCGCTTGCCGCGGAGCGCCGCGTGGCAGAGCGCGAGGCCCTCGGCCGCGGCGGTGCCCTCGTCGAGCAGCGAGGCGTTCGCGATCGGCAGGCCCGTCAGGTCCGCGATCATCGTCTGGAAGTTGAAGAGCGCCTCGAGGCGGCCCTGCGAGATCTCGGCCTGGTACGGCGTGTACTGCGTGTACCAGCCCGGGTTCTCGAGGATGTTGCGCTGGATCACGCCCGGCACCACGGTGCCGTGGTAGCCCATCCCGATGTACGAGCGCAGCACGCGGTTGCGGCGCGCGAGGCGGCGCAGCGACTCGAGCACGTCGCGCTCGCCGCGCGGTCCGGGCAGCTCGAGCGGGGTCGTGAGCCGGATGCTCTGCGGCACCGCGCGGTCGGTCAGCGCGTCGAGCGAGTCGTAGCCGAGGAGACCGAGCATCGCGGCCATGTCCGCGTCGCGCGGGCCGAGGTGGCGGTGGACGAAGCCGTCGGTCGGGGACAGGGGATCCGTGGGGGCACGCGACATCGAAGCTCGCTCCTCTGAGCCGGCGTGCGCGGCGTGCGCGTCTCCGAGCACTCGGAGCGCTCCCCGCGCGTGGAACGGGCCAATCTAGCGTGGACCGCGCGCGCGCCTCGCGCACTTCGTGACGACCCGCACGCCCTGCGCGAGTCGGGGCTCGTCGCTGTCACCGGCGTCACGGGCCGGCGTGCGCCCGGCCCGTCCGACGGGGTGGGCCACGCGCCCGGGAACACGCTAAGCTGCCCCGCCTCGAGGAGCCCCGACCCGATGCTGCCCGTCCTCTTCCGCATCCCTCTGCCCTGGGGCGACCCGGGGACGTACTTCCCGATCCGCATGTTCGGCGTGCTGGTCATCCTGGGCTTCCTCGCCGGGACCTGGCTCGTCGGGCGGCGGCTCGCGGCGCGCGGGATCATGGACCGCGAGCAGTCGTTCGACTTCTGCTTCTACCTGCTGGCGGTCGGCATCGCGGGCTCGCGCATCCTGTACTTCCTCCAGAACACGGAAGAGTTCCGCGGCCACGCAGGGAAGGTGTTCGCGATCTGGGAGGGCGGGCTCGTCTGGTACGGCGGCTTCGCGGCGTCCGCCGTGTTCGCGTTCGCCTGGCTCGCGAAGCGCAAGCTGCCGGTGCTCGAGGTCACCGACGCCCTCGCGATGGGACTCGCGCTGGCGCTCGCGATCGGCCGCTGGGGCTGCTTCTGCGCGGGCGACGACTACGGCGCGAAGGTGCTCGGGGCCGACGGCAACCCCATCGAGGCCGCGGATCAGGCGCCCTGGTGGGCCGTGCAGTTCCCGAACCCGACGGAGGGCGGCGGCTGGCCCTACTACCAGCACTCCGAGACGAGCCAAGCCTTCCGGGCCCCCTACTGGCTGCACCCGGTCCAGATCTACATGTCGCTCGCGAACTTCGTCGTGCTCGGCGCGCTGTTCGCCATCGGGCGGCTGCGTGCCGCGGCGGCGCGACCCGGCGTGCTGACGGCCGCGTACCTGATGCTCTATCCCGTCGCGCGCTTCGTCTGCGAGTACTGGCGCGGCGACGCGGACCGCGGCGAGGACGTCGTGCTCGGCCTCTCGTTCAGCCAGGCGTTCGGCGTGCCGGTGTTCCTGGTGGGCGTCGCGCTCCTGCGCTTCGCGCTCACGCGCCCGGCGCGGCGCAGCGCATAGCCGCGCGCGGCGGTGCGGTCCGCGCGAGCTGCGGCGCCCGCGCGCCCCGCGGCGTCAGCGCACCATGGCGGCGAGCCACAGGTGGTAGACGAGCAGCGCGCCGTAGATCGCGAGGAGCACGCCGACGACCGTCTTCACGAAGCGGAAGTTCTTGTGCAGGCAGAGCACGACGAGCCCGAGGTTCGTGACCACGCACTTGAGGATCACGAACGGCCGCGGCCCCCAGTCGATGACGGCGGCCATCACGGGGTTCGCCTCCGATCCGCCCTTCTGGATGTAGAGCAGCGTGAAGACGGCGTCGAGCGCGCAGAGCGCCGCGATCGTGACGAGGCAGCCGGCCAGCCACGCCTCGTAGCGGTCCACGTACTGCCCGCGCGAGGTCGCGTCGCGCCGGTCTGCCGTGCGCCGCCCTCCGAGGAGGGACCAGCGCGAGAACAGGGGCGTCGGCCGCCGACGACGGTCGCCGCTCCGCCGATCGGAGGGCGCCTCGCCGGTCGGGATCAGGCTCGCTGCGTCGGTCTGCATCGCCTCCGTCCGCTGGCGGTCGGGTTTCCGGTGTCCGCGTTCCGCGTCGGGCGGAGCGCGCCGGGCGAGCCATTGCAAACCACGGTCCACGCGCTGTCGAGCGTCTGTCGAGCCTGGGAGCGGCGCCGACGGGCACGGCGCGTCGCGCCGGATGGACGCGTGCGGCGCGCGCACGCTCCGCGCTGCCGGGCGGTGCGCGCGGGCGCCTACTCCGCGCGGAACTGGAGCTTCGCGATGGTGTCGCGCAGCGAGCTGCGGAGCAGCTGGTCCTGCGGTGCGCGCCATGCGCGGCGCAGCACGACCAGGGACTCGGCGCGCCCGACGAACGCCAGGGCGGTCACCGCGGCCTCGCGGATGTCGCGGTCGGCGTGTGCCACCTGCCGCTCGACCGGCGCCGCGGCGCTGGCGTCGCAGCACGTCGGCACGGCGTGGAGCAGGCACCAGAGGCCGGAGTCCGACGGCGCGCCGTAGGCGCCGTCGAGCGCGCGCACGACGTGTGCGCCGAACGCGGCGCGGAACTCCGGGGTGGTCTCGCCGAGGACGCGCAGCACCTCGAACGCCGTCCCGCCGACGCCGATCGTCTCGTGGTCGTCGACGAACGCGCGCACGAGCGTCTCGGCCGTCTCGGGGAGCGAGGCGAGGCACAGCGCGCGCAGGTAGAGGCGGCGGTGCTCGATGTCGTCCGGCGCGAGCTGCGGCAGCGCGGCGACGAGCGCGCGCGCCCCCTCGGGCGTCCGGTGGCGCCCGAGCACCAGCGCGGAGACGCGCCGGTCCGACGCGACGGGCGAGGTCAGGTGCCGCACGAGCTCCTGCCACGCGCCCGGGGCCTGTTCGCGGACCAGGCGGTCCACCGCGGCGACGCGCGCGTCGATGTCGCCCGCGCCGTGCCCCTCGGCGGCGCGCAGCAGTGTCTCGCGCAGCCCGTCGAGGGGGTACGGAGCGAGCGTCTCGATCGCCGCCGCGCGCTCAGGAGAGTTCGCGGCGACGTCGTCCACCCGCGCGAGCAGCTCGGCGCGCGCGCGCTCGTCGCGCGCCTTCGCGAGCACGCGCAGCGCCGCCTCGCGCTGCCAGACCGCGGCGTCGAGGCGGTCGAGCTCGGCGTGCAGCCACGCGATCGGCGTCGCGTCCTCGAGCGCCACGAGCGCCTCGGCGGCGCCGAGCTTCACCGAGGGGTCCGTCTCCTCCTCGAAGGCGCCGCGCAGGAACTCGCGCACCTCGTCGCCGCCGAGCGCGGCCAGCGCGATGTAGCCGTACGCGCGCTGCGCGGGCTGCATGCGCCCCACCGCGTCGACCGCGACGCGAGCCGCCTCGGCGGTCCCGGCGCGCGCGAGCGCGGACATCGCGTGCTGCGGCACGGGATACGGACGCTCCGCCGCGAGCTCGCCGATGCGCGCGAGCGCGCCGTCGGGCGCGCGCACCTGGCCGAGCAGCAGCAGCGCGCGCGTGACGACGTGCGGGTCGCGGCTCGCGAGCGCCTCGACGGCGAGCGTCGCGCAGTCGTCGCCCGGCGACTCGAGCAGGATGTCGAGCGCCTGCTGCAGGAACGCCGTGTTCGAGACCAGCGTGCGCTCCGCGGCGCGCAGCACCTCGTCGCGTGCCTGCGGGCCCGCGTGCGCGATCTGGCGCCGCGCCCACGCGACGTCGTCCTCGCTGCCCGTCGAGAGCATCGAGAGCCAGTACGCGCGACGCGCCGCCGAGTCCGGGGTCGGCTCGACGACGGGCGGCGGCTCCTCGACCAGCGTCTCCTCGAACTGCGCGCGCGGGACGGCCGGGCCGCCCGCCGCGGGCGCGGAGTCCTCGCGCAGCACGAAGAACAGTCCGGCCGCGCTGAGCGCGACGAGGACCGCCAGCGTGGTGCGCTTCGAGCTCATTCGCCCGCGGCGGCCTCGACGAGCCCGCGCCGCTCGAGCAGCCCGCCGAGCGCCGCGTCGAGCGCCACGTGCGCCTTCGCGAGGTCGGTGCGGGCGCGGGTCTGCGAGGCGACCGCGCGCGAGCGGTCCTCCTCGACCTCGAGCACGAGGAACGGCGTGGACTTGCCCTGCTCGAGTCGCGAGCGCTCCGCGGCGAGCTGCGCCTCGGTGGCGACGCGCTCGCGCTCGGCCGCCGCGATGCGCTCGAGCGCGGCGCGCACGTTGCGCACCGCCTCGCGCACGTCGCGCACGGCGGAGTTGCGCGCCGCGGCGACCTCGCGTTCGGCGCGCGCGGTCTCGCGCTCGGCGCGCAGGAGGCGCGCGTCCTCGGCCACGTTGCAGAGCGGGATGGCCACCTCGAGGCCGGCCTCCCAGCGGTAGTCCTCGCCGTCGCCGATCTGGCGCGCGGCGTCGCGCACGCCGCTGCCCATGCCGGTCAGCCCGCCGTTCACGAGCGCGTTCAGCTCGATCTGCGCGGCGTTGCGCAGGCGGCGCTCCGCGAGCTGCGCCGCGCCGAGCGCCTCGACGGCCGCCTGCACGTCGCCGCGCCGGGCGAGCGCGCTCTCGAGCAGCTCGCGGCCGGGATCGGCCGGCGCGTCGCCGGTCGTCTGCGGCGCCGTGTCGGCGGGCTGCACGAGCAGGTCGAGGTCGCCTTCGGGGCCGCCGAACGGCAGCACGAGCTCGCGCAGGCGGTCCGCCAGGTTGCCGATGCGCGCCTCCGCGTCGATCAGCTCGCCGTCGCGCCGCGCGAGGCCGGCCTCGGCCTCGGCGACGTCCGCGGGGATGCCGCGACCGGCGTCGACGCGCGCCCGCGCGACGTCCAGCAGCTCGAGCGCGAGCGCGCGCGACGTGAGCAGCACGTCGCGGTCCGCGATGGCGGAGACCAGGTCCCAGTAGAGCGACTCGGCCTCGGCGACGGTCAGCTCGGCCGCGCGCGCCAGCTGGCTCTCGCTCGCGCTCGTGCGGCGCTCGGCCTCGCGCACGTGCGACAGCCGGACGTCACGCCCGGCACCGCGCAGGAGCGGGTGGACGTAGCCGAGCGAGAGCAGGCCGTCGTAGCGCGGCGCGAGCGACGCGATGCTCGACGCGCCGCCGTGCGACGTGGACGTGGCGTCGTACGACGCCGACCACGCGCCGCCCCACTCGGCGACGCCGGTGACGCCCACGTTCCCGCGCCACGTCTCGTCCACGGCGAAGTCGCTCCCGCCGCCGAAGCTGCCGGGGCTGAAGAACACCTCGGAGCGCGTGCGTCCGCCGGTGAGCCGCGCGCCGACGAGCGGGTCGAACTCGCCGCGCGCCTCGTCCACGAACGTGCGCGCGATCGACGGCTCGAGTGCGAGCGCGCGGAAGCGCGGGCTGTTGCGCAGTGCGAGCCGCCCGACGTCGGCGACGTGCAGGCGCAGCACGCGCGCGCTCCCCGCGGGCGCAGCCGGCGCGGCGGACTCCGTCGTCGGCGCCGCCGCCTCCGGGGGCGGCTCCTGCGCACGGGCGGGCGCGGCGGCCGCGACGACGAGGAGCGGGAGCAGGATCGAACGGCGCATGGACGCACTCCGCGGGACGTACGGCGCCGGGCGGCGCCGTGCCCGACGAGTCTAGATTCCCTCCGCTCGCCGGCCGCGCAGTGCCCGAGGCGGAAGGACGTCTGCGGCCGCTCTCAGCGCAGCGGCCGGCCGAGCTGCTCCTCCTGCGCCGCGAACGCGTCGGAGAGCAGGAAGTCGAGGAGTTCGCGGCGCGACGGGGCGGCGTCGGCGCGCAGGGAGGAGAGCGCCGCGAGGCCGGCGTCGTCGCGCACGCGCGCGAGGGCGAAGCAGGCGTCGTCGCCGAGCTCGGTCTCGGCGCGTGCGAGGAGCGCGAGCTGCGGCACCGCCGCGGTGCTGCGCAGGAAGCCGGCCGCGCGCACCGCGGAGCGGCGCACGTGGGCGGAGGTGTCGTTCGCCAGCACGCGCGCGACGTCCTCGGCGAGGTCCGTGATGCGCAACTGCCCCGCCGCGGCGACCGCGGCCTCGCGCACGCGCTCGTCCGCATCAGCCGTCGCGCGCCGCAGCAGCGTGGACGCGGCCGCGCGGTGCGTCACGGCCGCCTCGAGGACGACGCCGCGGCGGACGGCCGCGTCGCTCGCGTCGGCGAAACGCGTGCTGAGCTCGTCCAGCGAGCGCGCGGCGGCATCGGAGCGGGCGTCCGGCGTCGCGCGTGCGGTGCGGGCCGCGGCGCGTTCGGCGACGGCGAGCGCGCTCTCGAGAGCCGCCCGCACGTCCGCCTCGCCTGCGCGCTGCGCGGCCGCGCGCAGGAGCGGTGCGTCCTCGGCACGGAGATCGTCCGGTCGCGCACGCGCGAGCGAGCCGTACTCGAGCGCCGCGTTCGAGCGCGTCCACAGGTCGGGGCCGCGCACGGCCTCGCGCAGGTACGAGAGCAGCGCGGAGACGCGCTCCTCCTCGTCCGGGTACGCCTCGATCTCGAGGTAGCGCCGCAGCGCGGCGAGCCGCTGCGGTCCCGCCCTGTCGTCGATCGCCACCACCTGGACCACGTCGTAGTTCGGCGAGCGCGGCCTGTGTGCGACGAGCAGCACGGCCGCCGCCCCCGGCGCGGGCAGCATGCCCGGCTCGCCGGAGAGCACGGTCAGCACGGGGTGCTCGACGTCGTCGGGCGGGCGGTCCCACGGCATCGAGCGCAGGACCTCGTCGACCTGGAAGCGCACGACCTCGATGCCCGGCGGGACCTCGGAGCGGCCCACGCTGCGCCCGAGCACGACGAGTCCGGCGCGCGGCAGCACGGTGCGGCCGAGGTGCGTCACGGCGGGCGACTTCTCCGCGGCCCGCACGGACGCGTCGGCGCCGGGCGCGCCGGACGCCCCCCCGGCGGCCGCGGGGACCGCGGGATCGAGGGGCCCGGCGCCGTCGCCGTGACGCGGGGCGGGCGAGCCGGACGTTCCGCAGCCCGCGAGCGCGGCGAGCAGCAGGAGGCCGCTCGGCAGCAGCCTGCGGACCCGGGGGGACGTCACGGCGGCACCGTGAAGGATCGGAGTCACCCGGGCGTCACGCACGGCCGCGCGGTGATAACCGACGTTTGCAATCTGTCAATCGACGCGCGCGGGGCCGAACGCCCCGCGCGGGGCCACGCGGCGCGCACGGCGGCCCCGGAATCGCCGAGGGCGCCGCCCCGGCTCTGCGGAGCGGCGCCCTCGGGTGCCCGGCGCAGGCTGCGCCCAGGCTCGGGAACTACGGAGATTCAGACCGCCGCGGTGCGCGCCCAGGCTCGATACACGCGCGCCACGGGCTTGTCGCGGCGCCGGCGGTTGCGGCGCGCCTTCAGCTCCTTCTCGACGTGCAGGCGCACGAACCGCTCGCACTCCGCGAGCGTGCCGGTGAAGAGTGACCGGCACTCGCGCACCACTTCGTAGAAGCGACGTCCCTTGATGATCGCGACCAGCCGGGTCTCCATCGGATACCTCCTGTTCCGGGGGAGGTACCGCAAGGGTCGTGCCACGAGCGGCGGGAGCCGCCCCGGCGAGCCGTCGCTACGGTGTGTACACGCGCGTGACGGCGAGCACGCCGAGCGCGGTCGCGAGCTCGTCGCCGCCGACCCGGCAGTGCCGGTCGTTGGCGGCGGACCAGGAGCCGTCGGGACGCTGCGCCGCGAGCACCGGGCGCAGCGAGTCCGCGAGCTCCGGCCGGCGGCGCAGCGCGTCGAGGCCGGTCCAGGCGAGGAGCGCGTCGCGCCGCGAGCCGTCGGCGAGCGCCGTGCGCACCGCCTCGACCGCGCGCTCCGCGTCGCCCCGCACGCCCAGCTCGCGGGCGTACGCGAGGAGCGCCGCCGTCAGCGCCGGGTCGTCCGCGCGGTCGCCCGGCTCGCGGTACGACTGCAGCCCGCCCTCGGCGCGCAGGCCGGCGAGGAAGGTCCCGGCGCGGCGCAACGACGCGTCGGCGCGCACCACGCCCGCGAGGCGCAGATCGGCGAGCGCGGCCGTCGCGAAGAGGGTGCACGAGGCGTCCGAGCGCGCGTCGCCCGGGCGGTACCCGAACCCGCCGTCGGCGTTCTGCGCCGCGAGCAGCGCCTGGCCGGCCTGCTCGAGCAGGCGGTGCCGCTCGGAGCGCGCCGCGACGTCGAGGTTGCGGTAGTCGAGCGCCCACTGCCACGTCAGCGCGCGCAGCGCGAGCGCCGTCGAGTAGAGCGGCTTCGGGTCCGCGGCGGCCGGGCCGTCGCGCAGGCGCGCCTCGAGCGCCGCCACGGCCGGGCGCAGGACCGCGCCGAACGCCTCGTCGCGCGGGGAGCGGCCGTTCTGCACGAATGCGAGCACCACGGCGCCCGTCACCCCGTCGCGGAAGTCCTCCTCGCCCGCGCCGGGAACGCGGCCGAAGCGGCCGTCGTCGCCCGCGCGCTCGGCGAGCCACCGCAACGCGCCCTCGACGGCGGGGTCGATCCGCGGCGCGAGGTCGCCGACGCGCTGCCGCGCGCGGTCGTCGCGCGTCTCCTCGACGGTCGCGGCGCGCAGCCGGATCAGGATGCCGACGGTCGGCGCGGTCAGCGGCTGCCCGTCCGCGAGCGCCGGCGCGGGCGTCGGCGTCCGGAAGATCTCCGGCAGGTCCACGCCCGCCGGCGACCAGTCCTGGTACTGCGGGAGCGCGGACTCGTCGAGCTCCGCGGCGGAGCGCGGCGGCAGCTGCGTCTCGTCGCCGAGGAGCTTCGGGAACTCCTCGAGCCGGGCCACCTCGGGACGCTGCTCGATGCCGACGTGCGGGCGCCGCAGCGGCCCGTGCTCCGAGACGAGCACCCACGCGATGAGCGCCGCCGCCGCGACGTGCACGACGACCGACGCCACGGCCACGCGCCGGAAGCGCGCGGAGCTCTCGTAGCGCGCGAGCGCGGAGTCGTAGAGCCGCGCCCAGGCGCCGCTGCGCACGAGGCGTCCCGCGGGACGCGCGTCGGCGACGGGCGCCGCCAGCTCGGCGTCGAGCGCCGCGAGCAGCGCCGCGCGCTCGCCCGGCGTCGGCTCGATCTCGGTCGCGTCGCGCACCACGCCGAACACGCCGCGCAGGAGCGCGACCTCGGCCGCGCAGACCGGGCACGCCGCGACGTGCGCGCGCACGTCGGCCGCGCGCACGGGGTCGAGCGACGCGCCGTCGTCGGTCGCGTGCGCGAGCAGCAGGAGGTCGTCGCGCAGCTCAGAGCAGGTGCTCACGGGCTTCCTCCTGCAGGAGTCCGCGCAGCCGGTGGACGGCCGCGTGCATCCTCGACTTCACCGTGCCGACGGGGATCCCCAGCGTCTCCCCGATCTCCGCGTACTTGAGCCCCCGCGTCTCCGCGAGCAGGAACACGGCGCGCTGGTCCTCGCTCAGCTCCGCGAGCGCCGCGCGCACGCGCACCGCCAGCTCGTTCGCGCCGGCCCTCTCGTCGGGCCGCCGCGCTCCGGAGGCGACGAGCGTGCCGAGTTCGGCGCCGTCGTCGCCCGCCGTCGTCTGGAGCGACGTCTCCGGCGGCGCCGCCTTCTTCGAGCGGTACCGGTCGATCCAGAGGTTCTCGGCGATGCGGTACATGTACGTGGTGAACTTCGCGTCGGGCTTCCAGCGTCCGCGGTGCCGGACCAGCCGCAGGAACACCTCCTGCACGCAGTCCTGCGCCACCTGTCGATCGAACGAGCGACGCCAGAAGAAGTTCAGGAGCGCCTTCTGGTGACGCTCGACCAGTGTCCGGAAGGCGTCGTCGTCCCCGGCCCCGAACCGCTCCATGAGCTCGGAATCAGTCGGAGACATCCGTCACCTTCCGGACGAACGGACGAGGGCGGGCGGGGTTCGGAGTTGCGCTCACGCGGCACGCGCGGGGCCTCTCCCCCGTCGCGCCCGGTCATTTCAACCCCCGTGCCGGTCGCGCGCCACGATGCGGAGGGCCGCTCCGCGCGTCAGCGGGACCAGAGGTACTCGGAGCTCACCTCGCCGGCGCGCACGCGGACCAGCCGTCCGGCGTCACCGTCGGCGCCCGCGACACGCAGCCGGTAGACGCCGGGCGCGAGGTCGCTCACGAGGAGGCGGCCGTCCGGTCCCGAGCGGCGCAGGAGGTCCGGCGGATCGAGCAGGCCGCGCTCGGGCTCGGGGCCGCGCGGGTCGCGCCCGGTGAGGTCGCGCAGCTCCACGTCCACGCCGGGCGCCGGCAGGAAGCCGCCGCGGAAGACGTGGACCTCGAGCGCCCCGGCGGGCTCGAGCACGATGCGCCCCGCCTCCTCGAGTCCCACGCGCAGGAAGAACCGCCCGGCGTCGACGCTACCGCGCCCAGCCGCGCCCGCCTCGAGGCGCCAGCTCCCCGGCGCGAGCCCGCCGAGCCGCACGCGACCGTCGGGGCCGGACCGCGCGCGGATGCGGACGGGTGCCGCGGCCGCGTCGTCGGGCTCCGCCGCCAGCCACGCCCCGGCCAGCGGCTGGCCGCGTTCGTCCACGATCTCGGCCACGACGCCGGTGTCCGCGGGCAGTTCGATCTCGACGCCGAGCAGCGTCTCGCCGCGCCGCAGGCGCACGCCCTCGGACGTCGCGCGCGAGTGCCCCGGCGCCGACGCCTCGATGCGGTGCGTGCCCGCGTCGAGCCCCGCGATCCGGAACGCGCCGCCGGGCTCGGTCGCCGCCTCGGCGACGACCCGCTCGACGCCGTGCCCCGTCTCGAACACGCGCACGCGCGCGCCGCCGACGCCGTTGCGGTCGCGGTCCACGACGCGCCCGAGCACGGCGCCGTCGGGCAGGTCGAGGTCGACCAGGTGGTCGGCGGCGCGCGGCAGCTCCACGTCGAAGGTGCGCGCATCCGCGGCGCCCGCGGGCAGCACGCCGATGCGCGTCGCCCCGGGCGGGAGCGCCGGGAGCCGGTAGCGCCCGTACGCGTCGCACCACGCGCCGACCGCGAGGCGTCGCCCGACGAGCGTCCAGGCGTCGACGCGCGCGTAGGGCAGCGGCCGGCCGCCCGCGGAGACGACGCCGTGCACGACCGTCCCCGCGGCGAAGTCGAGCAGGAGCTCCTGCTCGCGGTCGTCGCCCGAGATCCAGATGCGCTGCGCGCGCCCGCCCGCCTCGACGAGCGCACCGCCGCGCGGGAGGAACGGGACGGCGAAGCGCCCGTGCAGGTCGGTCTCGGCCGCGTGCTCGCCGCCGTCGTCGGGCCGGACCACGATGCGCAGCCCGCGCGCGGGCGTGCCGGACTCGGCGGTGGCGATCCCCGTCAGCGTCGTGCCCGGACGCAGCTCCACCAGCCCGACGTCCAGCGTCGAGGCGCGCTGCACCGTCAGCGGCCGCGAGACGTGCCGCGCGTGGCCGGCCGCCTCGACCACGATGCGCACGACGCCCGGCGCCACGCCCGGCACCACGAAGCCGCCGCGCGCGTCCGTCACGACCGACGCGGCCGAGGCCGCCCCGTCGAGCCGCTCGACGTGCACGCGCGCGCCCTCGAGCACGGTCCCGCGCAGGCGGCTCGCCACCTCGCCGCGCACGCTCTCGCCGTGCCGCAGCTCCAGCTCGACGCGCGTCGCCGGCTGGGCCACCGCGACGTCCGCCGAGCCGACGAGATCCGCGGCCCGCGCGGTCACGCGCCAGAGCCCGGCGGCGAGGTCGAGCGCGTGGACGCCGTCCACGTCGCTGCTCTCGCGCTCGACGGCCGCCTCGCCCTCCGCGCCGTCGACGGGCTCCGCGCGCAGCGTCGCACGCCGCACGGGCGCGGCGCCCGGGCCGGTGAGCTGGACGCTCAGGCGCACGCCCGCCGTCCACGCGAGCGCGAGGGGCCACCCCGCGGGCAGCCGCACGCGCGCACGCACTCCCGCCGCGCTGCCGGGGGCCGTGACGACGAGCTCCGCGTCGCCGGTCGCGAGGCCGTCGAAGGCGAACGCGCCGTCCTCGAGCGGAGCCTCCGCGGACGCGCCCTCGGCGTCGGTCACGCGCGCGACCGCACCGGCGGGCGCGCCGGCCACGCGGCCGCGCAGCGCGTGGCCCGCGGGAAGCCGCAGCACGCCGACGTCCACGGCGGCGTCGGCCCCCGGCTCGAACGGCCCCGCGGTGAGCGTGCGCCACGGCGTCCCGGCCGGCGGCACGAGGCGCAGGCGCACGGGCCGGCCCGGCACGCCCACGAGGACGAACGTGCCGTCCGCCGCGGTCACCGCGGCGTCGGCGGGGGCGCGCGTGTCGGCGTCGCCCTCGGAGCGCACCTCGACGCGCACGCCGGGCGCGGCGAGGCCGTCGGCGCCCTCGATGCGGCCGCCGAGCCGGGCACCGCGCGCGAGCACGACGTCGAGCGGCGGTCCCTGCTCGCCCGGCCGGAGCGCGAGCCCCTCGACCACACGCGGTGCGTGGCCGGGGGCGCGCACCTCGCAGGTCACGCCGTCGGCGGGCGGCAGCCCGTCGAGCCGGAAGCGCCCGTCCGACTCCGGCACGACGGCGGCGGGGAACTCGCGCACGAGCCCGGCGGGGTGCCACGCGTCCGGCGGCCACCGCAGCACGAGGTCGGCGCGCGGCGCGGGCGAACCGTCCCCGGCGTAGACACGCCCCGCGAGGACCGCCGCCGCGACCAGGTCGACCTCGAGCGCCGTGCGACGATCGCCCTGGGCGAGCGACAGCCGCAGCGGCGTGCGCAGCAGCAGGTCCCGGTCGAGCACCTCGAGCTCCGCGATGCCGGGCGGCAGTCCGTCGAAGGAGAACGCACCGTCGGGCGCGACCGTCGCCTCGCGGCCCGCGAGCCGCAGGCGCGCGCCTGCGGCCGCCCCGCCGCCGGGGATGCGCCGCGCGCTCCCCGCGACCGCCGCGCCGCGGCGCAGCTCGACCACGCAGGGCGCGCCGCCCGCGCGCACCGGCCCGCTCTCCGGCGCGACCCAGCGGGACGACGTCACGCGCACGTCGAGGGGCGCGTCGGGCAGGCCGGGGAAGCGCGCGCGTCCCTCGTCGTCGGTCGTCGCGGCGAGCGCGTAGGTGTGCGTCGTCGGCGCCGACCCCGCCGCTCCCGCCACCGGCAGCGCGACGCCCAGTTCCACGCGCTCGCCGCGCGCGGGCGCGCCGGTGGGGTCGCGCACCACGACGTCGAGCGCGAGCGCCGGCGACAGGACCACGGGGCCGGTCAGCGCCCGCCGCAGCCACACGGCGCGCGGCGCGTCGCCGGCGCTCCAGAAGACCACGACCGCGCCGGACGCGGGGACGCCGAGGACCGCGTGCCCGGCCGGGTCCGTCCGCACCGCGCGCGACTGCGCCGCGTCCGGCGCCTCGCCGGGCGACACGGCCGCGACGAGCACCCCCTCGGCCGGCGAGCCGGGCGCGAACGGCGTCATGCCGCGGCGCACCTCGACGCCGACCTCGCGCAGCTCCTGCCGCGGCAGCGCGGGAGGCGGCGGCTCCTGCGCGGCGGCGCGGCGAGCGGCGCCCGCGAGCAGCGCCAGAACCGCGGCGCACACGAGCGCCGGCGCGCGACGGCTCACGCGAGCGCCTCGCGCAGCCGCCCGAGCCACGCGGCCGCGGTCGGTCCGACGGCGTGGACGCGCGCCGCGCGCGCACCGTCGGCGGTGTGCGAGAGCTCCACGGTCACGCGGTCCGCGGGGAGCGCGTCCTCCACCTGCTCCGGCCACTCCAGCGCGACCACGGCGCCCCCGGCGAGGTCCTCGTCGAGCCCGAGCTCCTCGACGTCCGCGGCGCCGCGCATGCGGTAGGCGTCCACGTGCACGAGCACCGGCGGGCCGTCCCAGCGCACCACGCGCAGGAAGGTCGGGCTGGTGACGTCGTCGGGGTGCGCGACGCCGAGCCCTTCGGCGAGGCCCTTGACGAGCGTCGTCTTCCCCGCGCCGAGGTGCCCGGAGAGACAGAGCACGCCCGCGCGCTCCGGCGCCAGCGCCAGGGCGAGCCGCCGCCCCAGCGCGCGCGTCGCGGCGTCGTCGGCGAGCCGCAGCTCAACGGGCGCGGAAATGGTCGTGTCCTCCGCGCGCGAGCGGCACGCCGTCGCCCGAGCCCTCGTGCTCTGCCAGCACGAGCCCCGGCGCCGCGGTGACGACGCCGACCTCCGCGACGGCCACGCCCGCGAGCCCCTCGCGCACGAGCGCCGCCGCGGCGTCGCGCGGCGCGCAGAAGCAGAGCTCGAAGTCCTCGCCGTCGTGCAGCGCATGGTCGAGTGCGCTGCGGCCGTCGGCCGCGGCGGCGCGGTGCGCGTCGGCGTGGAGCGGGACGCGCCCCGCCCACAGCACGGCGCCGACGGCGGACGCGTCCAGCACGTGGCCGAGGTCCGACGAGAGACCGTCCGACAGGTCGACGAGAGCGTGCGCCACTCCGCGTTGGACGAGCGAGAGCGCCGCGGCCTGCCGCGGGATCGGCCGCAGGTGCCGCCCGAGCAGCGAGCCGCCGAGCGCGCCCGTCACGCAGACCGCGTCGCCCGGCCGCGCGCCGTCGCGCCGCAGCGCGCGACCGTGCGGGACCGCGCCGAGCAGCGCCACGTTCACCGCGACCGGCCCGGGGCTCGCGACCGTGTCGCCGCCGACGAGTGCGACGCCGTACTCGGCCGCGCAGTCGAGGAGGCCCGCGACGAGTTCGTCGGCGAACTCCCCGACGCGCTCCTCGGGGAGCGCGAGCGAGAGCACGGCCCACAGCGCGCGCGCACCCATGGCGGCCGTGTCCGAGACCGAGACGGCGAGCGCCTTCCAGCCGACCTGGCGCGGGGCCGCGACGACGTGTCCCGCGCGCGGCGCGAGCACGAAGTGGCGCTCCTCCACGAGCAGGTCGGTGGTGAACACGAGGTCGTGGCCGGGCGGCGGCGCGAGCACGGCCGCGTCGTCGCCGATGCCGAGCGCCACCCCGCTCCCGGCGGCGACGCCGCGCGCGACCGCGGCGGCCCGGAACGCGGCGATCGCCTCGAACTGGCCGCGCGCGCCGCGCGGGCCGCTCACCGTGCGCCGCCGTCCTTCGCCGGCGGCGGCGGCGGCACCTTCGGCGGCACGGGCGGGCGCTCGCCGGGAGCCGGCAGCGGCCGGTCGGGCTTCGGCGGCGGCAGCGGGTGGTCCGTCGAGCCGCCCAGGGGCGGCGGCGTGACGGGCCGCGTCCCGCCGGGCGGCGGTGTGCGCGTCGCGTCGGCCGGCGCGGGTGGCGTCTTCGGCGGCAGCTCCGCCGGCTGACGCGGCGCCTCGACCGGGCGGAGCGGCTTCGGCCGCGCGGCGTCGACGATGCGCGTCGCGACGTCGCGAACGGCGGCCGACGGGTCCTCGAGCAGCGCCTTCGCGCGCGCGAGCCCGCGCTGCGCGTCGGCCGCGGGGAGCAGCCCGAGCACCACCGCGCGGACGACGTCCGCGGGGTCGAACGTGCCGCGCTCGAGGTCCGGCGCCGCCTCCTCGCCGAGCAGCAGCGCGAGCGACGTGTACGCGACGCGGCGCACGCCCGGCTCCGCGTCCGCGGTCAGCTGCCGCAGCGGCGCCGCGGCAGAGGGCAGTCCCGCGTCGCCGAGGCGCAGCGCGAGGCGCTGGCGGACGGCCGCGTCGGCCGAGCCCATGTCGGACAGGATGCCGGGCACCGCCGCGGCGAGCGCGGCGTCCACGCCGAGCGCCTCGCGCGCCTCCCCCGCCTCGCGCGCGTCCGGGAAGTCCGCGGCGAACGCGCGGTAGAGCGCCGCCGCCTCGGCGCCGCGACCCGCCTCGCGGGCCGCGCGCGCCGCCGTCAGGCGCGCGCGCTCCACACGCACGACGTGCGGGGCGTCGGCCGTCGCGGCCGAGACGTGCGTCGCCGCGGCGGCTCCGTCGCCGCGCGCCAGGGCGAACTCGGCGAGCACGATCCGCGCGTCGGCCGCGAGCCACGGCGAGAGGCGGCCGGCGCGGACCGCGGCATCGAGCGCGGCCGCCGGACCGACGCCGCGCGCGGGGTCGTCCGCGGCGAGCGCCGCGCGGGCCGCGGCGAGCGCGTCCCACGGGCCCTCGCCGTCGAGCGACTCGCGGGCGCGCGACATCTCGGTCTCGGCGGCCGCGTCGAGGAACAGCGCGTCCTGCACGCCTACGCGCGCGAGGGCGTCGGCCTCGCCCGCGCCCTCGAGCCGCGCGGCGACGAAGCGCGCGAGCGCCCGCTCGCCGCGCGCGATGCGCGCGAGCGCCCGCAGCCGCAGCGCCGCGCGCAGCGGGTCGTCGTCGGCCGGCGTGCGCGGGAAGAGCGCGTCCTCCGCCAGCGTGACGGCGGCGCCGCCGAGTGCGCGCTCGTGCACGAGACGCTCGTACGCCCCGCCCAGCTCCACGCCGAGGGCGGCGCGCAGCCACGCGGGTGCGGTGCGGTCGCCGGCCGACGCGACGACGGCCGCCTCGACGAGCAGGCGCGGCAGGTGCTGCTCCGGCACGAACTCGCCGGAGACGAGGCGTCGCGCGGGGACGCGCACCACAGGGCGGCGCACGCCGTCGACCAGACGCTGCACGACCTCGCTGCCGGGGGGCACGTCGTCGTCCACGAGCACGACGAGCAGCGCGCGGCCCGCGGCCGGCGCCACGCCCGCCTCGTCGCGCGCGGCGTCGAGCGTCGGCGTCACGACCGCGAGCATGCGGTCGGCCAGCGCGGGCAGACGCGTGTCGCCCGCCACGCGTCCGTCGTAGCGCGCGATCTCGACGCCGGGCGCCGACCGCGCGGCGAGGAATGCGGCGACGGGCGGCGTCACGACCGTCGGCACGGTCTCGCTGCCGCCCCGCGCCGTGGAGGCGCGCGTGCCGCCCGCGCAGCCCGACGCCGCGAGCGCCGCCGCCAACGCGGCGACGACGAGCACGGCGGAGGTTCGCTGCGTCGAGGCGCTCTGGTGCTGTCGCATGGAGGTCCCCTTCCCGGGCCGGACGGCGCGTCCGCCCGGCGTTCAGCGGTCTTCGGAGGGCGGCGGCGTCCCGCGGTCCACCGCCGCGCGGACGAGCGCGCGCTCGAGTTCGCGCAGCACGTCCGCCGCGTGCGTGTCGCCGGGCGCGAGCGCGACGGCGCGCCGCGCGAGACGCACGGCGACGTCGAAGCGCCGCCCGGCGGCCTGCGCGATCGCGTGCGCGAGCGCGACCCGCCCGCGCAGCGCGCGCGCGGACGCGAGCAGTTCGGCGGGCGGCGTCGGCCACGCGACACGCGGCGGCGGCGCGCGGTGCGCGTCGGCGCCGACGAGCCGCTCGGCCGCGGCAGCGGCGAAGTCGGCGCGCTCGAAGCCGCGCCACGCGGCGGCGTCGGCGCCGCCGGCCTGCTCGGCGTCGCGCAGGAACGCGGCGGCGCGTTCGAGGCGGCGCCGCGCGCGCGCGACGGTCCGTGCGACGCGCTCGGCCAGCGCCGCGTCGGCGCGGGCGCGCGCCGCGTCGTCGAGCGCGGCGAGCTCGGTGCGCGTCGCCTCGGCCACGCGCTCGTCGAGTCGCGCGACGGCCGCGACGGCGTCGGGCAGCCGTGCACGTGCGCGCGCCGCGGCGAGCAGCAGCGCCGCGCCCTCGCGGTCGCCCGCGTCGAGCGCGCGTCCGGCGGCGTCGAGCCACGCGCCCACGCGCTCGCCCTCGGCGCGGGCGAGAGGTCCGGAGAGGGCGCGCGCCCGCGCGGGGTCGAGCGCGGCGGCGCGGGCCAGGTCGCGGGCCGCGAGCGCCGGGAGCGAGCCCTGCAGCGCGACTTCGGCGAGCGCCTCGACGTCCTGCGCGGTGTCGAGCGCGGAGTGGTCGCGCCAGACCACGTAGTACGAGAGCGGCTGCACCTGCGCGGGCAGGAGCGCCTCGTCGTGCGTCCGTCCGCGCGCGGTGATCCGCACGACCACGTTCGGCGACGGCGCGCTCAGCACGCGTCCCGCCTGCAGCGTGCCGTCCTTGCGCCGCACCTGGAACTGGCGGCTGCCCGGCGCGCGCGGCGGTGCGCCCACGACCTCGACGCCGCCGCCGCGGCAGACGACGCAGTAGCCGTAGCCCGCGTCGTGGACGCAGAGCCCGCTCCCGGCGCACTCCGGGCAGACGCTCCCGCCGCCGCACGTGAGACACGTCCCGCCGTCCACGTCGTGGCCGGAGCCGCAGCAGTCCGGGCAGAGTCCGCCGCCGTCGCGGCACGTGCCGCACAGTCCGGGCAGCGCCGTCTGTCCGGGCAGGAAGTCGGCGTGGACGCTCTCGCGCCAGCCGTCGCCGCCGCACGACGCGCAGCGGGCCTTGCCGCCGCACGCGTCGCACGGCGCGCCGTCCACGCGTCCGCGGCCCGCGCACTCGGCGCAGCGCCCGTCGCCCGCGCAGTCGAGACACGCGCGGTCGTCGCCGCAGTGCGCACACGCGCCGTTGCCGCGGCACGCCGCGCACGGCAGCTCGCGCTTCCACCACGTCGTGACGGCGCCGCACCCCGCGCACGTGGCCGCGCCCGTCGCGAGCACCTCGCCGCACGCCGGGCAGCGCGCGAGCGGGCGCCCGCCGTCGAGGTTCTCGTAGACGACCGACGACGGCGTCGTCGGCGCGTCGGGGACCTCCGCCGCACCAACGGGTGTCTCGCCGCTCGGCGCGCCGCCGAGCGGCTGCGTCGGAGGCGCGTCACGGCCGCCGCGGCCCTCGGCGTCCGTCGGCGCGCGGTCGAGCGGCGGCGGACAGCCGCCGGCCGCGCACGCGACGAGCACGAGGGCGGCGAAGCGGACGCTGCGCACGCTCAGGCCCCCGCGCCGCGCGGCGCGGCGTCCCACGCGGCGGCGAGTGCGGCCGCGGCGGCGCGCTCGTCGTCGACGTCGAGGAGCGCACGGATCGCGGCGACACCGGCAGCGCCCGTCGCGCGGAGTTCCGCGACCGCCGCGACGTCGATTCCGCCGAGGGCGACGACCGGCACGGGTGCGGCGCGCCGCACCGCGTCGGCGAGTCGCGCGGCGCCGCGCGGCGCGAGCAGGCCGCGCTTCGAGGGCGTGTCGTGGATCGGTCCGAAGGTCACGTAGTCGGCTCCCGCGCGGCACGCCGCATCGAGCTCGGCGGCGTCGTGCGTGCTCCGGCCGACGAGCCGGTCCGGTCCGAGCCGCTCCCGAGCCCGGGCGACGTCCGCGGAACGATACCCGAGGTGCACGCCGTCCGCGCCCAGTTCGAGCGCGGCGTCGAGGTCATGGTTGACGACGAACGTCACCGCCGCGTCGCGGCAGACGCGGGCGACGTCGGCGCCGAGCGCGACCAGCGCGCGCGTGTCCAGGTCCGGCGCGCGCAGCATCACGCACGTCACGCCGCCTCGGCAGGCCGCCGCGACGGCGTCGCCGAGCGGGCGGCGCGCACACGTCCGGTCGGTGACGAGCACGAGCCGCAGCCGCGCGGCGACGTCCGCGCCGCGCCGCGCCGGTCCCGTCCCCTCGCGCATCGGCTCAGAGCAAGTGCTCGAGGCCGTAGACGAGGCCGTCCTGGGCGAGGACGCGCCGCACCGCGAGCAGCACGCCCGGCATGAACGACTCGCGCGTGAGCGTGTCGTGGCGCAGCGTCAGCGTGTCGCCCGGACCGCCGAACAGGCACTCCATCCGCGCGAGCAGGCCCGGCAGGCGCAGCGCGTGCACGCGCACGCCGGCCACGCTGCCCCCGCGCACGCCCGGCACGCTCTCGGAGTCCGGCGCGCGCGGCACGTACGGACGCGCGGCGGCGATGTCGGCCGCGACCTTGAGGGCCGTGCCCGAGGGCGCGTCCTCCTTGCGGTCGTGGTGCGCCTCGATCAGCTCGACGTGCGGCAGGTGGCGTGCGGCCTCGGCGGCGAAGCGCGCGAGGAGCACCGACGCGATCGCGAAGTTCGGCGCGACCACGGCGGGCCGCCCGTGACGTGCGCACAGCTCGCGCGCCTCGGCCACGGCGACCGCGTCGAACCCGCTCGTGCCCACCACGGCGGCCGCGCCGGCTCCGAGGATCGCCCGCAGGTTCGGGAGGGCGGCCGAGGCGACGGTGAAGTCGACGACGACCTGCGCGCGCGCGGCGCCGATCGCGGCGGCGAGGTCGTCGCCGAGGTCCGTCGCGCCGACCAGCTCGGTGTCGTCGGCGGCGCGGAGCGCGTCGCACGTGACGCTGCCCATCCGCCCGCGCGCGCCGTTCACGAGCACGCGGATCACGGCGCGCCCCCGGCGCGGCGGCGCGCCTCGGCGAACGCGAAGACCGCGTCCTCCTGCTCCTCGGTCTCGACGCTGCCGGGGCGCCGGCGCCGGACCGCCGTGATCGCCTGCGCGGCGTCCAGGCCCTGCGTCACGAGCCACGCGGCGCAGATCGTGCCCGTGCGCCCGAGCCCGGCGCCGCAGTGGACGACCACCGGAGCGCCCGCCGCGAGCCCGGCGTCGATGAACGCCACGGCGCGCTCGAGCTCCGCGGGAGACGGCGGCGCGAAGTCGCGGATCGGCAGGTGCAGGTGGCGCAGGTCGGGACGCGGCAGCCCCGCGGGTGCGCGCTCGGTCAGCGAGAGCAGCGAGCCCACGCCGGCCGCGGCCAGGCGGTCGAGGTCGCCCGGCCGTGGCGCGCCCATCGCGCCGAGACGGCCCTCGACGATCCAGGAGAGGCTCACGCCTCTCCGGACCGGATGCGCAGTTCGGACTTGATGTAGTCGCCGATGGCGCGCTGGGCGGAGTCGTCGCCCCAGCCGACCCACCAGAACTCGAGCCCGACGTCGAACTGCGGTCCCTGCGGCGCGCAGTAGGCGGCGCGCGCCAGCGCGAGGACGGGGCTCGCGAAGTTCGGCAGCGTGAGCTCGACGGCGACGAACGTGCCGGGCTCGAGCGCGTGGAGGCTGCGGTAGCAGAGACCGCTGCCGGAGATGTTCACCGTCAGCGCCTCGTGCCCCTCGCCCACCGGGCCGACGCCCGCCATCGGCCGCACGCGGATGCGGCACGCCGCCGAGAGCCGCGGGAACCCGCGCCGTTCGGCGCCGGCGGGCTCGGGAGCGCGATCGTCGTCCGCCACGAGCACTCCTCCTCCCGCACGGGCCGCGGTCGCCGGGCGCCGCCTATGCGACGGGCGCCGCCGCGCCCCCTCGCCGCCTGCGCACGACGTCCGCCGAGGTGCCCGTCGCGCGTTCGCCGGGGCGCGCGGGCGGGCAGTTCCGTGTGGTGGAGACGACGGGGGTCGAACCCGTGACCTCAGCATTGCGAACGCTGCGCTCTACCAACTGAGCTACGTCCCCACCGTGTCCCCGGCGCGTCTCCGCGGCGGCCCGCGCGGGGTCGCGCGGCCGTCTCGCAGGTCCTCGTCCGAGGGCAGGCGCGGAGCGTAGAAGCGGCCCCCAGCGGTGGACAAGTTTTCGTCCGGTGCGCCTCCGCGGGCGCTAATGTCTGCCGCCCGGCGGCAGGGAAGTGGTGCGGCCGCGCACGCATCCGTCGGGTGCAGGAGGCGCGCGAGAACGCCTTGGCCCGCAAGATCATCACCTGTACGGCCTGCAAGGCGCGCTTCGACGTCGCTCGCTACCCGCCCGGGTCGCGCGTGCGCTGTGGACGCTGCAGCCAGGTGCTCACGGTCCCGCTCGACGACGCCGTCGCCGAGGCCGCGCGCAAGATGGCGAAGCCCGCGTCCGGGCGCACCGGCGCGAAGATGAAGACGTCGGCGGACGTCGCGCCGCGCTCCGCCGCGGACATGGCGCCGAGTCCGCGCGTCGGCATCCGCGGCCCGGAGACGCAGCGCGTCGTGACCGCCGCCGGCGGGCCCCGGGCCCCCGACCGCGACCCGCTGCTCGGGCAGATGGTGAACGACCAGTACCGCATCGTGCGGAAGCTGGGCGAGGGCGGCTACGGCGCCGTGTACGAGGCGCACGACGAGCAGCTCGAGCGCCGCATGGCGATCAAGGTGATGCTGCGCAGCCGCGCGCAGAGCCGCGAGTACGTCACCAAGTTCCTGCGCGAGGCGCGCACCGCGGCGCAGCTCTCGCACCCGAACGTCGTCGGCGTCCACGGGGTCGGCTTCGACAAGCGCCACGGCATCCACTTCCTCGCGATGGAGTTCGTGGAGGGGCGCACGATCCACGACATCCTCCAGGAGCGCGGCCCGATGGCCGCGGACCTGGCGATCGACTACATCGTGCAGTCCTGCCGCGGGCTCGCGGCCGCGCACGACCGCAACATCATCCACCGCGACATCAAGCCCGGGAACCTGATGGTCACCCCGGCGGGCATCGTCAAGATCGCGGACTTCGGACTCGCGAAGGTCTACGACCCCGAGGGCGCGCAGAGCACCGTCATCGGCACGCCGTACTTCATGCCGCCCGAGCAGTTCGAGGGCAAGGCGAAGGACGGCCGCACCGACATCTACGCGCTGGGCGTGACCTTCTACTACATGCTCACGCTGCACCGGCCCCACACCGGCAACGGCCCCGCGCAGATCCTCCTCTCGGTGATGACGAAGGAGCCGAAGTCGGTGCTCGAGCACCGGCCCGACCTGCCGGAAGGCCTGTGGCCGGTCGTGTACCGGATGATGCACCGCGACCTCGCGCAGCGCTACGCGAGCTGCCACGAGATCGTGCGCGACCTCGAGGCGCTGCGCGGCGGCGGCGAGGAGGACGCGGAGCCCGTCTACTGCCCGGGCTGCGGCGTCCCCAACCCGATGGAGGCGGAGGCCTGCGGCAAGTGCGGGGCGTCGCTCCTCGAGACCTGCCCGAGCTGCGGCGCCGAGGACCTCGCGGGGACGCGCTTCTGCGGCGACTGCGGCGCGAACATCCCCGAGGAGCGCGCGGTGGCGGCGCTCGTGGACGAGGCGCGCGGCATGGTCCGCGACGGGCGCCTCGACGAGGCCGAGACCCGC
Source organism: uncultured bacterium (assembly GCA_937996235.1). Taxonomy (GTDB): domain Bacteria; phylum Planctomycetota; class JAJSAM01; order JAJSAM01; family JAJVHW01; genus CALKVK01. Next base: position 73,907 of record CALKVK010000027.1, on the reverse strand, counting down.
GTCGGCCAGGCGCTCGCGCGCTCGCCGGAGAACATGGCCGTCGCGCGCGTCAAGGGCGAGCTCGACGCGCGGCGCGAGGAGTGGCGCGCGCGGCGCGACGCCGTCCGCGAGCTCCTCGGCGCGGGCCGCGCCACCGAGGCCCGGGGCACGCTCGACGAGCTGCGCGACGAGTTCTCGGAGCTGGCGGAGCTCGACCAGCTCGAGGTGGACGTGCGCAGCGCGCTCGCCGCGCAGGATCCGGCGGCCGCGGCCGACGCCGAGGCGCAGGAGAAGGCGCGCAAGCTCGAGGAGGAGGGGCGCATCCGCGAGGCGCTCGTCGCCTGGCGCGGCGTGCTCGTGCTCTCGCCCGACGACGACGAGGCGCTCGACGCCGAGGCGCGCCTCGCGACGCGCGTCGAGAAGGCGGAGGCGCTGTTCGCGGCCGCCACCGAGGAACTCGCCGCGGGCGACCCGGAGTCGGCGGTGGAGCGGCTGCTCGAGGCGAACACCGTCCTGCCCGACGACCCGCTCATCGAGGGCCGTCTCGACGAGGCGCGCCGCGCCGCCGCGGAGCTCGGCGCCGAGCTCGACGCGCTCGAGGGCGAGGCCGGGTCGTCCGCGGCGACGGCGCGGCTCGTCGCGCTGCAGGGCCGCTATCCCGGCTCCGCCGCGGTCCGCGAGGCGCTCGCGAAGGCCGAGAGCGCGGGGCGCCGCGCCAGCGCCGACGCCGTGCGCGAGCGGCTCGCGCGCGTCACCGAGCAGGCGCGCGCGGCGCAGCAGGCGCAGAAGCCCCGCGACGCGCTCGCGGCGTGGCGCGAGGCGTTCGGTCTCGACCCCGAGAACGCGGAGGCCACCGAGGGCCTCGCGCGCGCGGAGCGCGAGCTCGCCGAGTTCGACGCGCTCGTCTCGCAGTCGCGCACGCTGCTGCAGTCCGGCGACCCGGCGGGCGCGCTGCGGCGGGCCGAGGAGGCGCTGGCGGTCGTCCACGCGGACCCGGCGGCCGAGGCGCAGGCGGCGCGCGCGCGCACGAGTCTCGAGACGCTGCGCCACGAGGCGGAGCGCATCCGCAGCGCGCTGCACGAGCAGCCCGACGACGACGTCCTGCTGTGGGCCCAGGAGCTCGCGTCGCGCTTCTCCGGCAGCTCGCTGGCGTCCGAGGTGCTCGCGGAGACCGAGGCCGCCTGCAAGGCCGCCGCCGAGCGCGAGGTCGGCGAGCGCCTGAAGAAGCTGCTCGCGCGCTCCGTCAAGCTCGAGCAGGAGGGCAACGTCCGCGCCGCGCTGAAGACGTACTCCGAGGCGGTCGAGCTCGACCCCGCCGACGAGGACGCCCTCGCCGGACGCAACCGCACGGCGGTGCGCATCGAGACGGCCGAGAAGCAGGCCGCCGCCGCCGCGTCGCTGCTCACGAACGGCCACCCCGAGGCGGCCCAGGATGCGGCGAAGGACTCGCTCGACCTCCTGCCCGACCAGCGCGAGGCGGCCGCGGCGCTCGCCGCCGCGCGTGCGGCCGTCGCCGAGATCGAGCGCGCGCAGCGCGCGTTCGGCGAGGGGCTCGAGACGGAGGAGGCGGAGCAGCAGCTCCGCCGCGCGCGCCAGCTCGCGGGGCGCTTCCCCGGCTCGCCGCGCTGCGCCGACCTCGTGATGCGCGCCGAGGGCGTCGTCGAGGACGCCCGCGCCCGCGCGACCGAGGCGGCGCTCGTGGCCAAGCTCGACGAGGCGCAGGCGCACGCCGACGCGGGCCGCCTCGCCCCGGCGCTGGTCGCCGTCGCCGAACTGCTGGCGGTCCATGCCGACCACCGCGAGGGTCGCGCCCTGGCGGCTGCGGTGCGCGCGCGGCGCGCGACCGGGAGCGACCGCACGCGCGAAGGCAGGGCGGCCGCGACGAGCGGTCGCCACGAGGACGCGATCCGCGCCTTCGAGGCCGCGCTCCAGGCGGACCCCGCCGCGACCGGGGCGCAGGAGGGGCTCGACGCGTCGCGCGACGCCCTGCGCCGCGCGCGCGAGGAGCTGCAGGCGGTCGTAGACGCCGCGGAGCAGGCGCAACGCGAGGCGGGACCGCGCGCCGCGCTCGTCGCGTGGGCGGCCGTGCTCGCCGTCGACGCGTCCCACGCGAAGGCGCTCGCGCAGACCGAGCGCCTGCGCACGCAGATCGCGCGCGCCGAGGAGCGCGCCGAGTCCGGCCGCGCGGCGCTGGCCGCGGGCGATCCGGACGGCGCGCTCTCGCACCTGCGCCAGGCGGCCGGCGCTCTGCGCGGCGACCCCGGACTCGCCGAGTCGTTGGCGCACGCCGAGGCGGCCGCCGCCGAGCTGCGCGAGGCGCTCGCCGCGATCGAGACGGAGCTCGGCGGCGCGGACGGCGACCTCGAGCCCGTCGCCGCGCGTGCGCGCGCCCTGGCGACGCGCTTCCCCGGCGCGGCGGCGGCCGGCCGGCTCGCGGAGAGCACACGCCGTGCGGCCGACGAGCGCCGCCGCGTGCACGCCATCGGCTCGGTGCGCACACTCCTGCGCGAGCGCCGCTTCGGCGAGGCCGCCGACCTGGCGGCGAAGCTGCGCGCCGAAGGTGTCGACACACCCGAACTCGCCGCCGCCGAGAAGGAGGCGCGCTCCGCCGCCGGCCAGCTCGGCGGGCTGCGCGAGCGGCTCGCGGGGGCCCGCGCGGCGGGACGCCTCGAGGACGCGCGCGACGCCTGTCGCGAGATCCTGCACTCGCTGCCCGACGACGCCGAGGCGCGCAACGCGCTGCACGAGATCGAGGAGGTGTTGCGCGAGGCCTCCGCGCGGCGCGACCAGGCCGAGACCGCGCGCCGCCGCGGCGACGTCGAGGAGGCGCTCGCGCTCTACCGGGAGCTCCTCGAACTGCTCTCCGGCGCGCCGCACGTGCAGGAGATCGTCACGCGCCTCGAGGGCGAGTCCGCCGAGCGCCGCACCGCGCTCGACGCCATCGACGCCGCGCTGCAGACGGGCGACCTGCGCGCCGGGCGCAGCGCATCGCGCACCCTGCTCGAGCGCTATCCCGACGACGACGACGCGCGCGACCTCGACGCCGCCGCCGTCGGCCTCTCGCGCGCGGTCGAGGCGCTCGTCCGCCGCGGGCGCCGCCGCCACGCGGCCGGCGACGTCGAGCGCGCGCGCGCCGACCTCGACCTCGCGCTGCGCATCGCCCCCGGCGACGCCTCCGCGCGCGAGGCGCGCGACGCCATCGGCTGATCCGCGCGGCCTTCCTCGCCGCCTCCGCCGCGCGCTTCGCCGGCCCCTCCGCCGCCGCCGCCCTCGACGCCGCACGCACGCGCCCCGGGCTCGCGCGACGGACGCGCCGATTCCTTCCCCTCGCCCGCTCGGACGCTAGATTCCGCCCCTCGCGCCGTGGGCCGTTAACTCAGCGGTAGAGTGCCATCTTCACACGGTGGAAGTCACTGGTTCGAATCCAGTACGGCCCACCACGAAGCGCGACGCCCGACGGTTCCGTCGCGTGCCCCACGCCCTCGCCGTCGAACCAGTGACGACGTCACGGTTGCTCCGGCGGCTCCGCCGCCTCCGTCCTCGCTCCGCTCGAGACCCGTCCACGAGCGTCCGCCGGGAGCAGCACCAGGTGGGCGCCCCGCCCCCTCGGTCTCCGAAACGCCGCCGGAGCGCTCGGCCGACGCGGTACGTTCTCGCCCCGATGAACGCGCCCCCTTCACATCGGCTACCGGTCGGCTTCCGCGTCGGCACCGTGTTCGAGCGGACCCTGCACCACCTGATTCCGCCGGACGGGCGCTTCGGCATCTGCGGCGCGCCGGTGGCCCCCGAGACGATCGTCGAGCACGTCGCCGACGGCGAGCGCGTCTGCCAGCGCTGCATCGACCGCCTCGCCGGCCGGAAGCCGTTCGTCGCGCAGCCCCCGCAGCGCAAGCCGAGGCCGTCGCCGCCCCCGGCCGCGTCCCCGGCCGCGTCCGCGGTCGCGCCACCGGCTGCGACGCCGTCTCCGGCGCCGACGCGCGTCGCGATCGAGCTGCCGCGACGCATCGCGATGCTCGTGGCCGGCTTCTTCGACCACGCCGAGTCGCCGTCGAAGTCGCACCGCGGGCCCGTCCGTTACGAGCTCCTCGTGGCCGAGGCGGAGGTCCTGGCGGACGTGCTCGCGGAGATGGGCGAGACCCGCGAGCGTGCCCGTGTCGTCCAGGCCATCACAGACGCCACGTCGCATCCGACGTAGCGCGCCCGACGGTCCGCCCGCTCCCACCTTCGCGCGAGCGGCCGCGACTCGTCTCCCCCGGCGAGCGTGTACGCTGAGGCCATGGGCGCACGATCCCGCCGCGAGGGTCCGGAGCCGAAGCGCGCTTGGCGCGGCGTGATCCTCTCGGTCCAGCCGCGCATCCGGCTCACGCGTTCGTTCGACGAGCGCACGCACTCCTACCTCGGCTACGTGCTCGCGCTCGAAGGCGATGTCGATGGCGAGGCGCGGCGGTTCACCGTCGCCGTCAGCGAGCGCCAGCACGCCGACCACGGCTTCCGCGTCGGCGACACGCTCGCGGGGAGCGCGCACCCCGTCGCCGACGCGCGCACCGAGACGGCCGAGTTCTATCGCGCGAGCGGGCTGCGTCTGACGCCCGGCGCGCGCTCCGACGACGCGGAGCAGGGCCCGCCGTGGCGGCGCCTGGCGCCCGCGCTCGCGGAGTACCGCGAGCGCGGGCACCGGCGTCTCGCCGCGCGCACGTACGCCGCGCGCTGCGGGCCGTGCGTCTGGGGCTGCGAGATGGCCGTGGAGATCGTCGTCGATCCCTGGAACCCCGGTCCCCGGCGCTACCGGCGCGAGACGTTCTGCTACGGCCCGCTCTCGTGCGCGCTCTACGCAGCCGGCCCGACCCGCACGGTGCCCGGCCGCAACGGGATGCGCTACGAGGAGGAGGACTGGGTCGACGTCGACGCGACGCGCCACCGCGGGCCGGACGAGTGACGCCAGGCGCAAGGAGCGGAACGCCGCCCGCGAGCGACGACCCGCGTCCAGTGCGCCAGGCAGCGCTGCGTCGGATGCTCCGCGTGCGGTCCAGGCATCGCGACAGAAGGCGCGGGTCCGGCGAGAGCTACTGCGTGCGGGATGCCACGACCCATGGCCGTCGCCGCGAGGACATGCCCGCCCGGCGAGCCGCGTCGTCGGGTGAGTGTGGTCCCGCGTGAACCCACCGCAGGGGTCGTGTCTCGATCCGCCGCTGACAGCGGGAGTCACGCACTCGTGACGGCCGAGCCAGGTCTCCTACAGGGTCAGCAGGAACTGCAGTAGCCGCAGGATCTGGTCGAGTTCCGCTGCCTCGCGCTGACGCCCCGCCTCCTGCTCGAGGCGCGCCTTGAGCGCGCGCAGCTCCGCATCCATGCGGCGCGCCCGCTCCACCGAACCGATCAGTTTCGCGCGGTAGTCGTCGCGCTCCCTCTTGTAGCGATCAGCCTTCTCCTTGGCGCTCGAGCAGCAGCCGCCGACAGCGAGGCAACCGACCGCGAGCGCGACAATCGTGATCGTCCGCAGGATGCAGGGCATTCGTATCTTCAACTCGCACCTCCAAGAGCGCAGGTGTCGTGATGCGTGCTCCACGCGCGAGCAGCCGCCAGAAGACGCGATGCGCGCTACGCGGACACGCGAAACTCGCGTCGCCACAGCGCCAGCGACGCAGAAGCGCCTCGCTGGAGGCCTCGTCCGGGTGCGCTCTCGAAGAACGCGGGACGGACTCAGGGATCGCAAGGTCGCGCGGGAGCACCTCGAACGCGGCCGCGGCGGTTGGCAGTTCACGCCGCCGGCCTACGTGAGGCTCGTCGGGCCCGACCCTGCCGTCGCCTTGAGAGCCCTTCGCGGAGCCTCGGGGCCGCCCGCGGCCTGGCAGGTTGTCCGCGATGGCGGGTCGGCAGCGCCGCCCCCAAGGTCGAACCCGCCATGGGGCGACCGGACGCTCTCCGCACGGTCAGCGTTCCTTCACGTTCTCCGGTTGCATGACCTCGTGAAGGCGACGCTCAGTGGCCTTGAAGCGCGCTGTGACCGAGCGGTAACCCGCCTTCTCGTAGATGAGGATGTCGTTGTGCTCGATCGGATGCTCGGGATCGTCCTCGAAGCGGAGCGGTGTGTTCCCCAGGAACCGGCGAACGACGGCTTCCGGTCGCTCCTGTGCCACGCGATCCGGCGACATGTCCTTGATGGAGTCGTAGTCCCGTGCGCGAGGATCGACGAAGAGGTGGAAGACGGCCACTCCGTCAGGCTCGCTCGTGATCTCGATGTAGGGCAGGCGCGGAACGAGTTCCCGCTTGATCTGGATCTCGTCGCCCCTGTTGAGCATCACTGGCAAGGCGCGATCGGCGACGAAGTCCTTCTTCGTGATGTCGAGCTCGAGCGCCAACCCGGGGCCAAGGCGGTCCAGTTCGTTCGATGTCAACTCGCGGCGCAGCGGCGTCTGTCCAAGGAAGCCGAGCCGCCGGTCCTGAACGTCGGCGCCCGCGGGTTCGGTCTGGACGACGAGGATCGTGTGCGAGCACGCTGGCAGCGCCAGCAGCGAGAGTACGAGCGCGGGTAGGAGCTTTCGGAGCGTCTGCGTCATGATGCCATTACCTCTGGGGAGAAGCGGAGGTGGGCGCCAATGTGACGATGACGCGGGCGGCATCGCCCGTCGTCACGGAGACCGCCTCGACGCGCTCCTCGTACCCGGTCCGCGTGATCGTGAGCCGAAGCGTGGACGGCCCGTCGATGTCATCTCGTGACTTCTGCAGGTCGTCACTCGACAACGTTCGCCGCAGTGGCGAAACGCCGAGATAGCCGAGTCGATGATCTGTGACGTGGGCGCCGGGCGGCGTGGTATCCACGACCAGCACGGTCGTCCCGCACCCCGCGAGCAGGACCGCAGCTGTCAGCGACATCCAGCGGCTGGATCGCCTGAACCTGAACTCCGAGCCTACGCGTCGCTTCACGTGCGCCAACCCCTTGCTGTGCTCCGCCCCATCCATCGGGCGGCATCGTATCGAGCCGATAGCCCGGCGCCACGAACGGTCTTCCCGCCTACGCGGCCGCTGCCCGCACGGAGCGCGCGGCCGACGAAGCTCGGTCCCCGCTGCCGCCGTCTCTGCTACCTTCTGCGCCTCGAGGAGGCGGGGACGGATGCGACCGAGCGCGAGACGCAGGGCGACTGGCGGCGACGAGGACGTCGGGATCGAGGACGTCGCCGGCGCACTCCAGACGCTCGACGCGTTCCTGGTCGACAACGCCGAGCTCGAGGCGCTGAACGCCAGGCTCAGCACGTTCAACCTCTTCCGGGTGCTGCGCGCGGAGCGCGTCGAGATCCGGCACAGCAACGTGCTCGCGTGGCTGCTCTCGCCCGACGAGTCCCACGGTCTCGGTGACGCGTTCGTGCGGCGGCTCATGTCGCGGCTGCTGCTCGACAACGAGATGGACGGCGTCCACCTGACGCCGGCGCGTGTGGAGCTCATGGACTTCGACGACGTCGAGGTCCGTCGCGAGTGGAAGCACATCGACATCGTCGTGACGAGCGCATCCGGCGGCTGGGCGGTCCTGCTCGAGAACAAGATCGGCTCCGGAGAGCACTCGAACCAGCTCGTCCGGTACTGGGCGGAACTGCGCGGCGAGATGCCGGATGCGACCGTCATCCCCGTGCTGCTCAGCCTCCAGGGAGACGAGCCGTCGGACGAGGGGCGCGAGCTCGGGTTCGTCTCCCTCGCGTACACCGACGTCCTCGCCACGGCGAGCCGGATCGTCGAGCAGCACCGTTCGCGCATCCCGCGCGACGCGCAGGTCGTGATCGACCACTACATCGAGACGCTCAGGAGACTCACGATGCAGGACGAGGAGCTCGTCGCCCTCTGCAAGGCCATCTACAAGAAGCACCGGGACGCCATCGACCTGATCGTGGAGTACGGCGCGTCCTCGCAGGTCCTCGACGCGTGCGAGGAGACGATCCGCGAGCTGATCCCCTCGCGCTTCCTGCTGCGCACGGTGAACCGCGTCTTCTTCGTCCCCGAGGCGCACCCCGATTGGGAGGTCCCGGAGCTGCGCGGCTGGACGATCCTCAAGCGCAACCTCCCGGTCGTCTGGTGGCTGCACTACGGGAAGAAGCGCGGGCGAGTGCAGATGAGCCTGGAGGTCGGCCCCATCACGGACGCCGACATGCGCATCGATCTGATCGAGCGCCTCCGCGACGCAGGTTTCAAGATCCGCAAGGACGCGTTCCGCCGCGAGACCAAGTACACCCGCATCGTCAGCGAGAGCAAGCTGCTCCGCTCCGACGCCTCGGGCGACCCCGACGACTCCCCGGAGCACGTCCGCGACGTGGTAGAGGCCCTGTGGAAGCGCGCATGGGAGCAGGGACAGGTCGCGGTGCCGATCTTCGAAGAGTTCGCGGCGCGGAGTAGCGCGGACTGACGGCCGGATCGAGGCCGCGCCTCTCCGCCGAGCGGCGCCGGCGGTACCGCGCAGCCGGGGGAATCTCGATGGCTCGGGACGAGGCGTGCGGTGCGTGCGGCAGCCGCGCGCGCGCCCACCCGATGTCGGCGACGTTTCGGCGGCCTCGCGAGGCATGGAGGACGCTGGTCCCCGGCGCGCCGTCAGTCGCCCCCCGGGTTCGGCGCATGCGACGCCACGGCGTCGACCACCCAGTCGAAGAGTTCGAGAAGCGCAGTGAGACGCGCGGGGACGTCGAAGCTCGTGAGCCGCACGTTCGGCCGCACGCTCTCGGCGCTCGGCGAGAGCACGACCCCGTCGATTGCGGCGATCCGCTTCACGAACTCCGCGCGCCCCTCAGGACCGTCGAACGGCGGCAGCCCGAGGCTCGCGACGCGCAGTTCCAGCTGCGCGTTCTTCGAACCGTGGAACACGATGAAGGGCGAGAACTCGCCGGCGGGCGTCGAGACCCAGGGTCGGAACGAGCCGCCGACGGCGCCCTTCCCCCACTCGACGCTGCGCCCCTGCGCCTGACTCCACTCGAGGAGGGCGCGCGCAACGCGGGTCTCGGACTCGCGGTCTTGCGCCTGGAGACCGTCGAACCACGAGGCTTCGTCCCACTGCCGACTCTCGCGCTTGCGCGAGCTGCTCTTCTTCTGCCGCGCGCGCTCCGTCTGTCCGTACACGTGAGGCACGAACACGGAGAGGTCTGCGCCGCCGTACCGACGCACGTCGACGGCGAGGACCTCGGTGCGATCCATCTGGTCGTTGAGGAACTCGACGACTCGCCGCAGTTCCGAGGGGATCTCGTCTGCTACGAAGAGGAGACGCGTGCGCCCCGCGTCGATGTTCGCGGCGACCGTCGCCCAGAACGCCTGCGCGTCGCGGCCGTCGCCGAGCACGCGCGCGAGCTCTGCGTCAGGGTCGAGGCCGTCTCGCGAGCAGCGTCGCTCGAACGCCTGTTGGATCACGCCTGCGGGCCAGTACTTCGTCGCGTTCGCCGCGTAGTCGAGCATCTGCCCGACGACCTCGCGGCGGATGCGCGTGTCGCTGCTGCGCTTCACCTCCACGAGCGTCGGCACGCCGTCCTGATCGACGAAGAGGTGGTCCAGCGACCAACGGTTGCCGCCGCCCTCCTCGCCTGGCACCCCGATCTCTCGGGACACCAGCAGCCAGACCCGCGGCGAGTCCGAGTCGATCTGGTCGCCGGGGATGATCTCCGGGTGCTCCGCGAGAAGCTGCTGCAACTCGGCCTCCGTGAGATACGGGGCGCCGCCGGTCCTACTTACGGGCCAGCGTCGAGCGCTACGCACCTTCCTCGACCAACCAGAGCAGCACGAAGTCACCCTGCGCGCGCGGGACGATCTGGAACTGGACGATGCGCCAGCCTTCACCGAGTTCGTTCATCTCCGCTTGTGCGTCTCGCGGGTCCTTCAGCACCGACATGTTCACTCTCTGAGCCATGCGTCCTCCTTCCAGCGCCGTGAATTGAGGTTCGATGGGACTCGTGGCGACCCATCAAGTCAAGCAGACAGTCTTGCACGACCCTCCGTAGCCGCCCACGCTCAGGACCGTGGCGAACCCACGGAGGCGCTCATGGCGGTCCGGACGGTCCAGCAGATCTCCCGCGCCGGGCTCGATCCGAGCCTGGCCGCCGCGTCGGCGGCGGGCGACGCCTTCCCGAACACCGGCCGCGTCTTCCTGCGCGTCGCGAATGCGAACGTCGGCGCGGCCCGCACGGTCACGGTCGCCTCGCAGCTCCCGAGCGGGGCGCTCCGCCGTGGAGGCGACGCACACGGAGTCCCCCGACGACCACGCGGAGTTCGTACCGGGGAGCGCGAACGGCGGCGGCGTGATCAGCCTCGTGCTGAACCTCCGCCCCGCGCACACGTCCCACTGGGTGAACGCCGGTCTCCTCGCCGACTTCCTCCCCAAGACGACGCGCAAGTGGCGGGTCGAGCGCGCAGACCCTCCACCTGAAGGCCGTGGACCGCCAGGACCGAACCTGCTGGGCGGCGGGGACCGCCATGCTGACCGTCGAGCCCCTCGACAATCACGTCACCGAGGACACGTCGGACGAGGGCCCGGGCGGCTGGATCGGGCCGACCACCAACCTTGAGCCCGACGGCGGGGCGCTCCGCCTCGCTCGCCTGCCAGCGCACTTCGGTGCCGCCGTCGCGCCGTTCGGCTCGTTCACGGCGGTCCCGTGCTTCGCGAAGTACTGGCCGGAGGGGGTCTACGAAACGCTCCCCTTCGACGCGGGCGAGGTCGAGAAGCAGCGCGTCGAGTTGGACCTCGGAGTCGAGCAGCCCGTGGACGTGGCGCTCCCCTTCGGCGCGGTCGTGCGCCCGACGGATGGGAGGCCCGCGGATGCAGCGCCTTCCGTGCCTCACACGAGGGCGGTAGCCTTCATCCGGAGCAGTTCACCTCACGCCGCACACTCCGTGACTGACCGCTGGCGCGGTGTGCCCAGAGCAGCAACTCACCACGTGGACGAGTCAGGATCACATGCCTACCATCGCAGAGCTTCAACCGTACTTCGCGGCGGTCGGCGCACTGTTTGGCGTCGCCACCCGCGGCTTCGTTGTTCGAATCGCACTCCTCATACGGGATGCCGAGAAGCAAAGAACAGCGATTGTTGAAGAGCGCCTGACGAGCACGCAGGAGGATCTGGCTCGCACGGAGAAGTGGAGTGAGCGAGAGAAGCAGCAGCTTACGGCAGAGAACGAGGGCCTCCGCCGGAAGCTTGCAGACGCGCTGAGCAGATCCGGCGTCACGATGCACGCACTCGCGTCGGGAGCGTCGCTGGAGCAGGCTCAGGAGACGATTCATGCGACCGTTGGGGACCTACTCAGACGGATGGAGAGTGCTGAGCGGGCCAGCGGCGGCATCGGACACCCTGCTTGGCACCTCGAACTCGCGAAGGGGTACATGGCAAAGCGTGATTGGGGCAAGGCGGCTCTGCACTTCGACACGTACGTCGAGTTCGACCCGACGGACTCGGAGATTCAGTTCTCCCGTGGCGTTGCCCACGCGAATGCACGCACTGACACGCTGTCCTCGCTGCGGGCCTACAACGAGGCAATCGCGTTCGCACCCGCGTCGCTCGACGACAACATGCGCGCTCGGCACTTCGCGTATCGCGGTGCGATGCTCAAGAGGATGGACCGGCTGGCCGAGGCGGAGTCTGACCTGAAGCTCGCCCTGTCCATTGCATCGCGCGACTACGAGATTCACGACATCAAGTACAACCTCGCCGCCGTCTACGCGATGTGGGGCAAGCGAGCCGAGATGATGGCGTGCGTGGAGGAACTCAAGGGGCACGACCGAGAGTTGGCTGCAATCCGCTACCACCTGAAAGACTACTTCGCCCGCTTCGCTAGCGACCCCGAGTTCCTCGCGATCGTCTCCGCGGACCTCTCGATCTAGGCAGCGCCCTGGAGATCGATCCGCGCTCAGCCGCCCCGCCCCGCGGGGTCGCCGGGCGACGGCGCCTCATCCGAGCGGACGCTCGCGAACACCAAGCGACCTGCCCTCCGTGTCGCCCCGTGCCGTAGCCCCTCCGCGCCCGGCCGTGAACCCCTTCCCCACCGACGAGCGGGAGGGCGTGCTGGTGGAGTGGCTCTTCGACGACGTGGCCGAGCGCCGCACGCTCGCGGCCATCGTCCCGCGGAACTGGAACGGTGCCTCCGACCTCCGGCTGCGCCTGTTCCAAGTGCTGGACCAGGCAGAGGTTGCGGGCAACGACATCGAGTGGACCGGCGAGGTCCGGACCCTTGCCCCCGGCCAGGAGAACGCGACCAAGGCCGCGACGCCCCTCGCCGACGCCGTGTCCAACATCGGTGCTGCCCCCGACGCGATCGACGCCGGCGACGGCCCCCACGTCACCGAGCTGATCATCGACCACGACGACGCCACGAACCCGGTCTCGGCCGGAGGCCTCGTCGTTGCCACCCTCTGGCGCAAAACGGTCGGCGGCGCAGGCAGGGCGGGCGGGACGATCGTCGTTCCGGCTGACCTCGCGTTCGCGCGCCGACCCCGGCTGAGCGCCGACGGCCGCTGCGTGGACAGCGGCGGTCGGCGGTGTAGCCTTACCGCAGGCGTGCGGCAGCGCCGCGCGCCGACGGGTGTCAGAACCCGGGCGGCCGTCTCTCGATCTGCGTGCTACCGCTGAGGGACGGCCGTCGGCATTTGTAGTCCGCGCCGACCGGGGTGGGTCAGTCCATCCGAACGGCGCGCTACCTCAACAACATGGTCGCCTCGTAGTCATCGTTTGGCCTCGCCAGCGCGTTTGGCGCGGCGCTCCTTCCTCTCGGCTTCTCGAGCTGCCGACGCACCAGACAGCGCCTTCACGAAGGGAGCTATGTCGTAGATGTTCCGGTCGTTCCGGTAGACGGACGGCTCCCGGGCGTCAGGGTCCCGCCGCAGGCGCCGGTTCTGGATGTCGAGCAGCTTCTCCTTCTTGAGCGCGTACCCCCACCTCCGGACTGTGTCGATGGACACGCCCAGATCGAGAGCAAGCGCCTCCCAGAACGCCGCCGTATCTCGGTTCCGGAACTTGCGCGCCGCGAGCACGAGCAGAAGCAGCATGGGTCCGTGCCCGATCTTCTTCCGCAGTTCGGAGTCGTAGCGCGCGAGGTACAGGACCGTGCGGGGGACCTTGATGAAGTCGTCCGCCTCCATCGCGTCGCCCCAGATCACGGTCGTGCCCGCGTCGCTGGCCGAGTCCGCATCGTCCAGGTCGGACGCCTCGGCCTCGGACGCCGCCGGCACTCCCCCAGCTGCGCGACGTCGCTTCATGCTCGTGGACCTCGCGGGAGCCTTGGGAGCCTCGTTCGGATCGACCGGGCGCGTTGCCGCTAGGCGCGAATTGGGTCGCTTGGCTGGCGACGTCTTCCTCATGGCATCCTCATTCTCACGGCTGTCGAGCCCGCCGCCAGTCCAGTACCCGGATCCGCGCGGTCTCCGTTGTCCCAGGGGTCACGCGCGAGGTGTCGCCTTGGGGTGTCACTGGCGCGTCTCTCTTAGCTGGCTACGGCGAGCCTAGCGGCACGGTCCTTCGCGCACATGCCGCCTGGTCTCCACCGATCAGGCGCCTGGCGATTTTAGCACAGGCGCCTGGGCAAAGATTCTTCCATTTTGGCTACGAGCAACCCGCCGCCCGAGCGGCTCCGGTCGCGGTGGGCGGGCCAGGGAACGACGCCATCCCCGTCACCCGACGATCGACCCGAGGACGTTGTCCCCCCGACTCCGTACGATCACGGTGTGATGTCGTGGCCCCACCCGACCGTCGTCGATCTGTTCTCCGGCCCTGGGGGCCTCTCGCTGGGGTTCCGCAACGCCGGGTTCGACGTGATCCACGCCATCGAGAAGACCGACTGCGCGGTCGCGACCTATGCGCGCAATCTTGGTGACCACGTCCAGCACGGCCTCGTGACGGACGACACGGAACTGCCGGATGCCCAGGTCTTCATCGGTGGCCCACCCTGCCAGGGCTTCTCGTCGGCGGGCGCCCGTCGCGTGGACGACCACCGCAACACGCTCGTGAGAGTCTACGCGCGGCTGATCGCGAGGTACCGCCCGACTGCGTTCCTGTTCGAGAACGTTGAGGGGTTCCTCACAGCCGATGGCGGCCAATTCGTGATGGACCTCCTCGAGCCCGTGATCACGGCCGGCTACCGCGTCCATGTGCGGAAAGTGAACGCTGCCAACTATGGCGTGCCCCAACACCGAAAGCGCGTGATCGCGATCGGCGGCCGAGGCTGGACGCCGACGTTTCCGGAGCTGACCCACTTCGCCTTCGGTGCCCCCGGCGCGACGCAGGTCGGTCGCGGCCTGCCGAAGTGCCCGACGGTGGCGCAAACCCTCGCCGACCTTCCCAGTCCGGCGACCGCTCCACCCGGCGAGCCTTCCGAGCACTTCGCGTCCCCCCTCTCGGACGATGATCTCGCGCGCATCTCGGCTCTGGAGCCCGGCCAGCGGATGGCGGACCTGCCCGAGGAGCTGCAACACCCCAGCTACCAGCGCCGCGCCAATCGCCGTGTCCGCGACGGGATGCCCACGGAGCGTCGCGGAGGCGCCCCGTCCGGGATTCGGCGCCTGATCGGCGGCGAACCGAGCAAGGCGATCACGAGCGCCGCTTCCGCCGAGTTCGTCCATCCCAGCGCGGATCGGTTCCTCACGCTGCGCGAGTGTGCCCGCCTGCAGACGTTCCCGGACTCGTACGACTTCGAGGGGACATCGACCCAGAGGGCGACGATGATCGGCGACGCCGTCCCGCCACGCTTCGCTCAGAGGCTCGCCGGCCACCTTCGCCACGAGTTGGGGACTGCGACCCCAGACCGTGAGCCGGGTGCTCTGCTCTCGTTCGTGGTTACTCACGCGTCCGGGATCAGCCCGGCGCTCAAGCGGACCTGCGAGGTCATCACCGAGCGGTTCCTGACACCGTCGCTGTTCCCCGAAAGCAGCGTCGCATGACCCTCTCTCAGTCGCAGCGGTCGATGATCGAGAAGGTACGCTCCCTCGGCGGCGGCGCGCAGGGCGTCGCGCTCAGCGACATTGCCTGCACCTACCTCGTTCACCGCATCGTGGAGGATCTGGGCCTGGCGGGTCGGTTCGGCGACGGTCACGTCGCCGTTCCGGAGTTCTACGAGACCGTGGATCCAGACGCGCTCGGCCTCGACGGCTCCCGGTTTCTCTCGCTCTTCGAACGCCTCGTACGACTGGATGCCAACGCGGACACGTACTTCAACTGTTTGGCCACGCTCCACAAGGCCCGACTCAAGTACACGCGGGTCCTCGCTACGCAGCCGATGCCGACGATGGACCAGGTAGGGCCGCGGTGCCTGCTGCAGTACGGCCACGTCGATGCGGACTCGCTGGCGTCGCTGCTGGTCTGGCGGAAGTGGGTGTACGACATCGACAACCGGGCGGCTCAGGAGACCGGCTACCTGTTCGAGCCTATCATCGCGAACGCGATCGGCGGCGCGCCTGCGTCGGCAAAGAATAGTCCAGTCCGTCGGACTGGAGACGCGGGCAAGGGGCGCCAGGTGGATTGCCTGAAGGGCGACAGGGCGTACGAGTTGAAGTTGCGCGTCACGATCGCCGCTTCCGGACAAGGGCGGTGGTCCGAGGAGATGAGTTTCCCCCAGGACTGCCGCGACAGCGGGTTCGTTCCCGTGCTCGTCGTGCTCGATCCGACGTCGAACTCGAAGTTGGATGCTCTGCGGACCGAATTCCTGGCGCGCGACGGAGAGGTCCACATCGGCGACGACGCATGGAGCCACCTCGAAGCCGAGGCGGGCCCGACGATGTCGCTGTTCCTGGAGAGGTACGTCCGCACGCCGCTGACGCGCGTGCTCGCGGGCGCCGCGCAAGGCCTTCGCGATTTCGGGCTCCGGACAGACGGTGCCACCATCGTTGTGTGCATTGGCGACACCGAGTGGCCGATCACGCGCGCGGTGGAGGAGTCGACGGACGACGCCGATCCGCTCCCTGACGACGCCGACGACCTTCTACCGGGACTGTGAGCGGCATTCGGTCCCGCGCACCCCAGGCATCCTCCCCGGGAGTCCGGCGCGTCATGCAGGCCAACGTCGGGCGCCCGACACAGATCGAATTCGTTGTCTCGCGCACGCTCCGACGGCTCCATCTGCGCTTTCGCCGCCGGACTCGGCCGGTGGCGTCCCTCCGCTGCACGCCTGACTTCGTGCTGCGGACGCAGCGCGCCTGCGTCTTCATCGATGGCTGCTTCTGGCACGGTTGCCCGAAGCACTTCACCCTCCCCAAGGCGAACGCGGAGTGGTGGGCCGAGAAGATCGAAGCGAACCGCGAGCGCGACCGCCGACAGGGTCGCGAACTCGCGGAGCGGAGCTGGGCCGTCGTGAGGATCTGGGAGCACGAGGTCGACCTGCGCTCGGAGACCCTCACGCCACCGGCCCTCCGGCGCGTGGAGGCCGTCGCGGGCCGCAGTCCGGGTGCCCGAGGCCCCCGAGCCTCTGCGAGTGGTTCGTAAGAGGGTTGGGGCTGGGGACCCAATCCGCCCATCTCCTGCACTCGGGACAGTCGCATGGCGGCCCGGGCGACCGGCGTGTCGAGGCGCATCCTGGCGCGCGCGTACCGCGAATCGAACCGCCCGGCCGCGGGCCTCCGCAGGTCCGTTGCCCCACGCGGCTCGCCGCACACCCTTCCCATCGCCCGACACGCTACGCGGCGGACTCGGACATCCTCTGTCCGAGCGCTGTGAGTAGCCTCGCGCGATGCACATCTACCGAGGCACGTTTCGCCGGCTGCTCGAGCTCGACGCGCGCATCCGCGCCGGCAGTCACCCGAACTGCAGCTCGTTCGCGCGGGAATGGGAGGTCAGCGCGAAGACGGTGCAGCGCGACCTGGAGTTCCTGCGCGACCGGCTCCGCGACGCCGTCGCCGAGCACGCACGGCGGATGGCGGCGGCGTACGGTCCGGAGTAGCCGGACCGCGCCGGAAGGCGGCCCGGCGCGGTCGAGCACGGAGGCTTCGCACGCGCCGGGCGCCGGGCGCCGTGCGCCGGGCGCCGAACTGGGGAGGGGCGTTCAGTCGGTGCCGCCGGTCTGCGCCTCGCGCGCCGCGAACTCCACCTTCCCCGGCCCGTGCAGGCAGCCCGGCCTTCTCACGAGGCTCGCGCACGTCGTGACGACGACCGCGGTGCGATCCACGTTCCGAGTGGTTGCGGCGTACCCGGTACGCGCCGCCGACTGCGTCCTGAGCGAGGACAGGGCGTCGCGGGCAAGGCGCCGAGGCGATCGCGACGCCGTGGCGTCGCGGAGTGAGCGAGGGTGCGGCGGAGCCGCACGAGGAGGCTCCTGCGGAGCCTCCGAGACGAGCGAACGCGGAGCGTAGGCCGAAGGCCGGAGCGGAGGGGAGGCAACGCAGCACGCGGCGCTCTGGACCGCTCAGGTGCGTGAGTCGTCGTGAGAAGGTCGGGCTATGCCCACGTCGCCTGCTTGTTCAGGTTGGACGCGGTGACGGCCGCCTCCGGGATGCCCCAGACGACGGACAGCGGCCAGAGCAGCAGGTTGCAGACGAAGGCCCCCCACTCGCCGTTGTAGGCGTCGCCGTTGCCGGGGAGCAGGTTGAGCGCCCCGGCGGCCGCCGGGGACTTCGGCTCCAGCTTCGGCAGCCCCGCCGCCTCGATCCGCTGCAGGTCCGCCTCCTGCCAGGGCCTAGGAGCCTGTCCGAGAAACCCGTCGGAACCGGTGAGCGAGCCACGTCGCACGCCGTTCCGCACCGGCTGCTCCGCCCAGGCACGCCGTTCGCCGCACCGCGCAGGCTCGATGATGCTTCGGCAGCGGCTTCGCCTGCGCGGCACGACGCCCGGCGCACCTGGACGAAGCCGATCCTCGACGGGTTTCTCGGACAGGCTCCCAGAGACCGCGGCAGCCCGTGAGCGCGGCGCCCGCGACGATCAGCGCGGCGCCGACGATGCCCGTTCGGATGATCCTCATGCTCTCCACCTCCCCGGCGTCGTTCGAGACGACGCGTGTGTTCCCGGCGCGCAGGCGACCGGCCCGCGCGGGGAGCATGCTGAGCGGGGCGGTCGGACATCGGCGGTCCGAGTGCGGTGGCGACGTGGTCCGCTTCGACGAGGGCGTCGCTGGTCCGGGCGCCGGCGTGCCGCGGAGGAGGGCGTGGGTGGGGCGGAGTGCGGACCTGCGTCGCCGGACGCAGCCCTCGCGCGCCCCCACCGCACGCTTCGCAGGGTCGGAGGCGCCGCCCTCGAGGGGTGCCCCGCGAGACAGGAACGTCGTCGGGCATCTCGCGAAGTCACGCCCTGCGGGCGCCGACGCAGAGATCGCGACTCCGGCGACGCGCCGGGCGCGGGAGCCGGCGAACGCTGCGGGTGGTTAGCATCGCTCCCAGTGAGCCACGCGGCCGCGCTACTCGCGCTCTGCCTGTTCGCGCTGTTCGCGTGCGGGGCTGCGGCCATCGTCGCCGCGTTCGTGCTCCTCGATCGCAGACGCTCCGAGCACGCGGCCCTCGTCGTGCTCACGGACACGCTGCTGCGCCGCATCCAGGCGCTCGAGTCGGCCCTCTCGGAGACCGCGCGGCGGAACGCTGCGGCCGACGAGTCCGCACCGAGCATGGTGACGGCGCCCGCCGCGGCAGCGCCGGCGGAGCCCCTGCCCGCGCCGGCGGAGCCCCTGCGCGCGCCGGCGGAGCCCCTGCGCGCGACGGCGCAGCCGCAGCCCCTCGCACCGGAACCGGCTGCTCCGCACGCGGAGTTGCCCCAGCCGCCGTCGACCGCCGCAGCCGACGACACGTCGGCGGCGGCGCGCGTCACGGCCGCAGAGCCGGCGTCGGCGCCGGCGTCCGCAGCGGCGTCCGCACCGGTGGCCGAACCGGCGAGAGCACCGGCCGCCGCACCCGCACGACCTCCGGCACACGCGGCGCAGACGTCCGTGCCGTCCCACGCCGCCGCGCCCGCCGCCGCGGATCCGGCGCCCCCGCCTGAGTCCGTCGAACCGGCACCGCCCCCACCGCCGCCGGTGCCCGCGCGCGCGACGGACGCAGCCGGCGAGCCCGCGACGCTCTCGTTCGAGGCGCGCGTCGGCGGGCGTTGGTTCCACTACGTCGGCGTCGTGGCGCTGCTCTTCGGCGCAGCGTACTTCCTGCAGTACGCCTACCAGCGCGGCTGGTACACGCCCGCGCTGCAGATCGCGTCGGGACTCGCGACGGGCGTCGCGGCGCTCGTGTGGGGTCACCGGCTGGCGCGCCGCGGGCGCGACGTCCTCGCGTCGGGCGCGTGCGGCGGCGGCATCGCACTGCTGCACCTGGTCCTGTTCGTCGGCGTGCGCGTGCACGACATCGTGCCGCGCGACGTCGCGTTCGTCGGCATGGTGGCGACGACGTGCGTGGGCGCGCTGCTCGCGGTCCTGCACCGGTCCACGCCGACCGCCGCGCTCGCGGCGGTCGGCGCGTACGCCACCCCTCCGCTTCTCGGCGCCGCGTGGGACGCGCCCGGGTTCCTGTTCGTGTACATCTGGATCGCGAGCGCGGGCTTCCTCGCGGTGGGACTGCTGCGCGCGACTCCGTGGCTGCGCGTGCTGGTCTCCGTCGCGACACTCTCCCACCTCGGCTCGTGGTGGGCGGTGCACGCCGCCGAGCATCGAGGCCTCGCCGCGCTGACGGCCTCGGCGTTCCTCGTGCTGACGTGCGGCGAGGCGCTCGTCGCCGTGCTGCGGCAGCGCGGCGCGGCGGGCGCCCAGCTCGTCGCCCTCGGAGCGGCGCTCCTCCACGCCCCCGCGCTCCACGAGGCGCTCGCACACGGACTGCTCGACTGGCGCGGCGCCGCGTTCCTCGCGACGTCCCTCGCGTTCCTCGCGGGAGCAGCGCTGCTCGTCCGGCGCGGTGCCGCGGACGACGCGCTCTTCGCGCTCTTCGCCGGCGCGGCGGCCTGCCACGCCCTGCTGTTCCCGCTCGTCGAGTCGCGCATCGAGGGCTGGCACGTGACGCTGACGTGGGCCGTCGTCGCCGTGCTGATCCAGACGCTCGCGACACGTGCGCCGTCCACGATCGCCCGTGGGTGGGCACTCGTGGCGCTGCTGCTGGCCGGCGCGCGCCTGCTCGCGTTCGACGCACCCGGCGAGTTGCTCGATCCGCTCCACTACACGCCGCTGGTCTCGGCGCGCGGCGCCGCGTTCCTCGGAGTCGGTGCGGCGACGGCGGCCGTGCTGCGTCTGCGTCGGCGCGACCCCGCCGCGGCCGACGCGGAGCGACTGCCCGTGACGTTCGTGTGGCTGCTCGCGCTCGCCCTGCCGGTCGTCTTCGCCTCGCTCGAGGTGCGCAGCGCGTTCACCCGCTGGGTCGAACCACTGTTCGTCGGCCGCGCCGCGGAGTACGCGCAGGCGCGCGCACTGTGGTTCGACCTGATGTGGGTCGCCTACGCCGGCGCACTCGCGATCGTCGGCCGGCGTCGCGCGTCGCGTCTCGTGCAGGTCACCGGCGCGATGTTCGGCGCGCTGATCCTGCTGCGGCTGATCGTCGTCGAGATCGCCGTCGGCAACCTGCCGGTCACGTTCGTCCTGCTGAACGCGCGGGCCGCCGCGCTGCTCGGCTCGGCGGCGGTCCTCGCGCTCGTGGCGCGCGACCACCGGCCGGGTACGGCATCCGAGCGCAGCGCGTCCGAGGCGTGTCGCGTTCTCGCACACGTGCTGCTCCTCGGCGCGCTCGCGCTGGAGTGGCACGACGTGATCGCGCCGCGCGATCTCCCGGGCCTGCTCGCGGGCACGACGTGGCGCGGCATCGCCGCGCTCGCCGCGGTCCACGGGACGTGGCTGTTCGTCGCGGCGCGAAGGCGCGCCGACACGACGGCGTCCGTGCTCGGAGCGACGTTCGCGCTCACGGCGGCGCTGCTCGGCTGCGTGCTCGATCCGCTCGTCCTTCCGGCCCACGCGAGCGTCGCCCTGGTCGCGCCGCGGACGCTGCTCGCGCTCCTTCCGATCGTCGCGGCGCACCTGCTCGCGCGCCTCACGCCGCGCGACGGCACCGAGAACCGCGACGTGTGCGCCGTCGCGACCTGGCTCGCGCACGTCGCGACACTCGTGCTGCTCGCGCTCGAGGCGCGCGACCTGTTCGCGCGGCATCCGCTCTGGAACGCGGACGCGTGGCCGTCGTGCGTCGCCGCGACGCCCGCGTCGATCGCCGCGCTGTGGGCGCTGTACGCGATCGCGGCGTCGCGGCGCGCCGCAGCGCGCACGAACGCGACTCTGGCAGGGATCGGCAGCGCCGCGCTGGCTGCGTCCGGCGTGGCGATCGCCGTCGCGCTCACCGACGCGGAGGCAGCGCGCAGCGTGCTCGCGAACACGCGCTTCGCGGGCGGGCTCATGACGGCGGTCGCGCTCTTCGTGCAGGGGGCCAGGGCGCGCCAGGGGAAGCGCTCGCAATCGGCTGCCGTGTGCGCGCTGCTCGGCCACGCACTGCTGATCACCTTGCTCACGCGCGAGGTGGCGGATCACTTCGCGATCGCACAGCGCTCGACGCTTCGCGGCTGGTTCGCGACCGACGACGCCCGCGCCCTCGCGTACTCGACTCTCTGGGCCCTCTACGGGATCGCGGCGGTGGTCGCCGGGTTCGTGCGCGGCGAGCGCGCCGTGCGGCTCTTCGCGCTCGCACTGCTCGCCGGCACGGTGGCGAAGGTGTTCCTCTTCGACCTGTCGTTCCTCGACACACCGTACCGCATGCTCGCGCTCGTCGTGCTCGGCGCGGTGCTCGTCGGCGTGTCGGTGCTCTACCAGCGCCGCGCGCGGCGCGACGCGGCGGAGGAGCCGGAGACGCAGTAGTCTCGCGCGATGCCGATCGCGCGCTCCGTCCCCGCCCTGCTGCTCCTCTTGGCCGTGTCCGCCGCGTCTGCCGCGGAGGCACGTGCGCAGGACGTCCTCGTCGTCACGTCCGACGACCTGCGCCCGGCGCTCGACGCGTGGACGCGGCACCGGCGCGCGCAGGGGCACGAGGTCGCGGTCGCGGCGCCGGGCGAGGACGTCGCCGCAACCGTGCGCGGCGTCCACGCGGCGAGCCGGGGCGCGCTCCGCCACGTCCTCGTGCTCGGCGACACGGACCGCGTCCCGTGCGCCTACGCGCCCGCGGTGGCGATCGCCGCGTGGGAGTCCGACACGCGCATCGCCACCGACGCGCCGTTCTGCGACGTGGACGGCGACGGCCGCCCGGACGTCGCGCTCGGCCGCATCCCGGCGCACGACGCCGACGAGGCGCGGCGCCTGCTCGCGCGCAGCATCGCGTACGAGACGTCGCCCCCGCCCGGCACGTGGCGGCGGCGGCTCGACGTCGTCGCGGGCGTGGGCGGCTTCGGCGCCCAGGCCGACATGGCGCTGGAGATGGTGACGCGCCTCGCCCTCAACCGCGACGTGCCGCCGTGGGTCGAGACGGGGTTCGTCTACGCGAAGGAGACGTCCGCGTTCTGCCCGCCCCCCGCGCGGCTGCAGCCGGAGTTCCTGGAGCGGCTCGCACGCGGGGCGCTCGTGGTCGCGTACGTCGGCCACGGCAGCGCGCGGCACGTGGACCGCATGACCTGGCAGGGCCGCGCGCACCCGATCCTCGAGGCGGACGCCGCGGCGCAGCTCGCATGCGCGCGCGGCGCGCCGGTGCTCGTGTTCGTCGCCTGCTCGACCGGGCGCTACGACGCGGAGGAGGACTGCCTGGCCGAGCTGGCGTACCGCCGACCCGCAGGGCCGGCGTGCGTGGTCGCGTCGAGCCGCGTCTCGACGCCGTACGGCAACGGCATCCTGGCCGTCGAGCTGCTCGACGCACTGCTCGTGCAGGAGCGCGGGACGATCGGGGACGCCGTGCTCGCCGCGAAACGCGCGCTCGTCGCGGCGGAGAGCGAGCGGCCGACGCGCGTCGCCCTCGAGGCGCTCGCGGCGCAGTTCTACGAGACCGACGCCGCGAAGCGCGCGACCGACCGCGCCGAACACGTCCAGCTCTACCAACTCTTCGGCGATCCGCTCCTGCGTCCCGCGCGGCCCGCCGCGGCCCGGCTCGAAGCACCGTCCGAGTGCGCCGCGGGTACGCCCCTGCGTGTGCTCGTCCGCTCGCCGGTGGCGGGGCGTGCGCTGCTCGAGGTGCTGCCGCGCCGCGACGCCAACGCGCGGCTGCGCCGCCCGGGGCGCGACGCCGAGCAGCTTGCCGCGGACTTCGCGGCGGCGAACGTCCGGCCGCTGGCGACCGGCGAGGCGGACGTGGCGACCGCGGACGAGGCCGTCGCGCTGTCCGTCGACCTCCCCGCCGGACTCGACGCGGGTCGGTACGACGTCCGCGTGTTCGTGGAGGGTCCGGAGGGCTGCTCCGCTGCGGGAGTCGCGCTGCGCGTCACCGCGCGCTGAGCACTCGCGCTGCACGCTCCGGGGACGCCGGCGGACGAGCCCGCTGCGGACCCTGCGGCGCCCGGGATGGCTGCGCTGAGCCCCCCCGCCTCGAGGCTACACTCGCGCACGGGAGGACGGCGCGCGGGCGCCCTTGGCAGACACTGGGAAGGACGGGATCCCCATGGCAGAGACGAAGAGTCACGGTTGGCGGTTCTTCCGCGCCGGCGGGTTCGACCAGGCGCGCATCGCGGCGGCCGGCGACTACGCGAACCTCGGACAGCTCGACAAGAAGCTGTGGGCCGCGCTCGCCTGCCCTGTGAAGGGGCTCGAGTTCGACGAGCGGACGCTGGGACTGATCGACACCGACGGCGACGGACGCGTGCGCGCGCCCGAGGTGATCGCCGCCGCCGAGTGGTGCCGCGACCACCTGCGCGACCTGGCGGCGCTCGCGGCCGGCAGCGACTCCGTGCCGCTCGCCTCGATCTCGGACGCGAGCGCGTCCGGCAAGGCGCTGGTCGCGTCGGCGCGGCGCATCCTGAGCGACCTCGGCAAGGGCGACGCCACCGCGATCACGCTCGCCGACGTCTCGGACACGGCGGCGCTGTTCGCGAAGACGCACTTCAACGGCGACGGGATCGTGCCGGCGGAATCGGCGCAGGACGACGCCACGCGCGCCGCGCTCGCGGACGTGCTGAAGTGCCGCGGCGCGCTGACGGACCGCAGCGGCCTGCCCGGCGTGGACCAGGCCGCGGTCGATGCGTTCTTCGGCGAGTGCGCCGCGCTCGTGGCGTGGACGCAGGAGCCGACCGGCGACGCGTCGATCCTGCCGCTCGGCGACGCGACCGCCGCCGCCGCGGGGGCGTGGCGCGCGGTGCGCGCCAAGGTGGACGACTGGTTCGCTCGGACGAAGGTCGCCGCGTTCGACGCGCGCTCGCGCGACGCGCTCAACCGGGCGGCCGAGGAGTACGCCGTACTGGCGCAGACCGATCTCTCGCTGGGCGTGACGGAGCTCGCCGGGTTCCCCCTCGCCCACGTGGAGCCCGGGCGGGCGCTGCCGTTGTCGGAGGGACTCAACCCCGCGTGGGCGGGCGCGGTGCACGCGCTGCGCGACGCCGCGATCGTGCCGCTGCTCGGGGCGCGCGACGTGCTCACCGAGGCCGAGTGGCGCGACGTCGGCGCGCGGCTCGCGCCGTTCGAGGCGTGGCAGGCGCGGAAGCCGGCGACGTCGGTCGAGCAGCTCGGCGCCGAGCGCGTCGCCGCGCTCGCCGCCGGCGACGCGAAGGCGGCGATCACGGCGCTGATCGACCGCGACAAGGCGCTCGCGCCGGAGTTCGACGGCATCGTGCAGGTGGAGCGGCTGGTGCGCTACCACCGCGACCTGCACAGGCTGCTCTGCAACTTCGTGAACTTCGGCGACTTCTACTCGCGCGACCGGCTCGCGAACTTCCAGGCCGGCCGCCTGTACCTCGACAGCCGCGCGTGCGACCTGGTCGTGCGCGTCGCCGACGCGGGTCGGCACGCCGCGCTCGCCGGCATGGCCAAGGCGTACCTCGCGTACTGCGACTGCACGCGCCCGTCGGGCGAGAAGATGCAGATCGCGGCCGCGTTCACCGACGGCGACTCCGACTATCTGATGGTCGGACGCAACGGCATCTTCTTCGACCGCCAGGGGCGCGACTGGGACGCCACGATCACGAAGGTGATCGAGAACCCGATCAGCATCCGCCAGGCGTTCTGGGCGCCCTACAAGAAGCTCGTGCGGATGATCGAGGAGATGGTCGCGAAGCGCGCGGCCGCCGCCGACGCCGAGGCCGACAAGAAGATGGCAGCGGCGGCGGCGGCCACCGCGAACGTGGACAAGACGGCCCCGGCCGCCGCGGCGGAGCCGAAGAAGATCGACGTCGGCACCGTGGCCGCCATGGGCGTCGCCGTCGGTGCGATCGGCGCGTTCCTCACCGCTCTGGTCGGCTACGCCACGAAGACGTTCGAGCTCGAGTTCTGGCAGATCTGCCTCGTGTTCGTCGGCGTGCTGCTCCTGGTCTCCGGGCCGTCGATGCTGATCGCCTGGCTGAAGCTGCGGCAGCGCAACCTCGGCCCGATCCTCGACGCCAACGGCTGGGCCGTGAACGGCCGCGTGAAGTTGAACGTGCGCTTCGGCAAGTCGCTCACGCACGTCGCAGCGCTGCCCTACGGCTCGAGCGCAGCCGACGACGACCCGTTCGGCGAGAAGCCGAGCGTGTGGCCGAAGCTCCTCGGCTTCGTCGTGGTCGTGGCGTTCGTGCTGAGCCTGCTCGACCACTTCGCGCTCATCCACACCGGACTGGTCGCGCTGGGCGTGAAGGACCCCCCGGCGTGGTTCACGTCGCCGGCGGACCTGGACGCGGCGCAGGCGCAGGAGGCGGCCGAGAAGGCGAAGGCGGACGCCGAGAGCGCCGCCGACTCGACCGGCAAGTAGGGCGGACGCGGTCACCTGCCGGCCCCGTGCCCCGGGCGGTTCCGCCCGGGGCACGGGGCCGCTTGCGTTTGGAGGAGGCGGGGTCAGCCGCCGAGGGGTGCGTCCGTGGCGCGCGACGCGGGCCGAGGAGCGCTGCTCCGCTCACATCGGAAGGGGCTGCACTTTCCGCCCGCCGCGGGCGCCTGCGCAGGACCTGCTGTGCTGGAGCGCGTCGCCGCGTGGAGTGTGCCGAGGAGGACGACTGCCGGTAGAGAAAAGGGGAATGTGATGTGGAGTGTGTGCGGCAAGCCGTTTTACGGGGGGGTCGGCCCCAACCCCGACACGACGCCAGTATCTACCGGGGGGCGGCCGGCGCGCCACAGATGTTCGGCGCGCGGCGGCCGCGGCTCAGCGACGCGCGGGGTCGGTGTCGCCCTCGAGATACAGTCGCACCGTGCGGCGCAGATCGGCGAAGGGGTCGTCCGCCAGTTCGCACGGCCACGCGGCGACGTCGTCGAGGTGCTCGCCCGTCGCCTGCACGTCGCGGGCGAACTGCGCGGCGAGCATGTCGGTCGTGGCCTCCAGTCCGTGCGCGGCGAAGCTCGGCCCGATGCCGCCGTCGCTGCGGCAGCCCGCGACGGCGAGGGCACCGAGGAGAGCCAGGGCGGCCAGAGGCCTGCGCGCGTGACGCGTCGGGACCGCTGACCGCGTCACGTCGCACGGCCTCGCGCAGCCGCCGCTCCGCGACCCGTTGCTGGGACAGGAGCCTGGTCCACGCGCTCTCATCGACGTCCTCCCGGGCCACCGAGGTTCTCGGCGACGAGCCTACCGTCCGTCAGACGCAGCACGCGGTCGCAACTTGCGGCGAAACCGACGTCGTGCGTGACGAGCAGCATCGCACGGTCCTCGCTGCCGATCTCGAGCAGCAGGTCCTGCACGCCGCCGCTCGTGCGCGGGTCCAGGTTGCCCGTCGGCTCGTCGCAGAAGAGCACCGACGGCCGGTTGACGAGCGCGCGCGCGATCGCGACGCGCTGGCGCTCGCCCCCGGAGAGCTCCGCGGGCCTGTGCCGCGCGCGGTCCGCCAGTCCGACGCGCTCGAGCAACTCGTCCGCGCGCTCGCGCGCCTGCGCACGGCACGCCAGCCAGGAGCCGAAGCGCGCGCCGATCAGCGCGGGGAGCATCACGTTCTCGCGCGCGTCGAGCTCGTTGACGAGGTGGTAGAACTGGAACACGAAGCCGATGCCGCGATTGCGCAGGAGGTTGCGGCGCGCGGCGCCCGCGTCGTGCGCGTCCTCGCCGAGCAGCGCCACGCTGCCCTCGTCCGGACGGTCGAGCAGGCCGAGCACGTTGATCATCGTCGTCTTCCCGGAGCCCGACGCCCCGACGACGCTCACGCGCTCCCCGCGGCGGAGCTCGAGGTCGAGACCGCGCAGCACCTCGACGGCGGAGCGTCCCATCCGGTAGCTGCGCTGGATGCCGTGCGCGACCAGGACCTGCTCCGCGTCACTCATGGTGCAGCGCCCGCGCGGGATCCATGAAGCCGGCCCGCAGCGCGGGGACCGTGGCGGCGATGAGCGTGCACACGAGCGCCGCCAGCGCGAACTGCACGACCTGCTGCGGGTCCACGTGCGTCGGGATGCGGTCGAACAGGTAGATGTTGTGGTCGAACACCTCGCGCCCCGTCACGCGGCGGATGCCCTCGTGGACGCCGTCGATGTAGTGCACGAAGAGCAGCCCCGCGAGCGTGCCGCCGACCGAGCCGACCACGCCCATCAGGCAGCCGTTCAGCACGAAGATCGACGTGATGCCGCGCACACCGGCGCCCAGCGCGCGCAGGATCCCGATCTCGCGCACCTTGTCGGTCACGAGCAGCCACTGCGCCGCGAAGATCGAGCTCGCTCCGGCGACGAGGATGAGGAACGTGATCACGAGGATCATCGCCTTCTCGCTCTCGATCGCGCGGATCATCGCCGTGTGGTCGGCGTACCACGGCGCGCAGAGCAGCGCCGAGCTGGCGGTCGAGGAGTCCTCGCGCAGCCACGCCGGCGGCGCGGCGCCGTCCGGCAGCGACTCGCGCAGGATGCCGTACCAGTCGGCGCGCAGGATCTCGACGGCGTCGCCGTAGTCGGCGTCGCCGCGCGCGAGGCGGATGCGCACCGACGCCTTCGCCATGCGCGGGTCGAAGAAGCGCATGAAGTCCTTGCGGTCGAGGAACAGGCACGCGCCGTCGATCTCGCCGTTGCCGCTCTCGTACTCGCCGAGGACGACGAACAGCTCCTGTCGCAGCTCGAAGTCCTTGAGCTGCGTGTTGCGTCCGCCGCCGTCTCCGCCGCCGCGACGCACGAGCGCGAAGAGGTTCACGCGGTCGTCCGGGCGCACGAAGAGGTGCTTCGCGAGGCGCGTTCCGAGGATCACCCCGGAGCGCTCGTACGCGGCGTCCTCGCCGCTCACGGCGAACGGGTCGTCGAGATTCCGCACGAGCGGGATCTCGCGGCTCGGCAGTCCCGTGAGATACTCCCGGAACTGGTTCACGCGCTGCTCGCGCAGCCCGTCGACCCCGAACACCTGCACGACCTCGAACTCGTCCATGACGGCCGGGTCGATCTCGCCCTCGCGGCGCACCGTCGTCACGGTGCGGTAGTGCGGAGCGGCCGCGACGACGCGGTCACCCAGGCGGCGCTTGAGCGCCGCTTCGAGCTTGTCGAGATCGGCCTCGTAGCGCGGCGTCACGACCAGGTCGGCCGACGCGCCGGCGAAAGTCTGCTTCAGGCGGATCTGGAAGCCGTCCATCACCGCCATCACCACGATCAGGATCGCGAGGCTCGCACCGACGAAGAAGCTGCCGATCAGCGTCATCAGCAGATGACGCGAGACGAAGCGGTAGGAGAGGTGGAGGGGGTACACGGCGGATCGGCGCGGGCGGACGGGGCAGTCTCGGGGTCGCGGCGCCGCCCTCGACGGAATTCGGGACGCGTCCCCGCGCGTCCGTCACGCGTGCCGTGCGAGCAAGGCGAGGCGTCGCGGAGCGTCGGTGCGGGAAGTCACGCCCGAGTCACCCGCGGCGCGCGCTCCGCAGACTCCGGAGCGGCGTCCGGCGCGCCCGCGACCGCAGCCACGACGACCTGCACGGCGTCACGTCCCGCGGCCGCGAGCAGCGCAGCGTCGTCCGCGGCCGGATCGGCGGAGGCGAGGAAGACGAAGCGCACGCGGTGCGCAGGCACGGCGGCGCGCGCGGCGCCGCGTCCGCTCTCGGACGCGCTCCGCCGCGGCGTCGCGAGGGCACGCGACGCGGCGTCGAGCGCCGTCGCGAGCTCGTCCTCGGTGGCGTCCTCGGCACGGACGCTGCGGAACGCATCGAGTCGCGCGCGGACGTCCTGCTCGGCCCCCGGACGGCCGGCTGCAACGGCGAGTCGCGCGAACGCGGCCAGCACGCGGTCGCGCACGGCCGTCACGTCTTCCGACGACTCCGCGAGGAGCGCCGTCCGCTCGGCGCAGAGCGCGCAGATCTCGTCGCCGAGGACGCGGGAGCGCGCGGCGGCACCGGCAGGTGTCAGGTCGGCCGGCAGGCGCGGCGCGGCGGCGTCTGCCGGCGGCGCGGGCTCGAGTGGCGACGCATCGAGCAGCCGCGCGGCGCGGATGCGCTCGATCGCGTGCGCTGCGAGCGCCTGGTCGAGGGCCTCGAGCTGCGCGCGGAGGGCCGGCACGCGCGTGTCCTCGCGCGGCGCCTCCGCGCGCGCCTTGGGTGGCGGCGGCTGCGGCGCGCGGGCGGCGCCCCCCGCGTCGGCACGCGTCGGACGCGGCGCAACATGCTGCGCGGACGCCTCGACCAGCGCGCGACGGCGCGCCGCGACGGCGAGGTGGCATGCGGCGGTGAACAGGAACAGGAGGCCGAGGAGCGACGTGACGTCGCGCCGCCAAGGGTCGTCGCGCGCGCCGAGTCCGTAGGACGTGAGGACGGCGAGGCACACCAGCGCGCAGCCCGCGAGCAGACGCTCCACGGTGGCGGTCGGCGCGCCGAACGGGGCGGCGGGCCCGGCGTCGGCCGCAGGTTCGGCCGGCGCGGGCGGCGCAGCGGGCGGCGGCGCGGGCGGCGGCGCGGAATCCGGCTGCGCTGCGTCGTGCGTCGCACACGCGGCGTGCGCCCGCGCGGTCGCGTCGCGCTCCGACCTCAGCCGCGACCCGAGATCGTCGAGCTCCGCAAGCCGCGCGAGCGCCAGCCGCCGCAGCCGCTCCGCGCGGAGCGTGCCGCGCAACGCCGCGACGGCGTCGCGCGTGCCGGTCGCCGCTCGCGCGACGTCGTCGGACGTGCCCGGCGTGGCCGCGCCCGGCGGGTCTCCGCGGCGCGCGCTCCCCACCGCGACGGCCGGCCACCACACGGTCGCGGGAGCACCCGACAGTTCCTCGAGGCGCCGAGCGACCGCCTCGGCGCCGCCGGTGACGCGCTGGACGGCGTCCTCGCGCAGCGAGACCTGGGCGACGCCGCGCCGGTCCACGCCGCGGAACAGCGACACCGGCTCCCCCGTGCTCGTCTCGATGCCGACCTCCACGAACGCGAACCCGTGGCCGTCGGCGATGAGCTCGTCCCCGGGATCCGCACCGCAGAGTCCGAAGTGGAGCGCTGCGGCGAGGCCCTCCGCCGTGGCCCCCTGCGGTAGCGCGAGACGCGCGACCCCCGTACGCGGGAGCTCGCGCACGTGCACGTCCGGCAGAGCCGCCAGATGGACTCCGCGCAGCGAGCGCAGGATCACGGTCGCCGCCCCGCGCCGGCGGCGCGCCGCGGCCTCACCGCGCGAACACCCGGAGCAGCGCGCCCGCCGCCAGTCCGAGCGCGACGGCGAGGACGAGCACGAGCCACATCCGGGAGCGGCGTGCGGGAGTGCGGCACCGGACGCAGAGGATACGGCCGTCGCCCGCGAGCGCCGCACCCGCCTCGACCGCGTACAGCGGGATGGAGACGCCGCAGCCGTCGCAGAAGTGGATCTGGATCGCGGAGCGGTCGAGGCGATCGCGGCACGCCGTGCAGAACGACAGGCCGTACGTGCCGCCCTCGGAAGGCTCGTCGGTGCGCAGCTCCTTGCCGCACGCCTCGCACGCGCGCGGGCCCGGCTGCAGCGCGACGCGCCGCCCGGTGCGCGGCAGCTCGATGTCGCGGGTCACGTGGTAGAAGAGCTCCATGCGCAGTCCGTGGAAGGTGGTCCGCCTGGTCGCCGTCGCCGTGGTCGCCGCCGCGTGCGGCACGACGGTGAAGCATATCGGCAACCCCCCGCTCGGCCCGCGGCGTCCCGCGCCGTCTGCGACCACCACCGCCGCGCGGGCGCTCGACCCGGAGGCCGCCGCCGCCCACACGCCGGAGGGCACCCACGACGTGCTCGCCGCCGACGCGCGCGTCGGCGACGCGCGCACCTCGCTCTTCCATCGCGCGGGCTGCGCGGAACTGGGCGCCGTGCCCGGCTCCGCGCGCGTCCTCTTCGCGAGCGCCTTCGACGCCGTGGACGCGCACTACGCTCCCTGCCCGAACTGCCGCCCCGGGCCCTGACGCACGGCGCGCCTGCACGCCGCCGTCCCCTGCGCGGAACGGCCTGCGCGCAAACGGCCTGCGCGGAAACGTGGAGCGGCCGGCGCAGGACGTGCCCGCGCCGGCCGCTCGTTCCGGAACCCGCGACCCGTCGTTCGACGACGGATCGTCGTCAGTCGCTCAGAGCTGTCCCAGCACGGCCTGCAGGGCCTCGAACTCCACGCGGAAGTTGTTCCGCGCGAAGAGCTCCGGCAGCCGCGGCGTGCGGTCCTTGTCGGCCAGGTGGCCGAGAGCCGCGATCGCGAACGCGCGGACGGCCGCAGCGGCCGTGCCGTCCTGCGCCAGGTTCTGCAGCTTCGGGATGCTGTCGTTGTCGCCGATCATGCCGAGCGCGACGACCGCGGCGCCCTGCGTGTAGCGGCCGAGGCGCTTGTCGTCGGTGCCCTTGATGACGTCGATCAGGAACGGCACGTCGCGCCGGTCGCCGACGAGGCCGAGTCCGAAGATCGCGCCGCGGCGCACGTCCTGGCGGTCCACGTTCTTGTAGATGCTGCGCAGCGACTCCGCCTTCGACGAGCCGGTCGCCATGAGCCCGACGGACAGCGCGGCGTATCCGCCGAGCTTCGGGTCGGAGCCGACGGAGCCCGCGATCTCGGACAGTTCCTTCTCGGCGCCCGAGACGCCGCCGACGCCCGACGCCATCGCGAGCGCGCTGAGCGTGTCGGAGTCGATCTCGCGGGCCGCGAGCGACTCGTCGTAGAAGCGCCGCATCGCGCCGTCGATGCCGCCCGGGAAGAGCGCGAGAGCGAGGTTGGCGTACTGCGACTTGATCTTGCTCTTCTTCGTCGACTGCGCGACCTCGCGGATCTCGTCGGGGACCTTCTTCCACTCGGACTCCGGGATCTGGTCGAGGATCGACGCGGCGGTGACCGCCGCGAAACCGGCGAGCAGCGGGTCCTTGTTGTTGCCGATGCCCTCCTTGCCCGCGGCCAGACCGAGCACCTTCGCGTCGGGGAAGGAGCCGAGCGCGAGCATCGCCGCGCGGGTGACCTGCAGGTCGCTCGAGTCGAGCGCCTTGAGCAGCGCCTTCTTCGCCTCGTCGCCGCCGATGCGGCCGAGCGCGGAGCAGACGTAGGTCGCCACGCGCGTGTCCGGCTTGCGGTTCTTGAGGTACGCCGAGAGCGGCTCGACGGCCGGCGCGTGGCGCAGCGCGCCGAGCGCGATGGCGGCGCTCGCCAGTTCCTCGCTCGTCGCCTTGCCGCGCTTGACGCCGCCCTCGAAGAACTCGAGCACCGCCGGGGCGGCCTTCGCCTGATCACCGGAGAGGCCGAGCCCGAAGAGCGCGTACTCGGTCAGGCCACGCTCCTTGAGCGCCGCCACGAGGGGCTCGATCGACTCCGGCGCGCGCGACAGGCCGAGCGCGACGAGCGTGTCCTGCTTCACGTCCTTGGCCGGCTCGAGCCGGAGGCGCTCGAGCAGCACCTCGACGGCCTTGGGCGTGCCGAGCTTGCCGAGCGCGATCACGGCCGCGTCGCGGACGACCGCCTGCTTGTCGATGGTGGCGGCCTTCAGGACGTCGAAGACGCGCTCGCGGTCCTCCGGGCCGACCGGCGTGCGGACGCGCTGGTCCGGAGGCATCCGCGTCAGCACCCCCACCGCGCCGGCGCGCGAGGGCTGCATGCGGCTGTTGCGCGCCGCGGAGACGCGGTACAGGAACTCCTCGCGGTTGTGCTCGAAGAACCACGAGACGAGCTCGTACTTCTCCGTGGCGGAGGAGCCGCCCTTGCCGCGCCCGCCGCCCGCACCCGAGCTGCCGCCCGCACTCAGACCGCTGCCGGAGTCGCTCGAGCCGCCCGCGGAGGCACCCGTGCTGTCGCCCCCACCGCCGCCGAGGTCCGAGCCGCCCGAGTCGCCGCCGCCGCCCGAATCACCGCCGCCCGAGTCGCCTCCGCCGCCCGAATCGCCGCCGCCGCCGGAGTCGCCTCCGCCGCCGCCACCCGAGTCGCCGCCGGAGCCGAGTCCGCCGCTGCCGTCTCCCGAGTCGCCGGCCGACGGTCCGCTCTGGTCCGGCTCGCTCGACGTGTCGTCGCTCGAGCTCTCCTGCGACGTGTCCGCCGACTTCGAGTCGTCGGGGCCACGGTAGTTGCCGTTCAGGCGATTGTCGGCACGCGCGATGGACCCCGCACCGAGGGCCACCGTGAGAGCCGCGAGCAGCAGCATGGGACGACGCAGCATGTCCGACCTCCCTCTCCCGCCGTCCCGGGGCAGCCGGGGCGCGGCGGAAGTGTCACGTCCCTGAGAACGTCACCGCAGGGTAGCAAGTAGCAGGGAAAACGGATCCGCACCGCTGACGGGAAGCGCGTGACGGCGCGACCTCCGTCACAGCCCGACGCGCCGCGTCAGGGCGCGACGCGGAGAGCCTGCGCGACGGCCGCGAGCTCGTCCGGCGCGAGGTTGCCCTGGAGCTCGACGTCGATCCCGCCCACGAGGCCCGAGAGGGAGACGCGCCCGCCGCACTCGCGCCGGGCGAGCCGCCCGTCCGTGTCGGTCGCCGTCGCGCCCTCGGGCGGCGTGCGCTGGCGCACGGCGAACGCGGCGAGGCCGTCGCTCCAGTACTCGCGTACGCCTCCCGCCGGATCGACGCACCAGCCGACGTGGCGGAACCCCTCGGGCGGCGCTTCGAGCGTGAGCAGCCGGGGCAGAGCCGCGTCCGCGGGCGTGGGACGCCCCGCACGGAGCGCGGGCTCGACGTGCTCGGCGTCCTCCGCGTCCGCGGTGGGCTCGTCCGGGCCGTACTCCAGGGTGTCGAAGCTCCATGCGAAGCGGGTGACGCCGTCGGCGTCGTGGAGCGTCTCGCCGAGCACCAGCCACGTCTCGGCGTCGACGAGCAACGTCATCGACGGCCGGCCCGGCCGCCGCGGACGGATCTCGATGCGGCGCGCGGGGCGCCAGGCGACGCGCGACGCCGCCTCGGGCGCCTCGGCGGCGAGTTCCACCGAGTAGTTCTCGAGCAGCAGCGCGGGCTCGTCGATCCAGCGTTGCCGGCTGCGGTAGATCCACCGCCGCTGGGTCGCGCCGTCGGCGTCCCACTCGATGATCGACGGCCCCCCCGCGCGTCGGACGATACGCATGCGCGTGCGGCGGCCCGAGGCGTCCGCACCGTGGTACGCGGTCTTGTAGCCCCGGTACGCGAGCTCGCGCTCCGCCCGTACGATCCGCTCGAGCGTGGCGGGCCCGACCGGGTCCGACGCAGCCTGCGCGGCGCTCGCCGGGGGCGGTTCCGGCGCGGGCGCGGCCGACGGCCCGCAGCTCGCGAGACCGAGGGCTGCGGCGAGGCAGACGGCCAACGGCGCGCGCGTCCGCGGGCGACGCTCCGCGGGGTGCCGCGTACGGGGCAGCTCCGGCGCTCCGCCGCGCGGCATCAGCGCCCCAGCGCGGGCCGGCGCATCACCACGGCCTCGACGCCCGCCGTCAGCGCCAGCAGATCGTCGTCGGCGGGCGGAGGGTCGCGCAGGTCGTCCACGAACGTGAGCTCGGGGGCGTTCGCCGTCGACGGAGCGGTCGTCTCGACGTCGCCCGCCTCGGAGCGGGCGAACCACGCGATCGCGAGGACGGCCGCGGCGGCGGAGGCGGCGGCCCAGAGGCCGGGGCGCGCGAGGAGGACGCGCCCGCGCGCGGGTGCGTGGGCCGGCAGCTCGGGGGCGTCGATCCGGCGCCGGGGCGCGGCCGGGAGCGCGCCGAGCAGCTCGTGGAGCAGCCGCTCCTGCCGCAGGTGGCGCGCGCACGCGGCGCAGCCGGCCGCGTGGCCGCGCAGCGCTGCCGCCGGCCCGGGTGCGAGCTCGTCGGCGACGAGTTCGCGAGCGTGTCGGCGCGTGGTGCGGCAGTCCATCCTCTGCTCGTGCTCCTTGGTCCGGACACGCTTCTGACGACGCGTGACGCCACCGGGGTTCCCTGGAGAACCTCGGAACGCGAGGTTACCGTGCGGTCGCTCCATGCGCGCAGCCTCCGGGCGCGTGCAGTCGAATGGGGCGAGGCGGCGGCACATGACGCGGGCAGATCGCATCCACCCGAGGTTCGACGTGCGCCTCTCCGCCACCGTCCGCAGCGGCGGACTGGCGGTCGACGGGACCGTGGAGAACGTCGGCGCCGGGGGAGTCTTCTTCGTGTCGGAGCACCTCGAGCTCGTGCTGGGCGAGGGCGCGGCCGTCGAGGTGGAGCTGCGACCGCAGGCGCCGCTCGCACGGGTCACGCGGGCGGGCGAGGTCGTGCGCGACGAGCGCTACTTCGACGGCGAGCGGGTCGTCCGCGCCCTCGCCGTTCGCTTCCTGACCCCCATCGAGCTCGCGGACGTGGGTCTGGGCGATCCGCCCGACCGGGCCGGAGTGGCGGAATCGGCAGACGCGTAGGATTCAAAATCCTGTTCCCGCAAGGGAGTGTGGGTTCGAGTCCCACCTCCGGCACCACCCTCGTCCAGCCTCCAGTTCAGCCTCGAAACAGGCCGTTTCGAGGCTCCTGCGCCCGCGGAAGGGCGCCCCGAGCACGTGCGTCGACGTGCGTCTGCGTGAGCCTGCGTCGCTGCGCGTTGGTCGAACACTGGTCAGACATCGCGCGGCGCCCTTCGGGGTGCGTCGCGCCCGCGCTCAGTCGGCGGAGCCGGATGCGACGCAGACGTCGAGCGAGCCGAACGCGACGATCTGGCCGGTGGAGGCGCGCAGCGCGACCAGGTGCGGACCGGGACGCTCCACGCGCAGCCCGTGGAGCGGGATGCGCAGGACCACGGACCCGTCGCGGTCGAACTCGACGGTCTCCTGGGCCTCGCTCGCGACGACGTCGCCTTCGGCGTGCCCCAGCGCGACGTGGAAGCGCAGGCGCGATCCCGGCTCGCCGCGCAGGTGCGCGACGGCGTAGATCGGCTCCGTGCGCGTGCACGGGAGCCGCTCGACCAGGAGGCCGCTGAGCGGCCGTCCGAGCCAGATCTCCCCGTCCCCGTCCGAGCACGCCTCCGCGAAGAACAGGAGTGTCGACGCCAGGAGCGTCGAACCACCCTGCGACACTGGCCGCCTCCCCCGAGCGCAGGAGCGCCTCACCACCAGCAGCGCCCCGATCATGACCCACCGTCCGCCGGTGCGCAAGGGGAGCAGGCCCCGCCGCGCGGCGCACCGAGCGCGCAAGTCGCTTTGCCGGAGTGATTTGCGACGAGTGCGCTCAGCGCAGATAGACGCCGAGCCCACGCAGCAGCTCCTGCACCTTCCAGTCGGTGACGGGAGCGCGGAGCACGGCGGCGCGCGGACCCAGGCGCTCGACGAGGAGGCGCCGGACCTCCTCGACGGCGAGCACGTCGTCGAGCGCGGCCTCGTCGTCGGTGGTCAGCACGATGCCCTCGCGCTGGTGCGCGAAGCGCACGCGCGCCGCCCACTCGCGCACCGAGTAGGCGACGTTCTGCGGCACCGGCATGCGCGCGTGCTCGTCGAGGAACGCCAGGACCTCGTCGGAGGTCATGCCCTTCACGATCGCGCGCTCGACCGTCTCGCGCGTGATGCGGTAGTGCGCGACGTGCTCCGACTTCGTACGGGTCGCGAAGCGGCCGAGCGCGTGGGCGACCTCGTTGACGTCGCCCTCCGGGAAGAGCAGCACCTCGAAGTCGGGGTTGACGACGAGCGGCGGCGGCAGCTCCGCCGGGGCCGCGCTGACGGGCTCGGCGGCCGCCGGCTGCGCGACCAGGCGCTCCCCGAGGATCAGCCGCCGGCCGAGGTCCGTGAGCTGCACGCCGACAGCCGCGCCCGCGAGCACCGCCACGTCCACGACCCCGAGCGGGTAGAGCCGCTGGACGACGTAGTCGACGAGCCCCTGGCGCAGCTCCGCAGGCGTCTCGCGCGGCGGGCTGTACGTGTACTGGAAGCGGTTCTTGTACTGCTCGCGCACGCCCTCGTCCTCGAGGTTGGCGAGGTAGTCGTTGCGCACGCGGAACGGGACGTCGTCGAGCGGCAGGAAGCCGTCGTCGGGGGCCTCCGAGAGGACCTTCGCGAGGGCGCGCCGCAGCCGCCGCACGTGGAAGTCGCGGCCGTCGGGCAGGCGCTCGTCGAGAAAGCGCGCGTAGATCGCGCGGACCTTGTCGGTCAGCTCCATCGCGTCCCAGCCCTCGCCCTTCGCCGTGAGCCGCAGACGCGAGTCGTCCGTGACCTCGACCAGCTCGAGTCCGAACGCGAGGCTGTACAGCACGCCGAAGACCGCCTCGCGGTCGAACAGCGCGTCCTCGTGGAAGATGAACGAGTCGAGGATGCGGTGCTGCGCCGCGCGGTAGATGGTGCGGCCCTGGGTGACGCGCAGCGGCGTGCTCGCGACCAGGTTCAGGAACTGCTGCAGGTCGGTCAGGAGGTCCACGCGCGCCGCGTCGACGCTGTCGTGGTGCGGCGAGCCGGCCGCACGCGCCTCGTCGAGCAGCATCTCGGTGACGCCCGAGAAGAGCACGACCGTCTCGCCGCCGAGCTCGATGCCGAACTCCGCCAGCGGGAGCGTCGAGATCGTGCCCAGGCAGAGCGCCTCGAGCTCCGTCTGGAGCGCCTTGCGGTCCCAGCGCGCGCGCGCCGGCGCGGCCAGGAGCGCGTCGAACTCGGCCCGCGGGACGATGCCGCCGAAGCGCACGGCCGCCGCACGCAGCGCGGCGGCCAGGTCGGAGTCGCCGACGAGCGCCAGCGGTCCGCGCTCGCGCAGGATGCGCCGCACGTCCGCGGCGAGCTCGAGCGCGTCGCGCGACGCGTCCGCGTCGGGGAGGATCTCCGCGAGCGCCTCCGCGCGGCGTGCCGGCGACAGCGACTTCAGGTGGCCCGCCAGCGAGAACACCTCGCGCGGTCCGCGGCGCTCCTCCTGCAGGAGCCCCGTGATCAGGTCGCCGAGGTCCGCGGGGATGACGTAGACCTCGTTCCCGCGGCGCGCCTGCCCGAGATCGCGCAGGACCTGGACGAAGCCGCGCTTCGTCAGCGCGCGCGCGGCCGCCTCGACCTCGTAGGTCTCGAGGCTCTGCCCGTTGCGCGTGTCCATGAGGTCGGCGAGGCGCGCGCGGTAGCGCTCGCAGCGCACGAGCCGCTTCAGGATCTCGCGCGGACGCTCGGAGAGCACCTTGATGCGCGACTGGACGGTCTCCTCGTCCTCGAGCGCGGCGAGCAGCGGCTCGACGAGCTCCTGCTTGCGGCCCGGCGGGCGCCGGCCGTTCAGCCAGAAGCCCCACATCTCCTGGAGCTCGCTGACCTTGCGGCAGTCGAGGAACTCGTCGAGCCGCACGTCGCCCGTGCCGTTCGCGCGCGCGGACCCGCGACGCCGCGGGCGGCGCGCCCCGGACGCGGCCTCGGCCGCGCGGTGCACGTGGTGCGGTGCGCCGTTGCCGTTGCCGTTGGTGCCGTCGCTCATCTCGCGGCGCTCCGCGCGGTGCGGCGGCGTGTCGTGTGTGCCGTCACTGGATCTCATCCGCGTCCACGATCCGGTAGCTGTAGCCCTGCTCGGTGAGGAAGAGCTGCCGGTTGCCTGCGAAGTCCTGGTCGCGCGTGTCGCGCGTGACCACCGAGTAGAAGGTCGCCGCGTCGCCGCGCTGCTTCGGGCGCAGGATGCGACCGAGCCGCTGCGCCTCCTCCTGCCGGCT
Source organism: uncultured bacterium (assembly GCA_937996235.1). Lineage (GTDB taxonomy): Bacteria > Planctomycetota > JAJSAM01 > JAJSAM01 > JAJVHW01 > CALKVK01. Next base: position 35,084 of record CALKVK010000027.1, on the reverse strand, counting down.
CCCGTAGGTGCCGGAGACCTGCACGAGCACGCTCGCGTCGGGCAGGTCGATGGCGAAGTTGCCGACCTTCGAGACGAGCAGCAGACCGATGTCGCCGCGCCGGAACGCGTCGTAGAGCTGCTGGCGCTCGCGCGTCGGGGTGCGCCCGGTGATCAGCGGCGCACCGAGCACGCGCGCGAGCGTCTCGAGCTGGCCGATGTACTGACCGATCACGAGCACCTGGTCGCCGGCGTGGTGCCGCACCAGCCTCTGGGTCACGCCGATCTTCGCGTGCGACTCCGACGCGATGCGGAACTTCGCGCGGCCGTCCGCGACGGCGTAGTCCATGCGCAGCTCGTCGGGCAGCGGCACGCGGACCTCGCGGCACTCGGCGGTCGCGATCCAGCCCTGCGCCTCGAGCACCTTCCACGGCACGTCGAAGCGCTTCGGCCCGATCAGCGTGAAGACGTCCTCCTCCTTGCCGTCCTCGCGCACGAGAGTCGCGGTCAGGCCGAGGCGGCGCGTCGCCTGGATCTCCGCCGTGACCCGGAACACCGGCGCGGGGAGCAGGTGCACCTCGTCGTAGACGATCAGCCCCCAGTCGTTGCGGCGGAACAGGTCGAAGTGGGCGAAGCCGTCGGTCTTCGAGCGGCGGTACGTCAGGATCTGGTACGTCGCGATCGTGACGGGGCGGACTTCCTTCGCCTCGCCCGTGTACTCGCCGACGTCGTCGGGCGACAGGTCGGTGCGCGCCAGCAGCTCGTCGCGCCACTGCCGCACGGCGATCGTGTTCGTGGTGAGGACGAGCGTCTTCGTGCGGCAGCGCGCCATCACGCCGAGCCCGACGACCGTCTTCCCCGCACCGCACGGGAGGACGATCACGCCGCTGCCGCCGCGCACGCTCCCCCCCTGCCAGAACGTCGCGACGCTCTCTTCCTGGTACGGCCGGAGCTGCACGCCCGCGCGACCGTTCCGCGGGGCGAGGAGCGCGATCTCGAGCGGCCCGCCCTCCACGTACCCGGCGAGGTCCTCGACGGGGTACCCGAGGCGGATCAGGGCCTGCTTGACGTGCCCGCGGTAGGCGCCGTCCACGGGCACGCGGCCCCCCGCGACCTCGCCGCGCAGATAGGGACGCACGAGCGCGCTCGCGGCGATCTCGGCGAGCACGGCAGCGTCGTCGGAGACGAGCGCCATACCCGAGGCATCGGATTCCAGGCGGACGCGGCCGTAGCGCTCGAACCACTGCTCCACGTCCTGGCGCACGTTGGCGGGCAGCGGGTACTTGGAGAGCTCCGTGAGCACCGAGAGGACCCGCTCGGCCGAGATCCCCGTGGCCGCCGCGTTCCAGACCGAGAGCGGCGTGAGCCGGTAGGTGTGGACGTGCTCCGGGCTCTTCTCGAGCTCGGCGAAAGGCGAGATCGCGTCGCGCGCCTCGGCGTAGCGCGGGCTCTGTGCCTCGAGCAGCACCGTGCGGTCGGACTGGACGATGAGCGGGCGGCTCGGATCCAAACGAAGCGCTCTCTCGTTCCGGGCGGGGACGGGTACGGGGACGGGACTTTCGCGCGGTCACCGCGCGACAACCGGTCGAAGGTACTCGCCCCCGGCGACGCTGTCGGGGTTTTCGGAGGCGCGCGCGACGCCGCCCTGCCGCGCTCAGACGGGGCGCGTGAGCAGGGGCAGCAGCGCGCCGTGGAGCGCACCGTTCGAGGCTGCGACGTGTCCCGCCGCGAGGAAGCGGTCGCCGCCCGCCATGTCGGTCACGCGCCCGCCCGCCGCCCGCACCAGCGCGGCGCCCGCGGCCATGTCCCACGCGTTCACCCAGCGCTCCCAGTACGCGTCGAAGCGCCCGCACGCGACCCAGGCCAGGTCGAGCGCAGCCGACCCGCAGCGGCGCACGCAGCGGCAGGCCATCAGCACGTTCCGGAAGCTGGCCGTGTTGTCGTCGGGCAGGTTCTCGCGGTCGTACGCGAAGCCCGTCGCCACGATCGCGTCGCGCAGGTCGTCGGTGGCGCTGACCTGCACGCGCTCGCCGTTCAGCCGTGCCTCGGCGCCGTCCGTCTCGTGCAGTTCGCCGAGCAGCGGCGCGTCCAGGACGCCCACGCGCGCGACGCCGTCGACGACCAGGGCCACGGAGACGCAGAAGACGGGGATGCCGTGCGCGAAGTTGAGCGTGCCGTCGAGCGGGTCCACGCACCAGTAGCGCGCCGGGCGCGCGGCGCCGGGGGAGCCCTCCTCGGCGACGACGGCGTCGTGCGGGCGGCGCGCGCGCAGCACGTCGAGGATCGCCGCCTCCGAGGCGCCGTCGGCGTCGGTGACCAGGTCGCGCCGCACCGACTTGCTGCGCGCGCTCTCGCGCACCCCGGAGACGCGGTAGCGCGCACGCAGTTCCGCCGCGCCGGCGGCGGCCGCCTCGAGCGCGACCTCGAGGTCGCTGCGCGCGCTCACTTCGCGGCCTCGCCGCGGCGCCGCGGCGCGCCCTCGCGCCGGAAGCGCTCGAACTCCTCGAGATAGCGGGCGATCTCCGGCTCGAAGCCGGCGTCGCCGGGCCGGAACCACGCCCGGCCGGCCAGCTCGGGCGGCAGGTTCTCCTGTCCGCTCATGCCCCCCTCCCAGTCGTGCGCGTAGCGGTAGCCCTCGCCCCAGCCCATCTCGCGCGCGAGCCGCGTGGAGGCCGGGCGCAGGTGCGCCGGCACGGGCAGCGCGCCGGTCGCCGCGATCTCCTCCTGCAGCCGCCCCCACGCGGCGGCGGCGGAGTTCGAGCGCGGCGCGGAGGCCAGCACCACGACGGCCTCGAGCAGCGCGTAGGCGCACTCGGGCATCCCCAGGAAGCGCACGGACTCGACGGCGGCCGCCACGATCGGCAGCACCGAGGGCCGCGCGAGCCCGACGTCCTCGGCCGCGACCACGAGCAGGCGTCGCGCGACGAAGAGCGGGTCCTCCCCCGCCACGAGCAGCCGCGCGCACCAGTAGAGGCCGGCCTGCACGTCGCCCGCGCGGATCGACTTCTGCAGCGCCGACGCGAGCGCGTGGTGCGCGTCGCCGCCGCGGTCGTGGCGCAGGACCGCGCGGCCTGCGGCGGCGGCGATGTCGTCGCGGCCGATCTCGGCGCCGTCGGGCTGCGCGTCCGCGGCGGCCTCGAGCACGTTCAGGAGCGCGCGCGCGTCGCCCGCGGCGGCGGCGAGGAGCGCGCGCAGCGCGTCGTCCCCGAGCACGAGCGAGCGCGCGCCGAGCCCGCGCGGCGTGTCGGAGAGCGCGCGCCGCGCGAGTTCGGCGAGGGCGTCGTCGCCGAGCGGCTCGAGCGCGACCACGCGCGCCCGCGAGAGCAGGGGCGCCGTGAGGTGGAACGACGGGTTCTCGGTGGTCGCGCCGACCAGCACGACGGTCCCACGCTCCACGTGCGGCAGGAAGGCGTCCTGCTGCGCGCGGTTGAAGCGGTGGATCTCGTCGACGAAGAGCAGTGTGCGCTCGCCCTCGCGCAGCCGCGCGGCGGCCCGGGCGACGACGTCGCGCACGTCCTTCACGCCGGCGAGCACGGCCGAGAGCGTCTCGAACGCGGCGGAGGTGCTGCCGGCGAGCGCCATCGCGAGCGAGGTCTTGCCGCAGCCGGGCGGGCCCCAGAGGACCAGAGACGGCAGCCGGTCGGCATCGACGAGGCGCCGCAGCGCGGTCCCGGGGCCGAGCACGGCCGCGTGCCCGACGAGCTCGTCGAGCGTGCGCGGCCGCATGCGCTCGGCGAGCGGCGGCGGCGCGCCGGGGGCCGCGTCGGGGGCGTCGAAGAGTGTCATCTTCAGCGCGCGAGCAGCGCGTCCACGACGGCGTCCTGCAGGGTGCGCGCGCGCCAGACCGGGCCCTCGCAGAGGATCACGAAGACGAGGACGGTGCCGTCGTCGCGGCGGACGAAGCCCGCGAGCGCGCTCGTGTCGCGCAGCGTGCCGGTCTTGGCGAGCACGCGGCCCTCGTAGCGCGCCCCCTTGAAGCGGTCGTGCAGCGTGCCCTCGGGGTCGCCGCCCCGCGCGAGCGAGTCCATGAACACGAGGCGCTGCGGCGACGCGTAGAGCTGCAGGAGCACGGCGCCGAGCGCGCCGACCTGCGCCACGTTCTCGCGCGCGAGCCCGCTGCCGTCCACCTGCGTGAACTGCGTGCCCGCGGGCAGCGCCAGCGTGCGCGCGACCGCGCGGCAGCCGCCCTGGAAGGAGCCGTCGTGCTCGAGCTCGACGCCGAGGCTGCGCAGCAGGAGCTCGGCCCAGAGGTTCTGGCTGCGGCGGTTGGTGACGCGCACCGCGTCGCCGAGAGGCGTCGCGTGGCGCGCGAGCACCACGCCCGGGCGCGGCTCCGGCCGCGGCCAGGACGCGGCCGGCGGGCCCCGGAGCACACGCACGGAGCCCTCGAGCGTCACGCCCTCGCGCGCCAGCGCCCGGGCGAGCACGTCGCCGAGGAGGGCCGGCGGATCGACGCACGCGAGCGACGTGTCGAAGCCGGTGGAGCCCGTCCACACGGCCCCGCGCACCGGGATGCGGCCGTCCGCCGCGCGGTCGAACGCGACGACGTGCTTCTTGCGGTCGGCGACCGTCGTGAGACGGTTCTCGAACGCGACGAGGCCGTTCGCGGGGGTGACCGTGAGGCGCGCGGGAGCGCCGACCGCGGTTCCCGGCAGCACGTTGACGTCGATGCACGCGTCGTTCAGCGTGAGCGCGGTGACCGGCGCCATGTACCAGTCGTAGCGGCCCTCCTGCCAGCCCCAGCCGGGGTGCCGGTCCGGGCCGGGGAAGGCGCTCGTGTCGACGATCAGGTCGCCGCGGACCGTGCGCACGCCGCGCTCGCGGACGGCGTGCGCGAGCTGCGCCACGGCGCCCTCGGCACCGCCCTCGGCGAGGTGCGTCGACAGCCCGGGATCGCCGAAGCCCTCGACGACGAGGTCGCCCTCGAGGACGCCGCCCTGCGGCTGCGCGGTGGCGCGCAGCACGGTCTCGAGCTCGTGGTCGGCCCCGAGGGCGAGCAGCGCGGCACCGGTGGTCGCGAGCTTCATCACCGACGCGGTGCGGCGCGGCACGTCGCCGCCGCGCACGAACACGCGCCGCCCGGTCGCCGCGTCCCAGACGGCGCAGGAGACGCCGACCGTGCGGTGCGCGGTCCGGTCGAGCGCGCTGCCGACCCGCGCGTCGAGCGTGGGCCCCGCGGCTTCCGCGGCACCCGGCAGCAGCGCCGAGGCCGACGGCACGCCGGCCGCGGCGGCGAGGCACACGACGAAGAGGGCTCGGACGTGACGCACGCTTCTATACCACCACACCGCCGGGACGTCCCCGCCGCGCAGGCGTCAGGCGGGGTGTCGCGTCAGCTTGCAGAGATCCGCGAAGCGCAGGAGCGCCGCGTCGATCTCGCGCAGCAGCGCGTGCCGGTTGGCGCGCAGGTCCGCGTCGTCGGCGTTGACGAAGACCTGCTCGAAGTAGGTGTGCAGCGGCTCCGCCACGGCCGCCGCCACGCGCTCCGCCTCCGCGCGCGAGAGGCGCGCCGGCGGCGGGGGCAACGTCGCGCGGACGGCGCTCCACGCACGCTGGAGCGCGTGTTCCGCGTCCTCGCGCAGCAGCTCCTCGCGCACGGCCACGGCCGGCGCGTCGCTCGCGCGGGTGATGTTCCGGCAGCGCTCGGCGACCTCGAGCAGCCGCGCGAAGTGCGGCGTCGCCGCGAGCGCGTCGAGGTCCTCGAGCCGGCGGAGGAGTTCGCCGACGCTCGCGGCGCCGGCCGTCGCGTCGAGGCGGTCGGGGGCGACGCCCCGGTCGCGCAGGCGCCGGACGAGCCGCGTGCGCAGGTACTCGGCGACGGCGTCGTCGCCGCCGCCCGCGGCGAGCGCGTCGGCGAGGACCAGGTCCGGGGCGAAGCGCTCCGACGCGTCGAGGAACGTCAGGGCCGCGCGGCGCACTCCGAACGGGTCCGCGCTGCCGGTCGGCAGCCCCACGCGCGCGCCGAACTGGCACAGCACGTCGAGGTTCTCGGCGAGCAGCAGCGCCAGTGCGCACGGCGACGGGGCGCGCACCCCCTCGAGATCGTGGCGGTACTGCCAGTCGAGCGCCTCTGCGACCTCCGGCGCCTCGCCGTCGGCGGCCGCGTAGACGCTGCCGACGTGACCTTGGAGTTCGGGGAACTCGCCGACCATCAGCGTCACGAGATCGCACTTCGCGAGCAGGCCGGCACGCTCGGCCGCCGCGACGCCCGCGGCGTCGTGCCCGAGCAGCGTCGCGACGCGCCCTGCGAGAGCCGAGAGACGCTGCGCCTTGTCGCGCAGCGTGCCCAGGCGGCGGTGGTAGACGACGTCGCCGAGCGCGGGCAGCCGCTCGTCGAGCCGCCGCTTGCGGTCCTCGCGCAGGAAGAAGCTCGCGTCGTGGAGGCGCGGCACGAGGACGCGCTCGAAACCCGGGCGGCAGACGTCGCACGACGCGGGCGTGCGATCGAGGACCGCGACGAAGCGGGGCTCGAGGCTGCCCGCGGCCGTGCGGACCGGGAAGAAGCGCTGGTGGTGCGCCATCACCGTCACGAGCAGGCGCGGCGGGAGCTCGAGGTAGCGCGCGTCGAAGCGCCCGACCAGCGCCGTCGGCCACTCGACGAGGTTCGCGACCTCCTCGAGCAGCGCGTCGCCGACGTCCGCGGTCGGCTCCGTCTCGCGCACCTGGGCGCGCAGCGTCGCGCGCCGCTCGTCGGCGTCGACGAGCACGTGCGCGCGGCGCAGCGCCTCCCGATAGGCGTCGAACGACGCGTCCGCGAGCTCGATCGGCGCGGGCGCGAGGAAGCGGTGGCCCTGCGTGGTGCGGCCGGCCGCGAGCCCGAACGCGGACGCCGCGACGACGTCGGCGCCGAGCAGCACGACGAGCCCGCGCACGGGACGCGCGAACGTCTCGGGCGCACCCCAGCGCATGCGCTTGCGCCACGGAGCCGCGGCGCCGAGCGCCGCGACGACCTCGGCGACGACGTCGCGCGCGTCGCGGCCCGGCGTGCGGACGACGGCGTGCACGTAGCCCTCGGCGCGCTCGAGCGCGTCGGCGCCGACGCGGCACTTCGCCGCGAACCCGAGCGCCGCGCGCGTCGGGGTCCCGGACGCGTCGAACGCAACCGACTCCGGCGGCCCCTTCACGCGCTCCTCGCGGTCCGGGGAGCGGGCGGCGAGCCCGGTCGCGGAGAGCGCGATGCGGCGCGGCGTCCACGCGGCGCGGCACGTCGCGGGCGCGAGCCCCGCCGCGGCGAGCGACGTCTCGAGCGTCGCCGCGAGCGACGTCGCCGCGGCGCGCAGGTCGCGCGCAGGGAGTTCCTCGGTCCGGAGCTCGATCAGCAGATCGGGCACGTCAGCGCTCCTCGTCGCGGTGCGTCGCGACCCATGCGCGCGCCTCGGCGGTCACGCGTGTGCGCTCGGCGGCGTCGTCCACCGGGGCCGTCGCGCCGAACGACTCGCCGGTGAGCGCACGGAAGAGCTCGAAGCCGGCGTTCCACGTGCGCGGCGCGCCGTCCTCGAGGCCGACGAGCGCGTACTGCGCGAGACGCGGCCGGCCGCGGCGCAGGTGCGCGAACGCCTGCACCATCGCCTCCATCGCGGCGCGCTTCGCGAGCGAGCCCGACGCGCCGCGCCACCACGCCGCGTAGCGCTCCCGCTCCGCCGGCCACGCGTCGGCGGGGGTCGGCTCCTCGAGGGACGCCCGGTACCAGGTCCCGGTGCGGGCGGCGAGCCCGCGCACGGCCGCCTCGCGCAGCTCCACGTCCGGGTCGTCGAGGAGGCGGTAGAGCATCGGCACGGTCGCGTCGGTGGGAGTCGTCGCCAGCGCGCGGGCGGCGGCGCGGCGCACCTCGGGCGCCGGATCGCGCTCGACCTCGTGGAACAGCAGGATCTCGAGGATCGACACGATGCGCGCGTCGGACTGTGACCCGATCAGATCGACGGCCGCGGCGCGCACCTCCGCCGTGGCCTTCGTCGGCGTGAGCAACGCGTACACGACCGGCGGCAGCGCGGGCCACGCGAGGCGCCGCATCTGGCGCAGCAGCGCGACCCGCCGCGTGTCGTCCTGCGCTGCCTTCAGGCGCTCGACGAGCGTCGCGGCGTCCGCCTCGGAGTCCGGCACCTCCGCCGCCTCGGCGGCCGCGTCGAGCGACGCGAGCGTCGCACGCGCGCGGTGCGCGGCCTCGCTGTCGGGCAGCGCGACGATCAGCGCCTCCAGCACGGCGCGCACCGCGTCCGGACGCTTCAGGCCGCGGTAGATCTCGAAGAGCGCGATGTACGGCTCGTCGTCGTCCGGCTCGGCGTGGCGCACGTACTCCCACTGCTCGGCCGCCTCTTCGAGGTGGTCCTGGAACATCAGGCTCGTGCCGAGGAGCTTGCGCGCGGCGACGTTCGTCGGCTCGCGGCGCACGACCACACGGAACTCGCGCTCCGCGTCGGCCCAGCGCTTCCGTTGCCCCTTCAGCGTGCCGAGCAGCATGCGCGCGTCGAGGTCGTCGGGCTGCGCCTCGAGGAAGCGGTGCAGCTCGAGTTCGGCGTCGGCGTGGAGGCCCTGGCCCCAGAGGACGCGCGCCAGCTCCAGCACGGCCGGCTTGAACGTGGGCGCGATGCGCAGCGCGCTGCGCAGCTCCTGCGTCGCGGAGGGGAGATCCTCCTCGGCCTGCGAGCAGCGCGCGAGTCCCAGGAAGGCCGGCGCATAGCGCAGGCCGCCCAGCTCCTTCGCCGTGCCGAACGCGGAGCGCGACTCGTCGAGGAGGTCGCGGAAACCGCGCTCGTCGCCGGCGTCGCGCCGCGCGAGCGCGCTGTTGCCGAGCGCGCGGCCGAGCAGGTACCACGCCGCAGGCGTGTTCTCGCGCGTGGCCTCGCGCGCGTCGCGCACGGCGTCGTCGAAGCGACCCGCCTGGACCTGCTCGTCCTGCCGCCGCATCGCGGCAGTCAGCGCGGCGTCGAAGCCGTCCTCGGCGCGCGCCGCGACGGCCGCACCGACGACGAGCACCAGCGCGAGTGCGAGGCGCAGAGCGTGACGTCTCACGACGCGGCCTCCGCGCGCGCCGCGCCGGGGACCTCGTCGCCGAGCCACGCCGCGGCACACGCGCGCGCGAGAGTGCGCACGCGCGCGATGTACTGGGCGCGCTGGTTGACGCCGATCGCGCCGCGCGCGTCGAGCAGGTTGAACGAGTGCGACGCCTGCATGCAGTGGTCGTACGCCGGCAGCGGCAGCCCGCGCTGCGCGAGCGCCAGGCAGCCGCGCTCGTGGTCGTCGAAGTGACGCGCGAGCGTCGCGACGTCCGCGTGCTCGAAGTTGTAGGCGCTGAACTCGCGCTCGTCGCGGCGCGACACGTCGCCCCACGTCACGTCGCCGACCCAGCGGATGTCGAACGCGGTCTCGACGCCCTGCAGGTACATCGCGATGCGCTCGAGTCCGTACGTCAGCTCGAGCGAGACGGGCGCGAGCTCGTAGCCGCCGATCTGCTGGAAGTACGTGAACTGCGTGACCTCCATGCCGTCGAGCCAGACCTCCCAGCCGAGTCCCGTGGCGCCGAGGGTCGGCGACTCCCAGTCGTCCTCGACGAAGCGGACGTCGTGCGCCGCGAGGTCGATGCCGAGCGCGGCGAGGCTGTCGAGGTAGAGCTGCTGGCTGTCGTCGGGCGCCGGCTTCAGCAGCACCTGGTACTGGTAGTAGCGCTGGAAGCGGAACGGGTTCTCGCCGTAGCGCCCGTCGGTCGGGCGCCGGCACGGCTGCACGTGCGCGACGCGCCACGGGTCCGGACCGAGCGAGCGGAGGAACGTGTACGGGCAGAACGTGGCGGCGCCGACCATCGCGTCGTACGGCTGCACGATCACGCAGCCCTGGCGCGCCCAGTACTCCTGCAGGCGCAGGATCATCGTCTGGAAGTCGGGCCCCCGCGCGCTCACGAGGCGATTCCGAGCGCGGCCTCGACCTTCGCGATCGTCGGCGCGAGCTGTTCCTGGACGACCGGCTCCGCGGTCGCGTGCAGGTGGCGCAGCTGGTGCAGCCCCACCAGCCGCACGTCGACGCCGTCGTCCCCGAGCGCCTGCTCGGCCGCCGCGACGAGTCCCGCCGCGAGACCCCGCTGCGCGACGCGCAGGTCCTCCTCGCCGCGCACGATCCCACGCACCGCCTCCTGCACGAGCGGGTGGATCGAGACGCGGCTCTCCTCGTCGAGGGTGAGCAGGCCCAGCCGCACGAGGTGCAGCACGCCGTGGCCCACGTCCTCGTCGGCGAGCGCGATGCCGCGCGCGCCGCGGAGCTGCGCGAGCGCGCCGTGCAGCGCGTCGGTGGTGATGAGCGTCGGGTGCGCCACGCCTGCGAGGAGCATCAGCTCGACGGCCGTGTTGCCCGGCCCGCGCGAGACCAGCGGCAGGAGCTGCATCAGCGCGGCGCGCAGGTCGGGGACGCTGCAGCCCGTCGGATCCGGGTGGCGCGCCACGGCGACGCGCGCGGCGAGCGAGGCCGTGATCGCGAGGCCGTCGCACGAGCGCACGACCGGCGCCTCCGCGGCGTCGCCCTCCTTGAGCCGCAGCACGGCGTGCGCGATGCGGCGCGCGGCGTGCTCCGGCACCGCCGGCACGTCCACGACGTGCTCGAACGCCCCCGTGCGTGCGTCCGCGACGACGAACCCGTCGATGCCGTTCTCGACGGTCGCCTGCGGCGGCTTCACCGCCTCCCAGGCCTCGGCCGACGCGACGCCGTCCACGACGAGCAGCGCGCGCGGACCCGCCGCGACGCGCTCGCGCTCGCGCGCCGCGCTCTCCGCGAGACTGCGCGTCGCGGTCTCGCCGCGCGCGGCGGCGAGGTCGGCCCACGCGAGGTCGGGCCCGAGGTCCGCGCGCAGGTACCACGCGCCGCCCGGGAAGCGCACGCCGACGCGGCGCGCGAGCTCGACCGCGACGGTCGACGCCCCGGTCCCCGCGGCGCCGGTGATCTCGACGAAGCCCGGGCTCTGCGCGCGCTGCCGCGCGGTGTACGCGTCGGCGATCGCCTGCATCTCCGGGCGCCGTCCGCACACGGGACCGGTGCGCGGCGGCAGGTTCGTCATCACGACGCCGTCGCCGCCCCCGTCGCGGGTGGCACCGCCGCCCGCCTCGCTCGGCCCGCCGCCTCTGCTCACGATCGCCATGTCGTCTCCGGCCTCCTCGCGCTGTCGAACGCCGCACGATGCTCGCACCGCGTGCGACGGACAAGGAAACATGCGAGGCGCTCAGGCCGGGTCGAGGAGCGTGTCGAGCACGTCCCAGAACCCGGGGAAGCTCTTCGCGACGCACTCCGGGTCGGCGATGCGCACACCCGGAAGCGCGAGCCCCGCGACCGCGAACGCGAGCGCGATCCGGTGGTCGCCGCGCGGGTCGACGAGTCCGCCGCGCGCCCCGCCGCCGTGGACGACGAACCCGTCGTCGCGCTCCTCGGCGTCGGCGCCGAGCGCGCGTGCCGCGGCGACCACGCTCGCGATGCGGTCCGACTCCTTGTGGCGCAGGTGCGGCGCCCCCGTGACACGCGTCGTGCCCGTGGCCACGCAGCCGAGCGCGCCGACGAGCGGCGCGAGATCGGGGGCGTCGCCGAGATCCACGGTGATCCCGGTGAGCGCGTCGCCCGCGCGGCAGACGACCGCGTCCCCTTCGACCTCGCAGCGTGCACCGAACGCCCGCAGCACCTGCAGCACGCGGACGTCCGGCTGACGCGCTCCCACGTGGAGCCCGCACACGCGGACGGGTCCGCCCGCCACCGCGCCCGCAGCGAGCAGATACGCGCCCGACGACCAGTCGCCCTCGACGCGCTCGTCGCACGCGCGGAGCCCGTCGCCGCGGATCCGCACCACGCGGTCGCCGCGCACGGCGTCGGCGGTCACGTCCACGGCGGCGCCGAAGCGCGCGAGCACGCCGAGCGTCAGGTCGACGTAGCCGAGCGACGCACCGCGCGCGGGAACCCGCACGGTCACGTCGCCCCCGGCGGCGGCAGCGGTCAGCAGGAGGCCCGAGAGCGGCTGGCTCGACGTGCCGACAGCGGGGCACGCGAGCTCGCCTGCGAGCCGCCCCAGCGGTCCCCCGGAGATGCGCAGCGGCGGACGCCCGGAGCCGGCCTCGGCGCGGCAGCCGAGCCGCGCCACGACGTCGACGACGCCGCCCTCCGGCCGCGCGCGGAGCGACGCGTCGCCGTCGAGCACGTAGGGCCCGCGCCCCAGGCAGCACGCGGCGGCGAGCAGGCGCAGCCCCGTCCCCGAGCCGCCCAGGTCCACGTGCACGGGTGCGTCGCCGACGGCGGGCAGACGGCCGGCGCAGCCGTGGACGCGCAGCGCGTCCGCGTGCGCCTCCGTCCGGATGCCGAGTGCCTCGAGGGCGCGTCGCACGGCGCTCACGTCGCCGGCGTCCGGGAGCGCTGCGACCGCCGAGATGCCGTCGGCGAGCGCGGCGGCGAGCAGCAGGCGGATCGCGTGGCTCTTGCTCGGCGGAGCGGCCGCCACGCCGCGCACGGTGCGCCCCGCCGGGACGTCGCGGATGCGGCCGGGTGTGCTGCTCACCGCGGCATTCTCCCGGAGGGGCGCCGCGCTCCGGGAACGATTGAGAGCGTCGGCGCGCCTCCCTACCCTGGGCGCCCACCGCAGGAGACTCGCGCATGACCAACGGCGGAACGCTGCTCCGCACCGACCTCGACGGCCTCACGCTCCGCGCCCGCGGCAAGGTGCGCGACGTGTACGACCTCGGCGACGCACTCCTGATCGTCACGACCGACCGCATCTCGGCGTTCGACGTGGTGCTCCCGAACGGCGTGCCCGACAAGGGACGCGTGCTGACGGCGCTCTCGGTGTTCTGGTTCGACCGGCTCGCGGACGTGGTCCCCCACCACCTCATCACGGCCGACGTCGACGACATGCCGGACGCGGTGCGGCGCCACGCCGCCGCGCTGCGCGGGCGCACGATGCTCGTGAAGAAGTGCGACCCGCTGCCCGTCGAGTGCGTCGCGCGCGGCTACCTGGCGGGCAGCGGACTCAAGGAGTACCGCGCGGCGGGGACCGTCTGCGGCATCGCGCTGCCGCCCGGGCTCGTCGAGTCGTCGCGGCTGCCCGAGCCGATCTTCACGCCGGCGACGAAGGCCGAGGTGGGCGACCACGACGAGAACATCGACTTCGCACGGATGTGCTCGATCGTCGGCAACGAGCTGGGCGCGCGTCTGCGCGACCTCACGCTGACGCTGTACGGGCGCGGCGTCGACTACGCGCGCGCCCGCGGCGTGATCCTCGCCGACACGAAGTTCGAGTTCGGCATGCACGCCGGCGAGCTCACGCTCATCGACGAGGCGCTGACGCCGGACTCTTCGCGGTACTGGGAGGCGGGCGCCTGGCAGCCGGGGCGCGCGCAGCCGTCGTTCGACAAGCAGCCGGTGCGCGACTGGCTCCACGGGCTGGACTGGGACAAGCGCCCCCCGGCCCCGCCGATGCCGCCCGAGGCGATCGCCGCGACGCGCGCGCGCTACCTCGAGATCCACCGCCGGCTGACGGGGAAGGAGCTGCCGTGACCGCGAACGGGGACGTGACGACGGCGAAGGTCGCCGTGCTGCTCGGCAGCGACAGCGACCTCCCCGTGATGCGCAAGTGCCTGGCGTCGCTCGAGGAGCTGGGCGTGCCCTACGACATCGTCGTCGCCTCGGCCCACCGCACGCCGGAGCGCGTCGCGGACTACGTCGCGCGCGGCGAGCGCGCCGGGGTGCAGGTGTTCATCGCCGCGGCCGGCGGCGCCGCGCACCTCGCGGGCGCCGTCGCGGCGAAGACGTCGCTGCCGGTCATCGGCGTGCCGCTGGCCGTGGCGCCGCTGCAGGGCGTGGACGCGCTGCACTCGACGGTGCAGATGCCGCCGGGGCTGCCGGTCGCGACCGTGGCCGTCGGCGACTACGGCGCGACGAACGCGGGCATCCTGGCCGCGCAGATCGTGGCGGTGGGCGACGCCGCGCTGCGTGCTCGCCTGCGCGAGTTCCGCGCGGCGATGACCGGCAAGGTCGTCCAGAAGAGCGCGAAGATGCGCGCCGAGCTCGGGCTGCCCCCCGAGGCGTGAGCGGCCCCGCCGCGCCCCCCGGCGCACCGCCCGCGACCCCGCCCGGCCGTGTCCCCACGGTCGCGTGGCGCGACGGCGACACCCCGGGCGCGCCCGGCCGCGTCGAGCTGCTCGACCAGACCCGGCTGCCCCACGAGAGCGTGGTGCTCGCGCTCGCCGACGTCGAGCCCGTTCGCGACGCGCTCCGCCGCCTCTCGGTCCGCGGCGCGCCGGCGATCGGCGTCGCCGCGGCGTACGGGCTCGTCGCGGGCGCGCAGCACGCCGCCGAGCGCGACGCGGGCGCGTTCCGCGCGCACCTCGCGCACGTCGCGGAGCGCCTCGTCTCGGCGCGCCCCACCGCCGTCAACCTGAGCTGGGCCGTCGCCCGCTGTCTGCGCGCCGCAGCGCCGCACGAGGCGCCACGCGCCGCGTGCGCCGCGCTCCTCGCGGAGGCCCGCGCGATCCACGCCGAGGACGAGGCCGCGTGCGCCGCGATGGGGCGTCACGGGCTGGCGCTCCTGCGCGACGGCGGCACCTACCTCACGCACTGCAACACGGGGCGCCTCGCGACCGCCGGGATCGGCACCGCGTTCGGCGTGTTCGTGACCGGACGCCACGCGGGTCTCGACCTGACGGTGTACGCCGGCGAGGTGCGGCCGCTCCTGCAGGGCGCGCGCCTGACGGCCTACGAGATGGAGGAGCGCGGACTGCGCGGACGCCTCCTGCCCGACGCGGCCGCGGGCGCGCTCCTGCGCAGCGGCGCCGTCGAGGGCGTGTTCGTCGGAGCGGACCGCATCGCGCGGAACGGCGACGCGGCCAACAAGATCGGCACGTACGCGCTCGCCGAGCTCGCGCGCGCGGCGGGCGTCCCGTTCTACGTGGTCGCCCCGGTCAGCACCCTCGATGCGACCCTCTCCGACGGCTCCCTCATCCCGATCGAGGAGCGCCCGGCGGACGAGGTGCGCGGGTTCCGGGGCGAGCGCACGGCCCCCGACGGCTTCCCGGTCTGGAATCCCGCGTTCGACGTGACGCCGGCCCACCTCGTGAGCGCGATCGTGACCGAGCGCGGCGTCCACCGCGCGCCGTACGAGCGCAGCCTGCCGCTCCCGGACTGAGCGTCGCGCGCTCCGCTCCTGAGAGGCGTTCTCACTGCGCCTCTCAGGATGATCGCCCGGGGTGCCGATGAGGCTGCGTACGACTCGGTCGGCGGAGACCCCATGGCGTTCGAGGGCGACCTCAGCGAACTGCAGCTCGGCGACGTCCTCCAGACGCTCGCCATGACCCGGCAGTACGGCACTCTCGTGGTCCGCGGCCACGAGGAGCGGCGCATCGGCTGTGCCGAGCGCGGGCTCGTGCTGCTGACGGTCCGCCCTTCGCACGGCGAGCGCATCGCCCGCCACCTCGCCGGGACCGGCAAGCTCGGCCAGAACGCGCTCGAGGAGGCGCGTCGCATCGCGCGGCGGCGCCGCGGTGCGCTGCTCGACGACGTGCTGCTCGAAGAGGGCGCCGTCTCCGAGGCCGACCTGCGCGCATCGCGGCGGTACGTCGCGCAGGAGGACGTGTTCGAGCTGTTCATGTGGCGGCAGGGGCGCTTCGAGTTCCTCGCCGAGGCGCACGACTTCGCCGGCCCGTTCGCCGAGATCTGGCTCGACGTCAACGGCATCGCCATGGAGGCGGCGCGGCGCATGGACGAGACGCCGGCGCTCGACCGCCTCGCGCCCCCGGACGAGGTCTTCGTCGGCACCGGCCCCGAGCACGCACCGGTCGCGGGGCAGGACTCCGCCGACGTCTGCGCCGTCCACGCGCTCGCGGACGGGACGCGCAGCGTCGCGGACATCTGCGCCGCGCACCACTTCGGCGACTTCGACACGCGCAAGATCCTCGCGGGTCTGCACGAACGCGGCGCGCTGCGCCGCGCCGAGGCGGCCGAGATCCTCGCGGCGTCCGCCGCCGTGAAGGAGCCGGAGCGCGCCGCGCGGCTCCTCGCGCGCGTGGTCGGACTCCTGCCCGACGACGACGAGCCGCGGCGCAAGCTGGCGGAGGCGCTCGAGCGCGCGGGGGACCGACGCGGAGCCGCGCACGCGCTCGCGGAGCTCGCCGGAATCCTGCACGCGCGCGGCGACGGTGCCGGCGGTCTCGACGCTGCGCGCTCGGCCCTGAAGCTCGACAAGTCGAGCCCCTCCGCACACTCCGTGCACTCGCGCCTGCTCCTCGCGTCGGGCAAGCTCGAGGAGGCCCTCGCGGCCGCGCGCGAGGCCGTCGTGCAGTGTCTCGCGGACGCGCTCCCGCAGCCCGCCCTCGAGATCGCGTGCGAGTGCCTGGAGGCGGCGCCGGCCGACGTGGCGCTGCGCCGCGGCGCCGCCGCCGCGCTCACGGCGCTCGGCCGCACGCAGGAGGCCGTCGAACTGCTCGAGGAGACGGCCGAGATGGTCGAGGCCGAGCGGGCGCCCGTCGCCACGCGCCTCGAGGTCTACCGCGCGCTGGTCGCGACCGCGCCGGAGCGCGAGACGTGGCAGCGGCGCATCGACGAGATCACCGCGGCCGAGGCCGCGCGTCGGCGGCGGTTCGTGCGCATCGCGGCGATCGCGGGCTGCGCACTCGTCCTGGCCGCCCTCGGCGTGCCGCTCCTGCGCGGGGCGAGCGTCGAGGAGCGCGTGGCCGAAGCGGGCGCGCTGGTGTCCGACGGCCGCTACGACGAGGCGCGCGCGATCCTCGACGCGCTGAGCGCCGAGGACGTGGACGAGGAGCAGCAGGTCAACATCGGCGTGCTGCGCGCGAGCATGGACCGCTCGCGCGGTCCCGACCTCTCCGCGACCGTGAAGGCGGAGATCGCCGCGCGGCTCGACGCGCTGTCCGCGGGCTCGGCCACGGCCGCCGAGGAGAAGCGCCTCGCCGACGCGCTCGCGAGCATCGAGCTCGCTCTCGCGGAGCTCGAGTCGCCCGACGCGCGGCGGCTCGCGGAGGCGGACGCCGGGGCCGTCGCGGAGCTGCGCGCGGAACTCGCCCGCGAAGCGCAGAGCACGCTCTCGGTGATCGAGGAGCGCGCCGCCCACCTCGCGCGACTCTCGACGGAGGTCCGCGACGCGTACCAGACGTCCGGGGCGTTGCGGCAGGCCGAGTTCTCCGTCGACGAGGCGGGTCGCGCCGAGCTCGAGTCGCTCGTGGCCCGCGCGGACGAGCTGGTCGCGGAGGTGGACGGCACCGACTGGAAGGCGCTCGTCGAGACCGTGGGCCACGTCGTGGAGCGCGCGAAGCCGGCCGACGCCGCCGTGCGAACGCGGATCGCGACCGCCGCGAGCCTGCTCGCCGAGAACACGGACGTCGTGCGGGGCGCGTCGGCGCGCGCGCTCGCGTACGTGCACCGCACGCGGCTGCGCGAGGACTTCCGGGCGGCGAAGCAGGCGGGTGCCGACCTGCTCCGGGACGGCAAGGTCGAGCTGGCGCTCGCCGCCTACCGCGAGTACGTGGCGTTCTGCGCCGAGGTGCGCGCGACGGATCGCGGCGAGGAGTACCGCGGGATCGTCGAGGGCATCATGCACACGCTGCCGCTCGAGGACCTGCACAAGGAGCAGATCGAGTCGCTCGAGGCCGTGCTCGCGGACGAGCGCGCGGCGAACGAGGCGCTCGAGCGCGGCGACGTCGGCGCCGCGTTCCACCTGCGCTGCGAGCTCGTGCGCCACAACCCGGCGATCGGGTTCTCGCGGCGCTTCGCGCTCCCGCTCCGCCTCGTCACGCACCCCGGCGGCGCGGAGGTCGTGCAGCTCGGCGCCCAGGGCGAGACCGCGCTCGGGACGACGCCGACGGTGATCGAGTACCCGGTGCTCGGCCCCACGCAGCTCGCGGTCCGCCTGCCGGGCTTCGAGGAGCTGACGATCGCGCGCGCGGGCGCCTTCGACGACGCGACCGCGGAGGTCGAGGTCGAGCTGATCAAGCGCGCGGTCTGGGTGTCGGCTCCGGGAGCCGCCACCGAGGCGCGCCCCGCGCTCTGGCAGGACCGCGTGTTCGTGGCGGACCGCGAGGGCGTCGTGCGCGCGCTCGCGTGCTCCGACGGCCGCGAGCTCGCGCGCCACGACACGGGACTGCTCGGCGGGTTCACCGCGGCGCCCGCGATCCACGGCGACCGCCTGCACGTCGCCGGCGTGGACGGTGTCGCGTTCGTCTTCGCGTGCGACGACCTGCACGAGGTGCGCCGCTACGAGCTCGCGGGCGCGGCGCGCGCGCCGCTGCTCGCGCTCGACGCCGGCGTCGTCGTCGCCGACGACCACGGGGACGTGCGACTCGTCGACGACGGCGGCCGCACGGTGTGGCTGCGCCCGGTCGGCACCGTGCTCGTCGAGCCGGCGCAGTGCTCCGCGGGCATCGTGCTCGTGACGCTCGAGGGCGAGCTGGTCGTGCTCGCGCCGCAGGACGGCGCGGAGCGTCTGCGCGCGAAGATCCCCGGCCAGCCGCGCTGGTCGGCGCCGGCGGTGTCGGGCGACGTGGCACTCGTCAGCTCGGAGGCCGGATCGGTGTCCGCGATCGACCTGCGCACGGGCGCGGTGAGCTGGTCGCACGAGTTCGGCGAGCGACTCACCGGGCGGCCGGCACCGTTCGCCGGCGGCGCGGCCGCCGGCACGCCCCACGGCGCGGTGCGGCTCGTCGGCGCCGACGGCGTGGAGCGCGTCGCGTCGGCGCCGGAGGCGCCGTTCGACGACGGACTCGTGCCGTTCGCGGACGGGCTGGTGGCCGTCGGGCGCACGGGTCTCGTGCGCCGCATCGGCGCGGACGGCGCGCTCGAGTGGCGCTTCGACGCGAAGGACGCCGTCGGCGCGCGCGCCCTCGCCGCGGACCGCCGCCTGTTCCTCGTGACGCGCGCCGGACGCGTCATCCTGCTCGAGCCGTAGCGCGGGGTCGCACGTCGCGGTCGGCCGGGCCGCACGGAACCTGCGCGGCAGCGCGGGCTCGCGCGAGCGCGGCTGCGCACGGCGCACAGCGCTGCGGCACGCCCCGGACGGCGCGGGCCCTTCGAGGAACCGAGGGGTTCAGGGACGCAGTCGCGAAGCGAGCCGCGTGAGCCGCGCCTCGCTGCGGGTCAGCAGTTCCACGTCACGGTCCGGGTCCGCGCGCATGCGGGCGAGCATCGACTGCGCGGACTCCAGCGCCTGCGCCGCGCGGGTCGCCGCGGCAGCAGCGTCCAGCCGCCCCGCGTCGCGCTCGGCCACGAGCAGCTCGAGGCGTGCGAGCTGCAGCTCGATCCCGGACGCGCCGCCCGGGTCCGCGCGCGGCCCGAGGTAGTCGACGGCTGCCTGCGCGCATGCGCGGCGCTCCTCGACCAGCAGCTCCTCGGGCACCACCGTCGCCGCCAGGTCCAGCTCCGAGCGCAGGCGCAGGTGGAGCGGGAGCTTCGCGTGGTCCGTCGCACGGCGCTGCAGCCGCAGGCGCCGCAGCGCGTCGACGAGACGCATCTGCAGCTCCTGGCCCGCAACCGTCGACGGGCGCAGCGCGCGCGCCTGGGTCAGGGCGTCGGGACCCCGACGCCACAGCTCGAGCGCCACCTCGTTGCGACGCGCCGGGTCGTCCGCCGAGATGGCGGCGGAGAGACCGGTCGACGGCGCGTCCGCGGCGGCGTCCGCGCGGGGACGCGTCGTGTGCGGCGCGTCGTCGGCGTGGCGCCGCCCCTGCGCGGGCGGGCGCGTCGTGAACCTCGGGCGCGGCGCCGGCTCGACGCCGTCCCCGCCCGCGGGCGCGACGACGGCCACGACGACGGCCGCGAGCGCAGCGAGGGCGGCGCTCGCGGCACTCGCGACGACGACGGCGCGCAGCGACGGCACGCGCCGAGGATACCGCCGTGCGCGCCGTGCGTCCGGATCGCCGCGTTCCGCCGCGCCTCCCTCAGCGCTCGAGCGCGAGCCGGCGATCCGTCCCGTCGCCGCTGCCGCCCGGCCTGCCGTCCGCGCCCCACGTCACGACGTACCGCCCGCCCGGCTCGCTGCGGATGCGGTAGGTCCCGCCCCACGGGTCGAGGGGCGTCCCGGCGACGCCGAGCGCGCCTTCCGGGAGTCCGGGCACCGGCCGGCAGAGGTCCTCGAGCCGCTCGGGTGGACGGCCCACGGCCGCGTCGTAGCGGGCGCCGGCGTCGCGCAGGCGCCGCAGCTCGGCGTCGGCGCGGGCGGCGCGGGTGTCATCCGCCCGCCGCTCGGGATGCGGATGCGGACGCGGCGGGTCGGGGCGCGGGGCCGCGCCGACGGGCGGACGCGGCGGGTCGGCGGGCGCGAGTGCGGACGGCACCGGAGTCGGGGCGCGCGACGGCGCGACGCCGTCCGGGAGCAGGCGCACGCCGTGGACGGCCCCCAGCAGCAGGAGCGCGACTGCCGCTGCAGCCGCGAGCGGCGCGACGATCCGCACGCTCTCCGGCGCGAGTCCGGAGGGCTCCGTCGCGCGATCTCCCGGGCCGGCGCGGCCCTCGCGCACACGCACCTCCTGCGCGGGACGTGGCCCCGCGACGCACGCGAGCATCGCACGGAGCGGGGACCGCGCGTCAGCGCGCCGGGTCGGCGGCCCCGTCCACGAGCTGCGCGAGCGCCGCCGCCTGCGGTCCGCCGCGCTCCCGATAGCGCTCGAGCGCGGCGCGTGCCGCCGCCGCCTCCCCGCGCGCGAGGTGGACGAGCGTCAGCGCCTCGAGGGGCCGCGGGTCGGCCGGCGCCAGCGCCGCGGCCGCATCCAGGTGGAGCACGGCTCCCGCGCCGTCGCCCGTCGCGTGGCACGCCACGCCCAGGTCGGTGCGGATCACGGCGTCCTCGGGCGCCCTCGTCGCCGCGCGCTCGAGCGCGTCGCGCGCCTCGGCGGGACGGCCGAGGTCGAGCAGCACGCGCCCGAGGCCCGCCAGCAGGTCCGCGTCGTCCGGTGCGAGCCGCAGCGCGTCGCGCAGCGCCGCCTCGGCGCCGGCGTCGTCGATCGCCTCGCGCCGCACGCGCGCGAGCAGCGCGTGCGTCGCCGGGTCGCCGGGCGCCCGCGCCACGGCCAGCGCCGCGGCGTCCTGCGCTGCCGCGAGCGCCGTACGGTCCCCGGCCCGCACGGCGCGCGCGAGGAGCGCCTCCGCACGTGCCGCGTGCGCCGCGGCCAGGTCGGCGTGCGCCCGCGCGACGGACTCCGCAGACGCGAGCGCCTCGGCGAGCGCGGCGTCGGCACGGGCGTCGCGCGCCGCGGCGTCGGCGGCGAAGCCGGCGTCGCTCGCGGCGCGCGCGGACTCGTGCTCCGCGCGCGCGACGCGCAGGAGCTCGTAGGTGAGAGCGACCGCCGGCCACGGCGACTCGGGCGCAAGCGCGAGCGCTTGGCGGTAGGCGTCGACCCGTGGTGCGCCGTCGCGGCCGGCGACGCGCGCCGCGAGCAGCACGCGCGCCGCGTCGTCGGGACGCGCGGCGGCCTCCGCCGCGTACCACGCGCGGAGCGCGGCCCCGTCGCCCGCGGCGGCCGCCGCGTCCTGCCGCAGCACGTGGGAGGGGACGTGCCAGGGTTCGTGTGCGAGCGCCGGCCCCAGCACCTCCGCCACGCCGCCAGCGGCCCCCGCCAGGTAGCTGCGATAGGCGGCGACGTACGCCGCGCGCTCGCTCGCGTCGAGGTCGGCGTCGTCCGGCACGTCCACGGGCGGCGCCACGCACGCGGCGACGGCGAGCAACGCGAGGACGGCGGCGACGCGGCGCATCACGACGCCATGCTACGTGCGCGGCGGCGCGGTCCGCGCGCCGCGTGAGGCCGCCGGGGCGTCAGAGCGCGCTGGCGCGGACGCCGTCGAGCCAGTCGTGCCAGCGTGCGACCGCCGCGCGACGCAGCTCGGGCGCGCCGTCGTGGTCGTAGCCGAAGTCCTGGCCCGTCGCGGTGCGCAGCGACTCGAAGCACTTGAAGCGGTTGTCGAGCTGGGGGTCGGACAGGCCGTCGACGAGCACCGCGAAGCCGGCTGCGTCGCCGAGGTCCACGAGACTCGCCGCCGCCTCGTAGCGCACCTCGGGCACGCGGTCCGCGAGCAGCTCGCGCAGCGGCGGGATGTTGCGCCGGTCGCCCATCGCGCCGAGCACCCACGCCACCGACGAGCGCATCACCGCCTTCTCGGAGTGCAGCTCCTCGAGCAGACGCGGCAGCGCCGGCTCGCCGATGCGCGCGATGCGCTCGAGGTTGTGGACGAGCTCGAGCCCGTGCATGTACGGGATCTCGTAGATCCGCCGGTCGATCTCGGCGCGCGTCAGCACGTCCTCCTTGGGCATGTGCACTTCCGTCGTCGTCTCGGTCGACACGCACGCCGTGCACGCGAGCGCAGAGAGGACGAGGAGCGGAACGAGACGTGCGCCGAGCGCCATGAGGACCTCCGTTCGCGGATGTGGACCTGCCCCCTTCATCGGGAGCGGCGGGGCGCGACTTGACCACGCCGGGGTCCCGCACACCCGCCGCCGCTCGGACGCTCAGACGTGAGCTCGGCGGCGCGCGGCGCCCGCGAGCACCTGGGCCGCCAGGACGAGGAGCACCGCCGCAGCGGCGGCCCACGGCCGCAGCGCCACCCCACCGCGCGGCGCCGCGCCGCCCGCGGCGCGCAGCAGCTCCGGGTCCACGGGCACCACCGGCTGGTACTCGGGCGGAGCGGGCCGATCGACGCCGAACACGCCGAGCGCGACGCCGCCGGCGTCGAGCACGGTCGCGTGCTCCGGACGCGGCTCGCCGGCCGGGAAGCGCGCGGTCCAGGTGCCGCCGCTCGCGGGCACGAGCGCCACGGGCGGCCCGCCGTCGAACGCGACGGCCGCCGGCGCGCTGCCGCGGGACGCCCGCACGACGACGCGTTCGTCGTGGCACTCGAGCGCCGCGCCGGGGCCTCCGGGTGCGCGCGCCCAGCCCGCGAGCGACGCGACCAGCTCGCGCGTCGCCGCGTCGTCCGCGAGCCACGCCGCGTCGCCCGGCCGCGTGGCGAGTGCGGCGACGCGACCGGCGCCGTGGCGGCGGACGGCCGCGACGACGACGCCGTCCGTCGTCGCGAGCAGCGCATCCGCATCGTCGGCGGGATGCGTGCGCTGCACACGGGCGGCGCGCGCGGGCAGAGCGTGCGCGGGCGGCGGCGCGGCCCCGCCGACCGGACGCAGCTCGACGTCCGAGAGCGCATCCTCCCCGGAGAGTCCGCGCGCGGCCGCCTCCACGAAGTGCGCACCGAGGGCGGCGGCGTCGGTGACGAGCACGACGCGCGCACCGGCGCGCTCCCAGTCCGGTCCGAGCCGCCGCTGTCCGTCGACGTCGTCGAGCAGCAGCGTCACGCCGCAGCCGCTGCGCACGAGCGCCGCCACGCGCTCGGCGAGAGCTGCCGCGTCCTCGCCGGTCCGACCGTCGGTCAGCACGAGACAGTGACGCGCGCCGTCGCCGCGCGTCGCGGCGAGCCGCGCGGCCTCGGCGAGGACGGGCAGCAGCGCCGTGCCGCCGGCCGGTGCCGGCAGCGCGTCGATCGCGGCGCGCGCCGCGGCGCGGTCGGCGAGCGGTGCGCGCCACGCGGGCCGGCCGTCGGGCAGGAGCCGGTCGGCGAAGCGGCGCAGCGCCAGGTCGACGTCCGCGGGCAACGCCGCCACGAGCGCGCGCGCGGCGTCACGCGCCGCGGCGTCGCGCGTCCCGGCACCGCCGGGCCACGCCTCGGCCACCGACGCGCTGCCGTCGAGCGCGAGGTAGAGGAACGGCGCCGGCGCATCCGGTGCCGTGCTGCGCAGCGGCGACGCCCGGTCCACCGCGGTCCCGGCCCAGCCGCCGCGCGCAAAGCCGTCGGGGCCGCCCAGCACGACGAGGCCGAGCCCGCGCGCGACGGCGTCCGCGAGGCGGCTGTCGGCGTCCGCTCCGAGACGCGCGGCGGCGACGCCGTCCAGCACGACGACGTCGCTCGCGGCGAGCTGCGAGGCGAACTCGTCCGCGTGCGTCACAGCGGCCACGTGCATGTCGGCGAGGGCCGCTGCGAGCGGCGCGCGGAGCGGACCGTCGGCCACGACGAGCGCAGCAGCACGATCGTCCACGACGACGGTGCGCGCGCGCGCGGACACCGCTCCCGCGCGCACCTCGTGCACGAGCTCGCCGGCCTGCTCCGCGCGGACCTCGAACGCGACGTGGAACGGTCCCGGCGGTACGTCGCGCGCGTCGATCGCGCGGTCGTCGCGGAGGAGTTGCACGCGCGCGCCGCCCGCGCCGGCGGCGCCCGTCGCGGCGAGGACGAACGTGTCGCCGCGACGCGCGCGTCCGGGGCCGCGCAGCGCCGCGACGTACGGCTCCAGCGCGCGCGACGGCAGCGCGTGGACCGCACACGCCGTGCATCCCGAAGCGCGCAGCTCGGCCGCGGCGGCTGTCACGTCGCTCGCAGACGACGTCGCGCGCAGGTCGGAGAGCAGCAGCACCTCGCACGCCGCGGACTCCGCGTCCGCGGCGACGAGCGCCGCGGCGGCGCGCAGGCCTGCGGCGAGGTCCGATGCGTCCGGCGCCGGACGCGGCCACGTGCCGTCGGCGGTGTCGCACGCGCGGCGCCACGCCTCCGGATCCAGCGCGCGCGCGCCCTCGGGGAGGCGCGCGCCGCGCGCGAACAGCACGGCGCTCAGCCGGTCGCCGCGCCCCAACCCGAGAGCCGCCGTGCGCAGCACGTCGTTCGCGGGGAGTGCGCTCGCCGACACGTCGACGACGACGACGCGATGCGCGGGGCGCGGCGCGGCCAGGCGCGGCCCCCACGCCGCGACGACGCCGCAGAGCAGCGCCGCGACGCGCAGCGTCAGCGCCGCGGACGGGCGCCCGAGGGACGTTCTCACGCCGTGCTCCAACGTCGCGCGCGCCGCGCGGTTCGCCGCGGCGCGCGCGACGCGTCGGCCTGGGAGTCAGGAATCACAAGCATTCCAGACAAGTTCCTTGTTGGCGCTTCGGCGCACTCCTACAGTTCCTCGCGGTTCGCGGCCGGGTGCGTCGCGAGTCCGAGTCGTATGGGGACGAACGTCCCGGGGGCGGAAGCAGATGGCAGCGAAGAAGGCAGACTCGAAGTCGGCGATGAACCGTGGGGACCTGGCGGAGCTCGTCGCCAAGGAGATGGGCGACAGCAAGGCCTCGGCCGATCGCGCGATCGGCGCGGTGCTCTCCGGCATCCAGAAGGGTCTGAAGAAGAGCGGCAAGGTCTCGGTGGTGGGCTTCGGCACGTTCACCGTCAAGAAGCGCGCCGCGCGCAAGGGCCGCAACCCGCAGACCGGCGAGTCGATCAAGATCAAGGCGTCCAAGTCGGTCGGCTTCAAGGCCGGCAAGCCGCTCAAGGACTCCGTCTAGCCGGCGCCGGGCGCGCGGCGCACCGGATCCGGCACGCGGGACGAACTCCCGCCCGGAGAGCCGCGCACGACCGCAGCCCGTCCGGGTGCACCGGGGGCCGCGATGCGCACGCCGCATCGCGGCCCCCGCTCGATTCACGGCCGGCGCGAGCGGGCGGCTCAGGACGTCGACTCCGCCATCCAGCCGCCGCCGAGCACGCGCCCCGCCTCGTCGTAGAGCACGAGCGCCTGCCCGGGCGCCGGCGCCGACACCGGCGCGTCGAACCGCACGAGCACGTCGCCGTCGTCCGCCGCCGTCGCGGTGGCGAGCTCCGGCGCGTGGCTGCGGCGGATGCGCGCGCGACCGCGCAGCGGCTGTGTGCCCGAAGGCGCGGGCGCGGCGACCGCGTTCCAGCGCGTGACCCGCACGGCGCGCCGCTCGAGCAGCTCGCGCGGTCCCACCTCGACGACGTTCGCGCCCGCGTCGACGCGCGTCACGTAGCGCGGCTCGTCGGCGACGCGGCCGAACCCGCGACGCTGACCGAGGGTCACGCTGCCGACTCCGCCGTGCCGGCCCACCACGGCGCCGGTCGCGGCGTCGACGACCGGACCCTCGCGCAGCGCGTGCGGCGCGATGCCGGCCACGACCGCGCGGTAGTCGCCGTCCGGCACGAAGCAGATCTCCATGCTCTCCGGCTTGTCGTGGACGGGCAGGCCGAGCGCGCGCGCGCGCTCGCGCACCTCCGCCTTCCGCAGACCGCCGAGGGGGAACACCGTGCGCGCGAGCTGAC
Organism: uncultured bacterium; assembly: GCA_937996235.1. Classification (GTDB taxonomy): domain Bacteria; phylum Planctomycetota; class JAJSAM01; order JAJSAM01; family JAJVHW01; genus CALKVK01. Next base: position 9,030 of record CALKVK010000027.1, on the reverse strand, counting down.
GCTGGTCGAGCGGGAAGAGCACGTAGCTCTGGTCCTTCCGGGTGTCGTGCGCCGCGCGCAGCGCCAGCCGCTCGCCGAGCTGCTCGACGCGCGCGTAGTGCCCGGTCGCGACGGCGTCGGCGGCGATGCCGTCGGCGAAGTCGAGCAGGTGCCCGAACTTCAGGTCGCGGTTGCACGTGATGCACGGGTTGGGAGTCCGGCCCTGCGCGTACTCGGCGGCGAACTCGGCGACGAGCGCCGCGAACTCGCGCGAGAAGTCGAGCGCGTAGAACGGCACGCCGAGGAGCTCCGCGACGCGCGCCGCGTCGTGCGCGTCGTCGATCCCGCAGCAGCCCTGCCGCGCGCGCCGGGCCGCGCCGCCGGCACGCACCCCGTTGCGCAGGAAGACGCCCGTGACCGTGTGTCCGGCCTCGAGCAGCAGCGCAGCCGCGACGGCGCTGTCCACCCCCCCGCTCAGGGCCGCCACGACGTGCATCCGCACCTTCTACCCCGCGTCTGCAGGTGCGGCCCGGATCCGCCTCGGGCGCGCCCGCCGACGGTGCGGATTTCGCTTGGGCGGCGTCCGGGCCTCCCTACCCTTCCGGGTTTCGCGTCACGAACCTGCCCGCGTCGCGGGCCGACCCGAGGGGCGACATGCTCGAGCTGCTGGCCCAGGAAGCCGCCCCTGCCGGGAGCGGCACGGAACAGGCTCCGTTCTGGACGAATCCGCTCGTCCCCATCCTCGTCGTCGGCATCGTCTTCTGGTTCGTTCTGCTCCAGCCGCAGCGCAAGCAGGAGAAGGCGCGCCGCGAGAAGCTCGAGGCGCTGAAGAAGGGCGACCGCGTCCTCACGCGCGGCGGACTCTACGGCGAGGTCCGCCAGGTGAAGGGCGACGTCGTGCTGCTCTCGATCGACCGGGACGGCCGCGTGCACGCCGCGTTCCAGAAGACCGCGATCGAGGACGTCGTGCCGAGCGACGCCGACATCGACGTCTGACCACCGACGCCGAGACGGCGTCGTGACCCCCACGGGACCCCACGGGACACGATGAAGAACTACCTGCTGCGCTTCCTGGTCATCGCACTCGCGCTCGGCCTGTCGGTCGTGGCGTTGCTGACCTGCGACCTGCGCTACGGCCTGGACCTGGCAGGAGGCGCGTCACTCGCCTACCGCATCCAGGCCCAGGTCGTCGACGGCGTCGTCGAGCCGGTCGACGTCAAGAAGGTGATCGAGATCCTCGACAAGCGCGTCAACGCGTTCGGTCTGAGCGAGATCACGATCACGGCGACCGACGACGACGAGATCCTGATCGAGGTGCCGGGGCGCAGCTCCGACCAGCTCGAGGGCGTGAAGAAGCTGATCCAGCGCAACGGCGACCTCGAGTTCCGCATCGTCGTGCCCGACAGCGTCCTCAGCACCGAGATGGGGAAGCGCGCGCAGCTCGGTGAGTGGTACGTCCCCGAGAACCCTGCGTGGGAGTGGGTCCCCGACGGCACACCGCCCGATCCGAAGCACCCGGAGGTCCGGCGGGGTCCGCTCGAGTGGCTGGTCCTCAAGCCGGAGAAGCCGGTCCTGGCCGAGATCGCGCAGTTCGAGGTCGGGATCACCCCCGACTACGTCGCGCGCGTGCGCGCGTGCATCGACACGGTGAAGTCCGCGTTCGGCGGGACGCTCGTCGATCCGGCGGCGGCGGATCCGGCGACCGCGTTCGCGCTGGCGGAGCAGGCGAACATCGGGACGGCCCGCCAGGTCCGCACGCGCCTCGAGGAGGCCGTCCGCAGCGCGCCCGACGGCGACGCGCGCTCGCGCGCGCGCGAGGCGCTCGACGCGCTCGCCACGGCCATCACGGAGCTCGAGGCGCCGATCGCACCGAAGAAGGTCGAGCTGGCGCGGATCGAGAAGGCCGAGGTGTTCCGCGGCAAGGACCTCGCGAAGACGCGCGTACAGCCGGGCGAGGGCCAGCTCGTCGTCTACTTCGAGATGCGCCTCGAGCGCCAGGGCGACTTCACGGACTTCACCACGCGCCACCAGCACCAGCGCATGGCGATCATCCTCGACGGCAAGGTCAACAGCGCGCCGAACATCAAGAGCCCGCTGCCCGGCAAGGGCGTCATCGAGGGCGGCGCTGGCGGCGGCTTCACGCAGAAGGAGGCCGACGAGCTGTCGATCGTGCTCGAGTCGGGCGCGACGGGCGTGAAGCTCGAGCTCGTGCGCGAGGACCAGCTCGGACCGAGCCTCGGCGCCGACGCCATCGAGACCGGCAAGCTCTCGATCGTCGTCGGCTTCGTCTCGGTGCTGCTCATCATGGGGTGGCTCTACCGCGTGCCCGGGATGATCGCGAACCTCGCGCTGCTGATGAACGTGCTGCTGATGCTCGGCGCGCTCGCGTTCTTCGGCGCGGCGATGACGCTCGCCGGAATCGCGGGCATCGTGCTGACGCTCGGCATGGCCGTCGACGCCAACATCCTGATCTTCGAGCGGCTCCGCGAGGAACGCGCGCGGGGCAAGAGCCTGGTCGAGGCGCTCGCGGCGGGCTACGACCGCGCCCTCGTGGCGATCGTGGACGCGAACGTCACGACGGTCCTGACCGCGCTCGTCCTGATCTTCCTCGGCTCGGGCACGGTCAAGGGGTTCGGCGTCACGCTGACGATCGGCATCCTGGCCTCGATGTTCACGGCGATCTACGTGACGCGCGCCGTGTTCGAGTGGGGCGTCGCCACGGGCGTCATGAAGCGCTTCGGCTTCTCGCGCGACCGCAGGGTGCCCACACTCGATTACATGCGGCACCGCAAGTGGTTCACGGGGCCGTCGATCGTGCTCATGGTCGTCGGCATGGTCATCTTCCTCGCGCGCGACGAGGCGGCGAGCAAGGACCTCGAGTTCGTCGGCGGTCAGCAGGTCGTGGTGCAGCTCGACACCCCGGTCACGCGGCCGGAGCTGCTCGACGTCGTGGGCGGCGACGAGTGGCCCGGCATCTCGGCCGTCCGCCTCACGCCGCGCGGCGTGGACGTCGCGTCGAGCGAGCAGTCGAACCGCTGGCAGGTGCGCGTGGCGCTGGACGACCGCGAGCGCGGCGTGGCCTTCGTGGAGCACGTCCGCAAGACGCTGGGCGACCGGCTGGTCACGTCGGGCATCACGGAGTTCGGCACGCTGCCGCTCGCCGCGGGCCGCTTCCAGGCCGACTTCACGATGCACCTGCTGCAGTCGTCCGCGACCACGAACGCGGACACGCTGCGCAAGGACCTGGAGCAGTACGCGCCGGAGGGCCGCGACAAGCCGTTCGCGAACGTCGTCGTCACCCCGGCGGCCGAGGGGGCGGGCGGTGCGTTCCGCGTCCAGCTCGAGGGCGCGCTGCAGCAGACGGGCGACACTTCCGACCCGGCGTCGGACGCGGACGCCGACGCGCGCTTCTTCGTCACGGACAACGTGCGACTCGCGCTGCAGAAGGCCGAGGAGCCGGTCTACCTGTCGGACCCGATGCCGAGCATCTCGTTCCTGAACCCCGGACGCGCCGAGGAACTGTGGCGGCGCGCGCTCCAGGCGATCGTCCTCTCGATGGCGCTCCAGGTGCTCTACATCCGCCTGCGCTTCGCGGACTTCACGCACGGGTTCGCGGCGGTCTGCGCGCTCGTGCACGACGTCGTGATCGCGCTCGGCTGCGTGGCCGCCTTCGACGCGACGGAGCTCGTCTACGCGAAGATCAACCTGGTCCTGATCGCGGCGTTCCTGACGCTGATCGGCTACTCGATGAACGACACGATCGTCGTGTTCGACCGCATCCGCGAGAACCTCGGCCGCTCGCGCGTCGTGCGAGCCAGCGTTGTCAACGACTCGATCAACCAGACGCTGACGCGTTCCATCCGCACGTCGCTGACGACCTGGATCGTCGTGGCGATCCAATTCGTCCTCAACCGTGGCTCCGGGTCGGTGCTCGAGGGCTTCGCGTGGGTGATGGTCGTGGGAGTCATCAGCGGAAGCTACTCGTCGATCTTCATCGCGGGCCCGCTGCTGCTCTTCCTGCCCGGGTACTGGCGCAAGCTGTCGGCGAACCGCGTGCGCTTCACCGTGCAGCTCATCACCACGGTCGTCGGCGCGATCATGGCGGTCACGCCACACGGGCACACGCCGACCGTCTACATCGGCTTCCTGCTCGCGGCGAACATCCCGCTGCACTTCTTCGCGCACTTCATCCCGTGGCTGCCGAACCAGGATCCGGACTCGCTGCTCTCGGACGAGATCGAGGCGGAGGACCGGGCGCGGCCGCTGGCCAAGCCGGGCATCTGAGCAGCGGGCGAGCGGACGTCGTGGGCGCGCGGGCGCGGGCCCGCGCCGGGTGTAGACTCGCCGACCGGCGGGAGCGCGGCCGCGCGGGCGGGCTCCCGGCAGGGACATGAGCGACACGCACCCCACCGGCGGCCGTTCCTTCGAGCGCTGGGCGCTGTTCGGCGCCGCGGCGATGGCGTTGGCCGCGCTCGCTGCGTTCCAGCTCCGCCGACACGCCGCGCGCCCGGCGACGGACGAGACCCCGGATCCGGCGCGCCTGCTCGAGATCGAGATCGGCGGCGAGCGCCCGCCGCCGGCAGCCGACCGCGACGGCGCGCGCAACCGTCGCCCTGCGCCGCTCCCGACGCCCCGCGCGGATCCCCCGCCGGCGCCGCCCGACCGGCCGCCGGCGACGACACGCAGCGTCGTCGTGCAACCGGGCGAGACGCTCGGTGAGATCGCGCTCCGGGAGCTCGGCACGTCGCGGCGAGCGCACGAGATCGCGACGCTGAACGGACTCCCGAACGCCGACGCGATCCGTGCCGGCGACACGCTGCGACTGCCGCCGCGCTGAGCGCCGCGTCGGGGCGCGTCACAGCGGGTCGTCGGTCCCCGGCTCCGCCCCCACCGGGGCTAGCCCGAGACGCGTGAGCTCCTCGTCCACGCGGCGCAGGTCGCGGCGCGAGAGCCGCGCGACGAGCACGACCTCGTCGCCCTCGTACCGCCGCTCCGAGACGACTCCACGCTCCGCCACGAGGGCGAGCAGGCGCCCGGCTCCGGCGGGCACGCGCAGTTCCACCGCGCGATGCGAGCGCAGCACGACCTCCGCGACGCGCGCAGCGAGCTCCTCGAGCCCCAGGTGCGTGCGCGCGGACACGCGCACCGCGCGCGGGTGGGCGCTCGCGAGGATCGCAGCCTGCATGCCGTCGTCGACGGCGTCCATCTTGTTCAGCACGAGCAGCCGCTCGCCCGCCGCACCGATCTCCGCGAGCGTCTCCTCGACGACGCGGATGTGCGCCTCGGCGTCCGCGCTGGTCGCGTCGACGACGTGGAGCAGCAGATCGGCCTCGACCGCCTCGGCGAGAGTCGAGTGGAACGACGCCACGAGATGGTGCGGCAGATCGCGGATGAAGCCGACCGTGTCCGAGAGGAACACGCGCTGGTTGTCGGGCAGATCCCAGGCCCGCGTCTGCGTGTCGAGCGTCGCGAAGAGCTTGTCCTCCACGAACGCCCGAGAGCCGGTGAGCTCGCGCAGCAGCGTGCTCTTGCCCGCGTTCGTGTAGCCGACGAGTGAGACCTTGAAGAACTCCTGGCGCGCCGCCGAGCGCGTCGCGCGGCGGCGCTCCTCCACCTCCAGAGCCTCCTTGAGCTGCTGGATGCGGCGATCGACGAGGCGTCGGTCCTCCTCGATCTGCTTCTCGCCCGGTCCGCGCGTGCCGATGGCGCCTTCCATCCGCTCGAGGTGCGTCCACATGCGCTTCAGCCGGGAGCGCGAGTACTCGAGCTGCGCCAGCTCGACCTGCACGCGCGCCTGCCGCGTGCGCGCGCGCAGCGCGAAGATGTCGAGGATCAGCCGGCTGCGATCCACGACGGTGCACCCGGTGAGTTCCTCGAGGTTGCGCTCCTGCGCCGGACTGAGGTCGTTGTCGAAGAGCACCGTACGGGCGCCGATCGCCTTCGCCGCCTGGGCGATCTCCTCGGCCTTCCCCTTCCCGACGAAGTACTTCGGGTCCGGGCGCTGGCGCCGTTGGAAGACGCGCGCCCCCGCGGTGCCCCCGGCCGTCGCCGCGAGTCGCTCGAGCTCCGCCAGAGGCGGCTCGGCCGTCTCCGGGGCGTCGCTCAGGCGGAGACCCGCGAGCACGACGAGCTCGCGTCGCCCGTCGTCGCCTGGTTGCGTCATGCGGCCCCCCGGAGCGGCTCGAAGCGCGACGCCGCACCGCGGCTCTGCACGAGGTGCCCGAGCTGCTGCGCGTCGTCGTGCCGCGGGTGGTCGATGCGCCAGTGCACCCCGCGCGTCTCGTCGCGCCGTCGCGCCGCCTCGACGAGGAGCGCCGCGAGCAGGCACAGGTTCTGCGCCTCCATGCCCGCGGAGTGCGGCATCTCGCGCTCGAGCACCAGCGGCGACCAGGCCGCGAGTTGCCGCGCGGCGTGGTCGAGACCCTCGCCCGAGCGACGCACCCCCGCGTGGCGCCAGAGAAGGCTCTCGACGGACTGCACGACGTCCTGCGAGTTCACCGCACGACGCGCCACGCCCGGGCCCTGCGACCGCACCACACGCGCCTCGACGCGCGACGCCGCCGCGTCGACGGCCGCGTCGGCGCCCGCGCGGCGGCCCACGACGACGCCTTCGAGCAGGCTGTTCGACGCGAGGCGGTTCGCGCCGTGCAGTCCGCTCGCGCCGGCCTCGCCCGCGACGAAGAGCCCCGGCAGCGACGTCCGTCCGCGCGCGTCGCATGCCACGCCGCCGATGGTGTAGTGCGCCGCCGGGCGCACCGGGAGCGGATCGCGGGTGACGTCGAGTCCGGCGTCGCGCCCGGTCGCGACCACGCCTGGGAGCCGCTCCGCGAGGCGCGCGGCGTCGATCGTGGTGAGGTCGAGCAGCACGTGCGTGTCGCCGTGCTCGAGCATGTGGGTCACGATCGCGCGTGAGACGACGTCGCGCGGCGCGAGTTCGGCCCGCTCGTCGTAGAGCGGCAGGAAGCGCTCGCCCCGAACGTCGCGGATCAGCGCGCCCTCGCCGCGCGCGGCCTCCGAGAGCAGCGTGCGTCCGGCACCCGGCACGTAGAGCACCGTCGGGTGGAACTGCATGAACTCCATGTCGCGGAGCTCCGCGCCCGCGCGGTACGCCATCGCGAGTCCGTCGCCCGTGGTCACGACGGGGTTGGTGCTCTCGCGGAACAGCCGCGCGGCGCCTCCGCTCGCGAGAACGACGGAGCCCGCCCAGACGACGCGGAGCTCTCCGCCGACCAGCAGCAGCGCCCCGACGCAGCGCCCGCGGTCGGTCAGGAGGTCGACGACGAACGCACCGATCACGCGCCGCACGCTCTCGGTCCCGAGCACCACGGAGCTGAGCGCGCGCTGGATCTCGCGGCCCGTCGCGTCGCCGTGCGCGTGCGCGACGCGGCGGCACGAGTGGCCGCCCTCGCGCCCGAGGAACAGCGCGCCGTCTGCGGCGTTGCGATCGAACGCGACGCCGCACTCCTGGAGATAGGCGAGGGCGTCGGTAGCCTCCTGCACGACGGAGCTCACGACGTCCTGCGAGCACAGGCCGTCGCCGGCGACCAGCGTGTCCCGCACGTGCGCCTCGACCGAGTCCTCGTCGGCCGTCGCCGCGGCGATCCCGGCCTGCGCGTACAGAGTGTTGCTCTCGAGCGGTGCGTCCTTGGTGACCAGAAGGACGCGCGCGCCGCGCTCGGCCGCGGAGAGCGCGGCGCAGTGCCCCGCGATGCCCGTGCCGATCACGAGGACGTCGGCGAAGACCTGCGGCAGGAGCGACGTGTCGAAACTCTGCAGGTAGCGGGGCACGCCCATCGAGCGCCGAGTCTAGCCCGCATCGTTCACCAGCTCTCGCGGTGAGTGCGGCCGAGACGCAGCCGGCTCGTGGCCTGCGTCCGTGGCGCGTGCCCTCCCACCACGGGGCAGGCGGTCACGGTCGAGCCGGAGGCGCGAGAGCGCGATCCCCGCGGCCTGCCGCGGGGGGTGAGCGAGGGTGCGGCGTCGCGATCGCCGCAGCGCCTTGCCCGCGTCGCTCTGTCCTCGCCCCTCCGCTGCGGCCTGCGGCCGGCCGTGCGCGCCGAGTACGTCGCATCCGCTCGGAACGTGGAGCGCGCGACGGCGCGTCGTCGCGACGTGCGCGAGCCTCGTGAGGAGGTCGGGCCAGGAACCTGTCCGATCAGGCGGCCTGGTGGAGACGGCCGGGCTCGAACCGGCGACCTACGACTTGCAAAGCCGTTGCTCTACCAACTGAGCTACGCCCCCAAGGCGCGCCGCGCTCGGCATCGTCCCGGACGGCGACGCCGACCCGCGATCTGGTGGGCGACAGTGGATTCGAACCACTGACCTCGCGCTTATCAGGCGCGTGCTCTAACCAACTGAGCTAGTCGCCCACGCGGGGCAGGCAGGATAGGAACGCCGGATCGGACCGACCAGAAAATCGCCAACCCGTCGAGCGCCGACCGGGGCACGCGCGCTCGCGCCAGGGCGCCCGACGCGAGCCGGCTCGGCCCCCGCCGGGGCCTCGCGCGCGCCGCCCGCCGGCGACGCGCCGACCGGAGCCGCGCCGTCGCACCCGGCCCAGCCGGCATCGTTCACCAGCTCCCGCGGCGAGTGCGGCTGTGACCCAGTCGCATCGAGGGCTGCGTCCGTGGCACCTGAGTTCTCGTCACGCGGCAGGCCGTCCCGGCCGAGCCGGAAGCGCGAGCTCAAGAGTGCGCGACGAAGTCGGCGTCGAACACCCCGTTCGAGGAGCGCCGACGCAGGGATCGCGACTCCGGCGACGCACCGGGCGCGGGAGCTGATGAACGATGCGGGCTGGACGCCGGCCCGCACACCGCGTCGGAAGCCGGACCCGCCCCGCGCGGCGCCCCCCCGCGGCGCCCCCCCGCGGCGCCCCGCGCGAGACGACCCGGCGCCGAAGCGAGCTGATCCTAGCCCGACCTTCTCACGACGACTCACGCACCTGAACGGTCCAGAGCGCCGCGTGCTGCGTTGCCTCCCCTCCGCTTCGGCCTTCGGCCTCCCCTCCGCTTCGGCCTTCGGCCTCCGCTCCGCGTTCGCTCGTCTCGGAGG
>CALKVK010000026.1 GCA_937996235.1 uncultured bacterium | reverse complement strand
CGCGAGCACCATCCCGCCGGCACTGGCGCGTGCGCAGCACGCGCGCGCCGGCGGGCGGAGGGGCACGCGGGCGTGCGGCCCTTGCATCGGTGACGTCCGCCCCCTCGGTCGCGGGGGAGTCACGCCGCGTGCGAGGCACGCGGCGCGCCTCCGTTACCAGTGGGGTGCACGCGGGCGTGCGACCCGTACGTAGGTGACGTCCGCCCCCTCGGCCGCACTGCCCGCGAGCACCATCCCCCTGGCACTGCGCGTGCTTACGCACGCTCGTGCCAGGGGGTCCGCCGCGTGCGAGGCACGCGGCGCGCCTCCGTTACCAGTGGGGTGCACGCGGGCGTGCGACCCGTACGTAGGTGACGTCCGCCCCCTCGGCCGCACTGCCCGCGAGCACCATCCCCCTGGCACTGCGCGTGCTTACGCACGCTCGTGCCAGGGGGTCCGCCGCGTGCGAGGCACGCGGCGAGCGCGCGTGCGGCGCGTGCGGCGCGCACGTCCGCAGCGAGTAGGGGACGTGGAGGCGCAGCTTCCGCTACGAACGGTGCCTGACACCGTCGGTGGCGCTATTCACCGCTCCGACGCTGCGCACGGCGGGTCGGGTGGACGATCGCTGCGCTGCGGGCACTGACCCGGCTCGTGCAGCATCACCACCCACACGCCGGGCTGGTTGGCCGACTCGCTCACCATGTGCACGCGGTACTCGACTCCGCGCACGACGTGGATGTCGCCGCGCGAGAGGTCCGGACGCCCTCTGTGCGTCAGGAGCAGGAGCTGCGGCGCAACGTCGTCGGCCATGGCGAGCAAGCTATCGCGCCCGGGCCACGGCTGCATAGCGGCCGGCCGCCGCAGCCCACCCGCGCGCCCTGACCGGACCGGTATCGTTCGCCGACCGGGCACGCTACTCTCGCGCCGTGCGCGGGAAGGTCGTGGCGGCGTTCGGCATGCTCTGCGCGGTCGTGGTCGCCGCGCTCGTGTGCCTCGTCCTGGCTCGCCCGCAGTCCGAGCCGGTGGCCTCGCCGGGCGCCGACACGGCGGCGCCTGAGGAGTCGGCGCCGCGGACACGCACCCGTGAGCGTGAGTCGACACGCCCCACGGACTCGACGAGCGGCTGGGTGGACGTCCACGTCGTCGACCTGCACGGGGCCCCGGTGCCGCGAGCCGCGGTGGAGTTCGCCGTCGAGGACGATGCGCCGACGGCGACCACGGACGACGCGGGCCACGCACGTCTCGCGCCGGTCGCTCCCGGCCGGCACGTCGCCGTGGCGCGCGGTCCCGGCGGCACACGCGGCGTGAGTGAGCTGATCGAGGTCGGAGCGGGACAGGGCGCCGAGGCCCGCGTCGCGCTGGAGCCGCAGTGCGCGCTGCGCGTGCGCGTGATCGAAGAGGACGGCGCGCCGTGCTCCGGCGTGCGAGTGACGGCGTCCCAGGAGGGCTCGCCGCTGCAGATCTACGAGCTCACCGCGGACGACGGCCGCTGTCGTCTGGATGAGCTGAGCGCTGGTCCGTGGCTGGTCCGCGCCGACACAGCGCGCGTGGACGCCGCAGCGGCGACGGTCCTGCTCCCTATGGACGACGAGCTGCTGCTGATCGCGCGACTGCGCGCATCGGTCGTGGGACGGATCACCGACCGCTCGACCGGCCTCCCGGTCGCGGGCGCGCGGGTCGGCGTGTCGGAGCGGCGCGACGTCGAGGCGTGGGACGCAGTCCAGGCCGACGCCGAAGGGCGCTTCGTCGCGGAGGTGCCGCGCAGCCTCGGCATCGAAGGGGGCTTCGTCGTCGCGTCCGCTCCCGGGTACTTGCCGACGTCCTCCGAGTACGAGCAGGCGGCGCTGGTGCCGATGGCCGGACATGCCCACCACGCGGACGTACGGCTGCGCCCGACGGGGACGTTGCAGGTCACCGTCCTCGCGGACGACGGCCCGCTCGCCGGCGTGGAACTGCGTCTCGAGGACGTCTACGGCTCCAGGGACGAGCTGCGCACGGATGCGAGCGGCCGCATCTCGTTCGCGTCGGCGCCGCCGGGCGAGCACGTCGTCGTCGACGACGACCGGATCTACGACCTCGATCCGGCCCGCGTCGTCGTGCCGGCGGTCGGGCAGGAGGAGGTCGTTCTGCACGCGACGCCGCGCGCCGTCGCGTCCGTGGCGGGTCTCGTCGTCGACGCCGACGGTACGCCGCTGGCGGGCGCGCAGATCTCTTCGTGGGGCGTCGCGCGACCGATCGTCACAGACGCCGCCGGCGGGTTCACGCTGCGGCTCCCCCACCCCGTCGGCACCCGCGCTCTCCGACTGACGGTCGTCGCCCCGGGGCGCGCCCGCGAGGTGCACGACTTCCCGCTTGCGGAGGGAGGATCGACGACGGTTCGCGTCGTGCTCGACCGCCTGGCCGACTTCCACGGTCGACTCGTGGACGAGAGCGGGGCGCCGATCCGGAACGCGACGCTGCGCTGCACGGACGCGGCCTCGGGAGTGCGGCGCGCGACCCTCGTCGCGGACGACGGCACCTTCCGCCTGACCGTGCCCCAGCGCGACGCAGCCGAGGACGTGTGCGCGCTCGAGGTGCTCGGCAGCACGCTGGCCATGCAGCCATTCGAGTTCCGCAGGCCGGTGGGAGGTCCGCACGATCTCGGTGACGTGGTCGTGCTCGGCGGCAAATCGCACGTCGCACGCGTCGTGGACGAGAACGGCGCCCCCGTCGTGGGAGCCACGGTGAGCGGCGAAGCGCTGTATGCGCGCACCGACGAGTCCGGCGCGTTCACCTACGCGCTCGCCACGGGCACGGTGCGCGTGGAGATCCGCGCCGTCGGCTACGTCGGACGCTCGGCCGAGCTCACGACCGAAGCCCGCGAGATCGTGCTGCGGCGCCGCCAGGACCTCGCGGGACGCCTCCTGTTCGCGGACGGCTCACCGGTGTCGGGCGCGTTCGTCCGCGTCGCCCTCGATGGTCCGGTGTCCGGGCTGTCTGCGGCCGTCACCGACGCGGAGGGGCGGTTCGTGCTCCGTGACGTGCGCGCGCGCGGCCCGGTGACTCTGGTGTGGACTCCAGGCGGCAACGACTCGCCGCAGCCGACGCTCGGCTTCGCCCGCGAGGTCGCGTTGACGGGTGCGGAGCCGACGTTTCGCGCAGAGCGCGGTCATCGCGTGGAAGGCGTCGTCGAGGACTCCGCGGGAGTCGGCGTCCCGCACGCAACGGTCCGCGCCGACGCGGGCGGCCTGCCGTTCGTGGCCCCGCGCGCCGCGACGACCGACAGCAGCGGGCACTTCGTGATCGAGGGCGTGCGAGAGGCGGAGGACGCCGTCGTCTCCGTCTCCTGCGAGCTCGGCGAGCTCGAACTGCGCGGTGTACAGACCGCTCGCGAACGACCGCTCACGCTGCGGTTCGGTCGGCTCGTCGCGACCGGAGGAGTGCTGCGCCTGCCGGCGGGGTACGCGATCGACGGCGAGCAGATCCGCGCGTGGCCCTGCGAGCCCTACCCGGAGGGCACGATCCCGGGCGCGGTCACGGTGGCCGTGCGCGCGGACGGCAGCTTCGAGTTCGACGGAGTCGCGGGGATCACGTACTCGCTGGAACTCGAGCAGAGCCGGCGCTTCATCGACTTCCTGGCCCCGGACGCGCGCGTTCCGGCGGGCCGACGCGACATCGCGGTGGAGGCCCAGCTCGGGCTGTCGATCCGCGGGGTCGTCACGGATGGCTCGGGTGCGGGGCTCGGCGGAGTCGCGCTCCGCGCGCCGTGCGGCGACCACGACATGCGCGCGACGGCGACCGCGGCAGACGGCTCGTTCGCGCTGACCGGGCTCTTGCGGAACGCGCGTCCGTGCGAGCTGTATCTGTCGCGCGCGGCCGCCGACGGAGCACCGGCGATGGAACTCAGGATCGACGAGGTCGCTCCGGGCACGAGCGACGTCCGTGTGATCGCCGACCCCAGCACACAGCTCTCGTTCCGCATCCGCAGCGAGCGCGACTTCGGCTGCGACGTGCGCGTGCGAGGACCCGTGGCCACGGCGTATCGCCATGTCTCGCGCGGGAAGAACACGTGCGAGATCGCGTGGCTCACGCCGGGTGCGGACTACGAGATCGCGATCCCGAGCGGCGACGGACGGTGGACCGTTCTCGGCAACCTGCGTGCGGGCACCGTCGGAGCGGTCCTCGACATCCCGTGACGGACGGCGCGCGGATGGGCGCCAGCGCGCGGAGGGCGCGCTCACCGAACCTCCCACCCCCTCGTCCGTTCGCGCGCCCGGGTCCCGATGCCGTCGCCACGCGTCTTCGTCGTCGTCTCGCTCGTCGCCGTCGTCCTCGGCTGCGGTGACTCGCGCTCCCCGCAGCCGGCGGGCGCGCGGCCACGCGCGGAGGGCGTCGAGAGCGCGCCAGCGCTCGCGCCCCCGCGCACCGCGGACACGGCGCCCTATCTGTACGAGTTCGAGTTCCTCCCGCGCAACGCGCGGTCCGACCGGACGGACCACGTGCGGCGCGTGCTCGACGACTTCGCTGCGGGCGCGCCGGTCAGCTTCCTTGGGCGAGAGATGTCGCCCTACGGGACGACGGCGGTGCGGGCATGGTTCGCGGTCACGTTCTTCGGCGTCGAGCGGACACCCACGTGGACATGCGTGGATGCGTTGCTCGACGCGGGCGAACCGCCGCGCGCCGCGTCGGCCCTCGACCTGGCGCTGGCGACGGAGGCGCTCCAGGTCGCCCACCGCGACGCAGCGGTCGCGATCGCGTCGATCCGGCGCACCAACGCTCCGCAGCGGCGGTCGCAACCGACGAGCGTCGCGCGGTTGCACGCGCGGCACGTCGAGGCGCAGCTCCCCGCTGTCTCGCGCGCGCTCACGGCCACGGCCGTGCGGCTCGCCGCGCTGCAGCATGCGGACGGTTCGTGGGGTGGACCGGTGGAGACGACGTGGGCGCTGCTCGCGCTCCGCGACACGGCGCTCGACGGCCCCGAGCCCCTGCGTGAACGGTTGGGCGACGCGTGGCGTGACCGCGCGACCGCGCTCGCCGCGCTGTGGGACGACGACACGGACGCCGCGCGCGTCGCATCGGTCGTAGGTCTGCATCGCATCGCGGCCGTCGCCATCGCCGACCGGCTGGCATGGCCCGACTCCTACCCGCGCCGCGGGGAGATGTCCGCACGACTGCAGCGCCGGCTGCGTGGCTTCGTGCCCGACGAGTCGCCGGAGGCATGGCTCGCGGCCGCTGGGCTCTGGGCGGCGCTGATCCCGGACCGCGATCCCGACAACCCACTGGCGCCGACGAAGGCGCGCTTCCGCGAGCTCTACGAGAGCGGTGCGCTGCGCTCGACGTCGCCCGACACGACCCTCGCGCTCGCGGCCGCCCTCGAGTGGTTCGGCTACGACGATTTCGGCAGCATCTCCGGCTACCTGCGAAGCGACGATTGGCCGACGCCGCGAGATGAGTGAGGAGCGCTGCGAACGGAGTCGGACACCAACGACAGTTTGCCGAACGGTGACCCGCGCCGTGCGTCTACCGGAGAGAATGCAGCGGACGCGCGGCGTCGCGGAGGGCGACATGAGGATTCACGCACTGGCGCTGCTCGCGGGGCTCGGGCTCTGCTGCGCGGCGCTCGCCGGCGACGCGGAAGAGCCGACCTACGCCGACAAGCCGGCGACGTGGTGGGTCGAGGAGTTCGTCGCGGGCGACAACCAGCAGGCGGCTCGGGCGGTGCTCTCGGGCATGGGCGCCGGCGCGGCGCCGGCGATCCTCGCGCGCCTGCGCGAGACGCGCGCCGCCCGCGACCGCGTGCGGCTGCTCCAGCTCCTCGGCGGCATGCGCGGGTTCGCGGTGGAGGACGTCGGCGTGCTGCGGCCCTCGCTCGAGAGCTCCGACGCGGGCGAGGTCAAGGCCGCGCTCGAGCTCGCGGCGGACGCGTTCCGGAACGCCCGGTCGGCGGGCGCGGACGCGGCGTCGCTCGCACCGCACGTGGCGGTGCTGCTCGACGCCCGCGACGCGCGCACGCGCTGCAGCGCGGCGGCCACGCTCGGACGTCTCGGCAGCGCCGCCGCCCCGTACGCCGCGGCTCTCGCGCAGCTCCTCGACGACGACGCGACCGCGGCGGCCGGCGCGCATGCGCTCGGCGAGATCGGCCCGGCAGCGGCGGAGGCGGCCGCAGCGCGTCTCGTCGCACACATCGAGGCGCGCGGGATGGACGCGTGTCTGCTGACGGCGCTTGCGCGCGTGGCGCCGGACGACGAGCGCACCACGAACCTGCTCCTGCGCGCGACGGACTCGACCGACGCGACGCTCGACCGCGGACTCCTCGAGCTCGCGACGCGCTCCATGCCCGACGGTCGCGCGCTCCGGGCGTTCGTCGCGGCGCTCGCTGCCGACCCGGCGCCGGAGCGACGCGCCGCCGCGGCCCAGGCGTACGGGCGCATCGGCAAGGCCGCGGGCGAGTTCCCCACGGGCCTGTTCGCGCTCCTCGGCGACGCGGACGCCACCGTGGAGCTGCGCGCGATCGCGGCGGTCCGCGAGTGCGGCGCCGCTGCGCAGCCGCACCTCGAGCGCCTCGCGACGGCGTGGCAGGCGGCGCGGAACAAGATGGCGTGGACGCACACCATGCGCGAGCTGCGCCCGGCGAGCGACGACGTGATCGTCGCCGCCGCCCTGTCCGACGACGGCGAGCTGCGCGGCGCGGCATGGCACCTGCTGTCGCGCACACGCGAGCGCAGCCTGTCGCTCGACGCGGAGCGCGTGTCGCGACTGCTGTTCGACGAGCGCGTCGCGGAGGTGCAGCGCCAGAACCTCCTGCGCCTCGTGATCGCGCAACAGCTCCTCGCCGACGACGTGGGCACGCAGGTGTGTGCGGCGCTCGCGACCGAGGGCCCCGCGCGGCTCGCGTCCGAGGCGGCCGCCCACCTGCGCATCGAGACCGCGCGGCAGGCGCTGCTCGCGGCGGTGCGGCGCCCCGAGGCCGAGGTGCGGCGCGCGGCCTGGATGCCGCTGCTCGGCGCGGTGCCCACCGACTCCGACGTCCGCGACGCCGCCGTCGCGGCGCTCGACGACGCGGACGAGGTCATCCGTGGTGCGGTGCTCGGCGCGCTGGCGGGAGCGGGCGACGCGTGGCGCACGCCCTCGGCGACGCGCGACGCTCTCGCGGCGCGCGCGCTCGCCCTGCTGTCGGAGTCGCGCGAGCGCGCGTGGGACGCCCTGCGCGTCGTGGGTCTCCTGCCCGCGGAGGCGTGGCGCCCCGGCACCGCACGTGCTCTGCTCGCGCGCGACGATGCCGCGGAGGCGGCGCTGTCGCTCGTCCAGGAGCGCTACGCCGCGCTCGCGCCGGAGCTGCGCACGTTGTGTGACGACGAGGTCGCGGTCGTCGCCGCGCGAGCAGCGCGCGTCGTGCTCGCGCGCGCGCCGGAGGAGGCGCTCGTCGAACGCATGGGCGGCTGGCTCGAGTCCGACGACGCACGCGTCGCGCGCGAGGCGGCGATCGCGGTGGCGGGCCTGCCGCCGGACACGATCCTGCGCTTCGGCGGCGCGCTGGTGCGCGTGCTCGCCCGCGACGTCCAGGGCGTCGCGTGGCCCGCGTGCTCTGCGCTCGGCCGCATCGCCGATCGCGCGCCGACGGCGCGCGCCGCAGTGCTCGCGGTGGCCGACGACCCCCGGCACAGCTGTCACGCGGGTGTCGTCGGGTTCCTCCTCGACTACGGCGACGAGGGCTTCGAGCGCCTCGCGGCGCTCCTCCGCAGCCCGGTACGCGACGCGCGCCGCAACCTGTGCGTGTGCCTCGGGAACTCCGATCCGCGGCTCCTGGCCGTCCGTCCGGACACCCTCGACGCGCTCCGCGAGCTGACGCGCGGCGACGACCTCGAGCTCGCGCAGCTCGCCCAGCGCGCGCTCGACGTGATCGCGAAGCTCGCCGAGCAGCACGGCCGCTGACGCACCGGGCCGCGCCGCCGCGTCGCGGGGCAGTCCCGGCACGCAGCGGATCGGTCGAGCGCGCGGCCCGCGTCGCACCACGCACGGCTCTCGCTACCCTGTCCGCATGCAGATCCACGTCGACGCCGACGGTTGTCCCGTGAAGGACGAGGTCTACCGCGTGGCGAAGCGGTACGGGCTCGTCGTGAACGTGGTCGCGAACCGAGGGATGGGGACGCCGTCGGACCCCGCGGTGCGGATGGTGGTCGTGAGCGATGGTCTCGACGCGGCGGACGACTGGATCGCAGAGCACGCGGGCGAGAACGACGTGGTCGTCACGAGCGACATCCCGCTCGCGGCGCGCTGTCTTCCGAAGAAGGCGTACGTGATCGACCCGAAGGGCCGGCGGTTCACAGAGGACGACATCGGCAGCGCGCTCGCGGCGCGGGCGCTGGCCGCGCACCTGCGCGAGTCGGGCATCGAGACCGGCGGGCCGGCGCCGCTGCGGCCCCGCGACCGCTCGCAGTTCCTCCAGACGCTGGACCAGGTGATCCAGGCCGGGCGACGGCGGCGCTGAGCCGGCGTCGAGCCATGCGCTACGAACGGTGTCGGACACCGTGCGTAGCTCGTGTCCGTCCGGTGACGGCCGCCCGTCCACGGGCCTCGTACCGCGAGCGGCACGGCCGTTGCGCTCTGCGCCCCCGCCGGGAGGTGGGCATGAGCCGGACGCACACGGATCGGGCGGTCGCGGGCAGCGGGACGTCGCGGCGACGGCGCCCTGTCGCAGGCGCGTGGCTCGCGCTCGCGGGAGCCGCGCTCGGCAGCGCGCCGGCCCACGGCGGGGACGCGCCCGAGCTCGTGCGCGACATCGACGAGACCACGTCTCCGCACGGGTCCGATCCCGGATCGTTCGTGATGGTGGGCGACGTCCTGCACGGTGTCGCTGCGACGCGCGCGAACGGCCGCGAGGTCTTCCGCATCGCCGCCTCGGGCGCGTCGCCTGCGGCCGACGTCGCGCCGCGCGGCGACGGCAACCCGACGCTGCTCCTGCCGGGCACCGACGCGCTCTGGTTCGTGGGCGAGACGGAGCCGATCACGCGACGACTCACGCTCTGCCGTCTCGACGCCGCGACCGGCGCGCTCGCGCGGTTCGGCGACTTCGCGCTGGTGGCGGACGCGGAGCGCGTCGGCCCGCTCGTGTTCCTCTCCGCGTCCGAGAACGGCGCCCCGAACTACGAGCTCTGGGTCAGCGACGGCACACCCGCCGGCTCGGGCCGCGTGCGCGACATCAACGTCGGCGAGTTCGCGTCGAGCACGCCGCGCGAGCTGACCGCGGCGGGGAGCGTGCTCTTCTTCGCCGCGTTCGAGCCCGCGGCCGGCGAGGAGCTCTGGTCGAGCGACGGGACCGAGGCGGGGACGCAGCGCGTCATCGACCTCCGCGCGGGCGGCGCGGGATCGTCGCCGCGTTCCCTGGTGTGGGACGGCGCGCTGCTCTGGTTCACGGCCGACGACGGCGTGAACGGCCGCGAGCTGTTCGTGAGCGACGGCACCGCCGCGGGCACGCGGCGCGTCGCGGACGTCGCCCCGGGCAACGCCGGATCCGACCCGGCCGAGATCGTCGTCGCGGACGGGCGCGTCTTCTTCACGGCCGACGACGGCGTCGCGGGGCGCGAGCTGTGGACGAGTGACGACACGCCGGAGGGCACGCTGCGCGTCGCGGACGTGCGCGCGGGCAGCGACGGCTCCGCGCCGCACGCGCTCTGCGCGTTCGGCTCGGGCGTGTTCTTCGTCGCGGACGACGGGGCGAGCGGCGCGGAGCCGTGGATCGCCGACGCGCAGGGCGCGTCGCAGCTGCGCGACGTGCTGCCGGGCGCCGACGGATCCGACCCGAGCGATCCCGTCGTCGTCGGCGCCTGGATCGCGTTCGCGGCGGACGACGGCGCACACGGACGCGAGCCGTGGGCGAGCGACGGCACGCCGCAGGGGACGGCACTCCTCGCCGACGTGCGCAGCGGCAGCGAGAGCTCGGAGCCGGCCTCGCTCGCAGACGCCGCGGGCGCGCTCGTCTTCGCGGCCGACGACGGCGTCCACGGCCGCGAGCCGTGGACGAGCGACGGCACGGAGAGCGGCACGGCGCTGCTCGTGAACGTGGAACCGGACGTCGCCTCCGGCGCACCGACCGAGCTGGTGCGTCTCGGCAGCCGCATCCTCTTCGCCGCGACCGACGCGGCGCACGGCCGCGAGCTGTGGACGACCGACGGCAGCGGCGACGGCACGTCGCTCGTCGTCGATGCCGACGACACCGCGAGCGGCGGCGGTCCGCTCCACCTCACGCGCTTCGGCGCGCGCGTGCTCTTCACGCAGTTCGACACCGCGGCCGGCCGCGAGCTGTGGACGTCCGACGGCACCGCGGCGGGGACCGAGCGCGTGACCGACCTGCGGCCCGGCACGAGCAGCTCGGACCCGACCGAGCTGACGCTCCACGCAGGCGAGGTCTGGTTCGCCGCGGACGACGGCACCGTGGGCCGCGAGCTCTTCGCGAGCGACGGCACGGCCGCCGGCACGCGGCTCGTCGTGGACTCGCGCGCGGGCGGCGCGAGCTCGTCGCCCCGCTCGCTCGTCAGCGCGAACGGCTCGCTCTACTTCGTCGCGACGTTCGCGTTCTTCGACCAGCGCCTGCGTCGCAGCGACGGCACCCAGGCGACCACCCGCACGTTGCCGAACCCGATCGGGCGCAGCGTGATCATGGGGCCGCTCGGCGTCGCCGGCGACCGCGTCGTGGTGTGCGCGCAGACGCAGCTCCAGACGAGCGGCGCGTGGATCGCGGCCCCCGACGACACGGTGCGGAACGTCGACGGACCGCAGCGCGTGCTCTTCGCGGGCGATCCGTACGACGACATGTTCGCGTCCGCCGGCGGACGCACGTGGTTCGACGCGGGAACGACGTCGTCGCCGAGCGAGCTCTGGACCCTCGATACGCCGGACGCGAATCCGCGGCGCGCGCGCGACGCGGACGGCGCGGCCGTGCTCGACCCGCGGCGCATGACGCGCGTCGGCGCGTTCGTCGCATTCGCGGCGGGCGACTCGACGCACGGACGCGAGCCGTGGCTCGTGGACGCCGACGGTCCGCGCCTGCTGCGCGACGTCAGCGGCGACGCCTTCGACGCGCTGCCGCAGGACTTCGTCGAGCTGCCCGGCGGACGCTTCGCCTTCACGGCGTACGAACCCGCGACGGGTCTCGAGCTGTGGGCCTCCGACGGCACGCCGGACGGCACGCGGCGCGTCTTCGACCTCTTGCCCGGCCCGGGCTCGTCGACTCCGTCCGACCTGCTCGTCCACGGACTGCGGCTCTACTTCGCGGCCGACGACGGCGTGCACGGACGCGAGCTGTTCCGCGTCTCGCTCGCGGCGCTCGGCGTGCCGCTCACGTCGGTGGACTCGGACGGCGACGCGTTTCCCGACGAGGTCGAGGAGGCGGCCGGCTCGTCGCCCTTCGACGCCGACGCGCGGCCGTACGACCTCCCCACGGCGGCGGGCACGGCGCTCGCGGTGCGGCGCGCGCGCGTGAAGCTGCGCTTCGCGAAGACGGGGAAGGACGACGTGGCGCTCGCGGGCACGGCGGACATCCCGGACGCCTTCGAGCCGGCGGGCGCACGCGTCGTCGTGGACGTCGGCGGCATCGTCCGCACGTTCGTGCTCGACCGGCGCGGTCGCGGCCGGAGCGAGACGGGCGACCGCTTCCGCGTGCGCGTGAAGCGCCGCGGCGGCGTGGTGCAGGCGGACACGGCGGCGACGTGGACCGTCACGATCGCGCGCGGCGCGCACTCCGCGACGCTGGCCGACGAGGGGCTGACCGAGACGGACACGCCGCCCGGCGCGACACGCGATCTCGACGCGTTCCTCGCGCTCGCCGGACGCACGTACGGCGGCGCGACGCCTCTGCGCTGGCGCGTCGCGGCGCGCAAGCGCGTCGGGACGGGCGCCGTCGGACGCTGACGCCGCGCGCTCAGCGCGCGCGGGCGTGGAACGCGCGCAGCGCCTCGGCCTCGCGCTCGGGCGTCATGCCGGCGCGCCACGGGAACGGCGTGTCGGCGGGCCACGCGGCGTGCCACGCGAGCGTGTCGCGCACGGTGTCCGCGAGCGGACGCGTGCGCAGGCCCGCAGCGAAGGCGCGCGAGCAGTCCACGCGGTGGAAGCCGGCGGTCTCGCCGTGCGGCGGGAGCCACAGCGGCAGGTCGGACCAGCCCGCGAGACCGAGCTCCCGCAACGTCTCCGCGGGTACCCACGTGAAGCGCGCGTCCGAGCCGCTCAGGTCGCGGCACGTCCCGAGCAGCTCGCCGATCGTGGTGCCCCCCTGCGGACCGTTCACGCTGAACGCGCCGACGTGGCGCTCCTCGATCGCGTGCACGATCCACGCCGCGAGGTCGCGCACGTCCAGGTACTGCACGGGATCGTCGGGGGTGCCCGGGGCGAGCACCTCGCCGCCGCGCGCCACGCGCACGGGCCACCACGTGAAGCGCGGGATGTTGTCGTGCGGGCCGACGATGAGGCCCGGCCGCACGCGCGTCGCGCGCCCGGGGAAGCACGCCTCCGCGGCCTCTTCCGAGAGCACCTTCAGCGCGCCGTAGTTCTCGAAGCCCGGCCCGAAGTCCTCGAGCGCGGGGTCCGCCATGCGCGCGAGCGGCGCGCTCTCGTCGAGTCCGGGGACGGCGAGACTCGCATACGCGGACAGCGACGAGACGTAGACGTACTGCTCGGCACGGGACGCGAGCAGCTCCGCCGACGCCCGCACGATGCGCGGGAAGTGCGCGGACGTGTCCACGACGGCGTCCCACCTGCCGTCCTCGAGCGCGGCGAGTCCCGCGCCGACGCGCGGGTCGCGATCACCGTGGCGCACGTCGCGGCCCGCGAAGAGCGCGGGGTTCGAGACGCCGCGGTGGAACAGCGTGACGACGTGCCCGCGCTCCTCCGCCGCGAGGACGACGTGGCGCCCGAGAAAGCGTGTGCCGCCGAGGACGAGGATGCGCATCGCGCGAGGGTAGCGCCTGCACGGTGAACGCGGACGCGTCCCGCACGTCCATTGTCGGACGCGGGTCGTTGCACGGGCCGCTGCGACGCATCTTCGGAGGCGTGAACCGCCCGTCGGCGGCACGACGTGCGGGGAGAGTCGAGGGGAGGACGGGATGACACGACGTGAGACGTTGCGGTGGGCGGTGGCGGCGGGGTGCGCGACCGCGCTCGTCGGAGGCTGCGGCGCGACGGGCGGCATGGCGCCGGGCGCCCCGGCCGGCTGCGCCGCGCCGGCCGCCGCCTGCGAGACGGCCGCTCCGGACGCGCCGCAACCGAACACGGAGGCGTACGACCGCATCGACGAGAACCCGTTCGTCGATCCGCACGCGCAGCCGCTGTCGACGTTCGCGATCGACGTCGACACGGCCTCGTACGCGAACACGCGCCGCTTCCTCCTGGGCGGCACGCTCCCGCCGCCCGACGCGGTGCGCATCGAGGAGTTCGTCAACTACTTCCGCTACGACGACGCGCCGCCCGCCGGGGACGAGCCGTTCGCCTTGACCACCGAACTCGCCGCGTGCCCCTGGAACACGGCGCACCGCATCGTGCGGATCGGGCTCGCGGCACGCCGCATCGACGACGAGCAGGTGCCGCCGCGCAACCTCGTCTTCCTGCTCGACGTGTCCGGCTCGATGCGTGCTGCCGACAAGCTGCCGCTCGTGCAGGCGGGCATGAAGCTGCTCGTGGACCGGCTGCGGCCGCAGGACAGCGCGGCGATCGTCGTGTACGCCGGCGCGTCGGGCGTCGCGCTCCCGGCGACGCCCGGCGCGGACCGCGGGCGCATCCGCGCGGCCATCGACGAGCTGCGCGCGGGCGGCGGCACCAACGGCGCAGACGGCATCCGCCTCGCCTACGAGATCGCGCGCGGGTCGTTCCGCGAGGGCGGCATCAACCGCGTGATCCTCGCGACCGACGGCGACTTCAACCTGGGCGTCACGAATCGCGGCGAGCTCACGCGACTCATCGAGCGCGAGCGCGCGAGCGGCGTGTTCCTGACCGTGCTCGGCGTCGGCAGCGGGAACCTGAAGGACGCGGCGATGGAGGAGCTCGCCGACCGCGGCAACGGCAACTACCACTACCTCGACTCGCTCTCCGAGGCGCGCAAGGTGCTCGTGCGCGAGGCGGGCGGCACGCTCGTCACCGTCGCGAAGGACGTGAAGGTGCAGGTCGAGTTCAACCCGGCGCGCGTCGGCGCCTACCGGCTCCTCGGCTACGAGAACCGACTGCTCGCGGCCGAGGACTTCGCCGACGACGCGAAGGACGGTGGAGAGATCGGCGCCGGGCACACGGTGACCGCGCTCTACGAGATCGCCCCGCCCGGGTCCGAGGCCGCGCGCGCGGCCCCGACGCTGCGCTACCAGGAGCGCCGCGAGTCCGCGGCCGCGGACGCCGCCGACGAGGTGCTGACCGTGCACCTGCGTTGGAAGCAGCCGGACGGCGCGACGAGCAGCGAACTCTCCCGGAGCGTCCGCGACGTGGACGCGGCCCCCATCGAGCAGGCGTCGGAGTCGCTGCGCTTCGCGGCGTCCGTCGCGGCGTTCGGGATGCTGCTCCGCGGCTCGGAGCACGCCGGCGAGTGGGACGTGGAGCGCACGATCGCGCTGGCGCGCGCGGCCGTCGGCCCGGACGCCGACGGCGACCGCGCGGAGTTCCTCGTCCTCGCGCGGCGCGCGCGGGACCTGCTGGACGCGCGGGAGCCGAACCGGGGCACGCGCTGAGAAGCCCGGACGCCCGCGTGCGACGCGCCCGTCGAGCGCATCCGGAAGCGCGAGTGCGGCGACGAGCTGGCGGCGTACGCGAGCCGCGGAGTGCGGGAACCGCCGGCGTTCAGTCGCCGCGTCGAGGCGGCAGCAGGCGCAGGAGCGCCTGCACGCGCTCGGCGTGGGCGGGGTCGGCCGCGAGATCGTGGAGCTCCGCGGGATCCGCGGCGAGGTCGTAGAGCTCGCAGGTGCCGTCGGCGCGGCGCACGAGGTGGTGGCCGTCGGCGACGACGCCGTCGAGGTCGCCCTCGGCCTCGTGCCAGTGCGCGGCGGCGTTGACGCCCGCGCCGAGGTGCATCTCGACGCGGTCCTGCGGCGCGCCGGTCGCGCCCTCCGCGAGCGGACGCAGGCTGTGCCCCGGCAGCGCACCGGCGCCTGCGCCCACGAGGTCCGCGACCGTCGCCGCCACCGACGCGGTCGTGACGGGCTCCGCGACGCGCACGCCCGCGGGCAGGCCGCGCGGCCACGCCAGCACGAGCGGGACGTGCGTCTCCTGCGCGTAGAGCGTGTGGCCGTGCTCGAGCTGGCCGTGCTCCGCGAACGACTCGCCGTGGTCGGCGGTGACGATCACCAGCGTGTCGTCGGCCAGCCCGCGGGCGGCAAGCCCGTCGAACAGCGCGCCGAGGTCACGGTCGAGCGACATGAGGCACGCGTCGTACGCATCGAGCGAGAGGCGCACGGCGGGCTCGTCGGGCGTGCGCACGCGCGCGTCGTGGAGCAGCTCGAAGATCGTGCGGCGCGCCGCGGCGTCGCGCGGCGCGAGCGCGCCGCCGACGTCGTCGTGCGCGGGCAGGTACGGGTGGTGTGCGTCGAAGTAGTTGAGGAACAGCAGGAACGGCCGCGACGTGTCGCGCGCGTCGATCCAGTCGAGCGCGCGCGCGTTGATCTCGGACCCGGTGAAGCGGCCCGGCACGTCGTACCAGCCGAGCAGGGCGCGGACGCGCCCGGAGCGGAGCAGCACGCGCGCGAGCGCGTTGTGCTCGACGATCTCGGAGAGCGAGTGCGTGGCGTCGGTGTACGAGGCGAAGCCGCGCGCGATGCCCGTCTGACGCCCGGCCATCCAGCGGTTCGAGACGATGCCGCCCGTGGTGTAGCCGCGCGCGGCGAGGGTCTCGGCGAGCGTCGGCGGGACGCCGTCCAAGGGCGTCGTCCAGCCCGTCGAGAGCTCGCGGCTCGTGCGTCCGGTGAAGACGGACGCGTGCGCGGGCAGCGTCCACGACGACGAGCTGAACGCGCGCTCGAAGCAGACGCCCGACGCGGCGAGCTCCCCGAGTCGCGGCGTCGTCGGACGCGCGTACCCGTGGAACGAGAGGTGGTCGGCGCGGACGGTGTCGAGCACGATCAGCAGCACGTTCGGGCCGGGCTGTGCCGGCGCCGTGGTCGCGGGGGCGAGCCCGGGGCCGCGGAGCGCGAGTCCGGCCGTCGCGAGCGCCGTCAGGAGCAGGCTGCCCACGACGACACGCCGCGCGCGGCGCGCCGTCCCGGGCAGGCCGGGCGCGAGGAGCGGCGCGAGCTCGCCGCCGGCTCCGACGGCGAGGAGCAGCCGCGCGATGTCGTGGATGCGCGGGATGAGCTGCGCCGCGGAGAACGCCGCCGGGGTGCACGCCAGGACGACGCAGAGGCGCCAGACGCGCCGCGGCAGCCGCGGCCGCAGCACGGCGTCGACGAGCAGCGCCGCGAAGGCGGGCGGCGCCAGGCACACCGCCGCCGAGAGGACGGCGAACGCGACCGTCCACGTGTGCAGCGGCGCCATCGCGTCGAACGCCGTCACGCGCAGCACGGCGACGGCACCTTCGAGCAGCCCCACCGGAAGTGCGATCGAGAGTGCGACGAGCGCGCGCGTGGCGAATCCGGCGGGCTCCGGGCTGTCGGACTGCCCGGTGACGGGAGAAGCGATGCCTCCGTGCGCCACTCGACGCAGGCTAGGCCGGGGCGCGGGAGAGTCCTCTAACGATCCGTCGGCGACGCGGTCGCGGCGAGCCCGGCCACGAACTCCGCGACGACGGCGCGCTGCCAGACGCCGGGATTCACGTGCGGTCGTGCCGCCGCGAGCACGTCCTGCGCGGCGCGCGGGCTGATGCCGCGGTGCGCCACCAGCCAGCAGAGCGCGACGGTCGCGCTCCGCCCGCGGCCCGCCTTGCAGTGCACGTACACGCTCTCGCCGCGGGCCACGTGGCGCTCGATGAACGCGACCGCCGCGCGCACGTGCTCGAGCGAGGGCGGAGTGAAGTCGAGCGTCGGCACGCGGAGCTGCTCGATGCCGTGCGCCGCGTAGCGCCGCACCGGCCCGCCGTACTCGAGGCAGGTGTTGACGACCGCGCGGACGCCCTCGCGCGCGAGCTCGTCGGCCGTGCCGGGGAAGGGCAGGCCGCCGAGGACGAGGTGCTCGTCGACCCGGTCCCACCAGCGCCGCCGCCGGAGCAGCCGGGCGAGCAGCAGGTTCCAGAGCAGGGTCGGGACGAAGAGCAGGCGGATGACGACCGCGCGCACGCCGGTCCCCCGCTCAGGCGTCCAGGCCGGCGAAGCGCAGCGGGTGGACCTCCGGGACGGCCGGGTGCCCGGCCTCGCGGAGCAGGTGCTGCACCTGCGCGCGGTGGTGGCCGCCGTGGTCCGCGAACTGCGCGAGCGCGACGTGGACGGCGACGTGACGGCCGGTGCCGTGCGGCAGCTCGATGGTGCGCGCCGGTCCGCCCGCCGCGAGCGCGTTGCGGACGGCGCGGCGCAGCTCCGGGTGCGCGCGCGCGAGCTCGCCGAGCAGCGCGTCTGCGCCGAGGGCGCCCGACCGGAAGTCGTTCCGCATCCGGTACGCGCGCCCGGCGAACGCGTCCGCGAAGAAGTCGGCCACCTCGACGAGGTGGCCTAGCCCGGCCTTCTCACGAGGCTCGGGCACGTCGTGACGGGGACCGCGGTGCGATCCACGTTCCGAGCGGATGCGGGGTAGACGGCCCGCACCGCTGGCGGCGTTCTGGGCGAGGACAGAGCGTCGCGGGCAAGGCGCCGAGGCGATCGCGACGCCGTGGCGTCGCTGAGCCGAGGCAACGCAGCACGCGGCGCTCTGGACCGCCCAGGTGCGTGAGTCGTCGTGAGAAGGTCGGGCTAGCGTCCGGCCGAGGCTGCCGAGCCCCGGGCGACGCTCCCGACCCCACTCCTCCGCCGGGAGCGCGGCGGCGGCCTCGAGCAGCGTGCGGTTCGCCCACTCGTCGTGGGCGAGGAGGGTCTCGACCAGCGCGTCCATCGGGACGGACCGCCCGCTACATCGGCACGCGGCGGGCCACGACCATGTACTCGGCGCCGCGCTTGACGGCCTCCGCGTCGGCCTCGGCGCGCTGCGGGTATGCGAACTCCGCGACGGGCTCGACGCCGGGCTTGCCGACGGCCCAGACGATCTTGCGCCGGGCGGGGGTCGCGGACGCGCGCGACTTGGACCTCGAGGCGCGCGGCGCCTTCGGCTTCGACGCCTTCTCCTTCTTCGCGGCCGCCTTCTCGGTGGCGCGGGCCTCGGCCTCGGCCGCAGCGCGGGCGATACGCTCGGAGTTCGACGCGTGTTGGGGCATGGGGGCTCCTGTTGGGACCGTTCCCGGCACTGACGTTACGCCACGGCGACCCGGGATCCCACGGATGCGGCGCGCGACGCACGGCGCGGCCTGGGCGCCGAGGCCGCGCGACCGGACCCAGATCACGTCGCTGCGCGGGGGGGCCGTGTGTCCCCGGTCACACATCCGGCCCGCGCCGGGAGCGCACGTGACGTCGGTCACCGTCCGCCGCGCGCGCGCGACCTAGTGTCGCCGGCGCTCCGGGCGACCGGACCGCCCCGTGCCCGTGCGCACGCGGACGGAGCCGCCCACGACGTGCGCTCGGGAACCGGTCCCCGCGCGCGGCGGACGCAGGTGAACGATGACGACGTCCCCCTCGGCCTTCGCCCCGGCCGGCGCGCCGCGCGACGCAGGCACCGGCCCGGAGCGCCGCGTGATCCGCGCGCGGGAGCACTGCGTCGAAGTCGTCTCGGACTCGGGCGAGGGCGCGCAGAAGTGCGGCCAGTCGTTCGGCGCGGTGTCCGCCAAGATGGGCAACGGCGTCTGGACGGTCGAGATCATCCCCGCCGAGATCCAGCCCCCCGCGCGCACGCCGGCCGGGGCGAGCGGCGTGCGCATCCGCCTCGGGTCCGGGCCCGTCACGAACTGGGGCGACCACGCCGAGCTCGTCGTCGCGTTCAACGAGCAGGTGCTGCTCGCGCGGCACCGGCAGAACGCGCTCGCCGACGACGCGGTCGTGCTGCTCGAGAGCAGCTGGCGCGACCACGAGGACGAGACCGTCCGCACGGCGTGGCAGAACGCGCTCGAGGAGCTCGGCACGCGGCACTACCGGATCGTGCTCGTGCCGATGCAGGAGCAGTGCGCGACGGTCGTCGACGACGCGCGCCGCGGCCGCAACATGTTCGTGCTCGGGCTGCTCGCGGGCATCTACGACCGCGACGCGGAGCGCTGCCGCGAGCAGATCGCGCAGACGTTCCGCAAGAAGTCGCGCGAGGTCTACGAGCGCAACGCCCTGCTGTTCGACCTCGGCCGCACGTGGGCGCTCGAGCAGCTCGACTTCCGCGTCGAGGTGCCGACGACGCCGCACGACGAGCCGATGGTCGTGATGAACGGCAACACGGCGCTCGCGCTCGGCGCGATGGCGGCGGGCATGGACCTGTGCGCCATGTACCCCATCACGCCCGCGACGTCGGTCTCGCACTACCTCGGCGACGTGTTCGAGGACGCGGGCGGCATCGTCCACCAGGCCGAGGACGAGATCGCCGCCGCGGGCGTCGCGATCGGCGCGTCGTACGCGGGCAAGGTGGCGTTCACCGTCACGTCGGGCCCGGGCCTCGCGCTCAAGACCGAGTTCCTCGGCCTCGCGGTGATGACGGAGACGCCGCTCGTCGTCGTGGACGTGCAGCGCGGCGGGCCGTCCACGGGGCTGCCGACCAAGATCGAGCAGTCCGACCTCCTCGCCGTGCTCTTCGGACAGCCGGGCGACGCACCGAAGGTCGTGCTCGCGCCGTCCACGATCGAGGAGTGCTTCCACGTGATGGTCACGGCGCGGCGCATCGCCGAGAGCTTCCGCTGCGTCGTGTTCGTGCTCTCCGACGCGAACCTCGCGACGGGCGTGCAGCCGTACCCGCGGCCCGTCCCCGACGAACGCTGGCTCGCGACGCCGCCCGACCTCGGCCCCGTGCCGGAGGGCCTGCGGCCGTACGACTGGGATCCGCGCACGGGCCTCTCGCGGCGCTTCGTCCCCGGCCAGCCGGGCGGCATGCACACGCTGACCGGCCTCGTGCACGACGAGAACAGCAAGGTCAGCTACGCGCCCGGCGCGAACGAGCGCGGGTGCGCGATGCGCAGCCGCAAGATCGCCGTGCTGCAGAGCACGCTCGAGCCGCCCGTGCCGCACGGCGCCGACGCGGGCGACCTGCTCGTCGTCGCGTGGGGCAGCACGCGCGGCGCCGTCGAGGAGGCGGTGGACCGCGCCCGCGACGCGGGCCTCGCGGTCTCCTCGCTGCACCTCACGTTCCTCTCGCCGCTCGAGCCCGGGCTGCGCGAGATCTTCGCGCGCTTCGGCCGCGTGATGACCGTCGAGGTGAACTACAGCGACGAGCCGGACGACCCGTTCGTCACCGACGAGAACCGTCGCCGCGGCCAGCTCTGCATGCTGCTGCGCGCGCAGACGCTCGTCGACGTGGACTGCTGGACGCGCGTGCCGGGCCAGCCGCTCCGGCCCGCCGAGATCCTCACCGCGATCCGCGCGCGGCTCGCGAAGGGAGGTCGCCCGTGACCGCCACCTGCACGCTCACCGACTGCGGCGCCGGCGAACCCGTCGAGCTGACGATGGCCGACTACCAGGGCGCGGTCGCGCGCTGGTGCCCGGGCTGCGGCGACCACTCGGTGCTCTCCGCGGTGCAGCGCCTGCTCGAGGCGCACCAGCTCGCGCCGGAGCGCACCGTGTTCGTGTCGGGCATCGGCTGCTCGAGCCGCTTCCCCCACTACCTGCGCACGTACGGCTTCCACGGCATCCACGGCCGCGCGCTGCCGGTGGCGACGGGCATCCGCCTCGCGCGCCCCGACCTGAACGTGTTCGCGGTGATGGGCGACGGCGACTGCTGCTCGATCGGCGCCGCGCACTGGGTGCACGCGATCCGTTACAACGTCGACATGGTCGCGTTGATGTTGGACAACAACATCTACGGCCTGACGAAGAAGCAGACGTCGCCGACGACGCCCCTCGGCTTCGCGACGAACACGCAGCCGCGCGGCAGCTACCTGCCGCCGCTCGACCCGCTCTCGGTGACGCTCGGCGTCACGAACGCGTCGTTCGTCGCGCAGACCGCCGACTGGGCGCCGCAGCACCTCTACCGCACGCTCGACGCGGCGTTCCGCCATCGCGGCTTCGCGTTCGTGCGCGTGCTGCAGCGCTGCCCGGTGTGGACGTCGTCGGTCTTCCAGGACCTCGTGCGCGACCCGTCGCGCGTCGAGATCCTCGTCCACGACGACGGCATCCGCGACGAGAGCACGGAGTCGGTGCACACGCACCACGTCGAGCACGACCCGGGCGACATCGACGCGGCGCGGCGCCTCGCCGAGGAGGGCGGCACGCGCCTGGGCCTCTTCTTCCGCGACCCGGAGCGGCCGCGCTACGACGCGACGCGGCGCCTGCCGCCCTACACGCCCGCGGACCGCATCGCCGTCCTCGAGAGGGAGTTCGACCGCCATGCCGTGTAGCCACGCCACCGAGTGTCCGGTCGCCGCGGCGGCGCACACGTTCCGCACGCGCATCGAGGCCGAGATCGCACACGGCACCGCGTTCCTCGCGGCGCAGCGCGGCAGCGACGGCGAGAAGTCGGAGGTCGCCGGCGCTCGGCTCGGCGCCTTCGCGGGCGGACGCATCGACGCGTCGCGCTTCGACGCGCTGCTCGCCGCCGGGCGCCGCACCGACGCCGCGACGCTCGACCGCGTCGCGGAGGCGCTCGGCGTGCTGCGCGAGCACGCGGCCCGCCTCGACGACCTCGTCCACGCGACGTGCCCGCCGGGCGGCGCGCTGCGCCACACGGCGGCCGAGGCGCTCGGCGAGCTCGGCCGCGTGTTCGGCGCCGCGCGCGTCGTGGAGCTCGCGCGCACCGAGCGCTATCGCGAGAGCGAACACGGCCGCTACCTGCTCGGCCTGCCGTTCGCGCAGTGGAGCCGCGCGGAGCGCGAGGCCGCTCCGTGGCTGCACGTGACGCTGCGCGGCGCCGACCTGCACGCGGCCGGACTCGCCGAGTTCCTCGACGGCGGCGTGAAGCTCCTGCTCGAGCCCGAGGGCGCGGTGCCGCCCGCCGCGCTCGTGCGCCTCGCGACGCCGAACGTCTACGTGGCGCAGGTCGTGACGGCTGCGGAGCTCGCGGGCTTCGCGTCGTTCGCGGGGCCGGCCGCGGCCGCGCTCGTGCCCGAGGGCGCCGCGCGCTTCGTCCACGACCCGCGCCGCGGCGCCGCTGCGCACGAGCGCTTCGCGGTCGCGGCGCTGCCCGCCGCGCCGCGCCGCGGCGTCGGCGCGTGGAGTCCCTTCCAGATGAACGAGGACCTGCTGCTCCTCGCGACGCTCGCGACGCCGCCCGCCGCGCCGGCGCCCGCCGCCGGCGGCACGGCCCCCGCGCCCGCCGCGGACCCGGCGGAGCGCCTCGCCGCGTGGCTCCTCGCGCAGGCCGGGCTCTCGGGGGCGCAGTCGGCATGAGCGCGTTCGATCCCGCCGCCCTGGCCGTCCCGGCCGCCGTGCTCGGCGGCGTCGGCCTGGTGTTCGGGACGCTCATCGCCGTCGCGCACCGGCGGCTCAAGGTCTGGGAGGACCCGCGCATCGACACCGTCACCGAGATGCTGCCGGGCGCGAACTGCGGCGCCTGCGGCTTCGCGGGCTGCCGCGCGTTCGCCGAGGCGCTCGTGGACGGCGGCGCGCAGCCGGCCGGCTGCACGGTGTCGGGTCCCGACGGCGTCCACGACGTCGCCACGTTCCTCGGCGTCTCCGCGGGCGCGGCCGTGAAGCGCGTCGCGCGACTGCTCTGCGCGGGCGGCTCGCACGTCGCCGCGCAGCGCGCCGAGTACCGCGGCATGCAGACGTGCTCCGCCGCGGCGTCCGTCGCGGGCGGCGGCAAGGCGTGCGCGTGGGGCTGCCTCGGCCTCGCCGACTGCGAGGTCGCGTGCGACTTCGACGCGATCACGATGAACGCGCAGTCGCTGCCCGTCGTGGACCCCGACAAGTGCACGGCCTGCGGCGACTGCGTGGACGCGTGCCCGAAGGACCTCTTCGTGCTGATGCCGGTCGACCACCGGCTGATCGTGCAGTGCCGCAGCCTGCTCGAAGGAGACGCCGCGCTCGCCGTGTGCAGCGTGGCGTGCACCGCGTGCGGGCGCTGCGCGCAGGACCAGGCGCCGGGCGTGATCGAGATGCGCCCGGGGCTGGCGGTCGTGAACTACGCGAGGAACGCCGAGACGAGCCGCGACGCCACGTCGCGCTGCCCCACCGGGGCGATCGCCTGGGTCACGGGCGCACAGCGCCTCGACCGGGCCGGGAGCGAGACGCCATGCTGAAACTGCGCAAGACCGACGGCGCCGCCGCGCACGCGCCGCGCTATCCGGGCACGCCCACCGCGCTCGACGGCAGCGCCGCCGTGGTCGAGATGGAGACCGCGGGCGGCGAGGCGGCCGGCGCGTACCCCATCACGCCCTCGACCCAGATGGGCGAGGGCTTCGCCGCCGCGGTGGCCGCGGGCACGCCGAACGTCCACGGCCGCCGGCTCGTGTTCTTCGAGCCCGAGGGCGAGCACGCGGCCGCCGCCGTGACGGCGGGCCTCAGCATGACCGGCCTGCGCGCGACCAACTTCTCGAGCGGGCAGGGCATCGCCTACATGCACGAGTCGCTCTACGCGGCCGTGGGCAAGCGCCTGACGTACGTGCTGAACGTCGCGTGCCGCGCGATGACGAAGCACGCGCTCAACGTGCACGCGGGGCACGACGACTACCACGCCGTCGACGACACCGGCTTCTTCCAGCTCTTCGCGAAGGACGTGCAGGAGTCGGCCGACTTCAACCTCGTCGCGCACCGCGTCGCGGAGCTGTCGCTGAACCCCGGCATCTGCGCGCAGGACGGCTTCCTGACGAGCCACGTCATCGAGAGCCTGCGGCTGCCCGAGCGCGACCTCGTCCGCGAGTACCTCGGCGCGCCCGAGGACCAGATCGACTGCCCCACGCCGGCGCAGCGCCTCGTGTTCGGCGAGCAGCGGCGGCGCATCCCCGAGATGTTCGACGTGGACTACCCGGCGATGCTCGGCGTGGTCCAGAACCAGGACGCGTACGCGCAGGGCGTCGCGGCGCAGCGCCCGTTCTACTTCGACCACGTGCGCGAGCTGACCGACCGCGCGTTCGACGAGTTCGCCGCGCTGACGGGCCGCCGCTACGCGCGCGCCGTCGGCTACCGCCTCGAGGACGCGGAGTACGTGATCGCGGGCCAGGGCTCGGTCGTCGCGAACGCCGAGGCGGTCGTCGACTGGCTGCGGCGCGAGAAGCGCTGGAAGGTCGGCGTGCTGAACGTCGCGATGTTCCGGCCCTTCCCGACCGACCTCGTGTCGAAGCTCCTGCGCGGCAAGCGCGCGGTCACGGTGCTCGAGCGCGTGGACCAGCCGCTCGCCGTCGATCCCCCGCTGCTCCGCGAACTGCGCGCCGCCATGGGGCAGGCGCTCGAGAACGGCCGCGCGCGCGGTGCGGCGCCGCACCCGGGCGTGACGCCCTGCCGCCTCGACGAGCTCCCGGACTTCTACTCCGGCTGCTTCGGGCTCGGTTCCCGCGACCTCCAGCCCGCCGACCTCGTCGCGACGTTCCGCAACATGCTCGCGGAGGGTGCGCAGCGCCGGCTCTTCTACCTCGGCGTCGACTTCGTGCGCCGCGGCACACGCCTGCCGAAGCTCCAGCTCTGGCAGCAGGAGCTGCTCGACGCCTACCCGCACCTCGAGCACCTTACGCTGCCCGCCGAGGCGGACGTGGACCTGCTGCCCGCGGGCGCGACGTCGATCCGCATCCACTCGATCGGCGGCTGGGGCGCGATCACGACCGGCAAGAACCTCGCCGTGACGGCATCCGAGCTGCTCGGGCTGTGCATCAAGGCGAACCCGAAGTACGGCTCCGAGAAGAAGGGCCAGCCGACGACGTTCTACGCGACGCTCGCGTCCGAACCCGTGAAGCTCAACTGCGAGCTGCGTCACGTGGACGTGGTCCTCTCGCCCGATCCCAACGTGTTCCGCCACGGCGACCCGCTCTCCGGCCTCGAGCCGGGCGGCGTGTTCGTCATCCAGAGCGACCAGACGCCGGAGAAGCTCTGGGCCTCGCTGCCGCGCGGCGCGCAGCGCACGCTGCGCGAACGCCGCGTGCGCGTCTTCGCGATCGACGCCTTCGCCATCGCCGCGAGCGAGGCGAGCAACGCGGAGCTGCGCTACCGCATGCAGGGCGCCGCCTTCATGGGCGCGTTCTTCCGCGTGGCGCACCTGCCGGGGCTCGAGCAGCTCGACGAGGCCGCGGTGATGGCGGGCATCGAGGCGCGCGTCCGCGCGAAGTTCGGCAAGCTGGGCGAACGCGTCGTCGCCGACAACATGCGCGTCATCCGGCGCGGCTACGAGGAGGTCGTCGAACTCGACGTCGCACAGCTCCCGGAGTCGGGCACGTCGGTCGGCGAGCTGCCGGTCCTCCCGATGGCGCTCGACAACGCCGCCGCGTGCGCGGGCATCGGCAACCCGGGCCGCTTCTGGGAGCAGGTCGGACACCTCTACCGCAGCGGCGAGGACGGCATCGCCGACCCGTTCGCCGCGATCAGCGCGCTGCCCGCGGCGACGTCGTCGATCCGCGACATGACCGACGTGCGCTTCGAGGTCCCCGTGTTCCACGCGGACAAGTGCACCGGCTGCAGCCGCTGCTGGGTGCAGTGCCCCGACGCCGCGATCCCCGGTCTCGTCAGCACGGCGGCGGACGTCCTCGAGGCCGCCGTCGCCGCGGCGGAGGACGGGCGTCCGCTCGACCGCATCCGGCAGGCGCTGAAGCCGCTCGCGAAGGAGACGCACCGCGCGCTCGCAGCCGCGCGGGAGGCGTCCTTCCCCGACGCGCTCCGCAACGCGTACGAGAAGGTCGCGCCGAAGCTCGCGCCCGACCCCGAGCGCCGTGCCGCACTCGACGCCGACTTCGCGCGCGTCGCGCTCGCCGTCTCGGAGTTCCCCCTCGCGCGCACGGCGCCCTTCTTCGAACTGCCCGAGAACCGCGAGAAGGGCACGGGCGGGCTGCTCTCCGTCGTCGTCAACCCGCAGGCGTGCAAGGGCTGCAATATCTGCGTCGAGGTCTGCCCGGACGGCGCGCTGACGACCGTGAAGCAGGACGCGGACGTGGTCGAGCGCCTGCGCCGCACGTGGGAGTTCCGCAACCGCCTGCCCGACACCGACGACCGCTACGTGCAGGTCACCGACCTCGACGAGGGCATCGGCGTGCTGTCGTCGCTGCTCCTCAAGAAGGAGAACTACCAGTCGATGGTCGGCGGCGACGGGGCGTGCATGGGCTGCGGCGAGAAGACCGCGGTGCACCTCGTCCTCTCGGCGGTGCAGGCGGCGATGCAGCCGGTCGTCGCGCGGCACGTCGCGCGCCTCGACGCGCTCGTCGAGGCCCTCGACACGCGCGCGCGACAGCTCGTCGCGGCCCACGCCGACGTCGAGACGGCCGCGCGCGGCGGCAGCGACGCGGTGCACGTGGCCGGGCAGGACCGCACGACGCTCGAGCGCATCACGCTCGCCCTCGGCGAGCTGCGCGACCTGCGCTGGCGCTACGTCGAGGGTCCGAGCGGACGCGGCCGCGCGCGCGTCGGCTTCGCCAACGCGACGGGCTGCTCGTCGGTCTGGGGCAGCACGTACCCCTACAACCCGTACCCGTTCCCGTGGGTCAACCACCTGTTCCAGGACGCGCCGTCGATCGCGATCGGCGTGTTCGAGGGGCACATGCGCAAGATGGCCGCGGGCTTCGTCGCCGTGCGTCGCGCGCAGAAGCTGCTCGACGGCACGTACGACCCCGCGACCGACGAAGAGGCGTTCCGCGCGCTCGACTGGCGCGGCTTCGACGACGACGAGTTCGCGCTCTGTCCGCCGATCTTCGCGGTGGGCGGCGACGGCGCGATGCTCGACATCGGGTTCCAGAACCTCTCGCGCCTGCTCGCGTCGGGCAAGCCGGTGCGCGTGATGGTGCTCGACACGCAGGTCTACTCGAACACGGGCGGGCAGGCGTGCACGAGCGGCTTCACGGGCCAGGTCTCCGACATGGCCGCGTTCGGGCCCGCGCAGCGCGGCAAGGAGGAGACGCGCAAGGAGCTCTCGCTGCTCGTCATGGCGCACCGCGGCGCGTATCTCCTGCAGTCGTCGCAGGCCGCCCCCGCGCACCTGCTCGGCGGCGTGCTGAAGGGACTGCACGCGCGGCGGCCCGCCGTGTTCGTGCTGCACTGCCCGTGCCCGCCCGAGCACGGCATCGCCGACGACTCCGCCGCGCACCAGGCGAAGCTCGCGCTCGAGAGCCGCGCGTTCGTGCTCGTGCGCTACGACCCCGACGCCGGCCCGGAGCTGTCCGACCGCCTGTCGCTCGACGGCAACCCGTCACCCGACACCACGTGGCCCTCGTACCAGCTCACGTACGTGGACGCCGCGGGCGCCGAGCAGACGCTCGAGCTGCCGCTCACGATCGCGGACTGGGCCGCCACGGAGGCGCGCTTCGCGAAGCACTTCAAGCGGCTCGCGGACGACGACGTGCACGGACTCGTGCCGTTCCACGAGTACCTGGAGCTGAGCCAGGCGGAGCGCGACGGGAAGACGCCGTACCTGCAGGCGCGCCGCCAGGACCGGCGGCTCGTGCGCATGAGCGTCTCGCCCGAGATCGTCGCGCTCGCCGAGGAGCGCCTCGGCCTGTGGCACCAGCTCCGGCAGATGGCGGGCGAGGAGCCGCCACGCAGCGTCGAGGCGGCCGTGCAGCGCCGCGCGGAGGCCGAGTTCGCGGCGCGCGAGCGCGCGCTCCGCGAGGAGTACGAGGCGCGGCTCGCCGCGCTGCGGGCGTCCTACCCGCAGGAGATCGCGCGCAAGCTGGCGACGGGTCTCCTGCGCTCCGGCGCCGGCGGACGCACGATCGCCGAGGCGCTCGCCGAGGCGGCGCGTCTGCCGGTGGACGCGCTGCAGCGCGCAGCGCCGGTCGCCGTCGCGGCGCCCGTCGCGGCGGCACCCGCTGCGGCGCAGCCCGCGGCGGTCGCCGTGGCCGTCGCGGCCGCACCCGCCGCGGCGGCGGAGCCCGCGGCCGCGGACGACGACTTCGCGCTCGAGGCGTACATCGAGTCCGCGCGCTGCACGGCGTGCAACGAGTGCACGAACCTGAACAACCGCCTGTTCTCGTACAACGAGAAGAAGCAGGCGTACGTCAAGGACGCGCGCGCGGGCACCTTCAAGCAGCTCGTGATGGCGGCCGAGCGCTGCCCGGTGTCGATCATCCACCCGGGCACGCCGCTCGATCCGACGGAGCCCGACCTCGACAAGTGGACGAAGCGCGCGGAGCGCTTCCGCTGAGGCGCGCACCATGGGATTCCTGCGCGGCTTCCGCCACGGAGTGCACCCGCCCGAGCACAAGGAGCTCACGGCGGAGCGCGCGATCCGCCGCATGCCGTTCCCCGACGAGCTCGTGCTGCCGCTGTCGCAGCACGCGGGCAGGCCGGCGCGGCCGATCGTGCGCCCGGGCGACCGCGTGGAGCGCGGCGACAAGATCGCGGAGGCCGACGGCTGGGTCTCGTCGCCCGTGCACGCCTCGGCGGCGGGCACGGTGCTCGACATCGTGCCGCAGCCGCACCCGAGCGGCGCGTGGCTCCCGGCCATCCGCATCCAGGTCGCCGCGCACAGCGCGCAGGCGCCGCGCCCGCGCCTGATCCCCGACTGGCACGACCTCGACGCGAACGGTCTCGTCGAGGCCGTGCGTCAGGGCGGCGTGGTCGGGCTCGGCGGCGCGGCGTTCCCGACGCACGTGAAGCTGAAGCCGCCCGAGGGGCGCCGCGTCGAGAGCCTGATCCTGAACGGCTGCGAGTGCGAGCCCTACCTCACGACCGACCACCGCACGATGGCCGAGTACCCGGAGCGCGTGCACCTCGGCCTGCGCATCATGATGAAGTGCCTCGGCGCGACGCGCGCGCTGATCGGCGTCGAGAACAACAAGCCCGACGCCCTCGCCGCGCTGCAGCGCACCCGCCCCGACGACCTCGACGTCGACATCGTCGGGCTCACGGTGAAGTACCCGCAGGGCGCGGAGAAGATGCTCATCCGCGCGCTCCTCGGCCACGAGGTGCCGGAGGGCGGGCTGCCGCTCGACGTCGGCGTCGTCGTCCAGAACGTCGCGTCGATCGCGACGATCGCGGAGGTGTTCGAGACGGGTCTGCCGCTCGTCGAGCGCATCGTGACCGTCACCGGACCCGGCGTCCGCAAGCCCGCGAACCTGATCGTGCCCGTCGGCACGCGCGTGCGCGCGCTGCTCGACGCGTGCGGCGGACTGACCGACGACGCGGCGGAGGTCGTGCTCGGCGGACCGATGATGGGCAACGCGCTCGCCGAGCTCGATGCGCCCGTCACGAAGGGCACGACGGGCGTCGTCGTGCTGACCGAGGCGGACGTGCGCGCGCGCGACGTCCACCCGTGCATCCGCTGCGGGCGCTGCCTCGACGCGTGCCCCGTGTTCCTGAACCCGCAGCTCCTCGGGAGTCTCGCGAAGCGCGGACGGCTCGAGGAGATGGACGCGCACCACCTCGGCGTGTGCATGGTCTGCGGCTGCTGCTCGTACGTGTGCCCGTCGAACATCCCGCTCAGCCAGATGTTCGGCGCGGCGAAGCGCGACCTGCGGCGGCTCGCCGCGCGGGCGGCCCCGTGAGCACCGACGCGCGCCTGCTCGTCACGGCGGCGCCGCACGTGCGCTCGGCGGACTCGACGCCGCGCATCATGTGGACGGTCGTCGCGACGCTCGTGCCGCTGCTCGCCGCGGGCGCGTGGTGGTTCGGGCCGGGGGCGCTGCTCGTCGTCGCGGCCGCGGTCGTCGGCGCCGTCGTCCCCGAGCACCTCTTCGGCCGCCGCGGCGCGCTCGGCGACGGCTCCGCCGCGATCACGGGTCTCCTGCTCGGACTCACGCTACCGCCCGGCTTCCCGCTGTGGATGGCGTGCCTCGGCGGCGCGTTCGCGATCGTCGCGGGCAAGCTCGTCTTCGGCGGACTCGGCCAGAACGTCTTCAACCCGGCGCTCGTCGGGCGCGCGTTCCTGCAGGCCGCGTTCCCCGTCGCGATCACCACGTGGCCCGCGCCCGCGGCCGACTGGAGCGCGTTCCGCGGCGACCTGCTCGCGCTGCCGCTCACGAGCCCCGCGGCCGACACCGTCACCGCCGCGACGCCGCTCGGGCTGATGAAGTTCGAGCACACGGGCACCGCGCTGCTCGACCTCGCCATCGGGCGCACCGGCGGCTGCATCGGCGAGACGTCCGCGCTGCTGATCCTCGCGTGCGGCGTGCTGCTCGCGCTCAAGCGCTACCTCGACTGGCGCATCCCCGCCGCGGTCTTCGCGTCGACCGCGCTCCTCTCCGGCGTGCTGCACGCCGTGGACGCGCGCTACCCCGGTCCGCTGTTCATGCTCTTCTCCGGCGGGCTCGTGCTCGGCGCCGTGTACATGGCGACCGACATGGTCACGTCGCCGGTCACGCGGCGCGGCGCGTGGATCTTCGGCGCGGGCATCGGCGCGCTCGTCGTCGTGATCCGTGTCTGGGGCGGACTCGCCGAGGGCGTGATGTACGCAATCCTGCTGATGAACGCGCTCGTGCCGTTCATCAACCGCGCCACGCAGCCGCGCGTGTTCGGCCAGCGCCCGCGCGAGGCGACGTCGTGACGGCGCACGCTTCTCCCATCGGTCCGGGCCCTACCGGGCCGGGGCCGACCGCGCCGCCGCCCGCCCCGCCGGCGGTGTCGCCGCTGCGGCTCGTCGCGACGCTCGGCATCTCCGGCGCGCTCGCGGGGCTCCTCCTCGTCAGCGTGCACCGCGTGACGGAGCCCGTGATCGCGGCGCACAAGCAGCGCGTCCTCGAGGACGCGGTGCTCGAGGTGCTCGCGGGGCCGACGTCGTACCGGACGCTCTACCTCGTGGACGGCGCGTTCACGCCCGACCTGCCGGCGGGCGCCGACCCGCGCACGCTCGACACCGTCTACGCGGGACTCGGCGACGACGGCGCGCGCCTCGACGGCTTCGCGATCCCCGCGTCGAAGCCGGGCTTCCAGGACAAGGTCTCGCTGCTGTTCGGCTGGGAGCCGAAGGACGGCACCGTGCGCGCGATCCGCGTGCTCGAGAGCCGCGAGACGCCGGGGCTCGGCGACCGCATCGAGAAGGACCCCGCGTTCGCGGCGGGCTTCGTGGGACGCACGACGCCGCTCGTCGGCGTGAAGGCCGGCCGCGGCACGGGCGCACCGTCCGAGGTGGACATGATCACGGGCGCCACGATCTCGTCGCGCACGGTCATCGACGCCATCGACACGACGCTCGCGCGCCTGCGCCCTGCGCTCGACGCCTACGCCGCGGAGGCCGCGCGATGAAGGAGACGACCGCCCGCGAGGACCTCCTCCGCGGCATCTGGCGCGAGAACCCCGTGCTCGTGCAGATGCTCGGACTCTGCCCGACGCTCGCCGTCACGAACAGCGTCGCGAACAGTCTCGCGATGGGCATCGCGACCGCGTTCGTGCTGCTCGGCTCGAGCGTGCTCGTGGCGTCGGTCAAGCGGCTCGTGCCCGGCGAGGTGCGCATCAGCGCGTACGTGCTGATCATCGCGACGTTCGTGACGGTCGCGGACATGGCGCTCGAGGCGCTCGCGCCCGGCATCCACAAGGCGCTCGGCGCGTTCATCGCGCTGATCGTCGTCAACTGCATCATCCTCGGCCGCCAGGAGGCGTTCGCGAGCAAGCGGCCCGTCGGCCGCGCGGCGCTCGACGCGCTCGGCACCGGCGCAGGGTTCGTGATCGCGCTCGTGCTGATGGGCTCGGTGCGCGAGGTGCTCGGCTCCGGCTCGTTCCTCGGGCACCCGCTGTTCGGCGCACACTACGAGCCGTGGGTCGTGATGATCCTGCCGCCCGGCGGGTTCCTGACGCTCGGCTCGATCCTCATCGCGCTCTCGTGGCTGCGGCGGCGGCGCGCCGCGGCGGCCGGGGAGGCACGCTCGTGAGCGACCTCCTGTGGATCCTGTTGTCGGCGATGGTCGTGAACAACTTCACGCTCTCGCTGTTCCTCGGGCTCTGCCCCTTCCTCGGCGTCTCGGGCCGCGTCGAGACGGCGCTGCGCATGGGCCTCGCGAACATCTTCGTGCTCGTGCTGACGTCGCTCTGCGCGTGGGCGCTGAACACGTTCGTGCTCGTGTACGCGCCGTTCCTGCGCGTCATCTCGTTCATCGTGGTCATCGCGTCGCTGGTCCAGATCGTCGAGATGGCCGTGAAGAAGTTCAGCCCGACGCTGTTCCGGCAGCTCGGCATCTACCTGCCGCTGATCACCACCAACTGCGCGATCCTCGGCCTCGCGATCTTCCAGACGAACCGCGGCTACGGCCTCTTCCAGGGTCTCGCGTTCGCCGTGGGCGCGGGCCTGGGGCTCACGCTCGCGCTCGTGCTGATGGCGTCGATCCGCGAGACGACCGAGCTGTCGGACGTCCCGGACGTGACGCGCGGCGCGGGCCTCGTGCTGATCGTCGCCGGCACGCTCAGCCTGGCGTTCATGGGCTTCGCAGGACTGCTCTCGGGCGCATGATCCCGTACGTCGTCGCCGCCGCCCTCGGTGCGCTGCTCTTCGCGGCGTTCGCGCTGCTGCGCGTGCGCGGCTGCGACGGCTCCGCGTGCGGCACCGGCGGGGGCTGCGGCGCGTGCCCGAACGCCGGGCCCGAACGCCGGGAGAGAGGAGAGTCGTCATGACACCGCGTGAACGTCCAAGCTCCGGCGGCATCGCACGACGCGAGCTGCTCGCGCTCGGCGTCGGCGCGTTCGTCGTCGCCTCCGTGCCGTTCGCCCTCGCGCGGCGTCCGCGCGCGCACCGCCGCACCGTGCTCGTGATGGGCACCGTCGCCGACTGCGTGGTCGTCTGCGACGACGCCGCACGCGCGGACGCGGCGCTCGCCGCGGCCGTGCGCGAGCTGCGCCGCACCGACGTCGCGATGACGCGCTTCGCCGCGACGAGCGACGTCGGTCGCGCCAACCTCTCTGCCGGCGGCGAGCCGGTCGCCGTCGGCGCGGAGACCGCTGCGGTCGTGCGCTCCGCCCTCGCGTGGGCCGAGCGCACCGACGGTCGCTTCGACCCGTGCCTCGGGCGCGCGTACGCGCTGTGGGCCGACGGCACGCCGCCCGCGGACACGGAGCGCGTCGCGGCACAGCTCGCCGGCGCCCGACTGTGGCGCTCCCTCGACGTGGACCGGCGCGCGGGCCGCGACGTCGTGCGCCTCGCGCGCGCGGAGTCGTCGCTCGATCTCGGCGGCATCGCGAAGGGGCACGCGGTGGACCGTGCGCTCGCGGCGATCCGCGCGCACGGCATCGACGACGCGCTCGTCAACGCCGGCGGCGACCTGGCGGCCGCGGGGCGGAGCGGCGACGGCGTCGCGTGGCGCGTGGGCGTCCGCGACCCGGCGCGTCCGGACGCGCTGTGCGACGTGCTCGACGTCTCCGATGCCGCCGTCGCGACGAGCGGCGACTACGAGCGCGGCGCAGAGCGCGACGGGCTGCGTCTCCACCACCTCGTCGATCCGCGCACGGCGCGCCCCTACGCGACGTCCGCGGGCACGCACAGCCTGACGATCGTCGCCGCCGACTGCACGACCGCCGACGCCGCCGCGACCGCGCTGTTCGGGCTGCGACGCGGCGACCCGCTCGCCACGCGGCTGCTCGCCGGGACCGGCGCGCGCATCGCCGGCAGCGCGTGATCGGCGTCGCACGCGGAGCCCCGCGCCGAGCGTGCTTGTGACCCTGGTAACAGAGCGTCCGCGCGGCCCGGCCTAGGCTCTCGGGACGCACCGGCGCGCCGCGCGAACGCGGTCACGCCCGGCGCGCGCCGCCATGTCCTCCGCGCCCGAAGCCGTCGCCCCCCGCCCCGCCGAGCGCCTGATCGCCCTCGTCGGCGGCTACGGCTCGGGCAAGACCGAGGTCGCCGTCAACCTCGCGCTCCACCTGCGCGCGCACGGCCTCGTCGTCCAGATCGCGGACCTCGACCTCGTGAACCCCTACTTCCGCTGCCGCGAGGCGCGCGAGGCGATGGAGGCCGCGGGCGTGCGCGTGGTCGTGCCGGAGGGCCCGCTCGTGTACGCGGACCTGCCGATCGTGACCCCGCAGGTCGCCGGCCTGCTCGCGCCCGCCCCGGGCACGGTCTCGATCCTCGACGTCGGCGGCGACGACGTCGGCTCGCGCGTGCTCTCGTCGTTCCGGCCGCTCCTGCGCGAGGGCGCGTACGAGCTGTGGCAGGTCGTCAACGCGCGCCGGCCGTTCAGCGCGACGGTCGGCGGCTGCCTCGCGCAGGCCGACGCGATCGCGGCCGCCTCGCGGCTGCGCATCACCGGGCTCGTCTCGAACGCGCACCTGCTCGACGCGACCGACGCGGACGTCGTCCTCGAGGGCGTCGCGCTGACGCGCGCCGTCGCGCTCGCCGCCGGCATCCCGCTGCGGCTCGTCGCGGCGCTCGGCCGGCTCGCCGACGACCCGCGCGTCGCCGCGCTGCCGGAGCCGCTGCTGCGGCTCGAGCGGCGCATGCTGCCGCCGTGGCTGCGCCCGGAGACGCGCGCGCGCTGCGCGGCGCCCGCGCCGCGCACGGTCCCCGTCGGCGTCGCGACGCACGCGCGCCTGGTCCCGGAGGTGCACCGCCGCCATGGGTGAGATCCACGTCGCCGAGGAGCGCTGCAAGGGCTGCGGACTCTGCATCGACGCGTGCCCGCGCGGGCTGATCGCGTTCTCGGACCACATGAACGAGAAGGGCTACACGGTCGTCACGTTCGTGGGCGAGCGCTCCGCGTGCACGGGCTGCGCGATGTGCGCGACGGCGTGCCCCGACCAGGGCATCGAGGTCTGGAACAAGGCCGGCCGCCAGACCTTCGAGAACACGACGGGGCTGACCGAGCGGATGTCGCACTACTGCCCCGGGTGCACGCACGGCGTGATCCACCGCATCGCCGCCGAGTGCCTGCAGGAGCTCGGTCTGCTCGACCGCGCCGTCGGGATCGCCCCCGTCGGCTGCTCCGTGCTCGCCTACGAGTACTTCAACGTGGACATGTTCGAGGCGGCGCACGGCCGCGCGCCCGCCGTCGCGACGGGCGCGAAGCGCGCGCGGCCCGAGTGCATCGTCTTCACCTACCAGGGCGACGGCGACCTGTGCTCGATCGGCGGCAACGAGATCCTGCACGCGGCCAACCGCGGCGAGCGCATCACGGTCATCTTCGTCAACAACGCCATCTACGGCATGACCGGCGGCCAGATGGCGCCGACGACGCTGCCCGGCCAGCGCACGACGACGTCCCCGCGCGGCCGCGACGTGGAGTCGACGGGCCACCCGCTGCGCATGGCCGAGCTGCTCGCGACGCTCGGCACGCCGGGCTTCATCGCGCGCGGCTCGGCCCACGACCCCGCGCACGTGCTGCGCACGAAGAAGCTGATCAAGCGCGCGTTCGAGCTGCAGCGCGACGGCACGTGCTTCACGTTCGTCGAGGTGCTCTCGACGTGCCCCACCAACTGGGGTCTCTCGCCCCACGAGGCGACCGAGTGGCTGCAGGACA
Organism: uncultured bacterium; assembly: GCA_937996235.1. Classification (GTDB taxonomy): domain Bacteria; phylum Planctomycetota; class JAJSAM01; order JAJSAM01; family JAJVHW01; genus CALKVK01. Next base: position 8,317 of record CALKVK010000026.1, on the reverse strand, counting down.
ACATGCTGCCCGTGTTCCCGCTCGGCGTGCTCAAGGAGCCCGCGGCCGTGGCGGAGGGAGCGGCGTGATGCGCGGCACCGACGTGCTCTTCGCGGGGTTCGGCGGGCAGGGCATGCTGCTCGCGGGGAAGCTGCTCGCACACGCGGCGATGGCCGAGGGGCTCGAGGTCTCGTGGCTCCCGAGCTACGGGCCGGAGATGCGCGGCGGCACCGCGAACGTCACGGTGTGCCTCGCGTCCGAGCCGATCGGCTCGCCGCTGCTGACGCGTCACGCGGCGCTCGTCGCGATGAATCTCCCGTCGCTCGAGAAGTTCGCGCCGCGCGTGCGGCCGGGCGGCGTGATCGTGCTCGACACGACGCTGATCGAGCGCGACCCGGAGCGTCCGGACTGCACGGTGGTCCGCGTGGACGCGCGGCGCCTCGCGCGCGAGGCGGGCGTCGAGCGCGCGCAGAACCTGGTGATGCTCGGCGCGTACGCGGGCGCGACCCACGCCGTGCCGCTCGCGGCCGTCGAGACGGCGATCCACGGCGAGTTCTCCGGCGAGAAGGCGCGCTTCGCCCCGGCGAACGTCGCCGCCTTCCGCGCGGGCGTGGCCGTCGGCGCGGACGCGGTCGCCGCCGCCGCCGGGAGGGACGCGTGACGAAGATCCTGATGAAGGGCAACGAGGCGCTCGGCGAGGCGGCCGTGCGCGCTGGCTGCGTGCACTTCTTCGGCTACCCCATCACGCCGCAGACCGAGATCCCCGAGTACCTCGTCAAGCGTCTCGCGCAGGTCGGCGGCACGTTCGTGCAGGCGGAGAGCGAGATCGCCGCCATCCACATGGTGATGGGCGCGTCGGGCGTCGGCGTGCGCTGCATGACGTCGTCGTCGTCGCCCGGCATCAGCCTGATGGCCGAGGGGATGAGCTACATCGCCGCGTGCGAGCTGCCCTGCGTGGTCGTGAACATGATGCGCGCGGGCCCCGGCCTCGGCGGCATCCTGCCGGCGCAGAGCGACTACCACCAGGCGACGCGCGGCCACGGCCACGGCGACTACCAGGTGATCGTGCTCGCGCCCTCCTCCGTGCAGGAGGCCGTGGACCTGATGGGCCTCGCGTTCGAGCTCGCGGAGCGCTGGCGCAACCCGGTGATGGTCTGCGCCGACGGCATGATCGGGCAGATGATGGAGCCCGTGGAGTTCGCCGACGGGGACGGCCGCGGACCGCCGATGCCGCCGAACGACTGGGCGCTCGGCGTGCGCGAGGGACGCAGGCGGCGGATCGTCAACTCGCTCTACCTCTCGCCCGAGGAGCTGCTCGCGCACAACCGCAAGCTGAAGGCGAAGTACGACGCCATCGCGGCGACCGAGCGGCGCTCCGAGCTCGACGCGGGCGCCGGCGGCTACGACGTGCTCGTCGTCGCGTTCGGCACGATGGCACGCATCTGCCGCACGGCCGTCGACGAGCTGCGCGCGGAGGGCCTGCGCCCCGCGCTGTTCCGTCCCATCTCGCTGAAGCCCTTCCCCTACCCGGAGCTGCGGCGGGCGCTGGACGCGATCGACGGCGACGGCCCCGTGCTCGCCGTCGAGATGAGCATGGGCCAGATGGTGGACGACGTACGGCTCGCCGCGGAGGGCACGCGGCGGGTCCTGTTCCACGGGACGGCCGGTGGCGTCGTCCCGTCGCCCGACGACGTCGCGGCCGAGATCCGGGCGGCTCTCGGCGCGGCCGTCGCCTGATCCGTCATCCCGAGACCAGGAGCGTTGCGATGAGCGACCACGAGACGCCGCGGAAGGAGACGGTGGTGCCGATCTCGAAGCTGGTCCGCTGCCGGCGCACCGGACAGGAGTTCGACACGACCACGCACACGCGCTGCCCGTACTGCTACGGCAGCAAGGACGACGTCGCGACCGGCGACCACTCGAAGTTCTGCGACTTCAAGCCGGGCGAGGACCCGGTCTGCTTCGGCTTCCCGGGCACGTCGAGCCGCGAACGCCGCGGCTGACGGAGGTCCCCGGCCGGAGGCCGGTCAGAGGCCGGTCAGCCCCCAGAGGTTCGTCGTGTGCACGAGCAGCGCCGGCACGACGCTGCGCGTGCGATGCGTGACGTACCCGAGCAGCAGTCCGTAGGGCAGCGACCAGAAGACGCCGACGACCGCGACCCAGGGCCTGTCCGGCTTCCAGTGCACGGGCACGTGCAGGACCGACCAGAGCAGGGACGCGGCGAGCCAGCCGAGCGCCGGACTCCGCCAGAGCGCGCCGAGGCGCGTCTGCACGAGCAGGCGGAAGTACTCCTCGGTCGATCCCGCGAGCAGACCCTGCACGACGAGGCCGCCCAGCCCCGCCTCCGCGAGGACGCGCGACCAGAGCCAGCCGCCGGCCCCCGCCGCCGCGCCGCCCGCGGCGAAGAGCGCGACGAGCGCGGGAACCACCAGCAGGCCGTGCGCGCGGAAGCCGACGTCACGCGGTGTATACCGCCAGAGGGCGAAGGCCACGGCGGTCGCGATCGGCAGCAGGAAGACGAGCGCGCCGAGCTGGATCGCGAGCCGCACGAGCCCCGGAACGTCCGCGGCCTGGGGCAGCCAGGCGGTGCGCAGCAGCCCGCAGAGGAGACCGAGCGCCGCGAACGCGAGGAGCAGGGTCGTCTCCCGCGCCGGCCGGCGCACCGGCAGCGGTGCGGCCGGCGCTGCGGCGGCTGCATCCGTCACGACGACGCCGAGCGCCATCGTGCCGAGGTAGACGGCGACGTGGCGCGGCGTGCCGAAGTGGAGGCCCACCGCGGCGGCGGCCGCGACCCCGACCGCCACGAGCGTCGCGCCCGCGGGCGCGCGACGCGCCGCGCCGAGCGCCCGCAGCGCGCGCGCGGGGCTCGCCATCGGCGCGTCGTGCGTCACGCCGGCGAGGCTACTCGTCGGACGCGGTGGGCGCCGCCTTGCGCCGGTAGCGGCCGTCGAACGTGACCGTCCACGTGCGGCCGCCGTCCTGCGACTGCTCGAGGAGCTGGCGCACGCCGCCGCCCTCCTCCGACGAGAAGGTGGCGCGCACGAGCGCCGTCGCCCCGCCCGCGAGCGACGTCCGCCCGGTGAAGCGCATCGCGCCGTCGCGGAACTCGCCCTCGTACTCCGTCACACCGCCGGTGTCGTCCACCCAGAGCTGGCGCCACTTCGCGCGGCCGGGATCGTAGAAGTTCACGCTCTCGCCGCCGGCGCCCTGCGCGTTGACCCAGCGCTCGTGGACGATGTGGTCCTTCTGACGCAGCGTGATCTCGTTCGTGCCGACCACGTTGCCCTGCGGGTCGCGCACCTCCCACGAGCCGACCCAGAAGTCGAACTGCCGCTCCGGCAGCTTCGAGCGCGCGGACTTCGCCGCCTCGAGCACACGCCCGAAGCCGGGTGACGTGCGGAGACTCGCGAGGTCGGCGTCGGACTCGAGCAGCGCGACGTCGGTGAAGCCGGCCGTCACCGCACCCGCGAGCGCGCGCAGCGCCGCGTCGCCGTCGCCCGCGCGGGCCCGCGCGCAGCCCTCGTTGTAGCGGGCCGTCGGCGCGAGCTGCGGTGCGGTGGCGGCGTTCGCGAAGGCCTCCGCCGCCTCGGCATGGCGACCGAGGGCGAGCAGCTCGCCCCCCAGGCGGAACCACGCGCCGTAGCGCGTCGCGTCCTGCTCGACGAGCGCCCGGTACTGACGCGCCGCCTCCTCGTGGTCGCCGGCCCGCGCGGCGCGGTCGGCGGACTGCGGCGTGGCGGGCGGCGGTGCGGCGGCGCCCCCGGACTCCCCGGCGTGTGCGAGTCCGGCGGACGCCGCGAGGGCGAACAAGGCCACGAGCGAGACGGCGAGACAACGTGACATCGACTTCCCTCCTCCCCGCCGGGGACCTCCCCGGCGGCGTTCCCCGTTGGACGCGCGAGACGCCCGCGATGCACGGGCCGGTCGGCCCGTGGCTCAGAAGCGCTCGACGTCGAGCAGCGGCAGCGCGTCGATCTCGAGACCGAGCCGGCGCTCGACGCCGTCCCCCGTCTCCAGCCGGTCCACACGGGTGACGCGAACCGCCCGCCCGACGGGCTCCCCCTCCCACGCGATGCGCACGAAGTTGCCGGGCTCGACGCGCAGGTGCGGATCGCGCGTCGCGAAGCAGAACCCGTGCGCGCCGACGTTCTCGATGCGCCCCTCGACGGTGAGCCCGACGAGCGTGAGGCGCGCCTCGACGCACACCTCGCGGCGCACGTCGCGGCGGCGCTCCGTGGGCGTTCCGGTCCCGGTCATCGGACACCTCCCGCGGACGGTCGGTCGGTCAGCGCTTCTTCGGCGGCTTCGGCGTCGGCGGCTTCGGCGCCGGCTTCTCGACCTTCTTGCGCAGTTCGAGGCACGCCTCGTAGTGCGTCAGCCGTCCCTTGTAGTCCTCGTCGTCGGCGTCGAGCGCGACGGCCTTCTTCTCCGTCTCGACGGCGTTCTCGAGCATGCCCAGCTCGAACCAGACGCGCGCCAGCGTGTCGAGCTTGTCGGCGTCCTTCTCCTGCGTCAGCTCCACCGCGCGACGCGACGCGTCGAGCGCGACCTCGACCTCGCGCCACTGGAAGTCGCCGCGCGTCACGAGACGCCACGCCACGCGGCTCAGCACGTCCGCGTCGTCCTTCGCCGCGGCCATGCGGTCGCGGATCCACGCGCGGTAGCCGGCGACGTCGTTCTTCTGCTCGAAGATCCAGATGCGCCAGTTGAGCGCGAAGTCGTTCGACGGCTCGGCCGCGAGCAGGTCGTCCGCGGCCTTGGCGATGCCGTCGTGGTCCGACGTCTTCTGCAGCTTGCGTACGAGTTCCGTCGTCAGCTTCTGCACGCGCAGCACGGCGTCGAGGTCGAACGTGCCCCCGAGCACCTTGCCGACGATCTTCTTCATCTCGTCGCCGGGCTCGCCCGCCCAGACGACGCGCCGCCCCCGGTCCACGACGAACGCGTGGGGCAGCTTGAAGACGCCCTTCATGTAGGCCGCGTTCGTGTTGTCGTACTCGTCGAGCGCGACGCGGAACGTGCCCGCGTGCGCGTCGAGGAACTCCTTCACCGCAGTCGGCCCCTGGGTGCTGATCGAGACCACGTCGAGGCCCTGCGCGCCGTACTCCTTCTGCACGTCCTCGAGCACCTTCACCGCCTTCGCGCAGTCGGCGTCGAAGGTGTTGAAGAACTCGATCACGCGCACGCGCCCCGAGCCGTCGCCGAGCTTCAGCTCCGCGCCGCGCACCCAGTTGGTGCACTCGAGTTCCGGCGCCTCGTCCCCGAGCGACAGCTCGTCCGCGGCACGCGCCGGCAACGCCGAAGCGGCCAGCGCCAGAGCCGCACAGCACGGCAGAGCCCACGACGTCCACATGCGACGACCTCCGGAACGGTCCGCGATCCGGAGGCAGGTTGCCGGGAGGCGCGCGTCCGTGTCAATGGGGTGCGGGCGGGCGTCGTCAGTCGCGCGCTTCTACGACGAGCACGGTCGAGGCACCCTCGCGGATCTCGAACGGGCGCGTCAGCACGCCCCCAAGCGAGCGCTCGAGTACCAGGTCGTAGCGCCCTGGCGGCAGGAGCGGGACGATGTCGCACGGCTCCGGCAGCAGCGGGGACTTGTTGACGAGGTCTCCGGCTCCCCGCTGGACGAAGCGGAGAGGGAACTCCAGGCCGTTCTCGGCGCGTGCGAGTGCACGCCGGATGCCCACGCGGCCGCCATGGGCGTCAGAGAGCGTGAGCACCAGCCTCCCTCCGGTACGCAGCGCGAGCTCCGCGGGAGCGCGCTCCGCCGACGGCAGGACGACGCGCATGCTCGCAGGTTCGAGATACCACGTCGGGTCGTGCACCGCTCTGCCGGCTCCGATCTCGACGGAGTACGCGCCCGCCGGGAGCGGTCCGAACGCGAGTGCGCCGGAGTCGGGGTCCTTGGTCGCCCGAAGCACGAATGACGAGCCGAACCGTCCGTCGTCCGCAGTGAACCGGGCCGTCGCCTCCTCGACATGCGCGCCCTCCGCATCCAGCAGGCGCACGTGCCACCAGTGCAGGTCGGGGGCGTTGACCTCGAGCTCCACGCACTGCGGGTCACCGGACGGCGCGGCCGCGCGGAAGCTCTCCACGTACCGCAGCCCTTCCGCATCGACCACCGTCGCCTGATACGGAACGTCTGGGTGGACGCGCAGCAGCAGTTCGCCGCGCGCGTCGGTCGAGCCGGAGGTAGCGCCGCGATCCCCGCTCACGCGCACGCGGGTGAACGCGAGCGGGCGGCCGTCACGCAGGACGCGCACGATCAGCGGGGCGCCTTCGACCACGATCTCGACGTCCCTCGCCGGGGCGTTCGCGCGACCGGCAGCGTTCAACACATCCAGGGCGACGCCGGCGCCCTCCAGCCCGAGGCTGAACGGCCCGGGCTCGAGCCCTTCGATTCGGAACGAGCCGTCGGCAGCGACGTCGGCCTGGCGGTCCGGGCACCAGAATGCGTCGTCGCACCAGCCCGCCGAGCTGCCGCCGATCGCGACGGCGAAGCGCGCCGCATCCGCGCGCGCGATCACGCGCGTCACGCGCGGTCCTCCTGACCGGTGCGCCACGCGCCCCTCGATCGTCGCACCCGGCTCCAGGCGAAGTTCGATCGAGCCGCCCGCCACGTCGATCGGCCGCTGGAACTGCACCGAAGCGGTCGCAGACGTCGGCCCGGTGGCAATCACGGCGCCGGCGGCGTCGGGATCCGCGCGCAGGTCGAACACGCCGTCCACGTCAATGGCGCAGGAGTCCACGGCCTCGTAGAGTTCCGGACGCTCCACGCGTCGCACGACGCCGACGTACACCTGGTCGGGCGACGACACGGCCGCCCACACGACGTGTCCGCGAACGTGCACCGCGCGGCGCAGAGCGACGTGCGCCTGCGCTCCGGCACCGCCCACGTTGACAGCGATCTCGGTCGTGGTCGGAACGCACTCGGGATGATCGGTCGTCACACGCAGGCAGACGGCGCGCAGACCCGGATCCGCGAGCTCGTCGGCGTCGAGGCGCAGACGCCCCTCCTCCGCGACGACAGTGCGCGACGGCGTCCACTTCTTCGTCTCGAGATGACGGACCTGCAGGCGCAGCGGTACGCGACCGAGGTCGGGTGTCCAGCCGTCGAGGACGACGAGCGCCGCACTTCCGCCGTCGCGCGGCGCCTCGTCCGCACGCGCCGTCGTCGTTGCCTCCGCGACGCCGTGCAGCGGTTGAGTGCGGGGGTCCGCCAAGGGCACGGAGGCGATGCGGCGCGCGCCATCGCGCGTGGGCGTGCGCGCGGCGGCCTCGAGGTACCCTCCACTCCCACCGCTGTCGGTGGTCGGCAGTGCGCTCGCGCCGCTGGACCACATGTGCGGCAGCACCGCAACGACGAGGAGAGCCGCCACGACCAGGCCGAGCGCGGCGCCGGCGGCGCGGACGAAGCGCGAACGCGACGAGTGCGAGGCGGGGCCCTCCGGAACAGCGAGTGGCCAGCGGAGGAGCGGCGCAAGCGCCAGCGCAAACGCGGCGTCGTCGTCATCGAGGTGGAGGCGACGGCGCAGGTCCGCACGCAGCATGTCGAGCGCGCGCTGCAGGCGACTCTTGACTGCCTCCTCGCTGACGCCGAGGTGAGCGGCGATCTGCGCCCGGCCGAGTCCGCCGAAGAAGCGGAGGAGGATCGTCTCCTTGTATCGCTCGGGCAACCGCTGCACCGCCGCAACCACCTCCTGCAGCAGTTCGACGCGCGCCGCAAGCTCGCGCGGGTCGGCGTCGTGGGCCTCCGGAACAGCCACGGCAGACTCGCGCGTCAGCCTGCGTCCCCCGGTGCGGTGGTCCTCGTGCACAAGGTTGCGAACAACCGTGCGAAACCAGCCGCGCAGCGCACCGAGTTCCGCCGGCGGCGAACGCAGCGCGGCGAGGAGTGCCCGCTGCGCGAGATCGTCCGCATCCGCGTCGTTCCGCACCATTGCGTACGCGAGCGCACGGACCCACTGCGCCTGCGTCAGCAGGTCGTCGATCCCGACGGCGTTCTCGGTGGAGGACATTGCGTTCCCGCGTTGCGGACGCGGCACGATCCTAGCCCGACCTTCTCACGACGACTCACGCACCTGAGCGGTCCAGAGCGCCGCGTGCTGCGTTGCCTCGGCTCAGCGACGCCACGGCGTCGCGATCGCCTCGGCGCCTTGCCCGCGACGCCCTGTCCTCGCCCAGGACGCCGCCGGCGCTGCGCATCGTGTACGCCGCATCCGCTCGGAACGTGGATTGCACCGCGGTCCTCGTCACGACGTGCGCGCGCCTCGTGAGAAGGCCGGGCAAGGGATCCCCGGATCGCTCAGGTTGGGCGTCGGAGGGGCACACTAACATCGCA
>CALKVK010000025.1 GCA_937996235.1 uncultured bacterium | reverse complement strand
CGCGTATGCACGCGACTTATGGCGATGGCGAGAGCCGCCCAGAGACCCGTCGAATCGGCCCGATTCCGGTGGAGGTGCTCTAGCAGGCGCTCTACGTCGGGCGACGGGGGTGAGTCGGGGGCGAGTTCGAGCCGGCGAGGTCGCTCGGAGTCGTCGAACCGCCCGTCACGAGCGTCGCAGAGCAACAGACCTCAGGGGCCGCGTCACGTCGTCTGTCGCAGTTCGGCGGAGCGCCCGCGCTCCGTGCCGGCGAGACCGCGCCGGTCTGTGCCAGGTGCGGTGAACCCTTGGCCCTCTTCGTTCAACTCGACGGGCGCGAGACACCCGCCGAGTCGCCGTGGACCGGGCCGATCGTCTTGCAGGTCTTCTACTGTCGTGTGTGCGATGACTGGGAGCCGTTCTCCGAGGCCCACGTGGTCCGGGCCGTCCCGGCCGCCGAACTCGTCGCGCCCAGGACGGACGCTGCGGCGCAACTGCCGGGTCGTGCGGTCGTGAAGTGGGAAGCGTTCCACGACTCCCCGCACCCCGAGGAACAGGGCGCGCTGGGCCTGCACTTGGACTACGACCACAAGGCGGGCATCGGGACCGTCCGCTGTCCGGAGCTGGGGTTGAACATCCCGAATCTCCGACTCGACGCGCAGGACGACGACGGCAAGGAACTCGCCGAGGCGATCGGCATGGCCGCGCCGGGCGATAAGCTCGGTGGCTGGCCCGCGTGGGTCCAGAACGTCGAATACCCGTCGTGCCCGCGCTGCTCGGCGACGATGCGGCACCTCTTCCAGATCGACTCGAACTGCGGCGTGGACCACATGTTCGGCGATGCGGGATGCGGACATGTCTCGCAGTGCCCGGCGCATCCCGATGTCCTCGCGTTCACGTGGGGCTGCTGCTGATCGGCGGTGGCCGCCACGCACCGCCGCGGATCGCGCCCCGCGCTGCGTTCGGCTCTCGGTGCCGTGCGCCGAGCTCGACCGGGTGTGGAGGCGCGCCCGGTCGCCAGCGCTCCCAGGCGAGCGGGCGCCTCGGCGTTCGTCCTCCGCACCCCTCCGGGGGAACGACCTGTACGGCAATTGCGCGAGCGCCCCCAGTTGACCTCGCACCCTCGAGGCTTCTACGGTGCCACGCGAACCGGCCCGCTCTCGGGCCGAGGCAGCAGCGCCCGAGTGGCGAGAGAGGTAGGAGGCGATGATCGACGGAGGAAATGCGACGCTGTTCGTGTCCGACATGGACAAGGCCGTGGACTTCTACACGCGAGTACTCGGGTTGCGCCTGCGCATGCGGGCGGCGGACCATTGGGCCGAGGTGGATGCAGGCAGCGGGTTCGTGATCGGACTGCACCCCCGCTCGTCGCTCGCCGGAGAGCCCGGATCCGTCGGCGCGATCCAGATCGGTCTGAACGTGACCGAGACACTGGAGAGTGTCGCCGAGCGCCTCGGCAGGGAAGGCGTGCACTTCGACGGCGGGATCATTGAGGAGGGGGAGGTCGGACGATTCGCGCGACTCTCCGACATGGACGGGAACAGGCTCTACCTCTGGCAGCAGGGCCCGGTCATGTGTCAGAGCCAGATCTGAACACCGAGTCGCCCTCGCGGCGCGGCCGCGCGGAGGCGCGAGCCCGACCTTCTCACGACGACGCACGCACCTGAGCGGCCCAGAGCGCCGCGTGCTGCGTTGCCTCCCCTCCGCTTCGGCCTACGGCCTGCGCTTCGCGTTCGCTCGTCTCGGAGGCTCCGCAGGAGCCTCCTCGTGCGGCTGCGCCGCACCCTCGCTCACTCAGCGACGCCACGGCGTCGCGATCGCCTCGGCACCGTGCTCGCGACGCTCTGTCCTCGCTCAAGACGTCGCCCGCGGCGCGCTCCGTGCTCGCCGCGGGCAGGCCGAGCCTCGATTGCGCCGAGGTCATCGCCACGAAGTGCGCGAGCCTCGTGAGAAGGCCGGGCGAGGAACTCGGGGTCGAACCCCTCGATCGAGGAACCGCGACACGGAGCGCGCTACTCCGGCGATGCGCCGGGGCGGGAGTTCGTGATCGATGCGGGCCGGCCTGCGGGACCTGGGCGCACTCCAATCGATGTCGCAGCTCTTCAGGCGCGACGACTCGATATACGTTGGCCAGAACGCCAGATCAGCAAGGTGGCGTTCCCATCGGGGTCGGTCGGTCCGGCACGGGCGAAGGCCGCGCTGTCTCGGTGCTGACCGAGCGGAGGAATCACCCAGCCCAGGCGTCGGAGCAAGCGCGTGACGTGTCCACGATGATAGCGGACCCCGGTCAGTCGCTCGATCACCCACACGGCGACGTCCAGCGACCATTCATCGGTCGGAACTCCTGCGTCGCGTGGCGAGCAGAGCATCGCTCGCCGCACACGCCGGAGGTCGGTATCGGACAGCTTCGGGACGCGTCCTCGACGCGATCGATCGAGAAGCCCATCTCGGCCTGAAATCGACCAGATCCGATACCACTCCGAAGCCGTCGATCGCGACACGCCCAGTCGCCGCGCGACTTCCGCGCGTGATTCCCCCTGCTCGAACAGCGCGCCCGCTGTCGCACGCCGCTGTCGTCTCGAGCCCATCGCGGTGATTGTCGCGGCAAGCGCTGACTCTGGCAACTGACATCCGGAGCCTGGCTCGAACCGTCATGCGGCGCTGGGAGCCGGCGTGCAGGGATGCGAGCGGCTGCAATGGCGGGAGGCGGACTCGCAGGGGTTCGGGGGCGAAGGACACCGCCGATGAGGCGAGCAACCCTCCGGCACTCAGTCAATCCGGCCGCCGCCGGTAGCCCAGCGACTCGTAGAGGCGGATCGCGTGCTCGTTGTCGGGGGCCACGCCGAGCGCGGCGCGTGACAGCTTCGCCGCGGCGAAGCCCCGATGCGCGGCGCGGAGCAGCGCGGTCGCGGTTCCGGAGTTCCGGCACGCGACGCGCACTCCCATCTGGCCGATCCATCCTTCGTGCGGGTCGACATCCGGGTCGACGTACGCGAGCAGGTACGCGATGGCGCGGTCGCCCCGTCTCGCAACGTACGAGAGGTCCGGAACGCACAGGGCGTGGAGCGGCCACTTCCGTGTCCAGGTCGCTGCGTCGAGCGGCGTCGCGGTCCGCGTCGAGAATGCGTCCACGTAGACGTCGTGCAGTGCGTCGGCGTCGGGACGCGACAGTGCTCGGATCTCGACACCTGGCGGCGCGAGAGGCGTGGTCTCGAGGTCGGCTGGCGTCAGCGGACGCTCGTACGTCAACTCGGTTGCCATGCGCCACCTCCTCGCGTGTCCGGCGACTCTACGCGTGCGCGCCGTCGCCGGACCGGTCTCCGTGCTGCGTGTCGAGGGCCGGAAGCGAACGGCTAGCCCGACCTTCTCACGACGACTCACGCACCTGGGCGGTCCGGAGCGCCGCGTGCTGCGTTGCCTCGGCTCTGCGACGCCACGGCGTCGCGATCGCCTCGGCGCCTTGCCCGCGACACTCCGTCCTCACCCAGGACGCCGCCGGCGGTGCGTACCGTGTACGCCGCATCCGTTCGGAACGTGGGTCGCACCGCGGTGCTCGTCACGACGTGCGCGAGCCTCGTGAGAAGGTCGGGCTAGCCTCGCACATCCATGACCGTGCGGCATGCCGGGCCGCGTCAACTGGAGGGGTCGTCTTCCGCCTTCCGGTGGGGCCGGCCCGTCCGGCCGGCGTAGCGTTGCGGGACGAAGACGGCGCGGCGAGGCGCGCGGCGTGGCGCCGCGCGGCGGTCGGCGCGACGGGAGGCGACGACACCATGAAGCTGCTCGCGCTGGAGCGGGAGGTGCCGGGTGTCTCCGCCGCCGAACTCGCCCCGCATCTCGAGGCAGAGGCCGCCGCGGCCTGGGCGCTGCACCAGGCCGGGACGATCCGGGAGCTGTACTTCCGCGCGGATCGCACCGAGGCCGTTCTCGTGCTGGAGTGCGCGAGCGTCGGGGATGCGCAGGAGATGCTGTCGTCGCTGCCGCTGGTCCGTGCGGGACTCGTTGCGTTCGACGTCATCCCGTTGCGTCCCTATCCGGGCTTCTCTCGGCTGTTCGCGTCCTCCGGATGGGCAGACGTAACGAGAGGGCGGCGGACGTGACGGTGCAGGGCTGCGTGCGACACAGGACCGCGGCGTCTCGGACCGGATGCCGTGAACGGGGAGGGCTGACGCCGTGAGTGAACACCGGAGCATCGTCTCGTGGACGCGCGACGGAGCCGCGTTCACGGACCTGCGCTACAGCCGCCGCCACGAGTGGCGCTTCGACGGCGGGGCGGTCGTCCGCGCGTCGGCGTCGCCGCACGTCGTCCCGCCGCCGTGCTCCGATCCGGCCGCGGTCGATCCCGAGGAGGCGTTCGTCGCCGCGATCGCGAGCTGCCACATGCTCACGTTCCTGTGGCTTGCGGCGAAGCGCGGGTACGTCGTGGACGCCTACTCCGACGACGCGGTCGGCCGGATGGCGCCGAACGCCGCCGGCCGCGAGGCGGTCGCGCGCGTCATCCTGCGACCGGTGATCCGGTTCGCCGGGGACCGCCGGCCGACCGGCGACGAGCTGCGACGCCTGCACCACGAAGCGCACGAGCAGTGCTTCATCGCGAACTCGGTCACGACGGAGATCGCGGTCGAGCCGCCGGCATCGGGCGCGGACCCGGCGTAGGGACCCGGCGCAAGGGTCGAGCCGAAGCGGACGCGGCGGTCGCCGCCCGCGCGATCGTGCGCATCCACGCACGGCAAGGGGAGTCGCGCATGGAGATCGCCCTTCTGCTCTTCGACGGGATCACGGCACTCGATGCCATCGGTCCGTACGAGGTCCTGAGCCGCCTCCCCGGCGCGCAGGTCCGGTGCGTCGGTCGCCGCGCGGGCTTCGTCGAGACGGCCGACCGCGTGGTCGGGCTGCGCGTCGCGACGCCGCTCGAGGACGTGCCGCGGGCCGATGTCGTCCTCGTGCCCGGCGGTCCCGGAGCGCGCGTCGTCGCGCGCGACGAGGTGGTCCTCGCGTGGATCCGCGCGCTCCACCACACGTCGGTCTGGACGACCTCCGTGTGCACCGGCTCGCTCGTCCTCGGCGCGGCGGGACTCCTGCAGGGCGTGCGCGCCACGACGCACTGGCTCGCGATGGAGGAACTCGGCCGCAGCGGCGCGGTCGCGACGCGCGAACGCGTCGTGTTCGACGGGAGAGTCGCGACGGCGGCGGGCGTCTCCGCGGGGATCGACCTCGCGCTGACGCTGGCCGCGCGGATCGCCGGTCCCGACGTCGCGCAGGAGATCCAGCTCGTGCTCGAGTACGACCCCCAGCCGCCGTTCCGGTCGGGCAGCGTGGAGCAGGCGCCCCCGGCGATCGTCGCGAACGTGCGGCGCGCGCGGGCCCGCCGGTAGCGGGACGAGGCGCCCCAGCACCGCCGCGGTGCGGGCTAGCGTCGTTCCGCGGCGTCTCGCGCGGTCCCGAGCCGCTGGGCGAAGAGCCACGCTCGCCAGTCGCGCGCCCCGACCATCTCCGGCGCCACGCGGTGGTCCATCCCGACGATCTCGACCAGGCGCGGGCGTGCTCCGGCGGCCGCGAGTGCCGCCACCCAGGCGCGGTCGGGCCCGATCGGGTTCTCGTCGTCGGCCGTCCCGTGCACGAGGAGCTGCGACGTCGCCGCCGTGCGCACCGCGAGCGCTCGACGCGGCGCGACACCCGAGAACGCGACGACGCCGGCGACGAGATCGGGACGGAGCACAGCGAGGTTCAGCGCCGCAGACGCGCCCATCGAGAACCCCACGACGTAGATGCGCCCGCGGTCTACGCCGGGTCGCGCGGACAGCTCTTCGATCAGTGCGACGACGAGCGGAAGGGACGCGCCGGGGTGGGATTCGAGCAGGCCGTCGTCGCCGGGGACGTAGTCCGCGCTGCGCACCGCGACCTGCGGCACGGCGATCCAGGCCGGGAACTCGGCGGCGATCTCGGTCCGCGCCCACGCGAGGGGAAACGCGCCCAACTGCTGCACGTTGTCCCCGCCGATCGCGCCGGACCCGTGGAGGACGACGACGAGCGGGAGCCCCGCGCCGGGCGGCGTCGTACCGGGCGGCGCAGCGGCGGGCGCGAGGAGCCGGTACGGGAGGCGCGTGCCGTCCGCGGCCATCAACTCCTCGCGCGTGAACAGGTCACGCAGCGTCGCTGCCGCCGGGGGGGCCGCGTCCGGAGTCGCGACGTACGGGCGCCGCTCCAGCAGTACGGCGCCGCGCGCCGAGCACGCGCACAACGCACCCGCCGCGGCGACGACGAGCGCGTTGATCCGGACACGGGTCATCAGGGCCTCTCCCAGAACACCGAACCCGGAACGATTACTCGGCTCCCGGGCGCGGGCGAAGAACGGTCCCGGGTTCGATAGTCCGGGCCGAACACCAGAACTGCAGGCGTGCGCGTAGCATCGCACGACGATGAAGGGCGCTCGGCTCCGATCTGCCCTCTTGGCTTGCGCGCTGTTCGCCCTCGCATCGTGCGGGGATGCGGGTGCGCCCGCGAACACGGGCTCGGCCCCGACGTCGTCCTCGGCGCCGTCTGCGCCGCCTCCGATCGCCGCGGCCCGCCACCGCGCGGCGACCGACGACGAGACCGTCGCCGGCCGCGTCGACGCGCTTCTCGCCGCGTGGTCGCGGGAGGTCGATCCCGACGTCCGCGCATTCGAGCGCTACCGCGCGGAGTGGGAGGCCCTGGGGACGGCAGCGTGGCCACGCCTTGGCGAGCTGTGCCTCATCGACCTGCGGAACTCCGACCACGGTCGCGTTCCACCCGAACTCTGCCGCTGGCTCCGTCCCGGAGACATGAGTGCCGCCATCGCCGCGCTGCGCGACGGACCATCCGCCCTGCGGGCTCTCGTGCTGCGTTGGATCGGCGACGGTGGTTCCCACGATCGCAGGATCGCATGGCCGTACGCCACGGACGGTCCGGCGCTCGCCCGATCGCTCGCCGCCGCGCTCGAAGATCCCGACGCGGCCGTCCGGGCCGCTGCCCTGAGGCATCTGGCCGAGGCGGGACCGGCCGCAGATGGATGTGGCGCAGCGCTCGTTCCGCTGCTGACCACGGACGCGGCGGAGTCTTCGGGCGCCGCCGACGTCGTCCGCAGACTCGGCCCGTACGCGCAGGATGCGGCTCCCGGTCTCATCGCGGCCATGCCGGATGCCGACGGCCACCGGCTCGAACGACTGGCCCAACTGCTCGGCTCGCTGCAGCGCGGGCCGGACGCGGCGGCGGACGCGCTCGCCGCGATGGCGCGAACCGGCGACGCCGCTCATCGCCTGGCTGCGATCGGTGTTCTTGTGTCATGGCCCGACGCACGCGAGTCACTCGTCCCCGCGATTCGCGCCGTCGTCCTGGACTCAGATCTCGACGGCGACGCGCGTCTCGAGGCCCTTCGCCATCTCGCCGAGGCCGATCCGTCCGCGGCACGGGATTGTGTTCCCCTGCTGCAGGCGCCGTCGGCCATCCAGGGCATTCTCGCCATGGATCGGAGATTCGACGGGTGGACCTCGGCGGAGCTCGCAGCGTTCCGCGCGGCGAGCGACCCGCTGCTGCGAGCGTTCGGCTCTCTCCTCGACAGCACACGCGACTCGGAGGAGCGCCGCGCAGCGGCCGCTGCCGCTCTCGCCGAGGCGACGGACGACGACCCGGCGCGCCGTCACCTGGCGGCCGACCTGGTCGACCTGGTGGCCGACGAGTTCCCGCCGACGGACGCGCAGGCGCTTGCGCTGCTTCGGAGAGGCGACCGGAGCGTGCGGGACGATGCGCTGCGCATACTGGCGAGGAACGACGCGCCGATCGTCGGCGCGCACGCCGACGTCGTCGCGACACTCGTGCAGCAGTGTCCTGAGGCGACGTACGTCCCTCGCAATGTCCGGGTCATCTGCCGGCTCGAAGGCGGTGAGATGGCGCTGGTCGCCTCGTGTGAACGAGTCCTGCGCACGGAAACGGACGCCACGGCACGTCGGCAGGTTCTCCCGATCATCGCGGCGCTGGGATCCGCCGCGGCTTCGCTGCTTCCTTGGCTGACCGAGGACGAACTGCAACAGGTCGCTCGGGTGGCGCGTGCCAACGACGCGGTCGCCGCCGCCCGTTCGTGGAACGCGAGGGACCCAGAAGCGAGTGCCGGCGATCTCGCCGCATCCGACGACGCGCGAATCGGGGCGTTCCTGCGCCACTCGGAGTGCCTGCGCGACATCGATGCCCGCACTACGGCAGCGCTTGCGCGCGAGTCTCGCATCGTGTCGGCGCTGCGTGCCGCCACGCGCGACGTCGGTGCATCCGCGGACGATCGCAGGAGCCTCGTCCGGTTCGCGCCCGCCCTCCCCGACGCAGAAGCGTTGGCGTTCCTGCGAGCGCTCGCCGATGACACCGACGAGGACGTCCGCGTCGGCGTCGCCGATTGCCTCGGGGAGTACGGCGGGCTCCGGAAGCTGGAGCGTGAGCGCGCGGCCGCGCTGGAGTCGCTCCTCGGCGACTCGTCCATCGCCGTTCGCGTCCGTGCGTGCCAGGCCTGTGTCCGACTCGCGCCAGTCGACGGTCCCGTCCTGGACCGGCTGCGCGTCGCCTGCGATGCGTCCGATCCGAGACTCCGGCTCGCAGCGGGCTCCGCGCTCTGGATGACGACACACGACGACACCGCCGCGTGGCGCGCAGTGCTTCCCGCGCTCGAGCGAGCGGCCGATCTCGATGACGGCCGGCTGCTGAGCGTGGAGAGGCTCGCTCCCGCCTGGCACGGGCTGAGAGCACCGAGCGACTCGGTCGCGGTCCTTCGAGCGGCCATCGTCGCCGCCGGCAGAGAGGGCGTTGCCGCGGGGCTGGCCCTCCACCTGCTCGAGGGCATGGGCCCGGCCGCGGCCCCGGCGCTGCCCGAGATCCGCCGCGCACTCGCGGGCGCGTACCCGACCCGGGTGCCGCTCGGAGGCAACGGCGCCCCGCCCTACCTGTTCGCTGCTGCCGACTGCCTGGCCGCCATCGGCCCGCCCGCGGTGGACGCATTGCCCGACCTGCGAGCCACGAGACTGCGGCTTCTCGCCCGGCGAAACGACGCAACCGCGATCGAACGCGCGATTCGTGCCATCGAAGCGAGGTAGGACATCCGGAGCCTGCCTCCGATGGCGATGGCGAGCGCGAGGCTGCGACGGAGATCCCGCTGGAGCGTCCCGGCCGCCGTGGGCATGTCGCATCTCACGCAACCATCATAGTTGTGCTAGGCTCGTCCACATGAGCGAGCACATCTCGACGCTGGAGGTCCGCAAGCGGCTCGGGGACATCCTCAACCGGGTCCACCTGCGTCACGACCGCTTCGTGATCGAGCGCAAGGGGACGGCGCTCGCGGCTGTTGTCCCGGTCGAGACGCTGCAAGCGATGGAACGTCTCTCGCGGGAGTTCCTGCTGGACGTCCTCGCGCGTCGCGGCGGCGGCGATGCATCGGCGGCGGAGGCCGACGCCCTCGCGAACGAGGCCAAGCACGGCTCCCGCGCGAAGCGCCGGCGGTAGTCCGTGTTCCGCGCCGTTCTCGACGCCAACGTCGTCGTGAGTGCGCTCATCCGGCCCCAAGGACCGGGCGGTCGAATCCTGGAACGAGTGGCACGCGGCGCGGGGGTGAAGGCGGTCGTGTCGCCCGCGATCGTCGACGAGTACCGCCGGTCGCTCGCGTATCCGAAGGTCCGGCGCTGCCTCCGACTCCCGGCGGCTGAGGTGAGCGCCTGGGTGGACGCGCTCGCGTTCCTCGCCGACATCGTCCCGGGCGAGCGCGTGGTCGCGGTCGTCGCGGCGGACCCCGATGACGACAAGTACCTGTCCGCCGCTCTCGAGGGCCGTGCGCGGTACGTGGTGAGCGGGGACCGGCATCTCCTCGACGTCCGTGAGTACGAGGGAGTGGAGATCGTCACTCCTCGTGCGTTCCTGGACCTCGTCGAGCGTTCGGGCCGGTCCTGAGCTTCGCGGAGGAAGCGACTCACGACGTTTCCGGCCACTCCTTCCGCCCGGTGACTGCGCGGACCCACGTCGTCACCTCGGTCGCACGGGCGTCACGGCACGCGCCGAGTGCCGAGGCGAGTTCGCGGAGCGCGGTCTCCTCGGGATGCACGTAGCCGCGGAAGGTCCGGCCCGTCGTGGCGTCGATCAACCCCCGCGCCCGTCGGGCGACGGCCGTTCGATCGTCGTCCAGAGCGCGCACCAGGTGCGGCAGCGCCTCCCAGATCCGGTTCCTCGTGAGGGTCTCGAGCCACGCGCACGCCTCGTCGGGATCGGAACTCTCCTCGAACCGCCGAGCGACCCGCGGCCAGTCGGGGGGCTCGCCGCGGGCCCGGAGGAGTTCGACCAGGCGGCGCGCGACCTTGGGGCTCGGGTCGTCGAGCAGTCGCGGGTCGAGCGGAGTGAGGGGGCGGTGACTCCGGATCATCCGGCGCTTCGCGCACAGACGAACGCGGCCACTCGGGTGGTCCGCGAACCTGTGGATCGTCGCGATGTGCTCGTCCCCCTCGAGATCGCACAGGAACGCGAGCGGACCGAGGACGGACCCGCTGGGGGCCGAGAGCCGGCGCACGGCCTCCGCGGTCAGGGCCGGGAGGTCGTACGTGCCCAGCCTTCGCGAGTAGAAGGCCGCGTACTCGCGGACGCCGGCGCTGCGATCGAAGCACGCCGCGCGGATGCGCCGGGCGAACTGGTCGGTGTCGCGCTCGCGCACGGCGTCGAGCGCGCGCCTTCGGACCATCGCGACGGGATCGTCGAGGGCGACGTCGATCAGGCCTTCGTCCAACGCGTCCGCGTACGCGTCGATGGCACGAATCCGGACGAGCGTGTCGGGACAGGCGAGCAGTGCGGCGACCGCCCCGCGATCCGACGTGCCGAACGCTCGCGCCACCATCGGCGCCGCCGTGCGCGCTTCCGCCGCATCCGGGCCGCGCACCGCGTCGAGGAGTAGGGAGCGTGCCGCGTCGCTGCGGAGGAGCGCGCCGACTTCGTCGAGGAGCGACGTGTGCGACGTGCGGCCGCAGATGTCGAGCCGCACGAGGAGAGGGAGCGCAGCCAGCCACGCGGCGCCGTGCGTCGGATCCACGAGACCACGGAGACTCGTCCGGGCACGCTCGCGCACGGCCGGCACCCAGTCGTTCGCACGCACGAGGAGGACGGGAAGCGCTCGGACGTCGCCTGCGACGGCTCCGACGGCCGCCTCGCGAACGCGTCCGCTGCGGTGGAGCGCTGCCAAGAGGAGCGGCGCGATGTGGAGCCCGAGCTGCGAGCGGATCGATTCCAGCGAGGAGCAGTCGTTCCAGCGGCGCAGACCGTCGCGGATCGACTCGAGCACGGGCGTTGCGGGAGCCGAGCGCGTCGGCGAGAGGCGCGTCGTCGGGTCGTAGCCGAAGCCGGGGCGGGCCAGCGCGTCGAGACGGTACCAGCGCCGCGCAGGGAGCGCGGCCAACGTCGCGGCGATCTCGTCGAGCAGCAGTCGTCGCAGCGCTCCGTCCGACTCGCCGGCGAGGTACAGCAGGGCGAAGATCCAGTGTTCGCCCGCTGCCGCGGCGCGGCGCACGGCCGAAGCGACGTCGTCGGTCGCCTTGCTGGGAGGCAACGAACCGAGCAGGCCGCGACGTCGCGCGGGCCAGGCATCGCCGAGCAGTTGGAGGACGTCGGGAGTCGACATGTGCGAGGTCCGGAGGTTAGCCCGGCGCGTTCGGGCATGCTGAAGGCCGCAGGGATCGCCGTCTCTACGCGGTCAATCCACGTGAACCCGTCGAACCCCGACTCGGAGCCGCCAACGTGCGACGGGCCCGTCGTGCTGGCGACGGGGATCGTGCTGTTCTTCGGCATGTTCCTTCCCGTCGAGAGCGTGCGCGTGTTCGTCGCCTCGTTCGACGCGTTGACGAGGTCTGGCGTTGCGTTGGGATTCGAGGCGCTGCTCATCCTCGCGCCAGGGCTGCTCGTCACGTCGTTTGCGAACGTCTACGCCGCAAGGGAGTGCACGGAGCTCCCCGGCCGCGTCCGCGCGCTCTGTCGGATCCTCGCGATCGTCGATCTCGCGTGCGCCGTGCCGATGGTGATCCGGTTCCACTGACGTCGGCCGCGCCGGCTCGCGAGCGATGCCCGATAGACTGACGGCATGCGCTCCGTGCGGGCCCTGCCGATCGCGCTCGTGTGCGCTCTGCAGTGCAGCGGCTGGAGCGCTCGGCCCGCGCACGCGGACGAGCCGACGAGCGACGAAATCGCCGACATGATCGGCGAACTCGGGTCATCGGACGCGCACGTGCGCGAGGTGGCGCACCGCGAACTCGTCCGCTTGGGCGGCGCACCGGCCGAGGCGCTCGCTGCGACCGTGCGCCGTGCGGCGTGGAACCTGCAGCGCGAGGCGCTGTCGGTGCTCGCCGACATCGGCCCCGCGGCGCGCGCGGTTGCGCCGGAACTCGTCGAACTCGCGTACTCGCAGGACGCTGCGACGTGTTGCGCCGTGGTGCGGGTCGTCGCGCGCGTCGATCCCGCTGCGGCGCGGCCGATCGTCGCGCACATCGTCGAACTGGCCCTCGGCGCGGACCAGGATGTCGCCGTCGACGCTCTACAAACCCTGGCGGCGCTCGGGCCCGAAGCCGAGGAGGCCATCTCGCCACTCGTGGAGCGGCTCCCCACACTCGCGCCGGAGCTGCGGCCCGCACTGGCGAAGACGCTGCTCGCGACCGGCTTCGACGCGATCGACCACCTGCTCGAACTCTGGACGACGGACCACGACACCGTCGCCGCGTGGGCACCCGCGGTCCTGCGCGCGAACCCGGAGCGCGCCGTCGTCGCTGCCCGTCACCGACTCGGGAGCGAGGTGCGCGGCGTGCGCATCGCCGCGGTGACGGCTCTGGGAGCGATGACCGAGGCCGCGGCCGAAGCCGTCCCGGACCTGGGCCGTGCGCTCGACGATCCCGTCGGTGCCGTGCGCAGGTCGGCGGCGGAGTCTCTCGCGCGAGTTGGCGCTCCGGCGCTCGGCGCACTCCCTGCGCTGACGGAAGCCGTTGCGGATCCGCGAGGACGCGTCCAGCTCGAGTCCGCCGTCGCGATCGGCACGATCGCCCTGGCGGCTGCGCGCTCGGACGACCCACCCGTACACGCCCCGGGGACCGTGGAACGCGCGGTGGCCGATGGTCTCGCGTGGATCGTGCGCCACCAGTCCGCGGACGGCGGCTGGGACTGCGATCGCTTCACGGCGCGGTGTACGGCGAGCCCGTGCGCGGGTCCCGGCCGACGGGACCACGACGTGGGTGTGACCGGGCTGGCGCTGCGCTGCCTCGTCGGGGCGGGCGAGACGCCGTACGCAGGACCGCACCGCGACGCGGTCGCGTCGGCCGTCGGGTACCTGCTGCGCGCGCAGGACGGCGAGGGCTGCTTCGGCCCGAGGACCGGCGCGTACTACCAGTACGACAGCATGAGTGCCGCGCTCGCGATCGCGGAGTGGTGCGAGTGCGTGCAGTCACCGCAGGCGAAGGCGGCCGCGGAGCGCGCCGTGAACTTCGTGGCCCTCTGCCAGAATCCGTACGCCGCGTGGCGCTACGGGATCCGCGACGGGGACAACGACACGTCGGTCACGGGCTGGGCCGTGTCGGTGCTCGCCACCGCAGCGAAGGGCGGGGTCGACGCCCCACCGGGTTGCTTCCACGGCGCACTCAACTGGCTGGAAAGAGTGACGGATCCGGAGTCGGGACGCGTCGGGTACCAGCGCCGGGGCGGCCCGCCTGCGCGCAGCGGGTCGACCATGGAACGATTCCCGCCGGACCGGAGCGAGTCGCTGACCGCGGTCGGCCTGGTGGTGCGCCTGCTCGCCGGGCGCACAGTTCGCAACGATCCTGCGCTTCGCCGGGGCGTGCAGTTGCTCGCGGCGAGCCCGCCGCGCTGGGACACGGACGCCGGGACCATCGACCTCTACTACTGGCTCTACGGGACGCGTGCGATGCGGCTCGTCGGAGGCACATCGTGGGCGAGCTGGCGGAAGTCGCTCGTCGAGGCCCTGGTGGGAAGCCAGGAGCGCAGCAGTACCTGCGCGTACGGCTCGTGGCCGACCGCCGACCCGTGGTCCGCGGCGGGCGGCCGGGTCTGGACGACGACGGCTGCCGTGCTCTGCCTCGAGCAGTGCCTGGAGTCCCGTCCCGACGTGCGAACGCCGATGTCGAAGGAGCTGCAGGCGGCGGCCGCCGCGCTGTCCGCCGCTACGACGAGCGACGACTCCGCGCTGCGCGTCGCTGCGGCGACGGCGCTCGATCAGTTGCACGGCGCGTATCGCTGACTTCCGGAGCCTGGCTCGCATCACCACGCGGCAGTGCGAACTGGCGTGTACCGACGCGAAGGGGCTGCAGGAGCGCGAGGCGGGCGCCGAGGAGATCGGCGCTGAAGGACAGCGTCGATGACTCGAGCCAGGCTCGGGCTGCCGATGGGACATCGAACCACGGCGCGACCGACTCGTTCCCAGCGTGCATGCGTGTCCGTGCGGCCTCGGCCGTTCAGCTCCTCTGCGCGACGCTGCTTGCGGCGTGCGCGACGCACGCCACGTCCGCTGCCGTCTCATCGTCGGGCTCTCCTCGCACGATGCGTGTCTCGGACGTGCAGTCGCCCGCACCGGCACTGTTGCCGCGCCGTCCCTATCGATGCATCGACGAGGAGTTTCGGGGCCTCGAGCTGAGCGCATTCGAGCGCACCGACGAGCCGGTGGTCGTCAACGGCACGATGGCAACGGTGGGACCGGCGCCGTGCCCGTTTCCGCCACGGGCGTACGACCATCGGCTGCTGACGGGTCGCTCCTGCGTCACCGCGCTCGCCGTGCCGTCGAGCCTCGGTGTCGTCGTGGCGTGCGGCAGGGGTGACGCTGGTTGGTCAGACTGCGAAACTGCTTCCGACATACGGAAGTCCGCCCTCTGTGCGCTCGGCACGCTCAGCATCGGATCGTCCGCGCTCGATCCGGAGCATCCCGACGTCCGGCCGCTGCGCGACTGCCGGAGATCGCTACTGACGCTGGCGCGCTCGGCGGGGGATGACGACCCCCTCGAACGAAGCGAGGCCGAGGGCGATCTGCGGAGCCTCGCGCTGACGACTCTCGCACTCGCGGAGTGGCGTGCGCTGACATGGACAGTGCTGGCGAAGGCGCCTGGTGAGCGAGCGTCCGCGCGCCTCGTGCGGCGTCTCTCCACACTCCCCGCGACGGCCGGTGAGTGTTCTGTCGTCGACGGCGAGCGCGCTCTGGATCTCGCGTGGACGCTGCTCGCGTTGCACGTGGCTTCGCTCGCCGAGTTCAGCGTCGATCCGGCGGCCGTACGGATCGTCGCCGAGGCGCTCGATCGAGCCGTTGTCGCGCCCGGTGACGAGTCCGCTACGCAGGCGCTGGCGGTCGCGCGCGCCCTCTTCGTCGCGTTCCACGCGCCGAGCGCGAGCCGTGGCGACATCCGAACGGCTCTGCGGCCGGCGCTCGACATCGCGCGGACGCGCCCCGACCGGCTCCAGCCCGCATCGGAGCTGACGTTCCTCCTCTCGATCGCGGTCATGCAGATCGGTGGTGACGATGCACGCGAGTGGGACTCCCTCGTGCTGCATCCGCTCGCCGCGCGTACCGCTGCCGCGAGCGTCGAGGAGCACGCCCTCACCGCCATGTGCCTCACCTCGTACTACCGCTACGTGCCGCGCATCGCCGCCGCGGAATGAAGTCGGGCTCGCGCCCCTGAAGACGACGGCGGCTGCGGTCGCTGCTCACGGACGCACGCGCTCAGGCGCGCGCCGCTGCGCGCCGCCCCTCTCCCTCACTCCCCGAGCAGCGCGATCTCGCGCCAGCCGCACTGGCCCTTCTCGCGTTCGCCGGGGTCGCGGGTCTCGATGCGCACTTCGAGACGTCGGATGCGGATGGGGGCGGGGAGGCGGAGGGTGGCGCCGTCGCGGAGGTGCTCGGGTCCGAGGTCGAGTTCGTGGTCGTCGGTCCCGTTGATGCGGACGCG
Source organism: uncultured bacterium (assembly GCA_937996235.1). GTDB lineage: Bacteria > Planctomycetota > JAJSAM01 > JAJSAM01 > JAJVHW01 > CALKVK01. The sequence goes on along the minus strand of CALKVK010000025.1, from coordinate 170,481 downwards.
GACGTGGCGCGGCACGTCGAAGGTCGGCGTGTCGCGCAGATGGGCGGCATCGAGCGCCGGGAGGAGCCGCAGGGCGGCGACGGGCACGGGGCGGCGCCACGTGGCCGTGAGGGTGGGCTGCGGGTCGTCGGCGCGGGCGACCCAGCGCGTGCTCTCCGAGCGGTCGAACGCGCGCTTCGGTGCGAACTCGCCGTCGTCGCGCGACGACGACGCCTCGATCTGGTCGCAGCCCGGTGGGAGCGCGGCGCGCGCGAGGCGCATCCGTTCGAGCACGTCGGCGTCCACGAGTCCCGAGACGTGGATCGCGAGCGGTGTGCCCGCGAGATCGACGGGCGCGCCGCCGTCCGGCGGGGCCACGCGCGCGACGGCGCGCAGCTCGTGGTCGCCGTCGCGCGGAACGGTGAAGGAGACCGCGCAGCGCGGAAGGGGACCGCGCGCGGGCGACGTCGCGGAGTCGACGCCCTCGCGGCACGGGTCGCCGAGCGGCACGCCATCGAGGTGCCACTGCACCTCGAGCACGCGCGGACGCACCTCGCCCGGCCACGCGAGACGCGAGATCGCCGCCGCGCCGACGTCCGTCAGGTAGGCCGTCACGCCCGGCGCACCGAGCGCCGTCACGCCGAGGTCGCAGGTGCCCGCGTTGGTCCAGCGCGCCTCGAAGCGCGCGGGGATCGACGGCACGCCGGTCGAGGCGGTGGCGCGCGCGAGCGTCAGCAGACAGAACGCGGTGTTGCGCTCGGCCTCGCCCCAGGGGTTCGTCCACGAGCCGTCGTCCTGCTGCTCCTCGCAGATGACGTCCGCGACCTCGCGGTACCAGTCGTGCGCGCCGAAGCGCTCGACGCCCGCGAGCGCCGCCGCGCGCTCCATGCCGTAGCACCCGTACCAGAACCAGCGGTCGAGCGGTCCGCGGCTGCGCGGCGCGCGCAGGTACCAGTGCTGCGCTTCGTACTCGAGCGCCCGCGCGACCGCCGCCTCCGGTCGCTCGATGGCGCGGCGCGGCGCCTTCGCGCGCTCGAGCGCCGCGCGGCACGCGGCGGCGACGGCGAGTCCCGCGAGCGTCATCGTCGGCGTCGCGGCGTCGGGCTGGCGATAGCCCCACGAGCCGTCCGCGTTCTGCGTGACCACGCTGCGGTCGGCGAGGCGCTCCCACGTGCGGCGCTCGACGGGGAAGCCGTGCGTGTCGAGCGCGTTGAGTGCGACGACTGCGAACTGATGGTTCGAGAGGTCGCCGGCGGCGCACGGCAGCTCGTACGCGAAGTACTGCCCCGGTGCGTAGCGCAGCACCTCGGCCGCCCGTTCGATCTGCGCGCGATACCCCTCCGGATCGAGCGACGTCAGCCAGAGGATGCGCAGCGCGGCGTCGTACGTCTCGTGCGGCGGATGCGTCTCGAGATACGACAGCGCCATCTGCAGCGTCGCGTGCTCGGTCGGGACGCCCGCCTTCGAGAGCGCGTATGCGCAGAGCGCCGTCATGCCGAGGTGACGGTCCGGCTCCTGCGCCGAGAACCAGGTGCCGTCGGGGTGCTGGCGGCCGAGCAGGAACTGGATGCCGCGCCAGGTGGACTCGTCCACGCGCTCGGCGAGCGGGCGGCGGACGGGCGCGTAGGCGTCGCTCGCCGCGGTGGACGTCGTCACCGCGAGACGGAAGCAGCCGAGCTGGTGCTGCTTGTGCGCGGACTCCTGCCGCACGCGCACGCGCAGACGCGTCCCGCCCGCGAAGCCGAACGGCGCGTCCGCCACGAGCACGAGCACCGACGGCGCACCGTGCGTGCCCCGCACGACCCAGTGCGAGCCCACGTCGCCGTCGCCGGCGCGGCGCGCGCTGTGGTCGTCGGCACGTGTCGCGAAGGCCGTCCCGAACTCGACGCGCTCCCACGTGCGGCGTCCGGGCGGGGCGACCTCGAGCTCCACCTCGCTGACGCAGAAGTTCGAGTTCGGCGAGCGGGCGGCGCCGCCCTTCGGGAGCGCCGGATCGGGCAGCGCCTCGAGCCGCAGCGCGACGAGCCCCGCGTCGGCGACGCTCGCCTCGACCTCGTAGACGTCGGTGTCCGGGTTGGTGCCCGTGGCGACGAATGCGCCGTCTTGCCGCTGCGAGAGCGTCGCCCCGCCCGACGAGCGGACGGCATCCGCGCGGAGCACCGTCCACCCGCCGTCGTCGGCGCGCGCGTCCCCACCGGGACAGGACGCGGCGACCACGAGCAGCACGGCGCCGAACCCCGCGCGCACGCGGCCCGGGGTCACGGCGACAGCTCCTGCATCCCGCCATCGTGCCCCAGGCGACGCGGCGGGCGCGGCACGTTTCTCGGGTCTGCGCGCCATGCCGGGCGGCGGGTCGTCCCCGAACGCGGGGTCGGGGGCGAGCGCTCGCCCGCGCCCCAGGTGCGCGTGCGGCGCGCGGCCCCGGCACGGCGTGTGTGGTACGTGGCCGCGGAGCGCCGCCGGCCCGGGAGCCGGGCCGGAGCGCACCGCACGGGAGGGCTCGGCATGCGGTCACCGCGTTCGACGGGAGCAGCGTTGCGCGCTGCCGCGCGTGCAGCGGCGGTCGTGCTCGCGATCGGGTTCGTGTCGTCGCTGACGGCCTGCGCGGCCCCGGTGCGCACCGTCGCGGTGCCGCCGGCGGAGGTCTACGTGGAGACGGGCCGCAGCGTGCTGTCGGGCGACGGGCCGAGCGCGGCCGCGCGACTGGTGCTCGCGCGCGCGGACCTTGCGGACCTCTGGGCGGAGGACCCCGCGGCGGCGATCGTCGCGCTCGACGCGCTCGCCCGCGCGGCGGACACGCGCGACCGGCTCTACGGGCTCTCCGAGCTGTGCCTCGCGCACGCGCAGGCCCACGGCGACCGCACCTACGCGCTCGGCGCCGCGGTGTACGCGTACCTGTTCCTGTTCGGTGCGGCGGACGCGCCGCCGCCCGGACCGTTCGACCCGCGCTTCCGGATCGCCGGAGACCTGTACGAGCGCGGACTCGCGGAGGCGTTCCGCGATCCGGCCGACGGGCGCCTGCGCTTCGTCGCGGGCACGCGCGCGCTGCCGGTGGGGGCGCTCGACGTGACGGTCGACGGCGGCCGCACGGCGGCCGAGGGTCTCGACGACCTGCGCTGGGCCGGCGAGCTCGCCGTCGTCGGCCTGCGGTCGCGCGTGCGCGCACCGGGTCTCGGCGCGCAGCTCGTCGCCGGCCGCTCCACGCCGCCCGACGACGCGCAGACCGCGGACGGTCCCGGGCGCGTGGCGCCGCGGCTCGACGCGCCTGCGACGGCGCTCCTCGACGTGCACGGCGAGCTCGCGGACCTCGGCGCGCAGCCGCTCCGCGCCACGCTCGTGGTCCGCGCCCCGGACGAGGCACGCGAAGCGCTCGTGCGCGGCCGCTCCGTGCCGCTCGCCTGCGACGTGACCGCTCCGGTCGCCCACTCGCTGACGGACTCCGACATCTGGCGCTTCGAGCTCGCCGGGTTCCTCGCGAAGGACACGATGCGGTTCCGCAACGGGCTCTTCTTCCGCCGGCCGTACGAGCGCGGCCGGATCCCGCTCGTGCTCGTGCACGGCACCGCGTCGAGCCCTGCGCGCTGGGCGGAGCTCGTGAACGAGCTCGACGCCGACCCCGTCATCGCCGAGCGCTACCAGGTCTGGCTCTTCCTCTACTCGACGGGAGTCCCCGTCCTGGTGTCGGCCCAGTCGCTGCGCGCGTCGCTCGAGGCGACGCTCGCGGAGCTCGATCCCGAGGGCACCGACGACGCGCTGCGCCACATCGTCGTCGCGGGTCACAGTCAGGGCGGGCTGCTGACGCGGCTGACGGCCACGGCGTCCGGCGACCGCTTCTGGCGCAACGTCAGCGCTGCGCCGTTCGAGTCGCTCGAGCTCGATGCCGCCGAGCGCGCGCGGCTCCGTGAGCTGCTCTTCTTCGAGCCGCTCCCGTGCGTCGAGCGCGTCGTGTTCGTGGCCACGCCGCACGCGGGCAGCTTCGTCGCCGGCAACCTCGTCGGGAAGCTCGGCAGCATGCTCGTCTCGCTGCCCGGGGCGCTCGTGCAGGGGACGGCCGACGCCGTCTCGCGCAACGTGGCGCTGCTGCGCGGCGACCGTGTCGGCGCGCTGCCGACGGCGGTGGACAACATGCAGCCCGACAGCGACTTCGTGCGCGCGCTCGCCGACCTGCCGATCGATCCGCGCGTGCACGTCCACTCGATCGTCGCGGTCGACGGCGACGGGCCGCCCGAGGAGGGCGACGACGGCGTCGTGTCGTACGCGAGCGCGCACCTGCCGTCGGCCGAGTCCGAGGTCGTGGTGCGCTGCGTGCACTCCTGCCAGGGGCACCCCGGCGCGATCCTCGAGATGCGGCGCATCCTGCACCAGCACCTCGCGGGGCTGCCCGCCCCGGCGCGCTGAGCGCGGCGGATCAGCCGCCGCGGGGGCGCGTGATCCCGAGCTGCGTCATGCGGGAGCGCAGCGTGCTCGGCGGCAGGCCCAGGCGCTCGGCGGCGTTGCCCGCGCCCTTGATCCTCCACCCGCACGCGTCGAGGACGCGCCGGATGTGGCCGCGCTCGACCGACTCGAGCGTCTCGCCCGTGTCCTCGGTCGCGGGCTCGGCCGCGGCCGGGAGCCCGAAGACGCCGTCGATCTCGAGCGTGTCTCCGTTGCTCAGGATGACCGCGCGCTGCACCACGCTCGCCAGCTCGCGCACGTTGCCCGGCCAGTCGTAGTCGGAGAGCGCCCGCAGCGTCGCCTCGGGGATGTGCTCGATGTGCTTGCGCAGCGACGTCCGGTAGCGCGAGACGAAGTACGCCACGAGCAGCGGGATGTCCGAACGCCGCTCGCGCAGCGGCGGCATGTGGATCTCGAACACCGCGAGCCGGTAGTAGAGGTCGGCGCGGAACGTGCCCTCGCGCACGCACGCCGCCAGGTCGCGGTTCGTGGCCGCCACGACGCGCGCGTCCGTGCGGCGCGTGACCGGCTCGCCGAGCCGCTCGATCTCGCCGGACTGCAGCACGCGCAGCAGCTTCGCCTGGAGGTCGAGCGGGAGCTCGCCGATCTCGTCGAGGAAGATCGTGCCGCCGTCCGCGAGCTCGAAGCGCCCGAGCCGCCGCGCGAGCGCGCCCGTGAACGCGCCCTTCTCGTGCCCGAACAGCTCGCTCTCGATGAGCGACGCCGGCAGCGCCGCGCAGTTGACGGTGACGAGCGCGCGGTCCTTGCGCGGGCTGCGGGCGTGGATCGCGTGCGCGATCAGCTCCTTGCCGACGCCCGTCTCCCCGAGCACCAGCACCGAGGCGTTCGTCGGCGCGACCTGCGAGATCTGGTGCAGCACGCGCCGCAGCGCGGGGCTCTGTCCCACGATCTCCTCGAACCCCCCGGACTCCACGATCTCCGCGCGCAGGAGCTGGTTCTCCGCCGCGAGCCGCTGCTCGAGACGCTGCACGTCGCGCAGCGCCGCCGCGAGTGAGCGCTCCGACCGGACGCGGTCCGTGACGTCGACGTCCGAGCACACGAGCAGGTCGCGCCCCGCCGCGTCGCGCACGCGGAACGCGCTCGCAAGCGACGAGCGCTCCGTGCCGTCCCGGTCCAGGAACGTGCGCTCCGTCACCTGCGGCGCCGCGCGCGCAGCGTCGTCGCCCGCCAGGCCGCGGCGCACGTCGGCGGCCACCGCGGACGGGAGAGCGTCCTCGCACGCCGCGCCCACGGCCGCCGCCGCGGGCACGCCGAACAGCCGCGCGGACTCGCGATTCCACGCCTCGACGGTGCCGTCCGGCGCGTACGCGTGCAGCGCGACGTTCGGCACGCGGTCGAGCACCAGCCGGAAGAGCAGCGCGGTGCGTCGCACGGCGCGCTCGCCCGCGCGCGCCGCCTCCGTCTGCGCGCGTTCGACCTGCAGCTCGGCGCGCAGGCGCTCGAGACGCTCGGTGGATTCCTTCTCCTGCACGGTCCGCTGGACCCGTGCCAGCTCGCGCTGGGCCGCGAGTGCGGCGGTCGTGTCGCCGCGGGCCTCGTACGTGCGCGTGAGCAGGTCACGGGCACTCAGCTCGAGCCGCGCGTCCTCGATCGTCCGCGCGAGCGCGAGCGCCTCCTGTGCCCGCAGCGCCGCCTCGCCGGCGGCGCCGTCGGCGAGCAGCGCCTCGCCGAGGCCGCCGAGCGCGATGCAGAGTGCGATCTGCTCGCCGTGCCCGCGCGACGTCTCGGCGCACGCCTCGAACTCCGCGCGCGCGGCGGTGGCGTCGCCGGAGTGCAGGAGCGCCTCCCCGAGACGGTGGCGCGTCTGGACCAGCACCAGCGGCTCCTCCGAACGGCGCGCGGCGTCGACGGCCTCGCGCGCGCAGCGGATCGCATCCGCGGACCTGCCGCCGAGCTCGTGCGTCGCGGAGAGCGCGCGCAGCGCGTAGGCCTCGTGGACCGCGCTCCCGATCTCGCGGGCTCCGTCGAGAGCGTCGCGCGCGACGAGCGCGGCCTCGGCCGGCGCGTCGCAGCGGATCAGCGCGCCGGCGAGCGCCATCTGCGCCTTGACGCGCAGGTCCGCCTCGCCGGCCGCGGTGGCGGCGGCGAGCGCGTCGCGCAGCCCGGCAACGGCGGCGGCGGAGCGCCCGAGCTGGTCCTCGACCGTGGCCACGAGGATCGTGGCCGTGACCGCCCGCCGCGCGTCGCCGGCGCGCTGCGCCGCGGTGGCCGCCGCCCGGTACGCGCCGAGGCACTCGACGGTGCGGCCGAGGCTGCGCAGCGCGCCCGCGCGCGCCAGGAGCGCCGTGGCGTCGCGCGCCACGCGCGCCGGATCGCACGCATCGAGCTGGCGCAGTCCGGCGTCGGGCTCCGAGAGCCCGACCAGGAGCGCCGCGAGCTGCATCCGGGGCGCGTCCGCGTCCGCGCCCCGCTCCTCGGCGCGGGCCACGGCCGCCTCGAGCAGCGAGCGCGCCCCCGTCACGTCGCCCTGGTCGCGGGCTGCGCGCGCGCGGTCGAAGAGCGCCGCGAGCTCCGGGTCCGCGCGCTCCGCGGCAGCGTCCGCGGCGGACGCCGACGCTCCCGCCGCGCCCTCGGCTGCCAGGTCCGCTCCGCCCCGACGATCGTCGCCCGGCGACATCCGGGCCCAGTCTGCCCCCGGCGCCCGCGCGGGGGCGACATTTCGTCCCCACCGGTGCCGTGCCCCGCCCCCGGCTCCGCCTCCGCAGCGGCCGGGGAGCCCGGGCGCCGCGGGCCGGGGCGCGCGCGGAGTTGGCACTCGGGGTGCAAAGGCGGCGCATGCCCCTGCGCATCCAGATCGAAGAGCTCGGCGACGTCGCGGCACTCCGCGTGGACGGCCACCTCGGCTGGGACGGGGTCGACGAGGTGCGGCACGCGTACGCGCGCTGCCGCGGCCGCGTCGAGCTGGATCTCGTCCACCTGCAGGCGCTCGACGGCGTCGCCATCGCGTACCTGCAGGGCCTCGTCCAGGCCGGGACGCGCGTGCGCCGCGCCACGCCGTACATCGCCGCGCTGCTCGGTCTCCCCGCGACCGGCGGCGGCCACGGACGTGACGCGTCATGACGGCTCGGACTGCAGCACGGGCGTTCCTGCGTGAACCGCTCGTCCACTTCCTCGCCGCGGGCGCGGTGCTGTTCCTGGCGTACGCGTGGTGCCGCCGCGCCCCGTCCGCGCCGGACGCCGCCGCCGCCCCGGACATGCGGATCGGCGCGCAGGACGTCGCGTGGCTGCGCCATGCGTTCGAGCGCCAGTGGCAGCGACCGCCCGCGGAGTCGGAGCTGCGCGACCTCGTCACGGAGCTCGTGAAGGAGGAGCTGCTCGCGCGGGAGGCGCGCGAGCTCGGCCTCGACCGCGACGACCCGGTCGTGCGGCGCCGCCTCGCACAGAAGGTCAGCTTCCTCGTCGAGGACACGACGCGGCAGGCCGAGCCCCCGGAGAGCGCGCTGCGCCGCTTCCACGCGGAGCACGCGGACCTGTTCCGGGAGGAGGCGCGCGTCTCGTTCGAGCAGGTCTTCTTCGACGCCGCGCACGACGCGCAGGCGCGGCGCGCCCTCGACGCGGCGCGGGTCGCGGGCGCGCCGACGCCCGCCGGCGACCCCTCGCTGCTCGACGCCGCGTGCGACGCGGCCGACCGGGCCGCCGTGGCGGGGCGCTTCGGGGCCGAGTTCGCCGACGAGGTCTTCCGGCTGGAGCCGGGTGCGTGGAGCGGTCCCGTGCGCTCCGCGTACGGACTCCACCTGGTCCGCGTCGGCGACCGGGCGGCCGGCCGCGTGCGCGACTTCGAGAGCGTGCGTGCGCAGGTGCTCGAGCGCTGGCGCGACGAGCTCCGGCGCGAGAGCGCCCGGCGCTACTTCGACGCGCTGCTGACGAAGTACGCGGTCGTCGTCGATCCCGCCGCCGCCGCGCTGCTCGGTCCGCTCGACGCGATCTCGCCTGCGTTCGTCGCCACCGACGAGGTCGCGCGGTGACGCGCCGGGCGGGGCTGCTCGTGCTGCGCGTGCTCGTCGCCGTCGCGGCGCTCCTGACGACAGCGCTCCCCGCGCTCGCGCACGAGCTGCGCCCCGCGTACCTGCAGCTCCAGGAGGTGCACGAGGGCGAGTTCACGGTGCTCTGGAAGACGCCGATGCTCGGCGACGCGCGGCTCGCGCTCGAGCCCGAGATCTCGGGCTCCTCGGTGCCGACCTCGCCGGCGACGACGCGCACGCCGCCCGGCGCCGCGATCCGCGAGTGGACGCTCTACGCGCCGGGCCTGCGCGGCCGCACGATCGGCATCCGCGGGCTCGACGGCACGTCGACGGACGCGCTCGTCGTCGTCGAGTTCGCCGACGGCTCGCGCTGGACGCAGCGCCTGACGCCGAGCGCGCCGGCGGCCGAGGTGCCGCTGCGACCGTCCTTCCTCGCCGTCGCGGGCGTCTACTTCCGGCTCGGCGTCGAGCACCTGCTGACCGGCGCGGACCACCTGCTGTTCGTGCTCGCGCTGATGCTCCTCAGTCGCAACGGCTGGGCCCTCGTCCGGACCGTCAGCGCGTTCACGCTCTCGCACTCGGTGACGCTCACCGCGGCGACGCTCGGCTGGGTCGACGTGCCCGCGGCGCCCGTCGAGGCGGTCATCGCGCTCTCGATCGTCTTCGCGGCGGCGGAGGTCGTGCACGCGCGGCGCGGGCGGCCGGGGCTCGCAGCCCGCGCGCCGTGGGTCATCGCGTTCACGTTCGGCCTGCTGCACGGACTCGGGTTCGCCGGCGGGCTGCACGACGCCGGACTGCCCGAGGGCCAGGTGCCCGCGGCCCTCCTGTTCTTCAGCGCCGGCGTCGAGACCGGGCACCTGCTGTTCGTCGGCGGTGCGCTCGGCGTGTCGGCCGTCGCGCGGCGCGTCGTCGCACGGATCCCGCGCCGGGCAGGCTCCGCCCGGACCGCGGTGTGGAGGCCGTACGTGCTGCCGTACTCGATCGGCGGCGTCGCGGCCTTCTGGCTCGTGGAGCGCGTGGCCGCGCTCTGAGCGCGCGCCGGAACGACATCGGAGGTCCCCCATGAGAATGTCCATCGCCACACGCACCGCCGTCGCGACGCTCGCGCTCGGCGGACTCGCCGCCGCCGCCGTCGCGCAGGAGGCGCCCAACCCGGACGAGTTCCTGCCGGCGGAGCGCTCGTACTCGCCGCACCTCGACCGCGCGTTCCCCGACCGCGTGTTGTGGGGCGACACGCACCTGCACACGTCCTACTCGACCGACGCGGGCATGGTCGGCTGCCGCCTGGGTCCGGACGAGGCGTACCGCTTCGCCCGCGGCGAGGAGGTCCGCAGCAGCTCGGGCCAGCGGGTGCGGCTCGCACGTCCGTACGACTTCCTGGTGGTCTCGGACCACGCCGAGAACCTCGGGCTCGCGCCGATGATCGTGACGTCGGACCCGATCCTGCTGAAGACCGAGGTCGGCCGGCTGTGGCACGACATGGTCAAGGCGGGCAACGGCTTCGAGGCCTTCCGCGACTGGATCCGCCGCGGCAGCACGACCGGCACCGATCCCATCGGCAGCCCGGAGATGATGCGCGCCGCGTGGGAGAGCGTGGTGCGCGCGGCCGAGCGCTGGAACGACCCGGGCAGCTTCACGGCGTTCATCGGCTTCGAGTGGACGTCGACGCCGGGCGGCTGCAACCTCCACCGCAACGTCATCTTCCGTGACGACGCCTCGCTCGCGCTGCGCGTCGTGCCGTTCTCGGCGTACGACAGCCCCGACCCCGAGATGCTGTGGAAGTGGATGCAGTCGTACGAGGACCGCACCGGCGGCCGCCTGCTCGCGATCCCGCACAACGGCAACCTGAGCAACGGCATGATGTGGATGCCGCAGACGATGTCGGGCCGGCCGTTCGACCGCGCCTACGCGGAGACGCGCGCGCGCCGCGAACCGGTCGTCGAGGTCACGCAGCCGAAGGGCACGAGCGAGGTGCATCCTCTGCTCGCGCCGGACGACGAGTTCGCCGCGTTCGAGATCTGGGACAAGTCGAACCTCGGCGGCACCGCGCCGACCACGAAGGAGATGCTGCCCGGGAGCTACGTGCGCTCGTCGCTGGGCGCCGGTCTCGGGATCGAGGAGCGCGTGGGCGCCAACCCCTTCAAGTTCGGGCTGATCGGGAGCACCGACGCGCACACCGGCCTCTCCGCCGTGTCGGAGGACAACTTCTTCGGGAAGACGCCCTCCACCGAGCCGAGCGCCGAGCGCTGGGAGCACGTCGCGATCCCCGCCGTGCAGCCGGAGCTCGTCACGAAGGCGTGGGCGCTCGGGGCGTCCGGACTCGCCGCCGTCTGGGCGCGCGAGAACACCCGCGCGTCCATCTTCGACGCGCTCGAGCGGCGCGAGGTGTACGGCACGACGGGCACCCGCATCACCGTGCGCGTCTTCGCCGGCTGGGACTTCGTCGAGCAGGACGTGACGCGTCCGGACTTCGCGGCGGAGGGCTACCGGCGCGGCGTGCCGATGGGCGGCGACCTGCGGGCCGCGCCCGCGGGCAAGGCGCCGGTGCTCCTGATCCGCGCGCTGCGTGACGTGGACGGCGCGAACCTCGACCGCGTGCAGGTCATCAAGGGCTGGCTCGACGCCGAGGGGCGGCAGCACGAGCGCATCTTCGACGTCGCGCTGTCGGACGGCCGCACCGCCGGCGAGGACGGGCGCTGCCGCACCCCGGTCGGGAGCACGGTGGACGTGGCGCACGCGTCGTACACGAACACGATCGGCTCGCCGCTGCTCGGCGCGGCGTGGACGGACCCGTCGTTCGACGCGTCGCAGCGCGCCTTCTACTACGTGCGCGTGCTCGAGATCCCGACGCCGCGCTGGACGGCGTTCGACGCGCGCTTCTACGGCCTGCACCTGCCCGAAGAGGTCCCGATGACGGTGCAGGAGCGCGCGTACACCTCGCCGATCTGGTACTCGCCCGCGCGCTGACCCCGCCGGCCGTCCCGGGGGCGAGAGCTCGCCCCCGGGGGCGCGGCCCCCCGCGCCCGCGCGCCCGCCGGAGGGCGGCGGGGCGCCCCGCCCGACCTCGCCGCGGACACGCGCTCCGCGGCATGCGCTTCGCGACCCGGATCTCGGAAGGAGCCGCGCGCGCCGCGGCAGCAGAAGCCAGGAGAACGCACATGAGCACCACCACGACCCCTCGCCTCCGTCCTGCGCTCGTCCTCGTGGCGGGCGCTGCGCTGCTCGTCGCGACGGGCTGCGCCGGCACGCTGCCGACGCACGCCGCGCCGGCGGCGCAGCCCGCCGGCGCGGACGCCCCCCGGGCGCGCGCGGCCGTCCCGGCCCCGCTCGTCGCGCACGACGAGTCCGGCGCCGCGCCGCGCGACGCGGCCGCGGACGACGCCTGGACGTTCTCCGCGGCGCCGTACTTCTGGCTCTTCGCAGCCGACGGCGACGCCACGGTGCACGGCCGGACCGTCCCCGTGTCCACGAACCTCTCCGACACCTGGGACCTGGTGAAGGACCACATCGAGCCGTCGTTCGCCGGGCACTTCGAGGCGTCGCGCGGCGACGTCTCGATCCTCGCGGACGCGAACTACGTGCACCTCGCGGGGGATCGCGACTTCGCGTTCACGGGTCCGTTCGGGCGGCGCTCGTTCTCGGGCCGGCTCGACGTCGACGTCCAACTCACGTTCGCGGAGCTCGGTGCCGCCGTGCGCGCGGCGCAGTTCGCGGGCGCCGGCGGACGCACGGGCACGGTGGACGTGCTCGGCGGCGCGCGCTGGAACTCGCTCGACGTCGACACGGACTTCCGCGTGAGCGGACGCCGCATCACGATCGACCGCGACCTCGACGGCCGGTCGGACTGGTTCGACCCGTTCGTCGGTCTGCGCACGGCCGTCCCGCTCGGTGAGTGCCTCGACCTGCGGCTGCGCAGCGACGTCGGCGGCGGCGTCGGCGACGGCTCCGACCTCGCGTGGAACGTCGTCACCGGCCTGCAGTGGCGCGTCTCCGACCAGGTGGACGTGTTCGCCGGCTACCGCTGGTACGACATCGACCGCGACGCCGGCGGACGCGAGACCGATCTGCAGATCGCCGGCCCGGGAATCGGGGCCGTGATCCGCTTCTGAGTCCGCGCAGAGCGCCGGGACGCCGCGCGTCCGGCGCGTGCGCGATGGCCGGGTCCCCTCGCCCGCGATCGCGCCACGCACCATCACTCCCCGAGGGCAGCTCACGGAGGTTCTCATGCGCTTGCTTCGATCGATCGCCGTCCTCAGTCTCGCGCTCGCCGCGGCCGCGTGTGCCGCGACGAAGGCCGGACGTGCCGACGACATCCGCTTCTCCGGCTTCCTGTCCTCGTACGAGGGACTCGAGCAGACCGGGGACTCGGGCCGGGCCGCCTTCCGCTGGGTCAAGCCGGGCCTCGACCTCTCCGGCTACGACAGCATCCTGCTCGACGCACCCGTCGCGCGGATGAGCCCCGAGATGCAGGCGGAGATCGGCGAGGAGGACCTCGCGTACCTGCTCGGCGCGCTCGACGCCGCGTTCCGCGACGAGCTGGGCGCGCGCTTCACGCTGACCGACCACGCGGGCCCGCGCACGCTGCGCATCCGCACGTGCCTGAGCGAGTCCTCCTCGACGGCCGCCGTGCTGACGGTCGCACGCGTCGTCCCCGCCGGGATCGTGCTGTCGAAGACCAAGCAGCTCGCGACGGGCACCGGCATCAACGTCGGCAAGGCCTCGGGCGAGCTGGAGGTGCTCGACTCCCAGACGGGCGAGCGGCTGCTCGCGGCCGTCGACCGGCGCGTCGGTACCGGCGTGGCGCGGAACGTCTTCTCGTCGTGGGGCGACGTCACGTCCGCGTTCTCGTGGTGGGCCGACCGCACGGCGTCCCGGCTGCGCGACGACGGGATGCAGGAGCGCTGACTCGCCGGCCCGGCCGGAGCGCGACGTCGTCCCCGCGCCCCGCGCGCGACGCCCTCCGGCGCGCGCGCGGGGCGCGTCCGCGTTCGGGGCAGGAGGCGCGCGACCTCGCCGTCCGGGGGCCGGCAGCAGCCCGGGTCGTGCGCGGAGCCCGCGAGCCGCTCGCGGACCCTCGGCACCGTGGACATGCTGCCCACCCCGATCGGTCCGGACGGTCCGTCGCCGGGATGCCGCGCGACGAGCTCGAAGCCGTCCGGCTCGACCGTCCGGATCGCGTCGTTCCCGTTCGGTGGGGCCGCGCGGTCCGGCCTTCTCCGCTGATGCCCGCGCCGTCGCAGCGGCGACCGCAGCGCGGGAGAATCGTGCGGAGCGTGGATCCGGTGTCGAATCCGGGGTGCGCCGTACGACTACTCGGCGACCACGGCGTCCGGGCGGCGCCGGTCCCACGATCGAGGAGCGCGTCATGAAGTACCTGTGCCTTGCCTATGGCGACCAGCAGAAGATGGAGGCCCTCTCGAAGGCCGAGTTCGAGGCGCTCGTCGCCCGCTGCGGACCGATGGACGAGGAGCTGCGGCGCACCGGCGCCGTGCGCATGACCGAGAGCCTCGAGTGGGCGACGGCGACCATCTGCACGCGCGACGGGAAGCAGGTCGTCACCGACGGCCCGTTCGTCGAGACGAAGGAGAAGGTCGGCGGGCTGTTCGTGATCGAGGCGCGCGACATGAACGAGGCGATCCGCATCGCGTCGCTGCACCCGGGCGCGCGGCTCGGCGCGGATCGCGGCTGGGCCGTGGAGGTGCGTCCGATCGCCGACGGCTGCCATCAGTAGCCCGACCTGCCCAGGAGGCCTGCGCACGTCGTGACGAGGACCGCGGCGCTCTGGACCGCTCAGGTGCGTGAGTCGTCGTGAACCGGGCGGGCTCGACGGCGGACGACGCGGGCGCGGCGGCGCGCGCGGCGGTCGAGACCGTCTACCGCGCCGAGTCGCGGCGCGTCCTCGCCACGCTGATCCGCCTCCTCGGCGACTTCGACCTCGCCGAGGAGGCGCTGCACGACGCGTTCGCCGCGGCCCTCGCGCAGTGGCCGCGCGACGGCGTGCCCGCGAACCCGCGCGCGTGGCTCGTCTCGACCGGACGCTTCCGCGCGGTGGACACGCTGCGGCGGCGCGCGCGCTTCGATGCGTCGCTCGCCGTGCTCGCCGAGCGCATGGGGGCGGCGGCGGAGCCGGACGTGGACGACGTGGCCGTCGCCGACGACCGCCTGCGTCTCGTCTTCACGTGCTGCCACCCGGCGCTCCCGCCCGAGGCGCAGGTGGCGATGACGCTGCGCGAGGTGTGCGGGCTCACGACCGAGGAGATCGCGCGCGCGTTCCTCGCGAGCCCCGCGGCGATCGCGCAGCGCATCGTCCGCGCGAAGGCGCGCGTCCGCGAGGAGCGCATCCCGTACGAGGTGCCGTCGCTCGCGGAGCTGCCTTCGCGCCTCGACCCGGTGCTGCGCGTCGTCTACCTCGTCTTCAACGAGGGCTGGTCGGCGACGTCCGGCCCGTCGCCCACGCGCGACGACCTCGCCGCCGAGGCGATCCGTCTCGGCCGACTGCTCGTCGAGCTGCTCCCGGAGCCGGAGGTGCGCGGACTCCTCGCCCTGATGCTGCTCCACGACTCGCGCCGCGCGGCGCGCACGTCGCCGAGCGGTGACGTGGTGCTGCTCGACGACCAGGACCGCGCGCTCTGGGACCGCGCGCAGATCGCGGAGGGCGTCGCACTCGTCGAGGGCGCCCTGCGTTCGCGGCGCTTCGGGCCCTACACGCTGCAGGCGGCGATCGCCGCGGTGCATGCCGAGGCGGAAACCGCGGACGCGACCGACTGGCCGCAGATCGTCGGCCTGTACGACGTGCTGATGCGCGCTGCGCCGTCCGCCGTCGTCCGGCTGAACCGCGCCGTGGCGCTCGCGATGCGCGACGGCCCGGACGCCGGACTCGCGGAGATCGCCGCGCTGCTCGCGCAGGGCGAGCTCGTCGACTACGTCCACCTGCACGCCGCTCGCGCCGAACTGTGCGCGCGCGCGGGCCGCGCCGACGAGGCGCGCGCGTCGTGGCGGCGGGCGCATGCGCTCGCGCGCCAGGATGCCGAGCGCCGCTACTTCGAGAAGCGCCTCGCCGAACTCGAGCAGGGCGCGGAGTGAGCCGCGTGCCGCGCGACGCTGCGCGCGCCTCGTGATAGATGGATATCGATGCACGGGCTCGCTATCCTCTGCGCATGCCACGCCGCGAGCTCCCGGTCTGCTGCGCATCCGACGGTCGCTCGCGCACGGTGCCGAGCACCGCCGCGCAGGCCCGCGCCGTGGCCGTGTTCAAGGCGCTCGCCGACGCGACGCGGCTGCAGATCTTCAGCCTGATCGCCGCGCGCCCGGAGCCCATCTGCGTCTGCGACATCGTCCCGCGCTTCGCACTGCGCCAGCCGACGATCTCGCACCACCTGAAGGTGCTGCGCGATGCCGGGCTCGTGACGCTGACGCGCCGCGGCACGTGGTCCTACTACGCCGTCGATCCGCGCGGCCTGCGCGCGGCGCGCGCGGCGCTCGACACGGCGCTGCCGGAGGCGGGCCGGGCCGCCTCGTGACCCTCTCTTCGTGAACGCATTCATCGATATCCCTCGATGAGGAGGCCGACATGACGAACGAGATCCAACCCGAGACGCTGCGCGACGAGGTCCGCGACCGCTACGCGCGCCACGCGCTCCGCGTGGTCGGGGCGCCCGCCGCCGGCGGCTGCTGCGGCGGCGACGCGACCGACCCGATCACCCGCAACCTCTACGACGACGCGCAGGCGGGCGAGGTCCCGGACGCCGCGCTCGCGGCGTCGCTCGGCTGCGGCAACCCGACCGCGCTCGCGCAGCTCGCGCCGGGCGAGACGGTGCTCGACCTCGGCAGCGGCGGCGGCATCGACGTGCTGCTCTCCGCGCGCCGCGTCGGTCCGACCGGCTTCGCGTACGGGCTCGACATGACCGACGAGATGCTCGCGCTCGCGGAGCGCAACCGCGTCGCGGCGGGCGCGGCGAACGTGCGCTTCCTGAAGGGGCACATCGAAGAGATCCCGCTGCCGGAAGCGTCCGTCGACGTGATCGTCTCGAACTGCGTGATCAACCTGTCGCCCGACAAGGGCCGCGTGCTGCGCGAGGCGTTCCGCGTGCTGCGGCCGGGCGGCCGCCTCGCCGTCTCGGACATGGTCCTGCAGGGCACGTTCCCGCCGGAGATCCGCCGCGACATCGAGAGCTGGGCCGGCTGTGTCGCGGGTGCGCTCGAGGAGGGCGAGTACCGGCGGCTGCTCGCCGAGGCGGGCTTCGGGCACGTCGAGATCGAGGTGACGCGCGTGCACGACCCGAAGGAGCTGCAGGGCGCGTCGTGCTGCGGCGTTGACGGCGCCTGCGCGACCACGCCGGGGCCCGTGGAGGCGGGGAGCGGTCGCATCGTCAGCGCGTTCGTGCGCGCGACGAAGCCCGCGGGCCCGCTCGGGAGCGACGCGTGAGCCGCGAGCGCCCGACCGTGCTCTTCGTCTGCGTGCACAACGCCGGCCGCTCGCAGATGGCGGCGGCGCTGACGCGGCACCTCGCCGGCGGGCGCGTCGTCGTCCGCTCGGCGGGGTCCGCGCCGGCTGCGGCGATCCATCCCGGCGTCGTCGAGGCCCTGCGCGAGATCGGGCTCGACGTCGCCGGGGAGACGCCGAAGCACCTCGCCGACGCGTCCGTCGAGACGGCCGACGTCGTCGTGACGATGGGCTGCGGCGACGCGTGTCCGGTGGTGCCGGGCACGCGTCGCGAGGACTGGCAGGTCCCCGACCCCGCGGGGCGGCCGCTCGCCGAGGTGCGGCCCGTCCGCGACGAGATCGAGCGCCGCGTCCGCGCGCTGCTCGCGTCGCTCGGCATCGAGCCCGCCGTCGCGGGCTGAGGACGTCCCCATGTCGCAGCCGTCCGCCGCCGTCCGGGCCGACAGCACGTGCCCTGCCGCGCCGCGCCTCTCGTTACTCGACCGCTTCCTCTCGCTCTGGATCCTGCTCGCGATGGGGGTGGGCGTCGCGCTCGGCTACGCCGCGCCGCAGGTCGCGACGTGGCTCGACGCGCTGAGCGTCGGCACCACGTCGGTGCCGCTCGCCGTCGGGCTGGTGCTGATGATGTACCCGCCGCTCGCGAAGGTGCGTTACGAGGAGCTGCCGAAGCTGTTGCGTGCGCCGAAGGTGATGGCGCTCTCGCTCCTCCAGAACTGGGTGATCGGCCCGGTGCTGATGTTCGCGATCGCGGTCGTCTTCCTGCACGACCGGCCCGAGTACATGCTCGGCCTCGTGCTCATCGGGCTCGCGCGCTGCATCGCGATGGTGCTCGTCTGGAACGACCTCGCGCGCGGCGACTCCGAGTTCTGCGCCGGGCTCGTCGCGCTGAACTCCGTGTTCCAGATCCTCTGCTTCCCGCTCTACGCGTGGTTCTTCGCGACGTGGCTGCCGCCGCAGCTCGGACTCGCGGGCGCGACCGTGGACGTGACGATCGGCGGACTCGCGCAGAGCGTCGCCATCTACCTCGGCATCCCGTTCGTGGGCGGCATGCTCACGCGTCTCGTGCTGCGGCGCGCGAAGGGCGACGCCTGGTACCACGGCGCGTTCGTGCCACGCATCGCGCCGCTCACGCTGGTCGCACTGCTCTTCACGATCGTCGTGATGTTCGCGTTCCAGGGGCGCCAGATCGTCGAGCGCCCGTTCGACGTGGTGCGCATCGCGGTGCCGCTCACCGTCTACTTCGCGCTGATGTTCTTCGCGTCGTTCTGGCTCTCGCGCCGCGCCGGAGCCGACTACCCGAAGTCGGCCACGCTCTCGTTCACGGCGGCCTCGAACAACTTCGAGCTGGCGATCGCCGTCGCCATCGCGACCTTCGGCATCCGACACGGCGCCGCGTTCGCGGCGGTGATCGGCCCGCTCGTCGAGGTGCCCGTGCTCCTCGCACTCGTCAACGCGTCGCTCGCGATCCGCCGCCGGTGGTTCGCGGGCGAGGCCGCGTGACGGCCTCTCACACCGGGGCCGCAGCGCGCGCCCTGCGGGCACGCAGCACGCGCACGGTCGCGTCGGCGACGAGCGCGAGGAACACGACCGCGAGCGGCTCGATCATGAACTTGAAGCGCTCGTTCTCGCCGAGCTCGAAGCAGCACGAGACGAGCGTCGTGTAGCCGAGGAGCAGCGCGGCGAGCCAGGCCGCAGCGTGGACGCGGACGTGCTCGCGCCATGCCGCGGCGCGTCGCCCCGCCTCCGCCGCGGCCGCGAGGACGTGGAGCAGCAACGACCCGGGCAGCAGCACGTACCAGAGCGAGCCCTGCTGCGCGAGGCCGCCGCCGAGGGTGATCACCGCGACGTACGCGGACTCGAGCCCTCCCATGCGCAGGGCGAGCGGCGTCGTGTGCTTGTAGCGCGTCGACGGACCGCAGAACCACTCGTACGACTTCGCGACGTTCCGCGCGTAGTGCAGCGGGTCGTCGGCGATCAGCGTGCGCGCCGCGGCGCCGTACGCGCTGGCGATCGCGGGCACGTTCACGTTGTTGAAGTCGTCGTGTGCGAGCGCGGGGACGTCCGAGCGCTGCACGAAGCCGTAGCGTTCGTAGCGCGAGGGCGGCTCGTAGGCGGGCAGTTCCGCGAACATCGGTCCGAGCTCCGCGATGCGCTCGCGCGGCCGGCCGTGCGACGCGACGCGGTAGAGTCCGAAGCCGCTCCAGCTGCTCGCGCCGAAGAACCCGAAGACCGCGGCGTTCTTCGCGTACCAGCCGAGCGCGGGCGCGCAGACGAGGAGCGCCGCGACCGCGAACGTCCGCGCACGCCGCCGAGCGGCGAGCGCCGCGAGGCCGACGACGGGCACGAGCAGAGCGATGTGGAACGCGCTGCGCAGCAGCACGAGCGCCACGACCGCCGCCACGGCGCCGATGCACACGGGCGCGGGAGGCGTCGCGTCACCCGTCGCGGTCGTCGTGCGCACCGACAGCCGCTCGACGGCGAGGAGCGCGAGGAACGCGCAGGGCAGCGTGTACATGGGGTAGCACGCGTAGACCACGAGGCCCGGGTGGACGGCGAGCACGAGTCCGGTCGCGAGCGCGAGCCGCGGCCGTGCCGTGACGTTCCGCGCGATGCGGTAGCCGAGCACGACGCATGCGGCCGCAAGACCGCGGTAGACCCACTCGAGTGCCTCGAGGTGCGCGTCGCCGAACACTTTCCCGAGCACGCCGCCGAGCAGGTTGAACACCGGGGGCTGGCTGTGCAGGTGCCACAGGCTCCCCGCGAGGTCCGCGCGCAGGTCGTCCATGCGCAGCGACTGCCAGAACCAGTCCCAGTGCGCCCAGCGCTCGCCGCACTGCATGCGGACGCCCGCGCCGAAGCGGTAGCCGAGCGAGAGCGCCGCCTGGAGGGCGAAGAGCAGCAGCTCGACGAGGCGCGGGCGCACCGTGGGATGCTACGGAGTGGGCGTCGGCATGGCGCGTGTGCGGTCGGTCAGCGGCCGGCGCAGCCGCAGCCTGTCCGGCCGTCCGGCCCCGTCCCTTCGCCGCCCCGCCGACGACACCGCCCGGGAAGCGTGGGGTGCGGGTAGAAGTTCCCCGTCCTGTCACCCGGGAGGCCGACGGTGGAGCGCTACGAACTCGGCGAGGCGTTCTTCGTCTCGGGCAGGAGCACGTTCTTCCGCGCGACGAACCGCATCCTCGGGAGCGAGGTCCTGGTGCGGCGGCTCGACCGCGACCCGGAACGCGCCGACGACCAGCGCGCGACGTTCTTCCGCGAGCAGCGGCACAGCGCCGCGCTGCAGCACCCGCGGCTGCACAAGACGCTCGACGTGTTCGAGGCCGACGACGCGCTCTGGTCCGTTCATCCGTGGATGCCGCTCCGCCCGAGCGACGAGCTGATCGAGGAGCGCGGGCCCTTTGCGGTGGCCGACGCCGCGCGCATGGCGGCGCACGTGGCCGACGCGCTCTCGTACCTGCACGAGCGCGGCTTCCTGCACGGCCGCATCAGCCCCGAGTTCGTGCTCTGCGGCGACCGAGGCGACACGGTGCTGACGAACCTCGTGAAGAGCGCCGACCTCGCGGCCGGCATCTGGCCGCTGCGCGACGCCGTGCTCGGACTCGGTCACTTCTCGGCTCCGGAGGAGCGGCGCGGCGAGAAGCCGACGGAGCACAGCGACCTGTTCGGGCTCGCGGCGACCTTCCTCTTCTGGGTCAACGGCACCGTGGACGACGTCGACGCGCTCGTCCGCCGCTGGTGCGAGTCGGGCGACGCGACCGCGGAGACGACCATCGTCGCCGCGAGCGTGCCGCAGCTCCCGCGCGTCCTCGCCGATGCGCTCGCGGGCGCGCTCGAACCCGACCCCGCACGCCGCCGCGGCAGCGCCGCCGCACTCGCCGCGCTCTTCAGCGAGCTCTACTCGCGCCAGGCGGCCGAGGTCCCGATCGGCTTCGAGACGGGTACGCTGCTCGCGGCGAACGGCCTCGCGGAACCGCTCGAGCTGACGGGCAGGATCGGCGCGGGCCGCTTCGGCGTCGTCTTGCGCGCACGCACGGCGAGCCTCGGCAACCGCCTCGCCGTGAAGGTGCTGAAGCCCGAGCACCGCGACGACGCGCTCGCGGTCGAGCGCTTCGTCCGCGAGGCGCGCGCGCTCGCGAAGATCCGCCACGAGAACGTGGTGCGCGTCGTCGGCATCGGCTCGTCGCGCGAGGTGCCGTTCCTCGTGATGGACTTCGTCGAGGGACCGACGCTCGCGACACACCTGCGCAAGCACGGAGTCCTCGAGCCGACCGAGGCGGCGCGCCTCGCGCTCGGCATCGCGCGCGGACTCGGCGCGATCCACGACGCGGCGCTCCTGCACCGCGACCTCAAGCCCGACAACGTCATGCTGTGCGGCGCGGAGTGCCCCGTCATCACGGACCTCGGCATCGCGAAGTCCCTGCGCGACGAGACGCTGACGATGAGCGGCGCGCTGCTCGGCACGCCGCTCTACATGGCGCCGGAGCAGGCGCGCGGCGACATGACGTCGCAGGCGACCGACCTCTACGCGCTCGGCACGATCCTCTACGAGTGCCTGAGCGGGGGCCCGCCGCACCGTGCGACCGACCTCTTCGCGCTGCTCCGCGCCGTCGGATCGCGCGAGCCCGACCCGCTGCCCGAGGGCGTCCCGGACGAGCTCGCCGCGCTCGTCGCGGAGCTCCTGCGGAAGGACCCGCGCGAGCGCCCGCGCTCGGCGGCGGACGTCGCCGAGCGCCTCGAGACGTTCCTGGCGCGCGCGTAGGCGTCACGTCGCCGGGTGCGGCGCCGGTGCAGGCGTCCTCCCGAGTCGTCCCGCAGACAGCACGATCCCGCGTTACCGCGCGCGGCGGTCGCTTGCGTGCGGGCTCCGACGGACACGTCGTCCGGTGCGCGAGACGCCGGGCGCGCTTCTTGCGACACGGTCGCGGTCGCTCGAGGGCGGCGCGCCGGTGGCGTCCGCCCCCAGTTGGTCCCGAGCCCGTCCTGGGAGACTGCCCCATGTCCACCGCCCTCCTCCGTCGCTCCCTGCCCGTCGCCACGGGCCTCCTCGCCGCCGCCGCGCTCGCCGCGGGCGCGTGCGCTTCGGGGGTCGCGATCCCGCGGCGCGGAGGACGACGACCGGAGGGGGGCGGGGCGCCGGAGGAGTCCGCGGCGACCGCCCGCCGCGCGCGTCTCGACGAGGTGATGCAGAGCACGTTCTGCGCGACGTGCCACCCCGCGATCTACGCGGAGCACATGGTCAACACGCACGGGCGCGCGTTCATCGACCCCGAGGCGCGTCTCGCGACGCGCGACTTCCGCCGCGAGAACTGCGTGCGCTGCCACACGCCGCGGCCGATGTTCGAGACGGGACTCGGCATGACGCCGATCGAGCGTCACCACGACCTCGAAGAAGGCAACACGTGCATGTCGTGCCACTGGAAGGCGGGCTACGACTACGCAGCGTTCTCCGGCGGCGCCGAGTGCCGCACCGCCTTCGACGAGCGCGCCGGCGACGTGGCCGCGTGCTCGACGTGCCACCGCGTCGCGGCGACGCCCGAGCAGTGGTCGCACGCACCGCTCGGCGCGCAGGCCGGGCGCGAGTGCGTGGACTGCCACATGCCGCTCGTGAAGCGGCCGGTGGCGGTCGGGCAGCCGGCGCGGCTCGTGCGCTCGCACGAGTTCCCGGGGTCGCGCAGCGAGTCGCAGGTGCGGCGCGCGTACGGCTACGAGGTCGAGGTCGACGGCTCCGACGTCGTCGTGCGCATCACCAACAAGGGCGCCGGCCACGACTTCAACACCGCGACGCGCCAGCGCGCGATCGAGTCGCTCGTCGTCGTGCGCGACGCCGCCGGGCGCGAGATCACGAACGACCGGAAGATCTTCAAGGCGCCGTACGGCGACGCGACGTCGCTCGACATGCCCGTGAGCACGCAGATCCCCTCGGGCGCGACGCGCGAGCACCGCGTGCACCTCGACGCGCCGGCCGGCACGGTCACGTGCCACCTGCTCTTCAAGCTG
This sequence comes from uncultured bacterium, assembly GCA_937996235.1. GTDB lineage: Bacteria > Planctomycetota > JAJSAM01 > JAJSAM01 > JAJVHW01 > CALKVK01. The sequence continues at coordinate 147,648 of CALKVK010000025.1, read as the reverse complement.
TACTACCCCGTCGAGGACGGACACCCGACCCTCGCGCGCGACCTCGAGCAGCGCGTGCTGCACTTCAGCGGCGTCGACCCGAAGGCGCCGTCGAAGGCGCCCGCGGTCGCGGCGCCGGCGCAGCGCGCGGCCGTGCCGCCGGCCGAGGCGGCGCGTCCCGACTCGCTCGTGAAGTTCGCGCACCCGGCGTCCGGCACCGCGTACGTGCCGATCCCGACGGGCGACAGCGACGACGACATCGAGCACCTCGTCGCGATCCTCGAGTTCCCGGTGCCCGGCGCGCGCGTCGTCGCGCGGCGGCGGCTGCTCGAGATCGGCGCGCGCACGATCCCGTTCCTCGTCAATGGACTCGGCCACTGGAGCGACGAGACCTTCGACGAGTCGATGGAGCTGCTCGTGCAGATCGGCCCGCAGACCGCGCCCGCGCTGAGCGCGGCGCTCGCCGACGAGCGCCTCTACGTGCGCTATCACGCACGCATGGTCCTCACGCGACTCGGCTTCCCCGGCGACCGCGATGCGCTGCGCAGCTCGCTGGTCGCAGCGCTCGACGCGGAGAACGCGCTCGACCGCCGCAGCGCCGCCGACGCGCTCGGGCACTTCGGCGACGCGTCCGTCGCACCGACGCTCCGCGCCCTGCTCGACGACCCCGACTGGGACGTCGTGGCATCGGCCGCGCGCGCCCTCGGGCGCCTCGGCGACGACGACGCCATCGAGCCGATCGAGCGCACGCTCGCGCACGCGACGTTCGTGGAGACGCGCCGCGATCTCGCGCTGGCGCTCGCCGACCTCGACTCCGCGGCGGGCGTCCCGGCGCTGCTCGCGGGTCTCGACCACCCGGACGACGTGCTGCGGCGCAGCTTCTTCGACGCGTTCTTCGCGGTGACCGGTCGCCACATGGCGTACGACCCCGACGCGCCGCGGCCCGAGCGGCTCGAGGCCCTCGCGCGGCTGCAGTCGTGGTGGGCGGAGGAGGGCGGCGCCGAGGCGCTCGTCCATCGCGAGGAGCCGGCGGAGCGCGCGCAGGAGGCCGCGTGGCGGCGCGTGCAGGCGCTCGGCGGCGGCACCGACGTGCTGCCGGGCGGCGACGACACGGCACTGATGCACGAGCTCGTCGCGGCGGGGAGCGACGCCGTGCCCGCGCTGATCGACGGCCTCACGTTCCCCTCGGGCTTCACCGTCAAGCGCGCGCTCGTGTGCGAGGCGCTCGGCCGCATCGGCGATCCGCAGGCGACGCCGTACCTCGTGCGCGTGCTGCGCGACCCAGACCTCACGGTCGCGGCGTGGGCGTGCTGGGCGCTCGCGCGCACCGCCGACGACGCGGCACTGCCCGCGCTGCGGTCCTATCAGCAGCGCGTCGACGCGTACGCGCTGCGCGCGCCGCACGGCGCCGAGGGCGACGCGCCGGACCGGCTGCGTGCGCTCGCGGCGGAGACGCGTCTGACGCTCGGCGACGACAGCGCGCGCGTGCTCCTCGCGAACCTCGACCCGCCCGTCGATCCGACGATGTCGATCGAGCCGGCGCACCTGGGCGGGGTCGTGACGCGCTTCGAGGGCGCCACGCAGGCGCCGCCGGCGTCGCCGGCCGACGCGATCGAGCGGGCGCAGGCGCTGCGCCGGCAGGACTGGTACGAGGACGCCGTCGCGCTGCTGCAGGTCGCGGAGGAGCGCTTCGGCGCGAGCGCCGCGCTACGTCTCGAGCTCGCGTGGAACGTGCTGATGATCACCGAGGAGGACATGACGCGCGACGTGGACCCCGCGCAGATCGAGACGGGTGTCGCCGAGGCGCGCTGGCGCTTCGAGCAAGCGATCGCGATGGACCCGGCCGTCCCGGGCCGCGAGCTGCTCGAGGCGAAGATCCTGCGTCACGAGGGGCGCGGCGACGAGGCGCGTCCCGTGCTGGAGGAGTACCTGGTACGCAGCCCACGCGACGTCTTCGCGCACACCGAGCTCGGCGATCTCGCGTCCGAGCAGCGCGACTTCGCGACGGCGGACCGCGAGTACTCGATCGTCGCGTCGATCCTGCCGTCGGACGGCTGGGCCGTGCTCTACGCGACCGAGGCGCGGCAGTGGCTCGGGCGGCCCGTCGCGGAGCTGGAGCAGGGCTACGTGCGCGCGGCGGCGCTGCTGCCGGGGCAGGTGACGCCGCTCCGGCTGCTCGCGCGCCTGCACCCGAACGACCCCGACCGCACGCTCGCGCTGCTCGAGCAGGTCGTCCGCGACCGCCCCGACGGCGCGTGGGCGCGCATCTGGCAGGCGTACGTGCTGCGCACGCGCGCCGAGCCCGACCTCGCGCGCGCCGAGCACGTGCTGCGCGAGGCGCTCGTCGCCGGGACCGACGACCGCGCGGTGCACTTCAACCTGGGGCAGGTGCTCGAGGAGGAGCGGCGCCCGGGCGACGCGGTGAAGGAGTACGTCGCCGCGCTGGAGTCGTCGCAGCCGGGCGACGTGGCCGAGACCGCGGAGGCGCTCGACCGTCTGCTCTGCGCGGACGACGTGCGCACGGCGCTCCCCGCGGACGTGCGCACGCACGCGTGGGACGTGCTGCTCGCGAGGACGCCGGGCACCGAGCGCTACGTCGACGACGCGAAGAAGGCGGGCGCGCGCTGAACGCGACGGGTCACAGACCGAGCCGCGCGCGCACGGCTGCGACGACGCGCTCGGCGCGCTCGCGCTGGGTGTCGCGCACCGTGGCGGGGAGAGCGTCCACGAGGGCGAGCTGCTCGGCGGTGGCGAGCTGCTCGATCGCGTCGAACATCTTGCCGTCCACGATTGCCGCCTTGCCGACGCTCGCGCACAGGTGCGGCACAGCGGCCGGGTCGCGGAGGCCCGCGAGCAGCAGGCCGACCTCGCGCTGCGCGTCGGCGGGCACGTCGGCGGTCGAGAGCGTCGCCCGCACCAGGTCTCCGTTGCGCTCTGCGAGGGCGCGGCCGGCGCGCACGTACGCGTCGTAGCGCCAGCCGACCAGGCACGCGGCGAGCGCCGCGTCGCCCTCGGGGCCCGGAAAGTCCTCGAGACTCCGCTCGGCTGCGAGCGACGTGTCGAGGTGCTCGCCGCGCGACAGCTCGACCAGCCGCGGAAGCGCGCCGCGGTGGCGCGTCACGCCCGCCGCGCGCGCGCTCCACTCGATTGCGCGCGCCTCGTCGTAGCGTCCCTCGGGCGGCGTCGCGGCGAGCGCGGCGTCGATCGCCTGCGGCGTGAACGGTCGGCGCAGCGCCGCCAGCGTCTCGGACCAGAGCGGGTCGTCGCCGTGCAGTAGCTGGAGCCGGCAGAGCGCGCGCCACTGCGCCTCCACGCCGCGCGGCGCGCGCACGTGGAGGAGTGCGGCGAGCGCGACCACCGCGTCCTCGTCGTCCGCCCGGTCGAGCAGGGCGAGGAGCGTGCTCTCGTCCCGGCGGAAGGTCGAGCCGCACGAGAACTGCACCGCCGGATCGACACGCGGGTACCGCAGGAACCAGCGGAACTCCGGCGACAGCAGATAGCCGCCGAGCTCGCGCGGCTCTTCCGTCGGCTTCTCCTCCTCGATGTCCGGCTCGCCGTCCTCCGCCGGCTCGGGAGGAGCCGGCAGCGCGGCCGCTCCGTTCGCGAGCACACCCAGCGCGCGCGCGGCGAACGGAGGCGGCGCGGGCGCGGGCGGCTGCACGTGGAGGCGTGGCGTCGTCGCCGTCGCGGGGCGTGTCGCGGGCGCTTCGGCGGGCGCCGCACTGCGCGCCTGCGACACGGCCGCGTGCTCCGCCGTCCCGTCGGAGCACGCGGTGACGAGCAGCGCGAGGAACGGCGCAAGGACGGCGGTCCGGAGAGGCATGCGTGGAGGATGGTAGGGCACGGCCGTGCGAACGAGCGCGGTCGCGTCGAAGTTCGGGGAACTCGGGCGAGTGGCTGTCGAGGCGGGGTCCGGAGGGATCGTCCGGATGCCGCGCGACGTGTCCCCGGCAGGTCGCGCGCCCGCACCGCATCCGCGTGACGCGCGACACCGCGCCGCGGCGCAGCGGCGGGCACGCGACTCAGTAGAAGCCCTCGCGGCGGGCGTAGCGCTCGGCGCGCGCGGCGTCGTACGCACACGCGTCGAACGGCGCGCCCGCGCGCACGGCGTGCATCTCGCCCGAGGTGGGCAAGGTCTCGCGCGCGACGTGGCGCGACGGATCCCAGAGCTGCGAGCGCAGGAACGCCTTGCTGCACTGCGGGTAGGCGTGCTCGATGTCCACCAGGATGCCGAGGCGCGGCACCCGACCTTCGACGGCGGACGGCGCGAGCAGATCCGGGTCGTCGGTCAGCGTCGCGTGTCCGTCGACGCGGAACGAGTCGTCCACGCCGGGGATGACGAAGAGCAGCGCGACGTGCGGGTTCGCGAGGATGTTGCGCAGCGAGTCCGCGAGGCGGTTGCCCGGCCGCTCGGGGACGAGGAGCGTGTGGTCGTCGAGGATGCGCACGAAGCCCGGCGGGTCGCCGCGCGGGCTGACGTCGCAGGTCCCGTGCGCGTCGCTGGTCGCGAGGCACACGAACGGCGCGAGCTCGATGAAGCGGCGCGTCAGGTGGTCGAGCGCCGGCGCGACCTTCGCGCGCACGATGTCGAGCGGCTCGCCCAGGAGCGCACGCAGCGCGGCCTCGTCGCCGAGCGTGCGCGCCGTCAGTCGGTGGGGCATGGTGTCGAGTCGTCTCCGGGCCGTCGGTCGAGTCGCTGCACGTGCCACGCGGATCGTCGTCGGCGCACGGCGCGGCGCCAACTCGTCCCCGCGCGGAGCGGTGCGTCGCGGGTTGTCGCGCGCGCGCCGCTCGTCGATCCTCGTGCGATGCACGACGCACCGACCCTTCGGCGCCTCGTCCCGGGCGACGACGCGCTCGCGCTCCGCGTCGCCCGCGACGTCCACGAGCGGAGCGACGTGGATCCCGCCGCGATCGCCGCGTTCCTCACCGATCCGCTCTGTCTCTGGGTCGTCTCGCTCGACGACGACGAACCGCTGGGCGCGGCGCTCGGGCACGTGCTGCGTCGTCCGCACTCGCTGCGCGCGGACGCGCTCCTCTACGAGGTCGACGTGCGCGCCCCGTGGCGACGTCGCGGTGTCGGGCGCCGCCTCGTCGAGTCGTTCGTCGCCGCGGCCCGAGGCGCCGGCGCCGCGGAGGTGTGGGTGCCGACGACGCGCTCCGATGCCGCGGCGCTCGCGCTCTACCTGCGCTGCGGCTTCACGCCGCTCCACGCCGACGACACTCTGCTCGCGCGCGCGACGTGACCCGGCCGGCGTCGCTCAGATGCCTTCGCCGGCCTCGAAGCTCGACGTGAACACGTAGCCGCGCGGGCTCTTCGCCTTGATGCTGTAGAGAACGTCTCCGGCGCTGCCGTCGAGACCGATGACGGTGATCGTGAGGAAGAACCCGTCGCCCATCTGGACGCTCGTCTCGGCCTTCTTGCCCTTGTGCTTCACGCGCGCCGGGTCGAGGAGCTCGGTGCTCCCCCCTTCGCGGATCGACGTGATGTCCGGCACCACGCTCTCGCCCTTCGCGGCCTTGACGAGCAGCTTCACCTTCGAGTTCGGCAGGAACTGCGTGAGCAGCGAGTGCTCGCTGCCCGAGGTCAGGGTGGCGGTGCCGGTGACGCGCTTCGGCGCCTGCACCTGCAGCGTGACGGTGACGGGCCCGGTGAAGCCCTCGTGGGGCCGCACCACGAGCTGGTAGCGCCCCGCGAACGGGACCGGGTACTTGCGGATCATGAGCGCGCGGCGCGACGTGCGCGTGAACGCGGAGACGTCCTGCACCAGGCCGCCGATGAACTCGAGGCTCACGTCGACCGGCACCTCGGAGGCGTTCGGGTACGAGACCGTGGCCGTCAGGAGCGTGCCCGCGACCAGTTCGACCGCGACCTGGCCCGCCGGCGCCCCGCTCGTGTCCAAGCTGTCGAGCACCAGCTCGCGGCGCGTCTTCGTCTTGTTCGCAGGGAACACGACGAGCGGCGCCTCGGGGATGGTGAACCCCTGCGTGACGATCGCGCCGTTCGCGTCCTCGATCGCGATGTCGAGCTGCACGTCGCCCCGCGACGCGAGGTCCTCCGCGTCGGCCGTGAGCACGCCGGACTCGGAGAGGGAGAACCCGGCGGGCAGTCCGTCCAGCGAACCGAACGTGTACGGCGTCGCACCGCCCGTGGCGCGGATCACGTGGTAGTAGCCGCGACCGGCGACGTAGGGCTGGAGCACCGTTCCGGTCGTGAACTCCGGGGCGTCGGCGACGTCGAGCGCGAGCTGCTGCGTGGCGGTGCGCCCGAACGAGTCCGTCGCGCGTGCCGTGAACGAGTAGCTGCCCGCCGCGTCGAGCGGTCCCACGAGGAGCCCGTCGGTGGGGATGCCGCCCGCGAACGGGCTCGTGCCCGAATCGAGCGTCCACGTGATCGGAGGAACTCCGCCCGTCGCCTGCAACTGCGCGCTGTACTGCGCGCCGGTCGTGCCGCCGCCGAGCGACGTGGTGCCGATCGCCAGCGGCGCGAGGTCGAAGGCGTACGCGACGCCCGTGCTGCTCGAGCGCGCCGGCACGCCCCCGACCGCGAACTCGCCGCCGACGGCGCAGGTCTGTGCGAAGCGCTCGCTCGCGACGCGGATGCCCGCGACGAGCTTGCACTCCTGGGTCCAGACGCCCGCCGTGCGCCGGAACACGTACAGCGCCCCGAGGTCGTTGTCGGCCGGCGGCGCGCCGACGAGCAGCGTGTCGCCGTCGAGTGCGAGCGACTGGCCGAACTGCGCGCCGTCCTGCGGGTCGTCGGGGAACACCTTCTGCTCCTGCGTCCACACGCCCGCCGAGCGCGTGAAGACGTAGACGGCGCCGCCGCCCTGCGCCTTCTCGCTGTCCGCATCGGCGCTCACCACCGCCGTGTCGCCGTCGATTGCGACCGCGCGCCCCAGGAACGAGAAGGAACCCGCGTCGTCGCCGACGAGCTTCGTGTCGTAGGTCCAGGTCCCGTTCGTGCGGTTGAAGATCTGGCCGCCGCCCTGGCTCGAGTTGTGGAGGAAGTCGCCGACGATCGCGGTGTCGCCGCTCACGCCGACCGAGATCCCGAAGAACTTGAACTCGGCAATGTTGGGAGACTGCAGCTTGTCCTGCAGCGTCCACGTCCCGTTCTGGCGCGTGAACACGTAGGCCGCACCCGTGTCCGCCAGCTCGAGGTTCGACTCGTCGCGCCGCGGGGCGCCGACGATCGCCGTGTCGCCGTCGAGTGCGACGGCGTCGCCGAGGAACGTGAGCGACTCCGCGTCGTCGGCGAGCAGGATGCCCTGTTCCGTCCAGCCGCCCGCGCCGCGCACGAAGACGACGCCGGCGCCGGCGCGATCGAAGTCGTAGGAGCTCTCGGGCGCGCCGCAGAGCAGCGTGTCGCCGCTCAGGGCGAGCGCCGTTCCGAGCGCCTGGGCGCTGGTGGGGTCGTCCGGCACGATGCGGTTCGCGTCCTCGACCCACGCGTTGTCCACGAGTGTGAACGCGTGCGCGACGCCGCAGCGCTGGTTCTGCGCCACGCCGCCGGGCGATCCGACGATCAGGTGGCGGCCGTTCACCGCGAGGCCGGTCCCGAAGCGCTGCGAGATGACGGGGGGCGACGCCTGCAGCTCCTGCACGGGGGCGTCGTCGGCGCGCACGCCCGCGGCGAGGACGGCGAGCAGCGCGAGGGCGGCGGAGCGCGTGGTGCGGCGGACGCGGACGTGCATGGGCTTCTCCGTGGAGGGGTTCGCGGGCGGGCACACCCTACCAGCGGGGCGGAGAAGGAAGGCTCGCGAGCGACGCGCGTCACGTTGCGCGATCGCCCTGACGTGCCGCGCGTCAGTCCGCGGGCCAGGTGACGCCGCGCTCGCCGTCGCCCGCGAGCCCGCGCCCGGCGCATCGGTTGCAACCGTCGCGCGGGTTCGCACGGAATCTCGTCACCCGCCGCCCTGCCCGGCGGTGTGTAGGTTCTGCGACGCCATGAACCAGGACGCGCTGCCGACGATCGACGACCTCGTGGCCCACCGCCCGTGGGTGCGGCGCCTGGCCGGCGCGCTCGCGCACGATTCCCACGCGGCCGACGACCTGACGCAGGACGCGTACGCGACCGCGCTCGCACACCCGCCGGGCCGCCCCGGCTGGCGCACGTGGATGCGCCGCGTCGTCACGAACCGCGCGCGCAACGTGCACCGCGAGACGACGCGCCGCGACGCCCGCGAGCGCCGTCGCGGCGTCGCCGACGCCGCGCGCCCGACGCTCGAGGTGGTCGCGGAGGCCGATGCGCACCGGCACGTCGTGGACGCGGTCATGGACCTCGACGAGCCGCTGCGCAGCACCGTGCTGCTGCGCTGGTTCGAGGAGCTGAGCGTCGCCGACGTCGCAGCGCGCACCGGCGCGCCGCTCGAGACCACGCGCTCGCGCCTCGCACGTGCGAAGGAGCTGCTCCGCGAGCGGCTCGACCGCGAGCACGGGAGCCGCGCCGCCTGGTGTGCGCCGCTCCTCGGCCCGGGGTGGGACGCGCCGGGCGGCGGCGGTGCGCGGGCCGCGTCGCGCGCACGCGTCGCGGGCGCCGCGGCGCTCGCAGGAGGACTCGTCGTGAAGAAGACGCTCGCGCTCGCCGCCGTCGTGCTGCTGCTCGTCGCGGGAGGCGTCGGCACGTGGCACGCGCTCCGCGAAGCGACCGCGCCCGTGGCGCAGCCGCCCGGAGCGGCGGCGCAGGAGGACCCGTCGAACGCGCCGCGCCGGCACGTCGCGCGTGGCGCCGCAGCGGACGCGGAGGACGTCGCGACAGCGCCGCCCGGGACGGCGGCGGAAGGGGAAGAGCGGGGTGCGGCGCGCGCGCAACGCATCGTCCGCGGACGTGTGGAGGACGTGGACGCGCGGCCGATCGCGGGGGCGACGGTCGCCTGGCGCGAAGCGAACGCAGCGCCCGTCAGCGGGACGGCCGCGGCAGCGCCCGCCGACGGCGACGCGCCGCGGGCCGTCCCGACGGCGGGTCCCGCTCCTCTGCGGGCGTCGCCGGCCGCGCCTCCGGGCGCGACGAGTGCCGCCGACGGCACCTTCGAGTTGCACACGCCGCGTGGGCGCGTGCTCGACGTGAGCGCCGTCGCTGCGGGCTACGTCGTCGAGCGCGCGACCGTCGCCGCCGACGCGGAGGAGCTCGTCGTGCGGTTGCGGCGTGCCGTGGCGCTGCGCGTGCGTGTGCTCGGTCCCGGGGGCGTGCCGACGGCGGATCGCATCGTGGAGGTGCGCGAGGAGGTGCGCGACGAGGGCGCGCGGGACTCGCGCGCGACGGATTCGGAAGGCGTCGCGCTCTTCCCGCGGCTCGCAGCCGGCGCGTTCGTCACGGTCCGCACGCGCGTCGAAGGCCGCGTGAGCGACGTGCAGGAGCGGCTGCGTCTGCCGGCGGAGGGCGAGGCGTCGATCGACCTGCGCGACGACGGCCTGCGCCGCGTCCGCGTGACCGCACACGTCACGGGGGCCGACGTGCCCGTCACGAACATCCTCGTGGACATCGACGGCGGCGGCAGCGAGCTCCGCGCGTGGCCGGGCGGCGCCGAGGCGACACTCGAGCTGCCGGCGGGGCGGATCGCGCTCGCGCTCCAGACCGCGGCCGCGCGCGGCGCTGCGGTCGCCGTCGAGCCCGACGCGAACGAGGTCGCGCTCGGCGTGGACGTGCCGCCGGTGCGCTGGGTGGAACTCGAGCTGGGCGGCCGCGACCCACGCCTGATGTCGTTCGCCGGGGGCCACGACGCCGCGGAGTTGCTCTATGCGAGCGACCTGACTCCGTTCGCGCACGCCGGCACGCTGCGCCTGCCCCTCGTCGAGGGCGCCGAGTACGCGCTGCGCCTGCCCGACGGCAGGGAGCGCGTGCTCGGGGCGCATGTTCGGGATCGCGTCGATCTCGACGAGCCGGCGGCGACCGTGCGCGTGCGGCTCCTGCCCGCGCAGGGGACGACGTGGCCGGAGGGCGTCCACGTGACCGCCTCGGCGCTGGTGCGCGCGCTGCGCAACGTGCAGGGGCTCGCCGTGTCCTTGGACGCGACGTCGCGCGACGCGCTCGTGCTCGAGCTCCTGCCCGGCGTCACGTACGCACTGGTGGTCACCGCACCGGGTCGCGCCGCTGCGCGCATCGTGTACCGCGTGGGGGAGTCGGGCGCTGAGCTGCCTGTCCCGTTGCCTGCGGGCGGTCCGCTGCGCGTGCACCTGCCCGGCCTCGATGCGCGATCGCAGGTGAAGATCGCGGCGTTCCCGGCGCTCGAGTCGCTCGCGTCACGGATGGAGGAAGGGACCGTCGTGATCGACGGCGTGGGCGACGGCTGGGCGATGCTGCTCTCCGGCGCGGGAGTCTACGTCGTCCGCGGCGCGACGGCCGGCGCCGAGCGCACGGCACCGCGTCGCGACACGTTCGCGCTGCAGGCCGAGTCGGCGCAGGACCGGACCTTCCTCGTCGGTCTCGATCCCCTCGCCGACGGCGTGCACGCCGTTGCCGCGATCGGGCTTCCGATCCCCGTGCCCGAGGGACGCTACGTGCCGGTCACGTGGCGGAGCGACGCGATCGTCGTGTACGAGCCGGTGCACCTGTCCGCCGCAGCGCCTTCGTGGACGCGTCCCGCGGACATCGACGTGACGTGGACCGAAGGCAGCTTCGACGGCGCAGGCGCCGCGGATCTCGTCATCGACACCGCGAGTGGATCGCTGCCGCTCGGTCGCCTCGTTGCGGGCGCGGTGACGCGCTGGAAGAGTGCAGCTCCCGGCGTGCGCGTCGAATCCGTTCGCTGACGTCGCGTCAGATCGCGAGCGCGGCGACGAGACACGCGACGATCCAGGTGGCGGCGAGCGCTGCCGTCAGACGTCGCACGCCGCGGTCGGCCGTCGCCCCCAACACCGCGTCGCCGCTCGATCCCAGAACGCCGGACAGGCCGCCGGAGCGCGGCTCCGTGAGCAGCACGACGACGGCGAGCAGCGACGCGGCGAGCGTCGCGACGACAGTGGCGGAGACGGCGACGAGCGACATGGTGGCAGGTCCTCCGGTGAGCTGACGTCGCGAGCGCGAAACCCGTGCCGTGGCCCGACCCGCTCACGTCGACTCGCGCGCCTGAGCGGTCCGGAACGCCGCGCGCTGCGTTGCCTCGGCTCCCCGACGCTTTGGCGTCGCGATCGCCTCGGCGCCTTGCTCGCGCCGCCCCGTCCTCGCTCAGGACGCTGCGCGTGGCTGCACGTTGCGCACCGCATCCGCCCGCCGTCGCCCGCACACCGGTTCGAATGACGGCGCGCGCGAGCCGCAAGAACGGGTCGGGCCTCGCGCCTCCGGAACTCGTGGGTACGCCGCGACGCGGGCGCGGACACTCGCCGGGATGAGCAGCACGGGGGAGGCGGACGCCGCGGGAGACGCGGCCGCGGAGCGCGCGTCGGCGCGTCCGCACGACGCCGCGCGCCTCGGCGTCACGCTCGACGCGTGGAAGCGCAAGCTGCTCGACCTGACGAAGCGCAACCGTCTGCTGCACCACCGCCCGAACAAGGTCGCGACGGTGCGCATCGTCGACGAGCTGCCGGCGGCGGTGTTCCGGGCGCTCGTCGTCGAGGGACGCACGCTGCGCTTCCGCCCGGCCGACGTCGCCGACGCCGACGCGGTGTCCGACGCGGACGACGTGACGACCGACGTCGTGGCCGAGCCCGCGGCCGTGTGGGTGCCGGCGACCGCGTGGGACGAGGACACCGGCGAGGTGGACGTGTCCTCGTTCGCGCCCTTCGACGCGGAGGCGGCGGAGGCGCGTCACACCGACGACGTGCTGCAGACCGACCGCCCGCCCGAGGCGCTCGACGTCTCGCTGCGGCGGCTCGACGAGCAGGCGCGCGTGTCGGTCGAGGAGCAGGGCGTGCACACGCTCTTCCTCGCGCTCGGGGCGCTGCACTACACGGAGTCCGCCGACAGCAGCGTGCGCTTCCGTGCGCCGCTCGTGCTGGTGCCCGTGGTGCTCGCGCGGCGCTCGGCGCGCGCCGGATGGACGCTCCGCGCGGGCGACGACGACCCCGTCGTCAACCCCGCACTCGTCGAGCACCTGCGCCGTCAGCACGGTGTCGAGCTGCCCGAGCTGCCCGATCCGTCGGAGCTCGACGAGGGCTACGACCTGCACGCGCTGCTCGCCGCCGCGAGCGCGGCCGTCGCGGACCGCGCGGGCTTCGCCGTGGAGGCGAGCATCCACCTCGACCGCTTCTCCTTCCAGAAGCTGGTCATGTACAACGACCTCGAGGCGCATGCGCAGGAGCTCGCGGCCCACGCGCTCGTGCGGCGCCTCGTGCTGCACCGCGACGAGACGGGCGACGCGCCCGTCGCCGGACTCCCCGACGACGTCCGCACGCTCGACCTCGACGCCGCGTTCGCGCCCGAGTCCACGCATCAGGTCGTGGACGCCGACTCGAGCCAGCTCCGCGCCGTCGCCGCCGTCGCGCGCGGGCACGACCTCGTGATCGAGGGTCCGCCCGGCACCGGCAAGTCGCAGACCATCACGAACGTCATCGCAGGTGCGCTCGCCGCCGGCCGCTCGGTGCTGTTCGTCGCCGAGAAGATGGCCGCGCTCTCGGTCGTGCACGACCGCCTGGTGCGCGCGGGGCTCGGCGAGTTCTGTCTCGAGCTGCACTCGACGAAGACCAACAAGCGCGTCGTGATGCAGGAGCTCGCGCGCACGCTCGACGTCTCGCTGCAGGAGCCCGAGGTCGCGGCCGAGGCGGCGGCGCGTCTGCCGGAGGCGCGCCGCGCGCTCGACGCGTACGTGGACGCCGTGCACGGCGCGTTCGGGACGCCGAACGTCACGCCGTGGCACGCCTACGGCGCGCTCGGCGAGGTGGAGGACGCGCCGCGCGTCGCGTACGAGGGGCCCGCGTCGGACGGCGCGACGCGCGCGACGCTCGACGCCGCACTGCGGGCGCTGCGCGATCTCGTCGCGGTCGCCGCGGCCGTCGGCGTGCCGGCCGCGCACCCGTGGCGCGACGCCACGCGGACCTTCTACGCCGCCGACGATCTCGCGCGCGTCGCGGCCGAGTCGGACGCGTTCCTCGCAGAGCTGGCCACGCTGCGCGCGGCGTGCCGCGCCGCCGCCGCGGTGCTCGGACTCGACGCGCCGACGACGCTCGCCGCCGCCGACGCGGCCGCTGCCGTCGCGGGCGTCGTCGCGCGTTCGCCCGGCGCGCCGCTCGGTGTGCTCGAGAGCGCGGCATGGGATGCGCCGCCGCCCGACGCGTCGGCGTGGATCGAGCGCGGCCGCGCGCTGACGGAGCTCGAGGCGCGTGTGCTCGCGCGACTCGACGCCGAGGCGCTCCAGCGCGACCACGCCGAGGACATCGCGTACGTGGAGCGCAAGGCGTCCGGGTTCCTCGGACTCTTCGCGTTCCTGGACGGCCGCTTCCGCGCGATCCGCACGCGCTGGCGCGGCTGGCTGCGCCCGGGCGTCGACGCGTCGCCGCTCGAACTCTGCGACGACCTGCGGCGCGTGGACCGGGTGCGCGCGGAGCGCGCGGCGTTCGACGCCGCGCACGCGGCGTGCGCGGCGCTCTTCGGCGAGCTCTGGCGCGGGACGCGCAGCGACTGGGACGCGCTCGCCGCCTACGTCGCGTGGGTCGTGGAGCTGCGGCGTCTCTGCGTGCGCCACGGGCTGCCGCGCGCGGCGCTCGCCGTTGCCGCCGCGCGCGCGCCCGACGTGCGCGCGGCGGAGCGGATCGAGCCGGCCGTCGCGGCGGTCCGCGCGGCGCTCCTGCGTGTCTGCGACGCCGTCGGCTGGCCGCACGCGGACTTCGCGGCGGCGGCGTTCGACGTGCTCGAGGAGCGCGTGCGCGGCGTGCGCGGCAGTCTGGAGCGCGCGCCCGCGTGGGCCGCGTTCGAGGGCGCGCGCCAGGCGGCGTCCCGCACGCTCGCCGCCCACGTGCTCGCGCCGGCGCTCGCGGGCGAGGTGCCGTTCGACGTCCTCGAGCGCGCCTTCCTGCGCGCGTTCTGGACGCGCTTCCTCACCGAGGCCGTGCGCGCGCGGCCGGCGCTCGAGCGCTTCCACGCGCTCGCACACGAGCAGCGCATCGCGGAGTTCCAGGAGCTCGACCGCCGCGTGCTCGTCGAGAACCGCGCCCGGCTCGTCCGCACGCTCCGTGCGCGCGTGCAGGAGCGGCTGCGCGAGCCGGCGGCGGCGGAGTGCCTGCCGTACCTGCGCGGCCAGATGACGCGGCAGCGCGGCATCGCGCCGCTGCGCAGCACGCTGCGCCGTGCCGGCGCCGCCGTCCTCGCGATCAAGCCGTGTCTGATGATGAGCCCGCTCACGGTCGCGCAGCTTCTCGACGGCGGCACGCCGCCGTGCGACGTCGTCATCTTCGACGAGGCGTCGCAGCTCCCGCCCGAGGACGCGGTCGGTTCCGTGCTGCGCGGGCGGCAGCTCGTGGTCGTCGGCGACCCGAAGCAGCTCCCGCCGACCAACTTCTTCGCCGTCACCGGCGGCACGGTCGAGGCGCCGCGCGGCGAGGACGGCGAGCCGCTCTTCGAGGACAGCGAGAGCATCCTCGAGGAGTTCATGGCGGCGGGCGTCGCGACGTGCCGCCTGAAGTGGCACTACCGCAGCGCACACGAGTCGCTCATCCACTTCTCGAACGCGCAGTTCTACGACGCCGAGCTGCGCACGTTCCCGAGCGTCGAGCGTGACACAGCGGAGCGCGGACTGGCGTTCGAGCTGGTCGCGGACGGCGTCTACGAGGGCAAGGGCGTCAACCCCGTCGAGGCGCGGCGCGTCTCCGAGGCCGTGGTGGCGTTCGCGCGCGAGGAGCTCGCGCGGCGTGCGGCGGGCGACGGAGCTCGCTCGCTCGGCGTCGGCACGTTCAACGTGCGGCAGCAGACGGCGATCCAGGACGAGCTCGAGCGCCACCGCCGCGAGGACCCGTCGCTCGAGGCGTTCTTCGACCGCGGTGCGCCCGAGCCGTTCTTCGTGAAGAACCTCGAGAACATCCAGGGCGACGAGCGCGACGTCATCTACCTGAGCGTAACGTACGCGCGCGGACCCGACGGACGGCTGCGGCACCTGTTCGGGCCGCTGAACGGCGAGAACGGCTGGCGCCGCCTGAACGTGCTCGCGACGCGCGCGCGCGAGCGCATGCGCGTCTTCTCGTCGATCCGCTGCGACGACATCGGCGCGGTGGACGCGAGCGCGCGCGGGGCCGTGCTCTTGCGCGACTTCCTGCGCTACGCGGAGCGCGGCACGCTCGACGGCGACGTCGTCCGCGCCGACGCCGCCACGGAGTCGCCGTTCGAGCGGCAGGTGCTGCGCGAGCTGCGCGCGCGCGGACTCGCGCTCGTGCCGCAGGTCGGCGCCGCCGGGTACCGCATCGACTTCGGCGTCGTGGACGACGAGCTGCCCGGGCGTTTCGTGTGCGGCATCGAGTGCGACGGCGCGACGTATCACGCGAGCGAGACCGCGCGCGATCGCGACCGCCTGCGCCAGCAGGTGCTCGAGGCGCGCGGCTGGACGATCCACCGCGTGTGGTCCACCGACTGGTTCAAGGACCGCGCAGGGCAGGTCGAGCGCCTGCTCGCGCTCGTCGCGGAGGACCGCCGCGTCGCGCGCGACCGCGACGAGCTCGCCCGGCGCGCGCGGCAGCGCGCCGCCGAGGAGAGCGGGCGGCGGCGCGCCGAGGAGGCGGAGGCCGCGCGTCTGCGCGAGGCGGCCGACGCGGCCGCGGCGTCGCGTCCGTACGCGCGGCCCGAGGCGGCGCCGTACCGCTTCGCGGAAGGCGCCGGCGCGTTCGCGCACGAGCAGCTCCTCGAGGCGCCGATCAGCCGGCTCGTGCAGGCCGTCCGCGGCGTCGTGGACGTCGAGGCGCCGGTGCACGAGGCCGAGCTGCGCGCGCGTGTCGCGGCGATGTGGGGTTCGCGGGTCGGCACGCGCATCCAGGACCGCATCGACGAGGCGTGCCACCGCGCCGAGTTCGAAGGCCTCGTGCGGCGCCGCGGCGCGTTCCTGTGGCGGCCCGACGGCGCCGTCACCGTGCGCTCGCGCTCCGGCACGAAGCTCGGCATCGACCGCGTCGCGCCCGAGGAGATCGAGCTGGCCATCGGAGCCGTGCTGCAGGACGGCCACGGGTTCACGCGCGCGCAGCTCCTCGCGGAGACGCGCGCGCTGCTCGGCTACCAGCGCACGGGCGCCGCGATCGAGCAGGCGCTCGGCGCCGTCGTGGACGCTCTGCTCGCCGCGGGTCGTCTCGGCGAGGCCGCGAGCGGCATCCGCCTGCGCGACTGACCGCCTCGCCCGTCAGGCGGGCTCGCGACCGTCGAGCACCATGTTCAGGACCAGCAGGAGCACGGTCATCCCGAGCAGCGCGGGGAGCACGGGGTTGCGCCGGTCCATCCAGCCGGGCGCGAAGTCGAGGAACTCGGCCGTCGCGAGCGCGGTGACGACGATCGCGAGCACGAGAGCCGCGAGATGGCGCGCGCGCTTCGAGCTCTGCATGGCGACAGTCTGACGTCCCGGGTGGCGGCCGTCCACGCGCCCCTTCGACGTGATCAGAGGAACGGCTGCACGCCGATGAGCCAGACGATCCCGCCGAGCACGAGGAACTTCACCACGCGGTAGAGCGGCTTGTTGCGGTGCTTGAGGCGGTTCATCGCCTCCTTGAACGCCTGCAGCCGGCCCGCGACGCGGTTGACGATGCCGACGCGCTCGCCCGGCTCGTTGTCGGTCGCCGTGGCGCGGACGAGGTGGCGCGCGACGAAGCGGTTGACGCTGCGCATCGGCTGCGCGAGCGGTCTCTCCACGTCGCAGAACAACACGATGCGGCCCTGGTCGGTCTCGTTCCGCACGCTGTGCACGAACGTCTCGTCGAAGACGACCGCCTCGCCGTCGCGCCACGCGTACGGCTCGCCGTCCACGTAGATGCGGCAGGCGTCGGAGTTCGGCGTCACGAGTCCGAGGTGGTAGCGCAGCGCGCCGGCGAACGGGTCGCGGTGTTCGCCGAGCTTCCCGCCGGGCGGCAGGTACGCGAACAGCGCGGCGTTGACGCTCGGGATCGACCGCACCAGCGCGACGGTCTCTGGGCAGAGCGCCTCGGCCGAGGGCAGGAACGCGTCGTACCACTTCAGGTAGAAGCGCTTCCAGCCGCGCCGGAAGAACGTGTTGAACGCGATGTCGTTCTTCGAATCCGACGCACGCAGCCGCTCGGCCTCGTGCAGGCGCAGCGCCTCGTCGCGGATCGCGCGCCAGTTGGCGGCGAGCGGCGCGAGCTGCGGCAGCTCCGCGACGTCCACGAAGCGCCGCCCGCGCACCTTCGAGAACAGGAACACGAGCGCGTTGTACGGCGCGAGGAACGTGGAGTGGTCCACGAGCTGCCGCAGGAACGGATGCCGCACGCGCCCGCGGAAGTGCACGAACACCGCCGACGCGAGCCATGTCGCGACGAGCCCGACGCGCACACCGTCGAGGACCGAGAGCACACGCGGAGTCTCGCCGAGAGGGCGCGTGCGCGCGTCACGTCGCGGGAGGGGTAGCCTCTCCCGCGGTGGGCACACGACTGACACGGAGAGAGTTCGCGCACGCGCTCGTCCTCGGGCTCGGTCGTGCGCGCCTCGACGTGCGGCGTCACGGGCTCGCGGGGCGCGAGGATCTGCTGCGCGCGGCGTGCGTCCGCGACGCCGCACGCGGTGAGTTCTGGGCCGACAGCCGCGTGCCGTGGCTCGTGCGCCTCGCCGAGGAAGCCGACACGCTCGCCCTCGTGCGCCGCGCCGTGCTCGATGCCGTGCGCGATCCGCCGGCGCGCACCGAGGATCGCGAGCAGCTCGAGGAGTTCCTCGTCACGTTCGCGCGGCGCGGCGACGCGGCCGCCCGCCGCGCGCTCGCGCGGTGGCGTCGCCAGTTCCCCGCGGCCCCGCGCCCGCGCCGCTCGCGCGACGACGAGCGCCCCGCGCGCCCGCCCGCGACCGTCGCGACCCTCGACGCGCTCGTGACCGCGCGGCGCGCCGACCGGTTCGCGCTGCGTCGCTGGGGCCTCGAGGCCGACGCCGCGGCACGGGCCGTGCTCTGGCGACGCCTGCGCACTGCCGAGGAGCCCTCCCGCGTCCGGCGTCTCCTCACGGCCGCACTCGGGATCGAGTCGGACGACGACGTCGCGCGAAGCCCGCGGGCGCGGCTCGTCGCGTGGACCGCGCACGCCGATCGGCGCGTCCGCTTCCTCGCGTACCGGCTGCTCGCGCGGACCGCGTGGCGCGGGGCGCGCGCGCACGCTCTCGAGCGGCTCCGCACCGACGCCCGCGCCGCGGTGCGCGACGGCGCGCTCCGTCTGCTCGCGCGGTCGGCCCGCGACGAGGACGCCGCGGTCGTCGCGCTCGCGCTCGCGGCGGTGCGCGGCCGCGAGGAGCGTCACCGCTGGCTGTGGGACGCGCGCGCCGTCGCCGAGCGGCACACGACGCCCGCGTGGACGCCGCTGCTCGTCCGGGCCTTCGAACTCCGGCCGTGCGCGGTGTGCCGCGAACGGGCGCTCCGGCTCCTGGTCGAGCGCGGCGCAGCGACCGACGAGCTCCTCCGCGAGGCGACGCTCGACGCCGAGAGCGGCGTGCGCGACATCGCGCGCGCGGCGCGGCGGGCGTTGCGCGCGGTGTGAGCGCTCCGCCGCCGCTCACTCGATGCGGATCATCCCGCCCTTCGTGAGGCTCCAGCTCTCGCCGCGCCCGAGCGGATACCACGCGCGCGGCGGGCCGTTGCCGCCGCCGAGCACCGGCGCGACGCGCGTCTCGATCTGGTCGTCGAGGCTCTTGCGCCCGACGCCGTAGTCGTCGTAGTTCTCGGTGCGCGCGTCGGCGAGCGCGACCTCCGCGCCGCGCGTCGCGACGATCAGGCCGTCCTCGTCGTGCGTCTCGGAGCACGAGCGCTCGAAGAGGGTCTTCGTGCTCCTCGGGTCGAAGCAGCGCTCGAGCCGGAAGCCGGTGCCGTCGCGCGCGACCTCGACGAGCCGCGTCTTCGACGAGCCGCGCTTGAACGCCCGGCCGAACTCCGTCGCCTTCGACTTGCCGGAGCGCACGGTCTGTACGGTGGGTGTCGCCACGGACGGACGGCAGCGCAGCGACGCCTCCGAGACGATCGCCGTGAGCGCCTCCTGCCCCGGCTGCGCCCGCGCCTGCACCGCCCGCGTCCACGCCGAGACCGAGTCCGCTGCGACGTCGCCGTCGAACAGCTTCGCCACGCGCCGCAGCACGGCATCGGCGGGCTTCACGTCCTCGCCGGCGATGCGCAACCAGGCGAGCTCGGTGCCCGCGTGCGAGGCGAGGTCGATCCACTTCTCCTTCACGGCCGCGTCGAGCGCGAACGCGAAGTCGGCATCGGCCGCGGCCGTGTCGGTCTCGCGGACGGCGACGCCGTGGGCGTAGCGCGCGAGCGCGGCGATCCCGCGGCCGGTGCCTGCGGATGCAGCCGTCTTCGCGAGGGCGTCGGCTGCCGCCTGCGCGTGGATCGTCTCGCCGCGCTCGGTGGCCGCGTACACGAGACGCACCGCGAGGTCGTGCGACGACACGAACGCGCCGAGGTGCTCGGGATCGAGCGCGCCGAGCACCGCGACCGCGAGCTCCGCCTGCTCCGGACCGAGGATCGACGTCGCGCCGGATGCGCTCGGCGCGCTCCCGAGCACCTCGCCCACGCACAGCGCCGCGCCGCGCTCGGCCAAGAGGTCGTGCGCCTCGTGCGCGGCGGCGACGGCTGCGCCCGCGCTCGCCGCGGCGCCTGCCGTGTCGCCCGCCGCGAGCTTCTCGCGCGCCTCGTCGACGAGCTTCGCGGCCGACGCCGCGTGTGCGTCCGGAGGCGCCTGCGGCAGGGCCGCGGCGGCGATCACGAGTGCCCAGAGGAGACCCCGTCCCGTCATGCGTGACATGTCACCGTGCGGCGTGTCGCCGCCCTCCTGCGCGCCCCGGGCGTTCGACGCGCGGCGCGGCGCTCCGTGTCAGCGCGCACCGCGCTGTCCGTTCCCCAGGCGCGGCGGCGTGCCGCGGGGCGCAGTGCACGGCCGGCCGCACGCAGGTTCCCGGCGCGCGCGAGCGGAGGCACCGGCGTGCTGCTACTCGACGCGACGTACGAGGAATCGTCCGACCGGATCGTCCCGTTCTGATCCGCGCGCCCGCGCTGTCGCGCTAACGTGGCGCGACCATGCATCGCTTCGCGCGCTCGGACATGCTTCGGACGGTCGCGCTCGCTGCGGCCGTCGTCTCGCTCACCGCGTGCGGCTCGCTCGAGCGCCGTGTCGCGTCGCGCTTCCTGGTGCCGCGCGCCGAGCAGGTCGCCACGCCGGCGGACCTCGGTCTGCCCTACGAAGACGTCGAGATCGAGACGGGCGCGGACACGTCGGTGCACGGCTGGTTCGTGCCGGCGCTGCGCGGCGACGGGCGCACCGTGCTGCTCTGCCACGGGAACGCCGCGAACATCAGCTTCTACCACCCGTACTACGCGTTCCTCCACGCGGCCGGCTGGAACGTGCTCCTCCACGACTACCGCGGCTACGGCCGCAGCCGCGGCGCCGTGGACGTCGCCGCGCTCTTCGACGACACCGAGGTGATGCTCGACCACGTGCTCGCGCGCGCGGACGTGGACCCGCACAAGGTCGTCGTGTTCGGCGCGTCGCTCGGGTCGATCGTCGCGCTGCGCGTGGCGGCGCGGCGCCCGGAGGTGGCGGCGGTCGTCGCCGAGAGCGCGTCGAGCCCGCACGATGCGCTGGCGCGTGCGCTGGGCGGCTTCCCCGCGTGGCTCGTCGAGGCGCTCGCGCTGCCGGGCGGCATGGAGCCCGACGCGAACGCGGCGCGTCTCACGTGCCCCGCGCTGTTCCTCTGCGGGGAGCGCGACGTCGCGCTGCGCGAGCACCTGCGCGCCTTCCGCGCGGCCGCCGGTCCGGCCGTGTGCTGGGTTCTGCCGCGCGCGGGGCACGCGCCGCATCCGCTGCTCGCGCAGGACGGCGAGTACCAGGACCAGATCGTCACGTTCCTCGACGCCGTCGCCGAGGGCCGTGTGCCGCGGATCGAGGCGCGCGTCGCCGACCTGCACGACGGCATGCTCGACGTGCACCTGACACGACGGGGACTGCCCGCGGCACGGCCGCTGCCCGTGGAACTGTGCGTCATCGACGCGCAGGGCGGCGTCGCGTTCGTGGACCGCTGGATGCGCGCCGCCGAGGAGACGTGGCGCGTGTCCGTCGCGGCGGAGCCCGAGAACGTCGCGGCGGTCGTCTACCGGCGTGCCGCGCCCGGCGCAGGCGACGACGACTGGCTGCCTGCGCCGGGTCCGCTCGCGGCGGCCGAGGAGATCCTCACCACGCTCTCGTCGGCGGCGGAGATCGCGAACACGTCCGACGAGCCGCTCCCGGCGGCGCACGCGTTCCTGCAGACGCTCGCGTGGTTCGAGGACCTGCACGCGTTCGCGCCGCTGCTCGAGACGGAGCTGATCCCGTCGTACGTCGCGGTGGGGCGCCTGCTCGCGGCGTCGTCCGTGGCGTCGGACCGCAGCGCGGCCGTCACCTTGCTGCGACGTGCGCTCGCCGCCGAGCCCGCGAACCCGCGGCTCCACTACTGGCCGGTGACGAGCTACCGGACCGGCTTCCCGTTCGCGGCCGAACTCGACGACGCGCGGCGCCTGCTGGCAACTCTGGGCGCCTGACGTCGTCGCCGCCCCCCGAAGTGGCAACCCGGACTAGCCTGGGCGCGGGACGGACCAACGCGGAGGGGTGACCATGGAGTGGGTGCGGGA
Organism: uncultured bacterium; assembly: GCA_937996235.1. GTDB lineage: Bacteria > Planctomycetota > JAJSAM01 > JAJSAM01 > JAJVHW01 > CALKVK01. Next base: position 125,959 of record CALKVK010000025.1, on the reverse strand, counting down.
GCGGTTCGGGGCGGGCATCGTCGTCGCGGCCGTGGTCTGCGCGGCGTTCGCCGCGCGCGCGGCGCGGGCCGCCGAGATCGTCTACGCCGACGGGCGGCACGAGGCGGTCGAGGAGCCGCGGCAGGACTCGAAGGGCGAGTGGACGTACACGCGCGAGGGGCGTCGCATCGGGCTGCGTCCGGGCGAGGTCGCCGCGGTCGTCGACGACGCCGGCGGCGAGACGCCGACCATCCCCGCGCTGGCCGACGGCGAGAACGCGCCCGATGTCGCCGGCGCGCTCGCGTCGGTCCTCGACCGGAAGAACGACGGCTGGGAGATGGCGCTCGAGCGCGTCGGCCGCACGCCGACGCGGGCGTCGCACGACGCGTTCGTCGAGCTCACGCGCGCGAAGGACAAGGCGCTGCGCGCGCGCGCCGTGCCGGCCCTGTGCGCGCTCCACACGCGCGAGAGCGTGCTCGCCGCGGCCGCGGCCGTGCTGGCCGAGAAGGACCGCGGTCTCCGCAGGGACGGCGCGTGGCGGCTCTTCTCGGTGCAGGAGATCTTCAAGCGCAGCGAGAGCGCGGAGGTCCTGAAGCAGGGGCTCGCCGACAAGGACGCCGACGTGCGCTACGTCTTCGCCGTCCTCGCGCCGCCCGACGACGCGGACGCCGTGCGCATCCTGCGCGACGAGGCGCTCAAGAACTCGGACCACCACATCCGCGAGACCGCGGCGCTCGAGCTCGGCGAGCGCGGCGACGCATCCGGCGAGGCGCTCCTCGCGACCATGCTCACCCGCTCGCGCCTGCCCGGCTTCGACGCGGGCGACGAGGAGCTGATGACCCGGCTCCTCGTCACGGAGCAGGTCGCCGTGTGCCGCGCCTTCGCGAAGCTCGGCACCGAGCGCGGCAAGGCGGCGCTCGAGAAGGCGACGAAGTCGCCGCACCAGGCGGTGCGCGCGGCGGCCGAGAAGGCGCTCGCGGAGATCGCGGCAAAGGCGCGCTGAGCGCGTCGCGCGTCAGCTCGGGAGCAGCGACAGAAGCAGCGCGACGCCGTCCTCGATCGGCTGGAGCGGTTCGCCGAGGGTGCCCTTGCGGTCCGCCTTGCGCGCCGCCGCGAGCAGCTTGGTCAGGTCCTTGCGCGACTTCTCGAACGCCTTGCGCTGCTTGCGGCCGGTCGTCGTCGCCGCCTTCTGCAGATCCTTGCCGGTCTTCGTGAGCAGCTTGCGCAGCGTCTTCGCCGTGCGCCTCTCCTTGCGCGAGAGCGAGTCGTCGAGCGGCGGCAGGAGATCGCCGAGGTCGTCGAGCATCGGCTGCATGTCGCCCGGCGTGCTGCAGCCGCTCGTCGCGTTCGCCCCCGAGAGGTCGTAGCGCAGCACGGCGAAGTCCTGGACCGGGCGCACCTCGGCCTGACCCGCGACGACGAGCCGGCCGGACCCGTCGAGCGCCGCGACGGCGCCGCGCGAGCGCCCGGTGAAGTCGCTCTCGAAGTGCGTGACGACGCGCCCGCACGTGCCGAAGGTCGGGTCGAGCGCGCCGTTCCTCGTGAAGCGCGTGACGATCGTGTCGACATAGCGCGACGAGTCGAAGGTCTGCCCCACGACGACGAGCTTGCCGTCGGCCTGCTCCACGACGTCGTCGCCGAACGCGTGGGCGGTCACGAAGTCCGAGATCGCGACGCCGTTCGTGCCGAAGTTCGTGTCGAACACGCCGTCGCCCGAGAAGCGCACCGCGACGACGACCGCGTTCAGGTTCGGTCCGAGCGTGTCCCCGACCGCGACCAGGTTGCCGTCCGAGAGCCGCACGACGCCGCGGATCGTGGACGCGACCGGCAGCGGCGCGACGGCGACGCCGTCCTCGCCGAAGCCCGGGTCGAGCGCGCCCGTGGACGTGACGCGCGCCAGCGCGAACTGGCTGCCGCCCTGCTCCCCCGCGCGGCGCTCGGCCACGACGACGAACTTGCCGCCCGGCACCGCCACGAGATCGGCGCCGGACGCCGTCCCGCGGAACGGCAGGTACGCGAAGCCGTCGGTCCCGAACTGCGCGTCGGGCCGGAGCTGGTCGTCGTAGCGCGCGAGGGCCAGCACGATCTTGCCCTCGGCGTTCGGCACGAGCGTGCTGACGACGAACTTGCCGTCGTCCTGCCGCACCATGTCGAACGGCACGACGAGACTCGTGAAGCGCTGCGCGACCGACGCCACGAACGCGCCGTCCGCGTCGTAGCGCGCGAGCACGAACTGCGTCGGGAAGTTGCCCGCGACGACGATCCCGCCGCCCGGCTCGCGCACGAGACCGCGCGCCTCGGCGACCGGTCCGAAGAAGGTCGCGACGACGCCCGCGTCACCGAAGTCCGGGTCGAGCGCGCCGGTTGACAGGTAGCGCGCGAGCGCGAAGCTGCCGCCGACCGTGCCCGCGACGAGCAGCTTGCCGTCGGGCTGGACGACGAGCGCCTCGGCCTGCGACGTGCCGCCGAAGATCTCCGTCGTCGTCCTGCCATCGCCGTCGAAGCCCGTGTCGAGGTCGCCGGGCCCGGCGAGTGCGAGCGCAGCCGTCGCGAGGACGGCCGCCGTCGAGGTGGTGCAGCGCATGCGCTCTCCCGTGGACACACCCTGCGAGGGCCGACAATCCTACACACCCCGCCGCGGCGGCGCGGGGGCGTGCGCAACGCGTCAGTCGGCGCGCACCGCGACGTGGTCGGCGTCGTCGCGCCCGCTCGGTGCGACGAACAGCACCACGCGCCCGCCGCGCACGTTCGGCCGCAGGTGCTTGCCGACGTCCACGACGCGCGGCCGCGCGGGTCGTCCGGTGTCCGCGTCGAGGAACGCGGTGACGCCGCGCGCGAGCACCTCCGCGGCGGGGACGGGGCCGGCCAGGTCGTCCGGCACGCCGTCCTGGTGCACGACGCGCCCGTGGTCGCCGCCCGCCGCGAGCCCGAGCGCGGCGAGTGCGCCGATCACGCCGCCCTCGGTCCCGCCCAGCCCCTCGAGCCGGATGCCGTGGCGCCGCGCGAGTGCGCGGGCGTCGTCCTGCGTCACGATCTCGTCCCTGCAGCGCGCACCCCACGCGGCGACCGACATCGGCACGGTGCGCGCGAGGCACAGACCCGGGTCGCTGCCGTCGGCGCAGCGCGCGAGGATGCCGGCGCGCAGCGCGTCGAACAGCGCGTCGTCGTCGGCGGACGCGGTCGTGCCCGCGTCGAACAGCAGACTCGCCGAGCTGTTGTGACTCGTGAAGGGGACGCGCGGGTCGTGCAGGAGCTGGTGGCGCAGGATCAGGCGGCAGCGCCAGCGCGGCCGCAGCTCCGCGGCGAGGGCGCGCGCGATCTGGTTCGTGCCCGGTGTGTCGGGCATGTCGGTGTCGTCGATCCCGACGCGGATCACGACGCGGCGTCCGGGACGTGCTCGGCGCGGCGCTCGACGCGGAAGAACAGCGCGGCCGCGACGAGTCCGGCGACCAGTCCGCACGCGACGTAGCTGAGCGCCGCCGACTGCCACCACGTGGCGATCGGACGGCCGCGCGCCGGGAGAGCGAGCTTCTCGGCGACCTTCACGAGGAACGCGACCACGTTCACGCCGACGCCGCAGGCGGCGAACGTCGCGAGCAGGCGGGCGCCCCGGTCGACGGCCTGCAGCCCCACGTCGATCACGGGGCCGAACAGCACGAGACTCGTGAGCGCGCCGAGTCCGGCGGCGTCACCGCGGACGCCGAGCGCCACGGCCGTGACCGCGGCCGCCACGGCGGAGAGCGTCGCGCCGCCGCGGCGCGGGACGAGCGAGAGGCCGAGCGTCAGCGGGAGCACGCCGCGCAGGATCGCGTGGCCCGGCATGCGCGGCTCGAGCTGCACGAGCACCGTGGCGGCGCCGGCCGCGGCGCCGCACGCGAGCAGCACCAGCGCGCCGGCGACGGGCCCGGCGGCGATGCGCGCACCGACCGGTGAGAGTCGGCCGAGCGCGGCGATGCGTGCGTCGTGGGCGAACATGGCGGTTCCTCGTGCGTGCGCGGGGGCCCAGCACGATAGCGCGGGCCGTGGCGCCACGAACGCGATCTCCCGACGGCCGCCGCAGACGGGCGCGGCGCGTTTCCATTCGCGGGTCAATCGCCGAGTCGCCGCGCTGATTGGAGCCGCAATTCGTCGAGTCGCCCGCGAGTTCCGCGGCGCACGCGCGGCCACGCGTACACTCGCGGACGAGAAGGGGCCGTCGATTCGGACGAAGGAGGGTGCATGAAGAAGAACGGGACCGCAGCGGATCTGCTGCACGATCTCCAGTCGCGCCTCGCGGGGCTCGTGGCCGCCGCGCACGCCGAGGGGCGCAGCGCGGCGCTCGGCGAGGTCAACCGGCTGCTCGAGGGCGCTGCCCCGGCGGCGCGCGGCCGTGGTCGTCGGCGCGGCCGCAAGGCGGCGAGGGCACGCACGGCGGCCACGCCGAAGAAGGCGCGCGGCGGCCGGCAGACCGGAGGCGGTGCTGCGAAGGCCGGGAAGACCGCGAAGAAGGCGGCCGCGAAGCCTGCGAAGCCCGCGAAGAAGGCGTCGAAGAAGGCGCGCCGCAACCCCTGGGCGGGACTGACGCCGGAACAGCGCCTCGCGCGCGTCAACGCGATCCGCAAGGGACGCGGGCTGCCCCCGAAGACGTCCGAATAGACGCATCGGCGACGGCGCGGAGCGGATCGGCGCAGGACGTCGGTCCGCTCTCTCGTTCGTGCGGCGCGCCATGTGTGGAAACGCGTCGGAACGCTGCGCAGGGCGATCCGGTAGAGTCCGCGCATGAAGAAGATCGTCATCGGCCTCGTCGTCGCCGTGCTGGTCGGAGCCGCTGCCGCCGTGGCGCTGCAGTTCGCGCCGCGTGCGCTGCATTCGGGACTGCCCGTCGCGGCGGTCCTTCCCGCGGACACCGTCTACTACGTCGAGGCGCGCCACCTGCGCGACCAGTGGCAGCGCGCGCGTACGACGGAGGCGTGGCGGGACCTCGAGTCGTCCACCTTCCTGACGGCGGTGCGCGCGTACGAGGAGGATGGTGTCTCCGTCGCGGCCGGCAGCGCCGAGTTCGAGTCGAAGTTCGGCTACGAGCTGAGCACCGAGAACATCCTGAAGTTCGTCGGTCGCTCTGCCGCTCTCGCCGTCTGGCCCGACCCGAACGGTGCCTGGCACCCGATCGTCGTCGCCGAGATCGACGTCGAGGCGATCGTGAAGGACCTGCTCACGGGCGGCGGCGACTGGCGTGCGCTGCACGCAGAGCTGGCACGTCGGGCGGAGCTTGCGGGCGCGAAGGTCTCCGAAGCGCGGCGCGGTGACTACACGATCACGTCGGTCGCGGGCGCGACGTCGACGCGACACTTCACGTTGCTCGAGGATCTGCTCGTCGTCAGCGACTCCGCACTCGCGGTCGAGTCCGCCGTGGACCGCCGCGTCGCGAACGGCGCGGGGTCCCTCGAGAAGCTCCCCGCGTTCCACGGCGAGATCGACCGCCTCGCGCCCGACAGCGCGTTCGTGGACTGGCTCAATCTCGACGCCGTGCGCGCGCGGCGGGCCGCAATCGACGGCGCGGACAACCCGGGCGGCGCAGCGCTCGTCGCGGTCGCCGACTGCCTGCGCGGTGCGTCGGTCGCGCGCTCGGTGCTCCTGCCCGACGGTGATCTGTATCGCGTGTCGTGGGCATGGTCGCGCCCGGACGCGGAGCTGTTCGTGGACACCACGTCGCTCGCGTTCGCGCACCTCGAGGTTCCCGGTGCGTGGATGCAGATCCATGCGAACGGCCTCGCACGTGTGGCCGATGCGTGGCAGAGGTCCGCGCTCAAGACGCACCTCGAGTCCTCGTGGCTCGGGACGAAGATGGGCGAGGTCTGGGAGAAGGCGCGACGCGAGATGCACGACGACGCCACGTCGCAGATGGCGGAGATCATCGGCAACCCACTCGACGATGCGTTCCTCCGTCGCATGGGCGAGCACGTCGCGCTGAGCATGATCGACTCGCTGGTGGACGCGGACGTCGTCTGCTCGGCGGGCGGGCCGGTCAGCGGCGAGATGATCCCTTCCGCGGTCTGGGGTCTGCGCCTCGGCACCGACGGGCGCGTGCTCGCCCAGGCCTTGCTCGCCGCCGCGCGTCGCGAAGGGCGGGCGCACGCGCGCACGGTGCGCTGCGGCGATCTCGACGTCTTCCTCCACACCTTCGACGAGCCCAAGGAGTTCGTGGCCGCCACGGTCGGAGACGCGCTCCTGGTCGCGACGTCGGCAGATGCGCTCGCGGCGGGGGTGCGCGCCGCCGATGCGACGGGACCGAGCACGACCCCTCTCGGGGGGCTCCTCGAGTCGCTCCCGCCGGACGCGCGGTTCACGATGACGCTGGATTTCGCCGCGCTGCGCGAGGCGTTCGCCGCCGGTCTCCGCGACGCGGGCGGCCCCGATCCCTTCGCGCTCCTCGGCGCCACGCGCTTCGCCGCCGGCTTGTACGTCGACGACGTGCTCTCGCGCGTGGACGTCCACTGGCGCCTCGCGCTCGACGGCGCGTCGCAGGACCTGCGCGACGCGCAGGGCAGTGTGCCGGCCGGGCCGCCCGCCGCGTTCGCGTCGCTTCCCGACGGGGCGATCTACGCGGGCACCATGCGCATGGACCTCCAGCGCACGCTGACGGCGCAGCTCGCGACTCTCTCTCCGGAGCTCGGCTTGAACCTCGACGAGGCCGAGGACGGTGTACGGGAGGCGCTCGGCATCTCGCTCCGCAAAGAGCTGCTCCCCGCGTTCGGGCCGGAGTACACGTTCGGCATCCTGCGGTCGCTCGACGCGACCGGGGGCTCACCGCCGATACCGGGGATCGTGCTGCTGGCGCAGGTCCGGGACCGCACCGTGGCCGAGCGCTTCATCACGCGGCTCGGCGACTTGGCGACGCGCGAGACCGGCGACGGAGCACCGATGTCGTTCGTCGTGAGCAGGCTCGGGGACGCGCCGCTCCTGCGGATGGTGCCCGATCCGCGGAGCGACATCCCCGTGCGGCCGGCACTCACGATCGTCGGGGACTACCTCACGCTCGTCTCCGACGACGAGCTGCTCGACCGCATCCAGGAGGCGCGCGCGGGCGGGGCCTCGTACGCCACCTCGGCGACCGAGCAGCAGGTGCGCGCCGACGGACTGGAGCAGGAGGGCCACGCGTTCTCGCGACTCGACTGGAGCGCCCTCGTCGACCAGCTCGCCGTGTACACGCCGCAGATGGCCGAGATGTTCGCGAGCTTCGGCGGTGGTCCCGACTTCCCCGAGTACCCGGCCGATGCCGACGACCCCGACGCGGAGTGGGAGCGGCTGCTGCAGGAGTTCGACGCCGCACGCCGCAACAGCGCGTCGGACCGCGAGGCCGACGTGCGCGGCGCCCTGCACACGCTGCGCTGCATCGAGTACATCGCGTCGCAGATGCGCCAGGAGGGCGCGACGCAGTCCGGGCACGTGATCGTGCGACTCGTGCGCTGAGCGCACGCCGCGCATGGCGCGGCGCGTCCGCCGTCCCGCGACCGCGTCAGTCGTCGAGCGGTGCCGGGCCGCTGCCCAGCGCCCCGCCGCCCGCGTCGCGGCGCTCGTCGAGGGCCTGCTGACGTGCGGGGATCCAGCGCTCGCTGATGTTCGCGGCGGGGATGTCCACGCGCACCTCGAGCGTCTGGTCCACGCGGTAGCGGAACGTCACCTCGATCGTGACCTCACCGGCACGACGCGCCGGCAGCCCCCCGATGCGCCGTACGTCCCACGGCCGGTGCCCGGCGATGCGCTCCGCGACGGCGGCCATCTCGTGCACCTCGATGTCGACCTCGGTCTGCGCGTCGTGGCTCGTCGCGAACGTCTTCCGCGCGGTCGCCGGGATCTTGGTCCCCGCCGCGAGGAGGCACGTGAACAGGTCGTCGCGCACGACACCCGCGCGGTCCACGCCGCGCGACCGCACGCCGAGGTGCATGGTCAGCGCGTGCAGCGTGATGAGTCCCGCGGCGCGACTGCTCTCGGCGTGCGCGGCCTGATACGCCGCGCCGAGCGCGACCACCTCCATCGGATCGAGCGACGTGCGCGGCGCGACGCCGCAGTGCTCGGCGAGGCGGCGCTGCACCAGCGGCAGGCGGCACGCCCCGCCGACGAGCACGACGTCGGCCACGTCGCGCGCCGCGAGACCGCGGCCCGGGACCGACGCGAGCATGCGGTCCACGACGTGGAGCACACGCGCGACGAGCGGTGCCGCGATGTCCTCGAGTCGTGCCCGCGTGAGCGCCAGGTCGCGCACGTCCCCGGGCGCGACCTGGAACGACTCGCACCACGTCGGTGCGTCCGTGAGCGCGATCTTCGCGCGCTCCGCGGCGCGCACGAGCGCGGCCAGGCGCGCGCGGTCCCCGCGGACGACGTGCGCCGCGTCGCCCAAGGTCGCGAGCAGCGCGCGCGCCACCGCCTGGTCGAGGTCGCGCCCGCCGAGCCGCGTGTCGCCGTCGTTGCGCACGACGTCGAGCACCGTGCCGTCGCCCTCCACGAGCGAGACGTCGAGCGTGCCGCCGCCCCAGTCCACGACCAGCGTGTTGGCGGGGGAGACGGGATCGTCGAGCGCGTACGCGATCGCCGCGGCGCTCGGCTCGTTGACGAGCCGCAGCACCTTGAGGCCCGCCATCGCAGCGGCCTCGATCGTCTCGCGACGCTGCAGCTCGTCGAACATCGCGGGCACGGTCACCACGACGCCGTCGAGCGCGCCGTGGCGCTCCTCGTAGCCCTCGCGGAGTCGGCGCAGCACCAGCGCCGAGAGCTCGATCGGCCGCAGCGAGCGCGTGCCGAGCGCGTAGAGCACGTCCTCGCCGATGTGCCGCTTGAACTCGCGCGCGTGGTCCGCGGCGGCGGCGGCCGGAGTGCCCACGAGCAGCGTCCCGTCCGGCGCCACGGCGACGCACGACGGCATCGGGGCGACGGCGCCCGCGTGCTCCTCGACCACGACGGCGACCGGCCGACCGTCCACGACGTGCGCGATCACGGAGTTCGTCGTCCCGAGGTCGATCCCGGCGCGCATGGAGGTCGTCATAGCGGGAGCGCCGCGCCGCTCCATGGATTCGCGGGCACGGACGGTCTCAGTGCAGGAGGCGACCGATGAGGCACGGGAGGAGCCAGAGAGCCAGCGCGGCGAGCAGGCCGATGACGACGAGGCGCGTCTCGCGGCGTGCCTCCGCCGTCGGCCGGAGGTGCGCGTGCACGAGCTCGAAGCACGGCGCCGCGAGCTGCGCCGCGTCGGGGTGGCGCGCGGCCGCCCGGCCCCACGCGCGGCGTGCTCTGTCCTGGTGGCGTCCGCGCCCCATGTGCCGGGCGATGCGCTGCACGCGCGCGTCGATCGCGCTCGTCTCGAGCCCGTCTGCGATGTTCTCCGCGGCGAGTCGGAAGACGTCGCGCTGCCACGCCTCGAGGCGCAGATCGCCGATGGCGTCTGCGAGGCCCGTCGTACGCAGCAGCTCCTCGCGGGCGGACTGCGCGAGGTGCACGGCCGTCGGGTCGTCGGGATACTCCGTGACGGCGAGGCGCGCGGCTGAACAGCGCGCGGCCGGCGAGACACCGGCGGCGCTCGCCGCCTCGACGACCGCGCCGACGAACGCGCGGCGTGCAGCTTCGTCCTCGCGCGGCACCGATCCGAGGAACGCTCGCGCGTTGCGCAGGAGTCCCGCGGCGTCGCCGCGGAGCGCGTCGAGGCGCGCGCGCCGGATCGCCACGGGCATTCCCGACGCCGGCTCCGCAGAGCTCCGCAACACGTCGTCGTCGAGTGCGGTCGCCGCTTCGTCGAGGCGTCCCGCGGCCAGCAGCGCGTCGATCCGTGCGAGACGTGCCGCGACGTCGTCGGGGCGCTCGTCGACGGCCGCCGCGAGGTGCGACGCGGCCTCTGCGTGGCGGCCGCGCACCTCCTCGATGCGCCCGAGGAGGCTGCGGGCCGCGGCGTCCCCGGGGTTGCGCGCGAGCAGGAGTTCGAGCGCGGCCGCGGCGCTCTTGAGCGCCCCCACGGTGGCGAGCAGGCGCGCCGCGGCGCCGAGCGCCTCGTCCGACGCCGCGTGCGCGCGCACCAGCTCGGACGCGCACTCGACGGCGGCACGCCCGTCGCGCGCGGCGAGCGCCGCCTCGGCGCGAGCGACGAGCGCGCTGACCGCGGGATCCGTTGCGAGGCGCGCGTCCACCTCGGCGCGCCGCGTGGGGTCGGAGAGCGCGCGGTACGCCGCGTCCACGCGCTCGAAGCCGTCGGGGTCGTCCTCCGGCGTGTGCACGCGGACGAGCGCGTAGTACGCGGCGCGGATCGCGGCGACGTCCGCGTTGCGGGGCACGCCGAGCGCGGCGTAGGGATCGTCGGCGGGAATGTCGCCGTCGGTCATCGACCGTGCTCCGGGAGCGGCACGACGCGGATGTGTCCGCCGTCCGTCGCGACGACGAGGGCGTTCCCGTCGGGCGTGCACGTCCACGCCTCGAGGTCCGTCCACGGCGCGGGCGCGCGTGCGAGCTCGTGACCGTCGTTCGCCGCGAGCACGACCACGTCCCTGCCGACACGGATGACGCGTGTCCCCGTCGGATCGACCGCGGCGCCGGTTCCCGCCGACGCGACACGCCAGACGACCGCGCCGTCCTCCGCGTCCAGGGCGACGAGCTCGCAGTCCTCGCTTGCCGCGACCACGACGCGATCCGCGCACGCGAACGCGAGGTACGCGACGCCTTTGCCCACCGTCCGCCCGCCGCCCGCGCCGCCGAACGCCCGCTTCGTCCACGGCTGCACGCGCTTGTCCGAGCTCTCGAGGCGCACGTCGGAGGACAGGATCTGCGCACGCACGAAGCGCGTGCCCTCGGCGTCCGCGCACCACGCCGTCGTGACGAGCGACGCCACGCCGCGCTGCACGGCGATCGGGCGTGCGCCGTCCGGTGTGAAGGCCCACTCACCGGACAGCGAGCCGCGCACGACCAACGTCCCGTCGCCCGTCCACGCGCAGCCGACCGGCAACTCGATGCCGTGGAACGGTTCGCCCTGGCGCACCGCGCCGGAGTCCCGGCCCGCGCGCAGTCGTGCGAACGCGCCGTACGGTCCCGTGCAGACGAACTCCGTCGCGTCCGGCGAGTAGAGGATGCGCTTCACAGCTGCGTCCGGCCCGCGGTGCACTGCGAGTTCCACGCCGGTGTCCGCAGCGCGCTCGCGCAGGACTCCCGCCGCGTCCGCCGATGCGACGAGACGGCCGTCGGGCGACATCGCGAGCGCCGTCACCGGCCTGCCGTGCTCCCACGCGACCGTGTGCGGCGCCGTGACCTTCGCGCCGGCCGCCTTCGCGCGCTCCCGTTCGACCCGCTCCCTGCCCTGCGCGAGGAGGCGCTCCGACTCCATGCGCCACTCGGCCAGAGGGTCGGGCCGCACCGGCGTGTGCGACGTGTCGTCCGCGGCCGAGAACATCCTGAAGATGGCGTTGAGAGCCAGGAGGAGCACAGCCACGAGACCGGACCCGAGCCAGCGGCTGCCCCCATGCCGCGCCTTGGCACGCTCTGCGCTCGCAGCGGGAGCGCTGCGCACCGCACGCGACGTCGTCTCCGTCGCAATGCGTCGGCCCGCGGCACCGGACGGAGTCGCCGCGGTCGCCTGCGCCGCCGGCTCGCCGATCGCGATCCGCACGCCGCGGAGCGCGAACGCGCGATCCGAGGGTGTCTGCGGCAGACGTGTCGCGAGGTCGCGCGCCGTCCGCGGGTGCATCTCGAGGACGGGGATCTCGCGGTCGCCGAGCATCGCTGCGACGATCGCCGTGGCGTCGCCCGGGCGGAGGAGGAGCGCGCCCGCGTCGGCCACGAGCAGGCACTCCCGGCCGTGCGCGACACGGTCGCGCAGCGCGATGCGCAGCGTCTCGACCGCGTCCTTCGGCAGGCCGACGACGACGACGCCCGCGTCGTCGCGGAACACGCGCAGCCACTCCACGCGCAGCATCGACGACTCGCTGCCCTCCTCCGCGCGCCGCCCCTCGATCTCGATGCGCCCCTCGACCGACGCGCAGAGCGAAGGCCGCGCCGCGTCCCAGGCGCAGAGCGGGTCGCGCGCCCGCAGCAGCTCCACGATGCCCGCGACGCGCCACGCGCGCGCCGCCTCGATCTCGTCCGCGTGGAGCGGCACGACCGCGAACCACGCGTGACCTGCGTCCGACGCGGGCAACACGGCGTCGGCGACGAGCGCCGCGTGCCGGAACGCGACGCGCAGCCAGGCCGACTCCTCGACCTGCACGCGCGTCCCGTCCTCGCAGTGCCCGGCGTTCGCGAGGAGGACGCGCGCGAGCGCCTGCAGGAACTCGGCCTCCTCGGCGTACGCCGCGTCGGGCGCGTCCGTCGCGCGGCGCGTGCGCAGCACAGCGAGCGGTGTCGGGGGCTGCGTGCCGTCGGGCAGGCGGGCCGCCGTCGCGTCCGGCACGCCGACGAGCACACGGTGGTCGCCGCGGTCGATCACGAGCAGCGCGTCGAGCGGTCCGTCGCCGCCGGGCAGCCACGCGAGGCCCGTGGCGATGCGGCGCGCCGGACGGAGTCCCGCGGCGGCGAGCGCGGCGACGATCGCCGTCCCGACAGTGCCCGCGGCCCCCGCCGTCTCCATGCCCGAACGATACCGGCGCGCCGGCCGCACGCCGCGCGTCAGTCGTCGAGCGCGCCCTCGAGGACCCAGGCGCGGACCTGCGCGAGCTCGTCGTCGTCGAGGCCCTGCGCGGCGCTCGGCATGCGCGACCCGCTGCCGCCGACCGACGCCTGCGTGCCGAGCAGCTTGAGCCACAGGTAGCTCTGCGACGGGCGCCCGGGCACGACGCGCAGGAGCGACGACTGCGTGCTCGGGACGCCGACCGTCTGCCCGCGCACGTTCTCGGGCGTGAACAGGTCGAGTCCCTCGTTCGCGAACGGTGCGAGGTGGCAGCCGATGGTCGCGCAGTTGGCGGAGAGCAGCGGCGCGACGTCCGTGCGCAGCTTCGCCTGCGGCAGGATCGTCGAGCCGGCGCGGCGCGTGCCGCGGTGCACCACGAACCCGCGGTCGAGCGTGCCCGTCAGGCTGCCGCCGACGAACCACGCGCCGCCCGCGGCGTCGAGGGCGACGGCGTGGTGGTCGAGGCGGCCGGGCGTCGGCACGTCGGCGACCGCGCTCCACGCGCCGTCCTCGCGCCGCAGCACCGTGCCGAAGACACCCGCGGCCCAGCCGTCGCCGCGCGCGTCGAGCGTGACGCCCGAGAGCGACTCGAGACCTGCGGGCAGCGTGACGCGCTCGAACGCGGCGGACGTGCCGCCCTCGGTGATCGTCGCGTCCACGCCGGGCCCGCCGACGGCCACGACCGTGCCGCCCGCCGCGGGTGTGCCCGCGATGGTCAGCAGCGTCGCGACCGTGTCGGACGCGACCGTCTGCCACGCGCTGCCGTCCCAGTGCACGATCACGCCCGCGCCGCCGCACGCCCAGACGTCGTCGCTCGCGCGGCCCCACACCTTGAAGAGCGTGCGGTTCGCCGTCGCGGCGGGCAGCTCGACCGACGTCCACGCGGTGCCGTCCCAGTGCACGGCGAGCGGTGCCACGGGTCCGTTCTCGAGCGAGCCGCCGCCGACCGCCCAGACGTCGTCGGGCGCGGCACCCCAGACGCCGTAGAGCGTGCGCGTCTCGCCGGGCACGTCGCGTGCGACGAGCTCCGCGGTCGCGGGGTCGTAGCGCACGACCGTGCCCCCCGAGCCGCACGCCCACACGCCGTCGCCGGGGACGCCCGTGACCCACCACAGGTCCGCGTCCGCGTCGATCGGCACGCTCACCCAGTCGTCGCCCGAGAGGCGCAGGAACGCGGGCCGCGCGCCGCTCCCGCGGGCACCGACCGCGTAGACGGACGGCGAGAGGGCGTCGTCGGCCCACACGCCGAGCAGCGCGCCCGGCAGCTCCTCGAGCACGACCGACCAGCGCGGCGGACGCGCGTCCTGCTTCCGCAGCACGCGTGCGGCGTGCGCGAGGCAGCGCGCGTACGAGCGCGCCGCGCGCAGCCCCGCGAACGCGCGGAAGCCGCCGCCCGCGCGCAGCTCGACGTAGCGCAGCCGCGCCGCGGCCGCGCGCGCCGACGCCGTCGCGACGCCGTCGCGCGCGTTGCCGGGGTCGAGCAGCACGAGCGTCTGCGCGACCGCGGTGCCTTCGCCGCCGAGCGTCGCCGCACCCTCGTCGAGCGCGTCCTCGAGCAGCAGCACGTACGTGGTGTCGTCGCGCAGCGCACCGCGCGCGGCGCGCGTCGCGGCGCGCAGCTTGACGAAGTCGTCGACGGCGCCCGCCTCGTCCTTGCGCGCGAGCCGCACCGCGAGCCGGCCCGCCGCCGCGCGCACGCGACCCGGCTGCGAGGTGTCCGCGGCGAGCTCCTCGGCGTGCGTGCGCAGCGCATCGAGCGCCGGACCCGCGCCGGCGGGCCGCGCGAGCAGCGCGGGCAGCAGCAGCACGAGCGCGCCGCACAGCGCGCGGGCGGAGGGACGCGTCACTCCCACACCACCCGCACGACGCTGTTGTCGGTGTCGGCGATGTAGACGCGTCCGCGGTCGCGGTCCACGTGCACGCCGCCCGGCGCGTCGAGTCGCGCGGCCGTCGCGGGGCCGCCGTCGCCGCGGTAGCCCGCGACGCCCGTGCCCGCGAACACCGAGAGCGTGCCGCTCGCCGCGTCCACGCGCCACACGACGTCGGCGCCGCGATCGGCGATGTAGAGGTCGCCCGCCGCGTCGCAGTCCACGTCCACGGGCGCCGTCAGGTGCGCCGTCAGCGCCGCGCCGCCGGCGCCGTCGGCGACGGGGTCGCCGCTGCCCGCCGCGCCCGTGCCCGCCACCGCGAAGATCGTGCGTGTCGCGAGGTCGATGCCGCGCACGCGCCGGTTCAGCGTGTCCGCGACGTAGAGCACCGTGCCCGCGGGGTTCGTGCACACCTTGCCGCCCGCGTTCAGGTTCTCGCCGTCGTCGAGCGCGAGCTCCGCTCCGGTCGCGTCGCCGTCGTCGCCCGAGTCGCCGACCGCGCCCGTGCCCGCGAACGTGGTGACGACGCCCGTCGCCGCGTCCACGCGCCGGATGCGCGCGTTCGCCTGGTCCGAGACGTACCAGTTGCCGTCGGCGTCGAACGCGACGGAGACCGGATACGAGAAGTGCGCCGCGCCGAGCTGCCCGTCGTCGCCGGAGAAGCCGTAGCCCGGGGCCGACGCGAACGAGAGCGTCTCGGTGCCGGGGTCGAGGCGCTGCAGGACCTCCGCGTGCCAGCCCGCGATCACGAGCGCGCCCGTCCGCGGCTCGAAGACGACGTCGGCGGGGTGGTGGATGTCCGCCTCGAGCGCAGGGCCCTCCGACGCGCCGAGGAACCCCGACCCGACGACGGTGCGCAGCCGCCCGTCGGCGTCCACACGCCGCACGCGGTGGCTGTTCGCGTCGCACACGTAGAGCAGCCCGTCGTCGGGACGCACCGTCACGTCGAGCGGCCAGTAGAGCGCGGTCTCGAGCGCACGGCCCGCCTCGCCGTCGTAGCCGCGCAGACCGTTGCCGACGTACGTGTCGATGGTGCCGCTCGGGCCCTTCGGGAGCGGCTGCCCGGGCGAGGGACGGCGGCTCTGCCGCGCGAGCGCCTTCGCGGCGAGTTTGCGCGCGCGCTCGAACGACGTCGCCGCGCGCTTGAAGCGTGCGAGTCGCCGCACGCGGTCGTCCTCGGCCGCGGCCTTCGCGTGCAGACGCGCCGCGGTCGTCGCGACGCGCGCGATCGCCTTGCGCTTCGCGCCCGACAGCACGCGCCGCTCGACCTCGACGAGGTCGTCGGACTCGCCGTCGAGCGCGTCGTCGGCCTGCTCGGCGGCGGCGTCCACGAGCGCGACGAGCTGCGCGTCGTCCGCGAGCGCGCCGGCGCAGGACTTCGCGGCGAGGAGCAGCTTCTTCACGTCCTTCGAGAGCAGCCCGCCGCTCGACGGCGCGAAGCGCTCGAAGAGGCGTGCGTATGCGCCGTGCAGGAGCGGCGGCGTGCCCGGGTCGTCGAGCGCCTCGAACAGGTGCAGCTCGAGCGCCTCGAGGTCGAGCACCGCCGCCTCGTGCGCGCGCGCGGGCTGCGTCGCGCAGGGCACCGATGCGAACAGCGCGGCGGCGAGGGCCGCCGCGCCGGCCGCGCGGACGAGGGAGCGCGTCCGCGTCATCTCACTCCCAGATCACGCGCACGACGCCGTTGTAGGTGTCGGCCACGTAGATGCGGCCGTTCGTGCGGTCCACGAAGAGCCCACCCGGCCGGTTGAGGTGCGCGTCCACGGCGAGTCCGCCGTCGCCGGAGTAACCGGAGACGCCGCCGCCCGCGAGCGTCGTGATGGTCCCCGTGCCGACGTCCACCTTGCGCACGCTGTGGTCGTCGCGGTCTACGACGTAGACGTTGCCGGCCGCGTCGCAGTCGACGTCCACCGGCGCGCGCAGCTTGGCGGACGTGGCGGGTCCGCCGTCGCCGCGCACGTCGCCGCCGCCCGCGACCGTCGTGATGACGTGCGTCTGCAGGTCCACGCGCCGCACGCGTCCGTTGTCGGTGTCCGCGACGTAGAGGTAGCGGTCGGTCGGGTCGATGCACACGCGGCCGCCCGGCTGCGCGGACTGGCCGACGGGCAGGTTGAGCGTCGCGAGATC
Source organism: uncultured bacterium (assembly GCA_937996235.1). Taxonomy (GTDB): domain Bacteria; phylum Planctomycetota; class JAJSAM01; order JAJSAM01; family JAJVHW01; genus CALKVK01. Next base: position 109,375 of record CALKVK010000025.1, on the reverse strand, counting down.
GGCGGGGCCGTCGTCGCCGAGCGGGTTGTTCGGGTCCGTGGCCTCGCCCGTGCCGACGAGCGTCGTGATCACGTTCGACGTGCGCTCGACGCGCCGCACGCGGCGGTTGCCCTCGTCGCCGACGTACCAGTTGCCGTCGGAGTCGAACTTCACGCTCGACGGCAGACTCAGCGTCGCGGCCGCCGCATCGGCGCCGTCGCCGCCGAAGCCGCGCTTGCCGCCCGCCATGTAGACGATCGCGGACGTCACGCCGTCGAGCCGCAGCACCTTGTCGGTGTGCCAGGCGGCGATCCACAGGTCGCCCGTGAGCGGATCGAACGTCAGGTCGGTCGGGTGGTTCATCGGCACGCTCGTGCCGTCGCCCGTGTCGTCGCCGAGCTCGCCCGAGCCGACGACCGTCGTGATCGTGCCGTCGTCCTCGAGACGCCGCACGCGGTGGTTGTTCCAGTCGAGGAAGTGCACCAGGCCCGTGACGGGCTGCACGCCCACGTCCTGCGGCCAGTAGAGGTGCGTCGCGCGCGACGGGAGCCCGTCGCCGTTGAAGCCGAGCGTGCCGCTGCCGATCAGCGTGTCGATCGTGCCGGGCTCGCCGTGCGGCGGCGGTCCGCCGCCCTGCTGCTCGGGCAGCGTGTACGGATCGACCGGCAGCATCACGTCGCCCGGCGTGTCCGACGTGACGACACGCACGACGTGGTTGCCGCGGTCCGCGACGTACAGGTTGCCGTTCGCGTCGCACTCGAGACCCGAGGGCTCGTCGAAGAGCGCGGAGCCGGCGGGTCCGTCGTCGCCGCCGTAGCCGGCGACGCCGCTCTGCCCGGCGTACGTGGAGATCTTCCCGTCCGGCGTGACGCGGCGGATCACGTGGTAGGTCGCGTCCGAGATGCACACCGAGCCGTCGGGCAGCACGCACACGTCGGACGGCAGCCCGAGGCGCGCCTCCGTCGCGAGTCCGCCGTCGCCGCTGCTGCCCTCCTCGCCCGTGCCGGCGAAGGTGGTGACGGTGCCGTCGGTCGCGACCTTGCGCACGACGTGGCGCACGCCCATGCAGATGTACACGTTGCCCGCGGCGTCGATCGCCATGCGGCCGTCCGGGTGCGCGTTCTGCGAGCGCGAGAACTCGAACTGCGCGTCGTGCGCCTGCTGCCCGTCGCCCGAGTAGCCGGGGACGCCCGTCCCGAACACGCGGTCGCAGTCGCCGGTGTCCACCTCGACGCCCGCCACGTTCGTCGCGTGCTCGGGGCGCGTGCCGAGCCGCACGCACATCACGCGCGCGTTGGTCGCGTCGGTGAGCAGCAGGTCGCCGCCGCCGAGCGGGTGGTTCTGCGGCAGCAGCAGCAGACCCGGCACGAGGTTGAAGCGCGCGTCGGTGGCGACGATGCCGTCGGTCGTGCTGTTCCCCGCGCCGCCGCCCGCGATCGTGCGGACGACGTTCCCCGCCGCGTCGAAGACCTTGATCTTGTGGTTGTGCCACGCGGCGATCAGCAGCTTGCCGTCGGGCGCGAAGACCACCTGCGACGGATGGTTCAGCTCCGTCGCGTCGGCGGCGCCCTCGGAGTCGCCGGGCGTGCCGCTGCCGCAGACGGGCGCGAGCGAGCCGTCGCTCTCGCGCACGCGGATGCGGTGGTTGTTCCAGTCGACGACGTACAGCCGGCCGTCCGGACCGATCGTCGTGTCGCAGACGAAGTAGAGCGAGGAGCGCCGCGCCGCGCGGCGGTCGCCGTTGAAGCCGCCCGCACCCGTTCCGACGACCGTGTAGACGGTGCGCGCCGTGGCGGTCTTGAACTGCGGCAGTCCGCCGCCCTGCTTCTTGATGAGCCGCCGCGCCAGCGCCTCGGCCTGCGAGAAGCGCTTCGCGGCCTTGCCGAGCAACTTCACCGCGTCTGCGACGTCGCCGCGGTCGAGCGCCGCCTTGCCGGCGACGCGCAGGTCGACCGCGCCCGTGCCCGCCTTCTCGACCTTGCTGCGGTGTGCCGCCTTGCGGAGCTGCTGCACGAGGTCGGCGAGGGCGTCCGGCTCGGCGACCGTCAGCCGCTCGTTGCCGCCGGCCGCCGCGGCCGCACAGGCGTCGAGCAGTTCCTCGTCGGTCGGGAGCTTCGACACGAACCGGAGCGTCTTCTTGATCTTGCCGAGGTCGTCGCCGACGCCCGGGCGGTCCTCCTTGTCGAGGGCCTTCAGCGCCTTCTTGAAGAGCTTCGCGGCCGAGCCCTCGGCGGCTTCGAGACGCGCCTCGCAGAGCATCTCGAGCGCCTCGAGGTCGACGCCGTCCTCCGGCGAGTCGTGGGCCACGGCGACCGCCGGGCCGAGTGCCGCCATGGCGCCGAACGCGAGCGCCCATCTCCGAGTCCGCATGCCGAAGCTCCTTCCGTCGCGCCGTCGCGAGGTCCGCACAACACTATCCGCCTCAGCGCAGAGCCCGTGGAGGGTCCTCGACCGGGAGGGTCACGGCAGGGACGATGCGCGCGGCGCCATGACGCAACTCACTTCGGGGGCAGGCATTCCGCGCCGGGTGGCGGTCGTGGGCTCGCCGGGGGCGGGGAAGACGACCTTCGCGCGCGCGCTCGCCGCCCGCCTCGGCGTGCCGCACGTCGAGCTCGACGCGCTCTTCCACGGTCCCGGATGGACGCCCACGCCCGCCGACGAGATGCGCGCGCGCATCGCCGCGGCGCAGGGCGCGGGCGGCTGGGTCGTCGACGGGAACTACGCGCGCTCGGGCGGCGACCAGGTGCGCCGCTCCGCGGACACGGTGGTCTGGCTCGACCTGCCGCGCCGCGTCGTCATGCGGCGCGTCCTCCTGCGCACGCTCGGCCGCATCACGCGCGGCACCGAGCTCTGGAACGGCAACCGCGAGCGTCTGCGCAACCTCTTCGACCGCCGTCCGGAGGAGAACATCGTGCTCTGGACGTGGACGCAGTTCGGCGCGTACCGCACGCAGTACGAGCGCGAGAGCGCGGCCGCGGCGCCGGGTGTCACGTGGGTCCGGCTGCGCTCGCGTGCCGAGGCCGACACGTGGCTCGCCCGCGTGCCGGACGCCGTCACTTCGTGAAGAGCGAGAGCTCCTCGAGGATCCGGACCACGGCGTCGCGGCGCGCGCCGTAGACGGCGTCCGGGTCGGCGACCTCGCGGTCGTCGATGCCCGTGACGACGTCGTCGGAGAAGCCTCCGCCGCGCACCGGCAGCACGATCTTCGCGCCGTCGTCCACGAGCGCGAGGCGGTCCCAGTCGGCGATGACGAGGCTCGTGCGCGGCGGCGCGTCGATCAGGCTCTGTCCGAGCGAGTAGTCGCGCGGGTCGTTCTCGTAGCCGAGGAGTCCGAGCACGGTCGCCGGCAGGTCGAGGTGGCTCGAGAACGTCGCGACGCGCGCCGGCGCGACGCCCGGCGCGTGCAGCACGAGCGGCGTGCGCGTCTGCTGGTCGCTGAACGCCGAGTGGTGTCCCCAGCGGCCGTTCTCCATGAACTCCTCGCCGTGGTCGCCCGTCACGATCACGATCGTCGAGTCGAGGAGTCCCGTGCGCTCGAGGTGCTCGTAGATGCGCGCGAGCTGCATGTCGAGGTGGTGGCACGCGTTGACGTAGCGGTCCTTGATCGCCTGGATCTCGGCGGCGTCCTCGAGGTCCATCGTCACGTAGTTGACGGAGCGCGCGTAGTCGGGGCGGATCACCGCCTCCTTCGGGAAGAAGTAGCGCGCGTGCGGCGACTCGAAGAACAGGAAGCGGAAGAACGGCTGCGCGGGGTCGCGCCGGTCGATGCTCTCGAGCAGCGCGGCGACGTTGCGCTGGTCGTTCTCCCAGCCCTTCAGGTCGGGGTTGCCCTCGTGCAGGCGCTCCCTCGGCAGCCGTGCGAAGAGCGTCTTGTCGAACTCGGGGAACGTGAAGCGCGCGCTCGTGAACGCCTCGGCGTCGTAGCCCGCGTCGAGCAGCGCGTCGAGCACCACGGGACCGCGCGTGGCGGAGAGGAACGGGAACCAGTACATCCCGTAGAGCCCGTAGAACATCCCGAACATGCCCATGCGCGTGCCGTTGCCCGCGCTGTAGTGGCGGTCGAAGCGGAGCGCGTGGTCGCGCGCGAACGCCGTCGTCGCGGGCATGATCTCCGGGTCGAGCATGTCCCAGCGCAGCGACTCGGAGACGAGCCAGACGACGTTCAGGTCGCGCGCGCCCTCGCGGCGGCGGAGCGGCGCCTTCGGGTAGTCGAGCACCGCCGAGTCCACGTCGACGTCGATGCCCTCGTCGTCGCGGCCGCGCGAGATGCCGAGCTGCCGCGCGAACGTGGTCATGCGCGTGCGCTGGTACCACGGGTACGCAGGGCCGGCGACGAGCACCGGCTTGTACGACGCCGCGTAGGAGAGCCCGTACGCGACGCGCTCCGCGCCGTGCGCGAGCACCAGCAGCACGCAGGCGATGACCACGCGGCGGCGCACGAGCAGCCGCGCGGCGACGTCGCGCAGCCGGTCGACGCGCGCCGCCGCGGCGAGCAGCGCGGCCTGCAGCGCGACGAACAGCACGGCGATCCCCGCGATGGCGACCTGTGTGCCGCGGTCGGCGCCCATCGACTCGATGCCGCCCTCCGTCGTCACGAGGTTCCAGATCATGCCGTTCAGGTGGTAGCCGTAGCGGCGGTGCACGATCGCGTCGGTCAGCAGCGCGAAGTGCACCGTGGCCGGGCCGAGCACCGCCAGCGCGAGCACGACCGCGCGCGCGGCCGGCCGTCCCGCGCAGCGCGCGAGGCGCAGCGCCCCGCCGACGACGAACGCCGGCGCGAGCCCCGCGAGCGCGAAGACCGTCGAGTAGGTGACGTGGACCAGCAGCGCCGACGCGACGGTCGCCGCCCCGACGAACGGCACCGAGGCGAAGAACGCCAGCGCATGGAGCCACGTCCCCGCGATCGTGAGGAGCGCGTACGTCCCGAGCGTCGAGCCCGAGGCGCGCGGCGCCTCGCGGGGGGTGGACATCCCTGCGAAGCTAGTGAGCGGCGGATGAACGGAGTCTGAAGAGACAGATGACGAATCCGTCATCTGCCGTTGACGCTGCGAACCGTCTCCGACACCGGTCGTCGGGAGGTCCCGCGCAGACTGAGCATGGCCCCGCTCCGCGCCCCTGCGCGCGCAGGCGACGCGGTGAGGGCCGACGATCTGTAACGTGTCCTCCGCGCGTCGACCGGGCGCGTCGGCCGCAGTGCCGCGCTGGGCCGCCGGTCGCGAGCCCGTCGTGCACGGAGCGGACACATCATGGCCCAGCAGTTGATAGGCACGCGCTGGGGCTCGTTCGTGGCGTTCGATCCCACAGGATTGCCGAGGTACGACCTCGCGGCAGTGCCGAGGGAGCCTCCGAGAACTGGCGCGAACGCCGGACAGGACGACGACATGGACTGGTCGAAGCCAGCTTATCAGTGCCTCGCGCGCGACGAAGATGTGTCGCGCGATCTCCTGGAGCAGCGGCACGGGGGGGTGTCCGACGCGGTCGTGGAGGCGCGCGAGGGGTCCACGAGCGAGCGCGGGCTGCGCGAGTACGAGGCGTGCCTTCGCTTCGAGAGCGGCACTCGGCGGGTATCCGACTACTCCATGCCATCCTGCGTCGTGATGGATACGGAGTACGACGAGCCCGTCCTCGAGGTGCAGGTTCGTCCCGGCGTGTACATGCTGCGCTTGCCGGAGGTGGAGTGGAATGCCGACCACGCCGAGGAAGTCGAGCAGACGTTGGCCGAGCGGGAGATGTCACGACTCAGTTCCGATCTGCCACCTCCGAGCGGTTGGGAGCGCCTCGCGGGCGTGATGGAGGCGATGAGCGCCGACGATGAGGACGCGCCGGGAAGATACGTACTGGAACTGCGCCACACAGATCTGGACCGCCCTCGGTCCGACGGTCCCGAGAAGTTCCTCTGCGACGATCGATGAACCGGGTGCGAGCGACGCATCCGGCGCACGCGGAGCCTGCCCGACCGCGTCCTCGAACGCGGCGACGACCACACGTCAGCGAGGCGCGAGGCGTCTCCGCGGTCGGCGTCGTGCCGTCCGACCGGGTCGAGCGGGTTGCTGAGCCTGCACGCCGGCGGTGTGACGGTGGCCGCGCGCCCAGCGAACCGCGTTCGGACCACGGAAATGTCGTGAAAGTAGCACTGACTCTTGACTCGTGTATCCCGAAGTCATAAGGTCAATCAGAAGTGTGGAGCCGGCGTCTGCACACTCCGATGTGGAGGGGCGGGCGGGCTGCCGCTCGGGAGACGCAAACTGCGGAGGGAGAGAGATGAGGACATTGACAGTGATCGCATGCGGACTATTGTCCGTTACCATGCTCGGCGTGGCGCTGGCCGCATCGGCGCCGACGCTGACGCACACCGCGGCGCAGCCGGGGCCGCCTGAGGTGCCGGCGAACATCGCAGGTTCAGCGAGTTCGGATACCGCGAACATGTACACGCGCGAACTCCAGAAGATGGTGGGGACGACGTGGAAGAACGAGTCGAGCACGGAGCGTGTCCGCCGGAAGGGCGGCAAGCCCGTGACCGCGAGTGCCTCCAGCCCGACCAACGTGGACTACAAGCTCGAGACCCCGTGTGCGGGGACCTGGCGCTGCTGCATCACCTGGAAAGTATGGGAGGATTCGGACGAGGACGGACAGATTGACGACCCGGATGAGGTGACCACCCTCTCTACGGAGTATTCCCCGACGGTGACGGTAGAGGACTGACGAGCGCTTGCACGTCTGAAGTCAGGTATCGATTGAGATGATCGACAAGGAGTATGAGATGAGCAGCAAGTTCCTAGCCTTCGCCATCGCTGGCGCGTTGGCTCTTGGCGTCGTCGCGTGGTCTGCCTCCGCAGAGCGCGCCGAGGCAACGCCAGGCAGCAGGGTCGTGACGGTCAACTTCGATCCAGTGTCCGGACGCGTTAGCGGAGTGTTCACGACCTCCTGCGCGCAGGACAAGCACTCCCAGGTCCGTCTGTACCGGCAGTTCCCTGGATCGACCACGTCTCTCATGACCGCAGGCGCGCCTCTGATGGAGGCCGATGTGCTCGAGGGGAGCGACTCCTTCGACGCAGCGCCGGATCCGTCCGGAACCGTCTACAGCTACGTGGCCGACTTCTTCGACAGCTCCGGGACCCCGACCGGCACGGTCATTCAGACGACCACGAAGCCCTGACGGGCGTGGTCGGTCGGATCGGGCCCGCGCAACGCGCGGGCCCGATCTCGTTCGGAGGCGGTCGCAGCGCCGCACGGCTTGCGGCTCCGCGGCGAATCCGCTCTGACCGCCGTGCGGTGCCGTATGTTCGGCCACGCTGGCCGTGCGTGCCGTCACGCCGGCCTGTAGCTTCTCGCGCCATGCAGCCGGGCGTCGCCGTCGGTCCCTATCGCATCGACCGCGAACTCGGCTCGGGCGGCATGGGCACGGTCTACGCGGCCACCGTCGCGCCGTGCGGCGCGGACGGCGCGCTGCCGCCGGGGACCCGCGTCGCGCTGAAGGTCGTGCACGCGCACCTGCTCGAGTCAGGTGACGCCGTCGAGCGCTTCCGGCGCGAGGTGACGATCGGGCGGAGCGTCGAGCACCCGAACGTCGTCCGGACCTACGACGGCGGCGAGGCGGACGGCCGCCACTACCTCGCGATGGAGTACGTCGAGGGGCAGACGCTGCACGCGCTGCTCGAGGAGCTCGAGCGCGTCCCCGAGGAACTCTGCCGGCACATCGGCCGCGAGCTGTGCAAGGGGCTCGGCGCGATCCACGCGGCGGGTGCGATCCACCGCGACCTCAAGCCCGAGAACGTGATGATCACGCCGCAGCACGTGGTCAAGATCATGGACCTCGGTGTTGCGCGCTCGACCGACGACGCGCTGCGGCTCTCGCAGACGGGTGCCTTCGTGGGGTCGCTGCACTACGCGGCGCCCGAGCAGTTCACGGGCGGCGGCAAGGGGCTCGACCACCGCGTCGATCTCCACGCGCTCGGGCTCGTGCTCTACGAGCTCGCCTGCGGCACGAACCCGTACCTCGCCGACGACATCCCGCAGGTGATCCGCAAGGTCCTGCACGAGGAGCCGCGGCGTCTCGGCGAGCTGAACCCCCAGCTCACGGCGTTCTACGAGGAGGTCGTGCACTGTCTCCTCGCGAAGGACCGCGACCGGCGCTTCGGGACGGCGGACGAGCTGGCCGCGGCGCTCGAGCGGGGCGAGGACGGCACGTGGTGGGACGCGCGCGCGCGCGCGCTCCAGCTCGCGTCGCGGCGCCCGCTGCGGCGTGCGCGCATCCCGCGCGAGACCGCGGTCTACGGCCGCGAGGAGGAGCTGACGCGCCTGCGCGCGCTCTTCGAGCGGGCTGCGGCCGGTGACGGTCAGGTGGTGTTCGTCGAGGGCGAGGCGGGCATCGGCAAGTCCCGCCTGATCGACGAGCTGATCGGGCGCCTCCAGCAGGAGGGCGCCGACATCAACTACCTCTTCGGCGGCTATCCGCCGGGCGGCGCGGCGACGGTCGACGGCGGCTTCTCGGCGGCCTATCGCGAGCAGCTCGGCGCCGACGGCAGCGCGGCGTACCTGAGCGGCAACCGTATCCTCGTGCCGGCCTTCGACGCGCTGCTGCGCGGAGAGCTCCCCCCGCCCGGCGCGCAGGCGCTCGACAAGTCGTCGCTGCAGACCTGCTTCGTCCGCACCACGCAGGCGCTCGCCGCGGAGCGCACGACGGTCGTCCTGATCGACGACCTGCACTTCGCGCCCGAGGAGGGCCGCGCGCTCTTCACGTCGCTCGCGATGGCGGTCCCCGGCCACGCCGTGCTGCTGATCGGCACGGCGCGGCCGGGAGTCTCCGACGAGTGGCGCGCGGACCTCGGGCGGCTCGACCAGACGACGCAGCTCGCGCTGCACCGTCTCGGACCGAAGGACCTCGTGCGGCTGCTGCGCGACACGCTGCAGTCCGAGCAGCTCGCGCGCGATCTCGGCGACCGCATCGCGGTCAAGTCCGACGGCAACCCGTTCTTCGTGTTCGAGATCCTGCGCGGACTGCGCGAGGGGCTGTTCCTCACGCAGAGGGACGACGGGAGCTGGGTCTCGACGGGCGTTATCGACGACATCCGCATCCCGTCGTCGGTGCTCGATCTCGTCAAGGCGCGCGTGGCGGGTCTGAGCGACGAGGAGCGCGACCTGCTCGACGTCGCGTGCTGCAGCGGGTACCGGTTCGATCCCGGTCTCGTCGGCGACGTGCTCGGGATGGGGCGCATCCCGGTGCTCAAGCGCTTCGGCCAGATCGAGCGCAAGCACCGGCTGGTCCGCGCCGCGGGCCGCCACATGGTGTTCGACCACCACCAGGTGCAGGAGGCCCTCTACGAGAGCCTGCTGCCGCAGCTCCGCGAGGAGTACCACGCGGCGCTCGCCGACGCGCTCGAGACGCGCACCGACGCCGCCGCGGCGGACGTGGACACGCTCGACGGCGCGCTCTGCGTCGAACTCTGCGAGCAGTTCCTGCGGGGCGCCCGCGGCGCCTCGGCACTGCGCTATCTCGCGGCCGCGCACGGTCACTTGGCGAACGGCCACCTGCACGCGCGGGCGATCGAGCTGACGGAGCGCGCGCTCGCGGTGCCCGGACTGCTCACGGGCGCGGCGCGTGCGACGACGCTGCTGCGACTCGCGGACTCGCTCGACATGCTGGGCCGCGTCGCGCGGCAGGAGGAGTGCGCGCGCGAGGCCGAGCGCCTCGCGGACGCCGCGGACGACGACGCGCTGCGCATGCACGCGGCGATGGCGCTCGGCCGGGTGTACTGGCGGAGCGGGCGGCTCGACGAGGCGGAGCCGGCATACCTTCGCGCGCGACAGCTCGCCGTCGCCCGAGCAGATCGTCGCCAGGAGGCCCTCGTGGCGAGGGGGCTCGGCATGGTGGCGCAGAACCTGTCACGCCACGCCGAGGGGCTCGAGCACCACGCGCGGCACCTCGCGCTCAGCCGCGAGATCGGGGACCGCGAGGGCGAGGCCGCCGCGCTGGTGAACATGGGGCTCGCGTTCCGGCAACAGTTCCGCCTCGACGAGGCGCAGGAGCATCTCGAGCGCGGCATCGGCCTGAGTCGCGAGATCGGCTACCGGTTCGGCGAGTCCATGGGCGAGATGAACCTGGCCCAGGTCCTCCAACTGCAGGGCCGGGTGGTCGAGGCGCCGCAGCACACGCAGCGGGGGCTCGCGATCGTCCGCGAACTCGGAGCGCGGCCCAGCGAGGCCGTCGGACTCCTCGGCCTCGGCACGCAGCGGTACGGCGTGGGAGACCTCCGGGGCGCGCGCCCGTACCTCGACGCGGCGCTCGCTCTCTGCCGCGAGACGGGCGCGCGCTATCCCGAGGGGTACACGCTGCTCTTCCTCGGCGTCGTGGCGGACGCCGCGGGCGACGTGGCGGAGGCGCTGACCTTCGCCGAGCAGTCGCTCGCCGTGCGTCGGCAGACCGGGCACGCCGCGGGTGTGGCGGAAGCGCTCGTCCTGCTCGGCGAGCTGCGTGCGCGGAGCGGCGACGTGGAGGGAGCCCGCGCCGCGCTCGCCGACGCGGCGGCGCGTCTGCGCGAGCTCGGGATCAAGGGCCAGGAGGTGCGGGCTCTTGCGGGGCTCGCGTGGGTCTCGGGCGGCGACCCCGAGGCGATCGCGACCGCCGAGGCCGCGCTGGCCGAGGCCGGTTCGACCGCCGACGGACCCGTGCCGCGCCTCGCGCTGTGGCAGGCGACGGGCGACCGCGCGCACCTCGAGAGGGGCCGGCAGCTCGTCCTCGAGTCGCTCGCGAGAGCGCCCGCGGAGTGCCGCGAGGCGATGCTGACGAACATCCGCGAGAACCGCGAGCTCATGGCCGCGTGGGAGGCGTACGGCGCTCCCACGACGGACGGTGTCTGACACCGTTCGTAGTGGTCAGGCCGACGAACGGTGTCTGACACCGTTCGTAGCGGTTCGGCCGCCGGACGCGCTTCGGGATTGCGCAAGGAGTTGCGCCGATACTCGGCGCGTGTTGCGCATGCGCCGGGGCTCGACGGACGGGATCCGCGGGGCGGCGCGCGGCGGGGGCCTACGGCGTCTCGTCGCGTGTCTGCTCGTGTGCGCGGCCGCCCACGTCGCCCGCGCCGGCGACCTGTCCGAGACCGCGCAGGACGCCATCGACGCGCTGCGCGCCGGCGATGCGGCGCAGGCGGTCGCCGTGCTCAGCCCGGACGACGTCGGCCGCGCGCTCGCGGCCGACCCGGCGCTCCTGCACGTCGTCTGCGACCGCGCCTGGCGCTACGAGGACGCCTCCCGCGCCGCCGGCGACGACGCCCGCCGCGGCCTCTCGGCGCGTCTCCTCGCGCTCGCCGAGAGCGCCGCGACCGCAGCCCCGCGCGATCCGCGCGCGTGCTGGTCGCTCGCCCACGCGCTCGTGCTGCGCGAGCGCACCGGCCCGCGCGCGGGCGCGGCCGCGTGGCTGCGCGCCGCGGCGGCGCTCGAGACCGCGGACCACGAGGCGCCGGGTGGTGGCGAAGCCCTCGGCTACGCCGTGACGTTCCTGCTCGAGGGCGCGTGCACGGAGTCCGCGGACCAGCACGCGCTGCTGAAGCGCGCGGCCGAGATCTGCCGCGACGCGGCCCGCGCGCACGGCGACTCCGTGACGCTCGCCGCGACGCTCGGCTCGGCGCATCTCTGGGCGGCGCGCACGCTGCTCGCGACGAACCGCAAGCTGGCGAAGTCGGAGCTGCAGGCCGCGTTCGAGGTCCTCGAGAAGCCGGCGAAGGCGTCACTCCCGAACGAGGCGGCGGCGAGCCTCTGGAACGACGGCGTGACGCTCGACCGCACGGCGGGCTTCGCGCTGCGCGAGCGCTACGTGACGCTGCCGGAGACGGTGCTCGACGGCGCGCTCGTCGTGGACCTGCCGATCGGCTCGCGCTGGGTTCTGACGCGCGTGCCGGAGTCCGACGAGCAGGCCGCGTACGAGTACGTCACGGAGATCGGCGACGACGGCCGCGCGCTGCGTCAGCTCATCTTCCGGCGCTACGTGTGGGGCCGGAGCTACTCGCTCGCCGGACCGAACCAGGTGAACGGCGACGAGGTGAAGAACATCGCCAAGGGCCTGCAGGCGCTGACGGTCGAGCGCCTCTTCGCGCCCGGCGCGCGCGCGCCGTCGCCGCAGAAGGGCGGTGTCGGCCGCGACCGCCAGGGCAAGGACCTAGCGGGGCAGGTCTTCGAGGTGACGGGCTCCTCGGCGGGCGAGGATTCGGGCCCGCTCGCGGTCCGCGGGTACTGCGTGCGCGGCAGCCGGCAGGCGTCGCTCGCGGTGCTCGTCTACGTGTTCGGCGGCTACGGCACGCTCGACCCCGAGACCGAGGCCGTGCTCGCGGCGCTGCACGAGCCCGAGGAGTAGAGTCGGACGCGCATGCGCGAGCGCATCCTGCTGGTCGAGGACGACGAGGCGCTCGGGCGCCAGGTCGCGCGGCAGCTCGAGGAGGCCGGCTACGCGATCCGCTGGCTGCGCGACGGCGCCGCCGCGCTGCGCGAGGACCCGCACGACTACGAGCTCGCGATCCTCGACCTCATGCTCCCGGGCGCGTACGGGCTCGACGTGCTGAAGCGCCTGCGCGCACAGGGCGAGCTGCCCGTGCTGATCCTCAGCGCGCGCCACGACACGCACGACAAGGTGCGCGCGCTCGAGCTCGGCGCCGACGACTTCGTCACGAAGCCCTTCTGGCCGGACGAGCTGCTCGCGCGCGTGCGCACGCGGCTGCGGCGGCCGGCCCTGCAGCGCGAGGGCGTGCTCGAGGCGGGGCCGCTGCGCATGGACGTCGCCGGCCGCAGCGTGCAGGTCGCCGGGCGGCGCGTGGACCTGACGCGCGTGGAGCTCGACCTGCTCGCGGCGCTCGCGCGGCGGCCGGGCGCAGCGGTCGAGCGCGGCTGGCTCGTGGACAACGTCCTCGACCCGGAGCGCGAGGGCACCGAGCGCACGCTCGACGTGCACGTCTCGCGTCTGCGCAAGAAGCTCGGCCCGCACGCGGCGCTCGTCGAGACCGTCTGGGGCGTGGGCTATCGCCTGAACCCGGACGTCCCGGCGTGAGCGGACGTCGATGAGCCCGCGCACATGAGACTGCGCACACGGCTCGCGCTGTCGGTCGTCGCGGCGGCGCTGCCGCTCGCGGGCGCGAGCGTCTGGGCGCGGCGCGACCTCGAGCAGCGGCGCGTCGCACAGGTGCTGCGCGAGTTCGCGGTGACGCGCATGGAGTCGGGCGGCCGCGAGCGCTGCGAGGCCGACCCCGAGCACTTCCCGCCGCGCCCGGGACCGGGCGGCGGTCCGCGCGGGATGGACGTGCCGCCGCCGCCTCCACCGCCGCCGGAGCTCGGCGGCGACGTGGAGCGCCCGCGGCGTCCGCCCGCTCCGGGGCCCGACGACGGCACGCGCTTCTGGGCGTACGGCGCCGACCTCGTCTCGCGCAACCGCGACGCGCCGCCTGTCGCCGAGCCGCTCGCCGCCGAGATCCGCGGCGGCGCGGATGTCGCGCTGCAGCGCGTCGCCGACGGCGAAGGCAGCGCGTGGGAGGCGCTCGTGCGCATGCCGTGGAGCGAGGGGCCCGGCGCGTTCGTGCTCGTCCGCCGGCGTGCGCCGGATGCGGACGGCGAGGCGCTCGCGGGGCTGCTGACCGGCGTCGTCGTCGCGGGCGGCGTGCTCGTCGCCGTGCTCTTCGCGAGCGGCTCCGTGGTGCGCCGCATCCGGCGCCTCGAGTCCGACGTGCGGCGCACCGCGGCCGTGCGCTACGAGCAGCCCGTCGAGGTGCGCGGCGGCGACGAGGTCGCGGACCTCGCGCGCGCGTTCAACGACGCCGCGGCCGCCGTGCGCGCGCACCTCGCGGACGTCGTCCGTCGCGAGGAGACGCTGCGCGCCTTCGTCGCGAACACCACGCACGACGTCATGACGCCGCTGACCGTGCTGCAGGGACACCTCGACGCGCTGCGCCACGCCGTCCCGCCCGGCGACACCGACGCCGCCGAGGCGCTCCGCGACGCGCTGCGCGAGGTTGACTACACGACGTCGCTCGTCGCGAACCTCGCCGCCGCCGCGAAGCTCGAGGCGGGGCCCGACGCGGTGCTGCGGCGCCCCGTCGACCTCGCGGCGCTCGTCGAGCGCGTGGCCGCGCGCCACCGCCCCGTCGCGCGCGCGCAAGGCGTCGAGCTGAACCATGCCGTGCCCGAGGAACGCGTCGTCGCCGAGGGCGACGTCACGCTCCTCGAGCAGGCGCTCGGCAACGTCGTGCAGAACGCGATCCGCTACAACCGCGCGGGCGGCCACGTGGCGCTCGTGCTGCGCGCGCCCGCGTCCGGCCGCTTCGAGATTCGCGTCGCCGACGACGGCGTGGGCGTCGCCGCCGCCGACCTGCCGCGTCTCACGGAGCGCGGCTTCCGCGGCACCTCCGCCCGCACGCGCCCGAGCACCGGCACCGGCCTCGGTCTCGACATCACGCGCGGTGTGTGCGACCTCCACCACATCGAACTCTCGTTCGAACCGGGCGACCCGACGGGTTTGGTGGTGACGCTGCGAGGGGAGCGGTCGACGAGCGCCTGACGACGAAGGCGACGTCGGTGAGGCGGTGCGGACGGGTAACGTCGTCGCGTGCCAGGCACGACGACAGCGGACGGAGGACGGACGTGGAGCATCAGCGGACCATCGAGGCGTACTACCGGGCGTTCCGCGAGCGCGACCTCGAGGGGTTGCGGGCGTTGCTCACGCCCGACTTCCGCCACGTGAGCGCCTTCGGCGCGTGGCGCGACCGCGACGCGATGCTCGACGCGATCTGGCCCCACGTCGGCCGCGTCTGGGCCGCGGGTCTCGAGATCTACGGCGTGGCCCCCGCGTTCATGGTGCGCTACCACCACGAGGGGGCGCCCGACGCGCCGTGCAGCGCCGCGCGGCTCGCGGAGTTCATCCGCTTCGACGGCGAGCGCATCGCCGAGATCGAGGTGTACGTGGGCCCGGAGACGCCGCCGCACGCGTGACGCGGCAGTTCCCGCGCGTCTCCCCGGTGGACGAGCGACCGTCGAACTCCGAGACTCTGGTGCGGGAGGTGATCCGATGGGGGCGGTGACCAGCGAGGCGATTGCGCGCGGGAGCGGATGGCGTCGGCTGCGGCGGACGGCGCTGCTGCTCACGCTCTCGCTCGCGGTGCTCGGCGGATGCTTCGTGTCGATCGAGGACGGGATCGGCGTCCTCTACGGACCGTTCGGGCGGTACCCGTTCGGTCCCGTGATCAAGGCGGGCTCCGCGGAGCAGCCGCGCAACGGCCACGCCGCCATCAAGGCGCGGCGCGACGGCGCCGGCGGGAACATGCGCCTGCCGACGCGTGTGCGCGCGCCGTTCCGCGTGCGCGTCCGTCTGGGCGACTTCTCGCTGAAGCAGAAGCCGTGGGGCGACGGGTACGTGGGCGTGACGGTGCAGGACGCTCTGGGCTTCGGCACCGCGGCGCACTCGGTCGAAGTGCGCGAGTCCGGTGACGACCTGCTCGTCGACGCGACATCGCAGCCGGGCAACGTGGCGCTGCCGCAGGTACGCCTCGTGAACACGCGCTTCGCCGAGGTCGAGATCGACCACGTCGGCACCGACGTGGTGTTCCGCGTGCGGCGACCGGGCGACGAGCTCTTCACGCCGATGGGAGTTGCCGCGACCGCGTACACGGGGCCGTTCAGCGTGTCGATGGACGCGGGCGACCTCGCGCGCGGCGCGGAGGTCGGTCTGGACGACGTGCTCGTGCTCGAAGCCGCCGACCCACCCGATCTCTCGACGGCGGAGCTGCGTGCCGCGAACCACGTGGAGCGCGCGCTGCACCAGCTCCTGAGCGCGCTCGCGGCGATCGACGCGCTCGAGCCGGACGAGATCGCGACGCGCGGCGCGCTCGCGAACGCCGAGGACCGCTTCGCGCAGGCGGCGCAGGAGCTCGAGACGTCGGGCGCCTCGCCGAAGATCCGCAAGGCGCTCGCCACAGCCGTGACGAAGACCGGCAAGGTGCGGAAGCGCATGGACAAGGGCAAGCCGGCGTACGCCGTTGCGGCAGCGGTCGTGAACGCGATCCGCGCGACGGCGACCGCGCTGACCCGCCTGCCGGGGAGCTGAGCGCCCGGAGGCGCATGATCGCTCGGTTCGTGGCGGGACTCACTCCGAGTCGGGACAGGGCTGCCTCCTTGCCCTTGCCACGCAAGGTCGCGACTCCATGTGGCTGCCTTCTGACCGCCGTCCGCGAGTCGAACGCTCGTCGGGGCGACCGCCGCTGTGGCGAGGCTGACGTCAGCCCAGGCCCGCCCGTTCCGGCGGTGGCCTCTCACGTCCACGCCCAGCGCACGCTGCCGAGCGGCGCGCGCGGTCCGGGAGGGCATAGGGGCAGCCCTGTCTTGACGGTCGAGCCCCGTCCCGATGCGGGCGGCGGCATCCGCAGGCGCGAGCGGTCGCTCCCGACACGGGGCCGAATGCGTCGGCGTCACCGTACAGATGTGCGGCGACGCCGACCGTGACAGGTACAGGGGCTCCCGCGAAGCGCGACCCGGCGTGAGAGAACGGCCGCCGCGTCCCGCGCTGCGCACTATGCGCGGATCAGGGCTTCGTCCACGGTTGGGGTTCGACGTCCGTGACAACACCGGACGCGTCACGATAGGTCGTCGTCACGGTGAACACGCTGCCGGAAGCGTATGCCGAAACGGGCGCCTTCATCTCGACCAGAGCTCCATTCATGGGCCCCCAGCACTCCCCGTCTCCCTCCACGACGAGTCCACCCGACGCGTCCGCGACCGTGATAGTCAGCGAGTGGTCGGTCGGGTTCGATGACGTCGCAGAAATCCACAGGTAGCTCGTTGAGACGTGCGCCGCAGGATCGTTCATCCACGTCAGGGACTGCGATCGTCCGTCGCCATCGAGATCCGCGGCATTGGCGCTGTGCGCGAGTGCCAAGGTCAGCACGGCCGCTGCCGTGACGCCTGCCAGAGCCAGCGTGAATCGGAGTATGTTTCGCATGTTGAGCCTCCACATCGTTGGTCGCGCAAGTGCGCTCAGTTGTACGTGACGCTATCCTCAAATCCGAACACGAACGTCTCGTCGCCGTTCACGACGCGATCGTAGTAGACGACCCAATGCAAGACCGCCGGCTTCGCGGATGGGACGGGCACCTTGAGATTGCCGCTCTTCTTGTTGGGTCCGGCGGTGATCTTCACGCTGTACGTCTCCGACTCGGTGTTCGATCCCTCGTTGAAGCATGCCTCGATGTGAATGCTGTCGTCTCGAGCCGTGGGGACAGGGCTGCCCTTCTGCCTTTGTCACGCAAAGTTGGTGTCGCCCACCGCGGGGAGACTCCTGCGGTCGCCGCGCGCGGAGTCCAGCGTGACGACCGAGGTTGGGGCGAGGCTGGGCGCGTCCTCCTCTCGACGTCGCCGTGGCGGGGTGTGGGGGTGTGCGGCGCGCGGCCGCCGCGGGCGGTGCCCACAGCGGGAGAAGGCAGAGGGGCAGCCCTGTCCCGCCGGTCGATGTCACGCAGCGCGAACCCCTCGCGCCTTCGAGCGTTCGTGAGCGGATGCGTGTGATCGCTCGGTTCGTCGCGGGCGTGGCTCTCGTGCTCGTGCCCGGTGTGCCCGCCCTCGCTCTGACGGCTCTCGTGCGACGCGGCGTCGATGCGACGGCGCCACGGGTCGTCGTTTCGAGCGATCCCGTGTCGGAGTGCGGGCCCGCGCCCACACAGGGCGCGTCGCGCGACGCATCCGGCGCTCGACGCGTGTCGCCGACGAGCGCGTCGTCACCCGTGCAGCTCGCGCGCGTGGAAGTGCCCGCGTCGGCTCCCGCACCTGCACGTGCGCCGCTGCCGTGCGCGCTGCCGACGGAGCCCGGTCCGTGCGCGGTCCGTCTGGTGCTGCAGGACGCCGACACGGGCGCGGCCCTCGCCGCGGACGTCCGGCTCTGGCGGCTCGGCCTGCCCGCGGACGACGAGTGGACGGCGGGCGACGCCCTGCTGTGCGTGGAGCGCGTTCCCGCCGCAGGCCTCGACATCACCGGTCTCCACCCCGGCCGTTACCGCGCGGAGTGCCCCGATCAACGCGGCTCGGCGGACGACCCACCCGAGTTCGAGGTGACGGCCGAACGCGGCGATGTCGTCCTCGGACTGCGCATGCCGCGCAGTTTCCGCGTGCACCTGGTGGTGGTGGACGAGACGGGTGCGCGCGTGTCGCGTGGACGCGGACGCTCGGGGCTCGGGTGCTCGCGGGTCGGTGGCGCGCGGCGCCCGCCGTGGGCGCGACCCCGGCGGCGGAAGTCGGCAGGCGACGACGACGACACGGGCTTCGGAGGCGGACGCGCGTGCCGCAGTGTGGGCGCACTCGGCGACTGGGCGGTCGACGGACAGGAGCGCTTCGATCTCGGCATCCACGAGGAGGGCACGCGCTTCCGGCAGAGCAACGCGGATCTCGGCGTCGAGCCGGAAGGGCGCGCGACGGTGTGGGTGAACATCCGCGGCGACACGGGAGAGGACCGCACGTTCCTCGGCGTCGCGCCGTCTCTCGAGACTCTCTTCCGCGGCGTGCGCGCGCCCGACGGCGTGCCGCTCCGCTTCGATCCGGCGTGGGTGGAAGCCTACGGCAACGCCGAGCGCGTCGAGGAACTGGGCGAGGAGGGATGGCGCGCGCTCTCCGTGGTCGTGGTCGTCCGCGTACCCGAATACGAGGCGTGCAGTTTCGTGTGGACCGTCGCTACCGCGAGCAGCGTGCGGACGCTCGTTCCGGTGCGACCCAGGTAGCCGTCACCGCACGCGCAGGTCGACGTCCACGTCGCCGCCGCGGAGCGTGCCCACGTCCACGCGCTGCGGCGACCCGGCGACAGGGACGAGCGCGACGACGCGGTACGGGCGCGCGGCGAGCAATCCGACGGTGAAGCCGCCGTCGTCGCGGGTACGCGCCTCGCGTCGCAGGTGCTCCTCGCCGTCGATCACGAAATCGAGCCAGCAGCCCGCGAGCGGTGCGCCGTCGGCGTCGAGCAGACGTCCGCGCGCGTCGAGACCCTGGGCGAGCACCAGGTCGGGCGCGGTTCCCGCTGCGGCGCCGAGCACGCGCGCCGGCACGTGCGTCGATGTCGCCGCAGTGAGCGTGTACGGGCCGGGCGGCAGTCCGTCGAAGGAGTACGTGCCGTCGCGCGCCGTCTTCGTGCGACGCGCGAAGCGCGGCGACGCCGCGACGTCCACGTCCGCGCCCTCGACGCCGACGCCCGCCGCGTCCACGACGCGTCCGCCGAGCGACGCCCCCGCGACGGCGACGAGCCGCACGTCGCGCGCGCCGGCGGCGACGTCCTCGCCGCCCTCGACGGCCGCGAATGCCGGCGCCGCCTGCGTCGGGACCGCGCGGATCGTGTGGCGTCCGGGGCGCAGGCCCGAAAACGTGAACGTGCCGTCGTGTGCACTCTGCGTCGTCGCTCCGCCCGCTTCGAGCCACAGGCCGGAGACGCGCTCGCCGCGCGCGTCGACGACGCTGCCCGAGATCGTCCAGCCGCTGCGCAGCACGATCTCGACGCCCTCGTCTCCCGCACGCACCGCGGGCAACTGCGTGGGGAAGCACGCGGCCGCGTCGCCCGCGTAGGGCGACCGCGTGTTCGGCGTGGCGGTGACGTCGTACGCGCCTGCCGCGAGCCCGGCGATCACGAAGCGGCCGTCGCCCGAGGTGGACGCGTACGGCGATGCGTTCGTGATCCGCGTACCGGACGCGACCGCGCGCACCATCACGTCGGCCGCGCCGCGACCGTCGGCGAGGACCACGCGCCCCGCGATGCGCAGGCCCGGGTGGACGAGCACGACCAGGTCGCGCGTGTCCGGCGCGATGTCCTCGACGGTGCGGCGCGCGATCGCGGGTCCGCTCGTCGTCGCGGGCTCGACGTCGAGCGACCAGATGACCCGCGGGAGTCCGCGGATCTCGAACGCGCCGTCCGCACCCGTGACGACGGTGCGCCCGGGGAGGGTCCCCGCCGACACGCGCACGCCGGCGACGGGCGCGCCGTCCTCCGCGACGACGCGTCCCGCGATCGACGCCGCGCGTTCCAGTCGCACCGTGAGGTCCGACGCGTCGCCGGGCGCCATGTTCACGCTCGCATCCACATGGTCCCATGCGCTGACGAAGAGCCCGATGCGCGGCGCCGATGTCGTGACGCCGCGCACGACGAACGTGCCGTCGGCGGCGCTCACCGCGGCGACGCTCGCGTTCGGGCCGCCGCCGACGCGCACGAACGCTCCCGCGAGCGGCGCGTCCGTCGCGGCGTCGAGCACGACACCCTGCAACGTCGCGCCCGCTTCGATCCGCACGTCGACCTCGTAGACGTCGTGGCCGCGCTCGATGCGCACGGGCGCGCTGCGCGCGACGGGGCGCCCCGGCGCCTCCGCCTCGACCACGAACTCGCCGCCCGTCGTCCACGGCAGCGCGCACGTGTAGCGACCGTCCGCGTCGGGCAGCGCGTCGTCGGACGTGCGGATGTCCGGCGCGCCGGACGGCCCCGGCAGCACGCCGCCCGTGCGCGCGACGACGCGCACGCGCACGTCGCCGGGCAGCTCGCCGGCGTCGCACGTCACTGTGCCGCGCACGGTGCCGCAGCGTTCGAGGACGACCGTGACCTCGCTGCCGTCGCCGCTCTCCGGCACGTCCGCCGCGTGCAGCGCGCGGACGAAACCGCGCGCTTCGACGTACACATCGACGTGCTCGCCCGGGCGCAGACCGGCCAACCGGAAGCGACCGTCTGCATCGGTCGTCGTCGCGCCGAAGCGCGCGCCCGCGATGCCGTCGCCGCTCGTCGTCACCACACGTCCGTTGAGCGTGACGCCGCGCACGAGCGCGATGTCGTGTTCGCGGTCCTCGGCGACACCGACGCGGATGCGCGCGGGACCGCGCGATGCGTCGGCCGCAGCCGCGTCGTAGAGACCGCGCGCGCTCTCGAGCACGAACACGGACCACTCGCCGGGCACGAGCGGCGCGAACTCGTACGCGCCGCCGTCGCCGCTCGTGCACGTCGCGCGCCCGGCGCCCCCTTGGAGCCGCACGGTCACTCCCGCGACCGGGCCGTCCGGACCGCGCACGATGCCGTGCAGCCGCGCATCGGCGATGCGTCCGTCGTCGCCGCGCGACGGGAGCAGGGCCAGCTCGTGGACGGTCGTGCGCCCGGCGGTCATCCCGATCTGCACGGCGCGCAGACCGGCGTCCGGCGTCGGCAGCCGGTAGCCCGCGCGCGTGGCCGTCACGTGGTTGACGATTCCGGTCGGCAGAGTGTCGATCGCGTAGCGCCCGTCGGTGTCCGACACGGCCTCGCCGTGGCCGTGCAGCCCCCAGAAGATCCCGGCGCTCACATGGACGCCTTCGAGCGGCGCGCCCGTCTCCGCGTCCGTCACCGTGCCGGTGAGGACGGCCGGCGGCTCGAGCACGAGATCGAGGTCCGTGGCGAGCGGCACGTCGACGCGCGCGACGACGAGCGGGCGCATCGCGCGGCGCGCCGCGCGCACCTCGTGTGTGCCCCACGGCAGGTCGGGCAGCTCCCACCGGCCGTCCGGCGCCGCGACGCTTCGGTGCACGTGGCCGTCGCCGATCTGCACGACCGCGCCTTCGAGCGGCGCGCCGTCGGGCGCGCGCACATGTCCGCGCAGGGTGTGCGCCGTGCCGACGAGCACCTCGACGTCGAGCGAGGTCCCCGCGCCGGGCGTGACGACGCTGCGCTGGCCCGCGAGCCGGCCCGGCACGCGCGCGACGACGCGCACGGCCGTGTCGGGTGCGAGGTCCACGAGCGTCGCGTGCCCCGCGTCGTCGGTGGGGCAGGACGCGAGCAGCGTCGGCGCGTTGGTTGGCGCTGCGAACGGATCCGGCGCGGGACCGCTGCGCACCTCCACGATCGCTCCCGCGACGACGGCGCCGCGCGCGGTGCGCACCGTCACGTGCAACTCGGCACGCGACGGGTCCGCGTCGGGCGCGGCGGGTGGTTCGTCGCCCTGCGTCGGCGACGTGCGCCGCGCCGGCGTCGGTGCGTCGGCGTGGGGCGTGCCCGTGCGCGCCCCGTCGGTGCGTGCGCGTGGAGCGCTGCACGCCCGGAAGCCGACGCCGGCGACGACGAGCAGCGTCACCATGGCGACGACCAGCACGGCAGTCGGTCGGTGTCGGCTCGCCATCCACCTCCCCGGACGCGGCGCGGGCGCGCGGCCCGCCCATCGTCCACGGAACGTGCAGCACCTTCGAGGGTTCGGAGATGCTCGTGCCTGCTGCGCGCGGCGTCCGCGCGCAGCCGCGTGAGCCCGCCTCCGAACCGGAGTCCGTGCCGCTCGTTGGGCAGGGCATGCGTGCGCTCGTCGACGTGGCGTGGGGAATGGCGTTGGTGCTCGGTCCGGGACTGCCGATCGTGGCGGCGCTCGCCGTGTGGGCGACCGCCGAGAGCACGACGGTGCCGCGCCGAGACGCGGCCGGGCGCGGCACGCGGCCGACCGGCGCGCTCTCGGTCGATGCGAGGGCGGAAGGCGCGACCGCGCACGACGTGGCAGGCCGCACGACGCGCACGCCTCGCGGGCACGTCGCCACGGACGCACCCGTGTCGTCGGCACAGGACGAGTTCGCAGCGCCGCAGGTTCTGCCCGCGCTCCCCGGCGCAGCCGGTCCGTGCACGCTGCGCATCGCCTGTCGCGACGCCGACTCGGGGGAGCCGCTCGCGACGACCGTCTCGCTCTGGTGGCTCTCAGTTCCGGGGGACGACGTCTGGACGGCGGGGGACGCGCGCCTCGTCTGGGAGCGCGTGCCGGTCGGCGGCTGCGAGGTGGTGGGGCTCCACACGGGCCTCTACCGCGTCGCGTGCCCGAAGCAGCGCGCGTCGGCGCACGACCCGGCCGAGTTCGTCGTCGTGGAGGGCAGCCGGAGCATCACGCTCGACCTGCGCATGCCGCGCAGCTTCCGCGCACGCGCCCACGTCGTCGACGAGACCGGCGAGCCGCTGCGCCGCGCGCGCGTGTGGCGCGAGTGGGACGACGAGCCGCGGTTCGGCTGGAACGACAGTGAAGATCCGCCGTGGGCGCGACCGCGGCGCCGCAGGGACGGGCGCCGGAGTCCAGGTCCCGCCCGCGCGTTCGCGGGGCGCGCCGCCGAGGATCTCGGCGAGCTGTGGGCCGCGCCGGGCGGCGGCTTCGATCTCGGCACGTTCGAGGAGTCGTCGCACGACCGCGCACGCGACGCGTCGTGCGATCTGCGGCTCGCGGGTCGTGCCGACGTGCTGGTGACCTTGGATGCGGGCGACGCGGTGGACGTCGAGTTCCTCGGCATCGCGCCGCGGCTCTCCACTCTGGTGCGTGGCGTGAGGACTCCCGACGGCGCGACGCCCACGATCGACGCGTCGGCAATCTCCGCGCAGTGCCGTGCACGCACCGCCCGCGGCGACACATCGGACGCGTGGCGCGCGATCCAGGTCGACGTACGCGTGCGCGTCCCGGGCTACCGTCCGCTCGCCTACACGTGGTCCGCCCGGACGGCGGACGCGAGCCACGTCCTCGTGCCCGCGCGGTCGCGGTAGCCGACGCGCCCGCGCCGTTGCGCGCGCCCTCCGTGGCGGAACTCGCGCGGGCGCGTATCGTACGGGGCCCGGAGGTGGACGCATGGCGCGAAGGGTCATCCTGACGGTCGGTACGAAGCGCGGTCTCTTCCTGCTCGAGTCGGGCACGGGAAGGAAGCGGTGGACGGTCTCCGGACCGCACCTGAAGGGCTGGTCGGTGCCGTACGCGGTGCTCGACACGCGCGGCACGCCCACACTGCACGCCGGCGCGTCGCACTTCGCGTTCGGCATCTCGCTGCAGTCGGCGCCGCTCAAGTCCTTGAAGTTCAAGGCCTGCGAGAAGCTGCCCGAGTTCCCGAAGCTGAACGAGAAGGCGGCCGACTTCGCGCAGAAGTACGGCATCGACCAGGGGTCGAAGATCTGGAACATCACGCCGGGCCCGGCGAAGCAGAAGAAGGTGCTCTACATGGGCACCGCGCCGGCGGGTCTCTTCCGCAGCGACGACTCCGGCAAGTCGTGGGCGCCCGTCACGGGCCTGAACGAGCACGAGACGCGCGCCGACTGGTCGCCGGGCGCCGGCGGTCAGTGCCTGCACAGCTTCCAGATCGATCCGCACGACCCGCGGCGCATGTGGGCCGCGGTCTCCGCCGCGGGCGCGTTCCGCACCGACGACGGCGGCGCCACGTGGAAGCCGATCAACACGTGCGTCGCGCCGTACGTCGGCGCGCCCGAGCAGACCGAGGTCTTCTCGTGCGTGCACAAGCTGCTCGTGCACCCGACGGCGCCGGGCGTGCTCTTCCAGCAGAACCACGTCGGCGTCTACCGCTCGACGGACCACGGCGACACGTGGACGCGCATCGACGCGGGCCTGCCGTACGACTTCGGCTTCGGTCTCGCGCTCGACGCGAACGATCCCGGGGCGTGCTACGTCATCCCGCTCGAGCCCGAGGGCTACAGCTTCCGCGCCACGAACGGCGCGCTCGCCGTCTACCGCTACGGGCGCGGCGGGAAGTGGAAGAACTCCTCGAAGGGGCTGCCGCGCAAGCACGCGTACGTGAGCGTGCTGCGCCAGGCGATGACCTCCGACGCGCTCGATCCGTGCGGCGTCTACTTCGGCACGCAGGGCGGGACGGTGTTCGCGAGCGGCGACGGAGGAGCGAGCTGGGGCGTCGCGGCGGAGTACCTGCCGACGATCCACTCGGTCACGGCCGCGGTCGTGGAGTGAAGGCGACGCTGGTCCTGCCGTCGGTGCTGCGGACGGCCGTCGGCGCGGACAGGATCGCCGTCGAGGGGCAGACGGTGGGCGCGGCGCTCGACGCCGCGTGCGCCGTCTACCCCAACCTCCGTCGGCACGTGCTGCAGGAGACGGGCGCACTCCGTCCGCACGTGCTCTGCCTGCTGAACGGCCGCTCGCTCCCGCGCACGACGTTCGCGGACCACGCGCTCGCCGACGGCGACGAGATCCTGATCCACCAGGCGATCTCGGGCGGGTAGGCCGCGCGGCGATCGGGTAGGGTTTCCGGAGCCCTGCCCTGTCATGAGGCTCGCGCACGTCGTGACGGGGGCGCGGCGCAATCCACGTGCTGCGCGGGTGCGGCGTGCACGGTGCGCGTCGCAGGCGGCATCCTGCGCGGAGGAGAGGGCGGCGCAACGCCGAGCGCTGGACGGCTCTCGTGCGTGCGTCCCGTGAGGGTCCGGGCCAGCCGGGCGCGAGAAGGGGTGCAGCATGACGCGACGGACCGTGCTTTCCACCGCGGTGCTGGTGACTGTCGGGCTCGCGCTCGGTGTACGCGTCGCCGACGCAACTCCTACGACGCAGCGCCTGAAGACGTCCGACGACAGCACCGTCAACGTGCGCGTCTTCGCGCCGGACGGCGGCGCGACGGGGCGTCCGGCCGTCGTCGCCGTCGCCGAGATGGGCCGGCGGCCGACGGTCTGGGACTCGCTCAGCGCGCGCTGCAATGCGTGCGGCATCACGCTCGTCACGGTCGAGCACCGCTTGAGCGATCCGGTCGCCGCGCTCTCGGGCGACATCACCAAGGGGATGGAGGGCATGAACTTCGATGCCGCCGCCGCTCTGAAGTACGTCCGTGAGGAGCTCGGTGCCCGAGACGACGGAGTCGCGTTGCTGGGCGACGGGCAAGGTGCCATCGCGCTGACCAACGCGGCCGCCGCGGACGCGAAGGTGGTCGGGCTCGTCGCCGCGGGCGGACTGCCGAGCACCATCGGCATAGCGGTGTACACGAAGGGCTGGAACGAGCGTCCCGTGGCGGTCGTCGTCAACGAAGGCGACGACGCGAAGGCCGTCAAGCCCCTGCAGAAGCTCATCTCGAAGGAGTCGTTCATCGAGGGCGTCGTCGTGCGCGGGCCCGCGGGAAAGCACGGCACGAAGCTCTTCGGATCCGTACCGGGTCTCGAGGATCGCCTCGTCGAGCGCCTGTACGCCTGGCTGAGCCACCCTGCGCTCGATGGTGTCCCCGACGAGGCGCCGACTCCCGACGGCCCGCTCACGGCGCACCACCGCGCGGGTGCCGCCGGAGGCGTGACCGTGAGCGGGCACCTCGCGAAGGATGCGGGACGGCTCACGTCCGTCGAGGTGCTCGTGCATCCGCGCCCCGCCGATACGAGTCTCAGCGCGGAGTCGCGGCGGCTCGTGCTCAAGGCGAAGAGCGGGAAGACCGACGTCGTCGCGGTCGAGGTGTTCGCGTGGGACGGCCGCCACTGGAAGTCCCAGCGGAAGGCGGAGATCGCGGGCCTCGGCGGGTTCCTCTATCCGAGCGACGGTCCCGGCACGTACGAGGTCTGGCTCTCGGCCGCGCTGCTCGACGTGCCTCCGTTCACCAAGATCGCCGTCGCCAGCGCCGGGGTCGCCGGCAAGCTGGAACTGTGGTCCGGCCTGCCGCCCGCCGACGGAAGCGCCGCACCCGCGTCGTCCGTCGATGTCGCCAATCCGTCGACCTGGACGGCGATCACGCTGGAGTAGCGTCCCGACGAGCCCGGCACGAGCGCAGTGGGGACAGGGCTGCCTTTTTGCCTTTATCGCGCAAAGCTCGCGCCGGCTCCGGACCGTCAGCGGACGCCCTCCGCCGACCGGACGCCGAAGGCGGCGCGCGACGTCGCGCTGAGGCCGCGCCGAGCCTGACGCCGGGCGGCGCCCGGTGCCGACGCGCGGGGGGTGCAGCGCGCCGCAGGCGACCGTCGGAGCGGGCTGTTCCGGCGGACGGGAACGGCAGATGGGCAGCCCTGTCCCCGCCTGGGTGGCGTTCGCGGCGGAGGCCGGCGCGCGGGCTCTCGCCCGCACCCGCGACGATCTCGCGCGACCCGTAAGGATTGCGCAAGGCAGGCTGCGTACGCTCTCCCACATGACGGTCGCGCGCTCCGCGCAACGCCGTCGGCAGTGGCCGCGACGCCGGGTCGGGCAGGACGTTCCGGTCCCCGAGGGGGCCGGGCGGCGTGCGGCAGGGAGGAGTTCCGGATGAGGCAGGTCAGGCAGACGGGTCGCGCCCGCGCCGCGGTGCTCGCCGCGTGCGTGCTAGGGCTCGCGACGGCGCCCGCATGGGCGGCAGGCGGCGACGGCATGGGCGCGGCGCGCAGCGCGTCGTTCTCGCTCGTGAGCCGCTTCGACGCTCTCGCGGGGCGCACGTTCCGGGGGATGACGGGCACGTCGGCCGCGGCCGGCGCCGCCGCGGACGACGAGACGGACCGTCCGCCTCCGCCGCCTCCCCCTCCTCCGCCGCCTCCTCCCCCGGGCTGCGACGACCCCGGCCGGCGCCCGCCCCCGCCGCCCCCTCCTCCGCCGCCCGGCGGCAACGGAGGCGGGAACGGCGGTGGCGGCGACGAGGGCGGTGACCGTCCTCCGCCGCCTCCTCCCCCTCCGCCCCCGCCTCCGCGCGGCGGCGACGGCTCGGGCAACCCGCCTCCCCCGCCCCCTCCGCCTCCTCCTCCGCCGCCCGATGGCGGGGGACGTCGTCCGCCGCGCGGCGGCGGCAACGGCGGGGGCGGCGGCTCCGGCGGAAGCGGGGGCTCCGGCGGGAGCGGCGGCTCGGGCGGCTCCGGTGGGGGCTCGGGCGGCGGCGGCTCCGGTGGCGACGGTGGTGACGGCGGCGACCGTCCGCCCCCGCCGCCTCCTCCCCCGCCCCCGCCTCCGGGCGGCGGCCGCAACGGCGGCGGCTCCGGCGGAGGTGGCGGTGGCGGCGGCTCGGGCGGCGGCGGCAGCCGCTGACCTGCGCGGACCGCCCGGCTCCCACGGGTGACAGCGACGTCCCCCGGCGCGCGTGCGCGCCGCGGGACGCTCGATTCGCGTGCCGACCCAGCGGGCGATTCGCGCGGTGTCTCAGCGGGCCGAGAGGACCTCGTCCACGAAGTCCCAGACCTGCGGATGGAGCGGACTGTGGCCCGCCTTCACCATGCGCCGCTGGACGTGCGTGTAGCCGAGCGAGGCGAGCGCCTTCTCCGCGAGGTCGGTCTGCGGCTCGATGCCGGGCATGTCCTTGTTGCCGTGCGTGAACTCGCGGTGCGGGTCGGTGTCGCCCGTGAGGAGCAGCACCGGCGGACCGCCGCCGTCTCCCGCGCCGGGGGCGCCCGCGGTGCCCGCTCCGCCGAAGTTGCCGCAGCAGGGGACGGCGCCGCGCACGCGTGACGGCGCCTGCAGCAGCTCGTAGTACGTGAACTGGCCGCCGCCGCTGAAGCCGGTCAGGAAGACGCGCTCCTCGGCGCCGAGGTGCTCGCGCAGCAGGTCGAGGAGCGCTTCGACGCCCGCGCGGTCGAACGCGAGGCGGCTCAGCACGTCCTTGCCGTGCGTGTCGAGCGTCGCCTGCTCGTACCACGGGTACTTCGCCTTCTCGAGCGCGTTCGTGTTCGAGAGCGTCATCGGGTAGACGCCGATGACGCCGCGCGACCCGCGCGCCGCGACCGACGCCTTCGCGTAGCCCTCGAACGCGCAGCCGGCGCCCTCGACACCCACGAGCGCCGGCAGCGCCCGCCCGCGCTTCCAGTCGCGCGGCAGCGAGACGAACGCGACGAGCTCGTGGTCGGCGGAGCCGAGGAGCAGGAGCCCTTCCGTCGCGCGCTTCGCGGCGAGGTCGTCGAGCGGCTCGCGCGCGTCGCCCGCGCCCGCCGCCTGCCAGGCGCGGGGCAGGAGCCGCGCGACGCGTCCCGCGTCGTCCTCGCCGCCGATCCACTGCGCGACCTTCCGCCCGCGCGCCTTGACCGGCTCCCACGCGAGGGCGCGCAGCACGTAGCCGTCGAAGCGCGTCGTGTCGGCGGGCTCGTGCTTCAGGTCGGCGAGCGCGTCGTACAGCTTCGCGATCTTCGGTCCGTGCGTGCGGCGTCCGCGGGCGACGGCGTCCGCTTCGTCGCCGGGGGCGGGGGCGCTCTCGAGCGCCGCGGCGACGTCGCCCGTGACCGACGCGTCCGCCCCGAGTCCGAGCGCTTCGGCGAGAGCCTCGCCGCCGGCCTGCGGGGCGCCGTTCGCGGCACACCAGCGCGCCCATTCGACGAGCCCCGCCGCGCACTTCTCGCGCGCCTTCAGCTCCTTCGCGTCGGGCTCGCCCGCCTCGAGCGGGGCGCTGCCCGCGACGAGCACGACGAGTCCGAGGACGAGCGTGGCGAGGAGGCTGCGCATGGCGGGACTATCGCGTCTGCGGGCCCTGCGTACCAGCCTCCGCCGCCGTGCGAGGTCCCCGGGCCGCAGTCGCCGGGGCGGCACAGCACGTGTCCCCGGCCGGGGACGCGACTCCGGGCCCCCAGGCTCGGACGGCACGGCACGGAGCTTGCCAAACCCTGGTGCGCACGACGCGCAACGGAGGTGCAACATGCTGGCTCGTCACTCTCTCCTCGGGATCGCTCTCGTCGCCGGTGTCCTGGCGACGGTCGCGGGCAACGTGCTCGCGGGCGACGAGGGCGAGCGGACGGAGCTGCGCTACGAGCGCGACCTCGTCCGCATCCGCGACCTCGCCGTCATCGACCGCAGCGACGCGCTGCGTCACGTCGACCGCCTGCTCGACGCGGTGGACGACGTCGCGGAGGCGACGAACTCGCCGTGGCGCCGGGGCGTCGGGCTGCTGCGCGTGGAGGCGCGGGTCCCGCTGCCCGCCGACGGACGCGAGCGTCCGGGGGCGGCGCCGGTGATCGAGCTCCACCGACCGGCGCCGGGCGCGCCGCGGGTCGAGGACCGCCTCGACGCGATGCGCCGGGAGCTGCTCGAGCTGCGCGAGGACCTCGCGCGGGCGCCCGACGCCCGCCGCGGACCGCTGCGCATCGTCGAGCCC
The DNA here is from genome assembly GCA_937996235.1 of uncultured bacterium. Lineage (GTDB taxonomy): Bacteria > Planctomycetota > JAJSAM01 > JAJSAM01 > JAJVHW01 > CALKVK01. The sequence continues at coordinate 79,642 of CALKVK010000025.1, read as the reverse complement.
ATGGACGGCCGCGAGTTCTCGCTGCTCATCGGGTCCGTGCGCCGCGTGCGCTTCGCGTCCGACAAGGTCGCGGTGATCGGCGACGCGGCCGCGAACGCCTACTTCAGCGCGTCCCAGGCGGCGGATCTCGTGCGCGAGGTCCCGTCGTGGGGCCAGGTGGACGCGGGGCGGCTGCTCTACCCGCGCGTCATCGATCCGCAGTCCTTCCACCTCGTCTACGCCGCGATGACGTTCTCGTCGGACCGCGACGCGCTGCGCCGACTGATCGAGGGCCGGCGCTGACTCCATCCAAGTGAGCGCTGGTGTGTCCGCACCGCGTGGGTGCGGACGAACGAGGCGGGCGTCGCGCGCGAGCGCGGCGCCCGCTGATCGATTCGGGGTAGCCTCGCCGAGGGGGCGCGCGGTCTCGGGAACTGCCGCACCTGCGCCGCGTCGAAACGGGCTCCCCACGGAGAGACGCGATGCGACACGTCCGGTTCCTCGTCCATCCGCTGCTTCTCGCCGTCGCGGCCTGCGGCGCGGCGGACGCCGGTGAGGAGGCGCTGCCCGAAGCGCCGCCCGGCGCCTACCTGGTGGACGTCGCCGCACGCATCGCACGCGTCGAGCGCGCGCGCGTGACGGCGTCGCGGCCCGATGCGGCGGGACTCCCGTGCCCGACCGCGTCCGTCGCGGAGCAGGCGCCGTACGGATCGGCTCCGGAGACGCTGCTGTGGGACGAGGACGCCCCGCCGCTGAACGCGTGGGGCGCGCTGCCCGAGCGCGACCGCGACGCCGACCACTGGACGTCGCTCGCATACGACGAGCTCGGCCGGCTCGTCGCGTGCGGACCGCTGCTCGACTGTGCGCAACTCGACGATGTGATCGCCGCCGCGCGCGAGCCGTCGGAACGCTTCACGCGCAACGAGCTGCGCTGGGCCGCGTGGGCGTCGCGCGGGGGCGGCCGTGTCGGCGGCGAGTTCGCGGACGTCCTCGACCGCGCCGCGTGGCGCGAGCTCGCGCGGCGTCTCGGGCTCGCCGACCCGGATGCGCCGCACGGTCGGCAGCCCGGGCCGCCCGCGTCCGTCGCTGACCTCGCGCCGCGTCTCTCCGGGGCGACGCCGCAGAACGTCGAGCAGCTCGTGCACGAACTGACGCGCGCCGTCGAGATGACGGCCTCCGAGGAGCGCGGCGCGGCGCTCGCGGCCCTGCGCGCGGCCGAACTGCCGGCCGATCTCGAGCCCGACCTCGCTGCGCTCGTGCTCGCCGCCCGCGCGGGACTCGGCGACGCCGACGCGCTCGGTCGCATCGCGGAGCTCGCGTGGACGAGCTTCACGTCGCGCGACGAGAGCTACGTGCTGCACGTGGCGCAGTGCCTCGCCGGCTCCGACGACGAGCGGGCGCTGCGCGCGTTCGTGCGCGTGCTCGTCGCGCGGCCTCCCGAGCCGCCCGGTCGCTGGTGCGGCGTCACGGCGGAGCCCGACGCGCGGCGTCGCGCGCTCGCGCTCCTGGTGTCACGCGGAGCCGCGCACGTCGCACGCGCGGCGGCGCTCCTGGATCAGCTCGCGCCCGTGCCGGCCGCCGGCGCCGACCCGCTGCTCGCGCTCCGCTGGCGCCTCGGACGCGCGCCGTCGCCCGCGACGTTCGCGGCGACCGTCGCGGCCGGGAGCGCAGCGCCGACGGATCTGTGGACGGCGCCCGCATGGCGCGACGCGTGGGGCGCGCAGCTCGACGCGCTCCACCTGCCCGAGCCGCAGAGCGCGTACGCCGACGCGCGGAGCACGCTCCTCGAGCAGCGCAACTGGCGCCTGCTGCTCGACGCGTTCGGCGAGATCCCGCAGGAGCTCGCGCAGGAGGCGCTCGACGCGCTGCGCGCACGCGGCGCGCCGCGCGACGGCCGACCGCGTCTCGACATCGACGGGATCCTCGCGCACGCCCGGGCGCCCGGGACCTACGACGCGCTGTGCGAGCTGATCGACACGCCGCTCGAGGACACTCCGCGGGGCAAGCCGCCGCGTGACGTCACCTGGGAGCTCCTCGGAATCGCCGCGGCGCGGGAGCAGCGGCTGCCCGATCTCGCGCGCTTCGTTCTCGCGCACGCGCGGGAGGGCGCGGACCACCGCACCGACCGCGGCGCGCGGCTCGCGATGTTCACCGCGCTCTGCGTGCCCCGCTGACGCACGCCGCCGTGGAACGCGCGGACGGTGACGTCGCTCGTCACTCGACGGTGAGCGCGTCCTCGATCACGTTCGTGGCGATCGAGTTCACGATCACGACGTCGTGGAGGCCGGGGCCGAGCTTCTTCGAGAGCTTCGCCTGCACCGAGAACGAGTCCCAGACGAGCACCTTCGCCTTCGTCAGTCCCGGCGGCAGCTTCGCGCCGGCGCCCGGGAGCAGGCTCGACGCGTCGCCGACGAGGATCTTGCCCTTCTTCGAGCCGAGGCACTTCGCGAACACGGAGAACTCGCCGCGCGGCGCGACGGTGGTCGGCGAGACGCCGCCGCCGATGGGGCCGCTGACCTGCAGCGAGCCCAGGTAGGGCACCGGCTCCGCGCCCTTCGGCACCACCGCCAGGCTGCGCGTGCCCTCGCGCAGTTCGCGGTGCACCTTCTTGAAGAGCGCTACGACGCGCGTGTCGGACCACTCGCGCACCTTCCACCGGTCCTGCGCCGGGGCCTTCACGATGCCGGCCGACGTCACGACCTTGCCCTTCTTCGCACCGAAGCCGTGACCCGTGATCGTCACGACGTCGCCGATCGTGATCGTGTTGGCGTCGACGGAGTCGATCGCAGGCCCCGCGTCCTGCGCGCGCGCGGGAAGGACGGCCGCGAGCAGCGCGGCACACGCGGCCGCGGCGAGGATCGTCAGAGCACGGAGCGACATTGCACCCTCCCCGGCGGCGCGTGGCCGCCCGACCTGCCCGCTACTCGAGCGTCTCGACGGCGCGCTTCGCGTCGGCGAGGCCGGCGCCGGTCAGCTCGCGGTAGCGCTTGATGGCGGCGATCTTCCCGTCGTCGCGCAGGAGGCCGCGCACCTGGTCGAGGGCGGACGCATCGGGCACGTGCGGCGGCGCCTCGGGCGTCTTCGCGCGGTCCGCGCCCGCGGTCGCGCGTCCGAGTACGAACGCCACGAGCGCCACAGCGATCACGACCCACAGCGAGTAGCCGTCACCCATGCACCACCTCGACGCGGCGCCCTTCCCGGTCCGCACGCGCGCAGATGGTAGCAGCCGCATGGCGGACGGCGCGCCGTGCCGGCGACGCGCCGTCCGCGCGGGAGGGTCGGGGGAGGGTCAGGAGCGGTGTGTCTCTACTTCACGCCGCGCGGCGGCCGGCCCTTGCCCTTGAGCTGGACGAACACCTCCGCGTTCGCGGGGTCGGACGTGTAGAGCACGAGCTCACCCTCGACGACGTCGAGCTCGGCGGGCGCGAAGCGCACCTCGATGCGCAGCGTCTTGCGCCGCCTCACGAGCAGCGGATCCGTGTGCTCGACGGCGAACGGCGTGTCCGTGCCCTTCACCTCCACCAGCAGGTCGGTCTTGCGGTGGCGGTTGCGGACGACGATGCGCCGCGTGCGCTCCTCGCCGAGCCGCACGCGCCCGAAGTTCACGCGCGCGATGCGCTGCAGCTTGCCCTGCGGCGTCGTCAGTGCGGCCGGCGCGGCGAAGTCCGACGTGCCCGCCGCGTTCCACGCGCAGACGCGGTACTCGTACGCGGTGCCGGGCGCGAACGTGTCGTCGGTGAAGCTCGTCGCGCCGGCGCCGGTGCGCGCGATCTCGCCCCACGTGCCGTCCGGCGTGCGGCGCTCGACGATGAAGCCCGACTCCCCGGTCGAGAGGTCGTTCCACGTCAGCTCGATCTCGCCGACGTACTGCGCGACGGCCGCGAGACCGTCCGGCGCCGCCGGGATCGTCACCACCGGGAACGGATCCGCGCTGAGGACCAGCAGCGAGCCGCTCGCCGCGTAGTTGCCGTTGTAGGACGGCGGCCGCAGGTAGCCGCCCGCGAGCGCGATCACGTCGCCCGCGAGCACCGCGTGCGCCGCGTTGAACGGCGACTGCAGCGCGGGCGGGTCGAACGTGCCCTCGGGCTCCACCAGGCGACCGGTGGCGAACTCCACGCCGAAGACCTTGTGCGGGCTCCAGCCGTCGGTGGCGTCCACGGCGAGCAGCCACGCGCGCAGCCCGTCGGTCGAGATCATCGGCGGGCCGAAGGTCCAGCCCGTCGGCAGGGCGGGGGTCGTCTCGAGGCGCGCGAGCGTGCGCGTCGCGGGGTCCACGGTGAAGAGCGCCCACTCGCGTGCGGCGCCGTCGTCGCGGTACATGTGGAAGAGGTAGCGGCCGTCGGCCATGCGCTGCTCGTCGAGCGGCAGCATGTACTGGCCGTTCAGCGAGGGCACCCAGCCGGGGTCCGCCGCGCCGAGCAGTTCGGTCGAGTGGAGCGAGAACGCGCGCGTCGCCGGGTCGAAGCGCTCGACGGAGCGGATCACCGCGCCGCCATACGGCGGGGCGCCGCTCAGGACCAGCGCGGAGCCGTCGGTGCAGGGCACGACGAGCGGCCACGAGCGCGGCGTCGCGAGCGCCTCGGTCGGCGAGCAGACGCCCGTCGCCGCGTCCCACACGTCGCCGTACGTGCACGCGTTCGTGTCGTACCAGCCGCCCATGACGAGCACGTTCCCGCTCGCGAGCGTCGCCGCGGCGCACGTCATGCGCGGCTGCGAGAGCGCGCCCGACGGCGTGAACGTGTCCGTCGCCGGATCGTAGATCTCGGTCCACGCGTGACCCGGTGCGATGCCGTAGTCGTAGGCGCCGCCCGCCAGGAAGACGCGTCCGTCGGCGAGGCGCGTGACCGCGGCGTTGTCGCGCGTCGCGTTCATGTGCAGGAACGCCCACGACGAGCCGTCGGCGGCGAGCACCTCGGCCGTGTCCACGGCGTGGAAGCCGGTCGTGTGTCCGCCGAAGACGGCGACGCGGCCGTCGCCGAGACGCGCCGACGCGGGCGCGATCCGCGGTGTCCACAGGTCGGGGCCTGACGCGACATCGGCGCCCGGCGACGGCGCGTCGCCGCGCACGGACGGAGCTGCTGCGAGGACGGCCGCGAGAGCGACGCACGGCAGTGCGGCGCGGAGGAGGGTGCGCATCGGAGCCTCCTGCGGGAGCGGCCCGCGCCGCCGCCCGCGAGTTGCCGGGAGGGGTCCCGTCCGACGCGACGCCGCGCGGACGCGGCACCTCGATGTGCGGATTCTGCGGCGCGCTCGCGAACGGCGCGATGACGCCGCTCACCGCGCGACGTCGCGCGCGGCGGCCGCGCGGTCACGTCGTGTTCACCCCCGGTGCCTACGGTCACGTTCGCGCGCCGCTCCGGGGAGGGGCGCCGACGACACGAGGCAGAGCACACCGAGGAGGTGACGACGATGCGCATCGGAACGATCAACGGAACGAGGACGGCGGCCGCGGCCGCGCTGGCGGCGGCGCTGATCGCCGCGGCGGCGACGCTGCCGGGCGACGCACTCGCAGGCGGCAAGACGAGCAAGGCGTGGAAGTCGCTCGCGAAGCAGCTCCGCAACGTCGCGCGCGGCGAGGCGAAGGCCGACTACCAGCTCGCGCTCGCGCGCGCCGGGCTCCTGCCCGAGAGTCGGCGCGACGACGCGCGCGACGAGGCCCGCGAGGAGTACGAGGACGCGCGCGACGCGGCGTCCGGCGCGTACCGCGTGCGGCTCGAGCTGGCGCAGGACCTGGACGAGGAGCAGATCTACTCCGTGCAGATCGACCCCTCGAAGTTCACGACGAACATCACGAACCCGTACTTCCCGCTGCAGGTCGGCAACGAGTGGACCTACCGCGGCGAGACGGAGGACGGCGTCGAGACGACGGTCGTGACCGTGCTCGACGAGACGAAGGTGATCGCCGGCGTCACGTGCGTCGTCGTACGCGACATCGTGAAGCTCGACGGCGTGCCCGTCGAGGACACGCTCGACTGGTATGCGCAGGATCAGGACGGCAACGTCTGGTACTTCGGCGAGATCGCCGTGAACTACGACGAGGACGGCGACATCACGGACGTGGACGGCTCGTGGCAGGCCGGCAAGGACGGTGCCCTGCCCGGCATCGTGATGCCGGCCGCGCCGCAGGTCGGCGACGTCTACCGCCAGGAGTTCTACGCCGGCGAGGCCGAGGACTACGCGCGCGTGCTCGAGACGGACGGCACGGCGAGTGTGCCGTTCGGCAGCTTCACGAACTGCGTCGTGACGTTCGACGGCAACCCGATGGAGCCCGACCACCAGGAGCACAAGACGTACGCCTCGGGCGTCGGCACGGTGCTCGAGCTGGACGTCGAGTCCGGCGAGCGCGTCGAGCTGATCTCGTTCACCACCCAGCCGTAGCGCGCGGCCCGCGTCAGCCCGCCGCGTGCGCGGCCGGTTCGGCCGCGCGCGCGGTCGCCGGTGCGCTCGCGGCTGCGGGCGCGCTCGCGCGGTCCGCGGCGATGCGCTCGGCCTCGCGGAACCCCACGAGCCGGCGGCGGTCCTCGTCCCAGAGCTTCAGACCGGCGCACCGCAGGCTCGACGCGAGCGTCAGCGTGGTGACCTCGTGCAGCTCCGGGTTCTCGCGCAGGCAGCGTTCGAGGCGGTAGTTCGGGATGCGGCTCGAGAGATGGTGCACGTGGTGCAGGCCGATGTTGCCCGTGAACCACTGCAGCGTGCGCGGGAGCCGGTAGTACGAGCTGCCCTCGAGGCCCGCCATGTCGAAGTTCCACTCGCCGTCGCGGCGCCAGTACGTGCCCTCGTACTGGTGCTGCACGTAGAAGAGCCAGACGCCGCTCATGCACGAGAGGATCGTGATCGGGGCCTGCACGAGCAGGAACTCGCGCCAGCCGAAGAGCAGTCCGCCCGCGACGACGAGCGCGACGATCGCGCCGTTCGTCGCGAGGACGCCGAAGCGCTCCGCGTCCCAGCGCCGCCGCATGTCGGAGGGCCAGCGGTGCCGCACGGCGAAGTGGAACACCGCGCCGAAGACGAACAGCACGAGCGGGCTGCGGTAGATGCGGTAGCGCAGGCGCTGCGCCGGGGAGAGCTCGAGGTACTCGCGCACCGTGAGCGTGTCGATGTCGCCCGCGCCGCGCTTGTCGAGGTTCCCCGACGTGGCGTGGTGCAGCGCGTGCGTGCGGCGCCAGTAGTGGTAGGGCGTCAGCGTCAGCACGCCGATGCAGGATCCGATGAAGTCGTTCCAGCGCGTGGACTTCACGAACGAGCCGTGCCCGCAGTCGTGCTGGATGATGAACAGGCGGATGAGGAGGCCCGCCGTCGGCACGGCGAGCGCGAGGGTGATCCAGTAGGAGACGTCGAGACTCCAGAGCATCGCGGCCCAGAGCGCCACGAGCAGGAGACTCGTCGTGACCACCTGGAACGTGGCGCGGGCGGCGGATGGCAGGCCGTAGCGCGTCGCGATGCGCTCGCGCAGCGCCTGTGCTGCGGTCGGCGACAGGGACTTCATGCAGCGACTTCCTCGGCAGGACGCAGGATCCGACTCGAGCCGCGGACTCTACGGACGAAGCCCCGATGAGCGCCGTGCGAAGCGGGCGTCGGGGCGAGAATCCGCCTCCGGAGCGACCTGCGTCGCGCCTCCGGCGGCCCGAATCGCCGTCGCGCGGCGGGCGGTTCGCGCGAACCTGTCCGGACCGCATCGTTCACCCGGGCTCGCGGCGCCGGGTCCCCGGCCGGAGGTGCAAGATGAAGAAGCTGCTCATGGTCCTGCTCGTGCTCGGCGCCCTCGCGGTGGTCGGCGCGGTGATCCTGTTCTCGAACGCCGGCCGGATCGTGAAGTCCGTGGTCGAGAACGTCGGCGGGCGCGCGACCCAGGCGCCCGTGACGCTCGGCGGCGTGGACATGTCGCTCACCGAGGGCTCCGTGGAGATGCACGACCTCGTGGTCGGCAACCCGGAGGGCTTCGCGACGCCGAGCGCGATCCGCCTGGGCGGCGTGCACGTCACGCTCGACAGGGACAGCCTGACGAGCGACACGATCGTCGTCACGAGCGTCGTGATCGACGCGCCGGCCATCACCTACGAGGTGGCGGGCATCGGGCGCACGAACATCGGCACCATCCAGGAGAACGTGGACGCGTTCGCGAGGTCGCTCGGCGCGGGCGGCGGGGGCGGAGGCGGCGGCGGCAAGGGCGGAGGCGGCGGCAAGGGTGACGGCAGCGGCGGCGGCGGGGGCGGGCGCAAGATCCTCATCAAGGACCTCGTCGTACGCCAGGGCAGCATCGGCTTCAGCGCGACGCTCCTCGGCGGCAAGGAGCTGACCGCGACGCTCGACGAGATCCACCTGACCGACATCGGGTCCGACTCCGGCGGCGCGACCGCTGCGCAGGTGGGCGCGATCGTGCTCCACGCGCTGACCAAGGGCGTGCTCAAGTCGGTGGCGAAGGTGGACGTCGCCGGCATCGCGGAGACCGCGACGGATCAGCTCGAGAAGGCCGGCAAGGGGCTGCTCGACGGCGCAGGCAAGGCGCTCGGCGGCCTCTTCGGGAAGTAGGCGCGCGTGGACCTCGGCGGAGTCGCGCTCCCGATGGACTACCTGACCTGGGCCGGCATCGGCCTCGTCGCGGGCGTCGTGGCGAAGATCGTGCACCCCGGGAAGGACCCGGGCGGGCTGATCGTGACGCTCGCGCTCGGCGTCGGCGGAGCGCTCGGCGGCGGCTGGGCCGCGCGCCGCTTCGGATTCGGCGACGTCACGGGCTTCGACCTGAAGAGCCTCGGCATCGCGACGGCCGGCTCGTTCGTGCTGCTGGTCCTCTTCCGCTTCTTCTTCGGGAAGATGAAGGACGACTGAGAGCGGGTCGCGCACGCAGCCTGCGAACGGACGATGTCAGCGTCGGCGCGGTGCGAGCGTGGGCCGCCGCGGCACGGCGTGTGCGCAGTGACGAGCGGCGCCGGGGCTCGCGGGCTCGCCCGTGACCGCGGTCCGCTCGGCCGACCCACATCCTCCCTCTCTCTCTCTCTCCCTTCCCGGTCGGTTCGAGACGCGACACCGCTCCCCGGCGCCCCCTGGCCCGCGGCGTTCACCAGCTCTCGCGGCGGATGCGGTCGTGACCCGGACGTCTCGCGGGCGGCGGCTCCGGCACCTGCGCGCCCGCCCGCTTCCGCCGCCCGGACGGTTCCCGTACGCTGCCCCGGCGCGGGCGAGCGACCGGCCCGCGCGAGGGGAGTGGGAGGATGCGACCGCGTTCCGCATGGAGTGCCCTGCTCGTCGGAGCGGGCATCGTCTGCGCCGTCTCCGTCCGCGCGCGTGCGGAGGACCCGCCGCCGCTCCAGTGCGTCGTCGGCGAGGCGGTCGAGAAGACCGCGTGGGAGGGCATGTCCGAGATCCCCTCCGGCTACGTCAAGTGGGCGGGCTGGGGCGACCTGCGCGTGCGCATCGACCGCCCCGAGCAGCGACTCGTGATGCAGGTGTTCACGGTGGGAACGAAGCCGTGCATCCCCGCCGCGGGCAAGCCGCCGCTCGAACCCCAGTGGCTGCCCGAGCGCGACGTGCTGAAGGTGATCGACACGTGGACCGCGCTCAGTCCGACGAGCGTCGTCGCCGTGGACCTGAAGCAGGGCGACGCCTACCTGACGCTCGGCATCCACGAGGACCCGACGAAGCGCGGCGGCGCCGTCCTCTACTGGCGCCGCGCGAAGGCGACCCGTCTGCAGTCCGAGCTCGTGAAGGGGCGCTCGGTGAACGACGGGAAGGTCATCCTCGGCGGCTGGGGTGACGGGCTCGTGCCGCGCGTCGTGCCGTACGCGCAGCGCAAGCGGAAGGAGACGTGGCTGGTCGCGCGCAAGGGCAAGACTGTGCTGGTGGTCGTGCGCCTGAAGCCGTCGATGCCGGGCGGCGACCCGTACGACCGGTGGCTCGTGTCGCTCGACGAGGCGGCGCTCGCGAAGGCGGAGGGCGAGGCGGTGCTCGAGGACGTCGCGCCGACGAAGGCTCTCGAGAAGTTCGTGCGCGAGCACCAGCCCGAGAACTGGGACCCGCAGCGCATGGTCGTCTGCCTCCAGCTCGACGAGCGCGCGTTCCTGATCCGGGCGGGACGCGACGACGACGGCGGCCAGACGTACGAGATCTTCGAGCAGCCGGCGAAGTGAGACGGGCCCGTTCCGTGACCGCGGTCACGGAACGTCCGCGCGCCCGCGCCTACGATCCGCGCGGTCGCCGTGGCGCACGCCGCGCTCCCGGGCGGCCGCGGAGGCCGCCGTGGACCACGTCATCGCCCGCATCGGCAGCACGGAGCGCGTCATCGACTGTCCGCGCTGCGTGCCCGTCTGCGTCACGCGCTCGGGCATCCTCGACTCGATCGGCAACACGCCGCTGCTGCGCCTCGCCGCGGCGAGCGAGGCGACGGGCTGCGACATCTACGCGAAGGCCGAGTTCCTGAACCCGGGCGGCTCGGTCAAGGACCGCATCGCGAAGGCGATCATCGAGCACGCCGAGCGCGAGGGCGTGCTGCAGCGCGACTCGGTCATCACCGAGGTGACGAGCGGCAACACGGGCATCGCGCTCGCGCTCGTCGGCTCCGTGAAGGGCTACCGCGTGCGGATCATGCTGCCGCGCACGGTCTCCGAGGAGCGGCGGCACATGATCCGCGCGTTCGGCGCGGAGCTCGCGCTCATCGACGAGGTCAATCGCATCCAGGACGCGGTCGCTGCGTCGGAGCGCGAGGCGGCGGCCGATCCGCGCATCTTCCTGCCGCGGCAGTTCAGCAACCCGGTGAACGCGCTCTGCCACGAGACGACGACCGGCCGCGAGATCGTGGCGCAGACCGAGGGCCGTGTGGACGCGTTCGTCATGGGCGTCGGCACCGGCGGCACGGTGATGGGCGTCGGCCGCGCGCTGCGGAAGGCGGGCCTCGCGACGCGCATCGTGGCGCTCGAGCCCGACGAGTCCGCGGTGATGAGCGGCGAGCCGCGCGGCTGTCACGGCATCCAGGGTCTCGCCGACGGCTTCGTCCCCGACCTCGTGAACCTGGCCGAGATCGACCAGGTCGTGCGCGTGAAGACACCCGACGCGCACGCGATGCGCCTGCGCCTCGGCCGCGAGGAGGGTCTGCTCGTCGGCATCAGCTCGGGCGCGAACGTGCTCGGCGCGATGCAGGTCGCCCGAGAGCTCGGCCCGGGCCACACCGTGGTGACGCTGCTCCCGGACCGCGGCGAGCGCTATCTGAGTCTGCTGGCGGGCAGCGCTCCGGCCTGAACGGGCGCTGCGCACGGCGGCGTAGACTCGGGCCATGGCCCGCCTCCGCGTCGCTTCGGACATCGACGACCCGCTGCGCGGGCTGCTTCCCCCGCGCGGACCGTGGCGGCTGCGGTTGCGGCCGTGGATCGTCGCGCCGGTGCTGTCGATCGTCGCCGTGGTCGCGCTGTACGTCGAGTACGAGGACCGGGAGTGGGAGACGTTCGACGAGGCCCGCGCGCGGCTCGCGTCGACGCGGCTCGACGAGACGCCGCTCGTGCTCTGGGCGGCCGCAGGCGACGCCGGGCCGGTCGTGGCGGCGGACCCGGGCGCGGAGACGCTCCCCGGCACATGGGCGGTCGATTCGCGCGGACTCGCGGGAAGCATCGCGCTCGCGCCCGTCGACGACGGCAGCGCGTCGGCGCTGTGGGAGGGCGCCGCGACGGGTGGCGAACAGACGGTCGACGGTGTCGTGTGGCGTCAGTACCTGCGCCCCGGTGTCCCGGGCGACCTCGACCGCCTCGGTCACGACGCGCGGGTCACGGGGACGTGGTTGGTGCGCTTCAGCGGGATCCGCTGCTACGAGGTGTCAGCGGTGGACCTGCTTCCGGCAGGTACGTGCGCACGTGAGGCCCACGGGACCAGACGGTGGGCGAGCGACGGACGCGTCGTCGTCATCGCCCCGGAGCGGCAGCGCGCGCTGCTCTGCGTCGACGCACTCGTCGCATGCGAATGTCCGGCTCGCGCGGCGGGCGAGGACCAGGCGGTGGCGCATCCCGAAGCGGTCGCGTGCGCTTTCCGTGCCGCTCGCGCGCATGGCGCCACGGCGGCGGAGATGACGCGGCCCGAGTGTTGGCGCTGAGAGAGCGGGCCCGGACGGCGCGCCAACCCGCGTCCACGCTGCCACTCACGCGCGCTTCAGTGAGCCCTTCGCCAGCATCCACGGCGGCATCCAGTACTTGAGCCGCAGCGTCTCGCCCTCGCGGACCTCCACGTCGATCTGGTTCTCTCCGCAGCGTGACATGAACAGGTAGTGGAACCAGACGCGCACGGTGTGGCGGCCGGCAGCCACGGCGAAGACGTGCGTGCCCCAGCTCTGCATGTGGGTCGTGCCGTCGATGTCGACGCGCGGCGTGCACGCGAAGAGGAAGAACGCTAGCGGGAAGAACCCCAGTTCGATCTCGATGCCCGTGGCGGACCCGTGCGCCATGTTCGCCTCCGTTCGCGCTGTCGAGGACGCGCCTCCCCGCGCGTCGCACACGACGACACGCAGGATAGAGGTGCGCGGGCCGCGCGCACCACGCTGGGATCCGCGCTGGGCGTGGCGCCGAGACGTGTGCGGCCCCCGCGCCGGGCGCGGGGGCCGCACGTCGAAGACCGACGGTCGCCGGCTCAGCGCGCCGGGACGTGCCGCAGCGCGGCGCCGGTGTAGATCTGGCGCGGGCGGTAGATGCGGCCCTTCGGGTCGTCGCGCATCTCCTTCCACTGCGCGATCCAGCCCGGCAGGCGGCCGAGGGCGAACATGACCGTGAACATGTCCGTCGGCACGCCCATCGCGCGATAGATGATGCCGCTGTAGAAGTCGACGTTCGGATAGAGCTTCCGCTCGACGAAGTAGCTGTCCGCGAGGGCGATCTCCTCGAGGTGCTTCGCGATGTCGAGCAGCGGGTCCTTCACGCCGAGCTCGCCGAGCACGCGGTCGGCCGCACCCTTGAGGATGCGCGCGCGCGGATCGAAGTTCTTGTAGACGCGGTGGCCGAAGCCCATCAGTCGGAAGCCCGAGTCCTTGTCCTTCGCCATCGCCATGTACTTGCCCGCGTCGCCGCCGTCCTTGCGGATGCGCTCGAGCATCTCGATGACCTTCTGGTTCGCGCCGCCGTGCAGCGGGCCCCACAGCGCCGTCACGCCGGCGGCCATCGACGCGAACAGGTTGGCCTGGCTGCTGCCGACCATGCGCACCGTGGACGTCGAGCAGTTCTGCTCGTGGTCGGCGTGCAGGATGAGCAGCAGGTTGAGGGCGTCGCGGAGCGCGGGCGAGACCGTGTAGTCCTGCGCGGGCACCGCGAACATCATGCGCAGGAAGTTCGACGAGTAGTCGAGGTCGTTGCGCGGATACACGAACGCCTGGCCGACGCTCTTCTTGTACGAGAACGCGGCGATCGTCGGCGCCTTCGCGATCAGTCGCGTGATGTTCAGCGCGACGTCGCTGTCGTCCGGGTAGTAGGTCGAGAGCGAGCAGAACATCGAGGCGAGGATCGCCATCGGGTGCGCGTGGGGCGGATAGCCCTCGAAGAACTTCTTCATGTCCTCGTGGATCAGCGTGTGCCGCGTGACGTCCGCGAGGAAGCGCGCGTGCTGCTCGGCGTTCGGCAGCTCGCCGTGGATCAGCAGGTACGCGACCTCGAGGAACGAGCAGCGCTCGGCGAGCTCCTCGATCGGGTAGCCGCGGTAGCGCAGGATGCCCTTCTCGCCGTCGATGAAGGTGATCGCGCTCTTGCACGACCCCGTGTTGCCGTAGCCGTCGTCCAGCGTGATGAAGCCCGTGTCCGAGCGCAGCTTCGCGATGTCGATCGCGCGCTCGCGCTCGGTGCCTCCGAACGTGGGCAACTCGTACGTGCGGTCCCCGAGGACCAGCTTCGCCATTTCCATGGCCGCCTCCGGCGTGTTTCAGCGTGCGGGGAGGAGGGATGGATGCCGCGCGTCCGGGGCTCCCCGCCGACGTCTCGCGGGCGCGCGCAGCGACGTCGCACGAGGGTAGCGGTCGCGCCGAGCGCGGCGCGTTACCAGGGTCACAGCTCCGAGTGGGGACAGGGCTGCCTTATTGCCTTTGCGGTGCAAAGCGGAGCCGGGATCGAGCGTGCGCGCGATGCGCCCGGCCGAGGCTGCGGAGACGCGCCGCGCGGCATCCTCCTCGGGCGTCGGAGTCGGCACTTCGTGGGTGCGGGAAGGCAACAGGGCAGCCCCGTCCCCGCTCGGGGTGGGGTCAGTGCTGGGGCGGGGCTGCGGCGCCGGAGGCCCGCGCCTCGAGCTCGGCGAGGCGCGCCTCGAGGCGCGCGATCCGCGCGTGCGCGCCCGCGACGGCGCGGCGCAGGGCGGCCAGTTCGCTCGCCGCCGACGGACGCCCGACGGGCGTCGCGACCGGCACCGCCGCCGCGCCGCGGATCGGCGCGTCGTCCGCGAACTCGTTCTCGAGCGCCCGCCGCCGCACCGCGCGCTCGCGCGGCGTGGCGACGACGCACGCCGCACAGAACACGCGCCCCTTCGGCGTCCTGCGCGCGCCGCCCTCGTCGAGCTCCGTCGCGGCGACGGAGACCTGGCAGTTCGCGCAGAAGAGCAGTTCCGGTCCCCGCACCGGCCGTCCGTCCACCTTCGTCATCCGGCTTCTCCCGGCGCGCCCCGCGCCCCGCCCGCCCCCCGCGGGCGGCGTGCGACCGCCGTCCGTCACAGCATCCCCCGAGATGCGCGGCTGTCGAGACCGCAGTACCCGGCGGCGGCGCCCCGTACACTCCGCGGCCCGGACCAGGGGAGGGAGGTACGCGATGTCGAAGCGGATGGTGTCGGTGTTCGTGGCGGCTGCGGCCGCCGCCCTCGCGGGGTGCGCGGGGACTTCGGGCGCGAGCGCGCCGGCGGACGCGGATTGGGCCACGCAGCAGTTCGCGAAGCTGCGGAGTCTCCAGGGCGACTGGGTCGCCTCGGGCGCGGACAGCTCGATGCCCGGCGCCAACCTGCACTACGAGGTCACCTCGGGCGGCAGCGCGGTCGTCGAGCACATCTTCCCCGGCTCGGACCACTCGATGGTCTCGGTCTACACGCTCGACAACGGGCGCCTGGTGATGACGCACTACTGCGCGCTCGGCAACCAGCCGCACATGGTCGCGAGCCCGGCCGAGGGCGGCGCGATCGAGTTCCGCTGCGACGGCGCCGGGAACACGAAGAGCGAAGGCGACGCGCACATGCACCGCGGCGTGTTCCGCATCGCCGACGGCAGCCTCCGCGCCGAGTGGACGCTGTACGAGAAGGGCGAGGCCGGCGGCACCGTCGTCATGGACATGGTCCGCGCCAACTGAGGGCGGGGACGTCCCACGGGCCGCGGCACGGACCGCACGTGCCGCGCGACGCCCTTTCGAGGCTGTCCGGCGGCGGGAGTCTCAAGTCCCGCCGCCGGGGCACCGATCCCCCCGTTGCGCGGCTCGCCGCGCCGCACGGGAGGTCGAAGATGCAGGTGCCGCGCTGGGCTGGGCGTGGCGGTGAGGCGACGCGTTCCGCGCGCGGCTTCACCGTACCCGAGGTGCTGATCGTGATGGCCGTCGTGGCCTCGATCGCCGCCATCGCGATCCCGAACCTGGTCAGCGCCCGCGTGCGCACCAGCGAGACCGGGGCCGTCGCCACCCTGCGCGCCATCTCGAACGCCGAGGCGCAGTTCCAGCGCGCCGCCCGCGCGGACGTGGACATGGACGGCGTCGGCGAGTTCGGCCTGCTCCGCGAGCTCGCGGGTGCGACGGGCGTCCGCACGGCGCGCGACGGCAGCTCGACCGCGTCCCCGCTGCGCCCCGCGCTGCTGCCCGACCTCTTCCGCTCCATCAACAGCAACGGCGAGGTGAAGCGCGGCGGCTTCCACTTCCGCGCGTTCCTGCCGAACGCCGCCGGGCAGGCCGTCGGCGAGTCCGGGACGACCTCGCTCCGCTCCGTGGGGGAGGAGTCGATCGACCCCGAGCTGGCCGAGCGCCGCTGGTGCGCCTACGCGTGGCCGACGGAGCAGGCGCTCCACGGCGCGCGCACGTTCTTCGCGTCGGCGAACGTGGTGACGACGTCCAACGCGCCGGCCGGACGCCACATCGGCCGCGGCGCGATCGGCGTCGCCGACGCCGGCCTCGCGTTCGAGTGCGGCGGCGACACGTCGTGCATCACCGGCGTCGTCGCGTGCGACGCCCTCGGCCGCGACGGCTCGATCTGGCGCATCGTCCAGTAGCGCCGGCGCCCGCGCGAACGCCGCACCGCGCGACGCAGGGCTGGTGACCGCCGCGGACTAGAATCCGTCGCGTGGATGCGAGTCGCGCCCGCACGACACGCGCATGGTCCGCGCGTGGTCGCGGCCCGGCGGTCGCCGTGCTGATCGCGATCGTCGTTTCGATCGTCGCGGTGCGTCTCGTCGTCGCCCGCGGACCGCACCACGCGAACGCGCGAGTCTCTCCGGCACGCGGATCGACGGAAGACGCCTCCCAACGCCCGCCGCCTGACCGCGTGCGCGCAGCGCCCGTTGGCGATCCGGATGCGGAAGAGCGCGCGGCGTCCTGTCGCGAACTGCGCGGCGTCGTGGTCGACGCGCGCACGGGAGCGCCCCTCGCGGAGGTGCGTGTCGCCGCCGGTGCGCACGAGTCGGCGACGGGACGCGACGGCGCGTACGCGATCGCGGTGGAGTCCGACTCCGTCGCGTCCGTCATCGCGCGCGCACCCGGGTACGTCCCCGCCGAGGCGCCCTGCGCGCGCGACGACGTCTCGCCGAGCGGGCGCGTGCGCACCATCGCGCTCCACGCCGTCGCCGCGCGCCGCATCGCGCGCGTTGTCGATGCGAGCGGAGTGCCCGTCGCTGGCGCGAAGGTGCGCGTCGATCCCGCTCCGGACGCGCGCACCTCGGCCGCGGACGGCACGATCGGCGAGATCGAGCTGCCCGCGCGCGGCGAGATCGCGTGGCGTGCGTGGGGCGCGGGCCTCGCCGCGCGCGCAGGTGTGTGGCGCAGCGACGACGCGAGTTGGCCGGCCGAACTGCTCGTGCAACTTCCCGCCGTCGATCCCGTCCTCGGCACTGTGGTGGACGCCGACGGCCGGCCGGTCGCCGGCGTCGCAGTGCGAGCACTGCGCGGAGTCGCGGCGTCCGAAGCCCGGACCGACGCGCACGGGCGGTTCACCTGGCCCGCGGCGGCAGGTGGGTGCGTGCTGCTGGGTGCGGCGAGCGGCACGTCGCGGGGCTTCACGTGGGCGGCCGCGGGCCTCCCCGCGCGCATCGCACTGCTCCCGGACGGGCGCTTCCCCGAACCCTCGACCGCACTGCCGCCGCCCGGCGCCGAAGGTCCGGCTCGCCTGGCGCGCGTCAGCGGTCGTACGGTCGACGAGTCCGGGCGCGTCGTCGTGGGCGCCGCGCTGACGTTCGTCGGCGCGACATCACGAGCGGCGGTGCGCGAGTACTCGGACGGCGACGGGCGCTGGGCGGTTGACGTGGCCGTCGGGCCGGTCCTCGTCCATGTCTTCGCAGCGGGATACGAGCAACTCCAACTCGACCTGCCCGACGTGGCGCAGCTCCCGCGCGAACTGGTGCTCCGAGCGCGCGCTGCGCCGGCGGCGTCGACCGGGGACGACGCGACCGTGGGCGAAGCGATGATCACGGGCCGTGTGGTGGACGCCGCGGGGCGCCCGGTGGCGGACGCGCGCGTGAACACACAGAGCGCCGGCACCACGACCGATGCCGACGGCACCTTCCGACTCGCCGGCGGCGAGCATGGTCGCACCGTCGGGTTCGGCGTCTGCGTGGAGCACTATCCGGACTCGAGCGGCTCCGCCGTGGCCGGCGGCGCCTCGGTCGTGGTGCGGCTGCCCGCGCGCGGTGTCGTCGAGGTGCTGCTCGACGGGTGCGACGAGATCCGGCCGGAGGAGAAGCCCGAGTTCCTGCTGACCGCCGCCGGCGCCGAGGATGCCCTGCTCAGCTCTCGCGTGGACGACTGCCTGTCCGTCGATCTCGGCGATCGCGTGCGGGTAGCCGTGCCGGAGGGTGTGTGGACGCTCGCCTTCGCGCGGGCGCCGGGCGACTGGGTGCGCTTCGCCGACCTCCGCATCGCGGCCGGCGAGGTGACGCGACTGCGCTACGCGTTCCCGCGCTTCGGCGCACTCGAAGGGCGCGTGCGTGCGGCCGACGGTACGCCCGTCGCCGGTGCCGAGGTGTTCCTCGAAGCGACTGGTGCGCTACTCGCGGTCACGGGCGAGGACGGGGTCTTCCGCTGCGCCAGGGTGCGGCGCGGTCCCGAGGTGCCGGTGCTCGCGGAGCGGCTCCTCGTGATCCCGCGCGCGCACGCCCCGACCGTCACGGCGCCCGTCGAACTCACCGGTCGCGCGTTCGTGGAACTCGTCGTCGACCGCGGACGCAGCGTGCGCGGCGTCCTCGTCGACGACGACGGACGCCCCTGTGCGGGACGCATCGCCTGGCTGCCGCCCTCGGGTCCCGCGCAGCTCGAGGTCCACGCGGGGGACGACGGGAACTTCGCGTTCGAGACGCCGCTCGCGTGCGGCATCGCGAGGTTGCGTGTCGTCCGCGGCGACGCCGTGCGCGACGTCGACGTGGAGATCCCCGCAGGCGACGGACCGTGCGAGATCCGCGTCCGCGCCCCCGCGCGTTCGCGATGACGTCGTGCGGACGCTCTCAGCCGCAGAGCGCTTCGACGCGTTCGAGGACGCCGTCGGTCTCGCCGACGAGCACGTCCGCGATGATGTCGGCGACGGCGCGGAAGTCGGGCGGCGTGAGGCCGCGCGAGGTCATCGCGGGCGTGCCGATGCGGATGCCGCTCGTCTTCGAGGCGGGCAGCGGGTCGTACGGGATCAGGTTCTTGTTCACGTAGACGTGCCGCAGGCGCAGGGCCTCCTCGGCCTCGGCGCCCGTCATGCGGCCGCCCAGGTCCACCAGCGCGAGGTGGTTGTCGGTGCCGCCGCTGACGACGCGGAAGCCGCGCTCGGCGAGACGCTCGGCCAGCACGCGCGCGTTCTCGCGCACGGTGCGCTGGTAGTCCTTGAACGCGGGCTCCATCGCCTCGCGGAACGCGACCGCCTTGCCGGCGATCTGGTGCATCAGCGGGCCGCCCTGCATGCCCGGGAACACGGCCGAGTTGACCTTCTTCTTGTGTTCGTCGCGGCAGAGCAGGAGACCGCCGCGCGGGCCGCGCAGCGTCTTGTGCGTGGTGGTCGTGACGAAGTCCGCGTGGCCGAACGGCGTCGGGTGCTCGCCCGCGGCGATGAGACCGGCGATGTGCGCCATGTCCACCATCAGCAGCGCGCCGACGTCGCGCGCGATCGCGCCGAAGCGCTCGAAGTCGATCGCGCGCGGATACGCGGACGCGCCCGCGACGATCAGCTTCGGCCGGACCTCGGCCGCGCGCCGCGCGACCTCGTCGTAGTCGATGCGCTCGTCCTCGCGCGACACGCCGTAGAAGTGCGGCTCGTAGAGCTTGCCCGACGCGTTGAACGGCGAGCCGTGCGACAGGTGGCCGCCCATCGCGAGGTCCATCGCGAGGATGCGGTCGCCGGGCTGCAGCGTCGCCAGATACACGGCGAGGTTCGCCTGCGTGCCCGAGTGCGGCTGCACGTTGACGTGGTAGTCGGTGCGGAAGAGCTGCCGCGCGCGCTCCTCGGCGAGCGTCTCGACCTGGTCCGCGAACTCGCAGCCCGAGTAGTAGCGGTGGCCCGGACGGCCCTCCGCGTACTTGTCGGTGAATGCCGAGCCGACCGCCTCGCGCACCGCCGCGCTGACGAGGTTCTCGGAGGCGATGAGCTGGAGTCCGCGGCGCTGGCGGACGTCCTCCGCCTCGACCAGGCGCGCGACTTCGGGATCGGTCTCGGAGAGACGGCGGGAGCGACGGGACGCGACTTCGACCGGGGTCATCGAGGGCCTCCGCGGGCGCGGCCGCGGTATCCGGCCGGCGAAGCGGCCCACTCTACCCGCGGGCCCGCGGCGTCCCGCCATGCGCTCGCCCCGGGCGGAGCCGCGGACGTGCCTCGCGCGTGACCTGACTCACGCCCGGCGCTCCGCCCCCTCTCACCGCGCCGGCGCGCCGGCTCAGCGGGCGGGCAGGCGCACGACGACGTCCGTCTCGCCCGCGCGGACCTCGCCGCACTCGACGGCGCCGCTCCCGTCGTTGCGGTCGAAGCTCACGCGGTAGACGCCCTCGGCGATGCCGCCGAACGAGAAGGTGCCGCCGTCGTCGATCCACGTGCCGCTGTTCGAGCCGCCGTCCTTGGCGTTCAGCCACACGACGCCCGGGCCCGCGGCGCGGCCCGCGGCGTCCACGACGCGCCCTGAGACCGTGTAGGTGCGGACGGCGGCGAGCGCGATGCCCGTCGCGGGAGCCGTCGTCTCGACGGTCGCGACCGTCGCCCAGCCCTCGCCGCCCGCCGAGAGCGAGTACGTGGCGCCGGCGTTCAGCCCCGTCAGCGTGAAGGCGCCGCGCTCGTCCGCCTGCGCCGTGCGCTGCGCGCGCTCCCCGGACGCCCAGACCGTCGCGTTCGCCGCGGGCGTGCCGTCGGCGAGCGTCACCGTGCCCGTGATCGTCTCGCCGGTGACCGCCTGGAGCTGGACGTTCCGCACGCCGGACTCGAGCACGGTCCCGTTCGGCAGCGTGAACGCCGAGTCGTCCGCGAGGTGCACGCGGTAGCGCGCGCCCGGCGCGGTCGGCACGTCGAAGCGCCCCGCGTCGTCGGTCGAGACGCCCGCCTCCCACGGCTCCATGCCGCTCTGCGTGACGTCGAGGACCGGCTCGAGCTGCAGGTTGCGGCCCCCGAGCGGCGCGCCGTCCGGGCCGACGAGCGTGCCCGTGGTCCGCGCGGCCTCCGGGAACTGGATGTCCACGTCGGTCGTCCCGGCCGCCACGTTGCGCACGATGAAGCTGCCCACGCCCGCGAGCTCCGCGGCCAGGATGCGCACGGAGACGCTGCCCGGGCCGAGACCGAGGACGGAGAAGCCGCCGCCCCCGTCGGTGTTCGCGCTCGCGAGCGACGAGCCGTCGCCGTCCAGGACCTCCACGTTCGCGCCGCGCACGGCGACGCCGTTCGCGCCGCGCACCCGGCCGGCGACCTCGAGCCCGCGCTCCGCGACGATCTCGAGGCCCGTCGTGCCGGCCTCGACGTCCCGGCGCGTCACGGGCACGAGGTTCTCGCGCGTGTCGTGCGGCGCGCGGACCGAGAGCGTGTACGTGCCGCGCGAGAGCCCCGTGACGCGGAAGCGTCCGTCGCGGTCCGTGCGCGCGACGCAGGAGGGGCCGGCCGAGGTCGACTCGGCGCGCACGGCCACCGACGGCGCGGCGGCGCCGTCCGCGTAGCGCACGGTGCCCTCGATCGCGAGGGCGGCCGTGACCTCGATCGTGACGCCGTCGTCCTCGGGCACGTGGATCGTCTTCTCGGCGCGCAGGGTCGCGTCGCCCCACGCGCGCACCAGATAGCTGCCCGGCGAGAGCATCGAGATCGTGAACGCGCCCGACTCGTCCGCGACCGCCACGATCGGCGGACCCCACGCACCCGGATAGTCCGCGCCGCTCTCGCCCTCGGCGACCTGCACCGCCGTCACGTTCGCGCGCGCGACGCCCGCGCCGTCGGGCGTCACCACGCGCCCGCCGATGGACACGCCCTCCGGCAGCTCGAGGTCGACGATCACCTCGGGCTGCTCCGGGGAGATGTCGATGCGCCCGCTGGTCGCGCGCGCGTGGCCGAGCGCCCCGGCGCGCACGAAGAACGACGTGCCGACGTCGGTGACGGGGTGGTCGTAGGTGCCGTCGGCGCGCACCGGCAGGCGCCGCGCCTCGAGCCAGTTCCACTCGTCGGCGACGGGGTGGCCGAGTCCGTCGTTCCACGCCACGAGCTGCACGTACGTGCCGACGAGCGGCCGCCCCGGACCCGAGGTGACGCGCCCGCGGATGCGTGTGCCCGGGGCGAGTCGCAGCACGACCTCCGCCGCGGAGCCGTCGGCCGCGCCGGCGCTCACCGACTGCGAGAGCGTGGCGTAGCCCGTCAGGCGCACCTCGAGCGGCACGTCCCCGCCCGTCTCGACCGGGCCGAGCTCGAAGCGTCCGTCGGCGTCGGTCGTCGCCGCCGTCGTGTTCCAGGGGCAGCTCACGGTCGCGCCGGCCGCCGGCTTGCCGTCGGGCAGCTCGACGCGTCCGCGCAGCGTCGCGCCCGCCTCCATGCGCAGCTCGAACTCGCGCGCCGCGTCGTCGGGGAGCGTGACCACGAGCTCGGGCGGCGTGTCGCCGCGCACGAGCGAGCCGTCCGGGTCGTCCGGACGGCCCGGCTGCCGGAAGCCCCAGCGCGTCGCGAGGATGACGTAGCGACCGTTCGGCGCGCCCGCGAGCTGGAAGCGCCCGTCCGAGCCCGACGTCGTCGAGTAGTAGGAGCTCGGGTTGGTGAGGCCGACCTCGACGTTCGCGAGGGGCCCGTCCGGGCCGACCACGCGCCCGCGCACGCCGCCGCCCGCGGCGAGGGTGACCGGCAGCTCGATGCGCGCGCCCTCCGGGGCCGGCAGCTCTCCCTCGCGGCCGAGCTCCGCCCAACCGGTGCCGCAGCCGCTCGCCTCGGCGCTGAGCCACTGGATCGAGCCCGCCATCGGCAGGTCGATCGTGTAGCGGCCGTCGAGGTCGGTGTCGTCCGCGAGCGTCAGCGAGAAGGCGCCGAGCACCGACAGGTTCACCTGCACGCGGGCCGTCGAGACCGGCGCGCCGTCCGCGTCGGTGACGAGACCGGAGACGACCGCGCCGCGCGGCAGCACCAGGTCGAGGTCGTCCACGCCTGGGATGCGCACCGCCGCGAGGATCGCGAGATGCGCCCCGGGCCGGCCCGACCAGAGGATGACGTCGGCGGCGGGCAGTGCGCCGAACTCGAAGGAGCCGTCGCGCGCGGTGGCCGTGCGCTGGCCGAGGGGGGCCGTCGTCGGGTCGCTCGGCAGCGTGCGCCGCACGGCGAGCACCGGCGCGTTCGGGACCGGGCGCCCGGTGTCGTCGAGCACGCGGCCGTGGAGCCGGTAGCCCGGCTCGAGCGCCAGATGGAAGCGCTCGACGTCGAGCCCCGCGCGCACCGTCACGCCGACGAGTCCGCGGCGCGCGTAGCCATAGCGTTCCGCCGTGAAGGTCCACGTGCCGGGCGGCAGGCCGCCGAAGCGCCCGACGCCGTCCGCACCCGTGCGCACCTGCGCGACGGCGGGCGGGTCGGTCGGCGTGTCGAACGGCGGGCTGCCCGGTCCCGTCGAGAACGCGCGCACCATCGCGTCCGCCAGCGGCTCGCCCGTGAACGAGACGACCTCGATCTCGACCGCGACGCCGTCGGCGAGCCACAGCGCGCCGAGGTCCGTGCCCTTGCCGGGCGCGACGAGGAGTCCGGGCCGCGCGACGGGCGCGTGGTCGGGGCCCTCGACGCGCACCTCGTACGGCGCGCCGGGCGCCAGCTCGCGGAACTCGAACCCGCCGTCGGTGCCGGTCCGCGCGGTGCGCGTCGTCCCGTCGGGCAGACCCAGGACGACCTCGCGGCCGGGCGCCGCGTCGCGCGTGGCGAGCACCCGCACCGAGCCGGCGATCCAGCCGGGGCGTTGCCGCCGCCGCGAGGGCTCGTGCGCCGCGCCGCCCGCGTCGCCTTCGCCCGTCCCCGCGCCGCCGCCGTCGACGGCGTCGCCGCCGCCCGCACCGTCGCCGCCGACGCCGTCGCGGAGGACGAGCCAGCCGGCGAGCCCGGCCAGCACGAGGAGCAGCAGGGGCACCAGCACGAAGGGCAGACGACGGCGCTGCACGATCCCTCCCGGACGCGGCCGCGCTCCGCGTTCCCGCACGCGCGACGTGTGTCGCGTATGAAGCTAACGGACGCAGCCGGGCGCGTTCCGTTCGCGGGATGTAACGCGTGCGTTGCGTGCCGCGAGCGCTACCGCAGCGTCTCGAGCACGAGGGCGTCGAGCCAGAACGCCCACAGCGGGCGCTTCGTGCCCGCGCGTGCGAGCAGGCGCACGCGGAAGAGGTGCTCGCCCGGCGCCAGTTCGACCTCGCCGAGGGCCGTGAGGTTGCCGAGCTCCTGGCCTGCGATGCCGCGCAGCGTCGGGAGCGGCGCCGTCACACGTCGCCACGGGCCGTCGTCGATGCGCCACGCGAACGGCGACACGGTCGCGCCGAGATGCTCGAGTCCCGGACCGGTGACGTGCACGCGGCGGCGCCCCGGCGCGTCGACGCGGAACGGCACGCTGATCCAGTGGCCGGCGGCACCCGGCTCGTCGGCGCTCTCGATGCGCATGGTCGCGCCCTCGGACTGCAGGTCGCGCTCGTAGAGGTACCAGCCGGCGCTCGCGCCGCCGCGCTCGGCCTCGAACACGTCGATGTGTCCGCCGCCGCCGTAGGCGCGGAGCGTCTCGCGCAGCGCGGCGGGGTCGTAGCCCGGCACGAGCGTCGCGCCCTCGATGACGCCGGGGTGTGCGCCGTGGGCCGTGTCGCGCAGCTCCGTCGTGCCGCCGCGGAACTCGAGGCACACGAGCGACGCGTCGTCGGGCGCGAGGCGCTGGTCGGGGACGAACGCGTCGTCGTAGCGCGCGCCCTCCGAGATGCGGAACGCGCGCAGGTCGAAGTCCGTCGTGCGGTTCGGCCAGCCCTCGGAGCGGCAGCCGATGTAGACGTCCGTCGCGCTCGGGAGGTACTCGAGGCCCGCGGTGCTGCGGCACGCGACGAGTTCGCCGTCGCGGAAGAGGCGGACGAACCCGCCGCCGCACGAGACGGCGATGTGCTGCCACTCGCTCGTCATCGCGAGCGGCGCGCTCTCGACGCTCCACCAGTGGTTGGGCGCCGTCGCGAACGTCAGGTCGAGCGTCGCGGTGCCGTCGCCGCGCGCGTTGCGCCGCAGCACGAAGCCGCCCTTGCGCTCGGCCGGGAGCTCGGGGCTCATCTCCGGCCAGATCTCGTCGGCGACGAGGTAGCCGGACTCCTTCTCGTTGAGCCAGAGCACCCACGCCTCGATCGTGACGCTGCCCGTCGGGTTCACGAGGCCCTGCGAGTCCGCGATGCGCACGCGCGCACGCTTGCGGAAGCGCAGCGGCGCGCGGTCGTCGGCCCAGCGCTCCCACGGCACGTAGCGGTCGACCGCCGGGGCGAAGCGATACGCGCCGCGCCGCTCCGCCCACCACGCGAGCGCGGCGTCGCCGTCGGGCGCGCCCGACGGCAGGATCGCGTGGGCGCGCGCGAGTCCCGCACTGCCGCAGGTCTCGAGATAGGCGACGTCGTGGTCGAGGCCGAGCCGCTCGACCGCGTCTTCGAGCAGCTGCGCGCGCGCGAGCCAGTCGACCGCGTCCGCGCTGCGCTCGCCGCCGCCGGCCGCGATGCGCAGGAGCGCGCGACGTCCGCTCTCGCCGACGCGCACGAGCGCGTCCGTCGAGGGTGCGGGACCGCCCTCCGGCGAGCCGCCGCGGGGCAGCTCGGCGAGGAGCGCGGGCGTGTCGATCCGCTCCGGTCCGTACGAGAGCGCCCAGCGGACGACCGCGTCGTCGTCGCCCGAGCTGCCGCGCGCCGCGCCGGCGAGCACGCCGAGGGTGACGAGACCGCCGACGGTGGCCAGACCGGCGAGTGTGACGGAGGTGCGACGCATCGGAGGCTCCTTCCCTGTCCCATGTCGTGCGGCGGCCGCGTTCCTGCGGCCCCGCGCGCGCCGCGGCCGAGCATACGGGGCGCGCCGAACCCTGTGGAGTCGGGCCGCGCGGCACGTCACGATGTCGCGGTCCGCGCGTCTCACGAGGCGACGGCGGACGCGCAGCGGGCCTGCGGCCGCGGCGAGGAGGCACGATGACGGGCAAGGCACTGATCCTGGTACTCGGCACGGCGGGCGTGGCGCTCGCGGGCGGCCTCGGCGCCGCGGCGATCGTGCAGGGCGGCGGCGCGGCGCCCGCGACCGACCCCGCGCTCCTCGCGCGGCTCGACGAGATCGCGCGCTCGGTCGAGTCCACGCGCACGTCGCTCGACGCGAGCCGCGGCGAGCTCGACGCGCTGCGCGACCGCGTGGCGCAGGCGGAGAGCCGGCTCGGCGTCGAGCAGCACGCCGCGCCCGGCGGGCGGCGGCGCATCCAGCTCCCCGCGGACGACGGCGACGCGACCGAGACCTCCGCCACGACTGCGCGCCGCATCCGGCTCGACGGCACGAGCGAGTGGTCGTCCGACGGGCGCGTCATCGAGCTCTCGGGCGAGTCCATCGACCTGAACGACGCGCTGCCGCAGGTCGAGGACGCCGTGCGCGGCGCGCTGCAGGGCATCGTGCTCGACCACGGCGACGACGGCCTGGCCGCGACGTTCATCGGCGACCACGCGCTCGCGGGTCTCGGCGGGCTGCGCAAGTCGTTCGAGCTGCGGCGGCTGCCCGAGGCCGAGCGCTGGCAGAAGGCGCGCACCGACCTCGGCCTGAACGACACCCAGGTGAACGAGCTGCAGGCGGCCGTCGCCGAGCGCGACCAGGCTCTGAAGGACGCGCTCCAGCTCGACCGCGACGAGACGACCGGCGACACGCAACTGCGTGTGCACCGCCTCGACCCGTCGAAGGCCATGGAGGCGAACGCGGCGTATCGCCGGCGTGTCGAGAACACGCTGAACGAGGACCAGCGCAAGTCCTGGCGCGACGACGGCTTCGACTCCGCGTTCGGCAACAGTTCGTCGGGCGCCGCGGTGATCTCCATCGCGACGACCACGACCGAGACGCGCTGACGGCGTCGGCGGCGATCGCGAGCGAAATGGGGGAGCGGCGCGCGGCGCGGCTCCCCCGTCCTCTTCCCCGGGGGACGCCCGCGGCACAATGCGGCGCATGAAGCCGACACACCACGCCGCGCTGCTCGTCGTCGTCTCCGCGCTCTCGCTCGCCGCCTGCACGCAGGACGCGCCGAAGCACGCGGAGCCGGCACCCGGGCCGTCGCGCGACGCGCTCGAGATCCCGGCCCCCGGGGGCCGCTTCGCGCTGCCGTCGGGCCGCGCGGGCGTGCCGCCCGTCCAGGTCGAGGTGGTCGCGCGCGGCAACGGTCTCGAGGCGCACGGCGGTGCGCGCGCGGCGGTGCACTACACCGGCACGCTGCGCGACGGCGCCGAGTTCGACAGCTCGCGCGGCGGCAAGCCCTTCGAGTTCCGGGTCGGCGCCGGTCAGGTCATCCCCGGCTGGGACATCGTCGTCGCGCGCATGCGCGTGGGCGACCGCTGGAAGGCGCACATCCCGAGCGCGCTCGCGTACGGACACGCCGGCTACCCGGGCGCGATCCCGCCCGACGCGGACCTCGACTTCGACATGGAGCTCGTCGGCGTGCGCTGAACGCGCACCGCGTGCGACGAGCTGTTCAGCCGCGCTTCCGGCGCACCTGACAGCCGTCGAGCCCGTGGTACGTGACGAGCAGCGCGCCCGGCGCCGCGCACGTGTCGAAGAGGTGGAAGAAGACCGGCTCGACGCCCGGCCACGGGTACGCGTAGACGATGCGGAACTCGTCGAGGTCGCGGCCGAGCACCTCGTAGCCGTCGGCGCCGCGGCGCGCGAGCGAGTGCGAGTCGGACTCGTCGAGGTGCGCCGGCGCCTCGTAGTCCTCGGGCAGGAAGCTGCCCTCGGCGATCTCGACGTCGAGCGCGTGCGCCGCGAGCAGCGCACGCGACGCCTCCGCGAGCGCGCCGTCGAGCTCGATGCCGGACGCGCGCAGCCCGAGCGACGCGGCCATGCCCGCGATGACGCCGAGCCCGCTGCCCCACTCGAGCATGCGCTCGCCGCGCTCGCCGTGCGTGACGATCCGCGCGAGCACGCCGTGCACGAGCGCGTAGTCGCTCGGCGCGAAGTGCGGCAGCCGCGTGAGCAGTCCGTCGGCGACGAGCGCGTCGAGCCGCACGTCGGCGTCTGCGAGGAGCCGCGCGATGCGTGCCGGCAGCGGCGACGCATCGGCGCGCACGCGGAGACGCGCGAGCGTCACGGCAGCGGCCGTCGCGCGCGGATCTCCGGCAGCTCCGCGCCGCTCCCGCGCCACACCGTGCGCCCGCCGTCCTCGACGAAGCCCGCGGCGCGATAGAAGCGCCGGGCGCGCTCGTTGCCCTCGAGCACCCACACGACGGCCTCGCGGAAGCCGCGCCGCGCGAGGTGCCGCAGCGCGTGCGCCATCAGCGCGCGGCCGAGTCCCGTGCCCACGACGTCGGGCCGCAGGTAGATCGACGTCACCTCGCCGACGCGGTCCGGGTCGAGCTCTCCGCCGCGCGCCGGCCCCGCGTCCGCGAAGCCGAGCACGGCGTCGCCGCGCGCGCTCACGAACGTCGCGTGGCGCGGGTCGGGCGGCGTGCGGATGAGCCGCTCCCACAGCTTGCGGCGGTTCTCGACCGAGAGTGCGTCGAGGTGCGCCTGCGGCACGAGTCCCGCGTACGCCGCGCGCCACGCATCCACGTGCACGCGCGCGATCGCGGCGACGTCGGAAGGGCGCGCGCGGCGTGGTCGCGTGGAGCCGCCCGCGCCGCCCGGCACGCGCGGCGCGCGCTGACAGCGCGGGCAGAGGTGCGTCCCGCGCTGGCCGACCACGATGCGCACGAGCGTCGCGCCGCACGTGCGGCACGGCTGCCCGTCGCGGCCGTACACGCGGAACTCGTCCTGGAAGCGCCCGGGGCTGCCCTCCGGCGTGCGATAGAACACGTCGAAGCTCGAGCCCTCGCGCTCGATCGCCTCGGTCAGCACCGCGCGGATCGCGTCGTGGAGCGGCGCGACGCGCTCGCGCGGCACGCGGTCGCTGCGGCGCAGCGGGTGCAGCCCGGCGCGGTGCAGCGCCTCGTCGACGTAGATGTTCCCGAGGCCCGCGAGGAAGGTCTGGTCGAGGAGCAGCGGCTTCAGCGCGCGCCGCCGCGCCGCGAGCTCGCGCGCGAGCCACGCGGCGTCGAACGCGTCGCCGAGCGGCTCCGGGCCGAGTTCGTCGAGGAACGCGTCCGCGTCGCGCGCGCGCACGAAGCGGCCGAAGCGGCGGACGTCGTCGAAGCGCAGCTCGCGGCCGTCGTCGAGTGCGAGCGCGACGCGCAGGTACGCGCCGCGCGGCGTCTCGGGCGCGACGACGTGCAGTCGCCCGGTCATACGCAGGTGCACGATCAGCGCGCCCGCGGGCCGTCCGCCGCGCGACACGTCGCAGACGACGAACTTCGCGCGCCGCCGCACCGCGTCGATGCAGAGGCCCTTCACGCCGCGCGTGAACGCGGCCGCGCTCTCGCCGCCGAGCGTGCGCACGGCGAGCACGCGCGCGCCCGTGATCGTCCGCCCGACGAGGAGCGGACGGAGCTGGCGCGCGACCGTCTCGACCTCGGGCAGCTCGGGCATCAGTCCACGGAGACCCGCGGCAGCTCCGCGACGATCGCCGCCGTCAGCGAGCGCGTCGTGCCGCTGCCGCCGAGGTCCGGCGTGAGCGCTGCGCGCCCGGCGCGCGTGACGTTCGCGATGGCGCGGCGGATGCGGCGGTACGCGTCGGGGCGGCCGAGGTGGTGGCACATCATCGCGGCCGAGAGGATCATCGCGATCGGGTTCGCGACGCCCTTCCCGGCGATGTCCGGCGCGCTGCCGTGGATCGCCTCGAAGACGGCCGCGTCGGCGCCGTAGTTCGCGCCGGGCGCTAGCCCGAGTCCGCCGATCAGGCCCGCGGCGAGGTCGCTGACGATGTCGCCGTAGAGGTTCTCGAGCAGCAGCACGTCGTACTGCGCCGGGTTCGTGACGAGGCGCATGCACAGCGCGTCCACGAGCACGTCGTCGCTGCGCACGCGGCCCTCGTATGCGCGCGCCTCGTCGCGGCAGCAGGCGAGGAAGAGGCCGTCGGCCTTCTTCATGATGTTCGCCTTGTGCACCGCGGTGACGCGCGCGCGGCGCCACGCGACGGCGTGCTCGAACGCGAAGCGCGCGATGCGCCGGCTCGCGCGGTCGGTGATGACCTTGATCGACGTGACGACGCCCGGTGCGACCTCGTTCTCGAGGCCCGCGTACAGGTCCTCCGTGTTCTCGCGCACGATGACGAGGTCCACGGCGCCGTACGGCGTCTCGAGTCCGGGCACGGTCTTCACGGGCCGCACGTTGGCGAAGAGCTCGAGCTCCTTGCGCAGGCGCACGTTCGCGGACGCGTGGCCGCCGCCGATGGGCGTCGTCGTCGGACCCTTCAGCGCCACGCCGCAGTCGCGGATCGCGGCGACGGCGTCCGCGGGGAGCGCGTCGCCGCAGCGCTCGAACGCGGCGAGCCCCATCTCGGCGTCCACCCACGCGACGGGCACGCCGACGGCGTCGACGACCTCGCGCGCCGCGGCGGTCACCTCGGGTCCGATGCCGTCGCCGGGCAGGAACACAACACGCTGCGCGTCCATGGCATCCTCCTCCCGAACTCGCTCTCGCGGCTGCGACTGTACGGCCGCGCGCGGCGCGCTCCGCCGGAACATCGCCGAGCCGCCGCGAGCCGTCGTGGGGCGTAGCATGGGCCGCGCATGGCGCCCGCCGAACTCGACGAACTCGTCGCCGACCTGCGCCGCCGCGGACTCGACGCCGAGGCGCGCGAGGTCGCCGACGTCTGCCGCGCCCTCGACGCGCTCGAGCGCCCGCCCGGCGTGCTCCAGCGGCTCGGGGCCGCCGCACGCGAGGAGGCCGCGACGCAGTGGCGCCACGCGGTCGGCGAGTGGGAGGAGACGTGCACCGCGGTGCGGATCGTGCGCGAGCGCCTCGTCTCGGGCCGCGCGCTGCGCGCCGACGAGGCCGAGGCCGTCCGCGCGCAGACGCTCGACCTCCTGCGCACGGTGCCCGCGGGTGTCGTCGCCGCCGCGACGGCGCTCGTGCCGGTGCCGGGCGCGATGCTGCTGACGCCGTGGCTCCTGCGCCGGCTCGGGCTGCTGCCGTCGCGCTGGCGCGAGGACGCGCTGCTCGCCGTGCTGCGGCGGCAGGAGGAGCGGCTGCGCGCGAAGAACGAGGTGCACGCGGCCGAACGCATGGCCGCGGTCGCGGCGCGCGTCGAGGAGCGGCGCCGCACGTGCGACGCGGCCGACCGCCGGTCCGCGGATCTGACGGCGTGGGACGTCGACGGCGACGGCACGTTCTCCGCGCAGGAGCGTGCCGCGTACGACGCCGCCGTCGCGCGCGCCGCCGACGCAGCGCGCCGCGACCCGACGCGGCGTGCGTGGTACGCGCGGTTCGAGAACGACGTCGCGGGGCCGTTCGCGTGGCAGGACGTGGCCGGGGGCGACGCCGACGTGGACGTGCTCGTGTGCCTCGACGGCGAGTGCGGCTGGCTGCGCCGCGCCGACGTGCTCGCAGCCGCTCTGCGTCCCTCCTGACGCGTGCGCGTTGGGGCTTCCTTCCGTCGGCCCGGGCGCGTCCGAGAATGCCCGCGATGTCGCACGACCCTGCCGGCGAGGACCGCTCGCCGCCGCCGTCCGGGCCGGCCGCGCCCCTCGGCGCGCGCGCGCTCGGCGTCTCGTTCGCGCGCGGACTCGCGATGGGCGTCGCCGACGCGATCCCCGGCGTCTCCGGCGGCACGATCGCGCTGATCCTCGGCTTCTACGACCGCCTGATCGGCTCGCTCGCGCTGCTGATGCGCGTGCTGACCCACCCGCGCGAGCGCCTCACGTGGCTCGGCGTGCGCGAGGCGCTCTCCTTCCTGCTGCCGCTCGGCGCGGGCCTCGTCTCGTCGCTGTTCGTGGCGACGCGCCTGCTCGTCGGCAAGCTGCCCGAGGCCGCGCCGGGGCAGGAGCGCGCGCTCTTCGAGCAGCTCCAGCGCGAGCCGCCCGCGGGCTGGCTCGTGCGCCCCGACACGGCGCCGCTCGTCTTCGCGTTCTTCTTCGGGCTCGTGCTCGCGAGCGTCAACGAGCCGTGGCGTGTGAAGCGCACGACGCGCGCCGTGGACTGGCCGCTCGCGGTCGTCGGCGCGCTCGCGGCGATCGGGCTCTCGCTCAGCCCGCCCGCCGCCGGATCGGTCGCGCCGCTCGCGCTCGTCGGCGCGGGCGCCGTGGCGATCTCCGTGATGCTGCTCCCCGGCGTCAGCGGCAGTCTCGCACTGCTCGTGCTCGGCATGTACCAGCCCGTCACCGGTGCGCTGCACGAGCGCAACGTGCCCGTCGTCGCGTGGTTCCTGCTCGGCATCGTGCTCGGCGTCATCACGTTCGTGCCGCTCCTGCGCCGGCTCCTCGCGCACGCGCACGACCGCACGATGTCGGTGCTCTCGGGGCTGATGGCCGGGAGCCTCGCGGCGCTCTGGCCCTGGAAGGCGCACTACCTGCCGAAGTTCATCCCGGTCGCCGGGCCGATGTCGCTGCGCTGGCCCGACGCGAACTGGTGGGGGCCCGTGCTCTCCGCCGTCGCCGGCGCGGCGGTCATCATCGGCATGGCGCGCGCCGCGCGCCGTCTCGCCTGACGAGCGCGGCGGGCCGCCGCGTGCCGTAGCATCGCCGGTCCGCATGAGATCCAGGCTCGCCCTGCTGCTCCTCGTCCTCGCGTGCGCGTTCGCGTGGCCGGCGCACGCGTGGGCGCAGGCCGTGCCCGACGGCAGCGGCGCGGTGGCGCCGCCGGTCCCGGCCGGGGTGCAGGAGCTGCGCGCCGAGGCCGACGCGGCGCGCGCGCGGTACGAGTCCGTCCGCGCCGACCGCACGGCCGGGCTGACGAGCCGCCGCGACGCGCTCCGCGCCGCGCTCGAGCGCGCGCAGCAGCGGCTCGACCGGCTCGAGAGCAGCTACTCCGGCGACGGCGAGGCGCTCTACTCCGGCGACGACGTGCGCCGGCGCATCCGCGCCCTCGAGGACCTGCTGCGGCGCGAGGTGCGCGGCGTGGCGGCCGCCGACGCGCGGCGCGAGCGCGCCGAGATCGACCGGCTGCTCCGCGACGCGTGGGAGCGTCAGGAGCGCGGCGAGGAGCGCGCGGCCACGTTGCGCGCGGCCGCGGAGGCGGCGGCGGGCGGACGTGAGGCGTGGGAGGCGGAGCGGCCCGCGTGGGATGCCGCGCAGGCCGACCTGACCGAGAGCCTGCGCCTCTGGGTGCAGGAGGCGGAGACCGCGAGCGAACTGCTCGACGAGTGCGCCGACCTGCGCGGCCGGCGCGAGCGCGTGCTGCGCGCGACGGTCGACCTCCTGCGCCGCGAGAACCTGTTCCTGCGCGGCCGCGCGCGGATCAGCGTGGACGCGCTCGGCGACGGGCTGCGCGACGTCGCGCGACTCCCGGCATGGCTTGCCGCGACCGTCGCGGCGGCCCTCGCGTTCGCACGCGCCCCCGACGCGCGCGAAGAGGTCGTCTCGTGCGCCGCGGTCGCGGCGCTCGCGCTGCTGCTGCTCGGCTTCGCGCGCGTCCGCGTCCGCCGCCACGTCCGCCCGCCCGCCGAGGTCACGACCGACGCCGCGCGCGTGCGCGACCTCGCATGGCGGCTGGCCGCGTCCGCTCTCTTCGCGGCGCTGCTCGGGGTCGTGCCGTTCCTGGTGGGCACGCAGCTCTCCGCGCTCGACGCGCCGGTCGCCGCCGTCTGGCGCCACATCGGCGTGACGCTCGCCGTGTGGTGGTTCGCGCGCTCGGTCGTGCGGCGCCTCCTGCCCGTCGGCGACCGCTGGTCGCCGCTCACCGTGGACGCGCGCGCCGCGGCGCTCCTGCGCAGCGGCGGCGAGTACCTGCTCGGCCTCTCCGCGTGCTTCCTGCCGCTGCTCTACGCGCTCGAGCAGCTCGGCTACGGCAACGAGGGCGCCCGCGAGGCGCTGCGCGCCCTCTACGAGCTCGGGGTCGTCGTGGTGCTGCTCGTGTTCGTGTTCCGCCGCGACGCCGTGATGGGGCTCCTGCCCGCCCCGACGACGCGCGTCGGCGCGCTCGCGCGCGGCGTCGTCGCGCGGCTGCACCCGCTGCTCGTGCTCGTCGGCCCGCTGCTGTTCGTGCTCGACCTGCTCGAGTACGACCTGCTCGCGGAGTTCCTCGCGCGCTCCGTCGGCGCGGCCACGGCCGCCGTCGCGCTCGGCTTCACGGCGTACGGAGCGCTCTGGCGCGGCACCGAGACGTGGCTCCACAGCGTCGTCGGCGACGGCGAGACCGGCGGCCGCAACTCCGTCTCGCACCGCGACGCGGCGGGCGCGATCGCGCGCTACGTCCTGACGCTCGTCGCGATCGGCCTCGCCGGCGCCGTCGGCCTGCTGGTGCTCGGCACGGGCTTCTCCGCCGCGCGCAGCCTGCTCGCCGTGGACCTGCCCCTGCAGGCCGCCGACGCCGCCCGTCACGTGACGTGGTGGGACGTCCTCGCGTCGCTCGCGGTCGCCGTGCTCACGCTCACCGGCGTCGGCCGCCTGCGGCTCTTCCTCGACGCGTTCGTGCTGCCCCGCACCGCGCTCGACACCGGCGTGCGCTACACGATCAGCGCGCTCGTCGGCTACGTCGTCGCCGCGCTCGGCCTCTACGCGGCCGTGCGGCAGATCTTCGAGCTGGAGTCGCTCGGCTACGTCGTGACCGCGCTGTCGGTCGGCATCGGCTTCGGCCTGCAGGAGATCGTCTCGAACTTCTTCAGCGGGATCATCCTGCTGTTCGAGCGCCCGCTCAAGGTGGGCGACCTCGTGACCGTGGGCGACACCGAGGGCTGGGTCACGAAGATCAACATCCGCGCGACGACCATCCAGACGCGCGACAACGTCTCGATGCTGATCCCGAACAAGGACTTCGTGACGCAGGCCGTCGTCAACGCGGACTACGGCGACCCGATCGTGCGCGTGCGCATCGGCGTCGGCGTCGCGTACGGCAGCGACACCGACCTCGTGAAGCGCGTGCTCGCCGACGTCGCCCGCGAACATCCGCGCGTGATGACCTCGCGCTCCGTCGACGTGTTCTTCCTCGCCTTCGGCGAGAGCTCCCTCGACTTCGAACTGCGCTGCTGGATCCCGGAGGCCTCCGAGCAGCCGCGCATCGCGAGCGAGCTGCGCTTCGCCATCGACCGCGCCTTCCGCGAGCACGCGATCGAGATCCCCTTCCCGCAGCGCGACCTCCACCTCCGCAGCTCGGACGTGCCGCTAGGCGCCGCCCGGCCGACGCCGCCCCCGGACGGGGACGCTGGCAACTAAGTCTGGTTCCAGCCTCGACTTCGTGCGCAGCTCAGCCGGCGACCGGCGGGCCGGATCGGTCGACGGCATCGCGGAGGCGGGAATCGAACTCAGCCGCCGGCGTCTCCGTTCGAACGAGGCGCAGAAAGAACGTTCCGGCTTGGGTGTTTCGCGGTTGGGCCGCCCTGCATACTGGTGCTCCGGAGGATGTGCCATGCCCGACGAGTCGAACACACGGTCCCAGGCTGGCAGCGAGGTCGTCTGCCGCGCGGGCTCCGCGTTGCAGCGCATCGCCGGTGGACTCCGCCGTCATGGCAGAACGCTGCGCATCGCGGTCGTGGCGGCGGCTGCTGTCTCAGTCGCGACATACGTTGTTGTGCACTTGATCTGGGCGAAGCGCTTGCGTGGTGACGACGGTCACCTAGTTAGGTCAGCCGGGGCACTTCCGGATGCAGTCGTCAAGGAAGAGGTGGTCGATTTGGGAGGAGGAAATTCGCTGGCGCTTGTTTTTCTCGCGACGGGTACGTTTCGAATGGGATCAATTCAGGGTGCGCCCGACGAGCTGCCTGTTCACGACGTCTCTATTAGGAATCCGTTTGCGATCGGTAAGTATGAAGTCACGGTTGGGCAGTGGAACTGGATTATGCATGGAACGAATGTAGAAGGGTACGACGCAGGGCTTCCGATAGAGGCGTCCTGGGATCAGTGCGAGGAGTTCCTGAAGAGGCTGTCCGCTCGTGTGGGGGAGGGCACATTCCGAATGCCATCCGAGGCGGAGTGGGAGTATGCGTGTCGCGCTGGATCCAGCGCGCGGTGGTCATGCGGTAACGACCGCAGTCTCGTCTCGCGGTACAGCAACTACGATTGCTCTGTGTACGCAAGCCGCATACGAGTTGGTAGTCTCAAGTCGAACGCCTGGGGTCTCTACGACATGCACGGGAACGTTGAGGAGTGGTGCCGTGATGTGTATCGTGGAAGATATGACTCGGAGTTGGGTTGTCCAGCCGATGGTAGCGCGTGGGAGCGGGTGTCCGGCGATGTGGCTCCTGTGGATGAGATGATCCGCAGAGTCAAGCGGGGTGGAGGGTACCTCAGCACGATCGAAGAGGTCCGTTCGAGCTCCCGAGATTCGGCGTCTCAAACAGGCAAGGGGCGGGGGATGGCGGGGCTTCGCGTCGCCTGGGAGCATCGGTGAGGCGGTGTCGGCCCGGCGCGGGTACCGTCCGAACGCTAGCCCGCCCTTCTCACGCCGCCTGACCCCGAATCGGCCGTGATCCAGCTTCTGCGTGGATTCCAGCCCGATCGAACGCGCGACGCGGTGTGACACTCCGTCGCACCGGACGGGACCGGCGGAGGACCGTCGAGGAGCTCACCGGTTCCGGGAATCAAGTCGGGGCGCCACCCGTTGTGCAAGTGACTTGCAGGTCACCGCTCGCACTTCCAGGAGAGCACCCCGATGGCGTCCGAAACTACCGCCGCCCCGCTTCTCTTCCAGCACTTCGGTGCACGGGTGGTCAGTGCCCGCTTCGACGGCGGCGACATCACGTCCGACGGCGGTGCGGTGCTCTTGCGCGCGACCGACGAGCGGATCGGCCTGCTCGAGCGCGCGGCGGCGTGCTTCCGCGATCAGCGCGACCCCGCGCGCATCCAGCACAGCGTGCTCGATCTGCTGCGGCAGCGCGTCTTCGGGCTCGCCCTGGGGTACGAGGATCTGGTGGATCACGACGAGCTGCGACGTGATCGGCTGCTGGCCGCGGTGGTCGGCAAGCGCGACGTCGGCGAGGCGCTGCTCGCCGGCAAGAGCACGCTCAACCGCGTCGAACTCACGCTCGGCAAGGTCGCCGCGGACGAGCGCTACAAGAAGGTCGCGCTCGACAGCGAGGCGCTCGACCGCGTCCTGGTGGACACCTTCCTCGACGCCCACGAGGAGGCGCCGCCGTGGATCGAGATCGACCTCGACACGACCGACGTGGCGTTGCACGGCCGGCAGGAGGGCCGCTTCTTCCACGGCTACTACGGCCACTACTGCTACCTGCCGCTCTACGTCTTCTGCGGGGAGCACCTGCTGCTGGCGCGGCTCGGCACGGCGGATCGCGACGGCGCGGCGGGAGCCGTCGCGGAGCTCGCGCGCATCGTGCAGCGCATCCGCGAGCGCTGGCCCGCCACGGAGATCCTGATCCGCGGCGATGCGGGCTTCTGCCGTGAGGAGCTGATGGCGTGGTGCGAGGACAACACGCTGTGGTACGTCTTCGGCCTCGCCAAGAACGCCCGCCTGATCGCGCTGATCACGAACGAACTGGCTGCGGCCAAGGCGGCGTGCGAGGAGAGGAAGGAGCCGTCGCGGGTCTTTGCCGAACTCGAGTACGCGACGCTTGACAGCTGGACTGCGACGCGGCGCGTGGTCGCCAAGGCCGAGCACCTGGTCGGCGACAAGAGCAACCCGCGCTTCGTCGTGACCAACGTCCCGGCTGACGCCTTTGCGGCGCAGATGCTCTACGAGGACGTCTACTGCAGCCGCGGCGAGATGGAGAACCGGATCAAGGAGCAGCAGCTGTACCTGTTTGCGGACCGCGCGAGCGCGGCCACGCTGCGCGCGAACCAGATCCGGCTGTACCTGTCGTCGCTGGCGTACGTGCTGCTCGCGGCGCTGCGGCGCAGCGGGCTCACGGGCACGGAGATGGCGCGTGCGCAGTGCCACACGATCCGGACGAAGCTGCTGAAGATCGGCGCCGTGATCCGCGTGACCGTGCGGCGCGTGTGGGTGTCGATGAGCGGCTCCTACCCGTACCGGGAGCTCTTCGCGGGGATCCACGGCCGGCTGACGGCCGCCCGCGCCGGGCCGTAGCGCCCGCGACGGCAGGTCGAGTCGACGCCTCGCGGCCGGCGGTCTGCCCGCAGCGCGGATCCGGGCGCGAATCCGCGTCCACGAAGGCGCGAGAGCGAGTGGCGCGGCGGCGGGACGGCCCTCGATCGACTCGATTGACGCTGCGGCGCGACGTCGGTCGCTCTCGATCACCGCGAGTGGACGAGATCCGCCATGCCGTGAGAAGGGCGGGCTAAGTCGGCTTCCAGCCTCGACTTCGTCTGCAGCTCAGCCGGTGACCGGCGGCCCTGATCGGTCGGTGGCATCCCGGAGGCGGGAGCCGGACTCAGCCGCCGGCGTCACCGTTCGAACGAGGCGTCGAAAGAACGTTCCGGGTTGGGTACTTCGCATCCTTCAGAGCGCCGAGTGTCGCCTATGTTGTTGCCTGAGTAGTAGGCATT
Source organism: uncultured bacterium (assembly GCA_937996235.1). Lineage (GTDB taxonomy): Bacteria > Planctomycetota > JAJSAM01 > JAJSAM01 > JAJVHW01 > CALKVK01. The sequence continues at coordinate 41,432 of CALKVK010000025.1, read as the reverse complement.
TCATGCACCGTATGTCACGGCACCGTATGTCACTCCGGAGGAGGCGAGTGAGCGAAGGTCACGACCCCGCACGTGTAGTGCCTCGCGGATGCATCGATCCCAGGCCGGAGCTCTCGGAACACGACGCGGTCGCACGGCCCGACGACCAAGACATGGTCATCACCATGGACGTGCCACGCGCCCTCCAGAGTCAGTTCCAGCATCCCATCAAGGGTGACGACCAAAACTCGATCGTCTACTTCGACCGAGTCAAGCGCGTAACCCTCGTCCCACGGACGGTGATACCAGCCGTCCGGGAGCACCAACCCAGCAACGTGGTATCTTTGAAACCACTCGCGTATCGTCCTCGCTTGGTCCGTGCTCGCCTTGGGGTTCACCGGATCTCCTTCGCTGCAGGCCGAGTCGCCCCCGGACGGGGACGCTGGCAGCTAAGTCGGGTTCCAGCCTCGACTTCGTGCGCAGCTCAGCCGGCGACCGGCGGGCCTGATCGGACGGTGGCATCGCGGAGGCGGGAGCCGGACTCAGCTGCCGGCGTCCCCGTTCGAGCGAGGCGCCGAAAGAACGTTCCGGGTTGGGTGTTTCACATCTCCAATCCGCCTTGCAGGTCAATTCGTCGCCGAGCCCCTCAGCCAGGAGCGCCGAGGAATTCATCGGTCGACGGATTCCAGTCAGTAAGTCCGAGCCTATTCATCACCTCGCGCACGTATCGTTCGCCAGGGTTCACCAGCACGTTCCAGACATTCGCGCCATCCCAGGATCTAGAAAGCACGAACCGCGACGTAGGCGGCGCGTGAAACTCTCGTGCATATCTCGCGTAGTCCCCGATCGACTCGACAAAGCGCCGCGACATGCCCGAGTACGGGGGGGCTTCGGTTGGCCCCACAATGTCCAGGCGACGGACTTCGCCTGCCTCTGGATCGATCCCGACAATCACGATCGCGAATTCCCAAGAACTCGGTGCGCCGTCATTGAAGTACTCACTCAGCGCGGTCATATGCCGATACTCGCGCCTTCGCGCGCTCTCCTTGGACTGCGCCTCGATCGCGTCAGCCTTTATTCGAAGTTGCTCTCGCTCGGCATCGGTGAATTGGCCGAGACCAGTCTCCCACCACGGACGCTTGTTGCCTCTCTTGCTCCCCATGCTTGATTACCTCGCGAGATCCCTAGCCGTCCTGATGACTTCTGCGACATGCCGAACCCGGAACGATCTTTCGGCTCCGGCGCGCGGCCGGGAACTTCTCCCGGGTTCCGTACCCCCGTGCAGGCCTGATCGGTCGGTGGCATCGCGGAGGCGGGAGCCGGACTCAGCTGCCGGCGCCCCCGTTCGAACGAGACGCCGAAAGAACGTTCCGGGTTGGGTGTTTCGGAGAGTCACCTGAGCGAGGGCGAACCCCAAGAATGCGAGCGGCGTGGTGTAGAAGCCCTGCGCGCCCACGAGCGTCGTGAAGCGGGGCGAGAAGACGATCGGGACCTCTTCTCGCTCAGCCATGGGACGTGTCCTCCGACATCCCCTGAGACGTGGGGCGTCGCGCCGTGCGCGCACTCCGCGCGCGCGGCGACGACGTGCACGGAGAGGGTCCGTGTCTGCCCACCGCTGCCGGCGGCGTCGGTCAGGCCGCGTCGGTCCCGGCGCGGCGTCCAGCGGCCGAGGACCGTCCCCTTCGCGGTGGGCGGATCTCGGCGACGCCGCGACGCGTCGCTCGCGCCATCTCGGGCACCTCTTCACCGAGCCGGCTGACGCAGGCGACGGAACAGCACACCATCGCGCGATCGCCCGAGGCTGTTCACTGCCGCGGGCGCGCTGACGTCGAGCTTCGTCCTCGCCCCGAGTCAGCACGTCGCGCGGATCCGCACGGCCTGACGGGCCGAGACCGCTGCGCTCCGACCGACCTGCCTCAGCCGCGGTAGATCTCGACGCGCTCGAGGCGCGTCTTGCCGTTGCCCTTGCCCGCGATCTTCGCGACGAGCTCGACGCCCTTCGTGACCTTGCCGAAGACGGTGTGCTTGCCGTCGAGCCAGGGCGTCGCGACCTCGGTGATGAAGAACTGCGAGCCGTTCGTGCCGGGGCCGGCGTTCGCCATCGAGAGCACGCCGGGGCCGTCGTGGCGCAGGCCGGGGCGGCACTCGTCGTCGAACTGCCAGCCGGGGCCGCCCGTGCCGGTGCCGAGCGGGCAGCCGCACTGGATCATGAACTGCGGGATCACGCGGTGGAACGCGATGCCCTTGTAGAGCGGCTCCGACGTCTTGCTGCCGTCGGGCTTGCGCCACTCCACCGTGCCGCTCGCGAGCGCCACGAAGTTGCGCACCGTCACCGGCGTCTCCTTCTCGTGGAGCGTCGCCTCGATGTTGCCCTCGGAGGTGACGAAGCGCGCCTTGAGCGCGCCGCTGCCGGCCACGTTGACCTCGGGCGCGGGCGAACCCTTCGACTTGCCGGATCCGAACATCGTCACTCCTCCCGGGGCGCGCCGCGGCTCGAGGCCGTCACCGGCGCGGTGTCCTCGCACTCCTCGCGCCGCAACGGGCGGCCCGTCTCCTCGGTCGCCGGACAGTGCAGGTCGCGGCGCCGCTCGAGGTCGCGCACGACCGCGAGCTTGAAGCCGCGCGGCCCGTCCTCGGACTCGAGCGCTGCACGGTACGCCGCGACGTCGATGCACTCGAAGTTCATGCGGACGGTGCGGAAGAGGCGCGGGAAGCGCTCTCCCGGCGCCTGCACGTGGTGCAGTCCGCCGCTGTAGCCGAGGATCATGTAGCCGCTGTCGGTGGCCTGGATCAGGTCCGCGATGCCGCCGCGCACGGTCATGGGGCGCCCGTCCTTGTCGAGCCCGCCGCGGCGCATCATGCGCCCCTCGGGCATGATCACGACGAGCGAGCCGGGGCGGATCGACGCGAGCACCGCCGACCACGAGGCGTCGCGCTTGCGCGTGATCTCGATGACCTGCGCCGCGATCGAGCGGAAGAGGATGCCCGCGAGCGGGCGCCGCAGCGTGACGTCGGCGATGGGGATGGCGCCGTCGGTCGCGAGCTTGCGCAGGAACGCGTTCGGGCAGGAGCCCGCGAACACCGGCTCGAAGAGGCTCGTGTGGTTGAGCAGGACGCCGATCCGCGCGTGCTCCCAGGCGTCCGCGGGGAACTCGCCGACGCGCTCGACGCGGTGCCGGAAGAAGGCGCGCGAGACGCCCTTGATGCCGAGCAGCAGCGCATAGACGGCGAGCGCGCGGAGCTTCAACGGCGGGCTCTTCCGTGGGCCATCCCCGATGGTGTAGCGCACCCCGGCGGACCGGCGGAACGATCCGCCCGCCGTCGCGCCGCCGTGCCCGGGGCCTCAGTCGGCCGAAGCCGCGGCGCGCTCCTCGCGCTTGCGCTCGTTGTGGTCGAGGAAGCGCTTGCGCAGCCGGATGCTGTCGGGCGTCACCTCGACCATCTCGTCGTCGGTGATGAACTCGAGGGCCTCCTCGAGGGAGAAGACGCGCGGCGGGGTCAGGACCACGTTCTCGTCGCTGCCGGCGGCGCGCACGTTCGTCAGCTTCTTGCCGCGGTGCGGGTTGACGACGAGGTCGTTGTCGCGCGAGTTGAGACCGACGATCTGGCCCGCGTACGTGTTCTCGCCGGGGGCGACGAACATCACGCCGCGCTCCTGCAGGTTGAAGAGCGCGTAGCCGGTGGTCGCGCCCGTGTCCTGCGAGATGAGCACGCCGTTCGTGCGCGTGCGGGCCCGCGACTTCGCCGGGCCGTAGTGGCTGAAGACGTGGACCAGGTTGCCGGTGCCGCGCGTGTCGGTGACGAACTCGCTGCGGTAGCCGATGAGCCCGCGCGAGGGCACCGTCCACGTCATCCGCGTCTGGCCGTCGAGGTCGGCGCGCAGCTCGCGCAGCTCGCCGCCGCGCTGGTTCAGCTTCTGGATGACGGAGCCCGAGTAGCCCTCGGCGCAGTTCAGCACGACCTCTTCGAACGGCTCGTTCAGGACGCCGTCCACCTCGCGCAGGATGACCTGCGGCGGGCCGACGCCGAGCTCGTAGCCCTCGCGCCGCATCGTCTCGATGAGCACCGAGAGGTGCAGCGTGCCGCGGCCCTTGACGACGAACGTCTCGCGGCCGGGGCCCGGCTCGATGCGCAGGCCGACGTTGCTGATCGCCTCGCGCTCGAGTCGCTCGCGGATCTGGCGGCTCGTGACGAAGCGCCCCTCCTGCCCCGCGAACGGGCTCGTGTTCGGCGCGAACATCATCGAGACCGTCGGCTCGTCGACCTTCATCGGCTCGAGCGGCTCGGGCCGGTCCACCGGGCAGAGCGTGTCGCCGACGGTCGCGCTGCCCGCGCCCGCGAGCGCGACGATGTCGCCCGCGACGGCCTCGTCCACGTCCACGCGCTCGAGTCCGCGGAAGCTCATGAGCTTCGTGACGCGGAACACCTCGCGCTCGCCCGTGCGCTGCTTGCAGACGACGGCCTGCGAGCCGCGGCGGATCACGCCGCGGTGCACGCGGCCGATGCAGATGCGGCCGAGGAACTCGGAGTAGTCGAGCGTCGCGACCTGGAGCTGCAGCGGCGCGGCCGTGTCGGCCGGCGGCGGCGGGACGGCGTCGACGATGAGCTGGAAGAGCGGCGTCAGGTCCTTGCGCTCGTCCTCGAGCTCGCGCGCGGCCCAGCCGTCGCGGCCCGACGCGTAGATGTGCGGGAAGTCGAGCTGCCAGTCGCTCGCGTCGAGCGCGACGAACAGGTCGAAGACCTCGGAGAGCGCCTCGTCCGGGCGCGCGCCGCGGCGGTCCACCTTGTTGATGCACACGATCGCGCGCAGGCCGAGCGCGAGGCTCTTCTGCAGCACGTAGCGCGTCTGCGGCATCGGCCCCTCGGCCGCGTCCACGACGAGCAGGACGGCGTCCACCATCTTGAGGACGCGCTCGACCTCGCTGCCGAAGTCGGCGTGGCCGGGCGTGTCGATGATGTTGATGCGCACGCCGTGCCAGTCGACGGCCGTGTTCTTCGACAGGATCGTGATGCCGCGCTCGCGCTCCTGGTCGTTCGAATCCATCACGCGTTCCTGGACCTCGGCGCCTTCCCGGAAGGCGCCGGCCTGCCGGAGCAGGCCGTCCACGAGCGTGGTCTTGCCGTGGTCGACGTGGGCGACGATGGCGATGTTGCGGGTGGTCTGCGACATGGTGCGAAATCCGCGGAGAATCGGACCATCGGAGCCGACGCACGGGGTGCGACCCAATTCTCCCGTGGCGCGGCGCCGGCCGCCGCCGGCCCGAGGCTCGCATGCGCGTCGCGGCCGTCCCCCGAGTAGCTTCTCGGGATGGAGGCGCGCGCGACCGACCTGCCCGACCTGCGGGACCTGCCCCGCGAGGCGCTGCGCGCCCACCTCCGCGAGCTCGGCGAGCCCGCCTACCGCGGCGACCAGCTCTTCGCCTGGATCTGGCGCCGCGGCGCGCGCTCCTTCGACGAGATGACGAACCTGCCGGCGGCCCTGCGCGCCCGGCTGGCGGAGTGCGCGCGGCTCTCGGAGCCCGCTGTCGACCGCGTGGACGTCTCCGCGGACGGCACGCGCAAGCTGCTCGTGCGGCTCGAGGACGAGCGGCGTGTCGAGGCCGTGCTGATCCCGGACGGCGAGCGGCTGACGCTGTGCATCTCGTCGCAGGTCGGCTGCGCGCTCGCGTGCGCGTTCTGTGCGACGGGCACGATGGGGCTCACGCGCCACATGCGGCCGGGCGAGATCGTCGCGCAGGTGCTCGCCGCCCAGGAACTCGTGCTCGGCGCCGAAGCAGGTCGCCGCGCGGACCCGGCGGCGCGGCCCGTCACGAACATCGTGATGATGGGCATGGGCGAGCCGCTCCACAACTACGACGGCACGCTCGCCGCGCTGCGCATCCTGACCGACCCCGAGGCGTTCGGGTACGCGCCGGCGCGCATCACCGTCTCGACGGTCGGCCTGGTGCCGCAGATGCTCGCGCTCGGCGAGGAGCTGCCGGTGCGCCTCGCCGTCTCGCTGCACGCCGGCGACCCGGAGACGCGGCGCGCGATCATGCCCGTGGACCGGCGCTACCCGATGGAGGAGGTGCTCGAGGCGTGCCGCCGCTTCCCGCTCCGCACGCGGGAGCGCATCACGTTCGAGTACGTGCTGCTCGCGGGCGTGAACGACGCCGACGACGACGCGCGCCGGCTCGCGCAGCGCCTCGACGGGCTGCGCTGCAAGGTGAACCTCCTGCCCTTCAACGAGCACGAGGGCGCTCCGTTCCGGCGCCCGGACGAGGCGCGCGTCGCGCAGTTCACCGAGACGCTGCGCGCGCTCGGCGTCGACGCGTTCGTGCGCACCACGCGCGGCCGCGACATCGCGGCGGCCTGCGGCCAGCTCGCCGTCGGTCCGCGCCGTCGCGCGCCCGCCGATCCCGAGGCCGCATCCACGGTTCCAGAGCGCCCATGACCGCCGCCTCGCCCGACGACAGCACGCTCACGAGCGGCACGTTCCTCGCGCACTACCGCGTGGAGTCGCAGCTCGGCGCGGGCGCGATGGGCATCGTCTACCGCGCGCACGACACCGCGCTCGAGCGACCCGTCGCCGTGAAGGTGCTGCACACGCAGGTCGCCGAGGAGCCCGAGATCGTGCGGCGCTTCGAGCGCGAGGCCCGCGCCGCCGCACGCGTCAACCACCCGAACCTGACGCACGTCTACTTCGTCGGCGCGCAGGAGGGGCGGCGCTTCTTCGCGATGGAGCTGGTGCCGGGCTCGAGCCTCTTCGAGCGCGTCGAGCAGTACGGACCGATGCAGCTCGCCGAGGCGGTGGACGTGCTCGTGCAGGCGGCACGCGGTCTCGCCGCGGCGCACGAGGGCGGCGTGATCCACCGCGACATCAAGCCCTCGAACGTAATGCTCCTGCCCGACGGCACCGTCAAGATCACCGACTTCGGCCTCTCGAAGTCGCTCGAAGGCGACGTCGATGCGACCGGCGCGGGCAGCATCATGGGCACGCCGCGCTACATGAGTCCGGAGCAGTGCCGCGGCGAGCCGACCGACGCGCGCACCGACGTCTACGCGCTCGGCCTCGTCGCCTGGTACCTGCTGACGGGGAAGAACGCCGTCGACGGCGAGAGCCTCGGCAAGGTCATCGACGCACAGATGAACGCGCCGCTGCGCTCGATCCGGACGCTGCGGCCGGACCTGCCCCCCGCGGTCGACGGCGTGCTCGAGCGCCTCTGCGCGAAGGCGCCCGACGCGCGGCCGCAGACGATGGGCGACGTCATCGCGCTGCTCGAGACGCTGCGCCCGCGGCGGCTCGACCCGGCGCCGCTCGCGACGCGCGCCGCCGCGCTCATGGTGGACGCGCTGACGCTCGTCGTGCCGATGCTCGCCGGCGGGTTCATCGTCGCGTGGCTCGTGCAGTTCGGCGTGCCGAAGGGACTCGTCGGCTGGCTGTCGTCGATCGTCGCGCTCGCCATCGCGGTGCTGATGACGCTCGGCCTCGAGTGGAAGTACGGCGGACTGCCCGGGAAGCTCATGTTCGGGCTGCGCGTGCTGCGCGCGGACGGTCTGCGCCCGACGCCGCTCGCGCTGCTCCTGCGGCTCACCGTGCGCTGGCCGCTGCTCGGCTGGCTCGCGATCCCGGGGAGCGACCTCGTGCTGCTCGGCCTCGGCGTGGCGCAGCTCGCCGCGTTCCTCGGCGCCGCGATCTGCTACTTCGCGAAGGACCGCCGGACCCTCAGCGACCTGCTGACGCGCACGTGCGTCGTCCTCCACCGCGACGGCGACCCCGACCCGGCCGAGTAGGTCCGCGGGCGTGCCGCGCGCTACCCTCTGCGCTGGAAGGCGTCTGCTCCGGAGGGACCGCTTGAGATCGTGGCTGCTCGCCGCGGCGTGCGCCGCCGCGTCCGTCGTCACCGGGTGCTCGCACGTCCACGTGCCGCTCGCGTCGCCGAGCGTCTACGCGGTGCACCCGGAGGTCGTCGCGTTCCACGCGCGCGGCGTCGAGCTGCGCATCGACGTGGACGTCTACAACCCGCTGCCGTCGCCGCTCGCGACGCCGCACTACCGCTACGCGCTGGACGTCGAGGGGCGCACGCTCGCGAACGGCCGCAGCGGCGTGGCGGACCTGCCGCCTGCGGGCATCGGCACCGTGTCGATCCCGGTCGTGCTCCCGTGGCGCGACGTCGCCGCGTGCACCGGTGGTCTCGACGGCCGCGCCGACGTCGCGTTCGACCTCTCCGGCGCCGTCACGCTGCCCGTGTTCGGGGACGAGGTGGAGCTGCCCTTCGTGCACGCGGGCACGCTGCCCGTGGTGCTCGCGCCGGTCTGTCGTGCGGTCGGCACGGCCGCGGTCGGCGGGCGCGAGCCCGACGCGCCCGGCGCGGTGATCGTCGAGATCGAGAACCCGAACGGCTTCGACCTCGACGTCGCACCGCTCGCGTTCGCGCTCGTCGTCGGGGACCGCGCGCACGACGGGCTGCGCCCGGAGCAGGGCGCCGCCGTGGTCGGCGCGCGCAGCACGCGCACGCTGCGCCTGGTCGGGGGCGCCGCGGCCGCGACGCCCGTCGTCACGCAGGCCGCCGGCGTGCGCGTGCGCACGACGGGTGTGCTCGACACGCCGCACGGGCCGCTCTACCTCGGCGACTGACGTGCTGCGCGTCCACTCGCTGCACGCGCTCGGCGACGCCGCGTGCTCGCCCCTCCGCGCGCGGCTGCGCGAGGACGTCGCGCTGAGCGTGTCGGAGGAGCTCGTCCGACCCGCCGAGGTGGACGTGCTCGTGGCCGGGCGGCCGACCGCCGCGCACCTGGCGGCGCTCCCGGCGCTGCGCGCCGTCGTCGTGCCATGGGCGGGCGTCGGCGCGTCCACGCTCGAGCTGCTGCGCGCGCACCCCGTTGTCGCCCTCCACAACCTGCACCACAACGCGGCACCCGTCGCGGAGCACGCGCTCGCGCTGCTGCTCGCCGCCGCGAAGAGCGTGCTGCCCGCGGACGCCCGCATGCGCGCGCACGACTGGAGCGACCGCGGCGCACGGCACCCGGCCGTGCTGCTCGCGGGGCGCCGCGCCGTCGTGCTCGGCTTCGGCGCGATCGGGCGTCGTCTCGCGCCGCTGCTCCAGGCGCTCGGGATGGACGTCGTCGGCGTGCGCGCACGCGCCGCCGCGCGCGACGAGCGCGTCGACGGTGTGCGCGTCGTCGGGCCGGAGGCGTGGCGCACGGAGCTCGTCGGCGCCGCCGCGCTCGTCGTGTGCGTGCCCGCGACGCCCGAGACGCGCGGCCTGGTCGGTGCCGCGGAGCTCGCCGCGCTGCCGCAGGACGCGGTGCTCGTGAACGTCGCGCGCGGCGAGGTCGTGGACGAGCGTGCGCTCCACGCGGCGCTCCGCGACGGGCGTCTGCACGGTGCGGGTCTCGACGTCTGGTGGCGTTACCCGCGCGAAGGCGAGGAGCGCACGCCGCCTGCGACGCTGCCGTTCGAGGAGCTCTCGAACGTCGTCCACTCGCCGCACCGCGCGGGTTCGTGCGACCGCACCGAGGAACTGCGCGCCGATGCCCTCGCGGAGCTCCTCCACGCCCTCGCGGACGGTCGCCCGGCCCCGCACGCCGTCGCGCTCGACCGCGGCTACTGACGCGGCGTCGTCGCCCGGCCCCGGTCCGCGTAGAGTGCCGCGATGCGCTGCTTGCTCGCTGCCTCGTTGCTTCTCGTCGCCTCCGCGACCGCCTTCGCCACGCAGACCGAGATCGTCGGCGGCGACTGGCTCGTCGTCGATGCCGTCGACGCGCGCGGTCGTGCGCCGTGGAACCCCGACGCGCTGCTCACGCGCTACCTGCTCGAGCGCGCCGCCCCGCCGCCCGCGGCGGAGGACGCGGTGCAGGGCACGAAGGGCGGCACGCAGCGCTGGCGCGTCATCCACGCGGACGACGCAGGCGGTGTCGCGGGCGGCGACGACGTCGCGCTCGCGTACCGGCGCTACGCGAGTCCGCGGCGGCGCGTCGTGCTCGCGACCCTCGACGGTGCGTCGGCACTCGTCGTCAACGGCACGCCGTACGTCGGCGACGTCTACGGTTCGCAGCTCGGTCCGTTCCCCGTCGCGCTCGCGGAGGGCGAGAACCACGTGTACGTGCGCGGCGTCCGCGGCTCGTTCCGGCTGCTCCTCGAGGAGCCGCGCGACGAGGTCGCCGTGCCGCTCGCGGACACGACGCTGCCCGACGCCGTCGCCGGCGAGCCGCTGCACGGACTCGGCGCGGTGCTCGTCGTCAACGCGAGCGAGCGCTTCGTGCGCGTCGCCGCGACCGGCGGCGCCGTGACCGGCGGTCGTCCGCTCACGCTGCCGCCGCTCGGCGTCGCGAAGCTGCCGTTCGAGTTCACGCTGGATGCGGCGCCGGAGGCGGGGACCTCCACGCTCCCGCTCGACTTCGGCGTGAGCGTGGACGGCGGCGAGCCGCTGCGCGTGCACCGCGACGTCGCCGTGCGCGGGCCGCACGAGGCGCGGCGCGTGACGTTCCGCTCCGCGGTGGACGGCGCCGTGCAGCGCTACGCGGTGCTCCCGCCCTCGGACGCGCCGCGTGACGGTGCCGGACTGGTGCTCTCCCTGCACGGCGCGGGCGTGGACTCGCTCTCCCAGGCGCGCGCCTACTCCGCGCGTCCAGGCGTGTGGATCGTCGCGCCGACCAACTGCCGCCCGTTCGGCTTCGACTGGCAGGACTGGGGCCGGACCGACGCGTACGAGGCGCTGCAGCACGCGCTCGCGTGGACGCACGCCGACCCTGCGCGCGTCTGCCTGACGGGTCACTCGATGGGCGGCCACGGCACGTGGCACCTCGCCGCGAACGACCCCGACCGCTTCGCCGCGATCGCGCCGAGCGCCGGCTGGGTGCAGTTCGACGTCTACGGCGGGCGGCCGGCTCTGGCAATGCAGGAGCCGTGGCGCGGCGCCGACCGCGCGTCCGAGACGTTCGCGCTCGTCGAGAACCTGGCGCCGCTGCCCACGTACGTGCTCCACGGCGTGGACGACGACAACGTGCCGCTCGAGCAGGCGCAGCGCATGCTCGAGGCGCTGCGCGCGACGGGTGCGTCGCCTCTTGCGCACTTCCAGGAGGGCGCGGGGCACTGGTGGGACGGGGACGTCGCGGCCGGCGCGGACTGCGTCGACTGGCCGCCCATCTTCGATCTCTTCGCCACCAGCCGCGCGCCGCGCGACGCGGACGAGCTGCGCTTCCTCACCGTCGATCCGGCTGTGGACGCCGACCACCTGTGGTTCCACGTGGAGCAGCCGTGGGAGTACGGGCGGATGGTGCGCGTGCACGCGCGGCGCGACGCGTCGGACGTCGTCACGTTCGACACGGAGAACGCGCGCCTGGTGCGGATCGGCGCCGATCCCGCGACCGCGCGCTGGAAGGCGCGGCGCCCCGACGGCGCGTGGATCGACGTGCCCGGTCCTGTCGCCGACGAGAAGTCGCCCGAGCTGAGCGGTCCGTTCAAGCGCGCGTTCGGGCGTCGCTTCGTGCTCGTGGTCGGCACGGCCGGATCGGCGCGCGAGTCCCGCGAGCTGCTCGAGCGCGCGCGCTCCGACGCGGCGACGTGGCGCTACCGCGCGAACGGTCGCGCCGAGGTGCTGACCGACACCGCGTGGCTGCGGAGCGCCGACGCGCGCGATCCGTCGCGCAACGTGATCCTGTACGGCAACGCCGACACGAACGCCGCCTGGGACGAGGTCTTCGAGGAGGAGTGCCCGGTGCGAGCCGTGCGCGGGGGGCTCGTCGTCGGCGACCAGACGTGGGAGCGCGACGACCTGGCCGCCGTCTTCGTGCAGCGGCGCCGCGGCGGCCAGGCGCTCGCGGCGGCGTTCGCCGACACCGGTCCGCAGGGCACGCGCCTGCAGATGGCGCTGCTCGTGTTCGTCTCCGGCGTCGGCTATCCGGACTACGCGGTGTTCGCGCCGAGCGTGCTCGCGGGCGACGACTCCGGCGTGCTCGCCGCCGGGTGGTTCGACCACCGCTGGCGGCTGCCGCACGGCGAGTGAGCGCGGTGCGGCCGCCGCGTCACTCGTCGCGCGACGCGGCGACGGGCGCCCAGCACACGACGTCGATCCTGCGCACGAAGAGCAGGTGCGGCGCGATGCGGGGCAGCGCGATGCCCGCGGCGCGCGCCATCGTGTTCAGCTCGATCTCCGCCTCGGCGTTCTGCAGCCGCCACGGCACGTGCAGGATCTCTCCGCGCAGCAGTCCGCGCGGGCCCGCGGCGTACAGGCAGTAGCGCTCCGTGAGCCAGTGCTCGAGCGTACCCGCGCGCGCGAGCCACGGCGCGCCGGTGGGGGCGTAGCGCGCGCGCAGCTCGGCCGGCGCGGCTCCGCGATGCGTCCGGAGCGACGCGTAGCGGATGGCGTCGCCATCGGCGTCGCAGCGCATGCGCGCGTCGTAGTAGGGCAGCCGGAACCACGCGCGCGCGGCGCGCACGGCGACCCGGCTCGCAGCGTCGAGGCTGAGGAACCACACGCCGGGGCGCCCCCGATGCGTGACGTACGTGCGGACGTTCAGTTCGGGGAACGCGTGCGTCGTCGGCACCGGCGGCAGGCCGCGCAGGCGCACGCCGTGCATGCGGAAGGGCACGACGCCGAGCCACGCGACGCCGTCGCGCGTGTCGAGCTCGAGTCCCGCCGGGAGCAGCGGGCGCAGCACCTCCGCGTGCACGGGCCAGTGCGCGAAGAGCAGGTCGCTCCACGACTGCGCGATGCACCACGGTCGCGGCGGCACGGGCCACGGTCGGTGCTCCGTCGCGAACGGGACGCCGGACCACATGCCGGTAGATTGCGCACGCGTCGCGGCGACGGGAGGAAATCGGCATGCGGCTCGACCTCGAGGGCGTCCACGCCGCCTGGCGGCTCGACCTCGGCGGCGCCACGGCGTTCGTCGTCGTGCACGCGGCGCCCGGGCGCCGCTCGTTCGGCGGCATCCGCGTGCGCGCCTATCCCGACGACGCCGCGGCGCTCACGGACGCGCGGCGCCTCGCGGAGGCGATGACGCGCAAGGTGCTCCTCGCGGGTCTGCCCGCCGGCGGGGCCAAGACGGTCGTGCGCGTCCCGGCACGCGGCTGGGACGAGGCCGCGCGGCGCGCGGGCATGGAGCGACTCGGCGCGTTCGTGGAGTCGCTCGGCGGGCTCTACCACTGCGGCGCCGACCTCGGCTTCACCGACGACGACGAGGCCGCGGTGCGGCGCGCGACCGCCCACGTCGGCGCGCGCTCGCTCGGTCCGCTGACGGCGCGCTCGGTGCTCGTCGCACTCGACGCCGTCTGCGCGCCGGCATCCGTCGCGGTGCAGGGACTCGGCGTCGTCGGGTCGCGCGTCGCGGCGGACCTCGTCGCGCGTGGCGTCGCCGTGGACGGGGCCGACGTGGACGCGGCGGCGGCGCGGTCGGTCGAGGGCGTCCGCGTCGTCGCCCCCGAGACGGTCGCGCACGCCGCGTGCGACGTCTTCAGTCCGTGCGCCGCGGGCGGAGTGCTCGACGCGGCGACGATCGCGCGCCTCCGTTGCCGCGTCGTCTGCGGCGGCGCGAACAACCCGTTCGCCGAGGACGCCGACGCGGACCGGCTGCACGCGCGCGGCATCACGTACGTGCCCGACGTGCTCGCGAACGCCGGTGCCGTGATCGGCGGCGCGTCGCTCGCGCTCGGCGAGCCGGAGCGCACCGACGCACGCATCGCCGCGCTCGCGGACACCGTGCGCGAGGTCCTCGCCCGCGCGGCGCGCGAGGACCGCTCGCCGCATCACGTCGTGCGCGAGCTGGCGGATGCGCTTCTGGCCGAGGCGCTCGCGCGCGGTTGAGCGCCGTGCGCGACGCGTGCACCCGGCCCGGCCCGTACACGAGGTGCGTGTACGCCGTGGTCAGGACGTCGGCGCGTTCCACGTGCCGTGCGGATGCGTCGCACTCAGTCCTCTTCGCCCACCCGGTCCTGCGCGCGGACGGAGCGCCGCGGGCGAGGCGCCGAGGCGATCGCGGCGCGTGGTCGGAAGACCGAAGCGGACGGGAGGCAACGCAGCGCGCGGCGATCTGGACCGCTCAGGTGCGTGAGTCATCATGAACGGTCCGGGCCGGGACCGTGCGCGCGCGTGAACCTGCGACACTCCGCCCGGTTGGCCGTCCGACCCGCGACCAGGAGGCACGCATGCGCTGTCACGAAGTGGACTACGAGATCATCGGCGACGACCTGCAGCTCGTGGAGGTCGAACTCGACCCGCGCGAGACCGTCATCGCCGAGGCCGGCGCCATGAACTACATGGAGGACGGCATCCGCTTCGAGGCGCGCATGGGCGACGGCTCGAACCCCAGCGAGGGCGTGTTCGGCAAGCTGCTGCAGGTCGGCAAGCGCGTTCTGACGGGCGAGTCGATCTTCATGACGCACTTCACGAACGACGCGTCGGTCAAGCGGCGCGTCGCGTTCGCTGCGCCGTACCCCGGGAAGATCGTGCCGCTGAACATGGCCGAGCTCGGCGGCCGCGTGATCTGCCAGAAGGACTCGTTCCTCTGCGCCGCATTCGGCACCAGCGTGAGCATCGCGCTGCAGCGGCGGCTCGGCGCCGGCTTCTTCGGCGGCGAGGGCTTCATCCTGCAGCGCCTCGAGGGCGACGGCATGGCGTTCCTGCACGCGGGCGGGACGATCGTCGAGCGCGAGCTCACGGGTCAGACGCTGCGCGTCGACACGGGCTGCATCGTCGCGTTCACGGAGGGCATCGACTACGACATCCAGCGTGCCGGCAACCTCAAGTCGATGATCTTCGGCGGCGAGGGCATCTTCCTCGCGACGCTCTCGGGCCGCGGGCGCGTGTGGCTGCAGAGCCTGCCGTTCTCGCGCCTCGCCGACACGATCATCGCGCACGCGCCGCGCGCCGGCGGCTCGAGCAAGGGCGAGGGCTCGGTACTCGGCGGCCTCTCGAACCTGTTCGAGAGCTGAGCGCGCAGCGCGCGGCCGTCGCGGCTCGTCCGACGTCGCGGCGGCCGTGCCGATCTTGCACCACGCGCGCAGCGTGCGCCGCTCGCTGCCCGCGCGACGACGCGGCAACGCGCGCCCGGCGCGCACCGCGCGGCGCCGGCGAACGCGCCGAGCGCGCGGCCGCCGCGGCACCCGTTCGGCGCCCACCGGCGCCGTGATCGCGAACCCTGCGCCGCGTCGCGCGCGAGCGCTGATGAACGATGTGCGCGCGGGGCGGCATACTGCGCCCGGGTGCCGCGCGTGCGCCCGTTCCCCTGCACCGGAGACCGAAGATGAAGGCCACGCTCTGTCCCACCGCGTTCGACGTCCTCGCACCCGGCTCCCGCGTGTGGGTGTTCGCCGCGTCGCGCCCGTTCACCGCCGCCGAGCGGCAGAACCTGGACGCGCTGGTCGAGCGCGTGCTCGGGAAGTGGGACGTCAAGCAGCCGGGCATGCGCGGCTGCCACGCGTTCGTCGAGGACCGCTTCCTGCTCGTCGGGGCCGACGAGAGCCGTGAGACGCTCGACGGTTGCAGCGTGGACGCGATGATGTCGTGGCTCATGCGCTTCGAGCGCGAGGCGGGGCTGCGTCTCGTCGACCGCGTGATCGTCCACTGGCGCGGCGCCGACGGCGCGGTCCGCTCCGCGTCGCGCGCGGAGTTCGCGGCGCTCGTCGCCTCCGGCGAGGTGACGCCCGAGACCCACGTGTTCGACACGACGCTCGCGCGCGTCGACGACCTGCGCCGCGGACTCTTCGAGCAGCCGATGCGTTCGACGTGGCACGGCCGCGCGTTCGCGGGCTGAGACGGCGCGCCTCCGCCGCTCCGCGGCGTGTGCCGCGTCGTCGTCCGCTCTCCGCTCGCGAACACCGTCCGCGTGAAGCGCGCCGCGGCCGCTTCAGCGCCGTGGCGATGCGGGCTGGAACTGCGCCGCGATCGCCGTCGGTCCGCCGACGCGACCGCGGGCGGCGGCGGTCGGCGTCGCCCTGGGCGTCACCCTCGCGCCCCGGCGCAGACCCACCCGGCCGTCACGTCGCGCTCAGCCGCAGTGGCGCGCGAACGCGTCGTGCAGGATCGCGCCGACCTCGTCGGGCGAGTGGCCCTGGATCTGGTGGCGCTCGATCATCTCGACGAGCTGTCCGTCCTTGAACAGCGCGATCGACGGCGACGAGGGCGGGAACCCGAGGATGTGCTTGCGCACGGCCGCCGTCGCGTCGCCGTCCTGCCCCGCGAACACGG
The DNA here is from genome assembly GCA_937996235.1 of uncultured bacterium. Taxonomy (GTDB): domain Bacteria; phylum Planctomycetota; class JAJSAM01; order JAJSAM01; family JAJVHW01; genus CALKVK01. The sequence goes on along the minus strand of CALKVK010000025.1, from coordinate 25,284 downwards.
TGTAGAGCCGCGACGGGCGGACGCTCCCGCGCAACGCCACCCCGAGGCCCGGACGCGCCGTGCCGGCCGCGCAGCCGCACACCGAGTTGATGAAGTAGAGCGCCGTCCCCGAGCGGTCGGCCATGGCGGCGTCCACGTCGGCGGCCGTGCGCAGCTCGCGCACGCCCATGTCCGTCACCTCGGCCCGCATCGGGGCGACCATCTCTTCCGGGTACGGCATCGCAGCGTCCTCCTCGATCGGGCGCGCAGACACTGCGCGGACCCCGGAGGATACGTGCCCGCCGCCCGCACGGGCCGTTCCGCGCGAGCCGAGGCACCTGGCGCGCATCGTTCACCGGCTCCCGCGCCCGGCGGCCGACGCCCGGGCGGGACGCGCGAGCCGACCGTGCGCGTTCTCGGTTCGGGAGGATCCGGTCCATGGGCAGCGACGACGACACCGGGGAGGTCGGAGCGGACGGACCGGACGACGACGCCCCCGACCATGCCCCGCGCCACCCCGCACGCGCCTTCGCCGCCGCGCCCCGCGGCTCCGCGACGGCCGACGGCGCCGCGCCCGACGCCGACACACCCGGCGCCGACACACCCGCGGCGTCGCTCGCTGCCGTCCGCGCGCGCGGTGCTCACGCCGCGGCGAGGGCGGGGGCGGACGGCGAGCCCGCGCCCGCCGCGCGACTCGGCGTCAGCGCGTGTCTGCTCGGCGCGCGGGTGCGCTTCGACGGCGGCCACAAGCAGGACCGCTACCTGATCCACACGCTCGGCCGCTGGGTGGAGTGGGTGAGCGTCTGCCCCGAGTTCGAGATGGGGCTCGGCGCGCCGCGCGAGACGCTGCGGCTCGAGGGCGACGCGACGGCGCCGCGCCTCGTCGCGCCCCGCTCCGGACTCGACCGGACCGACGGCATGCGCGCCTGGGCTGCCGCGCGGCTCGACGAGCTCGAGCGCCTCGACCTGCACGGGTTCGTGCTGAAGAAGAACTCCCCTTCCTGCGGCGCCTTCCGCGTGAAGGTCTACGCACGAGCCGGTGTCGCCCCGGAGCGCGCCGGGCGCGGCATCTTCGCGACGGACCTGATCGAGCGCTTCCGCCTGCTGCCGGTCGAGGAGGAGGGGCGGCTCGGCGACGCGCGCCTGCGTGAGAACTTCGTGGAGCGGATCTTCGCGTACCGCCGCTGGACGGAGCTGCTGCGCGACGATCCCACGCCGCGCGGGCTCGTGCGCTTCCACACGCGCCACAAGTTCGCGCTGCTCGCACACAGCCCGAAGCTCTACGGCGAGCTCGGGCGGCTCGTCGCCCGCGCCGGCGCCACGCCGTGGAGCGAGCTCTCCGCGAGCTACGGCGCGCTGTTCATGGAGTGCCTCGGGAAGATCGCCGGCGCCGGGCGCCACGCGAACGTGCTCAACCACCTGGCGGGGCACCTGAAGGAACACCTCGACGGCGCCGACCGCCGCGAACTGGCCGGGCTCATCGACTCGTACCGGGCGGGTCTCGTGCCGCTCGTGGTGCCGCTCACGCTGCTGCAGCACCACTTCCGCCGCGCGCCGGTGAGCGAGTGGGCGCGGAGCCAGACCTACCTCGATCCGTACCCGGCCGAACTGATGCTCCGCAACCACGTCTGAGACCCGGCGCGCGCCTGCCCGCGACGGCGGGTCTGCGCAGTGGCAGGCGACGCGCGGGTCGTCGGGCGTGCGTGACGGAACACGAGGTCGAAGCGACACACGCGCGCCCACCGGAAGCCCCGCGGCGGCGGTCGATGCCGCTCCGCTCCCGGAGACCGGCGCACACCCCGCCGCGCGCCGCGCGCGGCCGCCTGCCTCCGGAGCCGGCGCGGCGGCTCTCGCCCCGACTCTCGCCCCGGCTCTCGCCGCGGCGCGCCGCGGCGCGCCGCGGCGCGCGCGTGCTCCGGGCGCCGCACGCCTCACGCATCGGCAGCCACCTCGAACGCGAACCGCGCCTGCTGCGGACGCCGCGGGCGGGGCGGCGTGCCGTCGCCGGACATCGAGAGTCCGTGGCGCGCGGCGGCGGCGCGCACGCGCCGGACGGCCTCGTCGCGCACCTCTCCCGGCAGCCGCGAGTTGGTGCGGGTCCACCATGCGTAGCGCGCGGCGACGCGCGGGTACGCGCGCCGCAGCTCGCGCAGGAAGTGCGACCGGCTCGGCTCGCGCAGGAACACGACCTGCGCGCCGAGCCGCTCTGCCCCGGCCTCGCACGCCGCGCGGACGAGCGCGTCGACGTCGGCCTCCGAGTCGGTCATGCCGGGCAGCAGCGGCATCAGGAAGACGCCCGCGCCCACACCGTGGCGGTGCAGCGTCGCGAGTGCCTCGAGGCGCTTCTGCGGTGTCGGCGCGCGCGGCTCCAGGAAACGCGCGAGGCGCGCGTCGACCGTCGTGACCGAGAAGTTCACGTGGACGGCGTGGCGCTCGGCGAGGCGCGCCAGCAGCGCAGCGTCGCGCGCGACGAGCGCCGACTTCGTGGTGATCGAGATGCTCAGACCCTCGGCCGCGAGCAGCACCCTCAGCGCACCGAGCATCACGCGCTCGCGCTCTTCGAGCGGCTGGTACGGGTCGGTGGCCGTGCCGAAGGCGATGTGATCGCCCGGGTGCACGCGGCGCAGGTCGTCGCGGAGCGCCTGCGCGAAGCCCGACTTCACGTAGATGCTGCGCTCGAACGCGCGCGGGTCGTCGTGCCCCAGGTAGCCGTGGCTGTAGCGGGCGTAGCAGTAGCCGCAGCCGAACTCGCAGCCGCGGTAGGGGTTCGCGGACCAGTCGAACCACGGCGCGCGCCGACCGTGCGGCGTCTTCTGGCGGACGAGGGCCGTGCGCGCGTCGAGCCCCGTCAGCTCGAGGCGCCGACCCTCGGGGACGGGTGCCGGGGCGCCGGCCACCGCGACGACCGGGGCGTTCCCCTCGAGTCCGGGCAGCAGCAGTTCCGCGACCGGACGCGGCGCGTCGCCGCGCCCCGCCACGGGGCCGGACGCCGCTCCGAGCGGCGCCGCACCACGAGGGACGGCGTCGCCCGCCGCGGCGCGTCGTCGTGTGCCTCTTCGCGGACGGCGCGACTGCGGGGACGCGTCACCCGTTCGTGGTTCGGTTCCGAGGTCGAGGAGGAGTGTCGGCGACATGCGAACATCATACTAACCAGCAGGGACATCCGTCCGTGTTCCGGCGCTCGCGCCTCCCGGCGGGACCCGGCGGGTGCCGGGGAACGAGGCCGCCCCGCACTGCGACCGTGCAGGATCCGTCGCTTCCATGCCGACGTCCGACGCGCCCGCCGCCACCGCCGGCTCCACCCCAACGCCGCTCCGCGCGCGCACGCGGCTCTGCACGCGGCTCTGCAGCGCGATCCCGCCCGTGGCGTGCGCGGTCGGTCTGTGCGGCATCGCGCTCGCGGTGACGATCCGCGATGCCATGCCGCTGCTCGCGCCGCTTCACTACGCGACTCCCCCGCTCGCGATCCTCGCCCTCGCGCTCCTCGGCGGCGCGCTTGCGTGGCGCGCCCGGCGCCGCGGCGTCGGCATCGCCAACCTGTGCACGGCCGTCGCCGCGGCCGTGCTCGTCGCGACGACGGCGTGGTGCGACTCCGCGCAGCCCGACGCCGTTCCGACACGCGCCACACGCGTCGTCTTCTGGAACGTCTTCGGCGCACGACTCGGCGCGGACGCCGTCGCGGCGCACCTCGTGGCGACCGGTGCCGACGCGCTCTTCCTCGTCGAGGCCGGACCGACCGACGTCGCCGGGCAGACGGCGCTCGACGCCGCGCTGCGCGCCGCGCTGCCGGGCCACACGCTGCTGCGCGCGCCGCACCGCATCGTCGCGATCGCGCGCGGTGACCTGCGACGCGTGGCCGCGCGGGATCTGCGCGGCGGCGGCTCCGCGGTCCGCTTCGAACTGCGGCTCGACGGCGACGCGCCGCTGACGGTCGTCGTCGCCGACATCGATTCCAACCCGGTGCGCGCCCGCGGGCCTGCACTCGCCGAACTGCGCGCGTGGGTCGAGCCGCTCGCGACGTCGCGTGCGCTCGTGGTCGGCGACTTCAACACGCCGCGCCGCTCCGTCCACTTCGACGCGTGGCGACCCGCATGGCGCCACGCCTTCGAGACCGCGGGCCACGGTCTCGACGGCACGTGGCCCGCGTGGCTGCCCGTGCTGTCGCTCGATCACGTGTGGGTCGCGCGCGGCTGCGACCCGGTGCGCTGCACGACGCGCGACACCACCGCGTCCGACCACCGTCTCGTCGAGGTGGACCTGCGCTGACCGGTCCGCGAGCCGCTACGAACGGTGTCTGACACCGTTCGTAGCGGATGCCGTTCGTCGCGGATGGGCTCGAGTTCGCCTCCGACCCCGGCGGCGCCCGCGCGGATCGGGTACGATCGGCGCTCTCGCAGACGAGGAGGCCCCATGCGGACCATCACGCTCCCCCTCGCCGCGTGTCTCGCGTCGGCGCTCGTCGCGGTGTGCGGCGCCAGGACCGCGTGTGCCGATGGCGCACGCCTGCGCGTCCCGCAGGACTTCGCGACGATCCAGGCCGCGATCGACGCCGCTGCGGACGGCGACACGATCGACATCGCCCGGGGCACGTACGGCGAGACCCTCGTGATCGCGGGCCGCGAGGGACTCACGCTGCGTGCACGCGGCAAGGTGATCGTGGATCCCGCCGGACCCGACGACGTCTGTCTGACCGTGACCGGCTCGACCGACATCACCATCGAGCGCCTGCGCTTCGCCGACGCGAAGGACGGCATCGCCCTCGACGACTCCGTCCGCGTCGCCGTCGTGCGCTGCCGCTTCGACGGGTTCGCGGAGTACGGCATCCGCGCCTCGGCGTGCAGCCGCCTGCGCATCGAGCGCTGCGCGATCTCGACCGTCGGGATCGCCGGGATGGTGCTCGGCGACGTCAGCCCGGTCGACGACTCGTTCGTCACGCGCACCAAGGTGCGTGACGCGGAGCGCGGCGGGATCGTGCTCGGCGGAGCGCGCAACCGCGCCGAGCGCAACACGGTGATCGACGCCGCGCGGCACGCCTACGAGACGCGGCTCGTCGTGGCGTCCACCGAGAACGTGCTCGCCGACAACCGCGCGCGCGGCGGCGACGCGGGCTTCCGGCTGCACGGCACGGCGAACCGCATCGAGCGCGGCTCGTCGAAGGGTGCCGTCGAAGCCGGCGTGCACGTGCACGCGGACGCGACCGGGAGCGTGGTCATCGGCGTCGGCGTCGCGAAGTCGGCCGCGGACGGCGCGCTGGTCGAGGGCTCCGGCAACACGTTCACGTCGTGCGCGTTCAAGAAGAGCGCGCGCGACGGGATGGCGATCCTCGGCGACACGAACGTCGTCGAGGGTGTGCGCGTCGTCGGGAGCGGCGCGAACGGCCTGCGTGTCGGCGGCAGCGCGAACTCGTTCTCGCGCGTGAAGGTCAAGAAGAGCGTCGCGCTCGATCTCGACGACCCGAACGGCCCGGGCGCGAACGAGTACGCGGACGACAACCGCATCGGGACGTCGAACCTGGGGCGCTGACGCACGCGGCGCGGCACTCGTCACGAGCGCGCCCGACGAACCACTACGAACGGTGTCGGACACCGGTCGTAGCGGACACCGTTCGTAGCGGTTCGTCCCGTACCCTCTCCGTGCGCGAGGGGAGCGACGGAGATGCCGGCAACACGGAACCGATACGCGGCGCTGACTGCGACGGGCGTCCTCGTGCTCGGAGTGCTGGTCGCGGCGGTCGTGCTCGTGATGTCGCCTGCCGAGCCGGCGCCGGACGCGCCGCGGACGGAGTCGGCGTCGCGCGCGCTCCCCGCGTCGAACATCGCGGAGCCGGATCGACCCGTCGAGGCCGCGTCGGCCGCGGCGCCGCGGAACTACGCGCCGACGAAGACGCACGTGCCGCCCGCCGATCGGGCCGACCTGTCGACGGGAGACCTGCGACGCCAGGCGTGGCCGGGCGCGCCGACGCTGGCGCCGCCCGGGCCGGCGACGCCGCCCACCGACGGCCGCGACACGGGTCGCACGTCGGTCCGCGTGCCGCGCGTCGCCGCCCGGGCGCCTCTCACGCGCCGCCGCGCGCCGCGCGACGCGGCTGCCGCCGCCGCCGCGGGCCCTGCGCGCCTGACCGTGCGCGCTCGCGCGTCCGAGGACGACGCACCGCTCGGGCTCTGCGCCGTGCGCCTCGAGTTCGAGGACGCGTCGCGCCTCGCGCTCGGGACCGACGCCGAGGGGCGTGCGGCGACGGAGCTCGCCGGCTCGGGGCGCGTGAGCGTGCGCGTGACGTCGCCCGACCGCGTGCGCGTCGATCGTCGCGACATCGCGTTCGCTCCCGGCGACGTGCTCGAGATCGATGCGACGCTGCCGCTCGGGACGAGCGCCGTCGGTACCGTCGGCACGACCGACGACGAACCCGTCGCGGGCGCTCTGCTCGAGTTCTTCGCCGAGGACGCGTGGTGGGACGCGCTCGAGGAGGGGGCGGATCCGTTCGCGGTGGCCGAAGGTCTCGCCGATGCGAACGGTGACGTCGCCGTCGCGGGCCTGCCGCGTGCCGCGACGCTCGTCTGGCGCGCTACGGCGCCGGGCTTCGCGTCGGTGTGCGGCACCGTCGAGACCACGATCGCGATCGACGACTCCGTGCGCGTCGACGCGCGCCTGCAGCCCGGCCGCGATCTCGCGGTGGACGTCACCGACGCCGGCGGGGCCGCCGTCGCGAACGCTCTGGTCTACGCGACACCGGCCGAGTCGCTCTCCACCGAGGCGGACACGCTCCGAGGCGTGCTCGCGCGCGCGGATCGACTCTCCTGGGCCGCGACGGCGCGGGTGCACGACGCGCGCCGATCCCACCGCGTGGACGTCCTGCTCGGCCGCGTGCGGACCGACACCCGTGGCAGCGCGGTGGTCGCGGGTCTGCCGCCGGCTGCGAGCTACGTCGTCCACGCGGAACGCCCGCCGATCGATCGCAGCGCTGCGGTCGCGTGCACGGCAGGAAGCGGGCTCGTGCGGCTGCGCCTCGCGCCGCTCGTCCCGGTGTGTGCGACGGTCCGCTCCGACGGGCGGGCTCTCGGACGCTGCGAGGTCACGTTCGAATCGTGGCCCGGGCGCCGGACGCGCCAGACGAGCGGCGAAGGGGTGACCACCGCCGTGCTCCTGCCCGCACTGCCGCTGCAGATCGAGGTGTTCGCGAACGCGTTCGTCGACGGCGGCTATGTCGGTGTGCCGTACGCGAGCGGTGGGACGAACTTCGTCGTGGACGCAGAGCAGGTGCGCACCGTGTCGGGGAGGGTCGTGGACGAACGCGACGAGCCGGTCGGTGGCGCCACGATCCGCTGCGGGCGGCAGACGGCGTCGAGCGACGCCCTCGGGGCGTTCGAACTGTCGGGCGTCTCGCCGTGGGAGCGCGAGGTCACAGCCACCGCGCCGGCGCACACGTCGCGGACGCTCCGGCTCGGGTCCGGGGACGAGCGTGCGGTGCGCCTCGCGCTGGCGCGCACGGGTGCGGTGCGTGTGCACGTCGCCCGGATCCCGTCCGGGATCGTTCCGGCATGGCACCGCGTGCTCGTGCGGGTCGGCGCGGACTCCCGCATCGTGGAGGGTCTGGGTCCGCCGCCCGACGCGTTCGTCGTGGAGGACGTGCCCGTCGGCAGGGCGCTGATCGGTGTCGTGCTCGCCGGCACGGGCTGTGGGTGGTCGACGTGCGACGTCGCCGCCGGGGAGACGTCGGACGCCGATCCGCTGACGGTCCCGCGCGGGCTGCTCGTGCGCGTGCACGTCGAGTCGCCCGCGAACCTGGCGATCACCCACTCCGTCGTGCACGTGCGCCCGCTGCTCCCCGACGCGCAGAAGCTGTCGCCGGAGGTGCACGTGCTCGTCGGATCGAGCGGCGATGCCGTGCTGGAACTGCCGTGGAGCCCCGACGACCAGCTCGAGTTCCGCGCCGACGCGCCGGGCCACGGCTCGTCCCGCGTGGTGAGGAACACGAGCGGCGGGGGGCCCGTCGTCATCCGACTTCTGAAGCTGCGGTGATGCGCGGACTGCTCAGCGCGCGTCACGGCGCAGCACGGCGTCACTCGGCGGGCGGTGTCAGCCGGATGGTCGCCTCGCCTTCGCCCGGTCGGAACGCGGCGTCGCGGTGTTCGAGCGGGGGCAGTCCGGCGACCGAGCGGTACGCGAACAGATAGACGCCTTCCGCCGGGACCTCCGCCAGCGCGAGGGCGAAGCGTCCGTCCGCGTCGGTCTTCGCCGACGCGACGAGCCGGTGGCGTGCGTAGATGGCGACGTCGGCGTCGGCGACCGCCGCGCCCGACGCATCGAGCGCTCGACCGCGCACCGCGACGCCCTCGGCGAAGCGCAGCTCGACGGTCGCGTCGTCCGGATGGACGCCCGACGCCTCGCCGCCGACCCAGAGCGCACGCCGCGGATCGTCCGGCGGCAGCTTCGCCTGCACGAGGAGCGCGCGCGCGGGCAGCCCGCTCAGCTCGGCACGCCCGGTGCGCCCGGTCGTGGCGGCGCGCCCCACCGCGCCGGAGCTCATGAGCCACGCACGCACCTCCGCGCCGCCGATCGGCTCGCCGTCGGGGCCGATCACGCGCACGGACAGGCTGCGATCGAGCGCCGCCGGCCGCGTGCGCAGCACGAGACCGCGGGCGTCCGGCGCGACGCCGTAGAGCGCGCCCTCGAGCACCGGCGCGTCGGCGCTGCGGCCGAGAACGCTCGCGAGCACGAGATCCACGCGACCGTCCGCCGGGACCTTCGCACGGAAGCGCCCGTCGCTTCCGGTCCACACCTGCGAGCCGAGCTCCTGCGGCACGGGGCGCCCGTCCTGCAGCGCGTCGAGCATCGCGCGTGCGAGAGGGCGGTCGTCCGGGCCGAGCACGATTCCCGTCGCGATCCCGGCCTCGCGCAGCACGACACGGAGCGACGTCGCGTCGGCGGCGACAGCGCGCGGCTCCGGATCGAAGAACGTGCGACCGGCGAAGCCCGAGTACGTCGTGACCGTCGCCGGTGCGCCCGGAAGCAGGAAACTCGCCCGGCCGGCGAGCTCGGTCGCGCCCTGCACGTCGCCCGCGTCGGTCGTCGCGACCGTCACCTTCACGCCCGCGACGGGTGCGCCCGCGTCGTCGACGACCTCCACGTCGAACGGCGTGCCCGCCGCGAAGCGCAGCTCGACGTCGCGCGCGTCCGCGTCGCCCAGCTCGACGTCGGCCGCCGCCGGCGCGCCGTACGGGACGCCGGCCGCGTCGATGCGGTACGAGCCGGCAGCGAGGTTCGCGAACAGGAAGCGGCCGCGGGAGTCGGTGCGCTGCGTCCGGGTGCGTCCGCGATCGTCGAAGCGCCCGGCGTTCGGCGCGCCGACGAGGCGTGCGCGGTCGCGGTTCTCGCCCGTGCAGCGCACCCAGACCGCGACGGCCGGGGAGCCGTCGGCGTTCACGCAGCGACCCGCGAGCGCCCGCGACGCCGCGAGCGCCACGTCGCCGAGGTCGCGCACGTCGCCGGGCGCGAGCGCTGCGTAGTCGAGCAGCATGTGCCCGTGCGACGCCGCCCCCGGGACGACGAGCGTCCCCGGGTCGGCGGCGAGGCGGTCGATCTCGAAGCGCCCGTCCGCGCTCGATCGCGTCCAGCGGAGCGACGTCATCTCGCCGCCTGCGAGGGTGAACACGCCGACGCTCGTGTCGGCGACGGGCACACCCGTCGCATCCACCAGGCGACCGCGCACGCGGCAGCCGCGCACCAGCGCGATCTCCGCCTCGGCGCCGTCTCCCGCCGTCACCGTCGCACGGGCGTAGCCCGCGGCGTCGACGACGACCTGCGACAGCGGCGACCAGCCGGGCAGCTCGAAGCGGCCGTCACCGCGCGTCGTGGTGCCCGGCACCTCGAACCAGCTCAGCATGACCGACGCGTCGGCGACCGGCACGCGCGTCCCGGCGTCGACGACACGGCCCACGAGCGTGGTGCCCGCGACCATCTCGACGGTGCGCGTCAGCTCGCCCGACTCCGGCAGGTCGATCTGCGTCCAGCGCTGCAGGCCCCACCCCGGCACGTCGGGACTGACCCACACCCACGCGCGCGGCGGAAGCGCCTCGATGCGCGCGCGCCCGTGTTCGTCCACGGCGACGGTCGTGTCGACGTGGGGGACGCGCGCCCGTCCGAACGAGTCGCCGTTGAACACGCGCAGCGTGCCGCCGCCCGGCGTGCGTCCGTCGTCGCCGACGAGCCGCACCTCGAGTGCGACGCCCGGCCGGAGCTGGACGTCGAGGCGCTCGCCGGCGGGGACCGTCGCCACCTCGGTCGTCGCGAGACCCGGCGCCGAGAAGCGGATGCCGCGCACCGCGCCGGGAGCGAGTCGCAGCGCGTACGTCCCGTCGCCTGCCGAGTGCGTCGCCGGGCCCTCGACGCCCTGCCAGTAGGCCAGTCCGCTGACGGGGACGCGCTGTCCCGGATAGTCGAACGCCTGGATGTCCGCGCCCGCGACCGGCCGGCCGGCGGCGTCGGTCACGATGCCGTGCACGTCGCGGTCGACGTCCACCTGCGTCAGGTCGACGCCGCTCTCCACGGCCGGCGCCGCTGCGGCCGCGACGTGTCCGCGCGCGGCGCCGTCTCCGGTCGAGTCGACGGGCGACGGCTGCGTCGCCGTCGGCCGGTCGGCGTCTCCGTGCACGATCGCGTCGACCGCGGACCAGCTCGCGACGAGCAGCAGCAGCACGACGGCGGCGGCGGTGATCTTCTTCACGGACATGGCGACGGCTCCTGCGTGCAGCAACGAGGTGAGTGGGGGGGACGCCGGCGGGGGCGCGGAGGGCGCGCGCGGTCGCGACCCGAACGCGAGCGGCACGAGTGCCGCGCGCCAGTCGTCGCGTTCGGCGTCGAGCCGCCCGCGCAGCATCGCGAGCCCGCGATGCAGCCACGTGCCGACGGTGGCCGCGGGGACGCCTTCGCGCGCGGCGATCTCGCCGACCGAGAGTCCCTCGAAGTAGCGCAGCGCGACCGCCGTCCGATACGGGTCGTCCAGTCGGCCGACGACGTCGACGAGCCGCCGGTGCATCTCGATCAGCTCGACCGTGCGTGCGGAAGAGGAGACGCGCTCCGGCCGCGCGCCCGCCCGCTCCCGCCGCTCGCGGCGTTCTGCGTCACGACGCCGGCGCCGCGCGAGGTTGCGGATCACGCCCACGAACCACGCGCGCGCCGGGACCTCCGGACGCGGCGGGCGCGAGAGCGCCGCGAGGCACGCCTGCTGGACGAGGTCGTCCGCGGCGTGCACGTCGCCGACGAGACTTCGCGCGAGCGCGCGCACGCCGGCGGCGTGGGCGATCAGTTCGTGCGGCTCGAAGGCGTGCTGCAGCGGCTCCTCCACGTACAGGTGCCCGCCGCCACGCTACTCCTTTCAGGAAGGCGCGCGCGCCGGGTGGCACCTGCGTGGGGAGCTCGTTCGCGTCCGAACTGCCGCGCGCGCCGTCGGACGCCGTCCGTGGCGCGCGGAGCGCGGCGTCGAACGTCGCGTCAGCGCCGGATGAGCACCGGGTCCCTGAACTCGAACACGCCCTGCGCGCACGCGACGCCGACTCGACCCGCGAGGGCCGTCTCTCCCATGTCGAGCGCAGCGACGCACGTGCCGTTGACGTGGAACGCCGCGTGGCCCTGCGTCACCTCGACCGCGAGACGGACCTCGTCGGCGCCTCCCACCGGCAGATCGGGCAACCGCAGCAGAAGCTCGAACGACTCGCGCACGCGCTCGACCGAGGCCGTCGCGTTGCCGTAGACGCCGAGCGTGTCCCACACGCCGTCCTCCCCCAGCCCGAACGCGAGCGCCATCCAGCGACCCTCGTCCTTCGTGCGGGACGTCGCGGTCACCTCGAAGCGGTACGAGTCCGGCAGCTCCTCGCGGTAGATCGCGAGTGCCGTCTCCGCCACGGTGTCCGCGCGCAGCACGCTGCCGTCCGCGCGCCACCCGCCGATGAGCTCCCACGAGTCGAGGCCGGGTGCGAGCGGCAGCCGACAGCGGTGTCTGCCGTCCACGGCGTGCGCCGCGACGTGTTCGTCGCGCGCCTTCACGAGGCTCGCCGGAAGTGCGAGGAGACGCGCCGCGTCGCGCAGCACCACGTCGGCATTGCGCGGCGCTCCGGCGGCGTCGTACGCGGTCGCGGCGGCGCGCGCGCCCGCCTCGATCGCGGCGCACGCGGCAGTCCAGCGCTCCGTGAACAGCGCGTCGGCCTTCGCCATGCGTTCCTGCGCGGCCTGCGCGAGCGATCCGGCGGTCACGTCGTCGCACGTCGGTACCGCGCGCTCCGGATCCCCGCTCCGCGCCAACTCGACCACGCGCCGGTCGAGCGCGAGCGCCGCGTCACGTCGGCCCAGCTCCGCGTAGATGCCGGCGAGCTCCGCCGTCGCGGCCAGGTCGCTCGGCCGCTTCTGCAAGGCGAAGCGGTACGTGGCGATCGCCGCCTCCGCCTGCCCGGCGGCGTGCTGACGGCGCGCGCGCTCCACCAGCTCCGACGCGACCTCCGGGCCCGCGGTCCACACGCGGTACAGGCCCTCGGCCCATGCGCGGAAGTGCTCCTCGAACTCCTCGAAGCGCGCGACGCCCGGGAGCTTCGCCTTGGTCACGAACGTCTCCACGAAGCGCTCGAAGCGGTCGTGCTTGCCGCCGGTGCGGTAGGAATCGACGTACCGGTCGTAGAGCGGCGCGTAGACGCGCTCGCACGCGTCGTCCTCGTAGTTGCGCAGGAAGTACACGAGACCCCAGCCGACGGGGTAGTAGTCGGCCGCGTACGAGCCGTCCTCGGCGAACGAGATGACGTCGCGCAGCGACGGCTTCCCCGACTGGAGGGAACCGTGCAGCGCGCGCAGGTAGGCGTCGACGACGAGATTCGTCTGCACGCGCCCGTTCGGGTGCAGTTCCGCGCCCTCGAAGTAGCTCGCGGTCCCCTCGTCGAGCCAGGCGGGAGCGACCTCCGCCATGATCATGTCCGTGAACTGATGGGAGGCCTCGTGGAACAGCGTGCGCCACATCTCGGCGATCGGCTCGCCCGACGGCCGCGTGTCGTACAGGTGGATCGTGTTCTTGCCCGGCGTGAAGAAGCCGGCGGCGTCGTGTTCGTCGGCCGGCACGTGCGCCAAGTACTCGTCGCGCGAGCGGAAGACGTAGATGGTGCAGCGCGCCGTGCCGCCGCCGCGCTCCTTGTGGCGGAAGACCTTGCGGTAGTAGAGGTTCATCTGCTCCATCGACGTCGCGATGGCGTTCGCGAGCTCCCAGCCGGTGTCGGTGACGACCGTGTAGTTGTCGCTCTTCACCTCCCACGCCGTCTCCCACGTGGCGTGCTTCGCGTCGTTGCGCGCGATCCACTCCGCCGGGCGCCTCGACTCGCGGGCGAGCGGCACGTCGAGGCCGTCGTCGAGGAGCTCCAGCACGGCCTGCTTCTTCGCGTAGACGGCGGCCAGCTCCTTCGCCGCCGGCGCACCGAGATCGGAGTCCTCGAGGCGCACCAGGAGCTCGACGGCGTTCGCCCAGAGCTTCCGGCGCGCGGCGAGACGACCGACGTCGAGGAGTGCTGCGCACGCATCGTCATAGGCGGCTCGGACCTCCGGAGCGAGCGGGTCCAACTCCGCGACGCGCGCCGCGGCCGTCTTCGCCGCGGCACCGTCCGAGACCTGGAGCGCACGTCGCGCGTACCAGAGCGCCGCGTCGCGGTCGCCGGCGGTGGCCGCCGAGTCCGCCGCGAGCGCGAGCGCCTCCGGAGCGTCGGGGGAGTACTCGACGAGCAGCGCCGCGCGCTCCAGCGCGCCCCGCGCGTCGCCTGCCTGCAGCAGGGCGCGCACCTCCGCGGCGCTCGGCTCGTCGGCCGCGGCCGGATCCGTGCCCCACGTCAACCCGGCCGCGAGCAGTACGAGCGCCGCCGGCGCGAACCCTCTCCGCGACCGTCCCTCGACGTCGAGCGTCAGCATGCGCCCCCCGATCCCGCGGCGCGGCCCCCCATTCCCCGCCGGGTCGGCCGCTCTGCGGGGTGCGAGCATACGGGGCTGCGGGCGCCCCGCGCATCCGTTCGCTCGCACGCGCCCGCACCGTAGGGTCCGCCGCGCGTGTCAGCGTATGCCGCATCGCGTCCGTCCCCGAGCGAGGGACACGCCGTCCCGCCGGCGAAGCGGCGTGCCGCCCACTCGCGCGTTCTCGTCGGTCGTCGGGTGGCACGCTGCCTCGCCGCGCTCGCGTGCGCTCTCCTGCTCGTCGGCTGCGCGACGACGGAGCGGACGGAGCTGCGTCCGGCGGCTCCGGGCTTCGAGCGTGCCGGCGACGGCGCCCCGTGGACGTGGACGGCCGCCGCGTCCGGGATCACCGTCGAGATCGACGCCGTCCTTCCGCAGACCGGCGCCTCGCTGAACGGCCGGATCGTGAATGCATCGACCGTGCCCGCGACCGCGGTGTTCGAGGACGAGCCGCGGCGGCCGCCGCAGGAGATCGGACGACGCTGGGTCGCCGTCGTGCGCGGGGGCCGCATCGACGTCGTGCCCATCGTGGCGGGCGTGCCGTTCGAGGTCCCGGGCTCGTCGGAGGGTCCCCTGGCGCTGCAGTTCGAGCTGTGGTCGGTGCAGGACGCGACGCAGGTGATGCCGACGACGCCCGACGGCGCGCACCTGCGGATCGCGCTCACGTCGTCGGGCCGCACCGAGACGTGCACGCTGCGCTTCCGCGTCGTCGCGACGGGCTCGGGCCCGGCGACGGCGTCGAGCGACCTCGCGTGGTGGCATCCGGTCGCGGCCGTCGTGCTGCTTCCCGTGTACCTCGTCGCGCGGGTCTTCGGCGATCCGCTGCACTGAGTGCTGCGAACGGTGTCTGCTGCGAACGGTGTCGGACACCGTTCGTAGTGTGCGACGTCAGTCACGCGCGGGGCGCATCCGCGCAGCGAGGGAGCCGAGCCGATGCACCACCGTCCGAACCTTCGATTGCCTTCCGCGCTGACGATCGCCGCGCTGGTCGCCGCGGGCGCCGCTCCCGCCCGGGCGCAGGAGACGATGTACGGCAGCACCGACGATTCGTCGGGCGGCTCGCTCGTGATCGTCGACCAGGAAACCGCCGCCTACACGCTCGTCGGCTCCCCGCTGGCGAACGGCCCGACCCCGGCGATCGCGATGGACTCCGACGGCAACGTCTGGGTCTCGAACAACGACCGCAACAACCCCGCCGGCAAGGTCGGCGTGCTGCGGCGCCTCGACGCCGCGGACGGCAGCGTCGTCGCGACCGTCGGCACGATCACGGATGCCGCGGACCAGCAGCCGCTGCGCATCTCGTCGATGGAGTTCAGCCCGACCGACGGGCGGCTGTACGCCGTGATCGCGCGCGACGACAACATCGAGGGCGCGCCGGGCGGCAAGGAGGGCTCGATCGTCGTGATCGACACGGAGACCGCGCTCGCGACCGTCATCGGCTCGACGGGCCTGTCGCGCGGCGGGCTGGCGTTCTCCGCCGACGGCCGGCTGTGGCTCGCGACGGTGGAGGTCCCCGCAGGCTTCGCGAACGAGGTGCTCGCGCAGATCAACCCGGCCACGGGCGCCGTCGTCGGCACGCCGGTCGAGCTGTCCCTCGGCCAGGGCATCGAGGGGATGGCCATCCGCCCGAGCGACGGGACCTTCTTCGCCGTGTACGCGGACGGCAGCACGATCTTCACGCTCGACCCGGTCACGGGCGCGCAGGTCGCGGTCGGCAACGCATCCGGCTCCGAGGGCAGCGTCGCGGACCTGACGTTCCGGCCCTCGCCGCCGCCGCGCTTCGGCGGGCTGCTGCTGCCGGAGAAGGTGCGCGTCAAGCGGAACGCGAAGAACCCCGCGCGCTCGACCCTCACCGCGAAGATCCGCCTCGACGACTGCTGCTCCGGGCTCGCGCTCGGCGGCGGCGGGACGTTCAGCGTCGGGCCGCTCTCGTTCGACCTCTCGACCGCCAAGACGAACAAGAGGGGCACGCGGCTGCTCTTCAAGGGCGAGGGGACGAAGATCCTGCTCCGCTCCGGGATCGGCGGGACGAGCCGCGGCTCCGCGACCGTGAAGGTGAAGGGCGACCTCGAGGGCGTGGTCGGCGAGGGCGACACGGTTGCGTTCGCGCTGGCGACGGCGACGTTCGAGGAACTCACCATCGTCATGCTCGACGACTCGAGCTTCGACGTCCGGCGCGGAGGTGCCTTCAAGGGCGCGAACCTGCGCGTCGATTCGCTGCGCGCCCGCATCGACGATCCCGGCGGCAGCTCGGTCACGGCGCGGCTCGGCGTCGCGTCGATCCCCGCCGGCGCCGGCCCGCCCGACGTCTCGCTCGCGATCGGCGCCTACGGCGTGTTCCTCTCCGACGAGTTCGCGGAGGTCTCCGGCACGACCTTCACGTGGTCGCTGCCCGACGAGGGCGTCCGGCGGCTGGTGCTCGACACCACGAGCCGGCAGATCGTCGTCGAGCTCGCCGACGTGACGCTCGGCTACCGCGGGGGACCGCTCACGATCGTCGTGCAGCTGCGCGGCGAGGAGTTCGGCATCACCGTCACGCCGCGCGTGCAGGGCTCGTCGGTCCGCTACTGACGTCCGACGAACCGCGACGAACGGTGTCAGACACCGTCCGTCGTGATCAGAACGACTTCGGGCGCGCCCAGAAGAAGCCGTTCGTGATCTGGATCGTGGCCGGGCCGTTGCCCGCCACCTTCACGAGCGTCGCGCTGAACTTCCCGCCGTAGCCGAGTATGCCGGCCGCGGGACCCGTGACCGTGAGCGACACCGCGGAGCCTTCGATCACGTCGCCGACGTTCTGGTCGGTCGTCGTCGCATAGACGCGCCCGTCGATGAAGCGCAGGATCATGTTCAGCTTCGGCGGCGCGAGGACCTTCGTCTGGTCCGGGTTGCCCGGGAGCGGCGCGGAGAGGTCGTAGTTGAACTCGACCTGCGTGAAGTCGTTGGCGTCGACGAGCAGGCGCGTGTTCGTGCCCGCGTTCGGCCGCGTGAGCGGCTCGAAGCGCGGCGTCGAAAAGTTCGACGTCGGCGTCACGCCGTCGACCTGATACGTGATCCCGGGCGTGTCGGAGGCGAACGGGTTGTCCGTGATCGGACCGCCGAACCCCGAGCCGCCCGGCTGCGCGACGACGTCGAGCGCGCCCGCGAACGTCACGCTCCCCGCGGTGTTCTTCACGACCACGTCCTGCGTGCCGAGCGGCGTCTTCTTGTTCAGGCGCAGCGTGACGCCGCCGCCCGTCCACTCGAGCACCTTCGCGGGCTTGCCGCCGACGGTGACGCGCCCCTTCTTGGTTCCGAGGCTGCCCGCCACGAGCACCGTCTCGCCGTTGCGCGCGGCCTCCGCGGGCTCGAAGCGCACGAACACGGGCAGCGACACGTCGACGGTGGACTCGGACGTGACCGTCGCGAGGCCCTTGTCCTTCGGATCGACGACCACGCGGTACGTGCCGGCCTTCACCGCGCCGACGCGACCCACCACCTGCGTGTCGTCGAACGAGACCACCTTCAGCTTCTTCGACTTCCCGCCGCCCTCGGGCGCCAGCAGGATCTTGGGCTTCGCGGTCCCGAACCCCGACCCGAACGCGCGCACGTCGAGGCCGTACGAGAGCGTCGTCGGCGTGACGTCGGTGATCGCGCCCGCGGCGCCGAGCGCGGCGCCGAGTGCGAGGGCGACGAAGGAAGCGGCGGCGGGACCACGGCGACCGATACGGCGCATCGGAACCTCCAGGAGGCCGCGGATCGGCTGCGGCGCGCAGGCCTCGGCCGCTGAGTAACCGACCGGGGGCGGGGAGCGCATGTGGATTCTCCCGCCCGGGCGGCCCGCGGTGTCCGCGTCCGCGCCGGTGCCGCTACGATCCGGCGATGGACGCACCTCGACTCATCGCGCGCATGGAGCGCTTCCCCGACGTGCTCGACGCCCTGCTCGGCGGACTCGACGACGCCGCGTGGCGGCGGCGTCCGAGCGACGGCGCGTGGTCGCTCGTGGAGGTGCTCGGCCACCTCGTGGACGAGGAGACCGACGACTTCGGCACGCGCCTGCGGATGACGCTCGAGACGCCGGAGCTCCCGTGGCCGCGCTTCGACCCGCAGGCCCGCGTGCGCGAGCGCGACTTCCAGTCGCGCGACCCGGCGGAGGGTCTCGCGCGCTTCCGCGCGCTGCGGGCCGCGTCGGTCGCGTGGCTGCGCGGACTGACGGACGCGCGCTGGGACACCGCGCACGAGGAGGCCGGCTTCCCGCCGATGCCGGCGGGCGATCTGCTCGCGTCGTGGTGTGCGCACGACGCACGACACCTCGAGCAGATCGGCAAGCGCCTGTACGAACTCGCCGCGGCCGACGCGGCGCCCTACTCCGTCCTGTACGCCGGCTGACGGCCGGCGCAGTCCGACCTGCCTCAGAACGGCAGCGCGGCGAGCGAGTCGAGCCCCGCATCGGGCGCGAAGCGATAGCCGTGCGCGTCGAGCAGCGCGCGGCAGGCCGTGCGGTCGTGCAGCGAGAGGTGGATGCGCTCCCAGTGCACGATCCGCGGTCGAAGCCCGGCGGCGAGCGCCATGCGCACGATCTCGTAGTCGAAGCCCTTGACGAGTCGCATCGCGTGTTCTCCCGGCGTGCGCCCCCTGCGCGCCGCCACGTCAGTGGAACGCAGGGGGCGACGCTGCGAACAACTCTGCCTCACGTGTAGCGTGCCCGCGTGACGGAGACGCTGTCCGCGCTCGCGCTCTGGAACGTCGGCGTGTTCGTCGTCTATGCGTGGGACAAGGCCGCGGCGCGCCGTGCGGCGTGGCGCATCCCCGAGCGGACGCTCCTCACCTGCGCGCTCCTCGCGGGCTGCGCGGGCGCGTGGCTCGCCGTGCTGCTCCTGCGGCACAAGAGCGCGAAGCCGTCGTTCCTCGCGCGGCTCGCGCTGGTCACGATCCTGAACGTGGCGGCCGTCGCGGCGGCTCTCTACCTTCTCGCCCGGGAGGGCGCCTGATGTCCGCAGCCGGAAGCATCCGGGCTCTACGAGCCGTCGCGCTGCTCGCGTGTGCGACGGTCCTCGGCGCCGTCTCCGCCGCGCACGCAGGCGACGCCGACCCGCGGCTCGGCGAGGCGCGGAAGCTGCTCGAGGGGCCGCAGGAAGGCACGGTGCGCAAGGGCGCCCACCTCTGCCTCGAGATGAACACCGCGGCCGCGATGGAACTGCTCCTCGACGTGCTCGACCGCGACCACCCGCACCGCCGCGACATCGTGTGGGAGGTGATCCCGTCGTTCACGGACCCGTACGCGCGCGAGCGCGTCGCCGCGGAGATGCGCAAGAACCGCAAGAACCACCGCGTGCGGCAGTGGTGCGCGCAGGCGCTCGGCCTGTACGGCGACGCGGGCTTCGTGGGCCAGCTCGACAAGTCGCTGAACGATCCGCGGCCCTTCGTGCAGGCCGCCGCCGCACAGGCGCTCGGGCGTCTGCGCGACCCCGGTCCGGTCGAGCACCTGAAGCGCCTCGCGGGCGACACCGACCCGTTCGTGCGCGAGGCCGTGTTCGAGGCGCTCGTGCGCATCGACCCCGCGGCGCACGCCGCGTGGCTCGAGAAGGGACTCGCGGACGCGGACGCCGGAGTGCGCTGCGCGCTGCTCGGCGTCGTCCCGGAGCTGCGTCCGGCGGAGACGGAGGAGCGCTCGCGCGCGGCGCTCGCCGACCCGGACTGGCGTCCGCGCCTGCAGGCCGTCGACAACCTCGTCGCCGCGCGCACGAAGACCGCGGTGGACGCACTCGTCGGCGCGACCGGCGACGCGCGCCCTGTCGTCGCGCAGCGCGCGACCGCGTTCCTGCAGCGCATCAGCGGCAAGCTCTTCACGCTGCGCGAGCAGTGGGAGGGCTGGTGGCGCGAGAGCCGCGAGGCGTTCGCCTTCCCGGAGGGCGACGCGGCCGCGCCGCCGCCCGAGGCCGGCCACACCCGCGCTGCGTTCAACGGTCTCGACGTCACCAGCGACCACGTCGCGTTCGTGATCGACGCCTCCGCCGACATGCGGCTGTCCACGAAGGCAGGGAAGGTGAAGAGCGTGCGCGCCCGCGAGGAGCTCGACCGCACTCTGACGCCGCTCCACGGACTGCTCGTCTTCGACGTCGTCACCTACGGCGCCGAGCTGCGCACGATGGCGAAGGCGCCCGTGCCGCTCGACGAGAAGTCCCACAAGGCGGCGCTGCAGTTCGTCGACGACGCGAAGCTCGAGGGCCGCAAGGACATCTGGGCCGTGCTCGAGGCGGTCGTCTCGGACCCCGACATCGACACCGTCTACCTGCTCTCCTCCGGCGAGCCCGAGGTCGGCCTCTACGTGCACTGGAACCGCGTGACCGAACACCTGCGCGAGCTGAACCGCTTCCACAAGGTCGTCGTCCACACGGTCGCGTACAGCAACAGCACGTGGTACCGCGACCAGATGCAGAAGATCGCCGAGGCGACGGGCGGGAAGTTCACGTTCGAGGAGTGAGGGGACGCAGTCGCGGGCGGCACCCGTCCGCACGCATTCGAAACCGACCCGTTACGAACGGCCGCCCTCGTGCGCATAGGATCCCGGCGGACGAGCGGAGGGCGCGCCATGGCGGGCTGTACGACGGACGGGTTGCGCGCGGGACGGCGTGCGGGACGGCGTACGGGACTGGGCGCTGCGCTGCGCGTGCTCGCGTGCTCGGCCGTGCTGCGCACTGCGGTGCTGGGTGCGGTCGTGCTGGGTGCGGTGGTGCTGGGCGCGGTCGGGACGACCGGCGCCGTGCACGCGGCGGACGACACGCCGGAGAAGGCGCCCGCCGCGGGCGCGACGGGCAAGGTCTACACGTGGAAGGCCGCGAACGGTCTCGCGTACGACTGGTACCTGCCGAAGTCGTACGACGAGCAGAAGGGCATCACGCTCACGTTCATCCTGCACGGCTCGAACGGCTGGAAGGGCTGGGGCTTCTCGATGCACGCGCCCGGCGAGTTCCGGCCGGACGACCTCGTCGTCTCGCCCGAGGGCACGACGCCGAACGGCCAGGGCGGCTTCAACTTCCTGCAGTCGAGCGACGACCTGAAGCGCCTGCACGAACTGCACGAGGAGCTGAGGAAGACGTTCAAGGTCAACGCGACGTACATCTACGGCCTCAGCCAGGGCTCGTTCTTCGCGCACTACTACGCTGGGCACTACGGCGACGAGGTGCAGGGCATCGTCGCGCACGGCAGCGGGCTCTGGATCGGGTCGGGGCTCGCGAAGGCGAACCACCACCAGGCGATCGCCGTCATGCACGGCCGCGGCGACCCCGTCTACCCGTACGGCGGCGGCGTCGGCGCGTGGGAGGGGTACGTCGAGGCGAAGTACCCGCTGCTGAGGTTCCGGACGCTCGAGCTCGACCTGCACTGGGCGCCCTGGGGCAACCAGGCGCAGCAGCTCGCGTGGTGCGAGGGGATGACGAGCAGCGACCCGGAGCGCGTCGCGGCGAACCTCGCGTGGCTCGAGGAGGTGAAGGACGACGACGGCTGGTTCCGCGACCCCGTCGCCGCGTACCAGGTCGCCCTCCGCGCGGCGTCGATGCAGGGCGTGGACGGCAAGGTGCAGGCGCGCGCGAAGAAGCTCGCGGAGTCGATCGACGCCGTCGCGGCGAAGCAGGCGGCGGACATCGAGGCGTCGTTCGCGAAGACGAAGGGCAAGGTCACCGACGGCGCCGCGTGGGCCGGACAGGCCGCGCTCTTCGTCCGCGACTGGCGCGGCGTCCCGGCGTGCGACGCGTTCGTCGGCAAGTGGCAGAAGACGCTCGAGAAGCACGACGACGCCATGAAGGACGCCTCGAAGGACTGGTACAAGGCGCGGGAGAAGAACAAGACCGGGGACGCCTTCGACGCGGCGCTCGACGCCCTCGAGAAGGGCTTCCTGAACTGGTGGAGCTTCGACGCGGACGTCCTGAAGACGATCGCCGGGTGGCGCGACGACGCGAAGGCGAGCGGGCTCTCCGCGGCCCAGACGAAGCGCTACGACGCGGTCGCGAAGCCGGTCCTCGAGGCGCGGGAGAAGGGCCGCAAGGACTACCTGAAGCGCAACAAGGAGCTGTGAGGCGGGTCGCGCCTCGGCGCGCCGCCGTCCCCGCGGGGACGTTCCGACGGCTACGCCGCCGCGCACGGCGGCTCCCGTTCCTCGGCGCCCGATCGCGACCCGGCGTGTAGCGTCGGCAGGGATCCGGCCCCGACTCCGAGGAGTTCCCGTGCCACGCAGCGACGGACGCGCCAACGACGAACTGCGGCCCCTGCGTCTCGTGCGGGGCTTCACCGATGTTCCGGCGGGCTCGGTGCTGGTCGAGGCGGGGCGCACGCGCGTGCTGTGCACGGTGAGCGTGCAGGACGAGGTCCCGCGCTGGCGCCGCGGGGGCGGGCTCGGCTGGCTGACGGCCGAGTACGCGATGCTCCCGGGCTCGACCGCGCCGCGGAAGGAGCGCGACAGCACGCGCGGGAAGCCGGACGGCCGCGGCGTCGAGATCGGGCGGCTGATCGGACGCGCGCTGCGCGCCGTCGTCGACATGGAGGCGCTCGGCGAGCGCACGCTCGCGGTCGACTGCGACGTGCTCGTCGCGGACGGCGGCACGCGCACGGCGGCGATCACGGGCGCGTGGGTCGCGCTCGCCGATGCGTGCGATCAGCTCGTGGGGACGGGAGCCGTCGCGCGCTCGCCGCTGCGCACGCAGGTGGCGGCGGTCTCGGTCGGCATCGTCGGCGGGGAGCCGCGGCTCGACCTGCCGTACGTCGAGGACTCCGTGGCCGAGGTCGACATGAACGTCGTCGCGACGTCGGACGGCGGGCTCGTCGAGGTGCAGGGCAGCGCGGAGAGGGGCACGTTCCCGCGGGCGCTCCACGACAGGCTCCTCGACCTCGCCCTCGGAGGCTGCGCGCGCGTGTTCGAGCTGCAGCGCGCCGCGCGCGCGGAGCCTCTCCCCGGGGGCGCACGTTGAGGGAGCTCGTCCTCGCCTCGGGCAACGCGCACAAGCTGCGCGAGCTGCGCACGCTGCTCGCGGGTCTCCCGGTGCGGCTGGTCGCGCCGGACGAGCTGCCGGAGGGCCGCCGCTTCGACGCGCCCGACGAGACGGGCACGACGTTCGTCGCGAACGCCGACCTGAAGGCGGTCCACGCGGCGCGCGCGGCGGGGGTCTGGGCGCTCGCGGACGACTCGGGGCTCGAGGTGGACGCGCTCGGCGGGCGCCCCGGCGTGCGCTCGGCGCGCTACGCCGGCGAGGGCGCCGGCGACCTCGCGAACAACCGCAAGCTCGTCGCCGAGGCGGCGGCTGCGGGGCTCGAGCGCCCGCTCGCCCGCTTCCGCTGCGTGGTGTCGGTGGCGCGGCCCGACGGGAGCATCGTCTGCCGCGGCGAGGGTGCCTGCGAGGGCGTGCTCGTGGCGCAGCCCCGGGGCCGCTCCGGCTTCGGGTACGACCCGCACTTCCTCGTCCCGTCCCTCGGGAAGACCTTCGCGGAGGTCGATCCGGCGGAGAAGAACGCCGTCAGCCACCGCGCGCGCGCGCTCGCCGACCTGCGCACGCGGCTCGAGGACGCGCTGCGCGACGAGCCTTCCGACGGCACCCGGCGCACCGAGTAGCCTCCCCCGAACCCGGCCCGAGAGAGTCCCACAGACCCCACGCCATGAAGCCCGAGCGCATCCGCAACTTCAACATCGTCGCGCACATCGACCACGGCAAGTCCACGCTCGCGGACCGCATCCTGACGGCGTGCGGCGCGCTCAGCGAGCGCGAGATGCGCGAGCAGACGCTCGACTCGATGGACCTCGAGCGCGAGCGCGGCATCACCATCAAGGCGAAGGCCGTGGCGCTCGACTACCTGCACGACGGCGAGACGTACCGGCTGAACCTGATCGACACGCCCGGGCACGTGGACTTCTCGTACGAGGTCAGCCGCTCGATGCACGCGTGCGAGGGCTCGCTGCTGCTCGTGGACGCGGCGCAGGGCGTGCAGGCGCAGACCGTCGCGAACGCGTACCTCGCGATCGAGGCGGGGCTCGAGATCGTGCCCGTGCTGAACAAGGTGGACCTGCAGGCCGCGCGCCCCGACGAGGTGAAGGAGGAGCTCGAGACCACGTTCGGGATCGACCCGGCCGACGTCCTCCCCGTCTCGGCGAAGACGGGGCTCGGCGTGCCCGAGCTCCTGCGCGAGATCATCCGGCGCATCCCCGCGCCCAAGGGCTCGCCCGACGACCCGCTGCGCGCGCTCATCTTCGACTCCGTCTACGACGTCTACCGCGGCGTGATCGTGTTCCTGCGCGTCAAGGACGGCGTCATCCGCAAGGGCGACAAGGTGCGCTTCATGGGCACCGCGACGACCCACGAGGTGCTCGAGCTCGGCATGATGCGTCCCAAGATGACGCCGTGCGCGGAGCTGCAGGCCGGCGAGACGGGCTACCTGTGGTGCAACATCAAGGACCTGCACGAAGTGCGCGTCGGCGACACCGTGGTGCTCGAGCGGCTCGCGTCGCAGATGAAGGCGCTGCCCGGCTACCGCGAGCCGAAGACGATGGTGCACTGCGGGCTCTACCCGGTGCAGACCGCCGACTTCGACGAGCTGCGCAAGGCGCTCGAGAAACTCGCGCTGAACGACGCGTCGTTCACCTACCACCCGGAGTCGTCGGAGGCGCTCGGCTTCGGCTTCCGCTGCGGCTTCCTCGGACTCCTGCACATGGAGATCGTGCAGGAGCGCATCGAGCGCGAGTCGGGGCTCGACATCATCCAGACCGCGCCGAACGTCACGTACGAGGTGCTGACGCGCGACGGCGAGGTGGTCGAGGTGGAGCGGCCGAGCGACCTGCCCGACCCCGGCACGATCCTCGAGTTCCGCGAGCCGATGGTGCGCCTCTCGGTGCTCTGCCCGGCGACGTGCATCGGGGTCGTGATGCAGCTCTGCCTCGAGCGGCGCGGCACCTACAAGCGCACGGAGTACCTCTCGAAGGAGCGCGTGCTGCTCGTCTACGACGTGCCGATGGCCGAGATCCTCTACGACTTCTACGACCTGCTGAAGTCGGCCACGCGCGGCTACGGCTCGATGGACTACGACGTGATCGGCTACCAGGACGCGCAGCTCGTGAAGGTGCGCATCATGGTCGCGTCCGAGGACGTCGACGCGCTGAGCTTCATCTGCCACCGCGACCACGCGGAGCGGCGCGGGCGCGAGATCCTGCAGCGGCTGCGGAAGAAGATCCGCCGGCACCTGTTCGCCGTGGCGCTGCAGGCCGCGATCGGCGGCAAGATCGTGGCGCGCGAGACGATCTCGCCGCTGCGCAAGAACGTCACGAGCAAGTGCTACGGCGGCGACATCACGCGCAAGCGCAAGCTGCTCGAGAAGCAGAAG
>CALKVK010000024.1 GCA_937996235.1 uncultured bacterium | reverse complement strand
CACGCAGAAGCTGGATCACGGCCGATTCGGGGTCAGGCGGCGTGAGAAGGGCGGGGTAGAGCTGCCGCTTGCTCGTCGAGCTGCCGAGGTTGCCGGCCAACTCGTTGCCTCGCGTCAGGTCAGCGCCGCGTCGCCAGAACTCCTCGAGGATGTCGACGTCGTAGCAGGAGAGGATCGCCCAGACGTCGGCCGTCGTGACGTCCACGTTCCACGCGAGGAGCAGCCTCACGACGTGGTCTCCGCCGTAGCGGAGCGCCTCATTGTAGGGACAGCGGCGCTCGAGGTCGGTGCGGTAGCCGTTCGCGAGGAGCAGCAGCACGACGTCGTGCTGGCCCGAGCGGATCGCTGCCTGGAGCGGGCGCAGCGGCGTCTTCCTGCGGTTCTCCGGGTAGACGAACTGGATCGGGCGGTCCGACGCCACCCAGCGCTCGGCGTCGTAGAAGCGGCCCGCCGCGATGGCGTCCACCAGGCCCCGAGCGGCCGCCGGATCGACAGCCGGTGTACGCGCGGGTCGCGGTGCCTCGGGGCGGGGAGGGCCATCGCGCGGGTCGACGAACGCTACGCTCATGGACGGCCAGGGTGGCGCACCGCGGCGACGCCCGCCGGGGCGGGTCCGGGCCACGGCTGATGGCACTCAGCTGCCGCGAGCCCGGCCCACGGCGCCCACGTGCCGTCAGCGGCGCGGGACCGGGCAGGCGTGGCCCCCGGGATCGACAGGCCGACGCGTCACCCGGCGTGCGGCGGCGATGCCACACCGGATCCGGATGACGAAGCCGCAGCCGAGAGCCTCGCGTTGCGACGCCGTGCCGTGTGCCCGCGAGCGCGGTGACCGGCGGGAGCGCAGCGGCACCGCGCAGCCGCGCGTGGCGAGCCCGAGGCGCGCGCAGGGGAGGTGCTCCAGAGGTGCTTACTCCTGTCGCCTTGTGCAGCGTGTGCAGCTTGTGCAGTTCGCGACACGCGTAAGTCCTTGGCCTGCAACGACCCACGGTTGCTTCGGGAGCAAGAGGCCGGAGGTTCAAATCCTCTCGCCCCGACCACGCGTAAGTCGCGCCGTACACTGGGCTTGCAGCGACATCGCGAACGCGCCGTGAGCCCCTCGAATCGGGCGATTCCGGCTACCGCTGGACTAACCGCTGGACTTCGTCACGGCTCCCGACGACGGCGGGCCGCGAACGGCGCCCACGGTCGCGCCGTGCGCGCCCGTGTCGCGGCCAGGCAGCGGATTGCGGCAGCCCGTTCGGCGCGCCAACGGGACGCGCCGTCAGCGCGCACCGGGCGCGCACGTGGCGACTTCACCGGGAGTCGCCCCGCTCGCTACCCTCGGTCTCGTTGCCGATGGCGTCGCGTGGTACGGAGTACGGAGCGGGGTGGGCGAACGAGCACAGACGATTTGCGCGCCTGGCCTCCCGAAGAGTCGTCGCGACGACGAAGAGCGCCGCACGGACACGCGTGCCCCGCGGCGGTTCGGACCGTCCTCGCGAGATGGTCGTTCATCCTCGATCGACCGTTCCGCATCGCGCGCGTCATCGTGAAGTGCGAGACGACCAAGGACCGATTCGGCCCGAGTCCAACTACCGCTGCACTTCCGCTGCGGATCGGCACGTCGCCCCTCCCCGGACGCGCGATCTCCGGCCGGCGCCGCGCGCTGGCTCTCGTCGGCCTCTGCGCGTGGGGACTCGCCGCTTGCTCGCGCGAAGCCCATGCCGCCCAAGCGCTTCCGGCGAACGGCGCGCGCCGCCAGCGAAACGTCGCAGGCCCATTGCGCGCACTCCACGTGTCGGATACGCTTGCCTCGGGTGTTGGAGTTCTCGCACCCGTTCGGGGTGGCGAGCTCGGCAGCCGAGGACGATCCCATGGGGATGAGGAGGACACGAAGTGCAACTCATTGGTCTCTGTGATGCGCTGCGACGCCGAGGCGTCGCGCCGCTCCTGCTCGGAGTCGCGGCGGCGGCGTTCTCGTTGTCGTCGGCCGCCCTTGCAGTCCCGTTGACGGGAGGGCCGGGGGGCTTCAACCCCGGGGGCCTGAACACCGGAACGCTCAACAACGTCGGAGGCACGCCATCGACGAATCCGCCGGCGGGCCTCGACTGCGTGTGCACGGTGATCCCGACGATCAACATCACGTACGACCCGACGACGGGGAACGGTTCGATCACGACATCCGGTACTCCCACGGGCGTCACCGGCACGGGAACAGGTACGGGCACCTACCCGACGCTGCCGGAGGACAAGACCGCCACAGGACCGGAGCAACCCGTCGACACCGAGGTCGATGGCGGGACCATCACGTTCAACACAACGGTCGTGAAGGACTCCGCCGTCGCGGTGATGAACGGGATGAAGAAGATCCTCGAGCCGAACCAGACCGAAATGGACAAGGTCGTCGGAGCGTTCCACGTGAACGTCAAGTTCAAGCTGCCTTGCGCGAGCGGCACCGGGACGTGCGACTACAGCGTGACGCTGACGGTGCAGCTGGACAACGCGGGCAATCCCACCAGCGCATCGGCGACGAGCCCGTAGCGGCAGGGCCGAGACTCGAACCTGTGGTGGCGGCGTCTCGCCGCCACCACGCACGGGAGAGCGGACGAAAGGAGAGACCATGCGCGCAGGAACGTGGATCGGGATCTTGGCAGTGGCAGTTGCCGGCCTCTTGGCGGCGGTCGCGATGATGTCCAAGGACGAACCGTCCTCGCCGGCTCGCGTGGTGGACCGCACGCGCCTGACCGGCGACAGAGGACGCACAGACCCCATGGAGCGCGGTGGGACGCGGTCGCGCGTCGTCGTGCCCGCACCGGACGACACGGACCGCGGCGCACCGGGAACGAACGATGCGACCGGGGGTGGCGACCAGTCGGTCCTGCCCGGGGCGAACGTCCAAGAGCCGGACCGGCCGTCCCAGACCGGGTTGGAGGCCGAGGCCGTCCGGGCGGAGCTCAAGCCGTACGAGGGGCTTGAGAGCATCCGTACCTACATGCGGTACGACCGGACGCTGCTCCCCAAGTACGGCGACCTCCGGGTCTTCGCGTACCGACTCGTGCCGGAGGATCTCGACGCGGCAATCCGCGGCTACGTGGACTGGCGCCTCGCGGCACTCGGCGAGGTGGACGCGGCCACGCGCAAGCGTGTCGAGGAACTCGAGTACAAGTACTGGCCGGTCGTCGTCGAGCTGCAGCGCCGACAGGCACGCCTCTACGAGCTGGCGCACTTGGAGCACCGTTACGATAGTCCGGAAGAGCAGGAGGAGCTCGATCGAACGCACGGGCGGATCGGTCGCGCAGTGAAGAAGTTGCTCGCGGCCCGGCGCCGCGAGTTCGACGCCATCTTCCGGCAATCGGAGTAGGAGCGTGGGCAGCGCAAGAGCTTTTCGAGCGCCGCTGGTACTCCGCGGCCGCGAACGGCTCGACGCAGCGTGTCTCGCGATCCGGGTCGCCCTGTCTCTCTACTGGGGAGCGGCGGCGGTGTACAAGTTCACGCACCTTGCACGACACGTGCATGCGGCGGTGCGCCTCGCACCTGAGTGGGCGGATCCAGAACTCGTCGCGCGCTTGGCGTACGCCGTGCCGGTTCTGGAACTGGGCGTCGCCGTCTTCCTCTTGAGCCGCTCGCACCGTGTGTTTGGAGCCTGGCTGTCGATCGCGCTGCTTTGCGTGTTCACGGCTGTACTGACGACCGCGGCGTTCGCGGAGGGACGGGCTCCTCAGTGCGCATGCACGTGGCCGGTGCTCCAGGTTGCTGCCCCGGGTGACGCGGTGATGATGACGATCCGCAACGCGACGCTAGTTGCGGCAGCCTTGGTCGTTTGGCTTCGGGATCGCGGACCATCGGAGTCGGCGTTCCGACGAAGCTGATCGCCTCACGTGGATGGAGGCGGCAACGACGCCCCCGAGTGACGCTGAGATCAGGCTGCGCCCCCGAAGTCCAACGCCATCACCGCCGCCCGGCGCCGCGCCGAGAGCGCGCTCGCGTAGATCTGCGTCGTCGCGAGCTCGGCGTGGCCGAGCTGCTGCTGGAGGTCGGTCACGGCGCCGCCGTTCTGGAGGAAGTGGGTCGCGAAGCTGTGGCGGAGGCTGTGCGGGGTCAGACCCTCGCGGCCGTCGAGACCCGCGGCCTTGAGGGCGAGGTCCCACGAGCGGCGGATCTCCTTGTACGGGGTGCCGTGCCAGGAGACGAACACGTGGTGCTCGGGGAGGACCCTTTCGCCCTTCTCGGCCAGCGCGCGCTCGCGCTCCTCCCGGAGCCGGGTGAGCTCGGCGGCCACCGCGGGGTGCATGTCGATCCAGTCGGCGTTGCCGACCTTCGGGCGGTAGAGGGCGATCTTACCGTTCTCGAAGTCGAGGTCGGACCAGCGGAGACGGGTCAGTTCGCCCTTCCGCGCGCCGGTGTACGCGGCCGTGACCACGAAGGGCCGGAAGTGGTCCGGGCAGTTCGTGATGAGCGCTGAGAGCTCCTCCTTCGTGAGGTAGCGGCGCTGGCGGCGGGTCTCGCGGAGCTTCTTCATCCCCGCCAGGGGGTTCCGCTCCAGGTGGCCGTCGAGGACGGCCTCGTTCAGGATGCGGACGAGCGCGGTGTGGTCCGAGTTGATGGTGCGCGGGCTGATCGGCTTGTCGGGGCCGTAGCGGGAGTTCCGGTGGGTCGCCCGCCAGGCGCGGTAGTCGAGGAGCATGGCCGGGGTGATCTCGTCGAGCTTCACGGCGCGGCGTCCGTCGCGCGCGCCGAAGAAGCCCGTCCACGCGCGGAGCGCGGCCCGGAGCACGCCCATCGCGCCGTCGGAGAGGACCGGGTCAAGGCGCCGCTCGATGACGTCCTCGGCGTACGCGAGGAGCGTCGGGCAGCGGGGCCTCCGCACCGCGGCGCGGGCCTGCTCCTCCTTCTCCTCGACCTCCGAGAGCGTCGGCGGGACCTCGTACGTCTCGGTCAGGAGCCGCTTCTCGACCTCGGCGAGGAAGTCCTTGGCCTCCTTCTCGGTGTCAAACGCGCGCGTGAGCTTGCGCCCCTCCGTCTTGCAGTACCAGACCGCCGACCAGGTCCGCCGGCCCGACGCCCACTTGCGGCTGAAGATGTTCCCGAAGCGCCGCCGGCGCTTGGGCTTCTTCGGCTTGTCTCGTCCGTCCGCTGCCACGTCTCGTCCTCCGTCGTCGCCGCGCCCCAGAAGGCGGAGCGCGCGTGGTCCGGATGGACGCTCTTTCCGGGGAGCACCTCCAGTACGTTCCGGCGTCGAATCGAGACTCATGCGGAGGGCTCCAGGAGGCGGTTGACACGGCCGCGGGGAGGTGCCCTGCGGGTGCGGCGTTCGAGATACGCGCGGACCTCCTCGGGGCGGAAGCGCAGGACGCGCGGGGCGACCTGGATCGCCGGGAGGGTGGCGTTGCGCGCGAGCCGGTAGACGGTCGCGGTGTCGATCGAGAGGAAGGCCGCCACGGCGTCGGCGCTGACGAGCGGCTCGCCGAGTGGCGTCATCGGAGCGGGCGCGGACGGGGGAGGGTCTTCGTTCATCGGGTGCTCCCGAAGGGGATGAGGACGTCGTCGAGGCCGTCGCCGAAGAGGGCACCGGCCGGGTCGCCACCGGAGGGTGCGGCCGAGGACTCGGCGGCGTCCTCAGTCGCGACGAGCCGGTATTGGGCCGCCTTGCTGTTCGAGTTGCGGCCGGCGGCGAGGCGCCACCCGCCGAAGTGGCGGTCGCGGGCCGCCGAGAGCGCGCGGCCGAGGCGGATCAGCCGCGAGCGCTCGGACTTGTCTCCGATGACGCCGCCGAGGAGGTCGCGCTCGCCGGCGAGACGCAGCAGGTCGGCGGTCGCCACCCACACGTCGCCGTGCTCCACCCACCACGCCGCCACGAACTCCCGCCACTCCTGTCCCTCGGCGTCGGCCTCCTCGTAGAGCTTCTCGGTGTCCTCGAGGAAGCCCGCGATCCCCGCGTGTGCGAGGACGCCACCGACCACCGCGGCCCAACTCTCGAAGGAGCCGAGCGTCCGCTCGCCGGCAGGGCGCCCCGCGGCGGTCCAAGAGCGGACGAGCACGAGCACGGCGTGGATCAGGGAAGCGCGGTGTCGCCGCGCCCAGTCCCGGAGCGGCGAGTGCTTGAAGCCCGTGCGCTCCCACGGGCGATCGCGCTTGGCGTCGAGCCGCACGCGGACGCAGCGCCGGGCGATCTCCAGGGAGAGGCGCGGGTTGTTGGCCGTGACGAGCCAGGTCGCGCGGTTCGGGAGGTCGATCATCCGCGTCTGGCCGAGCATGCGGTCGGACCACGTCTCGGCGGTGAGTGCTGAGGCGAGCTGCGCGGAGTCGAGGCCGTCGCGGACGTTGTCGAGGAGGATCAGCGGCTGCGCCCGGGCGAGGATCGAGGTGATCTTCTTGCGCGCCTCGTCCTCGTCCGGGGTGATCGTCGTCGGGTCGCAGGCGCGGCCGAGGGCCACGATCGCGAGCACGTCCGCGAGGAGCCCCTTGCCGCTCCCGGGCGTCGGGGCCTCCAGCAGGTGGAGCGGCGTGCAGCCCGAGACCATCCGTCGCACGAAGGGGAGCACCAGCGCGGCCACGGCGTGGGCGCGGTCGGAGTCCGCCGCGAACGGGAAGTCCACCAGCAGGTCGTCGAGCAGCAGCGTCCGCGCGGTGCGGAGATCCTCATCGCTCGGCCGCTCGGGCACCGCCGGGACCGTCAGATCGGGGGCGGTGTGCAGCCACAGCCGGGCGTCCCGGTGGTATCCGGGCATCGAGACGAGCCTCCCTTCGGTGTCGAAGACCGGGGTCGCGACGACGGCCTCGAGCGCGGGGAGCTCGTCGTCGGGGTTCACGAGCATGTCGCGCGCGACGTCTTTCGGCGGCGTGGTGTCGAGGACGGCGTCCTCGGTAACGCGCACCCACGTCGCGACGCGCACGAGGTGCCCGTACATCGAGACCTCCTCGACGGTCTCGATCCGCGGCCCCGCCTCGCCGCGCGCGAGCCGCACGAGGAGACCGGCGCGGACGAAGAGCGAGGGGCGGGTGTTCGTGGCGTGGACGACGCGCCACGTGTCGGCGAGGAGGTCGCGGAGCTGGCGGCCGTTGACCCGGATGCGCGGCGCGGCGCGGTCCGAGGCCGGCGGCGCGGCGGCGATGACGGGGAGCGCGACGCCCGAGCGCTCGGCGACGAATCCTATCGCGGCGCGGAAGTCCGCCGCCATGCCCCGCGCGACGAGGAAGTCGAAGACCGAGATCGACTTCCCGGTGAGGAACGAGTGGAACTGCCCCCGTTCGGCCTCGCCGGTGCCGTCGGCGACGCCGGCGGAGGGGTTCTGGTCGCCGGAGGAAGACGACGGATCGCGGCACTGGAGCCAGCCGGGACCGGACGCCTCGCCCGTCAGCCAGGGACCGTACACCGACTCGAGCGGGAGCGCGGCGAGCGCCCGGGCGCGCCAGGCGGCCCACGCCGGATCGGATGCGGCCGCCGGGGACGTGGGCGCCGGCGCGATGTCCGCCGCAGGGCGCGCCGTGGGCGCGACCGGCGCAGGAACGGCGGCGAGGACGCGGTCCACGTCGTCCTCGCTCGCTGCCGCGAACGTGGGCACCGTGGGCGCGAGCGTCCCGTCCTCCCGGACCTCGTAGAAGAGGTTCGCGCCGGGTGCGGCCTCCCGCCACCACGGGAGCCAAACGAGGTTCCCGTAGCCCTTCTTCCCGAGCCGGGCCTGCTTCGGGAAGACCTCGATCCCGCGGGCCGAGAGCGCGTCGGCGACGCCGCCATCGGCGAGGGGGGCGTCCCGCGGCGCGAGCGCCCGCCCCAGGGCCTGCGCCTTCGCGGCCGCGATCGGCGGGTCGAAGAACGCCCAGACGTGCCAGCCGTGCCCGCCGCCCGAGCGCTCGAGGTAGGCCGGGAGCCCTGCGGCCTCGAACGCGGCGAGCCCCGCCTGCGCCGCGGCGAGCGGGTCGGCGAGGGCCTCGGCGTGCCCCGTGCCATCGAAGTCGAGGCACACCCAGCGCGTCGTGTCGCCCGGCGCCGGCGCGTAGCTCCCGATCCGGTGGCGGCCCTTCGTCGCGGAGGTCCCGCGACGGTTCCGGTACTGGAAGGTCGCCGGCGGGGCCTCGTGCCCAAGGAGGTGAGCGAGGAGGAGCCCGTCGAGGGCGTCGTCGCCGGTCACCGGCTGTGGCTTGCCCCACGGCGCGCGGAAGGCCACGACGTCGGTCCGGTTCAGGAACCAGCGGCGGAAGAGCGCGAGCGCGGCCTCGGGGGAGGGCCGCGCGGGGGGCGGGTCGCTCGGCATCGGGTCCATGGTCAGCCGATCGCAGCCTCGGTCTCGGCGTCGGCCCGCACCGCGCCCTCCCGCGGGAAGTCCAGCACGGAGAGGAAGGTCTTCCGCCGCTCGACCTGCTCCTTCTCCGCGCAGTGGTGCTGGCCCCAGCGGTCCCCGACGACGACGGCCACCTGCTGCGCGCGGGTGACTGCCGTGTACAGGAGGTTCCGGTGGTGCATGAAGGAGTGCGCCTTGTGGACCACGGCCACGACGCACGGGAACTCCGAGCCCTGCGCCTTGTGGATCGTGAGCGCGTAGGCGAGCTGGAGGTCCTGCGCGTGGCCGGACTCGGCGCTGATCTCGACCTCGCCGTCCTCGAAGCGGACGATCAGGTCACCGCGGCGGCGCCCGACCTCCGTGACGAAGCCGATCGCTCCGTTCATGACGCCGAGGCGGTAGTTGTTCCGCGTCTGGATGACCTTGTCGTGGACCAGGAACTCGGGCTTCCTCCCCTCCGGCACCTGCGGCGCGTCCACGCCGAAGAGCTTCCGCTGGACGAGGCGCTGGAGGAGCGCGTTCAGCGCGGCGACGCCGAGCGGGCCCTTCTTCTGCGGGGTCAGGAGCTGGACCTCCGTCAGGAGGTCGAAGCGGAGCTTCTCGACGAGGACGCCCTCGAAGAGGTCGAGGAGGAAGCGCTGCGCGGCGAGCGCGTCGCCGAACTGGTCCACGACGTACCAGGGGCGACGACCGTCCCGTCCCGCCGCGGCGGTCTTCCGCACCTCGCCGCGCAGCACCGCGATCGAGTTCTCCTTCAGCACGCCCGCCTGGCGGACCACCTCGTCGAGCACGACGGTCGCGATCGGCCGCCGGTCGATCAGGTCGCGCAGCAGGTTCCCCGGGCCGACGGGCGGGAGCTGGTTGTGGTCGCCGACCAGGACGACCGCGGTGCGTGCGACGTCGAGCGCGTCGTAGAGGTGCCAGGCGAGCGGCACGTCCACCATGGAGACCTCGTCCACGATGACGACGTCGGCCGAGAGCGGGTCGTTCGCGTGCCGCTGGAACGTGTCGCCGTCGAACTCGAGCAGGCGGTGGATCGTGACGGCTTCGCGGCCGACGACCTGCTCGAGGCGCTTCGCCGCCTTCCCGGTCGGGGCGGCGAGGACGACCGAGAGGCCGTGCTCCTCGTAGACACGCGCGATCGCCGCGACGGTGTACGTCTTCCCCGATCCCGCCCCGCCCGAGATGACGCACTGCGCGTGGCGGAGGGCGGAGACGACTGCGGCGCGCTGGCCCACGTTGAGGTCGGGAGCGGTCTCCGCGACGAGTTCGCCCAAGTCCTCGCGGTCGCCAAAGTGGGGGTTCGCCGCGTGGCCGCCGGCGAGCCACGCGGCGAGGCCGGTCTCCATCTCGTGGAGGCGCGGCTGCGCGACGAGGAAGCGCCCGGCGAGGGAGACGCAGGCGAGCTTCCCGCCGGCGACGAGTTCGTCGAGCGCCGCTTCGATCCGCGCGCGGCTGTCCAGGGTGTCGAGGACCAGCAGCGCGTTCGCGTGCTCGACGAGCTCCTCGTAGTCGGTCCAGCAGTGGCCGTCCTCGACGCGCTCGGTGACGCAGTGGACAACGCCCGCGCGGAGCCGCGACGGGTGGTCCTTCGCCGTCCCCATCTTCCGCGCGACCACGTCGATCCGCTTGAACCCGAAGCCGCGCACGGCGCCGGCGATCAGGTAGGGGTCCTCCTTCAGGATCGGGACGACGTTGTTCCCGTACTCCTCGACCAGCGTCGTCACCTGGTGGTGCGTGAGGCCGAAGGCGGCGAGCCATGTGGCGGCCGCGTTCACGGCGCGCGACCGCTCCCACACGTCGCGGAGCCCCGCCACGACGTCCATCGAGACGCCCGCCGCTGCGGCGACCCGCTCGGGTGCATCGCGGAGCACGCGGTCGAAGTCCCGGCCGAACGCGTCCGCGATGCGGCGGGCCCGGACGGGGCCGATGCCGACGACGTCGGGGTGGTTCGCGAGGTAGTTCGCGAGCCCGTCCACTTCGAGGTCCTGGTCGACGAGGAGCCCGGTCGCCTTGAACTGGCGCCCGTACTTCGGGTGGCTGTCCCACGCGCCCGTGAGCACGACCGGGTCGTGCTCGCGGATCATCACCGGCCCGGCGAAGGACGCCGTTGCGCCGTCGGGCGTCCGCAGCCGCCCGGCCGAGAAGCGCGGGCTCGCGTAGAAGACGGTCTCGACGACGCCGCGGAGCGTCGTCGTCTCCGCGGTCGCGGTCCCCCGCCGGCGCGACGTCCGCGTCACGATGCGACGGCCCTCCGGTGGTAGAGGGCGAGGAGGTCCTCGACGAAGCGGCAGGCGACCTGGCGGTCCCCGCAGAAGAAGACCGGCACGCGGTGGTCCACCAGGATCGAGAGCATCGCCCCGAAGACCGCGTGCGGGTGCGCCGCCGAGCGGTAGCGGTGGAGCAGCACGTCCTCCATCGACGCCTCGACGACGACGCACGCGAAGTCGTAGGACGCGAGGCGCCGCAGCTCCCGCGCGAACCGCTCCCGGGCGTGGAGCGCCGTCGAGACGAAGTCCTCGAGCGTCTTTCGCTCGATTGCCACGTCGGTCTCGCGCCCCGCGAGGGAGTAGTCCCCAGCGGGGAGCGCGCGCCTCACCGTCGCCACCCGGGAGGGGTCGAAGCCGTAGGGCTCCTGCTCCCGGGTGTCGATCGCGATGACGACCCCCTCCATCGCTAGAAGGGGATCAGGGCGTCGGCGGCCGCGGCGTCGTAGCCGGGGTCGCGGCCGTTGGAGCCGCCGTCGTCGAGCACGATGCGGCGGTTCAGGTACACGTTCGAGTTCTCGCCCTTCGTGCGCTTCGTCACCTCGAGCTTCACGTCGAGGAGGGCGCCCATCCGGGCAGGGAGGTCGGAGACCTTCTCCAGGTCGAGGCCGCACGTGTGCAGGTCGGTCTTCAGCCACTTCAGGTTCTCGCGCGTCGCGAGCACGTTGTGGCGGAAGAGCACGCGGCCCTGGCAGCGCGGGGCCAGGATGCGGAGCTCCCAGCGGAGCATCGGGTTCCCCGAGCTCTTCGCCCGGACGATCTCCACCTTCTCGACGTTCACCTGGTACTTGCCGTCGGGGATCTCGTCGTGCGTCCGCTCGTCGAGCGGCGCCTCGGCGAAGTCGTCGTCGAACTGCGTGAGGTCGATGGCTCCCGCGGCGCGGGGGTCGTGGTCGTGTGCGTGCATGGGGTCTCGGTCTCCTACTTGGTGGCCGCGCGGGACTTCGACCCGGCGGTGGGGTTGGCGGGTGCGCCGGCGGCGGGCGCGGCAGGACGCGGGGCTCCGCCGGCGAAGGCCCCGAGGAACGCCGGGTAGTCGAGGTCGATCACCTCGGGCAGGCGCCCCGTCCGGTCGCCCGCCTCGAACGCGGTCGAGGGCTTGGTCCGCATGACGCGCCGAACGGAGACCTTCCCGTCGGCGCCCGGCGTCGCCTCCAGGTCGCAGAAGAGGATCATGTCCACCATGCCGAGCACGGTGCGCCGCGCCTTGTCCGGCAGCGTCGGGACGATGCGCATGACCTTCCCGGTCCGCGTCTCGAACTCACGCTCCTGGGAGTGGCTGACGAGGAAGAGCCCGTAGGGCAGCAGCGCCAGCTTGTTCAGCACGCGGTAGAACTCGTTGTTCACGAGCGCGTAGCCCTTCCCGTAGGCGAGGTCGGACTCGTGGTCCACCTTGTGGCGCGCGCAGACGTAGTCCGCGCACATGCGGAAGGCGTTGTCGACCGTGTCGAGCACGATCGTCTTGAAGGGGTGCTTGCCCTCGGCGATCTCGGCGCACGCGGCGAGGAGCTGTTCCCAGGAGCCGATCGGCGCCTGGAAGACGTCGAGGTTGTTGAGGCCCGCCTCGGTCGCGAGGAAGAGCGCTCCCTCGGCGTGGCTGCACCACGTGGACTTCCCGATCTTGGTCGGGCCGTAGACGAGCACGGTCAGGTCGGCGAGCGCCTGGCGCGGCGGGGTCTTCGCGGTCGGAAGCATGTTCGGTCTCTCTCCTTCGAAGGGTGTTGCTGGGTTCAGGGACGGGTCACTTGCCGCAGGCGTCGCCCTCGCATCCGGACGGCTCGGGTAGCACCTCGACGGCGGCGCCACACTTCAGGCAGCGGCGCACCGCGGGCCCGGCCGGCACAGTGACCTCGTGGGCGCACATCAGAAGGGCACCGGGTCGGGAGCGGGCTCGTCGCGCAGTTCCTCGTGGGGTGCCACGCGCTGGTAGAGGTTCTGGGCGACGTTCTCGTTTCCGCCCGAGCGGCAGAGCGCGAAGTAGGGGCAGGGGCGCCCGTACTGGAAGCACTGCGAGGTGTTCTCGTAGAAGACGCCGCGCCGGCG
The DNA here is from genome assembly GCA_937996235.1 of uncultured bacterium. Taxonomy (GTDB): domain Bacteria; phylum Planctomycetota; class JAJSAM01; order JAJSAM01; family JAJVHW01; genus CALKVK01. The sequence goes on along the minus strand of CALKVK010000024.1, from coordinate 91,119 downwards.
GGCGTCGAGGAATGCCTGCGTCAGTTCCCAGAGCTCGGCGCGGAGCGTCTCGAAGCGGTCCCGCGAGATGAAGAGCGGCTCGCGGTGGAACATCGAGCCGTCGGCGTACTTCGCCGCGAGGCGCGCCTGGAACGCGTCGTCGCTCTCGGGCATCCGGCGCCTCGCGCTCGACTTCCCGGACTTCGACTTCGCGATGAGTTCCGCGCGCCGCGCCTCGAACTCCGCCTCGCTCTCGCCGAGGGACTGCTGGAGCCGCGCCTTGACGAGGATGTTGTAGAGGACGCCCGCGATGCGGATCCCGAGGGCCTGCTCGACGTACCAGGCGTAGAGGCTGATCTGGAAGTCGGTCCAGAGCCGCTCGAGGTAGCCCGAGTCGAGGACGCCGGCCGTCTTGTGCTCGAGCAGGAAGTGCTGGTCGCCGACGCGGACGATGCCGTCCACGCGGCCAGACAGCACGAAGCTCCGGCTCGACGCGCCCGTCGCGGGGTTCACGATCTCGCCCTCGAACGTCTTCTCCAGGGCGACGACCTCGAAGTCCTCGCTCGGGTAGCGCGCCGCGTAGCCGCGCATCATGGCGGTTGCCAGGTGCCAGGTCCGGCGCTGCTCCTCGTCCCGCGCCCCGTCGGTGCAGGCGCCGTCGATCACGTCGAGCGTCGACGCGAGGTCGCGCGTCCGGTGCCATACCTCCAGGCACTGGTGGATCAGCGAGCCGAAGGCGAGGTTCCGGTCCCGCTCGAGGGGGACGAGCTCGGCGACGTAGCGCCAGTGGGCGGCCTTCCGGCAGTTCCGAAAGAGGCTCCACATGGAGTAGGTCGTGACGAGGCGCTCGCTCATCGGGCGGCTCCGGCGCACTCGCAGGTGCAGCCGCGGGGCGCGTCGGCGCGCCCCGCCGCCTCGGCGAGATCCTCGCCGGTCACGACGCGGAACGAGCGCCGCCCGAACATCGCGGACACGAAGGCCTCGAAGATCCGGAGCGTGTCCGCGCCGGCGTCGGTCGTCGCATCGACGACGCACGTGCGGCGGTGCGCATCGAGGACGTGGAGCGTGTCGTCCTCATCGCTGCCCTCGCGTAGCGCCTCGGCAGCGAACACCGCCAGGACGAGCGCGTCCTCGACGGCGTCCGGGGGCACCCTCTTGGCGAACGTGAAGTGGTAGGTCGTGCGCGTCACGCGGTCCTCCTCGGAGCGGCCGCGGCGCGCCCCTGCTGTTGACATACCGGCGACGTGGCGCAGGTGGGCGCCGGGTCGGGCAGGTAGTCCGTCAGGCCGAGGGCCTCGAAGCGGGCCCGGATGCGGGCGACCCGCGCGCGCATCGTGCGCCGCGGCATCCCGGATGCGCGGACCCCGCCGCGCACGCTGCCGCACGCGAGGTGCGCGCACGTCGCCTGCAGGTCCGGCGGGAGCGTCGCGACGGCCGCAGCGAGGTCGATCCGCAGGTCGGCCCGCGCGTCGCCGTCGTCGTCGGCACCGCGGTGCGCGCGGACGGTCTGCGCGTCGAGCGTCCGCCACACGGGCACGCGCCGTCCGTCGGCGTCCCGCACGAGGTCGTCCAGCGAGCCGGCGTTCCGCCGCCAGTCACGGCAGGCGGCCTTGCGCTGCGCGACGATCGAGATCGCCGCGTGTTCCACGACGCGCCCGACGAAGCTCTCACACTTCCCCCGCGCCGGGTCGAAGCGGGGGAGGCGCCGGAGGATCTCCAGGAGGAGTTCCTGCTCGAGGTCCGTGCGGTCGGCGCCCGTGAGGCCGTACGACCCCACGAGACGGGCCACCTTCTTCCTCGCCAACCTGACGGCGTACGCGTCGAGCGGCGAGTCCTTGCTGCGCTGCATCCTCGGTCCTCCGCGGGCCGGGGCGCCGGGGATCGGCGCCGGGCCACACGGGGGTCCGGTGATCGATTACCGAGGAGCGCGAATCGGGGACGAGGGACACACGGCGGAGGGGGGCAAGTCGCGCCGCCCGAGGCGGTTCGGGCGGCTGCGGGAAACTGCGAGAATCCCGGGGAGCGCGCGAGGTGCTCGGTAATCGATTACCGGGCGGTGTCCGCGAGCGCGCTCGATGCGTCGAAGCGCGCCGTCCAGCGGCCTGTGCGCTCGGACCACGCGAACGGCGGACCGGCGTCGGCGAGTTGCGCCATCCGTGAGAGCCGGCCGCCGAGGGAGAGCAGCGCCGGGTCGTCGGCGGGCCGCGTGACGGTCCCGCCGCCCCGGAGCACGGCCAGGAGCGCGAGGCCCTCCGCGTTCGGGCGGCCGTCCCGTTCGGCGAGGCCGAGCGTCACCAGGTCGTACTCCCGGGAGACGGCCGCCCCGCGTTCGGCGGCCTCCCAAGCGGAGCCGTCCTCGCCGGCGCCGTGGGTGACCGTCCGTGCGGTCGCCTCGAAAGAGAACCGCACCCGGTCCGGCGCGACCTCCTCGATCGAGACGCCCTCCCAGCGGGTGCCGGGCGGGGTGGGGAGGAGGATCGTGTCGCTGGTCGAGACGAGGAAGCGCGCCTCGTAGCGGCGCGAGCGCCGGGTCGGCCGGAACGGGTCGTCGGGCAGTTGGAGGAGCGCGCGGAGCCGTCGCCGGAGGACGGAGACGAGGTTCTTCAGGTTGTCGCGGTCCCTCCGCGCGAGGTCCGGCGCGTCGAACGGCAGGACGCCGCCGCGCAGGGCGAGGAGGCGGAGGAGCCGCCAGACGTGGTCCGGGACGCCGCCCTTGCGCCGGTCCTCGAAGCCCGCCTCGGCGAAGCCGTAGCGGACCGTCCGGCCGCACGCGGTGACCTCCACGTCGTGTTCGCGGACGACGAGGCGAACCTCGTCCCAGGTTGCCCCCTCCGGCGTGGGGAAGGACGCCGCCTCCGGCGTGGAGGGTCCAGCCCCGTGCGCGCCGAGGACGGCCGCGGCGAGGAACGCGCGGTCGGCGACGAGGTTGCCATCGGCGAGCGTGACGAAGCTCGCGATGGAGAGGACCGGCGGCGAGTCGCCCCTCCACGTCTCGGCGGGCGGCGGGTCGCCCGCGACGAGGACGACGGGGTTCACCGCGCGCTGGAGGCGCGCGCAGCTCCCGACGACGGCTCCGCCGTCGGCCGCGCCGAGCCGCCGCCCGAGGAACACCTCGCGCGGTCTCCCCGCGACGACGGTCCGGCCGAGGAGCCAGAGCCGCCCCGGCACGAGCTCCTCGACGCGCCCTGCGCACGAGAGCGCCGCGGCGAGCCCCTCGGAAAGCGCGTGGACATCCACGACCCACTGCGGGAGCCGTTCGGGCGCGACAGGCACGAGCCCGACGTCGGCGCACTCGATGAAAGGCAACGGCGCGTCGCCCGGCACCTCGCGCAGCCACAGCACCTCCTCCTCGTGGCGGTCGTAGCAGTCGTCGCAGCGGACGACGCTCGCGGACCCGGCGTCGCGCACGAGCGCCGGCGCGAGGAGGAGATCCCATGCCGCGCCGTCCATCGCCAGCCGCTCGTCGGCCGAGACGAGCGGCTCGTCGAGATCGACGCGGCGGAGCAGGTCCTCGAACGGCGCGAGCACGTCACGCACAGGCGAGACCGGCCAGCGTGAGAAGGCGCTTCGCGACGACGTGCTCGGGGCCGTCCCGCAGGCTCCAGTGGTAGGGCGTCATCACGACGGGGAGCACGCGTGAGCCGCGCGTGAAGTCGAATGCCAGCTGGAGTTGCACGCGATCGACGTCAACGTTCGACAGCGGCAGCCCGTATCCCCGCATCGCGGGCTCCAAGAGGTCGTAGACGTTGCGCTGGCGACGCAGGTGCTCCGCATCGAAGTTGACGCGTCCGCCCCCGAGGAGTGCGACGCGCAGCTCCTTCACGCGCACGTCGGCGATCCCCTCTCCCGCCTCGATCGGGAACACGAAGTCGCGGCGCTTGAGCAGGTTCAGGCGGTAGGGAGGTGCCGGCTGGCTCTCGGGCGGGAGATCCTGGTCGAGGATGACGCGCGCGAAGACCTGCTGAAGGTCGGTGTGGAGCCGCCGGTCGCCCTTCGCGTGGACCTCGAGCGTCCCGTCCGCCTCGTCCCACACGAACACGACCAGGAACGGGCGCCGGCAGACGTCGTGCACCAGTTCGCCGCGCGCGTCGTAGACCGCGACCACCTCGGCGGCGTCCTGCGGGTACGCGACGAAGTAGTGCCGCGTGCCGCCGCGCACGTCCCAGCGAACAGCGCAGTGCTGACCGCGGTCGTCGCGGTGCTGGAAGTACGCGGCGACCGCGGCACCCAGCGACACGCATGCGCCGGGCGAGACGTCGGGTGCCACCCGCGGGAGCCCGGTCCGCCGGCGCCAGTAGCGGCCGTTCAGGCGGTCGGCGCGGTCGAAGCGGCGCGCGACTTCGAAGATCTCGCGGTGCTCGAGGAACACGCGCAGCGCGTAGTCCCAGCCACCGCGACGGCCTACGGGAGGCGGCGGCAGGGCGATCCCCCGGACGCGGGCCTCCTCGGTGACGAGCCGCAGGCCGTCCGGCGTGCCGAGTTCGGCGATCGCGCGGAGCTCGGCCTCGACCGCGTCGCGACTTGCGGGCGGAAGTGCGCGCCACGCCTCGTGGACCGGGTCGGTTGACGAGAGGGTGAAACGCTCCCAGGGGACATCGAGCAGTTCCCCGCGATGCGCGAAGTAGGACTTCAGAAGATCGTTGGAGACGGAGAGGAAGAACACCCGGGGGGTGAACTGCGTGACCACGGCACTGACCTCGGCTGCAAGCACCGGCCGCGGTCGCGCACGGTCCTCGCTGCGACGCTCGGACCGCCCGCCGCGGGGGGATCCCGCGCAGGGCGCTCACGTTCACGGACCCGGGGGTTCGCGTTGACCATCACGTCGTCGAGGCTTTCCTTCCATGCCGCGTAGGGGATCGCGGTCGGGCGGCGAGATGGTAGCGACGGGGGAGGACAGGGTTGGCCCGCGCTTTCGGCAGCTCGGTCGGCTGTAGATCAGGCTGCCGGCACATCGACCTCGTCCATCCACTCGTCGCTTCGGAATGCCGCCTGCCCCAGTTCCAGTCGCTCACGCACGAATGCAAGCACGTCCGCCTTGTACGCGCCGTCGACGATCGGCAGGAGGGTGGCCACCGTCTTGGTGTTGACGTATCGCTGTCCGCCGTCGAGCCCCGCGATGACGAGGAGATTCGCGACGCCGAGGATGCCCGCGACGTCAGCCAAGTCTCGCGGCGACCGGGAGGCAGCGCGTTGGAACACGTCGCCGGCTGCGCCGGCCAGGTCCGTCATGGCGCTGCCGACGACCTGAGCGCACGCCGCGGCCGTTTCCCTGTCGTGTTCGACGATGATCCAGTTCCGGAGTACGCGACGGTGCAGCGCCGGGAGCAGGAGATCGAGACTCAGGACGACGGCACCCGGGCCGGGAAACCGCTCGATCTGACCGACTGCGCTTCCAATGGCGCCAGCAACCGACTGAAGGCTTCGCGGTCGCTTGCAGGCCAAGCCGAGCAGCGCGTCGCTGGACGAGAACCGCACGACGATGTCCGGCTCCTCGAACGAGACGGACAGCGGCTCGCCCATGAGCTGAGCCGCGACCTCGACCTCAAAGAGCGTGTCCCAGGCCTGCCCGAATCTCCCCTCGTCTGCCGCATCCCCTTGCGGTGCCGCGGTCCGGATTCGGAGATCCCGCAGGCGACCGACGATCCGTTCGAACCCCGGCAGATCGGATGCCATGTGGAGAGCCCACGCGATGCGCTTGAGGCGGAGCACGCGAGAGACGGCGTCGGTGGTTCTGGCGCGGGTCGGCGGATCCCAGGCGGCAGAGAAGAGGACGTCGCCGTCGAAACTGGCGAGCCACTCCGCCTCCGCAAGTTCCGCCTCCAGCGGCGCGGCGTCGAGAGCGATGCCGTACCGCTGCATGATGCCGCGGATCGTTGCGACGATCCGGCGGCAGTCGTCGGAGGCGAGGTGCTTCGCGGACATCGCCGATCACAGCGTTGGCAGCGTCACGCCTGCGGGTCGGGAGTTGAAGAACGCGGAGAGCGATCCCACGATCCCGATCTGGTGCGGCATGGCAGCGAGTAGCAACGCGACATCCGCACGGCCGAAGACCTGAAGAGGGTCGTGGGCGGCGGTGTTGCGCGTCGTCCGAACCGCCTCGCCGAGAGTGCTCAGCGCGCCAGGCACGCTCTCCCATGGCTGCCACCACGCTTGGCCTCGACCGGCGCTCCAGAGGCCGGCGCGACAACGTTCCAGGAGCCGCAGTGTCGGACGCCACCTGGCAGAGAAGGCCTTCGTCGAATCGCGGGCGTTCTGCAGGTCGCGCAGCAGGTCGGGCGTCGTCGGGTTGGGGAGTGCGGCTGCCATCGCATCCACGAGTGACAGGCAACGCGACTCGTTCGCCAATCCGATGAGCACCGCCGCCGCGCGGAAGCAGCCGACAGTCCAGCAATGCTGCGCCTCGGCGAGAAGCTCGATCTCATGATCCTCCACGTTGAGGCTCCCCGCGGCGCGACCCTGCTCAAGCGCAACTCGGAGCGTGCCGTCGTTGTGGATCGCAACTGCGTCTTCCGCGAGGACCCTTCTGCCGGTTGGCGTGAACTGGAACTCCAGGTTGCTGCTGTTCCAGTCTGGAGCCTGGTCGGCACGCCCTGGCACAGCGAGCCCGCTCGCGATCGAATCCGCAACGACCGAGCGCACGGCAAGCTTCGCGCTCCACTCCAGTTCGCGCCCCCGGGCCCCACTCCGTTGGTGTCCAAGCGCCTTGAGCACCAGCGAGAGGACGGACTCCCCCCCGCTCCCCTCGGCGTTCCAGCCGTGGTCGAGTGCCGTGGAGCGGCGATCGCGCGCGAGCGTGCGGAGCACGTCGTGCGCAGCTTGTCGAGCCTGTCGGATCAGATCGTCGGACATGCGGAGCACCTGAAGCTGGCTGTCGACTGCCACACTACGGTTCGCGAGTGACACTGCACGCAAGCGTCAGCAACCGGAGTACGCGAGCCGGGTCGTGCAGCGACTGCGGGATGTGCGGGATGTCGGAACCCCACATCCCGCACGACATCCCGCAACGCAAGTAGTGCTCCTGCCAGGACTTCCGATCGCTTGCGGGATGTTGCGGGATGTTGTGTAGACCCTTCGCGGGTGCGCGCCCACGCGCGCGCGGTAGGAATCAATCTTGATCCCTGCACGCGCACGCCCGCGCGCACACGCACCGGCGAGGTAGGCGCCGAAGATCCCGCAACATCCCGCACAGCGTCGTAAGCGACGCTCCGCGCCCGGTTTGCGCTGCGGGATGTGGTCCTGCGACATCCCGCAGCACATCCCGCGACGCGTCTCCACATCCCGCACCGGCGCCCACTTCGGCCCTCGCGCCGGTACGTCAACAACATGGGAGACGCCGCACCGGGCCCCGTGCTCTTCGTCGCCACCGACCTCGACCGGTTCGAGACGCCGGACGGCGACGCGTTCGCCGACGACGTGACCGTCTCGGGGCGCTGCTACCGCCGCCTCGACCCGGCGTACTACGCTTGGCTCCGCACGAAGGTGGCGGCGGCGAAGCGGGCGCTCGACGCCGGCAGACTCTCCGCCGCTGCGTTCGAGACGCTTCGCGAGGCGTTCAACGCCGTCCACGCCTGGGCCGTCCGGCACCTTGGCGCGGCGGCCCTCCTCGCCGCGGCCCGGACGTTCGACCCGTCGCGCTACGAGCCGCCGCGGCCCGACGACGATCTTCTCGGATGCGGCGCGCTGCGTCCCCGGACGCCGTGGAGCCCCGCGGGCTTCGTGTTCCCCGCGTCGGGAGCTTGGCCGGTGACGGAGACCGTCGCTGCGGACGCCGTCGCGAAGGTGGACGCCATCCGCGACGAGGCGCTCCAGCTCGGGTGGTCGGAGGCAGCGCTCTACCGGAACCGCGGCCACCTCGCGTTCCCGTACGGCGGTGAGTGGGGGCTCGTCTGCTTCCTCGACGGGGACGCCCGGATCGGTTCGGTCACGAGCGAGGCCATCACGATCGAGCGCCCGCGCGGCGCGACGACGCGGTTCCCGAACCCCGCGGCGGCCACGCCCTGCAGGGCGCGTGTCCCGGGCCGGCGCCCGGTCGAGGCCCTTGCGTGAGCGCGGCGCAACCGCTCCAACTCGACGGGTGCCGTCGCTGCGGCGCGGACTTCGAGTGGCGCCGGAACCGGGAGGGCACCTGGTCGCGGTGGTGTCGTCGCTGCGCGGACATCCGTGCAGGGAGGCCGTCGGAACTCCAGCGTCAGCGTGAGGTGCCCTCCGGCCTGCTCGTGCGGTTCCCAGAGGAGCCCGATCCGACCGAAGCTCTCATCGCCGCGGAGCGAACCGAGAGGCTGATCCGCGTGGTGGACGAACTCCCCCTCCGCGAGCGCGAGATCCTCAAGGCGCGCTGGGGTCTCGCGGGCACACCGCAGCTCACGCTCGACGAGTGCGCGCGCGTGTGGTCCGTGACCCGCGAGCGCATCCGTCAGATCGAGGCGAAGGCCGTCCGCCGTCTCCAGCAACGCACCCGAGCGCGACGCATCGACCCCTCCATGGTCGAGCACCGGACCGCGGCCGGACACGTCGTCTGGAGGGAGGTGTGACGTCCTGGCGCCGTCGCTCAGCTGGGATTCCGCCCACGGGCGCGGTGGGCCGTGAAGCGCGGGCATGAGCAGCTTCCCCTCATGCGCTCCTCCGGCTCCTACCGCCTGGCGCGCGCGTCCCTGCGTCGCCTGGGACTCAGAGGCGCGACACTGCGTCGTCTCGCTCCTCCTTGGAGCCCGCTGCTGCGAGCACGGCGACTGCGCCCTCTGCGAGGACGACCAGCAGCGGATGCGGCGTGCGGGGAGCCCCGAGATCGACGTCGCGCGGACCTGGCTTCGAAGTCGCATCGGTCGCGCAGTGCGCTGCCCGGCCTGTGGATTCCCGCCACCGCCCGGGCCCGACACGATTCCACCCCTCCCGCGCCTCGACAGGCCCGACAGCGTCCTGACCGGCACCGCTCGCTGCCGCTACTGCGACCGCAAGCTCCTCGCCGTACGGCGGAAGTACTGCGACGAGGACTGCTGGAAGGCGTACGTCGCCTGGTCGCGCGGACTCGAGCGGCGTCGGGTTGCGCCGGCCTGACACGGCATGACGCTGTCCCCGTGCCCCACCGTCCTCCCCACGCCTGCGCGCATCCCGGCTGCCCGGCCCTCGTGTCCGGCACCGCCCGCTGTCCGCAGCACGAGCGCGCCAGGCGCGCGGAGATGGACTCGGTCCGACCGTCCGCCGCTCGACGGGGCTACGGGCCGGTGTGGCGGCGCATCCGACTCGCGCACCTGCGCCGGGAGCCGCTCTGCCGCTTCTGCCGCGAGTTCGGCGTGACCACGCCGGCGACGGATGTGGACCACATCGTCGCCCTCGCCGACGGCGGGACCCACGCCGCGAGCAACCTCCGCTCCGCGTGCCACTCGTGCCACAGCGCCCGCACCGCGCGCGACCAGGCGTTCCGCCCCCGCCATCACGGAAGGACTCCTCGATGACCCGATACGCCGTCGCCCTCTCGGACCTGAACCTCGCGTGGAAGACGCCCGCGGGGTCCGCCGTCCTGGAGGCCGCTCTCGACGGCGACGATGAGCCGGAGACGGTGACGGTGGACGGCGTCGAGGCGTGCGTCCTCGGCGGGCCCGAGGAGATCGCCGAGTCGGTCGCGAGCGGGCTCCTCTGCTTCGACCTGCCGCTGACCGAGCCGAGGCGGGCCCGTGTGTACGCGAGGGCGAAGGGTGAGCGGAAGTGGACGCGGCTGCGCGTCCCCGAGGACGTGCCCTACGTGCCGAAGAAGGCAACGGAGGGCAGCGGCTCGCCGCGCATCGACCCCGAGTTCGTGGACCTCGCGGCGCCGATGGACGACGCCACGCGCGAGGCGCTCCGCGCGTCGCTGCGCGCCGAGGGCTGCCGCGACGCGCTCGTGGTGTGGGCCGAGCAGGACATCCTCCTCGACGGGCACAACCGGCTGGCCCTCTGCCGCGAGCACGGCGTGGCCTACCGCGTGACGAAGTTGTCCTTCGCCGACCGCGCTGCCGCGATGGAGTGGTTCGTGGCGACGCAGCGCACGCGCCGGTCGCTGACGCCCCACTGGGCGATGTACTACCTCGGACGGCAATACCTCGCCGAGAACGTCGGTCACGGCGGCGCGCGGTCAAGAGGTCAAAGTGACCACTCGAAGACCAACGGCACGGCGCACTCCCTCGGCGTAGCCGCCGGCGTCGGCGAGAAGACCGTCCGCCGCGCAGCCGCCTTCGCCGGAGCGGTCGATCGGCTGGAGCGCGCCGTCCCCCGCTCCCGTCGCGCGGTGCTCAACCGCGAGATCAAGCTCTCTCGCCGCCAGATCGAGCAGGCGCTCGAGGACGGCGCGACCACGCTCGACGACCTTCGCGAGGCGACCGAGCCCGCGGAACGCGACTACCTCGCCGAGGTGCTCCGCTCGGCGAAGACGCTCCGCGACGCCCTCGACGCCTACCGCGTCCGCGGCGTCCGGCCCGAGGACCGCGACCGGCTGGCGCTGCCGCGCCTCGCGGCGCGCGACCTCTTCAACGAGCTCCCGCTCCTCGTCGACGCCTTCCGTTCCGACACCGGGCTCGGCGCGGGGATGGCGGAACTCGACGTCGCGGAGGCCGCGGCCCATGGCTGACAGAGCGGCAGGGGGAGGGGGGGATCGGCCGTGGGCATCCGGCGCCCAGGGACCGGGGCGCGCCTCGTTTGTGCGCGTTGCCAGGTTTCGAACTTCCGGCCGAGCCTGCGGCGAGCCTGGAACTTCCCCCGGTTTCGGCGATCCGCGCGTGTGGTTCGAGGCTGAGTGATGGGGCGCCGCGGTCCTCCTCCGCTCCCCTCCACGATGAAGCGCGCGCGTGGCACGCTCCGCGCTGATCGTGGGAGTCCGGCCGAGCCACAGGGCACGCTCGGCGTCCCGGACCCGCCGCGCGGGCTCGACGCGCGCGAGCGCTCCGAGTGGACATCGCTCGGCGAGCGGCTCGCCCTCATGGGCGTGCTCCAGAAGGAGCAGGTCGAGGCGCTCGAACTGCTCGTGCGCGCGAAGGTCCGCTACCTCCGCCTCGCAGCCAAGGTGCGCGAGATGGGCGAGGTGCTCAGCGACGCCAAGGGCAACCTCTACCGCAACCCCCACGCGATCGCGATGGAGAAGGCCGAGGTCGAGTACCGCCGGCTCCTGCTCGAGTTCGGGCTCACGCCGGCGGCGGCGACCCGCGTGCGCGCCGACGCCGCGGTCGCCGAGAACGACGACGCCACGGCGCGGCGCTTCTTCAGCCTGGTCACGGGCGGATCGAAGCGCCGCCGCGCGCCGAGGGGGGCCGAGGCGTGAAGCCTGCTGCCCTCGTCTATCTGCGCGACAACGTCGCCGCGCAGCGGCTGGCGGTCGCCTGGCCTCTCGTCGAGGACCGGGCGCGCGCGGAGAAGTCCGTGCTGCGCGACTGGGCGCGACTCGCCGACGTCCCACTCCACCAGGCGGAGGCCCTCGCGCCGGTGCTCCGCTCCCACGGCATCTGCCGGGATGACGGCTCCCTCGACCCGCTGGCCGAGCAGTACATCGGTGCGCAGGTCCAGGCGACGATCCGGGGGCCGAGGCGGTGAACGCGCCCTGGACCCACACCGTGACCTGCGCCGACTGCGGCGCCGCGCGCGAGGTTCGCAAGGACACACGGCCGCCGCGATGCCGGCCTTGCGCCGCGCGGTTGGCCGCCCGTCGTCCGAAGCCGTCGCGGCGGACGGGAGAGAGCGTCGCGTGCGCAGCGTGCGGGTCGGCCTTCTACCGCCGTCGTTCCGACTCCGACCGTCGGTGCTGCTCTCGCGGGTGCGCAACCACCGCGAATCGTCGCCACGACCCAGAGGGGCGGCACTGCGCACACTGCGGGGCACGTTTCACCTGGACGCCGCGTCCCCGCAGCAACACGAGCGGCACATACTGCTCGGTGCCGTGCCGGGACGCCGCCTACCGCGCGGCTGCACCGGCCGATGCCGTGCGTGGCCACCGACCCGGCTGGCGCAGCGCGCGGCGCGCGTTCGTCGCCGCGGACAACGACTTCTGCGCCGTCTGCGGCGCGCGGGAGGTCCGTCTCGACGTCCACCACGTCGAGCCCTACCGCCTGAGCCGCAACGACCGCCCGCAGAACCTCGTGACCGCGTGCCAGCCGTGCCACCGCTGGCTCGACCGACTCGGGAACGCCATCGCCGCGACGCGTAACTCCGCGCGCCGCGGCTTCCTCGTCGCCGTGGTCCAGGCGCTCCTCCACGACGCGTGGCATGTCCATCAAGGGCGCCGCCTCGGGGCCGCATGACCTCTACCGCCAATCAGATGCACGTCGAGTACCGCAGCGTGTCCGATCTCCTCGCCAACGTCGCGAACGCGCGCACGCACCCCGAGCGCAACGTCAAGGCGGTGATGGACAGCCTGAAGGCCTTCGGGCAGCAGTTCCCGATCGTCATCGACCGCGACGGTGTGGTGTGGGACGGGAACGGAAGGCTGGAGGCGGCGAAGCGGCTCGGCTGGACGGTCATGGCGGTCGTCGTCACCGACCTCTCCGGCGACGAACTGCGCGCGTACGCGGTCGCGGCGAACCGGACCGCCGAACTCGCCGGGTGGGATGACGACCTCCTCGCCGCCGCTCTCGCCGGCGTCGACGAGTCGCTGCGCGCGTCCTGCGGCTTCAGCACCGCCGAACTCGAGCGGCTGCTCAAGGCCACCGGCGGGGGCGGCGAGGGGGATCCGGACGAGGTGCCCGAGACGCCCGCCGAGCCGACGGCGAAGCGCGGCGACCTCTACCTCCTCGGGAAGCACCGGCTCCTCTGCGGCGACTCGACGGACGCAGAGGACGTCCGCCGCGTCCTCGACGGCGCGCAGCCGCGGCTTCTCCTGACCGACCCGCCGTACGGCGTCTCCCTCGACATGGAGTGGCGCGACCGCGCAGGGCTGAACGGCCTCGGGCCGGCCGAGGCCTCGTACCTGCAGCGCGGCGACGGCCACAAGAACACGGCCATCTCGGGCGACACGAAGGCGGACTGGAGCGACGCGTTCGAACTCGTGCCGTCGCTCGACACCGCCTACGTCTGGCATGCGTCGGCGTACTCCGTCGAGGTCGGCTCGGGCCTGCGCCGGATCGGCTTCGAGCTGAAGCAGCAGATCATCTGGCGCAAGCCCCACTTCGTGCTCAGCCGCCAGCACTACCACTGGCAGCACGAGCCCTGCTGGTACGCGCGCAAGCAGGGGGCGGCGCGGTTCCGCGGAAGCCGCGACCAGTCGACGATCTGGGACGCCGCCTCGCCCAAGATGCTCATGAATCCCGCGGGCGAGCGCGAGGAGAAGGTCGACCACCCGACGCAGAAGCCGGTCGCGCTCTACACGCGCCCGATCGAGAACCACCTGGAACCCGGCGAGTGCTTCTACGAGCCCTTCGGCGGCTCGGGGTCGGCGATCGCCGCCGCGGAGCAGACCGGCCGGCGCTGCTACGCGATCGAGCTCGACCCGAAGTACGTGGACGTGATCGTCGCGCGGTGGGAGCGGCTCGCCGGGAAGAGCGCCGAGCGGGTGCCCGCGTGATGCGCACGGTCGCGGAGGCCGGGATCGCGATGCTCGGTCTTGCGGCGCTGGTCCTCCTGGCGGCCGCCGTGGCCGGGGCAACGCTCGGCGTATTCTTCGGTGTCCTGGTGTGGGCGGTGGAGACGCTCGCTGGGTCCGTCGGTTCCGCCGCGGACGGTGTCTCGCCCTGGTGGGCGTTGACGCTGCTCGCGGTTCTCCTCACGACCGACGCGATGGGCAGACGGTGCCGCCGACGAAATGCACGGCAGGAGACGCGCGGCGGCGCATCGACACGGCGGGAGTCCTCGTGAAGCGCGTCTTCGTCTGCTCCCCCTACCGGGGCAACGTCCGCGAGAACCGCGCCCTCGCGCAGGCGGTCTGCCGCGAGGTGCTCCTCGCAGGGGACGCGCCGTTCGCGCCGCACCTCCTCTACCCGGGCGTCCTCGACGACGCCGACTCGGGCGAGCGAGCGCTCGGGATCGGCGCCGGGCTCTCGTGGCTCGCCGTGTCCGACGAGGTGCTCGTCGTCGGTGAGCCCTCCGCGGGGATGCGCCAGGAGATCGCCGCGGCCGAGACCCTCGGCGTTCCCATTCGCCGACTGCCCGAGCCCGCTCCCGTGGTGTCCCTGCCCGCCGCGTCGCCGACGCTTCGCGTGCGCGATGTCCTTCGCCGCGGGTGGGAGGATCGTGTCGTCCTCCTGGTGCTGCTCGCCGTCGTGCTCGGCTTCCTCCTGCTCCCCGGCTGCTCCGCGCCCGCGTGCCGGGGCGCGTGTCCTGCCCCCACGAGCCGATGAGCGGGCGCCGCCGTTCGCCGCGCCGCAGGCGCGTCGCCTCCTCCGCGTGGTGGGGGGACGGCCTGCCGCCTTGGGAGCGCTGGCCGGGAGCGTCGCTCCACCTCGACGACGCGGGCGGGAAGTACTGGTTTGACGCCGAGGCCGCCGACCGCGCCTGCGACTTCTTCCCGACCTACCTTCGCCACGTCAAGGCAGAGTTCGCCGGCGAGCCGTTCGTGCTGCTCCCGTGGCAGCGCGACCTCATCGTCCGACCGCTCTTCGGCTGGAAGCGGCAGGACGGGACGCGGAGGTTCCGGAAGGCGTTCCTCGAGGTCGGGAAGAAGAACGGCAAGAGCGGGCTGGCGTCGGGCATGGGACTCCTCCTCGCGTTCGCGGACGAGGAGCCCGGCGCGGAGGTGTACGCCGCCGCCGCCGACCGCGACCAGGCGCGGATCGTGTTCGGGGACGCCGCGGTCATGGCCCGCGAGAACCCGGACTTCCTCCGCGCCGCGCGCATCACGGTTCTGCGCAACGCGATCGTCCAGACGGCCACCAACTCGACGTTCAAGGCCGTCTCCTCAGAGGTCGGCACGAAGCACGGCTTCAACGTCCACGGCCTCATCTTCGACGAGTTCCACACCCAGCGGACCCGCGACCTCTACGACACGCTCTACAAGGGCACCTCCGCGCGCCGCCAGCCGCTCGTGTTCATCATCACGACGGCCGGCGACGACCGGGAGTCGATCTGCTACGAGGAGTACGAGTACGCGAAGAAGGTCCGGGACGGCGTCATCGAGGACGAGCAGTACCTCCCGGTGATCTTCGAGACCGACCCCGACGCCGACTGGACGGCGGAGGAGACCTGGCACGCCTCGAACCCCTCCCTCGGCGTCACGAAGTCGCTTGAGTACATGCGGGCGGAGTGCGCCGCGGCTCAGGCCGAGCCGCGCAAGCGGAACAGCTTCCTCCGCCTCGAGCTCAACGTCTGGACGGAGAGCCGGACCGTCTGGATCGCGCCCGAGGCGTGGGAGGCCTGCCGCCGCACCGAGCCCGCGACGGACCTCGCGACGCTCCCGTGCTGCGCCGGTCTCGACCTCTCGGCGTCCGCCGACCTCACCGCCATCGTGCTGGCGTTCCGGCGGCGCGACGGCGGGCACCCTGTCGAGACCCTGCAGGTCGAGACGAAGGAGGGCGCGGCTCCGCCGGTGCAGCACCGCCTGGTCCTCGACTACGAGGTCGAGCTGGTGCCCTACTTCTTCCTCCCGAAGGACGTCCTCCGCGAGCGCGCGCGGAAGGACCGTGTCCCCTACGACGTCTGGGCCCGCGAAGGCTGGCTCCGCGTGACGGAGGGCAACGTCGTCGACTACAGCGAGGTCTACCGCGTGCTGCTCGAGGAGATCCGGCCGCGGTTCAAGGGGCTCTCCCAGGTCGGCTACGACCCCTGGAACGCGAACCACCTGGCGAGTTCGCTCATGGCGGCTGGCGTTCAGATGGTCGAGGTCCGCCAGGGTTACGCGTCGCTCTCGGGCCCCTCGAAGCTCTTCGAGGCGCTCGTCCGCTCCGGCCGCGTGCGCCAGGACGGCAACCCCGTCATGCGCTGGTGCGTCGCCAACTGCGAGGTCGCCACCGACCCCGCCGGCAACATCAAGCCAGTCAAGCCCGGCGGCGCCGCCCAGGGGACGCGGCGGATCGACGGTGTCGTCGCGGCGGTCACCGCGCTCTCCAGGCTCGTCGTCCTCCCGGACGTGCCGGCGTCGCCCTACACGTACCGCGGTGTTCGGTCCGTTGGGTGACGCTGCCGGCCGGCGCGTGGCGTGGTCCCCGCCGGTTCGTAGCCTGACGCGACCATGCCCAAGAAGCGCAAGCCGACCGTCTTCGTTAGCTACTCCACGAAGGACAAGAGGATCGGCGCGGGCGTCAAGCAGGTCTTGCGGCGGCTCCACATCCGGTGCTTCCTCGCGCACGCTGATCTCGAGGTTTCGGACGAGTGGAAGGAGTGCATCCTCAAGGAGCTACGATCCTGCGACGTGTTCATCGCGCTCCTGAGCGCGGCATTTCGGGACTCGGAGTGGGCCCCGCAGGAGGTAGGGATCATCGTGGGCCGGGCAGATGTGCCGATCATCCCTCTGTCTGTCGATGGCACGATCCCCTTCGGGTTCATATCCCACATCCAGAGCCGCCCGCTCCGCGGTGGCGAAGTCACAGAGTCGCTACTGCTGCGGGCGATGACCAAGAAGGCTCCGCGGATCGTGATTCCTGGGCTGATCAAGCGGGTGGCGGAGACTTCGGGGTTTCGCCTGGCAGAAGCCGCGATGAAGCCACTTGTGCCACTATTCAAGAACCTCACGAAGGAGGAGCTTGACAGCCTCGTTCGCGGTGCGATCAAGAACGGCCAAGTGTGGTCAGCGGCGGATTGCCGCAACACGTACCTCCCGAAGCTCATCAGAACCAACCGGAAGAGAATCGAGCCGGACGACCTGCGGGTGCTCAAGTACCAGATCGAGCACGACCGCTGGTATCCGCGCCGTGACCCCGACGAGGACTAGCTTCGACGCCGGTCCGAGTGAGTCTCCGACGCGGGTGCTGGATCGACTCTGCTATCCAACCACAGTGGGCCGGATGCCCTCGCCCAGCCGCACGTTGTCGTCCCGGGTGCGGTCGGCGCTGCGTGCGTTCCTCCTCTCCGAGGAGCCGCCCGAGTCCTTCTGGAAGTGGCCGGGCGTGGGGCGGCCGACGCTCTCGGGCGTCTCCGTCACGGACCAGACGGCGCTCCGCGTGACGGCGGTGCTCTCCTGCGTCAAGGTGCTCGCGGAGTCGATCTCGACGCTGCCGCTCATGGTCTTCGAGCGGGAGCGGAACGGAGACAAGCGCCCCGCAGTCGAGCACCCGCTCTCGCCGCTGCTCCACACGCTCTGCAACGAGGAGGCGACGGCGCAGTCGGTCCGCGAGACGCTCTGCGCGCACGTGCTGCTTCGCGGGAACGCCTACGCGCGGGTCGTCCGCGACGGCGGCGGGACCGTGCGGGAGATCTGGCCGATCGCCCCGGCAACGATTCGGCCGGACCGGCCGCGCCGGGGCGGGCCACTCGTCTTCCGGGTCTCGGAGGCGGGCGTTCCGCCCGAGACGCTCCGCGCCGACCAGGTCTGGCGCATCCCGGGGCTCTCCTGGGGCGGCGTCACGGGGCTGTCGCCGATCGCGCTCGCGCGGGAGGGCGTCGGCCTCGCGATGGCGCTCGAGCAGAACACGGCCTCGGCGCTGCGTCACGGGGCGCGCATCGCGGGGGTCGTCACCCACCCGCACGTCATGGACGACCCCGAGTACAAGCGCTTCAAGAACTCGTGGGACGACGCCTACGCCGGCGTCACCAACGCCGGGAAGACGGTGATCCTCGAGCAGGGGGCGAAGTTCGAGAAGGTGGGGATGACGTTCGAGGACCTGCAGTTCCTCGAACTGAAGAAGTTCCAGGTCGCCGAGATCGCCCGCCTCTTCCGCGTGCCGCTCCACATGCTCTACGACACCCAGGCGCAGCCCCGCGCCAACATGGAGCAGGCGTCGCTCGAATTCGTGGTCTACACGCTGCGCCCCTGGCTCGTGCGCTTCGAGCAGACGATCGCGCGCGACCTGCTGCTCCCCTCGGAGCGCGGCCGGTTCTTCGCCGAGCACAACGTCGCAGGGCTCCTGCGAGGTGACTTCGCGGCGCGCATGGCCGGCTACGCGCAGGGCCGCCAGTGGGGTTGGTGGAGCGTCAACGACGTGCGGCGCCTGGAGTCTCTGAACTCGATCGGACCCGAGGGGGACATCTACCTCCAACCGCTCAACATGAGCCGCGCTGGCGACGCGCCACCCGCGGCTCCCGACCCGCAGAAGGAGACGACCGCATGACCACCGCGCTCCCGACCGGCCGCGGCTACGCAGTGGCGCTCGCCGAGGACGGCCAGCCCACACCGACGCTCTACCTCTACGACGTGATCGGCGTGGACCTGTTCGGCGGGATCGCCGCGCGCCAGGTCGTGGACGACCTCGCGGCGCTCGGGCCCGTCGAGGCGCTTGACGTCCGGGTCAACAGCCCGGGAGGCGACGTCTTCGAGGGCATCGCCGTCTACAACGCGCTCCGGCGCCTCCCGGCGAGGGTGACGGTCCACATCGACGGCATCGCCGCGTCGATCGCCTCACTGATCGCGATGGCCGGCGACGAGACGCTCATCGCCGAGAACGCGATGGTCATGGTCCACCGCCCGTGGACGGCGCTCATGGGCGACGCCACCGAGCTGCGCCGCCAGGCGGGGACGCTCGACAAGGCGTGGTCCGCGATGCTCGCGACGTACGCGCGCCGCACCGGGCGGCGGCCGGCGACCTTTGAGCAGCGCGTCGCGCAGAGCGGGGGCGAGTGGTGGATGACGGCTGAGGAGGCCGTCTCCGAGCGCTTCGCCGACGCCGTGCAGAAGCCGGAGAAGGAGGCGCAGGTCTTCGGCCTGCACCGCTTCAAGCGCGTGCCCGCGAAGCTCGCCGCGGCGGCAGCGGACGCGGACCCGCCGGAGCGCCCGACTGCTCCGCGCGTCGCCGAGATCGAAGCGCCGCGCGTTGCGGCCGTGCCCGAGGTGCTCCCGCTCGCGACGCGCCGGCGCATCGTCGAGGCCCTCGACCTCGCGACTTGACCGGGTCTGCCCCGGCCCGACTCTCGGGGCTCACCGACACGACGCCACCCGGAGGCCACCACGCCATGAGCAAGATCCTGGAGCTGAGGCGCACCCGCAAGGAGCTCAACGCGCAGATGAGCGCGCTGGCCGAGAAGGAGGCGTTCACGCCCGAGGACGAGGCGACCTTCCTGGAGATGAAGGCGCGGAGCGAGGGGCTCGCGAAGCAGATCGAGCGCCTGGAGTTCGTCGAGGCGGACCGCGCGGTGCTCGACCGCGTCGAGGTCGTCCCGTCGAAGCCGCGCCCGGACCCGGATCGCCCGGCCGCGACGGAGCCCATCGTGAAGGGCGTGCGGAAGCCGATCGAGAACCCCGGCTTCGCGAACGTCGGCGAGCTCATGTACGTCTCGCTGAAGAACCCGCACGATCCCCGCATCCGCGCCCTCATGGAGATGGGCACCGGCGAGTCGGGCGGCCTCGCGATCCCCGACGACATCAACCCGACGCTGCAGGAGGTCAAGCCCCAGGAGGCCATCTTCCGGCCGCGCGCCATGGTCGTCCCCGCCGGCGAGGCGCCCGAGGCGGACCTCACGCTCCCCGCCGTCAACCAGACCGCCGCGGCCAACATGTACGGCGGCGTGCAGGTGGACTGGGTCGCCGAGGGCGCGCCGAAGCCCGAGACCCAGGGCAAGCTCCGCGAGACCAAGTGGAGCCCGAAGGAGGTCGCGGCCAAGATCGTCGTGACCGACAAGCTGCTCCGCAACTGGGCGGCGGCCAACTCCTTCATCGAGCGGATGCTCCGCGGGGCGCTGCTCGCCGCTGAGGACGTCGCGTTCCTCAAGGGCGACGGCCTGAAGCGCCCGAAGGGCGTGCTCGAGTCCAAGGCGCTGAAGAAGGTCAACCGCGCGCAGGCGAACAAGATCGCGTACCAGGACCTCGTCAACATGGAGGGCGAGCTCCACGACGACGCGGGCGCGATCTGGATCGTCAACCCCCGCGCGATCCCGCAGCTCCGGACCATGGTGGACGGCGCGGGCCGCTTCATCTGGATCGGCGACCGGCCCATCGCGGAGGACCCGGGCGGCGTCTCGACGCTGTTGGGCCGTCCGGTGATCAAAAACTACCGCAGCCCCGCGCTCGGCTCGCTCGGCGACGTCGTGCTGCTCGTGCCCTCCTACTACGTCATCAAGGACGGCGTGGACGTCACGATCGCCGCGTCCGAACACGCGCTCTTCGACGAGAACAAGACGGTCATCAAGGCCTTCAAGTCCGTCGACGGCGGGCCCTGGCTCGACGGCCCGATCGCGCAGGAGGACGGGCAGACCTACAGCCCGTTCGTCGCGCTCGACGTGCCGTAGCAGCCGGGCGCCCCGCCCCGATCCGATGAACGCTGACGCACCCGAATCAGGAGGAGTCCCATGCCGAGGAAGCTGACCGAGGCGCTCGCCTTCGACTGCATCGTGCCCCCGCAGGACGTGGGCACGGCGGACGTGACGGGCGCGTTCGTGGACGTCACCGACGCCGGGCGGTTCGCCGTGCTCGCGAAGGCGGGCGCGGTGACGGCGGGGAAGATCCTGACGGTGCAACTCCGTCAGGCGCAGGACGCCGCGGGCACGGGCGCGAAGGACCTCGGCGCGGCGGTCACGTCGGTCGGCGTCGGCGGCGCGGCGCCGCCCGACGTCGAGATCGAGAAGATCGCGGGCGAGCTCGACGCCCTGAACGGCTTCACGCACGTGACCGCCGTCCTCGGGATCGACGAGGCCGCCAAGCTCGGCGCGGCGTACGTCGTCCGGGGCGACCGGCGCTACGTCCCGTAGGCCAGCCCCCGACCACTGGAGGAACTGACGCATGGGCTACGAGGTCGTCTCCCGCTTCTACGACCGCGCGGCGGACCGCTACGTCTCGCCCGGAGCGCCGTGTCCACCGCTCGACTCCGATACGGCCGCGCGGCTGGTCCGGGCGGGGTGTCTGGTCGAGGTCGCGGACCCGGCTCCGGCCGAAGACGCGCCTGCCGCGCCGCCGCCCCGCCGCAAGCCGGGCGGGAAGGCGACCGAGACCGCGGGGGAGGACGCGTAGCGCATGGGCCTCGTCCTTCTCCAGGCCCCGGCAGAGCCGGTCGCGACCGTCGAGGAGGCACAACTCCAGACGCGCTCGGAGAACCCCCAGGAGACGCTGCGACTCGCGTCGCTCGTCGCGGCCGCGACGGCTCTTGCCGAGGCCTACTGCCGGCGGAGGTTCGTGACGCAGCGTTGGCGCGAGACGCTCGACTCCTTCCCAGCGCGCGCGATCACGCTCGAGCACCCCCCTCTCACGTCGGTCGAGGCCGTCGCGTACGTGGACCCGGACGGCGTCCTCCAGACGCTTCCGGCGGCGGACTACGTCGTCCGAACTGGCGAGGAGCCTGGCGAGGTCGTCCCGGCCTACGGGGAGAACTGGCCCTCCGCACGCTCCGGGCCCGACGCCGTGCGCGTGGACTTCACGTGTGGCTACGGCGGCGGCGCTGCGGTGCCGGACGCCGTGCGACAGGCCGTCCTCGTCACGGTCGGGGCGCTCTACGACGACCCGGGGAGCGACCTCCCGGCCGCCGCGAGGGCCCTCCTCGGTCCCTTCCGGGTCCAGCGGTTCGCGGGGTAGCGGTGGGCGTCCGCGCAGAACAGTTGGACCGGCGTGTGCGGCTGGAGCGCCGCTTCGAGGAGATTGACGCATCGGGCCAGAGCGTCGCGCGCTGGCTCCCCCTCGCGGAGGTGTGGGCGCGCGTGGAGCCCCTCGGGGGCCGGGAGGGCTTCGGCTCGCAGCAGTGGGTTGCGACCGGGGATGTCCGTTTCACGATCCGCTGGCGCGCCGACGTGACACCGCTTCACCGCGTCGTCCACGACGACCGCGCCTACGACGTCGTCTCGGTGGCGGAGGTCGGGCGCCGCGAAGCGCTCCTCGTCGTCGGAAAGGCCCGCACGGAGACGAGGGAGTAGCGTGGTGGCGAAGGTCGAGGTCGTCGGGCTCGCCGAACTGGACGACGCGCTCGGGCATCTCCCGGAGGCGCTCCGCCGGCAGGTCGTTCTCGCCGCTCTCCGGAAGGCCGCTCGCCCGATGGTGCGCGACGCCAAGGCGCGGGCGCGCCGCGGCACGGACCCCCGCCGACGCGGCTCGAAGAAGCAGCGCCGCTCGGGCGAGTCCGAGCGGATCGGCCACGGCGCGGACTCGATCGCCGCCCGCGCCATGAAGGCGACCTCGCAGACCCAGGCCACCGTCGCCGTCGGCCCCGACGCGCGCCACTGGTACATGAAGTTCCTCGAGTTCGGCTCCTCGCGTCAGGCACCCGACCGCTTCCTGACGCCCGCCTTCGAGATCAACAAGGAGCGGGCCGTCGAACTGGTCGGCGAGGAACTCTGGAAGTCCCTCGCGGCGACCGCCAAGCGCCTGGCGCGGCAGGCCGAGTCCGGGAAGCTCCCGAAGTCCGCCGAGAGGGCGTTCCGCTCGCCATGACCCTCGGACAGTACCTGCGGCTCCTGCTTGCGGGCGACCCCGGTGTCGCCGCTCTTGCCGGGGATCGCGTGCACACCGAGGTGCTCCCCCAGGCGCCCGCGGTCCCGGCCGTCGTGTTCACCGAGGTCTCGGGCGACGACGACGTGGCGCTCGACGGTCCGACCGGCGTTGGCTCCCGCCGCGTGCAGGTGGATTCCCGGGCGAAGACCCGCGCCGAGGCCACCGCGCTCGCGCTCGCCGTCCGAGCCGCGCTTGTGGGCCACACCGGCGCCGCCGCGGGCTTCGAGGTCCAGGCGGTCTTCCTTCTCACCGAGCGATGGGACTTCGAAGCCGAGACGTCGCTCTACCGAACGAGCCAGGACTACGAGCTCTGGACATCCGGAGCCGCGGCGTGAGGCGTCTCGAACCGCCCGAGTCAAGGCGGTTCCGGTCGGCCCGAAACTCAGCAGATTCCTCGATTTCAGGGCGGTCACACCTGGATGAGGGCGCGCCGCCGGAGCGAATGTCCCGACCAAGGAGGTGCTCCATGACGCAGCACAAGCAGAAGAAGGCGACGACCAAGAAGGCGGGCACGCCCCGCAAGGCCACGAAGACCGCGCGCGGGACCGCGACGGGCCCGGCGCGCAAGAAGGCGCCGAAGGTCGAGAAGCCCGCGCAGGAGGCGCGAACCCCGCGTGAGCGGGACCCGCGGCTGCCCGCGCCCGGAACGATCCTGACGCGCAACTACAAGGGCCGGGAGCACCGGCTCAAGGTGCTGACGGAGGGGTTCGAATACGAGGGCGAGACGTTCCGCTCCCTGACCGCGGCGGCGAAGCGCGCCACCGGCTATCCCAGCATCTCCGGCACGGACTGGTGGGGTGTCACCAAGCGCGAGCCGAAGACGGCTCCGCGCGCGGGGAAGCGGAAGGGGAAGGCACCGACGCCGGAGGCTCCCGCCGCGGAGTCCGCTCCGGAGGCCGAGGCCCCGACCGCCTGACCCGCCCGAGTCCGAGACCCCACGACCGGCGGCGCGACGAGCGCCGCCGGTTCCTCGTTCTCCCGCCACTCCACCCTGATTGGCGACCCGGTCGTTCGCGCGTCCGCCCTATGCTCAGAGCATCGTGATCGTTGAGTGAATGGAGGATTTCGCCCGTGGCTACCACCTGCACGATCTCATGCTACCGAGGCGAACTCGATGCATACGGGATGCCGGAAGAGTTTCACCACTACGCCATCACGGCCAGTCCGTTCGCACCGATGCCTGGTCACTCTGTCGCCAGTGTGACCGTGCTTTCTGCGGGGACGCCACCGCTCAAACGGCCCTTGTTCGTGACGGCGGGCTCCCTCGACGACGCCATCTCTGCGGCGCGAACGGCGATCGAGGCTCGCCACCAGGGATGCACGATCGCGTCCGACTGCCCGGCCGCCGCGGCGGCCGGGCCGAGGCCAGCCGCTTCCGTCCAAGTTGCGAAGGTGACGAAGGGACCGCTCGGTCCGCCGCCGAAGCGACCGACGCGGATCCAGCCGCGCAACCCCGGGGGAGGAATCGGTCCCCGGCGGTCCGGGCGGTAGCCGTGCCTCGCCCCATCCGCGCATCGCGCGGTAGAGCGAATGGTTGGTCGGGCGCTGCGTCGCCTTGAGTGTCCCTGACCCACCGCGATCCTCCTGAGCGGAGGTGTCGCGATGGCGGTTCTGGCAGTCCAGCAGATCACCCGCGCCGGCTTGAACGCCGCCCTCGACGCCGCGTCGGCGGCGGGTGATGCGTTCCCGAACACCGGGCGGGTCTTCCTGCGCGTCGCGAACGCCAACGTCGGAGCCGCACGGACGGTGACTGTGGCCTCGCAGCTCCCGACCGGCGCGCTGCCCCAGGGCGCCTCCAAGGCGGACCTCGTCGTGGCGGTGCCGGCGGACTCCGAGCGCTGGATCGGGCCCTTCGACCCGGCGGCGTTCAACGACGCCAACGGCCGCGTGGTCGCCACGTACGACACCGAGGCCGACCTCTCCGTGGGGGCGTTCGCCCTGTAGGGGGCGGAGGAGGACGAGATGGCAGCGACCGGAGCGAAACTCGGCACGAAGACGCGGTTCCTGCGGGAGGACCCGGTCGGCGGCGGCGTCTACGCATCCGTCGCCGAGGTGAAGTCGATCGGCGGGCCCTCGCTCTCGCGCGACGCCGTCGAGGCGACCCACACCGAATCGCCCGACGACCACGCCGAGTTCATCCCGGGGCTCGCGAACGGCGGCGAAATCTCGCTGGTGCTCAACTTCCGCCCCGAGCACACCTCGCAGGGCGCGACTGCAGGGCTGCTCAAGGACTTCCAGGACGGGACGATCCGCTCCTGGCGGGTCGAGTGGCCGCAGTTCCCGAACACCCCGACGCTCACGTTCTCGGGGTTCCTGACGGGCTGGGAGCCGACCTCGGCGGCCAAGGACCTGCTGACCGTCGCCTGCAAGCTCAAGATCACGGGCAAAACGACCGCGACGAACTTCGCGTAGGAGGCATGACGCATGGGGAACGCGTTTCGCGGCGAGGCGAGCTTCGAGGTCGAGGGCAGGGCGTACCGCGTGCGCCATAGCTGGAACTCGGCTGCGGAGTACGAGGAGGCGGCCGGGAAGCCGCTCTCCGACGCCCTCCTCGACATCGCCCGCGAGAAGCTCTCCGCCCGCTCGCTCCGCGCCATGCTCTGGGCCGGGCTCCAGGAGCACCACCCCGAGGTGACGCTGAAGGAGGCCGGCCGGCTCATCGACCGCATGGGCCGCGCCGAGGCGCAGCGCGTCATGTCCGTCGCGCTCCGCTACTTCTTCCCGGAGCTCGACCAGGAGGACGAGACGAGCCCGGACCCTCAGACCCCCGCCGCCTCGACGTAGAGGAGTGGCGGGACCGCGCGGCGGAGGCGGGCGTCCCGCCCGAGGTCTTCTGGCGCCAGACCCCGCGGGAGACCACCTGCCTCCTGCGCGGTATCCGCGCCGAGCGCCGCCGCGGCGCGCAACTCGCCGTTTTCACGGCGTGGCACACGGCCGCGCTCTCGCGCGTTGATCGGCTCCCGGAGCTCGCGCCGCTCCTCGACGCGGCGGCAGGCGAAGGTGAGCAGGAGCAGTCGCCCGAGGACCAGATGAACGTCGCCCGCGCGATCGCCGCGTCCTTCGGCGCCGTCCCTGGCAGGGAGGGCTGACCCGTGGCCGCCGTCGTCGGGCAACTACGCGTCCTCCTCAGCGCCGACTCGGCGCAGATCATCTCGGACCTGGGAAAGGCCCGGACCGCCGTCCGAACGTCCACGACTGCGATGGCGGGCGACGGCAAGCGCGCGCTCGACGCCCTGACCACCGAGATGGGCAGGGTCGGGGGCGCTGTGCGCGGGACGCAGCCCGCGGTGACGGCCGTGATGCAGTCCTTCATGCTGCTCGGCCGCCAGGTCCCCCCGCAGATCGGCGGCATCTCGAACGCCCTTGCGTCGCTCGCGGCTGGCGGGTTCACGCCGGTTGGCCTCGCGCTGGCAGCCGTCACGGCCGGGATCGCCCTCTTCGCCTCGACGCAGCAGGACGCGACGGAGAAGACCGACGCGCACACCGCAGCGCTGAAGGCCCAGGCCGACCGCATGAAGGAACTCGCCGACGCCGCGGCGCGGGCCGAGCTCAAGGCCCGCGCCGGCGCCGCCGGAAAGGACGTCGACCTCCAGGAGATCGACGAGGGGATCGCGGACG
This sequence comes from uncultured bacterium, assembly GCA_937996235.1. GTDB lineage: Bacteria > Planctomycetota > JAJSAM01 > JAJSAM01 > JAJVHW01 > CALKVK01. The sequence goes on along the minus strand of CALKVK010000024.1, from coordinate 65,075 downwards.
CGCAGCAGCGGATCGCGTTCCAGAAGCGCCAGATCGATGCGCTGCCCCGCTACGCCCAGACCCACGGCGCGATGCAGGAGGAGATCCGCCGCGAGCTCGCGAAGGCGGAGGCGGACCTGCGTCGCCTCGGATACGAGCGCGAGTTGGTGCTCCGCCGCATGCGCGCCGAGGCGCCGCCCCGACCGAAGCGGGTCTACGACCCGGCCGAGGAGAAGCGGAAGACCGAGGAGGTCCTGGCACTGCTCCGGAAGGCCCGCGGCGAGGCGGACCCCGCGGAGGCGCCGAAGTCCGCTCCGCAGCCCCCCGCCGACGGTCCGCCCGTCTCCCCCGCCGTGGCCGCGCTCCGCGCCGAGGTCGAGCAGCTCCGCCGCGCGACCGAGGGCCGCCGCGAGGCGCTGAAGGTGCTCCGCGGCTGGGGCACGGAGACGGAGGTGGCGCTGCAGTCGGCCCGCGAGGCCTTCGCGAATGCGCGCGACGGCGGCGCCGATTCCGACGAGCTCTCCGCCATGGCCGAGCGCATCCAGGGGCTCCGCGAGCTCGTGGACCTCGAACGCCAGCACGCCGAGGTGCAGAAGTCACTCGACGACCAGGAGGCCGCGTCGAAGGCCGCGAAGGAGCAGGCCGACCGCGACCGGAAGGCGCAGGAGCAGCGCGCCCGGCAGGCCGAGGAGTTCGCGGAGCGGCTGCGGGAGGTCGAGGCAGACCTCGCCTTCGACCTCGCGCAGGGCGACCGCACCGAGACCGAGCGACGGATGGCGGAGTACGCGCGGCGCTACGAGGACCTGCTCGAGCAGGCGCGCGAGTACGGCTTCTCGACGTTGGAGATCGAGCGGCTGATCGCCGAGGGCCAGAAACGCATCCGCGAACAGGCTGCGGCCGACGAGGTGCGGGACGCCGAGCGCCGCCGCGGCGACCAGACTTCCGCCGCGGTCTCGGGCCCCGACCTCGACGCGGGCTTCCGCGCCCGGATCACCCAGCTCCGCGAGGAGACCTCAGGCTGGGGCCGCCTCGGCGCGCAGATCGCCGACGTCGCCGTGAACGACATCTCCGGTGGCGTCGCCCGTGCGCTCGAAGACGTCGCCCGCGGGAGCAAGTCGGCGTCCGAGGCGTTCCGCGAGTTCGCCGCGAACTTCGCCCTCGAGGTCGCGCGCATGATCCAGCAGGCGCTGATCATGAAGGCGATCCTCTCGCTCTTCCCGGGCCTCTCGTCGGCTGGCGGCGCCGGTGCCGGTGGTGCCGGGGCGGGAGCCGCCGCGGCGCCAGCAGCCACCGCGGCCCACGGCGGGTCGTTCCGGGTCGGCGGTGTCGGGGGCCTCGACAGCCAGCTCGTCGCGATGAAGGTCTCGCCGGGCGAGCTGATCCGGGTGACCGACGGTGCGAACTCCGCCGGAGAGCGCGGCGACGTCCACGTGGCGCTCACGGTCCGGCCTCCGGCCGTCATCGCCGACGACGTGATGGCTCGCGCCTCCCCCGAGGCGCGGGCTGCCGTGGTCGGGACGGCTCTCAGGCGGCCGGGGCGCCGTGGCATGCGGGCGAGGGAGTGACGTGGCAGCGACGATCTTCCCGTTCACGTTCCTGAGGCGCGGCTTCGTCGAGTACCTGTCGTTCCGCAACGCCGTGCACGAGCAGAGCGGCGGCCGGCGCACGCTGCAGAAGCTCCACGCGGCGGGCGAACTGGTCGTCCGCGGCACGCTGCTCTTCCCGAACAAGGGCGGCACGTGGCGGGACTTCGAGGCCTTCTGGAACGCGCGCTTCGGGGGCTACGAGGCGTTCCTCTACCAGCCGCAGAACCCCGGCGCGAAGTCGATGGTCGATGCCCCGGTCGTCGGGAGCGCCACGCAGAAGGACTTCGACGCGACCCGCCGCTACGTCCAGGTGGCCACGCTCGTCGTCCGGAAGAACGGTGCGCTGCAGGCCCTCGGCGTCCACTACCAGGTCGTCGACGAGAACGGCGCCGCCTACGTCCTCGGGACCGCGGCGAAGCTCGTCGTCCACTTCACGGTGGCACCCGGGCTCGGAGCCGTCATCAACCTCGCCTACGACTTCTACGTCCCGGTCCGCTTCGAGGGAGACGACCTCCCCGACGACCAGGAGCTCGAAGCGGGCGGCCTCGCGAGCGCCGAGGTCGTCGACCGCACCGTCAACGTCCGCCTGCGCGAGGCGGGGCCCGGCTGGAGCTACGCAGCCGCCCCGAACGCGCTGTGAGGCAGAAGAACGCGGCGTTCCTGGCGCTCCTCCAGGGCGACGAGCTCGACCTGGTCGCGCTGATCGAGATCCAGCGGAAGACGACGCCACTCCGCTACGCGCTCGACACCGAGGCGCGCGTGTGGAACGGGCTCACGTTCGAGCCGACGTCGGGGGCGTTCGGCGAGATCCAGGAGTCGGCCGAGCGCGAGGTCCCCTCGCTCCAGCTCGTCCTCCAGAACGCCGACGGCGCACTCGGCCCGCTCTGCCTCCCGGACGCGGGCGGCGAGGACCTGCGCGGTCGGCGCGTGACCGTTCGCCAGGCGAGCCGCGCGCTGCTCGCGGGCGCGAGCCCCGACGACCTGGTGATCGAGTGGACCTTCTTCGTGAACGCCTACTCGTTCATCGCGCGCGAGGCGGTTGCCTTCGATCTCGGCGTCTTCCCCGCCGAGGAGATCCGCGTCCCGGACCGCACGCTCCAGGGGCTGCGCTGCCGCTGGATCTACAAGGGCACGCACTGCGGCTACGTCGGCGACCTCCCGACCTGCGACAAGACGCGCGAGGACTGCCGCCGCCACTTCGAGGACGAGCCGCTGCGCTTCGGCGGCTTCCCGACGTCGGCCGACGCGCGGGCGCTCCGGGTGGAGTGAACGATGGCGAGCAAGAACTTCGGCTACGTCCTCGGCGCGCTCCAGGTCATCGCGGGCATCCTGCTGATCGCGACGCCCTTCGGCGCTCCGCTCATCGTGTCGGGCGTGGCGACCATCGCGGGGACGGCGCTCACCCCCACGCCGCCGCGGCAGAAGTCGCTCCGCGACAGCCCGACCTACGGCATCGACCGCTTCGAGAACCCCCGCGGCCCCGAGGCGCACGTCCCGATCCTCTACGGCGAGCACACGATCAAGCCGGTCGTGATCGCCGAGTCGGTCACCGAGGCGATCGAGGGCGTCTCGCCGGGCGACATCCGCAACACCCGCCGCCAGGAGTTCCGCTGGCTCGGGATCGTCGCCGAGGGCGAGATCGCGGACATCACCGACATCCGCATCAACGACCGCGAGGTGTTGTCCAAGGACCGGGAGGAGGAGCTCGGCCGCGGCAACGGCAGCCGCAAGACGTTCACGTTTCCGCACCGCTGGGTCGTGCTCGGCGACGACGAGATGCCGGGTGTGGCGGTCTACGTGGACGGGGTGCGGAAGGCGTGGATGACGCGCACGGCGAGCGTCGAGTTCACCGTGCCCGCGCCGCCGCCGTTGACCTACAACCCGATCACGCTCCTGCCGCTCCCGCGTCCGAAGCTCACGTTCAACGTGCGCCGCGACAACCGCACCGACCGCGTGCTCGGCCGCTCGCTGCGCGTCTTCATCCGCGGGACCGGCGTGCCCGAGTTCGAGCAGCTCCGGGGCGTCGGGCTCTACCGCTGGAGCGCCCAGAAGCTCGCGGCCCACCGCGCCGTCGTACGCTTCAAGCGCCGGCCGCCGACGGGGTTCACGGTGCGCGTCGCGTACGAGTTCCTCGAAACCGAGGGGATCGCGTTCACGCAGAGCGCCCGCGGCGTCACGAAGGTGCTCTTCGGCAGCGCCCCGGGCAACGGCAAACGGGTCACGGCGACCTACCGTACGACGTCGTTCGGGAGGCTCCACATCGCGTGGCGCCCGGGCACGCTCGACCAACAGCCGATCGAGGGCTTCACCGACCTCACGCAGTCGCGCAACCCGACCGACAGCGTGCTCAAGCGCAGCAACCCGATCACCTACTCGACGCACGGCCGCGAGGTCGACAACCTGCGCGTCGGGCTCACGGCTCCCGGCGGGCTCATCCACTACAAGGACGACGGCGGCACGCGTGCCGTCGAGGTCGAGATCCGCGTCGAGTACCGCAAGCTCGGCGCGACGTCGTGGAGCCGGCTCCACTCCTCGGACGGAGGCAGCTTCACGCTGATCGGCGAGCGGCCGGGCACGATGCGCTGGGAGATCGACCTGCGCGACGAGCTCACGCTGCGCGCCATCGAGGGAGACGCCGGCGCGGCGACGGCGCTCGAGGCGTTTGACCGCGACTCCTACGAGGTGCGCGTCACGCGAGTCTCCTCCCACGCCTCGGATCCCCTCGTCGTGGACGAGATCAACTTCGCCTACGTCACCGAGATCCTGCGCGAGGGCTTCAGCTACCCGGGGACGGCGCTGCTCGCGCTCCGCGGAAGCCCGGGGCCGTTCCTCTCCGGCGGGAGCCTCCGCGTCACGTGCATCGCGCGGCGGGCGGCGCTCTACGACCCACGCACGGACGACCAGAACGGCGCGCGCGACCTCGGCAGCAGCCAGAACGCGGCGCTCGCGATCCGCGACCTCATCACGTCGGCCGAGGGCGCGGCGTCGGAGCGCTACGGCGCGGGGTCGTTCTTCGCGGGTTCCGACCTCTTCCTCGGAGCGGACGGCTCCCCCGCCGAGCGCAACGGCCTGATCGCCTTCGCCGACTTCTGCGACGCCTGGGTCCACCGTCCGGGCGACGACCCGACGCGCCCTGCCTCCGCCACGAACGGCGAGCGCCGCTGCCGCCTGAACGTCGTCCTCGACACCCCGCAATCGCTCATGGAGACGGTCGGGGACCTCGCCTTCGTGGGCTACTGCTTCGCGTCGCTGCAGGGCGCGCGCTGGCGCTTCCCGCTCGACCAGGACGGCGACGCGGTCTTCACGTTCGTGGACGACGTGCACCCGCCGGCGCAGAACATGTCGAAGTTCGTGCTGAAGCTCGACGAGTGGGGCAAGTCCCCCTCGGGCATCCAGGGCTCCTTCTGGAACGAGGTGCTCAATCACGAGCGCGACGAGCTGCTCCACCCCGTGGACGGCCTCCCCGAGGGCACGCCGACCAACGTGCGCGCGGTGGACCTCCGCGGCGTCACGAGGGAGACGGAGGCGGCGCGCATGCTGCGCCACCTCGCCGAGCAGGCCCGTGCGCTCCCGTTCGCGTGCTCCTGGGACGCGCACCCGGGCATCCAGCACGTCGAGGCCGGCGACATCGTGACGGTCAAGACCCGCGTCCCGTACTCGACCGGCAGCAACGCCATGGAGCTCAGGGTCAGGGTCCTCGCCGGCATCGTCGGCCGCGACGACGACGGGAAGATCGTGGTCCGCTACGCCGGTCGTGTGATGCGGTCGTCGAGCTACGCGCTCCAGTCCGTCACGGTGCCGGTGAGCGCAGCAGCGACCGCCGCAGCGCGCGGCGGAGCGACGACGAGGCGGCGCCGGGCGCGTCGGCGAGTCTCGGGCCTGCGCGCGAGGGTACGCTGATGCCGCAGACCCAGCGCTTCGTCGACGTCGTTCTCACCTGGTCCGCTACCGACTCGGGGACGACCGCCGTGCTCCAGCAGCAGTCCGACGGCGGGTGGCGCGAGGTCGCGCGCACCGACGGCACCGAGTGCATCGTCGAGGGACTGGACCCCGAGCGCGCACATGTGTTTGCGGCGGCCGCGATCGACGAGGACGGCACCCTCGCCCCCGAGCACGAGTGGGAGACCGTGCGCGTCGCCCCCATGGCCGACACGGGAACGCCGGCGCTCCCGGAGGCGCCCTTGGGCTTTGCCGCCTCCCAGGACGGCGCGAACCTGAACCTTCGCTGGGACGCCGCGGAGGACGGCGTCACGGCGAGCTACGGGATCCGCGTCGGCGCCACCTGGGAGGACGGTCAGCTCGTCGCCGAGGGCCTGACCGGCTCGCCGTACACGTGGGCCTGGTCCGCGTCCGGCGCCACGACGCTCCACCTGAAGGCCATCGACCGGAACGGGCGCACCTCCCGCGCCGCCGCCACGGCGACTCTGACGATCGAGGCGCTCGACACCCACGAGACCGAGGAGACGTCGGACCAGGCGGCGCAGGGCTGGCCCGGAACGACGACCCACCTCGAGCAGGACGCGGGCGCGCTCCGGCTCGAGCGGCTCCCCGAGCACTTTGGCGCAGCCACGGCTCCGTTCGGCTCGTTCGTCGGCGTCCCCTGCTTCGCCAAGTACTGGCCGGAGGGCGCGTACGAGACACACCCGTTCGACGCCGGCCAGGTCGAGAAGCAGCGGATCGAACTCGCGCTCGACACGCCCCAGCCCGTGGACGCCGCGCTGCCGTTCGGCGCGGTCCGCCGTCCTGCCATCGGGGCACGCGCCACCCGGGACGGCGACCTCGTTCCGCTCGGCACTCGCGGGTTCGCGTCGAGGAACTCGTGGCGGCTGACGCCGCTGGTGCCGCCCGACGTGCGCATCGAGATCGACACCTCGGCGACCGCAGCCGGCCCGTGGGACGGGTGGCGTCCGTACGTGCCCGGGACCTACCTGTTCTGGCGCTGCCGTCTGCGCGTAATCGTCCGCGGCGACGGCCTCCGCTTCGTGCGCATCCCGCGGCTCGTCATCGTCCGGCGGAAGTTCAACCGCAAGCAGGAGGGTCAGGTCGTCGTCGGCCCGGACGACCCTTTCGTCGTCGTGTTCCCCGAGCCGTTCCAGAACGTCCCCAAGGTCACCGCGCACCTGCTCGGCTACCCGGGGAGCGTCGAGATCGTCGCCGTCACGCCGACCCAGGTCACGCTCCGGCCGGGCGCCGCGGTCTTCGCCGAGGACCCGGCGATCTTCGCGCCGACCATCCACTGGCAGGCGATGGGGACCTGAATCGCCGAGCTACTCTCCTCGTACGACATGGACATCGGCATGCTTCGTCCCGAGCGCCGTCACAAGTAGGCGCATGCTGGACGTTGATGCCGTCAGGATGAACCGGGTCCGCGGGTCAGAGCTTGCGAAGACGTTCGGCGGGGGCGTGGGCCCGTCGTAGCCGACGACGAAATCTGGTTCGCCGCCGATGAGTTGCAGCCTCTCGCACAGCGCCGCGATGTCCTTGTCACCGAACCTGCGTTCGACCGCGCTGTGCGCAAACAGGTTGCGGATCTTGGCCACGATGACCAGGTTCTCTCGCATCTTCGGCGTGATCAGCCCGAGGAGGTACGCCAGACGGATCCGTGCCGCCGACGTGCTCACATGGCCCTGCGGCGGTGCCATCAGCCGCTGCACCTGCGCACGATCTGCCACGAGCCGTCTACCGATCAAGCAGGCGACGCACTCGTCGAGGAAGCTCGCGCTGATGAGCACACACGCGAGGTCGCGCTCGTCGTTCAGGGCATCGAAGATCTGGTGCGATCGTTCGGACAGTGCCTCGGGTTCAAGCAGGTCCCAGGTCGGCATCACGAGAGCGTAGTGCCTCGGCGCCCGCGCGTCTCGACCTTGCGTGACCCTGCCACGGCGCGAGCCTGGCGTCCGGAGGTATCAATGGCCTGGAAGAAGCTCATCACCGAGGACGACTTCGAGGGCTTCGCCGCCCCCACGGCCCTGATCGGCGGTGCCGCCATCCCCGGAGTGGCGACGACCGCCATGCGGAGCGACGCCGCCCCCGAACTCGGCCCGCTCACTCGCGACCTCGACTTCGGCGGCTTCAAGGCCACGAACGTCGCCGATCCTGCCGGTGCGCAGGACGCGGCGACGAAGGCGTACGTGGACGCCCTGGCGCAGGGGCTCGCCCCGAAGGAGTCCGTCCGCGCCGCGACGACCGGCGACATCGTGCTCTCGGGTGCTCAGGCCATCGACGGCGTCGCGGTCGTCGCCGGCGACCGCGTGCTCGTGAAGGACCAGGCCGCCGGTGCCCAGAACGGCATCTACGTCGCCGCGGCCGGCGCGTGGGCCCGCTCCGTCGACGGCGACAGCGAGGCCGACCTGCGCGGCGCATCGGTGTTCGTCGAGGAGGGCGCGACCCAGGCCGACACGCTCTGGGTCCTAACCACGAACGCCCCCATCAACGTCGGGACGACCGTCCTCACGTGGGCCCAGTTCTCGTCCGCCGGGGACATCGTCGCGGGCGCCGGCCTCTCCAAGGCCGGGAACACGCTCGACGTGAACGTGGACGGCTCGACGCTGGAGATCAACGCCGACGCGCTCCGCGTGAAGGCGCTCGGCATCACGGACTCGCACGTCGCCGCCGCCAACAAGGACGGCGCTGTCGGTACGGCCTCGATGCGCACCCTCGGTACCGGCTCGCAGCAGGCCTGCGCCGGCAACGACGGCCGCCTCTCGAACACCCGCGTCCCCGCCGCCGCCGCGGGCGGGACGGCCTGGGACCTCGCGGACAACGAGATCGTCGGCCTCCGACCGAAGGGCTACACGACGGGTGCGCGGCCCGGCGCCGCCGCCGTCGGTCGCCTCATCTTCGACACGACGATCTCGCGGCCGATGGTCTGGGTGTAGGTGTGCCGCGGAGCGACTTCTCCAAGCGGGCGCAGGCGCGGGCCGCGCGCGAGACTGCCGCACGCGCGAACAAGGCCCCGGCGTTCCAGCCGCCCGGGCCGCCTGTCCCCGAGACACCTCGCCCCCCGGCGTTCGGTCCTCCGGTCCCTCCCGGGCAGCAGGTCCCTCAGTGCGAGCGCACGCGCCTCCTCCACGACGACCTGGCCGAGGTCATCAACGCCCACGCCGCGAGCCCGGAGACGGTCCTCATGGCACTCGAACTCCTCCGCCACCAGGCGCTCGAACCCCGCCTGCGGCAGATGGCGCTCGCGTAGCCCAGGAGGGACGACATGGCCTGGAAGCTCGTCTGGACCGAGGACGACGCCGGCGTGCCGGACGGCCTGGCCACGCTCGACGCCGCTGCCAAGGTCATCCAGGACCCCGCGAGCGCGAGTCTGGCGCCCGGAGGACTCCTCATCGTCCAGGCGGACCCGACGGGGAAGATCGCCGTCGGGTGGCTGCCGACCGGCGCGCCGGGCGGCGTGGCGCCGCTCGACGGCCTCTCGCGCGTCGAGGCCGACGGCCTGGTCGTCGGCGGGAATCAGATCGTCGGCGCGCAGCAACCCCCGATCCCGGATCCGATGGGCGGCTTCAACATCGACGTCGAGTGCAGGGACTCCGTCCAGATGATCCTCGGCGCGCTACGCGCCCACGGCCTGATCGAGCCGTAGCCGCGCCCGGTCCGCCGGTGGGGGCGCCATGGGGGAGGGGACGGCACCCGAGCCGCACCGAGCCTTGAGCGACCCTGACGCGACGCGACCGTGGTGCCCGTGCCGAGCACCTGGGCCCCGCTGAACGACGACCCCGTCACCGGGGACTCCATCCCCGTCGCGTTCCTCGAACTGGAGGGGCGCACGCTGGAACTCCGCCAGGGATTCGCGGGCGCCGTCCCGCCCATCGACCCGCAGGAGGGGCAGGTCTGGGTGGACACGGGCCAGACCCCCTACCGCGTCTACCGCTACCTTCGCGTGGATGCCGGAAACGCCTCGTGGCAGCCCGTCGGCCCCCTCTCCCGGCTCCCGGCCTCGATCAACGCCGACCCAAGCCCGGTGGACGACCGGCAGGCACCCTTCGAGTTCCTCGCGCTCCGCCTGGAGAACCGCAACGCCCTCCCGCCGGCATCGCCGACGAACGCTGGTCTCGTCGTCTACCGGATCGGGGACGGCGAGGCGTGGCTCGCGGACGCCCCGGTCTCCGGTGGCTGGAAGGCGCTGCTCAGCATCACGCAGGCGGCCTCGTTCGACACCGTCGAGCTGCCGCTCGAGGGCGACGTCGGGAACGACGCCGTCAACCCGCCCACCAAGGAGCGTAAGGGCGTGCTCGAGGGCTGGCTCTTCGACGACGTCGCCGAGCGACGCACGCTCGCCGCCGTCGTGCCCAAGAACTGGCAGGGCGCGTCGCCGCTTCGCCTGCGCATCTTCCAGGTCCTCGACCAGGCCGAGGTCGCTGGCAACGACATCGAGTGGACAGGCGAGTTCCGGACGCTCGTCCCCGGGCAGGAGAACGTCACGAAGGCGGCGACCCCGCTCCCCGACGCCATCACGAACATCGGCGCCATCCCCGAGGCGATCGACGACGCCGGCGGACCCCACGTGACGCAGTTCCTCATCGACCACGCGGATCCTGCGAACCCCGTCTCCGCGGGTTGCCTCTTCCTCGCCACCCTGTGGCGCAAGACCGTGGGCGGTGCCGGGAAGGCCGGCGGGACGGTCGTCGTCCGCGCCGACGTCGCCTACGCGCAGACCGCGCGCCACGAGAGGGCGTGACCCATGGAGCAGATGCTCACCGAGGCCGTCCGTCAGGTCCCCTCGCTCGTCGTGCTCGTGCTGCTGGTCGTGCAGTTCCTCCGCGCGCTCGACCGCCGCGATCAGACGATCCGCGCCATCGCGGACTCGTGCCACGCGGCCCAGTCGCAGGCGAGCCATGCCATCCAGGAGAACACCCGTGTCTTGGGTCGCGTCGGCGAGGCCCTGGACGCGCACCGCCAGCAGATCGCCGACGCCGTCCGCGACGGGATCGACCGATCCGCGCTCGCCAAGCCCTGAAGGAGCCCCGCATGCACCGCTTCCGCCGAATCGCCCTCGTCGCCGTTCTCGCCATCACCGCGGCCCTGACCACGCCCGGCTGCGCCGGCCTGACGCCCGCCGGCGTCTCCCCGTCCACCGCGGGGGCTCCGGCAGTCGCGTCCCAGGGTGCGCAGACCGTCACCGGCCAGCAGGGCCAGGCGCCCTCGACCGCGACGGGCGGCACGTCCACGATCGTCTGGAACTTCGCGAGTTCCGTGCCCTCGGAGACCGCCGGAGCGATCCTGAAGATCGCCGCCGACCAGAAGTGGACCGCCGACGAGGTCAGCGCCGCGATCCGCGCCGCCGCGGGCGCGCCGCACACCGTCTCCATCACGACCCAGACCAACTCCAGCAACGGCGGCAACGCCTCGTCGATCCCCGCGGGCACCGGCGGCGCGGCAGGCGTCGGCGGCGCCGGCACGGTCCAGAAGCCGTAGCGGCGCGATGGCCGAAGCCGCCTGGGCCGACGTGACGGGCGACCTGGAAACCTTGGTCGCCCTCTCCCTCCCCGCCACGCGGGCGGACGCGGGCCGCGTCTATCTGACGCTCCGCGACTCGCTCTACGCCCGCGTGGCGCTGATGTTCGCGGACCCGCGGTGCGACTCCCTGACCCGGGACTTGGTGCGGGGGTTCCTCACTGGTAGGCCACCGATCGAACCTCCAGCTGACACGGCGACTGCCCTTGGCGGCGGCCAGCCGTTCCCCGGGCGGCTTCTGCGCTAGTGCCGTCTCGCCGCGGCGGGTCTGATTGCGCGCGCGTTCCGGCTTGACCGCGCCGCGGCAGACCGATAACGTTTCATGAAGTGATGAAGCGTAACGGCTCCGCGACGATGCAACGCCGCGCCACCGACGGCGTCTGCGAGATCGACTGCGTCGATCCGCAGGAAGTCGCTGCCGCCAGGGATCGACTTCCGCCAGCCCAGGCTCTTCGCAGCACCGCGGATGCGTTCAAGGCACTCGGCAACCCGAGCCGCCTTCGAATCGTGATCGCGCTCGAAGGCCGAGAGCTGTGTGTCTGCGACATCTCGGAACTGCTCGGAGTCTCGATGTCCGGCGCCTCGCAGCAGTTGCGGACGCTCCGATCGCTCGGCGCGGTCGACTACCGCACCGAGGGCAAGCTCGCGTACTACACGCTCTCTGATCCGTTCTGGCTCCGACTCGCCGAAGAGATGATCGAGAAGCTCGGTGGCGTCGCGACTGCAACGAAGGGCGCGAGTCGGTGATCCGGGCTCTCGCCATCTTCCTCATGGTGTGGGCGCAGTTCTTCGTGGGCTGTCTGCAGAGCAACTTCGTGCTCTGTGTGCACGAGGATGGCAGCACGGCGATCGAGCTCGCTTCCGCTCGCTGTTGCGATGTCGACACGAGCTGTTCGCCAGCGATCGCCGACGACGGGTGCAGCCACGAATCGAATGAGAACGACGCCGTTGGCCAGGGCGAAGACGACTGCTGTCTGGACTTCCCCCTACAGCAGCCGCAGCTGACGATCTCGCCGTCGGACGCTACACCCGACCACTCTCATCATGAGGTGGCGCAAGCGACACGCGCCGTCCTCCCAGCCTCACTGACTGCCGCGCCCCCGATGGTCCGGAGTCCACTCGTCGGGGACCGCGGTCCACCGGGCCCCGACATCGTCAGACGCTGCCTGCGGACCGTTCGGCTCCGCTGCTAGCCAACCTCCAGCCCGACTACGAGCCATCGGCTCGTAGTCGTTTCCGCTCGTCGCACTAGGCCAAGCGCAGTTCGCGCACGGCGTTGCGGAGCAACCTGCTGGAGGACTCTCATGTTCGTGTTGCGTAGATGGTTCGCGGCGATCCTGCCGGCGATCCTCGTTTCCGGGTGCGTCTCGTATGCGCCACACCCCCTCGTCCCAGACGACGAGCTAGCGGCGTTGCGGAGTGCAGGGCTCGACGACTTGGTCATCGAGCACGCGACACCAGGTGACGGGCCGCTCCCCGACATGATGTCCTTCGACCTCGCGGATGGGCTGAACGAGGCCGAGCTGGTCGCCGTCGCGCTGACGCTGAACCGCGAGCTCCGTGCACGTCGTCTCGAGATCGGTGAAGCCGAGGCCCTGCTGGTCGGAGCCGGTCTTCTGCCGAACCCGGAGGTCGGCGTTGCCTGGCGCGGCGGCATCGGAGGAGCCGACGGGCACTCCGTCGATGCGGACCTGCTCATGGACCTCCTTCAGCCCTGGCAACGCGAGGCACGAGAGGCCGTTGCAGCCGCGCACATCGAGACCGTGAGGGCGGCGATCGTGAGCGACGAGTGGCGGCTCGTTCGCGAGACGCGCCTGAGGCTCCTGGCTGTGAGGGCGGCCGTGCAGATCGCGGACATGCTCGACGAAGCGGTCGGCATACGGAGTCGGATGCTCGACCTCGCCCAGCGAAGCAGAGACGCGGGTGAGGGCACCGATCTGGACGTGTCTGCGGCTGAGCTGGAGCTGGCCGAGATGCAGCGAGATCAGCGCTTCGCGCTTGCGGAGGCGGCGGCAGCAAGACGCGATCTGAACGCGCAGCTCGGACTTCCTTCCGAGTACGAACTCCATCTCACGGACGCAGACGCGCGAGTTGAGGTGGCAGTGTTCTCCGACCCGACGAACACCGAACTCGAGCAGCGCGTCCTCGCCGGGCGGCATGAGCTCCGTGCGCTCGAAGCGGCGTACGAGGAAGCGGAGCAGCAACTCCGGCTCGCAGTCCTGGGCCAGTACCCGAGCCTGAAGCTCGGCCTCGGCTTCGAACGAGAGTCCGAGGGTGACTCGTTCCTGGGTCCTGCGGCCGGCCTCGAGATCCCCATCTTCGATCGCAACCAGGGAGAGATCGCGGAGCGGCTCGTCGCGAGGGATCGCGCACGAGCCAACTACGTGGCGACTCTGCACCAACTCCGTGCGGAGGCGTACGAGTCGCGAGCGCATCTGCGAACTGCTCGCGCGGAGATCGAGGCTCAACAACGGGACGTGCTCCCGAGGGTTCGGCGCAACCAGGACCTCATCGAGCGGGCATTCCGTGCCGGCGAGTTGCGGGTCCTCGACTGGGTTGCCGCCCAGCAGAGAGCCCTCCGTGCACGCAGGACGTTCCTCGAGACCCTGCTGCGCTACCAGCGCGGCGTCATCGAGGTGGAGGCCGCGACCGGCATGCCGCTGTCGCAGCCGGTCTTGCTCCCATCCGACCAACAGGCAGAAGTGAAAGGGACACGAGATGAGTGAAACGAAGTCGCGACTCAGAACTGTGCTGGCGGACCACGGCGCTACGGCTCTTGTCCTCGTGGCATTGGCTGCGGTTGCTGTATGGGGACACCACACCGGCTGGAAGGCTCCGGGCTTCTCGGAGCTGGCCGGCTCCGACGCGGTCGCAGAGACCGAGGACTGGTGTGAGGCCCATGGCGTACCGGACTCCAAGTGCCTCGCCTGTAACCCCGAACTCGCCGGTGACGACCCGACGGATTGGTGCACCGAGCACGGCGTTCCCGAGTCGAAGTGCACGGTCTGTCACCCGGAGATTCTGACCGGCGCTGCGGCGGCCGACTGGTGTCGCGAGCATGGCGTGCCGGAGTCGCAGTGCACGCTCTGCCACCCGGACGTCGCCTACAAGGGGGACGTCCCCGGGTCGGATGACACGCCCACCGTCTCGGCGGACCCGAACGCGGATCGCTCCGAGAACTCGGCGACGTGCCAGACGCACCTCGTACGCATCCAGTTCGCGACCGCCGACTCCCTCCGGAAGGCGGGAGTCGAGTTGGAGAAAGTGCGAGAGCGGCCGGTGTCCGCGTCGGTAGGTGCTCCAGGCGAGATCCGGTACGACCAGACTCGTGTGGCGCAGCTCGCGGCACGGGCAGACGGCATCGTCTGGCGCGTCGACAAGGAGATCGGCGACAGCGTCAAGAAGGGCGACCTGCTCGCGCTCGTTGACGCAGCGGAGGCGGGCGAGGCGAAGTCGGCCTTCCTCCGGGCTCTCGCGCTCACTGACGTTCAGGCCGCACGCATCGAGCAGCTCCGCGCCTCCCTCCAGTTGACGGAGGAGGTGGTGGCCCTCAAACGTCGCGGCCTCGATCGCGTGACGACTTCGACGAAGGAGGGCTTCCGATCGCAGGGCGACCTGCAGGAGGCAGAGACGGCCGTCGCAGAGTCCAGAGTTGACGTGCAGCAACAGCGGGCCGAGCTCCAGGCCGCCGAAGCCGCGCTTCGTGAAGCCCGGATCGCGGTCTTCACCTCGCAACAGAAACTCACAACGCTGGGGCTCCCGGTCGACCTCGCAGCACTGAAGGGACACAGCGATGACGAGTTGATCACGCGCGTGCGTTTCCTCGGTATCCCGGAAGAGACCACCAAGTCTCTGGACGCCGTGGCGACGGCCAATCTCGTTCCTGTGGTGGCGCCCTTCGATGGCGTCGTCGTGGCCCGCGAGGTCGTGGAGGGCGAGTCCGTCGACTCCTCTGCACCGATGTTCATCGTCGCGGACCTGAGGCGCATGTGGCTCGTTCTCGACGTGCGACAGGAAGAGGCTTCGAGGATCGCCGTCGGGCAGAAGGTCGTCTTCCGCAGCGACGGAGATCGCGACGGCGCCGTGACCGGCGACGTCGCTTGGATCAGCTCCGAGGTGGACGACACGACGCGCACCGTGAAGGTGCGTGCGACGGTCGAGAACCCGGATGGGCACCTGCGGGCGAACACGTTCGGCACCGGTCGCATCGTCGTGCGGGAGAGCCCGACGGCGGTCGTCGTCCCGACCGAGGCCCTGCACTGGGAAGGCTGCTGCCACGTGGTGTTCGTCCGGATGACGGACGAGATCTTCCAGACCCGCAAGGTCCGCGTCGGGACACGGACCGCCGGGCTGGCGGAGATCACCGTCGGGCTGCTTGCAGGCGAGGTCGTCGCGACGACCGGAAGCCACGTTCTCAAGTCCGATCTGCTCAAGAGCAAGCTCGGCGCCGGCTGCGTAGACGACTAAGTCGAGACCCCAAGGAGATCCCATGCTCAACCGGATCATCACGTGGTCTCTCGGCCACCGCTTCATGGTCATCCTCGGCACGATCGCCTTCATTGTGCTGGGGCTGTACTCGCTGCAGCAACTCGAGATCGACGCCTTCCCCGACACGACCCCGGTGCAGGTGCAGATCAACACCGTCGCGCCGTCGCTGTCACCAGAGGAGGTGGAGAGCCAGCTGACGTTCCCCGTCGAGCAGGCGATCAGCGGGCTCCCGGGCCTGTCGGCCGTTCGCTCGATCTCGAAGTTCGGCCTGTCGCAGGTCGTGGTGATCTTCGAAGACGGAACGGACATCTACTTCGCGCGGCAGCTCATCATGGAGCGCCTCAGCACAGTCGAGTTGCCCGAGGGGATGCCTCGACCGGAGATGGGGCCGATCTCGACCGGCCTGGGCGAGGTCTTCCACTACGTGGTGTCGAGCAAGGGGCACGATCTCACAGAACTCCGGACGATCCACGACTGGCAGATCAAGCCATGGCTCCGGACGGTCCCGGGCACCGCCGAGATCAACAGCTGGGGCGGCTTCGAGAAGCAGTACCAGGTCCGCATCGATCCGACTCGGCTGATCAAGCACGGCATGGTGTTCGACGACGTCGTGGAGGCCGTTGAGGACAACAACCTCAACGTCGGCGGCGGCACCGTGTCCATGTCAGGTGGCGCCCTCCTGGTTCAGGGGATCGGCCGAACGACCAACGCGAACGAGATCGAACAGATCGTCATCACGGCGAAGGACGGAGTGCCGATCCGGATTGGCGACGTGGCCGACGTGGTCATCGGCCACGAGGTGCGTCGTGGCGCCGTCACAGCCAACGGGCAAGGCGAGGTCGTCCTCGGTCTCGGCTTCATGCTCATGGGCGAGAACAGCCACGAAGTCACGTGGCGACTCAAGGACCGCTTGGAGGAGGTGAAGGCCACCCTGCCGCCCGGCGTCGAGGTCCAGACGGTCTACGACAGGACCGAGCTCGTCGACCATGTGATCAACACGGTGCAGGGCAACCTGTTCGAGGGCGGCCTGCTCGTCATCGCCGTGCTGTTCATCTTCCTCGGCAACCTGCGAGCGGGGCTCATCGTCGCCCTCTCGATCCCGATGTCGCTGCTCTTCGCCTTCAGCGGAATGCTGCGATTCGGAATTGCAGGCAGCTTGCTCAGTCTCGGTGCGCTCGACTTCGGACTGGTCGTCGACAGCTCGGTCATCATGATCGAGAACGTCGTCAGACGCGTCGCGCAAGGCGATCCAACGAAGTCACGACTCGACATCGTGCGCGACGCTGCGATCGAGGTCCGAAGACCGACGATGTTCGGCGAGCTGATCATCATGATGGTCTACCTCCCGATCCTCACGCTGGAGGGCGTGGAGGGCCGTCTGTTCCAGCCGATGGCGCTCACCGTCATCTTCGCTCTGTTCGGCTCGCTCGTGTTGTCACTCACTCTCATGCCGGTGCTGGCGAGCCTGCTGTTGCCGAAGAAGATCAAAGAGCGAGAGCCGATCGTCGTACGGGCTGCTCGGTGGATCTACGAGCCAGTGCTCCGCTTCGCTCTTCGCAGGCGCATGGCCGTCATCGGCTTCGCGGCGTGCGCCCTCTTGCTCTCCGGGATCTTGGCCAGGGGCCTCGGCTCGGAGTTCGTGCCGAAGCTCTCCGAGGGCGCCATCGTCGTGAACGTCGTGCGGTTGGCCGGCACGGATATCGACGAGTCGGTGCGCTACAACACGCAGATGGAGAAGGCGCTGCTCGCCGCCTTCCCTGACGAGATCGAGCACGTGTGGTCGCGCATCGGAACCGCCGAAGTCGCGACCGACCCCATGGGCGTCGAGCTGACCGACATCTTCATGTCGCTGAAGCCACGAGACAACTGGACACATGCGACGACGCAGTCGGAGTTGGTGTCCTTGATCCAGCGCGAGCTCCGCGACATGCCCGGGCAGAACATCGCGATGACGCAGCCCATCGAGATGCGGATCAACGAGATGATCTCCGGGGCCCGCTCCGACGTGGCGGTCAAGCTGTTCGGCGACGACTTCGACGTCCTCGTCGAGAAGGGCAGCGAGATCCAAGGCGTGCTGCGCTCGATCTCCGGGTGCGTCGATCCGTCGACCGAGCAGATCACCGGACAGCCGGTGCTGCAGATCAAGGTGCGACAGGAAGAGCTCGCTCGCTACGGCGTGCCTGCCCGAGCCGTCCTCGACCTCGTCGAGTCCCTCGGCAGCAAGCCCGTGTCGGAAGTGCTGGAAGGCCAACTGCGTTTCCCGTTGGTGATCCGTCTGCCCGAGAAGTACCGGGACAGTCCGGACACGATCGGCAAGATCCTCGTCGCCACACCGTCAGGCGAGAGGGTGCCACTCTTCCGGCTCGCGTCGATCGAGACGGTCGAGGGACCGTCCACGATCACGCGAGAGTGGGGCCGCCGCAGGATCACCGTCCAGTGCAACGTTCGCGGCCGCGACGTGGGGAGCTTCGTCGAGGAGGCCCAGAAGGCGATCGCCGAGCGGATCGAGCTCCCGGCAGGGCGTTACGTCATCGAGTGGGGCGGTCAGTTCGAGAACCTCGACCGTGCGCAGACGCGCCTGATGATCGTCGTCCCCGCAGCGCTGGCTCTGATCTTCATCCTGCTCTACATGTCGTTCGGCTCCGTTCGACTGGCGATGCTCGTGTTCACGGGAGTTCCGCTCGCCGCGACGGGCGGCGTTGCGGCGTTGTGGCTCCGTGACATGCCGTTCTCGATCTCTGCGGGTGTCGGCTTCGTCGCCGTCTCCGGCATCGCCGTCCTGAACGGTCTCGTGATGACGACGTTCATTCGGCAACTCCGTGCACGGGGGATGGAGCTTGGCACTTCGATTGTCGAGGGCTCCCTCGTGCGCTTGAGACCGGTCCTCATGACCGCCGTGACGGACGTCTTCGGCTTCGTCCCGATGGCGCTCGCGACCCAGACGGGAGCGGAGGTGCAGAAGCCCCTGGCCACCGTTGTGATCGGCGGCGTCATCAGCAGCACGTTCCTCACGCTCCTCGTCCTGCCCGTCCTCTACGGCTGGTTCGAGCCCAAGTCGGCGGCACTCGACGGGGAGCACGACCTTGATCCTGAGCAACTGCCGATGCCGGCAGTTGCTGCGTCCTAGACCACTCATCCGATAAGGAGAATGCGATGATTTCGAAGACCAAGTTGGTTGGAGCAGCGTGTGCCCTCGTCATGGCATGCGCAATGCTCTCGGGCTGCGGGGACGGCGCGTCCTCGGACTCCCCCGAGCGGTCAGACCCAGCCGTGAAGGAGCCCGTCAAGCCGTTGCTGCAGAAGAAGGAGATCGCCGACTGGTGCCCCGAGCACGGCGTGCCCGAGTCGATCTGCACGCGCTGCAACGACACCCTCACCGCCGGGTTCAAGGAGAAGGGTGACTGGTGCGCAGCGCACGACCTCCCGGAGTCGCAGTGTTTCACCTGCGACCCGACCCTCGAGGCGAAGTTCAAGGCGAATGCCCCCGCAGGCGTGCAGGACGAGTGACGACGACCACGGAGTCCTGCGGCTCCTGCTCGACCCCGGTGCCGTCAGCGTCGCGAGCGGCGCACTTGGTGCGCGCGCTGCGCCTCGAGTACCTCACCGTCGGCTGGAACGTTGTGGAGGGCGTGGTCGCCGTCACGGCCGCCGTGCTCGCGGGTAGCGTTGCGCTGTTCGGATTCGGCGTCGACAGCTTCGTCGAGTCCGCCTCCGGTCTCACGATGATCTGGAGGCTCCGCGCCGAGCGTCGCGGCAAGTTGGACGAGCAAGCGATCGAACGAGTGGAGCAGCGCGCCCGGCGCCTGGTCGCCGTCTCGCTGTTCCTGCTGGCGGCCTACGTTGGGTTCGACGCGACGGCCACTCTGATCACCGCCGACAAGCCGTCGTTCAGTCTCGTCGGCATCGTCCTGACGTCGCTCTCGTTACTCGTGATGCTCTGGCTCGCTCGTGCGAAACGGCGCGTCGCGGCGGAGCTCGAGAGCCGAGCGATGGAGGCGGACGCGTTCCAGACGACCGCCTGCTGGTGGCTCTCGCTCGCGGCACTCGTCGGCGTGGGTGCGAACGGCCTGCTCGGGTGGTGGTGGGCCGATCCGGGCGCGGCGCTCCTGATCGCGGGCCTGATCGCGAAGGAGGGGCGTCACGCCTGGTCGGGCGAACACGATTGCTGCTGACACTCTCGCTTGCGACACACGTGGTTGTCGGATCGGCGTGCTTCAGCCGAGAACGACGACGGCCAGCGCCGTCGCGACGAGCGCGAGCACGACGAGCCACCAGCGCCAAGGTGCGGGCCTGCCGCCGCAGCAGGACTTCACGGCGCGTCCTCTACATGGCGCGCCGATCCGCGGGGCTCAGCGCGCTCGAATGCCATCCCGAGCAAGCTCCGCTGCCGTCGCGACGTCGGCCTGCGTGCCCGCAGGGGCGCGGTACCAGCCGCGCGCCGTCGAGTCGTCGATCGTCTCGCGGATCTTCACAACCGTGAACATCCCGCCCATCGTGATGTACCCGTGGGGCCCGTCGCCACCGATCATCGGCGTGCTGTTCGGCGGGATCACGGCCTCGTCGTCGGCCTCGTCGTCGGCCTCGTCGTCGAGTCCCATCTGGCCCATGGCAGCCAGGCTCGGAACGTGCCGCGCGAGTTCCATGTCGAACTCGCTCGGATCGACGCCGATCAGGTTCGGGATGCCGTGCCCCATCTGCGTCATGACGTGATGCGTCATGTGGCAGTGCATCGCCCAGTCACCCGGGTTGTCCGCGACGAACTCGATCGTCCGCGTCGATCCCGTCGGCACGAGCACCGTGGTCTCCGGCCATCGAGCGGACTCGGGAATCACGCCTCCGTCGGTCTCGACCGTCTGGAACGACGTGCCGTGCAAGTGGATCGGGTGGTGGTCCATGCCGCTCAAGTTCCCGATCCGGATGCGCACACGCTCGCCGAGCGCGGCGACGAGCGGCTCCGTTCCCGGGAACACGCGCGCGTTCATGGTCAGCACGTTGAAGTCCGTCATCTCGTTGGGGTCTGGCCGCCGCGTCCCGGGCTTGAGCGCCCACTCGCTCAGAAGCAGCGCGTAGTCGCGGTCCGGAGGAGCCACAGACGGCTGCCGCGGGTGGACGACGACCATGCCCATCAGCCCCATGGCCATCTGGACCATCTCGTCGTGGTGCGAGTGGTACATGAACGTGCCGTGCTGCCGGAGGGTGAACTCGTACTTGAACGTCTCCCCCGGCTCGATGGGCCGCTGCGAGAGCCCACCCACTCCGTCCATGCCGCTCGGCACGTAGAGGCCGTGCCAGTGGACACTCGTCGAGACGGGCAGGCGGTTGGTGACGTAGATCCGGACGCGGTCGCCCTCGACTGCCTCGATCGTGGGGCCGTGGACACGCCCGTTGTAGCCCCAGCAGTGGCCGTTCAGGCCCGGCGCGAACTCGTGCTCGACCTCTTCGGCCACGAGATGGAACACCTTCGCTCCGCCGACCTCGCGGAACGGCAGCGTCGCGCCGTTCGGCGTGACGACCGGACGGTAGGGAAGGCTGCGGCGCGCCGGCGGCTTCGGTGCCGCTCCCGCCGGGTTCTCGTCCTCGGCCCGCGCGGCGCGGCCGAGCAGCCCGAGCGCCGCTGCGCCCGCGCCCATCGCCAGGATCTCTCTGCGCGTCGCTCCCATCTCAGTGCTCCTCTCCCGCGCCGCTCTCCGGAGACTCCGCAGAGCTGCCCTCGGGTACGTGGAACTCGCCGGCGCGCTCGACGTCCAGCCGGCCGGCCAGCAACTCCTCGACGTCGAGTTCCGCCAAGCGCAGCGCGTGGCGGATCGCGAGGTGCTCGCGCTGTGCGTCGATCTCGAGCCGCCGCGCGAGCAGCACGTCGAAGGCCCCGACCTGCATCGCGTTGTAGACCAGCAGCGTCTCGTGCACGACGCGCCGGCGCGCGTCGAGGTACGACTCGCGCAGGTATCGCTCCCGCTCACGAAGCGTGAGCACGCGGTCGCGGAACACGCGCGCGGCGCGGCGGACGTGGACGGCGGTCTCCTCGAACTCGGCGAGCCTGGCGTCGAGCTCCGCCCGCGCGGCCGCGTTCCGCGCCTGACCTCGATCGAAGAGCGGCAACTCCAGCGCCACGTCGGGACCGACGCCCCAGCCGTCGCCGGCCTCCCGCTTCGCGGCCGCGCCGACATCGAGGGCGGGGATCACGCCCCGCCACTCGACCAGGCCCGCCATCTGCGCCACGGCCTCGACCGCGGCGCGCTCGGCGGCGAGGTCGAGGCTCGCCTGCACGGCCCGCGACTCGATCCGGTCGAGGTCTGGCGGCGGCACCGTGCGGGCGTCGGGTGCCGCGGTCCAGGCCGTCAACTCGCCCCACGCGCCCATGCGAGCGTTGAGTCGCTCCCTGGCCTCGCGCTCGGCGCTCTCCGCGGCGTGGAGGTCGAGGCGCGCGCGCCCGACGGCCGCGTCCTCGCGCGCCATCGCCAGACCGGTCACGTTCCCGGCGTCGAAGAGCCGCTTCATCAGGCGGCGCGCCCCCTCGGCGCTTTCGACGGCGGCCCCTCGGAGCGTCACGAGCTCCCCTGCCGCGACCACTTCGGCGTAGGCCCGGCGGGTCTCGTACGCCGCGCGCACGAGTTCGCGAGTGAGCCGTGTCCGTTCGTCCTGGAACTGCGCCTCGGCGACGCGCACTCTCAGCGGCCTCAGGAACGCATCCAGCGCGGAGGTCACCAGCGACGCCTCGATCTCGGTGCCCTTCGAGAACCGCTTCGCGTTGCCCGAGACGACGGGGTTCGTGAACAAGCCGGCCTGCACGACGTCGGCGCGGGCGATGCCGAGGCGGGCGTAGGCAGCCAGGATCTCCCGGTCGTTGACGAGCGCCACGGCGACCGCCTGTTCCTCCGTGAGCGGCCCCGAGAGCAGCCCGCGTACGCGCTCCGCGACTCGGGCGCGGTCGGTCGGATCTGCCGCCTCCGCGTCGATGCCGGCTCGATGGGCCGCCTCGACGCGGGAGGCGCGCTCGTCCTCCCGCACGAGATCCTGGATCGGCGGGGACGCGCATCCCACGAGGAGCGCGAGCAGTGCAGCGCACGAGAACGCCCGCACGCTCCTCATCGATGCCCTCCTCCCGAGCCGTGCCCCGAGTGCACTCCCGACGGCGAGGTCGCGGCGGGCGGCTTCGTCTCCGCCTTCTTCGTCGGCGTCGCGGCCTGTGCCTCGGCGTCGGTCGTGGGGAGGTCGAGCGTCGCAGTGCGCGCGGGCACGGGCGACTCCGGGGCCGCCGCGCTCGCCGGATGCGTCGGCGGGAGCTCGGGAAGCGGTGGCGTGCTCGTGCACCCCGTGAGCGCGAGCGTCATCGTCCAGAGCGCTGCGCGCATCACTTGCCGCCTTCCGTGCCGTTCGTGGCCGGTGGCGCGGCCGGCTCCGCCGGCTTCGTCGTCGGCGCGCTCTGCTTCGCCGCGATCTCGACGGCCTTCGCGAGCACCGCGAGGGGCTCCTTCTCGACCTCCTGGACGCACGAAGGCGAACTCAGGCGGACGAGGCGCTTGCCGATCAGGCAGAAGGCGTCTGCCGCGACGGGCTCTCCCGTGACGGGGCACGTGCGGTTCCCGACCTCGGTCACCTCCGGGTCCAACGCCTTGGCGAGAACGGACTGCGCGAGTCGGGGTGCGAGCGCCTTGGCCTCCTCCGTGGCGACCCCGATCTCGATCCCTTGGAGAACCACGGTGGGAGCGTTCTCGGGGAGCGCCTGTCCGGTCACCGGGCACATGGTGTTGCCGGCCTTGCGCACGGTCGGGTACGCGGCCTCGTAGGCGCGCTCGGGGTCCTTCTTGACCTTCTTCGCGCACGGAGCGCAACACAGGTAGATGCGGCCCTGCTGCACGTCCGCGAAGAGCGACGCCGACGCGGGTTTGCCCATGATCGGGCACGTCGCATTCATGACGGTGGGGACCGTCACCGCCGCCGGGTCGGCGGCCTTGGCCTTCGGTTCGGCTGCGGCCGCTTTCGCCGCGTCGACGCCGCTCGGCTTCGGTCCTTCGCCGGCCTCGCGGGGGCGATCGGTCTCGCGACCCTCCGCCGGCTGTTCCTTCGGTGCGGGATCGTCGGCCTGCGCGGGCGCCCACAGCGCCATCACGGCGAGGCCGATCAACAGTGCTCTCGTCAGCATGGGGTGTCCACTCCTGTTCGGACCCGTCCAGACGCCTGCTCTCGTGGCGCTGTTCGGAGTCAGTCTCTCAGGCCGCTCGCCCGAATCTCGCGGGCCGCCACATCTCCCAGAGGGGGACCGTGATCAGGACGGCGAAGGCCAGTCCCATCAGGGCACCGCCGAGGACGATCCCGACCGCGAACGGCGCGGCGAGCTTCGTGAGCCACCAAGATCCGACGTCCACGAGGAGCGCCACGAAGGGCAGCGTCACGAAGGCCGCCTTCGTGCGCTCGCGCAGGCCGGTCTGCGTGAAGATCCACCCGGCCACTGCGAAGAGCGTCGCGAGCCCGAAGAGGTGCGCGTGGCTCGACTTCGCGAGCGATGCCCAGCTCATGCCGGTGTCGGGGCTCGTGAGGGGTTTCACCTTGTCGAACTCCGGAGCGCGCTCGCGGGATTCCGCGAAGGGAACCTGCCGCATCTCACCCCCCGGGTTGTGGCAGCGGATGCAGCGCCTGGCGAGCACTTCCGACACGGGCCCGAAGGCCTCCTCGCGCGCCCCGCCCTCGACCCAGCGCCACAGCGTCTCGAGGTCGGCGGGGTTCGGGAGTTGCTTGGCCATCGAGCCGCCCGGGGACACCTTCGACGTCAGGAGCGACGAGCCCGGGCGTCCGTGGAACGCGGCCACGACGTCGTCGTACGACATCCCGGGCTTCCCGTCGGCGCCGCGGTGCTGCAGCTGCAGATTCACCTGCGCGGCGAGGAACCCGGCGGCGAGCGCCACCAGGAACCCCGTCGCGAGCAGGCGACGCGAGAGGGGGAGATCGCGAAGCCCCATCGGAGTGGCGCGTTCAACGCGCCTTGGCGGCGCGCACCTTCTGCATGAAGGACTCGGGGTTCTCCTTGAACTCGTCGATGCAGCCCTCGCAGCAGAACTGCACCTCCTCGTCGCCGTACTTGAACGCCAGCCGCTCGTCCATCGCGTCGAGGGCGTCGCCGCTGACGACGCAGGCGGTGAGCGGGTAGTCGGCCGAGGGCTCGATCTTGGTGAGGGTCGGGGCCGTGTCCGCGGGCACCGGGCCGCCAGTGGACGCCGTGCCCTTCGTTCCGTGGTCGTGGCCCGCGTGCCCGTCGTCGGCGTGCGTTGAACCGGCTTCGTGCGCACTGTGATCGTGGCCTTCGTGTGCGTTCCCGCCGGCGTCGCCCGCGCTACAGCCCGCGAGTGCGGCGATCGATGCGATCGCGGCGGCGACGACGAGGCGAGTGCGAAGAGGCTGCATTCTGGTTCTCCTTGTGCTGGTGATGGATGGCGCCGCAGCGGCGCGCGTGACTTGTGTCACGCACGGGGCGTGCCGGAACGGTCCGCCGCCTCGCGGTCCGCTCGCGACGCGCGCTGTGAAACGCGCCCGAGCCCACACAGGGCGGAGCGCCGAATCCGCGTGGTGGTCCCGTCAGGGCACGACCGTCCGAGATGCCACAGGGGGTGTCGGATTGTGTACATCCCGCCGGAACTGGCTGCCCTCGCGACCTACCGGTCGTGCTCGCATGGGTCGTGACCGGCGCCTTCGCCGGCGCAGCAGCCAGACGAGCGCTCGACGGGTTCCCCGGCGGCGTACGGGCAGCCGGCTGCACGGGAGGCAGTCGGGCGCTGCGGTGAATTGGCTTCTGTCGCCAGGTCCTGCCGGTGTGGCGCAGCGATGGAGTGTGGCGCGTCTGCCGGATGGCGGACCTCACCGTCGTCTGCTGTCGGCCACGTCACTGCGGCGAGGCCTGCGGCCGCTCCCACGCCGAGCACCACGATGGACGTGATCAGGATGTTGCGCTTCATGTTCCGGTTCCCTTCCTGCGTCGTGCGCGCACCGGAGTGACGGTGGCGCGGGTCTGGTTCATGCCCGCCGCGGAACGTCCGCGGTGACGGGCGGCGCGTTCACGAGTCGTCTCCGAGGACCGTCGTCGGGCGCGGGCGCGCGTACGCGCGCTCGAGGTCGTCGCGGTGCAGGTGAAGCCGTCGAAGCGCGGCATCCTGGATCCGGACGACCCGTTCCGCACACGCACCCGTGCCGTGGACCTCCGTCGCCTCGAGGTACGCGCTGAGCGCGAGGCCTCGGCCGAGGAGCACCTCGGCGCGCAGGTGCCGGACGACGGATGCCGGTTGGCCGGACAGTCGCTCGGTGATCTCCTTCAACTGCTGTTCGACGTCCTTCGCCGCGACCCGGATCTGGGCCTGCGCGGAAGGCCCGCCGTCAGGCTGCCAGCTCAGGACGAGTTCGTCGCCGTCACGCACGGCGTGCGTGACGGCATCGGGGAACTCTCCGCCAGCCGTCCCGTCGGCGAGCTGGACTTGCTCCTCGTAGAGACTCTGCGCCCCCCGGCGGAGGGAGACGACACCGGGCGTCGCGCCGCCCGCCGGCATGTGCAGCGACCACGCCGCGAGGTCTGACCTGCGGATTGCCCCAGCAGGGAGGAGAGCCACCTGAACGTCCGGGGCAGCCACCGCCGGCGCATCGGCCGGCTCCACGGGTTCATCGATCCGAATGCCGAGCGCGTCGGCGAGGCAGCAGATGGCGTCGTACTGGCCTGCCTCGCCGACGACGAGCACCTGGTGCACGTCGCGCGCCGCGCCCGCCTGCAGGTCGAGTTCCGACTCGTACTCGCCGAAGCCGGGCCGGCCGATCCGGACGCGGTGGCGGCCCGCCGCGAGTTCGATCTCGAGTGGCGTCATCCCGCGCACCGCGCCATCGATGGTGACCGTCGCGGGGGGGAAGCTCGTCACGCGCAACGTCGCCGCCCGCGTCAGGGACCAGATCCCACCCGCGAGCGCAAGCGCCGTGAGCCCTACGGCAGTCCAGCGGCGGCGCCAGATGCGCCTGAGCGCGCGCGCCGCCCACGCGAGCGGCCGGCCGCGCACGCGTGCGCCCCCGGCCAGCGCGAGGAGGTCGTCGCGCAGCGCCGCGGCGGACGGGTAGCGATCCTCGGGACGCTTCTCCAGTGCGGCCTGCAGCACCCGCTCGAGATCCCGAGGCACATCACCTCGCCCCGCCGGGATCGGCGGTGGCCGCTGGTCCTGGACCATGCGGAACAGCCCCGCGACGTCGTCAGCACGAAACGGCGGCGTCCCCGCGATCACGTCGTAGATCGTCGCGCCGAGCGAGTAGACGTCGGTCCGCCCGTCCGTCCTTGAGCCCTCGCCCCGGAACTGCTCTGGACTCACGTAGAGGGGCGTGCCGATCGTCTGTCCGCTCACGGTGAGGTCGGGCGAGCAGAACGCCTTCGCGAGCCCGAAGTCCGCGAGCACCATGCTCCCGTCGGAGCGCAGGATGATGTTGCCGGGCTTCACATCGCGGTGGATCACGCCTTCGCGGTGCATGGTGTCGAGCGCGTCCGCGATGGCGGCGAAGCCCCGCAGGAGATCGGAAGTGGGTGGCCGTGCGTCCGCGGCGAGGCGGTCGAGCGGAGTGCCCTCGAGCAGCGCCATCGCGTAGTACGCTCTTCCCTCGACCTCGCCCGCGTCGTAGATCTCGACCACGTTCGGGTGCCGGATCCGAGCGCAGGCTTGCGCTTCTCGCTGAAAGCGCTCGCGCGCGGCGGCGCTCTCCGCCACGTGCTCGTGGAGAACCTTGACCGCGACTCGGCGTCCGAGCGCCCGGTGGAGCGCGTCGTAGACCACGCCCATGCCACCTGCGCCGAGCCGCCCGAGCAGAAGGAACGGGCCGAACGCGCGCGGGAACGTCTCCTCGGCCGGTGCTGCGTGCGGAACGAGGTCGTCGAGGCTCTCCGAGAGGTGCGCGAGGAAGTCCGGGAAGTCCTCTCCGAGCCGCTCGCGGAACGCCTCGGGAGGAGGCGACGAACCGGACTCCACCAGCGCGCGAAACTCCGCGACGCAGCGGGCGATCCTCTGGGAACTCGGGGGCGGGTTCATGGCGCTTGGTCTTTCGCGGGCTCCGTGTTCTCGACTGGATCCTGGGGCAAGCGGCGTGCCGGGCGAAGGGGCCCGACGCGCGGTCATCGTGCCGCGTGGCCGAGCCTGCGCTGCTGTCGGAGATCGGGCAGCGCCTGTCGGATATCCCACACGCCTCCTGGCCAGGTCACGAGGCGCCGCCCGCGCTGACGGCGGCATGGCCGTTGCGCTGCGACCGTGCGCCGGGCGCCACGCCAACTGAGTGCGCGCCGCGCCGGGCCTGGAGGTGCAGCATGCGTGCGACCGTCCCTGGCATGGACCCGTTACAGAGCCTCTTCGAAGACGCGCTACGGCATCTCGATCGCGCCCAGGAGGTTGCGGGCGTAGAGGCCGAGACGGTCGAACGGCTACGCCATCCGCGGATCTCACTGCGCGTCTCGGTGCCGCTCCGCATGGACGACGGGAGCCTGCGCGTCTTCGACGGCTACCGAGTGAGGCACGACGACACGCGTGGTCCTGCGAAGGGCGGAATCCGCTTCCACCCGAGCGTGTCGGAGGACGAAGTGGCGGCGCTCGCCTTCTGGATGACCTTCAAGTGCGCCGTCGTCGGTATTCCGTTCGGCGGCGCCAAGGGCGGCATCGCCGTGGACCCGACGACGCTCTCGCCGATGGAGGTGGAGCGCCTGAGTCGCTCGTACATCCAGCAGATCGCGGACTTCATCGGCCCCGACGTGGACGTCCCGGCCCCCGACGTGCAGACCAACGAGATGATCATGGGCTGGATGATGGACGAGTACTCGCACGTCGTCCGGCGCCGTTCCCCGGCCGTGATCACCGGCAAGCCGCTCGCGTTGGGCGGGAGCCTCGGCCGCAGCGACGCGACCGGGCGCGGCGCCGCGATCTGTGTCCGCGAACTGGCGCGTCTGCGCGGATGGGTCCCCGCGGAGACGCGTGTTGCCGTGCAGGGCTTCGGGAACTGCGGCGCCGCTGTGTCCGCGAGGCTCCACGAGGAGGGCTTCCGCGTCGTCGCGGTGAGCGACGAGTACGGCGGCGTCTTCGCGGGCGACGGCCTGAACGTGCCTGCCCTCGTCGCAGCGCGAAGCTCCGCGCGAGGCGTCGGCGACGTCTATGCGCGCTCGTCCGTCAGCTCGCACCGTCCCGCGGAGTCGATCTCGAACGCCGATCTCCTCGAACTCGACGTGGATCTCCTGATCCCGGCCGCCATCGAACGCCAGATCACGCTCGAGAACGCATCTCGCGTGCGCGCTCCCGTGATCGTCGAGGTCGCGAACGGCCCCACCACGGAGGCCGCCGACCGCGTCCTCGCGAGCCGCGGGATCGTCGTGGTACCGGACATACTCGCCAACGCGGGCGGGGTCACCGTGAGCTACTTCGAGTGGCTGCAGAACCGCCGCGGCGCCTACTGGCCGCTCGCCCAGGTCCACGCCCGGCTCGAGGAGATCATGGTGCGCGCGTACACGGAGGTCCACGACGTCGCGGAAGGACGGGCGATCGACATGCGCACGGCGGCCTACGTCGTGGCCCTCCGCAGGGTCGCCGACGCCATGGGGGCGCAGGGCACGCGCTCGTACTTCGCCGCACGCGCCTGACGCGCGTGGAAGGGCCCGTCACGCACTCAGGCGAAGGGGCCCGCGGTTGCGTCTCGGGCGTCAGCGTGGCTCTGCGCGATGCCAGGGGGCAGAACTCGGGCGTTGCGGACGAGACGATCGCACGCCGTCGCCGATCGCGAGTCACTCGATCGTGCGGACCAGCTTGCCGCAACGAGGCATTCTCGACCCCATGTAGGGGTTCGAGATCGCGCGCTCGTCCTGCAGCCACTTCCCGTAGGGCGACGCCATCGAACACTCGAAGAGATGCAGCGTGGGCAGCTCGACCTTGCCCTTCTTGCGCTTCTCGTTCGCCTCGACCAGTGTGATCAGGGCCTTGCTCACGTCACCGAACGCCTTGCGCGCATCGACGACGTTCCGAGCGGCGGCGAGTTCCTTGGCAGCCGCGGCCAGGGTCCGATCGTCCGAGAACGCGAGGGTCTCGGCGTGCACCCGGACACCGTCGATCGAGTCGCCCGCGAGGGCCTCACGAATCGGGAGGTAGTCCTCCAGGAGGCGCTTGGGTTCACCGCCACCGCCCAGCAGATCCGTCCGGCTTCCGCAGCGGGGCATGGCGGAGCCCATGTACGGATTCGCGATCTCGATTTCGAGCTGCAGCCACTTGCCGTAGGGCTTCGCCATCGAGCACTCGAACACGTGGAGCCGCGGCAGCTCCACGCCGTCCTTCTTGTTCGTCTCGTTCGCCTCCACCTGCGCAATGAGTGCCTTGCTCAAGGCGCCGAACGCCTTGCGCACGTCGACCACCTCCGTCGCCTCGGAGAGCTCCGACGCTGCGGCGGCCAGCTTGCGGTCCGTGGCGTCCACGAGCGACCCGGCATGCCGCCGGGCACTCTCGATGTCATCGGCGGCCAGCGCGGTGCGCAGCTGCGCGTAGCGCTCGACCGTCTCGGTCAACGACGGCGGCTCGTCGGCCACCGCGAACTGGGCTCCGTGACTGGCGACGACGGCGACGGCGATCACGGCGACGGGGATCAGGCGCATCTCGAGGCCCTCCTTCGGCTCCCATTCAATGAGCCAAGACGCCCGCGACAGCGGAGCGCCACGCGACCGTTGCAACTGGTATGCCCGTCTCACCCGCCTCGGGACATGCAACAGAGGCCGGGGCGAGTTCGGTTCCGGTCATGTGGCATCGCCCGCCAACCGACGCACGTGCGTGACGACGAGCCGCCGGAGCAGGATCGGCGATCCGACGCCGGTTGCGGCACCGTGCAGCGTGAGTCACCGAGCGATCGCCCGGCGCCGCGGCCTCGACGCGCGGGGCACGCGCCGCAGCGGTCGTCCTCGACTTCGCTCGGCCGGCTGCTGCATCTCCGACAGCCTGTGTTGGATTTCGTACAGGCGTCGGCTCCGGGCGGGCCGCGTCGCTGAGCCGACCTGCGGCCCGGCCCGGCGCCGACCACGACTGACTAGAACCGCAGCACCAGGTCGAGCGTCAGCCGCCTGTCGAACACGTCCTCGCGGCTTGTGAGCGGGACCTCCCAGGCGGCGCCGAAGCTGATGTCCTCCGAGAGCGCGTAGCGGAATCCGAGAGCGCCGGTGATCACGTCGTTCCCCCTCACGCCGCCCGCGCCGAGCGTCGTGTAGTCGTAGCCCTCGACACCGAGCGGCGTGCCGCGTCCGAGGCCGGCGTTCCGCGTCGCGCTGCCGTCGTAGTGGAAGCCGTTGATCTCGACGAGCGGGGAGAAGCGGTCCGAGACGGGGTAGTCCGCGTGGAGATGCCAGTGGTACGTGCGGTTGTCCTCGTCGTCGTCTCGCGGAAGGAAGACCCCGGCGGTGGCAATGACGTTCACTGGCGCGACCTTGCGCGCGTAGGACGCGAAGACGTCAAAGAACCCCGCACCCATGCCCTCGAGCACCTCGCGGTCCCCGGACTTGCCCTCGTAGCCGAGCCCGAAGGCCAGGGCAGCGGGCGTCTCGGCATCCTCCCATACCTTGTACTTGAGCCCGAACGCAAAGTCCGCGAACCCGCGGTCGTCCTCGAACGCGCCCGCATCGAGATCGACGTACCCACCCTTGTAGAGCGTGAACTGCAGGTCGTCGGTGAGCGCGAGGTGAAGTTGCATGGCGTAGAGGCGCAGGCTCCCGCCGTCGAGTGCGTTCGTCTCCGGGAACCAGTGGTACATGAAGAGCGGCCGCGCCTCGTTGCGGACGAACGGATGGTGGAAGTTGATGTTCGTGACGGGGCGCGCGAAGTCCTCGAACGCATCCTCGCGACGCTCCGGGAGCCCGAGCCACTCGCGCACTCCGGGGCGCGACCGAGCTTCGGACGCGGCGGCGTCGTTCTCGACGAGTAGAGGCGCGATCGCCTCGTCGAGCGCCGACGGCGCGTGGGGGCCGGGCGCAGGCGGGAGGTCCCCGGCGTGCGCAATTCCCGGGAGAGCCAGCACCGTGAGAACGAACAGGATCTCGGAACCACTGCGGGTCATGAGTCGACCTCCTGAAGATGGTCCAAACGATTGCATGCCCATGCGTTACGTCGCTGGGGCGGATGGAAGTGGGGCGAGGGGCTCCGCGCGCATCCAGAGGGCGTGCCGCGGGCCCGACATGCACCTCCGGGCTCCGGAGGAGTTGCGGTAGGGGGCACGAGAACGACTCGGGCCTTCCGCGAGGGAACCTCCGCCTCGTGGTCTCGTCGCGCGCGGGCACGAGCGACGGGGCCGTCATAATGACCCGTCATCGCAACCGGCATGCCGGAGGCGGGCTTCGGCCGGCTCGTGCTTTGCGGGCTGAGCCGCGGCACGACGGACAGGAGGACGACCAGTGACCGGATCTACGAGCGCGGGCGAGGAAGGACACCCGCCGGGGCCGCGCATCCTTGTGGTGGAGGACGATGCCAGTCTGCGGCGCATCGCCGAGTTCCGGCTGGGCGAGGCCGGGTACGTGGTCGAGGTGGCCGAGGACGGGCGGAAGGGGCTCGAAGCCTTCTCGCGCCGTCCTCCGGATCTCCTCATCACCGACCTGCGGATGCCGGGTCTCTCGGGAGAGGATCTGGCGGCCGAGGCGCTACGCCGCGATCCGACGCTGCCCGTGATCGTCATGACCGGTCACGGCACGGTGCAGAGCGCCGTCGAGGCCATGCGGCGCGGCGTCGCGGACTACGTGACGAAGCCCGTCTCCTGGGACGAGATGCTCGTCGTGATCCGCAAGGAGCTCGACCGCGCGGCGCTCGTGCGGGAGAACTCCGCCCTGCGCGCGACGCTGCGCACGCGCCACAGCTTCGCAGGAATCCTCGGAGAGAGTCCGGCGATCCGCGCCGTGTTCGCCACGATGGACCGGCTGAAGGACGTCGATGCCACGGTCCTGATCCAGGGAGGGAGCGGGACGGGCAAGGAGCTCGTGGCGCGCGCCCTGCACTACGAGGGCTCGCGCTCGAACGGCCCGTTCGTGCCCGTCAACTGCGGGGCGATCCCCCGGGAACTCGTGGAGTCCGAACTCTTCGGCCACGAGAAGGGCGCCTTCACGGGGGCCGGGAGGCTCCACCGCGGGTACTTCGAGCAAGCCGACGGCGGCACGCTCTTCCTCGACGAGATCGCGGAGATCCCGCCGGCGGCACAAGTCACGCTGCTGCGCGTGCTGACGGATCGGCGCGTCCGACGCGTGGGCGCGGAGACGACGATTCCTGTCGATGTGCGGGTCGTCGCTGCCACGAATCGCGATCTCGCCGCGGCGGTGGAGGACGGCGACTTCCGCAGCGACCTGTACTACCGCCTGGCGGTCGTCCCAGTGCGCCTTCCAGCACTCCACGAGCGCGGAGCCGATGTCGTGCTCCTAGCGCAGCACTTCGCATCGAAGGCTGCGGGCCGGCCGATCTGCGTCGCCCCGTCCGCAGTGGAGCTGCTCACGCGCTACCACTGGCCCGGGAACGTACGCGAGCTCGAGAACGTCATGGAGCGCGCGGTGGTCCTCGGATGCGCAGGCGACACGCTCGAGCCCTCGGATCTGCCAATCGAAATCCGCGAGCCCCGTGCGCCGGCAACCGATGCGGAGCCGTTCCCCGAGGACGGCGTCGATCTCGCCGTCGTCGAGAAGCAGTGGCTTCAGCGCGCTCTGGCGCACACGCGCAACAACCGCTCTCGAGCCGCACGGCTCCTCTCGATCAGCAGGCAGGCGCTGCTCTACCGCATGCAGAAGCACGGGATCGTCGCGCCGCCGGAATCGGTGGGCGAGAGCGAGTCGTGACGGCGGCCGTTCTCCCGAGCGCGCCCAGGGCGCCGGCCGTCCGCCATCACGCCGTGGTGGCGCTCGTCCTGGCGGGTCTCACGTCCCTGCACTTCGCCACGGATGCCCACGCGATCGGGGTTCACGACCTGCTCTTCAAGGCCACGTTCGTTCCGCTCATGCTGGCTGGACTCTGGTTCCGTCCGCGCATCGCGATGGGCTGGAGCGCGTTGACGAGCGCGGTCTATCTCTGGCACGTCTTCGGAGATCTCGCTGGGCACGGCCACGACGTGCTCTGGCTGGGCGACATCGTTCTCTACAACGTCGTCACGCTCGGCACGTCGATGCTCTCACAGCGGCGAACCGAAGCGCTGCAGCAGGCGCGCCGTCACTCCCGCGAACTCGAGGAGAACGCGCGTGCGCTCCTGCGCGCGGAGGAGACGCTGCGCCGCACGGAACGCCTGCGAGCCGTGGGCGAGCTCGCGGCCGGGATGGCGCACGAGATCCGCAACCCGCTCGGCGGCATCCAGGGTGCCGCCGAGGTGCTCCGGCGCAAGGGCACGCCGGAGCCCGTGGCCGAGGAGTTCTGGAGTCTGCTCCTGTCGGAGATCAAGCGCCTCGACGAAGTGGTCGCGAACTTCCTCGAGTTCGCGCGGCCGCCGCGGCCCGAGATCTCCGTGGTCCGTGTGCGCGACCTCGTGTCGGCGGTGTTCCTGCTTCTGCGCCCCGAGACGACGCGACGCGGCGTACAGTGCGAGAACGTGGTCGGCGCCGACGTCGTCGCCCGCGCCGACGAGGCGCTCCTGCGGCAGGTGCTCCTCAACCTCTGCCTGAACGCAGTTCAGGTTCAGGGCGAGAGCGGTCTCGTGCGCGTCGCCGCGGCCGCTGCGGACGGCCAGGTCCGCATCGACGTTGAAGATCACGGACCGGGTGTTCCGTCGGAGCTGCGAGACACGCTCTTCGACGCCTACGTGACCGGCCGCAGCGAGGGCACGGGCCTCGGGCTGGCGGTCGCGGACCGCCTGGTATCGAGTATGGGTGGACGCTTGGAGCTGGCCCGCAGCGACGCCACTGGTTCTTCGTTCTGCGTTGTGCTCCCGGTCCCGTAGCGCGCGGCGGCCGGTGACTGCTGTGGGATATCGAGCAGTTCTCGCGCCAGGGTGTCGGATATCCGTCAGTCCGAGTGGAAGGAGAGGCGGCGGGGTGCCTGCGACCAAGCTGGCACGCCCCGTGCGAAGGAGCGCTCCAATGCGACCATCGTCAGTCTACGCGCCACGGCTCCTGCCGCTCGCCTTCGCCATCCTCGTCGCGGGCTGCGCGCAGGATCGCGCCGTCCTGCTCGGGCCGCCGCCGCCCCGCTTCGGCGACACGGCACCGACCGCGCCCACCGCCGCGGCCGCTGCCCCCGACGAGCGGTTCGCCGCAGCCCCACGGCTTCCAGCGCTCTTGCAGGCGGCGCTCGATCGCAATCCGGCGATCCAGGCGGCGCGGGCCCGCGCGCTCGCTGCGCGCGAAGGTCCGGCGGTCGAGGGGGCGCTCCCGAACCCCCAGCTCATGCTCGGGTGGTACGAGACGTCGGTCCAGACGCGCGTCGGCCCGCAGGAGTGGTCCGTGGGCGTGCAGCAGGCGATCCCGTTCCCGACGAAGCTCGACACCAAGGCGGACATCGAGGAGAGCGAGGCGCGGCGCATGCGCGTCGTCTACGAGCGCGTCGCGCGCGACGTCCTCGTGGAGGTCGTGAAGGTCTCCCACGAGATCGCGTACATCGACGAGGCCGCTCGCGTCTCGGGAGAGATCGGGGCGCTGCTCGAGCGATACACCACTGCGGCGGCTGCACAGGACACAAGTTCACCGGTGTCGGAACTCTTCCGCGCGGAGACCCAGCGGGCGCAGCTCGAGAACGACAGAGTGATCCTCGCTGAACTGCGTGTCGTAGAGGCCCAGCGGCTGCGTTCCCTCCTCGACCTTCCGCCGGACACTCCGATCGGGACGCCGGTGCTCGGCCCCGCTCCCGCGATCCGCACGTCGATCCCGCAACTTCTTGCCGTGGCGGAACGCCACAACCAGGAGCTCCGCGAGGCCGGCATCGCGATGGAGACCGCGCTGCTCAGATCCTCGCTCGCGGAGCAGAGTCGCGTGCCGGACATGTCGATCGGACTGATGAGCATCCGCACCGATCGGCTGCCCGCCGAGCTCGGCATGAACCCCGAGGGCAACGGCGACGATCCGCTGGTCCTGCAGTTCGGAGTGACCCTCCCGATCTGGTTGCAGAAGGACGCGGCGACGATCCGCCGTGCGCGGGAACTCGAGCGCGCCGCGGCCTTGGACCGGGCGGACGCGATCCAACGCACGCGTGACGGCGTGACGCGGGCGTGGTTCCAGGTCGGGAACGCGCAGCGGCTCGCTCAGCTCTATGCCGAGGTTCTGGTCCCGAGGGCGGCCACTGCGGCGCGCACCGCGGAGGATCTGCTCGCGTCGGGCAAGGGCAACCTCGGCGGATTGCTCGAGACGATCGCGGTCTATCACAACTTCCGCCTCGCCGCAGCGCGCGCGCGAGCCGATCACGGCCGCGCGATCGCGGATCTCGAACGCGCGATCGGGCAGCCCCTCGACCCCGTAGGCGCCGGGTCGTCGACGACGGAATCCGGCGAGGGAGGAGATCGATGATGCGTCCATCCCGCGTCTCCGCCGTGCTCCTCACCCTCCTGATCGCTTCGTGCGCGTCACCGGATGTCGAGGAGCCGCGCGACCTCGAATTCGCCCGGCGCATGATCGCCCGTGCAGAGAGTGAGGAGTCCGCTGCGCCGGTCCACCCAGGCGCCGCCCCCGCCGCGCCGCCCGCCGGAGTCGCCGGTCTGGGCGAATCCGAGGTGGAGTTCGCGCCGTTGCCCGCCCGCACGCGCGCCGACGAGTGGCGGGGCCTCGTCTCGATCCCAGGAGAGCGCGTGGCGCGCCTCGATCAGGCGGCGTCCGACGACGAGGCGCTGGGAGCTCTGGTCGGCGAAGCGCTCGGGATCGAGGACCTGGCCGCGCTCGCCGTGCTCCGCGCGCCGGAAGTGCGCACCGCCCGAGACCGCTACGAGGCCGCCCGCACCGCCTATGCCCAGTCGCGAGACCTCGGTGACCTCGTGGCGCTCTTTCGCTCGTTCACTCGCGACCTCGACACGCGTGTCGGTCCCGAGCGCAGCCGCATGGGAACGGAGATGATCGCGCCCTACCCCAACGTCAACGCGATCTCCGCGGAGGTCGCACGGCGCACGGTCGACTCAGCGTTCGAAGCGCTGCGTGCCACGACACGTGACGTCGTCGCCCGCGCCTGGGGCGCGTACGCCGACGCGGCGAGGCTCTCCGAGGCGCGGCGGATCGTCCGCGAGGAGCTCGAACTCGACGAAGTGCTGCTCGAGGTCCTCCGCTCGCGGCTGGAGTCCGGGACGGGCAGCCAGGCGGGCTACCTCGCGTTCGAGTCGCGGCTGGAACGCCTGAAGACGGAACTGAGCATCCTCGACCGCCGCGAGACCGTCGTCCGCGCCGAGTGGAATCGACTCCTGTCGCGGCCCGAAGACGCAGCCGTGGTGCTCGACGTCGAGCCCGCCGTCGCGGGGGCGATCCCGGGCCGGGACGACGAGGCGCCGATCATCGAGTTCGCACTCGCCGAGCGCCAGGAGCTCCGGTCGGCTCGGCTCGAGACCGAGCGCGCGGACCTCGGAGTGCGCCTCGCGGAGACGATGACGCTCCCACGGATGGACCTCGGCTCGTCGCGCTTCGAACGCGAGCGCGTCGGCGAGGCCGGCGTCCAGCGCGGGGCGGTCTTCCCGGCCCCCGGCCGGATGATCATGCCTCGCTGGGACTTCGGCGTGCGCGAGGCACAGGTCCAGGAGATGCGGTCGCGTGCCTCGTCGATGGCGGAGGCGCGGGACGCACTGCGCGACCGCGTGCGCACCGAGGCGCGCACGGCGCTCTTCGACGTGGACGCCGCTCAGCAGCGCCTCCGCGTTCACGAGGACCAACTCGTCCCGCTCGCGCGCGACTCGCTCGACGCCGCGCGCGGCGCCTACGAGGGCAACCGCTCGGGCTACCTCGACCTGCTCGATGCCGTGCGGCGGCTGCTCGACACGCGCCTTGGCCTCGCCGACGCGCGTCGCGATCTCGTCCGCTCGCAGGCCAACCTCCTCCGCGCTGTGGGCGCGGAGATCTCAGACAGGAGATGACCATGTCGTTCTCGAACTCCGGCCTCGGCCGCAACATCGCAACCCACACCGGCGCCTTCGTCAGCGCGATCGCGATCGGCGCCGTGCTGACGCTCGGCATTCGCTCCCTCTTCGTCGATCTCGACGGCTCCCCGTCGATGGCAGCGGCCGCGCCGACCGGGGACCACCACGCGGCGCCCGGTCACGACGGCCACGCGCACGACGGCGCCGCCGCGACTCCTGCGGACGACGGCGACGGCCACGGGGCGCACGGCAAGAAGCACGGCGACAAGGCGGACGACGGGCACGACGGCCACGGCGCCGACGAGCCGAAGCAGGACGACCAGCCGAAGAAGGCCGACCAGAAGCAGAGGGCCGACGAGACGGACGCAGCTCCGAAGTTCGTCCCCGTGCTGCTCGAGCTCGGCAACGCGACCTGCCCCGTCATGGGCGGCGAGCCCGACGGAGAGACCTACTCGGAGTGGAGCGGCCTACGCGTCGCGCACTGCTGCCCGGGCTGCAAGGGGAGGTTCCAGAAGAACCCCGAGAGCCTCCTCGACGAGGTGAGCCCCAAGTGGCGCGAGGCGGTCGAGGCCGCCAAGGCGATCGACTCGGCTGAGGGAGAGGAGCGTGCGAAGCTCCTGAAGACGACCGCGAAGACGTGGAAGGTCGTTCGTGAGCCTGTCGGCAGGGCGCCGGCGGCCCCCTCCGGCCTGCTCGTCGACCTCGGCAACGCGACCTGCCCCGTCATGGGGGGCGAGCCCGACGGCGAGACGTGGTCCGAGTGGAACGGGCTCCGCGTCGGTCACTGCTGCCCCGGCTGCACGAAGCGGTTCCTCGCCAACCCCGAGGCGCTCCTCGACGAGGCAGCGCCGCAGTGGCGCGAGGCAGCGGCGGCTGTGAAGACCGTCAACGACGCCGAGGGCGCGGCGCAGAAGAAGGCGCTCGACGCGCTCCGCAAGAAGTGGACGGTCGTACGCGAGCCCGCGTCCACGCCCGCGAAGTAGGCGGCGCAGTCCC
Source organism: uncultured bacterium (assembly GCA_937996235.1). GTDB lineage: Bacteria > Planctomycetota > JAJSAM01 > JAJSAM01 > JAJVHW01 > CALKVK01. The sequence continues at coordinate 26,553 of CALKVK010000024.1, read as the reverse complement.
ACCACGAGGAGAGTCCCATGTCCGACCAGCCTTCCGAGCCGTCCGTGAGTGCGCAGAGCGCCGGTGACGATGTTCCGTCGGCACCCGCCTCTGCACGTCGGCGGAGTCTGTTCGTCACCTGTGGCGTGGGGCTCCTGATCGGTGCGGCGTTCGTCGCCATCCTGCCGTCGTCGTGGCTCTTCGTGCAGCCCGCGGGACACGCCGGCCACGACATGGGAGCGCAGAGTGCGGCGACCTACGCGTGCCCCATGTTCTGCGTCGTGATGGACCACATGCCCGAGGGGGGCAAGTGCCCCGTCTGCGGCATGACCATGACCATCGTGTCCGCCGAGAGCACGCTCAACCGCGCCGAACAGAAGATGACGGGCCTGCAGGCGGACGTCGCGCAGCGGCTCCCCCTCGTGCGGAGCCTGCGGGTGGTCGGCGAGGTGGACTACGACGAGTCGCGGCTCGCCCGCATCACGACCCGGGTGGGCGGATGGCTGGAGACGGTCTGGATCGACTCGACATGGACCGACGTCGTGAAGGGCGAGCCGCTCGCGGCGATCTACTCCCCCGAACTCTACGCCGCCGAGCAGGAGTATCTCGTGGCGCTTCGCGCGACGCGCAACGGGGCAGCGGAGAGCGGCACGCTGCAGCCCTCGGCGCTGCTGCGTGCCGCGCGGCGGCGCCTGGAACTGCTCGAGATCGGTGACGAGGAGATCGCCGTCCTCGAGGAAGCCGGCGTCCCGCGAGACTCCGTTGTCCTCCGGGCGCCGTTCGGCGGCGTGGTCGTGGAACGCCGGGCGCTCGAGGGCGCATCCGTCAACAAGGGCGCGTCGCTCTACACCGTGGCCGATCTCTCGACGGTCTGGGTGCAGGCGCTCGTGTTCGAGACGGACCTGCCCTGGGTGCGGGTCGGGCAGACCGTGCGCCTCGAAGCCGAGGGGCGCCGCGGCGCGCTCGAGGGAACGGTGGCGTTCGTCGATCCCGCCATCGACCGCAACGCGCGAACCGCCCGCGTGCGAATCGAGGTCGACAACTCCCCGGGCGACGACGGTCTGCGCCCGCTGCGGATCGGTCAGCGCGTCGATGCCTGGCTCGAGGCATCGCTCGACGCCAACGGAGAACTCGTGCCCCCAGGCGCCGCCCAGGCGACGAGCAGCCCGATCGCCGTGCCGAAGTCCGCGGTGCTTCGCACGGGCGAGCGCGCGTTGATCTACGTGCTCTTCACCGAAGTCGATACGCCCGAGGGGCGCACGCGCAACTACGAACTCGACCCCGCGCACCTCCCCGAGAAGCTGTGGTACGAGCCCGTTCAGGTGCGCCTTGGCCCACTCGCGCGTGCGGCCGGAGAAGGCGTGCTGGCCGAGTACTACCCGGTGCTCGGGGTGGTCCCTCCGCGTCCCGTGATCGACCCGAAGACCGGGGAGGAGCGGGCCGTCCTGTCCCTGCGCCGGGTGACCGAGGGAGTGACGGTCGTGAGCAAGGGGAACCTCCTCCTCGACTCCCAGGCCCAACTCGCCGGCAAGCCCTCTCTGCTCTTCCCCGAGGGGAACCGGGGAGCGTCCGCCGATCCCCACGCTGGCCACTAGCCCCGAGCCAACACCATGACCCCACTCGTCCGCTTCTGCATCCGCAACCCGCTAATCACGCTCACCGTGACGGCAATCCTCGTCGTCTGGGGCTGGTTCGCGTGGACCAACAAGACGGTCGATGCGATCCCGGACATCTCGGAGAACCAGACGGTCGTCGTCACTGAATGGCCCGGACGCTCTCCACAGGACGTCGAGGACCAGATCACGTACCCGCTCGCGTCGAAGCTCGCCGGCGTCGCAGGGGTGAAGGAGGTGCGCGGCCTCTCGGGCTTCGGCTTCAGCCAGATCTACGTCGTGCTCCAAGACAAGAACCGGTTGTTCCAGAGCGGGGTCGTCCAGGACTTCTACGACGGACGTACCCGCGTCCTCGAGAAGCTCGCGTCGGTCCAGAAGGAACTCCCGCCCGGCGTGGTCCCCGAGCTCGGGCCGGACGCGACCGCACTCGGCCAGATCTTCATGTACACGGTGGAGGGCCCGTACGACCTCGCGACGCTGCGGAGCGTCCAGGACTGGATCGTGCGCTACGACCTGCAGACCGTGCCGGGCGTCGCCGAGGTGTCGAGCGTCGGCGGCATGGTGCGCGAGTACCAGGTCGACGTGGATCCGAACCTGCTGCGTCACTACGGCGTCGGCGTGATGGACGTCGTGAGGGCGATCCGCGGCGCGAACATCGACGTGGGGGCCAAGACGATCGAGGCCGCGGGCATGGAGTACGTCGTCCGCGGCCTGGGGTTCATCAAGAACGTCCGAGACGTGGAGGAGGTCATCGTCGGCGTGGCGTCGCCGACCGGTTTCGTCCCGGCTGCCGGGATGGGCATGGGCCCGTCCATGGGCACGTCGATGCAGATGGCCGGCGAGGCCGCACCGCGCGGCATGGGGATCCCCGACGCAGAACAACCCGTCGATGCGGATCTGGCGCACCGCCCCATCCGTGTGCGCGACCTCGCGGACGTGAAGATCGGCCCGGCGTTCAAGCGCGGGACTCTGGCGGACGAGCGGACCGAGCTGGCAGGCGGTATCGTCGTCATGCGGTTCGGCGAGAACCCGCGCGACGTGATCTCCGCGGTGCGCGAGCGCGTGATCTTCCTGAACGACCCGGCCAACGGAGCGATGCCGGAGGGCGTGAAGATCGTCCCGTTCTACGACCGCACGCAGCTCATCAACGACACGGTCGAGACCCTCGAGACCGCGCTCATCGACGAGCTCTGGATCACGGTTCTCGTCGTCATCGTGTTCCTGCTGCACTTGCGCAGCAGCTTGATCATCGCGAGCACGCTCCCCATCGCCGTGCTGATGTCCTTCATCGCGATGGACGCGCTCGGCGTCGACAGCAACATCATGAGCCTCACCGGCATCGCCATCGCCATCGGCACGATGGTCGACATGGGGATCGTGATGACCGAGACCATCTACACGGCGATCGTCGAGAACCAGGGACGACGACGAATCGTGGATGTCGTCGAGGAGGCGGCGCTCGAAGTGGCGCCCGCGCTCGCCACTGCGATCGCGACGACGATCATCACGTTCCTGCCGATCCTCTTCCTGACCGACATGGAGGGGAAGCTCTTCCGTCCGCTGGCGTGGACCAAGACGTTCGCGCTGGCTGGCGCGGCCATCACCGGCGTGCTGCTCGTCCCCGTTCTCTGTCGGCTCTTCCTGCGCGATCCGTCCGAGAGCGTCGAGGAGACGCGCGAGAAGTGGCGAGCGCGCGTCGCCACCTGGGCTCCTGTCGCTCTGGCGCTCCCCTTTGCCTGGATCGCCGCCCGGGCGAACTGGCTGGGGCTCCAGGCCTGGCTTGCCGCACTGCTCGCCGGCGCGTTTGCGTGGTGGGTGATCCGGCGGATGACGCGCGAACGTCTGACGCCGATCGACGACAACCCCGTGAGCCGCTGGGTGAGCCGGAACTACGAGCGCTCCCTGCGCTGGATCCTCGCGCACAAGCTGACGTTCCTCTCGATCCCCACGGCGATCTTCCTCTTCGCGATGCTCGTGACGCTGGGTGGCTCGGTCTTCGTCTGGCCGCTCCGCGCGGTCTTCGGCGACGGCGTGGACCGCGCGCGTCCGGTCGCATGGGTGGAGGAGACGTTCCCGGGACTCGGCCAGGAGTTCATGCCGGCCCTCGACGAGGGGAGCCTCCTCTACATGCCGTCGCTCCTGCCGCAGGCCGGGCTGACGGAGACGCTCGACGTCACGAAGCGACAGAACGCCGCGATGCTGACGGTGCCCGAGGTCGCGCGCGTCGTGGGCAAGATGGGGCGCGCCGAGAGTGCGCTCGATCCGGCGCCGGTCGGGATGCTCGAGACTATCGTGCAGCTCAAGCCCAAGTCCGAGTGGCGCGAGGGAATGACGAAGCTCGACATCCGGCAGGAGCTGATCGGCGTCGTGCACACTCCCGGGGCGACGGAGGGCGCCGGCGCGTGGCTGCAGCCGATCGAGACGCGCGTCATCATGCTGAACTCCGACATCCGCGCCCCGCTGGCGATCCGGCTACTGGGCTCGCCACAGGACGCGAACGGACGTCCGCTCGACACGAAGGCGGCGGTCGCCAAGCTGGAGGAGGTCGCGGGCAACATCCGAGACGTCATCCAGTCCGTCCCGGGAGTCGCGGGGCCGAACGTCGAGAACATCGGTGCGAAGCCCTACATCGAGTTCGACATCCACCGAGATCGCGTCGGCCACTACGGGCTGACGCTCGGCGACGTGCAGCAGACGATCGTCACGGCCATCGGTGGCATGGAGATCACGCGCACGCTCGAGGGTCGCGAGCGCTACCCGATCCGCGTCGCGTACTCGCGTGAACTCCGCGACAGCGTGCAGGCGATCCGGTCGATCCTCGTGCGCGGGGCGGGCGGAATGCAGATCCCCATCTCGGAGGTCGCGACCATCCGGGAGGTCAAGGGTCCAGCCGCCGTCAAGACGCAGGACGGTCTCATGCGCCTTCACGTCACGTTCGCCGCGTCGGGCCGCGACGAGGGCGCGACGATGGAGGCCGCGCTCGCCCGGATCCAGGAGTGGCGCAAGGGGCACATGGCGAAGGGGCACCCCGACCCGATCCCGCAGGGCGTCTCGGTGCTGCCGGCCGGCCGGTACGAGAGCCAGATCCGCGCGCGCAACCGGTTCGCGATCCTGGTGCCGATCTGCCTCTTCGCGATCCTGTTCCTGCTCTACCTGACGTTCAAGAGCTGGCCCACCGTGCTGAACGTCTACGCGGCAGCGCCGATCGTGATCGCCGGTGGCCTGATCCTCATCTGGGCGTACCCCAAGCTGTGGGACCTGGCGCACGTCGTGGGGCTCGTCGATCGTCCGAGTGCCGGGCCGATCTACATCACGGTCGCGGTCGTCGTCGGGTTCATCGCCTTGCTCGGCATCGCCACGGACGACGGGGTCGTCATGGCGACGTACCTGGACCAGTCGTTCGGGCGCAAGCACATCAGGAAGGGCATCCCCGAGATCCGCGAACGCGTCGTCGAGGCGGGACTACGCCGTGCTCGGCCGTGCCTGATGACGACGATGACGACGATCATCGCCTTGGCCCCGATCCTCATGAGCACGGGCACGGGCAGCGACGTTGCGCAACCTATGGCCATCCCGGCCGTCGGCGGGATGATCGTCGAACTCCTCGCGCTCTTCATCGTCCCGTGCGTCTACTCCTGGGTGAAGGAGACCAAGTGGCGGCTGGGCTGGAAGGACGAGAACTTCGATCCCCCGGAGGCTGCGGACGCACAGCCGATCGCCGCGGGGGCGTGACCTGGCCGGGGAGTCGTCGTGTCGCATCTCCGACGTACGCTGTCGGATCTCCTACACCTCGAGACCGCGAGCCAGTGGTTCGAGGCTGACTCCGTTGCGCGCGCGCAGGGACGCCGGAACGGCACGGCGATTGTGAGAGGCTCTCCACCCGGGGCGCGCCCGCGCGTGCTCCCTCAAGTCCACGACTCAGGAGCAGAGACCATGACCATCCCTCTTCGGCCGATCACGCTCGCCGCCATCGCGGCCCTTTCCCTCACGCTCGCCGCGTGCAGTTCCGGTGCCGACGCCCCGCACCACGATCACAGCGGGCATCAGCACGGCGCCGCCATGCCCGAGCAGCATCACGGGCCGGAGGCCGGTGGCGCGGCGATGGGCGGCATGACCCACGAGTCCGCCTCGCACGCCGTGATGATGAAGAAGATCGCGCCGTCGGCCGCGTACCCGCTCTCCACGTGCGTCGTGAGCGGCGAACGCCTCGGAGGTGACATGGGCGAGGCCATCGCGTACGAAGTGGAGGGCCAGGAGGTCCAGTTCTGCTGCGAAGGCTGCGTCGACGAGTTCAAGGAGTCGCCTGCGAAGTTCCTCGCCAAGGTGCGCGAGGCCGGCGGTCGCAAGTAGTCAATCTGATCAGGGTGACGCCCGGGCGTACCGAGAGAGGTTCTCCCTCCCTTCCCAACTCCCTCCCTCCGGGCGAGGAGCATCACGCTCCTCCTCACGCCCACTCGGGCGTCCGGTGCGTCCCCTGATGCACACGAGTTCCGTCGCGCCTTGCAGGTGACGACCTCGGCCGTAGCGGCGCGCTGGGCAGGGCCGGTGCCGAACAACGCGCCGCACCGCTCGTCGTTCGTCTGTACGTCAGCGCGACCCGACCGTCGTCCACGCGCGCCGCGCCACGCCGCACCGTCGTGTGACGCGGGCAAGCGCCATCGCAGGGAGGTGGCACGGCGTGTGCGTCGCCTCCGTGCGGCTCCGCCTGGGATCGCGGCGGAGCCAGGAGGCAGACATGCGCACAAGATCCCTCGCGGTCGCCGCCCTCGTCATCTCAGCGGTGCTCGCGGTCCCTGCGCAGGCGACGGAGATCGTGTTCACGACCGACGGCAGCACGTACCACGGCGAGGTCGTCGAGGTCAGTGAGTCGGCCGTCGTGATGGACGCCGACTGGCCCCCCCTCGGTCGGGTGACGCTCGAGCGATCGCGAATTGAGGACCGCTCCTGGTGGCGGCTGCGGACGCAGCGCCTCGGCGAGGACTGGGAGAAGCGGTTGGCGCTCGCCGAGTGGGCGGAGGAGCGGGGGCTCTTCGTCCAGGCCGTGATCGAGTTCAAGAGGGTTCGCGAGGACGCTGACCTCCGTGATCGCGCTACCACGTCGATTCAGCGGATCGAGCGGCGACTGGCACTCGAGCTACTCGACCGCGGCGAGTCGCTTCTCGCCGACGCACGACCATCGGCAGCGAGGCGATACTACGAGATCATCGTGCGTCGCTACCCGGCGACCGACGTCGCGCCCATGGCGAGGAGTCGCCTGACGGCGATCGAGGAGGCGGCGGAGCGCGAGCGACGGCGCCTCCGTGCGGCGCGCGAAGAGGCGCGCGAGCTGAGGGCGTTCCGCCGCGACGCTGCCGCCTGGGATGCGGAGCTGAAGGCCATTCGCTTGCTCATGGAGAAGGCCGAGGAACTCGGGAGCGCCGTCACTGCGCACACGCGGACCGTGCGCGACTCGCGGCGGGTCCGCGATCAGGCGAAGCACCTCGAGAAGGCATGGCGTCAGGTGACGGCTCTCGGTCCCCCGCCCGACGGCGTAGACTGCGACGACGTCGATCGCGTTCGCAGCCTTGTGAAGGAGAGGCTGGTCACGGCGTACCTGCGTCTCGGCGAGGGCGAGCTGGTGCGCGGCTCGATCGTGCGCGCCGAGGAGTGGTGCGTCCGCGCCTGCGAGCTCGATCCGGAAGGTCGCGAGAACCACGACCTGCACGAGAAGATCATCGACGCGTTCCTGCTCTCGGGCACGTACAGGCACGGTCTGGTCCGGTGAACGCGCACCTCCTCGCGCCAACGAGCGTCGGCAGGCGGTACCTGTCCGAAATGCGACGCCCGCCGATTGCTTTGCCACACCCCCTCTCGGGCGCCTCTCGGTCCGGGGGGCGGTGCGGCCGTGCACGAGGCGGACTCAGTTCGGCGAGGACGCACTCGCCAGAGCCTCGCGGGCCCGTGCGCGCGGCATCGCGCTTGCGGCTGGGGACGACAAGTCTGGGCGGCCTGGGCGCCCAAGTGCCAGGAGGTTGGAATGTTCGAGTCCAAGCAGAGGATCTTGCTCTACGCGGCCGTGGCGGGCTTGATCGCGCTCCCGAGCGCCGCCGGGGTCGTCGCACACTACGCGCTCTCCGCGTCGCCGGACGCCGCTGCGTGCCCGGCGCAGGTTGCGCTCGGCCTCGGGTCCGCGTGCCCTGACGCCCGCGCCGAGCCCTCCGAAGGTCGCAGCCGGCGCTGCTGCGCCTCCGTGGTCGGCGGGCACCGCTGTGAGGATCTGCGAGCGGCCGGATCGGGCGGTGGCACGTGCGCGGGAGGCTGACCACGCGAGCCGCCCCCATGACGTCTCGCACGATACGCGCGACGGCGGGCGCCGCCGTTCTCGTTGCGGCCGTCCTCGGCGGGTCGGCGTGCGCTCGCGTCAGGACCGTTCCGGTGCCCTCGCCGACCGCGGACGACCTGCGCGCCGAAGTCGAGGCGTGCTGTGAGCAGCACCGCATCGATGCTTCCGAGGATGACGTGGTCGCACTGCGCGAGGAACTGAACGCGTTGAGAGCGTCCGTCGAGAGCGGGGAGCGCCGCCGCACCGCGATGCGCAAGGCGATGGACGAGTACGCGCAGGGCGTGTGCCTCGTCCATGGCGTCTTCACGTTCGTCGAGACCACAGCCGACGGCGACGAGAGGATCGACGGCCCGGGCGGGATGCCGCTCGCGCTGGAGTACCTCGGGTCTGGCTTCCTCGCGAGCGATGCCGGGCACGTTGCGACCAACCGTCACGTGGCCGAGCCCTGGTGGAACAACGACAGCGTCGTGCCGCTGCTGCGCCGGGGGCTGCGGCCCGAGTTCGTGTCCCTCACCGTGACGTTCCCCGGCCGTGCCCCCATCTCCGTCCCTCGGGATACGATCCGCGTCAGCGACGAGTCTGTCGATCTCGCGGTGTTCCGCGTGGAGGTCGACGGCGTGCCGGTCCTGCCCCTCTCCCGTCGGGACCCGTCAACACTGCGCGGCGAGGGGCTGATGCTCCTCGGGTATCCGACGGGTCTGGCGGCGCTGTTGGCCCGCGCTGAGCCGGACGTCGCCGCGGCGGCGATGGCGGATGCGTCCGACACCGAGTCTTTGATCCGCTCGCTGAGCGCCCGGGGCGGCCTGCTCCCGGTGAGCACCCATGGAACGCTGAACCACGTGACGCCTCACAAGCTCATCTACGACGCGATCACGACTTCAGGTGGCTCCGGGGGGCCCGCATTCGGTCCGAATGGCGAGGTCATCGGCGTCAACTTCGCAGTGCTCCGGGGCTTCCAAGGCTCCAACTTCGGAGTCCCGATCCGCTTTCTTGCCGCACTCTCGAAGTAGCCGGCGCTGCGGACTCGCGTTCGGCTGCCGAGGGCGTTGTGCGTGCGCTTCAAGGGCTGCGAGCTCCAGACGACCGCCTTCTGGTGGCTCTCGCTTGCCGCGCTCGTCGGCGTCAGCGCGAACGGTCTTCTCGGGTGGTGGTGGCCCGCCGGCGGCGGCTCCGCTGAGGCCGCGGTCCGTCAAGGAACCCGCCGATCCTCAGACCTCCGAGTGACGTCTCACGGACCGAGCGTGTCTCGGGCGAGGCCTTCCCCCGCGCTCGGTGGCGCCCGGTCGGCAGAACCGCCACGCATGTCATCGAGTGACTCACGTCATTTTCTCGTGCCGTTGCGACGCCAACGCCGCGTATCGTCCGTCAGCCCCCATGCGCCGCCACCAGCACCTGCTCGCCGTCCTGCTCGTCGCCCTCTACGGCATCATGAGCACGTTCGGCATGGCACTGGTGATGTGCGTGGAGAGTGACGGATCGCGGAACCTCGAGCCCCTCGGCGCGACATGTTGCGCGAGCATCGCGTCGGGCCTCGGTGGCCTCGACGTTGCCGGTGCGCCGAGCGTGAGCGACGCCGCAGGCGACGATTGCGGTGACTGCGTCTCGCACTTGCCCGCCAGCGGAGTGGTGTCGCAGCGCGGCGAGGCCTCCCGGCCCCGCCCGCGGTTGCTCGGTGCTCTCACGCCGCCCGCGCTCCCGCCGGCCATCGTGCAACTCCCGGGTCTCGGCTTCCACGCGCCCGCGGCCCGCCTGCGCGCGCCGCCGCCGCGGCCCCCAGCAGCGATCGCAGCTCTCCGCACCGTCATCCTGCGCTGCTGATCGGCCGCCGACACGGTCGTTCCTTGGCCGTGTCCACGCGTGCGCATCGATGGGACGTGGCATGACCACATCCGTCGCACCCCGGCCGACGCCTCGCCGGTAGCCCCGCGTCGACGACCGTCGTACGCCCACCTCGTGCACCTCGTTCGTGCCTTTTGCGCACCGAGTGCGCGCGAACTGCTCCAGCGACACGAAGTACCCCCCGGAGAACGTAGATGCGATCAGAGCCACCAGTTCGAAGTGCAGGGTCCCCCCCCTCCGCCGTCCCTCGTGTCGGGGTCAGGAGGCGACTGGGGCTGGGCGCGCTGATCCTGCTCGGCGGCTGCGGCACGATCCAGTACGCGCCCGAGCCAGTCGATCTCACGACCGTTCTCCGCGAGCTGCGCTCGCAGGACGAGGCCGACCCGCGCGGCGGGCCTGACCAGAGCGGCGCGACGGCGGGCCTCACGATGGAGCAGGCGGCCGCGTTCGCTGTCGCGCGCAATTCGCAACTGGTGGCGCTCAGAGCGGAGATCGGTGTCTCGCGAGCGAGGCTGGTAGAAGCCGGATTGCTCCCAGACCCCTCTTTCGGATGGGACGCCATGGACGTCTTGACCGATCAGTGGCTGAACGGCGATGTCGAGAAGGCGGACTGGGTGGGTGGATTTGGCCTCTCCTGGCGCGTCCCACGCCCCGGCGAGATCTCCGCGCAGGAGGCGATTGCGCAGGCCGAACTCGGCCAAACGGAGTGGGCCGTCGTTCGCTCAGAGTGGATGCTGGCGCAGGACGTCGCAACAGCCTGGATCGAGCTCGCCTCCGTGCGAAGCCGCCTCGAAGCGACCCGCGATCTCCTCGCGCTCGGCCGAAGGACGGCTTCGGTGTTGGAGCGTGCGCGGGCGGCAAGCGCGGCGACAGGGATCGAGGCCAATCTCGCGGCTCTCGACGTTGCCGATCTCGAGTTGGATGGACTCGGTCTCGAGGACGAGGAGATCCAAGCCCGCCAGAGGCTCAATGCTCTGCTCGGGCTGGCCCCGGATGCGGAGTACTCGCTCGCCTCGTGGACTGCGATCGTGGGCGAGGAGCTCCCGGAGCCACCCGAGCCGCATGCCATCGTCGATGCAGCCGTGAAGCAGCGCCCGGATCTCGCCGAGCTCCAGCAGCGCTACGAGGGTGCAGAGGCCGAACTTCGACTGGAGGTCGCGCGGCAGTACCCGGAGCTCTCCATCGGCACCGGAATCGAGATCACGCTTCCTCTTCTGTCGCGCTGGAACCGCCCCGCGATCGATCGCGCCTTCGCGATGCGCGAGGCGGTTCGCCGTGCGCTCGAAGCCGAGGTGGCGCGCGTCCGAGCGGACATCCACGCGTCGATCGCAGCGTACCGCAGAGCGCGCAGACAGTCGGACTACCTGACGGCGAACGTCGAACCCCGTCTGGCCGAGAGTCAGCGGCTCACGGCCGCCGGTCTCGACGCCCGTGAACTCGGCGCGCTCGAGGTGCTCCTGACGCAGCGCCAGATTTCGAACGCACGCATGCGAGCGCTCAGTGCTCGCTTCGAGGCAGCGTCGTCTTGGGTGCGCGTGCTCGCGGCGTCCGGGCGGCTCTTCGGCTCCGACGGGCGGCAGATGCCGGACGCACAAGACGCGGAGGGCTCGGAGTGATGACGACGCCGACGAACGGGACGGATGTCAGATGGATTCGCTGGGCCCACCTGCTCGCAAGCGGTCGGCACGTGTTGATGGTGTTGACAGGAGGACGACGGATGCTCAAGCCACTTCTTCGAGCCAGGGTCATGGCGGTCTGCTCTCTGTACGCGCTGGGGGTCGTGCTCGCGCCCGGTTGCGGGCCGAGCGATGACGGGCACGGTCATGACGCGCAGGAGGAGTCGGGCGCCCACGACGATCACGACGAAGGCGCCGGCGGCCATGACGAACACGAGGGCGAGGAAGAGGAGGGCGTTGTCCACCTCACGCCGGCGCAGATCGAGCGCTCGGGTGTCCGCGTGCAGGCGGCGGGTCCCGGACCCATCGAAGAGGTTCTGCGTGTCGACGCCGTCGTTGCCGAGAACGAGGACACCCAATCGCACGTCAATCCGCGGGCGGCCGGACTCGTGAAGGCGATCCACCGGCGCCTTGGCGATACGGTTGCGAAGGGAGACGTTCTCTGCGAGATCGACAGCGTCGATCTCGGCGAGGCCGTGAGTGCGTTCCAGTCCGCACGCTCGACCGCCGATGCGGCGCGCGACCTGCGCGCCAAGGAGGTGGAGCTCTTCGCGGCGCGATTGGCCACGACCACCAAGGTCCTCGACGGCGCCATCGCACTCGCGCGCACGATTCGGGACCGCGAGAAGGACCTCGAGTCCCAGGGCATCTCGACGCTGCGTCCGCTGCTCGAGGCCGAGCAGGCCCTTCAGGAAGCCGAGTTGGGGAGGGAGCAGCAGCTCACAGAACTGGGCGCGGAGCGCGACTCCCGGCTACTGGAACTCGAAGCCGCGCAGACAACCGCCGAGATCGCTCAACACGCCGCCGAGGACCGTCTGCGCATCCTCGGCGTCGACCCGGGAGCCGTTCGCCCCCATAGCGAGCGCGACGACGTCAGCCTCGGGCTCTACGCCGTGCGGGCTCCGCGCGCCGGAGTGATCGTCGCCAGGGACGCCACACCCGACGAGTTCGTCGACACCGGAACGACACTCTTCCAGATCCACGACCCCAGCGTCGCGTGGATCACCGCCTCGGTCTACGAGCGTGACCTGCGCCGGGTCCACCGCGGACAGCTCGCCCGTGTCACCGTCAACGCCCTGCCCGGGGCGGCGTTCGAGGGACGCGTCGGCGTGATTGCGTTCGACGTGTCGCCGGAGACGCGCACGACCCGCGTGCGGGTCGAGCTTCCGAACGAGCCTGTGGAGCAATGGGCGGAGCCCTTCCCACTGCGTCCGGGGATGTTCGGGTCCGTTGAAATCGTCACCGCAGCGCACGACGTCTCGATCGTCCTCCCGGAGGCCGCGCTCGTCCACGAAGGGCCCGAGTCCTTCGTCTTCGTACAGGCCGAGCCCGGGGAGTTCCATCAGCGTCACGTCACCGTCGGCGCTCGTGGACGCGACAGCGTGGAGATCCTGTCCGGCCTCGAGCTCGGGGAGAGCGTCGCGACCGAGGGCACGTTCGTTCTGAAGTCGGCCGCTCGGGCCGGTGAACTCGGTGGGGGCCACTCCCACTAGGGGGGGCATTTCCACCATGATCAAGTCCATCATCGACTTCTCCCTCAACAACCGACTACTCGTCGTCATCCTCTGGCTCGTGGTCGGCGCGATCGGCGTGCGCTCGCTCGGCGAGTTGCCCATCGACGCGGTGCCGGACGTCACGAACGTCCAAGTGCAAGTCCTCACGTCCAGTCCGGGACTCGCCCCACAGGAGATGGAGCGGTTCATCACCTTCCCCGTCGAGACATCGATGAGCGGCCTTCCCGCCGTCGAGGAGATCCGATCGGTCTCGAAGTTCGGGCTCTCGGTCGTGACCGTCGTCTTCGACGAGGGCACCGACATCTACTGGGCGCGCCAGCTGATTGCCGAGCGGCTCGTCGAGGCGCGCGAGCAGATTCCGGACGGCTACGGCGAACCGGAGATGGGACCGATCTCCTCGGGCCTGGGCGAGATCTACCAGTTCGAGGTGCGCGGCGACGGCTACACGCCGATGGAACTGCGAGAGGTCCTCGACTGGAACATCAACTACCAGTTGCGCTCGGTGCCCGGCATCGTCGAGGTGAACGCGTTCGGCGGCGAGTTGAAGACGTACCAGGTCACGGTGGACCCGGATCGACTCGTCGCGCACGGCCTCTCGCTGTCCGACGTGTTCGAGGCGATCCAGGGGAACAACCGCAACACCGGCGGCGGCTACATCGAGCACGCGGGCGAGCAGTACCTCATCCGCGGCGAGGGACTGGTCTCCAGCCTGCGCGATCTCGAGAACGTCGTGCTGGCGAACTCGAGCGACGGAACCCCTGTCTACGTCCGCAACGTCGCGCGCGTCGAGTTCGCCCCGATGATCCGACAGGGCGCGGTCACGCGTGACGGACGCGGTGAGGCGGTTGTCGGCATCGTGATGATGCTCTTGGGGGCGAACTCGCGCACCGTGTCCCAGGAGGTTCACGAGAAGATCCAGGAGATCTCGAAGACGCTTCCGCCGGGCGTCGAGATCGACACGTTCTACGACCGCACCGAGCTGGTGGACCGGACGATCAGCACCGTGGCGAAGAACCTGCTAGAGGGCGGGCTGCTGGTCGTCCTAGTCCTGCTGCTGCTGCTGGGCAACCTGCGCGGTGGCCTGATCGTCGCTTCTGCGATTCCGATCTCGATGCTCGTCGCGTTCACCGCGATGCGCTACGCGGGGCTCTCCGGCAACCTCATGTCCCTTGGCGCGATCGACTTCGGCCTGATCGTGGATGGCTCCGTCGTCTTGATCGAGAACGTTGTGCGATACCTGCACCACCACCGCGGCGACGATCGCACGCCGCACATCGAGAAGGTGCGAAGGGCCTGCCACGAGGTGGCTCGACCGGTCGTGTTCGCAGTGGGCATCATCATGATCGTCTACATCCCGATCCTCGGCCTGCGCGGCATCGAGGGGAAGATGTTCGGGCCGATGGCGCTGACGGTGGTCTTTGCTCTGGCGGGCTCGCTGGTCTGCGCGCTCACCCTCATGCCCATCCTGGCCAGCGTGTTCCTCACCAAGGTCAGCGAGAAGGAGCCGTGGCTGTTCCGCATCGCGAAGAGGGTCTACACGCCGGTGCTGCAGCGGGTGACAGAGCGGCCCAAGATCACTGCAATCTCTGCCTTCGTCCTCTTCGCAGCGAGCTTGGCCATTGCCCCGTTCCTCGGAGCAGAGTTCATCCCGCGCCTCGACGAAGGCGCGATCGCGATGCAGATCTGGCGCATCCCGAGCGTGTCGCTCGAGCGCTCGAACGACGTCAGTCTGGAAGCCGAGCGCATCGTCAAGTCCTTCCCGGAAGTGGACACGGTCGTGTCGAGGACCGGGCGGGCGGAGATCGCCACAGACCCGATGGGCGTCGAAATCAGCGACACCTACATCATGCTCAACCCACCCGACACGTGGCGCTACGACACGAAAGCGGAACTCGTGGCCGCGATCGACGAGCAACTGACCGAGGCGATGCCAGGTGTCATGTTCAGCTACTCGCAGCCCATCGAGCTGCGCGTCGCAGAGTTGATCAGCGGCGTGAGATCCGATGTCGGCATCAAACTGTTCGGCGCCGCCGAGAGCCTGGAAGAGATGAAGAAGGTCGCGGACGAGATCGCCGCGGTAGTCATGAAGGTCCCCGGCATGTCCGAAGTGAAGGCGGAGCAGGTCATTGGCTTGCCTACGCTGCGCATTGTGATCGACCGGGAGGCCACGGCGCGCCTCGGGATCAACGCCGAGGACGTTCTCGATGTGGTCGAGACGATCGGCGGACGCCAGGTGTCGACAGTCAGCGAGGGCCAGCGCCGCTTCGCGCTGCAGGTGCGCTTCGACGAGTCCGTGCGCGCTGACATGGACCGCATCAAGAGCCTGAAGGTGCCCGTTCGTCGCGGAGGTTCGGACGCGCTTGGGTTCGTACCCCTCGAGCAGGTCGCCGAGATCATCACGGAGACTGGCCCAGCCCAGATCAGCCGCGAGAAGATCAGCCGGCGGATCTCGATCGAGACCAACGTTCGGGGCCGCGATCTGGCGTCGGCGGTAGCGGAGGCGCAGGAGCGCATCGATGCCGAGGTCGACCTTCCACCGGGCTGGTACGTGGAGTGGGGCGGGCAGTTCAAGAACCTGGAGGCGGCCTCCGCGCGCCTCGCAATCCTGGTTCCGCTGGCCCTCCTCCTCATCTTCGTGCTCCTGTTCACGACGTTCAACTCGACGCGCTTGGGGCTGCTCATCTTCCTCAACGTTCCGCTCGCGGTGACCGGGGGCTTGATCGCGCTCGAGCTGAGGGGCTACCCGTTCTCCATCTCAGCTGGCGTCGGGTTCATTGCACTCTTCGGCGTGGCAGTCCTCAACGGGGTCGTTCTGGTCTCTTACATCGTGCAACGAAGGCAGGACGGACTCCGACCGCTCGAGGCCGCGAGGGACGCGGCTCAGGTCCGGCTGCGACCGGTACTGATGACGGCGTTCGTCGCGTCGCTCGGGTTCCTGCCGATGGCGCTCGCCACGAGCGCCGGCGCCGAAGTGCAACGGCCACTCGCGACAGTCGTGATCGGGGGGCTCGTGACATCGACCCTCTTGACGCTCCTGGTGCTTCCTGCCGTCTACCCGTGGTTTGCCGGCCGCAAGGCCGAGGTGGAGATCGAGTCATGAGAGAGATCAAGGCCATCATCCAGCCGTTCCGCCTCGACGCGGTGATCGATGCGCTGCGGCAACACCCCGAACTCCCCGGCGCGACGATCTCGGACGTGCTCGGCTTCGGGAAGCAGGAGGCGGTCGGCGCGTCCGGCGGCCGCCCCATCTACGTCGGTGCGCAAGCGTTCGCGAAGAAGACGAAGCTCGAGATCGTGGTCGATGACGAGATCTCGGACGACGTGGTCGAGTTGATCGCAGCAGCGGCCCACACGGGCAATCCGGGCGATGGAGTCATCTTCGTCTACGACCTCCGCGAGAAACGCCGGATCCGCGATGGAGGTCGCGCGCAAGAATGACCGGCGACTCCGACGCTCGCTCGCGCGCTCCGCCTCCCGCTACGGATCGTCTCTGCTTCGCCGTCGAAGACATGGACTGCGCCGACGAGGTGGCCGTCCTGCGTGGAGCGCTCCGTGCCCTGGTCCCCGGCGAGGACCGCCTGGCATTCGATGTCGTTCGTGGCCGGCTCTGGGTCAGCCTCCGCGACGGCGAACCGAACCGGCAGGCCGTTCTGCAGGCGGTGGCCCGGACAGGGATGCGTGCCACTGTGTGCGAGGCGGGCGCACCGAAACCCACCGAAGTACCGGATGCGGCGCTGCGTCGGCGGTTGCTTCTGACCGCCGCTTCGGGTCTCGCGCTGAGCGCCGGTGTGGCGACCGAGGCGCTGACCGGGTCGGGACTGGCGCGGGCTCTGGGGGCGGGGACGGGCGAGCACGCCGTCGGCACGCCCGCTCGAGCTCTCTACGCCGTGACCATCCTGATTGCGTACCGCTACGTGGCGCCGCGCGCCTGGGCCGCGCTGCGCCGCCTGCGGCCGGACATGAACCTCTTGATGTCCGTTGCCGTCGTCGGCGCGCTACTGATCGGCGAGTGGCTCGAGGCCGCGGTGGTTTCGTTTCTCTTCGCCCTTTCCCTCGCGATCGAGAGCTGGAGTGCAGGACGTGCTCGGCGGGCCGTCGACTCCATCCTGCGCCTCGTGCCGGATCTGGTACGCGTCGTCGATGCCGCGGGCGTCGAAGAGTCCGTGGCGCCCGATGGCGTGCCCCTCGGCACCCATTTCGTCGTCCGTCCCGGCGAGCGAGTCCCGCTCGATGGGACAGTCATCGAGGGGGTGTCCCACATCGACGAAGCACCCATCACAGGAGAGAGCCTCCCCGTCGCGAAGTCGCCGTCCTCCGACGTGTTCGCCGGCACGATCAACGGTGCAGGGGCGTTGGTGGTGGCGTCGACCCACACTGCGGGAGACACGGTTCTCGCCCGCGTCGTTCGGACGATCGCCGAAGCCGGATCGCAACGCGCCCCCGTCGAGCGCTGGGTCGACCGTTTCGCGGCGGTGTACACGCCCGCAGTCCTCGCAGCGGCGCTCCTGGTGGCCGTTGTGCCGCCGATCGCACTCGGCGCCGAGTGGTCTCCGTGGATCTACCGAGCGCTGGTCCTGCTGGTCGTCTCGTGCCCTTGCGCGCTCGTGATATCGACGCCGGTGACGCTGGTCTCCGCACTGGCAGCGGCGGCGCGGGGCGGAGTGCTGGTCAAGGGCTCTGGCCATCTCGAAGCGCTCGCGAGTGTCCGAGCCGTCGCGCTCGACAAGACGGGCACCCTCTCCGAGGGGCGCCCCCGCGTGGTCGAAGTCCTCGCACTCCGCGGCGACGCTGCCGAAGTTCTGGCGATGGCCGCGAGCGTCGAGGTTCGCAGCGAACATCCCCTCGCTCGCGCCGTTACGCGAGCGGCTGAGGATCGGGCGCTCGTGTTTCGCGCGGCAACCGACTTCGTCGCCATGGCAGGGAAGGGTGCCCGGGCGACGGTGGAGAGCGGGGACGGAACCCGGCGCGCGGTCTGGATCGGCTCGCACGCGTTTCTCGAGGAGCTCGGACTCGAGTCAAGAACCGTCCACGAACGCCTGATCGACTTCGCACACGGGGGGCGCACCGTTGTTGTGGTGGGTACCGACGACGAGGTTCTCGGGATGATCGCGATCGCCGACGAGCTGCGCGAGGAGTCCGCCGAGGCCGTTGCGAGCCTGTCTCGGCTCGGGATCAAGCACGTGTCGCTCCTGACGGGCGACAACCGCGAGGCGGCGGCAGTCATCGGCGAGCGGTGCGGGATCGACGACGTCCGTGCGGAACTCCTGCCCCACGACAAGGTTGCGGAGATCGAGCGCCTGCTGGACGAGCACGGGTTCGTGGCAATGGTCGGAGATGGCGTGAACGACGCTCCCGCACTGGCCCGGGCGTCGGTGGGGATTGCCATGGGGGCGGCCGGATCGGACGCGGCAATCGAGACGGCCGATGTCGCACTGATGGCAGACGACCTGCGCAGGCTCCCGTGGGTCATCGACCTCTCCCGCCGCGCGCTTCGTACGGTGAGGACGAATGTGGCGCTGTCGCTTTCAGTCAAGGCCGCGTTCATCGTCATGGCTGCGGTCGGTTCCGCGTCGCTGTGGGCTGCGATCGCCGCCGACATGGGCGCGTCCCTGGTCGTGACGTTGAACGGGCTGACGCTGCTCCGGCGGCGGGAACTTCCGTCCGTCCCCCTGTTGCAGCCGCCCGACAAGAAGGTGCCGAGGTTGGAGTCAGGTGCTCCGTAATCCAACGATCCGGTGCATGGGTATCGGGGTGATGACCGCACCCCGAGGTGTGGCGTTCGGGCCAGCGGATCTCAGGCCGCGGCCGTCGCCTCGGGCATACGGGCAAGCCGCGAGGGCGCCACCGCTGGACTACCGCTGGACTACGTCAGTCGCCTCCTGCGCCGTGTGCTGCCTCGTGCCGCGACGAGCGAGCGTAAACCATTGCGGCACAAGGGACTTGGGTTCATTCGGGAGCAAGAGGCCGGAGGTTCAAATCCTCTCGCCCCGACCAACGTAAGTCGCGTTCGCATCGCCGTTTACGGCAGTCGCGCGCGCTGCGCTCCTCGCCCCGGATCGGGCCGATTCGCCGAGGAGTTGTATTAGAGTTGGATTAGCGGTCGGGGAACCAGCCGCGACCGGCCCGACTCGGCCCCGACGTGCGCTGCACGGTCGCGGCCGGGAGAGCCCACGCCGGCCGGCCGCTCGGATCTAGACCGACTGCGATCGACATGGGAGGGAGCCTTGGCCGTCTCCGCCGAAGTGAGGCGCGTCGAGCGCGAGATCGACAGGTGGATGACCTCGCACCCGTACCTGCGAAGTACGGCGTCTGGCGGGTTGAGGGCGTTGTTGCTCCATCACTGTGAGGAGACAGCGAACGCGATGGGAACGCTTCGCAGGGCGCTCGTGACGCGGAACCCGGGTCTCCTTGAGGTCGGCCTCCGACGCGAGGACACACTGCGAGTCGGTGCGTTCTGGGCGTTGAAGTGGGTGCTGCGAGTGGCGGGCAACAATGGAACGAAACAGCCACGGCGCTCGGCGGCTGCCGAGTTCTTCGAAGAGTGTGGTGCGTACAGCGTCTTGTGCGATGGGCTCGCAATAGCAGAGCAGGGAGGCGGCGGCGTCGTGTACTCCCCGTCAGAGCGACTGTTGACGTTCTATGAGGGCGGAGAGCGCACCGGGTCGGACGCGACGATGATTGGATACCAAGCGATCGCGAATGCGACGTCGTTGCGCACGGTGCTGACCTCCGATGCCGATCAACTCACGTCCGAGTGGACCGCCGGTCAGTATCGGCGTTGCGTTGCGGCCCTGGCTAAGGATGCTGCGCGCCAGGCTCGAGCGACGGCACTCGCCCGTCGCGGCGCGTTGGACGTTGCCGAGAACCTCGTAGTCAGCGTGGCGCCCTCCATGCTTGCGGATCACTCGGCAGTGCTTGCCGCGATGACGGTGACGGAGAGCGACGCGCGAGACGACCGCACGTTCTTCATGCTGCGGGATTGGATGGACACGCCGCTTGTGAAGACCGACTGTGGCGTTCTCGGGGTCAGCGGGATGTTGACTTCGCTCGCCGGCGGCGTTGGCGAGGAGCACATGCTTCGCCTCGCCGCTATGCGCGATCCTCAGCAGTACTCGCTCGTGAGTGGAAAGCGTGAGGAACGGATGACTAGTCGCTGTCTGGAGGTGTTCCGCGGGACCGGTTGGCAACGCGTAGATGTGCCTAGTTCTGCTGCCGGTGACATCGACTTGTACGTCAAGAGAGGGCGAGTGTCGGTCGGACTCCAGTTGAAGTCGCTTCTGCGGCCGCATGCACCTACGGAGGTCTTCCGCCGGAACCGGGATCTGGTCAAGGGCATCGACCAAGTCAAACGAGCGCGCGCGTGGCTGCCAAGCGCCGCGATCGGGATGGTAGTCACCGACGGCTACCGCGGCGACTACGCCGTATGGGGGAGGGCGCTCGACGCCAGAGTGCCGATCGCGACGCTGGATGATCTCTCAGATGTCGCGCGAACTCCGTCCAGCTCGATGGCCTTGCTCAAGCGACGCGCGGGAATCTCGGGTCGGGTTGCGGATCCGTTGGCGCCGCGCCGGTGCGCGCTTGGCGCTTGGACCCTTGAGTTCCGGGACGAACCGCCTCCAGATCCGGACTAGGTGGACGCGCGGCTGTCCCCCGGTCACGGGCCGCTCATCCCCCGCTTACCGAGCGTGCCTTGCCGCCGCTACGTCGCACTTCGAAGTCGAGCGCCATCACTGCCGCGCGCCGCCGCTCCGACAGCCCCGCCGCGTAGATCTGCGTCGTCGCCAGATCCGCATGCCCGAGCTGCTGCTGGAGATCGGTGGTCCCCTGAGACGTGTCGCTCGCACTGGACACGCGGCGGACAGGCAAGCTAGCGTGGTTACTGCGCTCGACGCGCGCGATAGGATCGGAGGCGTAGCACGATGACGCAAGCGACTACCAAGGTCTTCATATCCTATGGGAGTCCGCATGACGCGGCCGCGCGCGCCCTCAAGGCCCTGATCTGCAGAGCGTATGGCCTGAGCGACGATGCGGTGTTTCTGGCCTCGGAATCCATCCCTGCCTCCGCCTCCGATCATGACGACTTCACCCGCGCGATCACACGCAACGCACTCGAATCCTCCGCATTCATCGTTCTCGGCACGCGGGACTACTCGCCCCGATTCTGGTGCCGCTACGAGGTCGTGCTTCGCGGCACGTTGCTCCTGCTCTCCGGCTCAGCGTGTCCGCTTCGCGAGACGCCCCAATGGTTCCCGCTCTGGATCGACGATCGGGCCGAGATCGGCCGAGAGTTCGGCAAGGATGAGGTGCTCCGCCTCACCGGTCTGTCAAAGGCACAGGGCTACCGTGCGTGGGACGCGGGTGACGCTGGCGCGCTGCTTCAAGTTCTGGCGGCGGTCCTGAAGTGCGACGCGTCGGTCGTCACCGCCGACGAGTTTGTCCGAGACATGGGAGAATTCGTGAAGAGACAGTACTCGCCTGACATGGCCTACGCGCGGCTACTCGGTGGTCTGCGCGATGCCGTCGTCGGGATACCGATTCCAGATTCGTGGGAGCACCAGCACGTAGTTGATGGCGCGATGTCTCTCACGCTCTGCACGGCGATTGCCGATCGAGGACTGCCGACGAGCGCAGTCAAGATCCAGCTAACTGACGATCCATTCGTGGTTCCGCCGGAGCACATCGAAGAGTATCGCGCATTCTTCGCTGCGAGGACGGCCGACCCAGGCAAGTACTGGGACGCCAGCGGCAAGGGCGACGGCGACAAGATCATGCTCGCCAAGCTCCCCTACGTCGGGACCGATCACCTCGAAGCGGGCGGAACAGTCTTCCTGCACGCACGTCCGGTGAAGTTCAGCCAAGTCCTCTACTTCCAGGATCGATTCGTGCGTGATGCGACGCTCGTGGCCCGCAACATGAAGGCTCTTGCAGAGAGTCACGTCGCTACGTTCCCCAGCATTCTGTGCCTTCACGCCGTGCTCGTGACGACGGACGACCGCGTGACGATCGTGCGACGCGGGGCAGGAGTTCACTACTACTCCGGCAAGTACGCCGCCACCATCGAAGAGCAGTTCAACCCGCGCAAGGACGCACCCGACGGCGCGTCGCGGCCGACAACGCTTGGCCCGTGGGTCAGCCGGGCACTCCACGAGGAGATGGCGCTTGACGATGCGACGCACTACAGCCTCAACGACGTTCGTGTCCTGAGCATCTTCCTCGAACGCACCATCATGAACATCTCGCTGAGCGTGCTTGTGCCGCTCCAGATCTCGGCAGACGAGTTGCGCTCCCATTTGGCGAACCATCCGCGCCCGGACTACGAGTTCGACCGTGTGCAGTTCTTCACTGACGAAGAGGCACTCCGGGAGCTGCGAGCGCCATCCCTGTCGCACCATCCCACGAGCCGGTACAGACTGCTGATGATGCTCTTCGGCGCGCGCGGCAGCGACTGGATCAAGCGGAAGCTCGTGGATCTTGAGGGCAGATAGGACGGCGGCCGCCTCATTCTGACCTCGGGCAATTGGTCCACGCGGCCGCGTTGCGGGTGCCTCCGTCCCGTGGCACTGTGGCGGCATGCCACAGGAGACCCTGGGATTCGTCGCCGTCGAACTCTCGTGGTCTGGGAGCGAGCCTGCCACGACCGCCATCCTGCGGCGGGAGGCCGGAGACTCCGGGTGGACGGAGATCGGCCGCACCGAGGGCTCGGAGTCCACGGCCGAGGACCTTCACCCGGAGCGGTCGTACACGTTCGCGGCGGCGGCCGTCCTCGACGACGGGGGACTCGCGCCGGACCACGAGTGGGAGACGGTGCGCGTCGCGCCCCTCGCGGACGAGGGGACGCCCGTCCTCCCCTCGACCCCGACTGGCTTCGCCGTCGCGCAGGACGGCTCGAACCTCACGTTCCGCTGGCACGCAGCCACGGACGGCGTGACGACGAGCCACGAGATCCGAGTCGGCGCGACCTGGGAGGACGGCGTCCGGGTCGCGGCGGGGATCACGGGTACGTCCCACACCTGGGCGTGGTCGGCTTCCGACGCTCAGACCTTCCACCTGAAGGCCGTGGACCGCCAGGAGCGCGCCTGCCGCGCGGCGGCGACCGCGGCGCTGACGGTCGAGGCGCTCGACGATCACGTCACCGCGGACACGTCGGACCAGGGCTCCGGCGGCTGGACGGGACCGACGACCAACCTCGAGCCCGACGCCGGGGCGCTCCGGCTCGCGCGTCTGCCCGATCACTTCGGTGCCGCCGTCACGCCGTTCGGCTCGTTCGCGGGCGTCCCGTGCTTCGCGAAGTACTGGCCGGAGGGGGTCTACGAAACGCTCCCCTGCGACGCGGGGCAGGTCGAGAAGCAGCGCGTCGACTTGGACCTCGGCGTCGAGCAGCCGGTGGACGTGGCGCTCCCCTTCGGCGCCGTCCGGCGCCCGGCCCGCGGCGCGCGCCGCCGCCGCGACGGCGACCGCGTACCCCTCGGCACGCGCGGGTTCGCTTCGCACAACTCGTGGCGCGTGACGCCGCTCCTCCCGCCGGACACAACGGTCGAGATCGACACCAGTCAGTCGGCGGCCGGGCCGTGGGACGGCTGGCGTCCGTACCTCTCTGGCACCGACGCCTTCTGGCGCTGCCGGCTGCGCGTGGTCGTGCGCGGCGACGGGCTCCGGCTGGTCCGCATCCCCCGCCTCGTGCTCCGGCGGCGGAAGTTCCACCGCAAGCTGGAAGGCGAGCTCGCGGTCGGCCCGGAGGATCCCGCGGTGGTCGTACTCCCGACGCCGTTCCAGAACGTCCCGAAGGTGACGGCCCACCTGCTCGGCTACCCGGGAAGCGTCGAGATCTTCGCTGTCACGCCGACGCAGGTCACGCTCCAACCCGGAGCGGCAGTGTTCGCGGAGGACCCGGCGACGTTCGCGCCGACCATCCACTGGCAGGCGATGGGGACGTGACGTGATCCGCGTGCGCGGCTACGGATAGGGAAACTTGTCCGTGGTGCCCTGGAGCCAGGCGATGAGCTTCTTCTTGCCGAACTGCGGTTTCGTGGTGGGAGCGAGAGTCGCGGCGCTGGCCGCCGCAATGCACTGTCCCGGGTTGTTCGGGTTCGCTGCGTCGTGCCCCGTACTGGTCTGAACATCCAAACTGAACTTGTCCACGGAGATCTTCGGGTGCTTGAGCACCAACGCGCGGAACCCCATCAGTGCCGGCACTACGTGGTTGAACCAGTCCTCAGGCTCCGCGGGGTCGCTTCCGAGCGGTGGATAGCGATAGGAGCTCCCACCGACATTCTGCCAGCCAAGCCGCTCGAACAGGCTCTGCACGCGGTTGCTCGTCGCCGAGTTGGTGTTCGATAGGTTGTAGCTGAAGAGCACAGGCATGGCGTCCCTCCTCGTCGGGTGGTGGAAGGGTAGTGTCGGAGGGCCATCGATGCCACCGCAACCACCTTGCCCGAGCCTCCGCAGGAAGACGTCGACGACCCGGCGAACGAGATCGCGAACCCCGGCGCCGAGAGCTACGTCGACAAGGTGGAGTACAACATGG
This sequence comes from uncultured bacterium, assembly GCA_937996235.1. GTDB lineage: Bacteria > Planctomycetota > JAJSAM01 > JAJSAM01 > JAJVHW01 > CALKVK01. The sequence goes on along the minus strand of CALKVK010000024.1, from coordinate 2,086 downwards.
ACGACGTGCTGAACTTCACGTCGCTGGTGACGACCCCGTACGGAGGCTCGGCCTCGACGGTCAGCTACTCGACCAACGCCATGAACGAGTACACGTCGGTGGGCGGCACCTCGCACAGCTACGACGACAACGGCAACCTGGTCGACGACGGCACGTACGAGTACGTCTACGACGCCCACAACCACCTGATCGAGGTGATCGCCTCGTCCGGCCCGACGACGATCGCGACCTACACGTACGACGCCCTCGGCCTCGGGCGGAGGACGTCAAAGACGGTCGGAAGCGACACCACGCGCTTCGTCTACGCGAACCAGCAGTGCCTGGAAGAGTACGACGGCTCGGGGAACCTGCTCCGCCTCTTCGCCTTCGGGCAGGGGATCGACGAGGTGGCGATGATGGAGGCGCCCGACATCGCGGACGTGGACGGGGACCTGAACACGACCGAGACCAAGCGCTTCTACTACCACACGCAGCTCCTCGGCTCCGTCACGCAGGTGACGGATCCCGACGAGGTCGTGGTCGAGAGCTACGACTACGGGCCGTACGGCGAGATCACGATCAAGGACCAGGGCGGCTCGACAGTCTCCGCGAGCCAGATCGGGAACCCGTTCACGTACACGGGAAGGCGGCTCGACGAGGAGTCGGGGCTGTACTACTACCGGGCGCGGCACTACTCGGCGGAGTTGAAGAGGTTTATTCAGAGAGATCCGTTGGAGTATGTGGAGGGTCCGGCCGCGTATGCGTACGTGCTCGGGAGCGCGATACGCCGCGTGGATCCCTATGGCACTGACAGCCTGGAGGGCTGGGGCCCACCCTGAGCGGGACACCACGCCGGCCCGTTGGGCCGTCCTAGAAGGGATCCGTTGCAACCTACCAGCCCTCCCGGTACTCACGGTGGAGACTCCAGCGGTGGAGGTTCTCCGGAAGAGATTGGGCCGGCTGTCGGCGGCGTAGTTGTTGCGGTCCCAGGTGGGATGCCGTGGCAAGCGCCTGAATTGCCTAACGTGCGACTTGCTGCAAATCCGATTGGGCTCGCGATAGCTGCGGCCGTCGTGGCGTACTACGTGCTCCGAGCGCCACCGCCGCGTTGCTACTGCGGGTTGGTGGTCACAATTCTGAAGCCCATCTCCGACAAGCTCGGTCAGCCGACAAACGAACAGTATACGCAAGATGTCTATCAAGTGGTGGAGCTCGGGCCGTGCCCTCCCCTCACAGAGAGCTCGTGCGAGTCTGTGTACAAGTCAGAGGCCGTGCGGAAGATGGCGATGTATCTGGCATCGCTCAAGCACGCAGCGTCGTTTGGGAAGGCGGTCGACGCTCGCTACTCAGGGTCGCAGTGCTCTTAGTCCTGCTCCTGGCAGTCAAAGGGAGATGAGTGCGCGTAGCGGGAATTGTCGTTGACCACGATGGACGGCCCGTAGGCGGCGCGATGGTTTGCGCGCAGGAGGACCCGAACGGCGTCGATGCGTTACCCGTGCTGCTTGCCTGGACCGAGACGACGCGTGACGGACGATTCCACTTCGAGCTCCACGAGTGCGAGCATGTCAGCGTGTATGTCAGCTCACTCGCGACGAACGCAACGTTCGTTCAGCGAGTGCGTCGACTGGGTTCTGGATCATCGTGCCTGTACCGTATCGTCGTAGTCTGTCCTTGATGGGGCCGTTCGCGGGATCTCCGACGTACTGAACCCGGTTGCGCCAGGCGAAGCCTGGGCGAGGAGGATGGAAGATCAGATCGCCTGAAATCTTGTATTGGAACCCGGTGGGTATCCACTCCCACCCGGCAAAGGCTGGCCACCAGCCGCAATCGAGTCTTGCGTGGCGTTCGGGTGACCGGCGCTGCGAAGAGTAGACGGCGAGTGCGCGAGCCGCGTCACCGAGCCCCGAACGGTATCTGTCGCGAGGACCGACGTCATCCGGGTGACGCAAGGCAGCACCGAAGCGTCGCGGTGTCCGGACGCAGAGGTCTCGCCGGGGCCTGACCATCGGGAACGCTGGCACTGCGTCGTGTTCCAGCCTCGATGGCACGAACGTAACTGTTCACGTGGCTCAGAAGTCCTGATCCGAGGCTGTTTCGAGGCTGGATC
>CALKVK010000023.1 GCA_937996235.1 uncultured bacterium | reverse complement strand
GGTGCGGCGACGGCCGGCGCGGGCGGCGGCGCCTCGCCGCGCGCCGCGGCCAGCGCCTGTGCGACCGCCGCCGGAGCGATCGGCGCCGTCTCGGGGCGCTCCTCGTCGAGCGGCACCGCCACGGGCACGTCCTCGGGGGGCGCCTCGGGCGCCTCGCCCCGCGCGGCCGCCGCGAGCGCAGCCGCGGCGGCGGCCGCCGTCGCGTGGCGTGCGCGCGGCTCCGTCGCGAGGAGGCCGGCCACCGCGCGGGCGACGGGCGCGGCGACGCCGGGCAGCAGCTTCGCGACCGGCGGGAGCCCGGCGGCGAGCACGGCAGCGGGGTCCGCGCCCTTCACCGGCGACTCGCCGGTGAGCATCTCGACGACGATGAGACCGAGCACGTAGAGGTCGCTGCGGATGTCGCCGTCGCCGCCGCGCGCCTCCTCGGGCGCCTGGTAGCGCGGCTTCGGCGGCTGCAGGCGTGCGGGCAGGAGCCGCGGCGGCCGCACGACGACCATGCCGCGCCCGGGCAGCAGCACGCGCCGCGGCGTCAGGTCGCCGTGGCGCAGGCCCGCACCCTCGAGCGCCGCGAGCACCTCCGCGATCGCGACCGCGATGCCGAGCGCCCGCTCCGTCGCGAGCGCGCCGCCGCGGCCGAGGAGCTCGTCGAGCGCGCGGCCCTCCGCGTCGCGCGCGACGGCGTAGACGAGGTCGGCGCTGCGGCCGCCCGTCGTGATGGGCGCGAGCGACGGGTGCTGCGCACGCGCCGCGCGCCGGACGCGGTCGAGGAACGCGTCGGATTCGGAGGGCGCGCCGAGCGCGGCCGTGCGGACCACGTGCAGGCGCACGGCCAGGCCGAGCGCGTCGGTGCCGGCGAAGACGGCCAGCGGCCCGGCCGTGCGGATTCGCTCGCCGATGCGGATGCCCGCGACCTCCGCGGGAAGGGCGTCGGGCGGTCCGGGATCCGTGCTCACGGCGGTGAGCGCGAACGTACCGCCCGCCGCAGCCGCGCGCTCAGCGAAAACGCGACGCCGCGCGCGGCGGAAGGCGCCCGGAACAGGGGGGTCGTGTTCAGTCGCAGGCTGCCGATTCCCGAAACGAGGGAGCGCCTTCAGAGGCGCGAGAGGTGAGATGCCCGTGAACCCGCACGATCCCGATCCACGGGGTGCGACCGACGCCGCCCGCCGTCACCGGCGCGAGATCGAGCTCATGGAACAGCGGTTCCGCGAGCGCGCCGAGCGCGGCGGCGCCGCGCCCGCACCCTCCGCGCCGCCCGCGGGCCGCGTGGACGATCGTGTGCAGTCCGAGATGCAGCAGTTCTTCTCGGAGTCCGCCCGCCGCATGGAGGCGGTCGCGCCGAGCCTCGACACGGGGAAGAAGGCGGACGCGCTCGACACGACGGGCGAGATCCGCCGCAAGATCGAGGCGTTCTTCGACGAGTCGGCGGAGGCGGCGGCCGCACCCGCGCCGGCGCGCCCCGCGGGCCCGAACGCGGCGCCGGCTCCGCGTCGGCGCCTGCCGAGCGACGCGTCGATCCCCATCCCGCCGCTGCTCGGCCTGCCGAAGGCCGGCGGACCCTCGCTCCCGAGGATGCTGCCGAAGGACGACACGGGGCCCGTGCCGGCGCAGGCGACGCGCCGCGCCGCGGCCGCGGCGGCGCAGCTGGCAGCGCAGTCGGACGCGCCGCCGCAGTCGGCCCCCGCAGCGCAGCGGACGCCGGCGGCGCCGACGCCCGATCCGGTCGGTGCGCCGATCGACCTGAAGACCGCGCTCGAGCGCCTGCGGCGTCAGACCGGCGGAGGCGCGCGCAGCTTCGCGGACGCGGCCGCTCCGGGTCTCGCTCCGCGCTCGGCGGCGCCGCCCGCCGCGCCGCCCGCGCAGCAGGCCCCGCCGCCGGCCGCGCGCCGCGCGACGCCGCCCGTGACGGTCGGCGGTTCGGCCGCCGCGGCGCCGCCGCCTGCGGTCCCGTCGCAGCCGCCGGCACGCCGCGCGGCCGCGACGCCTCCCGCGGCCGGACGCTCCGCGCTTCCCCCCAGCTTCGCCCCTCCGCCGAGCGCCCCGGCCGCGGCGCTGCCGCCCGCCCCGGCGGCGGCGCCGGCACCGGCACCGGCCCCCGCAGCCGAGCCGGCGCCGCAGCAGCGGCGGAGCGCGCTCGACTCCGACGGCTTCGACGCGATCCTCGCCGAGGTCGAGGGGCTCGTCCGCGGCACGCTGCGCGACTCCGTCAGCGAGACGTACGAGGCGGCGCGAGACGCGCTCCCGGGCTTCGAGCTGCGTCGCGAGGCGGCCCCCGAGAGCGAGTCGCTGCGCGGCGGGCCCATCAGCCGCCCGCTCTCGACCGTGCTCCCGCGCCCCCGCGACGACGACGACGAGGAGGGCGACGGCCCGGACGAGGCGCCGCCCGGTCCGCACGACTGGGGTGTGCGCCCGGCCGACCGGCCGCGCGGGGCATGGCTGCTCGAGGAGAGCGGCGAGGTGCCGCCCGCCGCCGCGCCCGCGACGAGCGGTGCCGCCCGCTCCGCCCCTGCGCCGACGGGCGCCGCGCGCTCCGCCGCGTCGCGGGCCGCGTCGCAGCCCGTCACCCTGCCCCCGGAGGTCGAGCCGCTGCCGGACGACGGGGACGAGCCCCCGGTCTCGACGCCCGTCGTCCAGCCGGAGCCGAGCACCGGCTCGGCGGGCCTCATGGGCGGCTCCTACCTGGCGCGCAAGTACGGCGACGAGGTCGCGAAGCTTCGCCCCGCGGTGAAGAAGCTGGTGCAGAAGGGCGTCGTCTCGAAGGCCGAGCTCGGCGACGACGACGACGATGACGACGACGAGGTCTCGCTCGACAGCTTCAAGGACGACCGGCCGCGCGGCGAGGTCGCGGCGCCGTCGGCGATGCGCATCATCGAGGAGATCCGTCGCACGCGGCGCCTCATGGAGGTGCTGCTGAAGAAGGGGCTCGTCACCGAGGACGACCTGGGCGGCCCGCTGCCGGCCGAATGAGCCTGCCGCGCGCGGCGCCGCGCGGGCTATCCTCGGACCTGCCATGGACGCCGACAGCGCCTCGCAGCCGAACGCAGAGGGCGACGCTCCCGCGGCGCCGACGCGCGGCGACCGCGCGCTCGTGATCGTGTTCTGGCTGTGGGCCGCGCTCCTGCTCGTCGCCACGCTCGCGCAGCTCTTCGGCTGGGACGGCGTGCTCGACGTCCTCGACGTCAAGCGCTGGTTCGCGACGTAACCTTCGCCCGCGCCGCGCGACCTCAGGGTGTGCGCCTCTCCGCCCTCGGCGGCGCGTTCCGCGCCGCGCTCGACCTCGTCGCGCCGCCGCGCTGCCTCGCCTGCAGCGGCGACGACGCCCTGCACGCGGGTCTCTGCCGCCGCTGTCTCGCGCTGGTCGGCGGACCCGCTGCGGACCCGTGCCCGCGGTGCGCGGGTCCGCTCGGACCGGGCGCGCCGGTCGGCGCGTGTCAGGACTGCGCCGCGCTCGAGCCCGCGTTCGTCGCGGCCGTCGCCGCGGCGCCGCACGGCGGGCTGCTCGGCGAGCTGGTGCGGCGCGCGAAGTACGGGCGCGACGAGCTGCTCGCGGTGCCGCTGGCGACCCTGCTCGCGGAGGCCGTCGCCGCGTGGCCGCCCGCACGCTCCGTCGCGTGCGTCGTGCCGGCGCCCACCACCGCGCGGCGCCGCGCGGAGCACGGGTTCCACCTGGCGGAGCTCCTCGCCGAGAGCGTCGCCCGGCGTCTGCGCGTGCCCGCGCTCCCGCGCGCGCTCGTCCGCACCGGCGACCCGCCGCCGCAGGCCGCGCTGCACCGCGCGGAGCGGCGGCTCGCCGCGCGCGGCACCGTGGAGCCGCCCGCGACGCGGGGCGTGACGCGCGGCCTCGCGCGGCTCGGGCTGCGCGTGGGCGCAGACGACGCACTCGCCGGGCGGCGCGTCCTGCTCGTGGACGACGTGCTGACGACCGGCGCGACGGCCGACGCGTGTGCGCGCGCGCTCCTGCGCCTCGGCGCGGCCGACGTCGTCGTCGCCGTGGCGTCGCGCGCGTGATGGAACCAGCCCGCGTCGTCCACCAGCTCCCGCGCCCGGCGCGTCGCCGGAGCCGCGAGCTCTGCGTCGGCGCTCCTCGAACGGGGTGTTCAACCCCGACTTCGTCGCGCCTCCTTCCTCGCGCCTCCGGCTCGGCCGGGACGGACCGCGGCGGGGCGGCAGCGTTGGCGCCGCGGCCACAGCCCTCGAGACGACTGCGACACAGCCGCACTCGCGCGAGCGCTGGTGGACGATGCGGGCTACCGTGGTTCGCGTGACCGCGGAGCGGAGACGCGCACTCGTGTTCGGCGGCGCCGGGTGGACCGGCGTCGAGCTCGTCGCGCGGCTCGTCGCGCGCGGCTACGACGTCGCCGCGCCGGCGCGCGCCGAGGCCGACGTCGCGGAGCGCGCGCAGGTCGCGGCGTGGACGGAGCGCGTGCGCCCGCACGTCGTCTTCGACCTCACGGGGCGCCATCCGGGCTCGTCCGCGGACGAGATGGAGCGCGTCAACGCGCACGGCGCGCGCGTGGTCGCCGAGGAGGCCGCACGCGTCGGCGCCCGGCTCGTGCACGTCTCCACCGACGTCGTCCTCGACGGACGCGCGCCGCCCTACGCCGACGACGCGGAGCAGGCGCCGCTGAACGACTACGGCCGCACGAAGGCCGCGGGCGAGCGGGCCGCGCTCGCCGTCCATCCCGACGCGGTCGCGGTCCGCACGTCGCTCATCTGGGATCCGCGCGCGGTCGATCGCGGCACCGCGGGCTTCGCGGCGCGCCTCGCCCGCGGCGAGCCGTGCCCGCTGTTCACCGACGAGATCCGCTGCCCCGTGCTGCGCGCGTCGCTGGCGGAGGCGCTCGTGCGGCTCGCCGAAGTGGAGGTCCGCGGCACGCTGAACGTCGCGGGCGACGAGGCCCTCTCGCGCCACGCGTTCGGGTTGCTGTGTCTGCGCCACTTCGGCGTCGCGGGCGTCGAGCGCGTCACGGCGACGCGCGCCGCGGACCTCGAGGCCGCGGGCGGCGCGCTGCGCCCGCGCGACGTCACGCTCGACGTCTCACGCGCGAAGCATCTCCTCGGTCTGGCGCTCCCGGGTCCGACACGCGTCCTCGCCGCGTGGCCCGCGACGCCGCACCCGTGACGACGCGCTGCGTCGAACGCGCGCGTCAGCGGCCGCTGAGCGTCAGCTCCGCCTCGTGCCGTGCGCCGTCGCGCACGTACGCGATCCGCACGGTCTGGCCGACCTGCGCGGTGCCGAGCCGTGCCCGCAGCGCGCCCGAGTTCGCGAGCGCCGCGCCGTCCCACTCGGTGAGCACGTCGCCCGGGCGGAGACCCGCGCGGTGCGCGCCCATGTCCGGGTAGACGAAGCGCAGCAGGACGCCGCCGCCCGGCGCGTCGTCGAGCTGCACGCCGAGCACCGGCTGCGGCGGGCGCTCCACGAACGCGGGGCGCTCCGCGACGGAGGCGATCTCGAGCACGAGCCGCGCCGCGAGCTGCGCCACGCGCGCGGCACCGTCGCCGCGCAGGAGCCACCAGTCGTCCTCGGGGCGGTGGTACTCGGGGTGCAGTCCGGTCGTCAGGAACAGGGCCGGGACGCGCTTCGCGTAGAACGCGAAGTGGTCGCTCTGCTCCCACGCCTCCCACGAGCGCGTCGTGCGCAGGCCGCTCGCGGCCTCGACGCGCGCGACGAGCGCGTCGAGGCCCGCGCCGGTCGGCGCGCCCTCGATCATCAGCCCCTCGTCGCCCGCCTCGGCGTCGCGGTAGCGGCCGACCATGTCGAGGTTGACGCACGCGACCGTCTTCGCGAGCGGCCAGAGCGGCGCGTCGCAGTACGAGCGGCTGCCGACGAGGCCCTGCTCCTCGCCGCACCACGCGGCGACGACGATCGAGCGCGGCGGGGCCGGCTGCGCCCGCAGCCACTCGACGATCTCCAGCAGCGCCGCGGTGCCCGACGCGTTGTCGTCGGCGCCGTTGTGGATCTTCCCGGCGGCCGCGCTGCCGCCCGCGCTGCCGAACCGACCGAGGCCGACGTGATCCAGGTGCGCGCCCAACACGACCGCCTCGTCGGCGAGCGCGGGGTCGCTGCCGCGCAGCACACCGACGACGTTGCGCGCGCTCGACGTGTGCGACGCGGAACGCACACGCACGCGCACGCCCGGCAGCGCCTGCGAGCGCGGGCGGCGGTCCGCGTCGATCGCCTGCTGCAGGCCGCGCAGCCCGCCCTCGACGCCCGCGCACAGCTCCTCGGCGATCGCGCGCCGCACACCGAGCACGGGCACGGGCGCCATGTCCGCGCGCACGGCGACGGGCAGCTCGTCCTCCTCGTGGTGGTAGTCGTTGACGACGAGCACCGCCGCGGCGCCGGCCTTCGCGGCGCGCTCCGCCTTGGCGGTGAAGCTGAGCAGCTGCGCGTTGCGGCGCAGGCCCGGCGCGCCGCGGCGCATCGCCCACGGCGAGTCGGCGGCGTCCTCGGCGGGGCCGTGGCGCAGGAGCAGCACGACGCGCCCCGTCACGTCGACGCCGGCGAAGTCGTCGTAGCCCTGCGTCTCGTCCGTCAGGCCGAAGCCGGCGAACACGACGTCGCCCTCGGCCTCGGCGTTCGGGGAGAAGCCGAACGGCAGCACGTCGCCCGCCGTCCCCTTCCGCGCGCGCTCGCCGTCGGGGCCGACGCGCTCGAGCCACGTGTTCTCGGCGTCCGCCGCGCGCGAGGGCAGCGCGACCTGCTGGAACAGCGTGCCGTCGTCCCCGAGCGGCTCGACGCCGAGACGTGCGAACTCGGCGGCGACGTACTCCTCGGCGAGCCGCCCGCCCTCGGCGCCGGACTCGCGCCCCGCGAGCTCGTCGGACGCGAGATACGCAGCGCGTGTCAGGAACTCCCCCGCGGTGATCTCGGGGGTCGGCGTCTCCCGGGGCGGCTCGCGCCGCTCCGCTCCCGCGAGCGCCGTGGACGCGAGGAGGGGGAGCACGGGGAGGAGGAAGGTCCTGCTGCGAAGCTGCACGTGGAGGCTCCTGCGTCGGGTCGGTCCGCGGCCGCGCGACGATAGCAGGAGCGGTCGGTCGCGCGCGCGCAGCTCTGCGCCGCGCGGCGTCGGCGTCGGCGTCGGCGTCGGCCGCCCGGGGGGGCGGCGCCGGCTCAGTCGTCGGAGGACGCGCGCACGTCGCGGACGAGCCCCTCGACCTCGTGCGCGCCGCGGAAGGCGTTCTGCTGCGGCGCGAAGGCGATGTCGAGCGGCGCGCCCGACTCGAGCAGCGGCGCGAGCTCGGCGGCGCGGCGGAACGCGACGCAGCGCAGCGCGCGGCCGTCGCGCCCGGCGTGGAAGGCGACGTGCTCGGACTCCGCGCCCATGCGGCGCGGGCGGCCGGCGACCGTGACGCGGCGCAGCAGCAGCAGCGGCTCCGGGTTGCCGGCGCCGAACGGCTCGAGGCGCTCGAGGCACGCCGCCAGCGACGGGTCGACGTCGCCCGGCTCGACCTCCGCGTCGAGCTCGAGCGTCGGCGTGCGCGACGCGTCGGGCACGTGCTCCGCCGCGTAGCGGCGGAAGGCGTCGCGGAACGCGGGGAAGCGCGCCGGCTCGATCGTGAGACCGGCTGCGGCGGCGTGTCCGCCGTGTGCGACCAGGTGCTCGCCGCACGCGGCGAGCGCCTCGTGCAGCGCGAAGCCCGGCACCGAGCGCGCGGAGCCGCGGCCGACGCCGCCCTCGCTGCTCACGATCACGACGGGGACGTGGAACTCGTCGACGAGCCGCGCGGCGACGATGCCGATGACGCCGTGGTGCCACGCGTCGCCGTGCAGCGCGATCGCGTCGCTCGGGCGACCGCCGAACTCGCGCGTCACGCACGCGCGCGCCTCGTCGGCGACGCTGCGCTCGATCGCGCGGCGGCGCTCGTTCGCCGCCTCGAGCCGCCGGGCGAGATCGCCCGCGCGCACCGGGTCGTCGGTGAGCAGCAGCTCGAGCGCGGCGTCGGCGCTGCCCATGCGCCCGGCCGCGTTCAGCCGCGGCGCGAGCTTGAACGCGACGTCGGACGCGCGCAGCGGGCCGCGCACGCCGGCCACGTCGAGCAGGGCCGCGACGCCGGCGTGGGAGCGCGCGGCCAGCACCGAGAGCCCATGGCGCACGATGACGCGGTTCTCGCCCACGAGCGGTACGACGTCGGCCACCGTGCCGAGCACGGCGAAGGCGAGCGCGTCGATCAGGAACGCGCGCACCTCGTCGGAGACGCGCGCGTCGGGCGACAGCTCCGACGCGACCGCCCACGCGAGCTTCATCGCCACGCCGGTCCCGCAGAGCGATGCGAACCCGTACGCGGAGTCGGCACGCTTCGGGTTGACGATCGCGACCGCCGGCGGCAGCGGGTCGGACATCTCGTGGTGGTCCGCGACGACGACGTCGAGGCCGGCGTCGCGCGCACGGCGCACGGCGTCGAAGGCGGTCGAGCCGTGGTCCACCGACACGAAGAGCGTCACGCCCTCCTCGCGCGCGAGGCGCTCCATCGTCGGCCAGTGGAAGCCGTAGCCGGAGCCGGTGCGCTGGGGCAGGAAGGGCACCACGCGCGCCGCGCCGAGCAGCCGCAGGAAGCGCACGAAGAGCGCGGCACCGGCGACGCCGTCGACGTCGTAGTCGCCCCAGACGCAGATCGTCTCGCGCTCGCGCAGCGCGCGCCGGATGCGCGCGACGGCGGGCTCGATGTCGGGCAGCGCGTCCGGCCGCAGCAGCGTGCCGAGCCCGCCGCGCAGGAACTGCCGCACCGCCTCGGGCTCGCCGACGCCGCGGTTCAGCAGGCACTGCGCCGCGACGCGGTGCAGCCCGGCCTCCTGCGCGAGCTCCGCGGCCGCGCGCGGCTGCGCCGGGCGCACGACCCAGCGGCGTGCGGCGAGCGAGGGGGGGATGCGGACGATGGGGGCCTCCCGTCGAGCCGGGCACGCGGGCCGGCCACCATGCCGCGCTCCGGCCCGCCGGCCTCCCGCGCGGCCGCCTCGACGGCGTCACCGTACGCCGGGGCGGGGACACCGGCGGAGCGGCGACTCAGCGCAGGACGCGCGTGTCGCCGACGCGTCGCGTGAAGCCCGTCTGGTCGAGGTACTCGAGGAACGGGATGCCGTACTTGCGCGTCGCGCCGACGATGCTGCGCAGGTCCGCGGGCGTCAGCGTGCCGGACGTCGCGCAGTGTGCGCGGATCTGCTCCTTCGCGGTCTCGACGGTCTCCGTCAGGAGCACGACGCCGTCGCGCAGCCGGACCAGCCGGCCCTCGTGCTCGAGCAGCGCCAGGAGCTGCTCGACCTCGGCGTCGAGCGCCTCGACGAGCCCCGGCAGCTCGGTGTCGCGCGGCGTCTGCCACGGGTCGCGCGCGAGGAGCTCGAGGATCGTGTCGCAGCGCGCGCGCTGCGCATCGCTCAGCGCCGGCGCGCACGCGGTCAGGCGCAGGCGCCCCTCGCTGAGCGCGGTCAGCCGCCCGGCCGCGACGAGGCGCTCGACCAGCCCGTCGACGACGCTCGGAGACGCGTCGATCGCGCCGGGGAGCAGTGCCTTCTTGAGGCCGATGCCGAGCGGGTGGCGTTCGTGGAAGCGCTCGAGCTCCGCCACGATCGCGGCCTCGCCGCGCTCCACCGCCGTCGCGTGCAGCAGCGTGCCGCGGCCGACGTCGAGGATGCGTCCCTCCGCCGCGAGCGCCTCGACGTGGGGGCGGACCTCCTCGGGCCGGCGCAGCAGCGCGCGCACGGCGGCGTCGCGGTCGGTGCCGGCGAGGTGCGCACGGCGCACGTGCGACTCCACGGCGGTGCGCAGGTCCTCGAGGCCGCGCGCGCGCTCCTCGAACTCGTCGGCGCCGCCCCCGCGGCGCCGTCGCGAGCCGTAGCGCCCGCCGCCGAGGATCGTGCCCCCGCCGAGCGTCGCCGCGTGCGACGACGTGCGCAGGATGAACCGGTCGCCCGGCGCGATGACGGCCGCGGTCTCGAGCTTGAGCTGCGCCCACGTGCTCTCGCCCGGCGCGAGCGTGCGCGCGCCGAGCAGCAGCACGCGTGCGGCGCACTCGAGCGTCCCCACGTGCAGGCGCACCTCCTGGTTGTGGCGCAGCGGCCGCGGCACGGAGCGCAGCAGCTCGAGCCGCACGTCGAGGAGCGCCTCGGCGCGGAACACGTCGGGCGTGCAGAGCACGTCGCCGCGGCGGACCTTGCGGTGCTCGAGGTCCGCGACGTTCACGGCGGTGCGGTGGCCTGCGGCGGCCTCCTCGGCGGGGCGGTGGTAGACCTGCAGGCCGCGGACGCGTCCCTTGCGATCGTCGGGCTCCACCGCCACGCGCTCGCCGACGCGCAGGCGCCCGGAGCTCGGGATGCCCGTCACGACGGTGCCGAAGCCCGGCGACGTGAACACGCGCAGGATGGGCATCCGGAAGAAGCCGTCGGCGTCGCGCGGCGGCACGCCGCGCACGAGCCGCGAGATCTCGCGGCGCAGCTCCGGGACGCCCGCGCCCGTGACGCCCGACACCGGCAGGATGGCCGCGGACCCGAGGAACGTGCCCTCCACGAGGTCCTGCACCTCGGAGCGCACCAGCTCGAGCATCTCCGCGTCGACCGTGTCGGCCTTGTTCAGCGCGACCACGCCGGAGCGCAGCCCGAGCAGCGACATGATCTGCAGGTGCTCACGCGTCTGCGGCATCACGCCGTCGTCGGCGGCCACCACGAGCAGCACGACGTCGATCCCCGTCGCGCCCGCGACCATGTTGCGGATGAAGCGCTCGTGCCCCGGCACGTCCACGACGCCCACCTCGACGCCGTCGTCGAGCATCAGCTCGGCGTAGCCCACGTCGATCGTGAGGCCGCGGGCACGCTCCTCGGCGAGCCGGTCGGTGTCCTGCTCCCCGCCGGCGAGCGCGCGCAGGAGCGTCGTCTTGCCGTGGTCGATGTGACCCGCGGTGCCCAGCGTGACGGGCAGGATCCGGCGTTCGGTCGACGGGTTCGGCATGGGCGGAGGGTACCAGTCTCGCCCGGGGACGCTGCGGCAGCGCGCCGCGAATCGAACCGGGCGCCGTCTCGCGACGGCGCCCGGTCGTGTGTCCTCGGTCGAGTCGGCCCCGCGGGGCCGACTCGCGGGCTGTCAGAAGTTGAACTCGAACGTCAGCGCGACGCGATCCACGTACGGGAGCGCCTGGCCGTTCGCCTGGTCGTCGCTGAGCTGGAACGTCACGCGGAAGCGGACGAACTTGTAGTTGAGGCCGTTGATCTGCGACGCGACGTCGAAGGTGTAGTCGGAGCCCTGCGTCGCCGGGTTGTAGCCCGGGATGTTCGGGATGGCCGTTCCACCCTTGCCCGTGTTGTCGATGTAGCGCACCGGGATCCAGCGCGAGACCTCGCTCGGGTCCTGCGTCGTGCCGTCCGGGTTGAGGGCGTCGAGCTTCGGCGAACCGAAGTTGCTCGTGTCCTCGACCGCGCACTGCATCTCGATCAGGATCGCGTCGTTGTTCGCGACGTAGTCGAAGTCGTTCGCGGTGAAGTTCACGAAGCGCGGGCCGTCCACACCGGTGTCGATCCAGAGCGACGTGACGTAGCTCGGGACGCCGGCACCGACCGGGTCGAAGAAGCCGGTCGTCGCGCCGGGGATCTGCAGCCCGCCCGTGGGGCTCTCGAGCCGCACGTAGCCGGCGCCGCCGCTGCCGCCCGAGGGCGCCACGTACGAGCCGGTCTGCGAGCCGCCCGCTCCGCCGCGCACGTCGGTGCAGCCGGCCGGGCTCGAGATGCTGAACTTCTGGCTGGTCTGCAGCAGCACCGAGCCGCCGCCGCCCGCGCCACCGGGGCCCGCGCTGATGGTGCTCGAGCTGCCGCCGCCGTTGCCGCCGTTGCCGCCGCGCGAGCGGACGACGCCCTGCGCGCCGATCTCGAAGACGCCGGAGGTCTGGACGCGGATCGCGCCGCCGCCGCCGCCACCGCCGCCGGCCGACTTGTTCCACGTGGTGTAGTACGGGTACGAGCCGTTGCCGCCCGAGCCGCCGCCGGCGCCGCCGACCAGGGGCTCGAGGTCGTCGTTCTGCGAGCCTGCGCCGCCGGCGCCGCCCGCACCGCTCCACGACGCGTACGGTCCCGCGGCCGCGGAGCCGGCCGTGCCGGCCAGGCGTGCGCCGCCGCCGCCGCCGCCGCCGCCGAAGTTGTAGGCGGTGGACTGCGCGACGCCGCCGCCGAGGCCGCCGCGACCGCCGTCCTCGGGAGCCGCGAGCTCGCCGAAGACGTCGTTGCCGACGATGCCCGGGTTGCCGACGCCGAGCGTCGTCGACGAGCCGTTCGGCATGGACAGCGACGAGTCGCCGCCGACGCCGCCGCCGGGGCCGCCCTTGCCGCCCTTCTTCTGGACGACCGTGGTGTCGTAGCCGGCCGTCGTGCCCGTGTCGCCGACGGAGCCGTCGGCGCGGAGCTCACCCTCGATCTGGACCTGGAGGGCCCGCAGGGTGGCGGGGCGCGAACCGGTGATCGTCACCACGACGCCGGGCGGGATGAACAGGCGGCGCCACTGCACCGTGTTGTTCGGGAACGAGTCGGTGTTGACCGTCTCGTTCACGGCCGGCGAGTAGTCGCCGTGCACGGCGCTGCCGCCCGCGATCGTCATGATCGCCGCCGCCGCGCTGGGGACGAGCTCGTCCCAGCTGGCGGTCGAGCGCGAGTCGTCGAGATAGCCGTCGGACTTGAGGAAGTCGAGGACGAGCTGCCCGCGCGAGATCTGCTCGTCGCGCGAGCTGAAGATGACCATCGCCCGCGGGTCGACCTCGTCGGGGTACGTGTCGCCGAGCTCGAGCACGTTGCGCTTCAGGATGGCGCGCTCGGCGATGCTCGCCGGCCAGTCCGAGATGAGCGACGGCTCCGGATCCTGGAGCTGCTCGTACGGCGTGTCGGGCGAGAGGCGCCGCGCCGTGTCGAGGAACTCGTAGATCGCGCGCAGGCGCAGACGCTCCGCGTTGTTGCGGAAGTCGTAGCGACCCGTGAGGTCCTTCACGTCCTTGGTGATGCGCAGCGCGAACACGCCGACGTCGGGGAGCGGCAGGTCGGGCTGGAAGTAGAGCTGCGCCGTGTCGAAGTTCTGCTCGAGGAACGTCGTGCCCTTGACCGGCTTGCGGAACTCCGAGTCGCCGTGGCGCTCCAGCATCGTCAGCGTGACGGCGCCGTCCTTGCGGACCGTGGACGGGGCGAGCGGGACCTTCAGGCCGAACAGCGTGACCGCGATGTCGGCCGGGACGTCCTGCGTGCCGCCGTGCTTCGCGTACTGGTCGAGCGCCGACGCGACCTTGTCGGGCGGGTTCGTGAAGCGCACGCCCGGAGGGGGCGCGTCGCCGTACGTGTCGATCGTGAAGGCGTCGCTGCGCGGCGTGATCGGCGCGGTGGTGAAGTTGTAGCGGTAGCTGCGGTTCAGCCGCTTGCCGTTGACCGACCGGATCGCGGACGGAGCGGGGTGTCCGATCAGGTCGATCTGGTAGTTCGTCGCGGGCTGGAACCCGGCGTTCTCGTCGGCGTTGTCGCGCGCGGAACCGGCCGAGTAGAAGCCGCCGCGCGGATCGTCGGGGTTGCGCAGGTGCGTCGGCAGGCGCGGGAAGAAGCGGACCACGTTCCCGCGGACCTGGAACGACCCGGGCACCTCGCGCGTGAAGCCGGTGCCCGTCGCGTTGGCCGCGCGCACCTGCAGCACCGCGTGGCTCACCGTCGCCGGGTCCACTTCGGTCGTGAACTTGAACTCGAGCACGGCGTTGTGCTTCACGCCGGCGAACGCGCCCACGTTCACGTCGATGACGCGCAGCGCGCCGCCGCCTCGCCGGCGCTTCTTCGCGAGCGCGTCGGTCGGGGCGAAGAGCGTGCTCAGCAGGGCAGCGACGGCAACGCCCGTCGCGAGTCCCGTCAGGGTCCTTCCGATCCGCATGTCCGCTCCTTGTTCAATCATCGGAGCGCCCTGCCGGGAGGCAGGGAACGCCACCGCACATTCTGGGGGCACCGATCCAGGTCGGCAAGCAAGAAGCCCATCCGGGACGCCGGCCCCGGCAGGCTCTGCAGGGGGGTGGAGCCGCAACTGCCGTGCCGGGTGGCGGCGCTACCGAGGCCAGCCGCGTGCGAGCCTGGACCGAGCCTGCCGGCGCGGCTTCGTGGCACGGGTCGCGCGGCCGGACGCGGCGCGAGCGAGCGAAACCGCTCGCGGCGCGCGTGCCGCAGGCTGCCGGCTGGCAGCTAGCAGAACGTACGGCTGAAGGTGGTCTCGCCGTCCTCGGCCTTCAGGAGCGCGTCCACGCGGGCGCGGAGCGGGAGCACGCGCTCGTCGGGCCAGCCGAGCTCGAGGGCGATCGCGACGAGGTCGACGAGCGCGCCGCGGCAGCGCGGCTCCGCCTGGAGCGCGCGCTCGCAGTGGGCGGCGGCGCGCTCGAGCGCCGCGTCGGCTTCGGCGACCCGGCCGTCATCGCGCGCGGCGTTCGCGACCCTGCGCCAGTAGCGCGCGTCGCCGACCTCGACGTCGGCGCGGACGCGGAGGTCCGTGTCGGGGCCGAGCGCGGCGCGGTAGGCGTCGAGGTGCGCGCGCATGTCGGCCAGTCGCGCCGGTTCCTCGTCGGCGTCGGTGCCCGCGATCGACGCGAGCTTGGCGTGGGCCTCGGGATAGTCCCGCCGCCGCGCGACCGCCTGCTCGTACCAGGCGCGCGCCTCCTCGAGCTTCCCCTGCGACGCGTACAGCAGGCCGATGTCGTAGTAGAGCGCGGCGTTGCCGGGGTCCTCGCGCAGGAGCCCGCGGATCAGCTCGTCCGCCCGCGCGTACTCGCTGAGCTGCTGGTGCGCGAGCGCGAGCCGCTCGACCAGCTCCGCCGGCGGCTTGCGGCGCGCCTCGCGCGCGATGCGCAGCGCGTGCTCGAGGTCGTCGCGCGAGTCGTGGGGGCGCCCGGCGTCCGCGCGCTCCGCGCCGCGGTGCAGGTAGCCGAGGAAGAGCAGCTCCGCGCGATAGCTGCCGTCGGGGGGCTGCTCCTCGAGCGCCGCGATGTACGCGTCGAACAGGTCGAGCGCGCGCGCGTGGTCCTTCGCGAGCACCGCCGAGAGCGCGTCGAGGAGCAGGAGGCCGCCGAACCCCGGCGCGACCGCGCGCAGCTCGTTCGCGCCGCGCGCTCCCGACTCCGCGCGCCCGAGCACGAGGTCGCCGTACGCCGTGAGGAAGCGCTGCGTCAGCTCCATCGCGCCGCCCTGGGCGTGACGCGCCTCCTCGAGGTCGGCGACCGCGCGCTGGAGGCGCGTGCGGTCGAGGGTCCAGACGTACGCCTGCCAGCCCACCGTGCCGCGCGTGAGCAGCAGCTCCACCTGTTCGCTGCGCTCCGTGGCGACGCCCTGCGCCGTGGCGCGGGGCGCGGCGCCGAGCGCGACGGCGACGAGGAGCGCCATGGCGATCGCGGTGCGGCGGGACATCACGCCGAGGATAGCGAGCCGACGGCGCAGCGCGGGGAGTATCCTCGCGCCTCCGCCGCCGGGGCGACGGTCGGGCGGGGCGAGGAAGTCCGAGCCCTCCGGTCCGCGGCGGAGCCGTCCGTCCGGCGAGAGACGACATGCAGCGTCCGAACCCGCGCCCCCCGACCCCCCGGCAGCCCACTCCGACACGCCGCGCGCAGCGCGCCGCCGCGGTCCGACCCACGCCGTGAGCGCCCGGCTCCTCCGTCTGCTGGTGGTCGCGCTGGTCGTGGTGGCGCTCCACCTCGGTGCGCACCTGTCGGCCGACGGGTTCCGCGCACAGAGCCTCCCCGAGGACGAGCCCGCGTTCGTCGGCAACCCGGCGCTCGCGCCCGAGACCGGCCGGCCGTTCGCCGACGCCGCGCGGCGCGCGCTCTCCGACCCCGCGGCGGCGTGGGAGCCGGCCGGCGCCGCCGTCGGCCGTGACCGCTGGCGCCCGGCGACCGGCCTGCTCCTTGCCGCCGAGCGTTCGCTCGGCGGTGGACACGCGCTCGCGCTCGCGGGGCTCGTGGGCATCGCGCTGCACATCGCGACGGCGCTCGGAGCGTGCGGGCTCGCGGCCGATCTCGGCGCGCGCTCCGCCGGGCGCTGGCTCGCCGGGCTCGCCACCGCGTGCGCGCCGCTCGCGCTCGCGGCCGCCGCCTGGCCCGCGCGCCAGGGGTTCGCGCTCGCGGGGGCGCTCGGCGTGCTCGGCGTGCGCCTGGTGCTGCGGCAGCGCGGCGTCGCCGCCGTCGGCGGAGCGCTCGCGCTCGGAGCGTCCGCGCTCTCGCACGAGGCCGGGTTCGGCGCCGCGGCCGCCGCGCTGGTGCTGCTCGCGCACCGCGCGCGGCGCGACGAGCGACGCGGCGCGGCGGGCGCCGTCGCGGCCGTGCTGCTGCCGGTCGCCGCCGCCGTGGCGTGGCGCGTCGCCGTGCTGCCTCCGCACGAGCCCGCGGGCGGCGCGCGCCCGGACGCGTTCGACGCGCTCGCGGGGGTCGTGATCGGGGTGCTCGCACCGCTCCTGCCGGCGCGCCTGCACCTCGCCGGCGGGTTCTGCGACGTCCACGAGTGGGCGCGCGTGGTCGCCCCGTTCCTCCTGGCCGGGGCGGCCGCTTTCCTGTGGCGCCGCCGCGGCGCGGCGGGGCCTGCCGCGCTCGGCGCCGCGCTCGCGGCGGCGTTCGTGCTGACCGGCGTCGCACGCTCCGGCGGCGCCGCGTGGCACGCCGCGTACTCGTACGTGCTGCTGCCGTATCTCGCCACCGGGTGCGCGCTCGTGCTCGAGACGGCGGCGGCGCGGCCGGGCGCCCCGCGCGCGGCGGCCGCGGCGGCTGCCGCGCTGCTCGTGGGCGCGAACGTCGCGGGGACGCTGCGCGCGGCGCCTGCCTTCCGCTCGCGTGCGCGGTTCGCGGCGGCGGCGCGCGCGGCCGACCCGGGCTCCGTCGTCGCGCACGCATGGACGTTCGCGGAGGGCGTCCGCGACGTGCCCGCAGGCGCGCCGCCGGCGGATCTGCTCGCCCTGCTCCCCGAGGCCCGCGCGGTGTCCGCGCGGATCGTCGCCGCCGACGGCGCGCCGACGCCCGCCGGTCTCGCCCTCGCGCGCGACGCCGCCTCGGGCACCGCGGTCGCCGGCGTACTCGGCGGCTACTGCCGACGCCTCGGCGCCGTGCTGAGCCCGGCGGAGCGCGCGCGGCGCGTCGACCTGGTGCCGCTGGTCCAGGCCGCGACCACGGCCGCCCCTCGCTGGGAGGGCGCCTGGCTCGCCGCGGCCCAGGTCCACACGGCTCTCGGCTCGGTGGACGCCGCGCTCGCCGCCGCGCAGCGCGCCGTGCAGGCGTCGCCGCGCGACGCGCGCCTCTGGGAGCTCACGGCGCGGCTGTCGCTGCGTCTCGGGCGGACGGGGGACGCGGTCGACGCGATGGACATCGCCGCGCCGCTCGCGCAGGCCGAGGCCGACGCCGCCGCGGCGCCGGTCCGCCGCGACCACATCCTGCTCCGCGCCGCGGCGCTCAGCGCGGACGCCGACACGCGTCACCTGCCGCGCCAGTTCGACCAGGCCGCGCGGCTGCTCGAGTCGCTGCTCCCGCGCGGTCCGCTGGACACCGAGCTGCGCACGGCGCTCTACGACAACTACCTGCGCTGGGGCGACACCCTGGTGTCGCTGCAGCAGCCGGCGCTCGCGCGGCTCTCGTACAAGCGCGCCGTCGCGCTCGGCGGCACCGGCAGCGACGCCGCGACGCACCTGCAGTGGCTCGAGGCCGGTCTGCAGAAGGAGCTCGCCGAGGCCAACGCCGCCATCGAGCGCGCGCAGCAGGATCCCGGCGCCGAGAACCCGGCGAACGCCCTGATGCAGCTCGCGATCGTGCTCTGCAAGGCCGCCGAGTGGGAGCGTGCCGACGAGGTGTTCGCGAGGATCCGCGAGGCGCAGGGCGGCGACAACCCCGCGCTGCTCTTCAACCGCGCCCGCTACCGCTACGCGCTGCGCGACGACACGCTCGACCTCGCCGAGTCGGAGCTGCGCGAGGTGATCGTGCAGGACCCCTCGCTGGTGGAGGCCCACTTCCGGCTCGCGGAGGTGCTGCTCCAGATGGGGCGCCCGCGCGAGGCCGCCGTCGAGTACCGCCTCGCCGCGGACCTGGGCGCCGCGTACGAGTGGGGCGTGGACGCGCTCGACATGGCGCGGCGCCTCGAGCTCCAGTTCCCGCACGAGTGAAGGACGGCGCGCGGCGCGCCGCAGACGGGTCCCCGCCGCCGCGCCCGCGAGGCGGACTCGCAACCTGCACCCCCCGTCGACGGGTCGACAGAGGCCGGGCCGGCGCTGCGTTGGATCTCCTCCGCAGGTCGTCGGACCTTCGTCGTCGATCCGCCTTGCGGCGACCCGGCCTCTGTCGATCGTGGATCGCGGGGACTACTCCGACAGGCGCCTAGCAGCCTGTCGGAGTAGTCGCCACGTCCACGACGCGGCGCCCGCGAGGCGGACTCGCAACCTGCGCCCCCCGTCGACGGGTCGACAGAGGCCGGGCCGGCGCTGCGTTGGATCTCCTCCGCAGGTCGTCGGACCTTCGTCGTCGATCCGCCTTGCGGCGACCCGGCCTCTGTCGATCGTGGATCGCGGGGACTACTCCGACAGGCGCCTAGCAGCCTGTCGGAGTAGTCGCCACGTCCACGACGCGGCGCCCGCGAGGCGGACTCGCAACCTGCGCCCCCCGTCGACGGGTCGACAGAGGCCGGGCCGGCGCTGCGTTGGATCTCCTCCGCAGGTCGTCGGACCTTCGTCGTCGATCCGCCTTGCGGCGACCCGGCCTCTGTCGATCGTGGATCGCGGGGACTACTCCGACAGGCTGCTAGACTCCGCGGCAATGGACGAACGCCCCTCGTTCGACGAGTTCCGGTACGTGGACGAACCGGAGCACTGGACGTTCGCCGGTCCGTCGCTCGCCTCGGCGCGGGTCGTCGCCGTCGACACCGAGGCCGACAGCATGCACTCCTACTTCGAGAAGGTGTGCCTGGTGCAGGTCGCGACCGACGGCGGCGAGGCGTACGTCTTCGACCCGCTCGCGCTCGCCGACCTCGAGCCGCTCCGCGCGCCGCTAGCGGACCCCGGTGTCGTGACGGTCTTCCACGGCGCCGACTTCGACGTCGTCAGTCTGCGCCGCGACTTCGGGTTCCGCTTCGCCGAGATCTTCGACACGATGGTCGCGTCGCAGCTCCTCGGCGACGAGAAGCTGTCGCTGCGCGACCTCGTCGAGCGCTTCTTCGGCGTCGTGCTCGAGAAGGCGCACACGCGCACCGACTGGGGGCGCCGCCCGCTGTCGCGCGAGCAGCTCCTCTACAGCTACCTCGACGTCGCGTATCTCGTGGAGCTCGCGGGCATCCAGCAGGAGCGCCTCGAGGAGGCCGACCTGCTCGACGAGGCGCGCATCGAGTTCGACCGCCTGGCCGAGCGCGAGCCCGCGCCGCGCGGCTTCGACCCGCACGGCTGGCTGCGCGTCAAGGGCTCGCGCGACCTCGCGCCGCAGCAGCAGGCCGTGCTGCACGAGGTGTTCGCGGTGCGCGACCGCCACGCGCGGCAGCTCGACCGCCCGGCGTTCAAGGTGCTCGGGAACGACCCGCTCCTGCGCATCGCGCGCCACCTGCCGCAGACGCGCGACGACCTGCGCGCCATCCGCGGACTCTCGTCCTACGTCACGGGCCGGATGGCGCAGGAGCTGCTCGACGCCGTGCGGCGCGGCATCGACTGCGGCGGGCCGCCGCCGCGCCCGCGCACGCCGTCGGACCCGACGCGCCGCATGGACCCGCACGCGCAGAAGCGCCTGGGGCGCCTGCGCGACTGGCGCAACGAGGCGTCCGCGCGCTTCGGCGTCACGACGCTCGCGATCCTGCCGAACTACGCGATGTTCGACGTCGCGCGCGACCGGCCGCGCTCGCCCGAGGAGCTCGAGCGCATCCCCGGAGTCGGACCGAGGCGGGTCGAGAAGTGGGGCCGCGAGATCCTCGGACTGCTGCGGTGAGCCGCGCGCGCGAGGGCGGCGCGCGCCGCACGCTGCTGACGATCCTCGGCCTCGCCGCGTTCTGCCTGCTCGCGCTCTGGCTGATGCTGCGCTACCTCGAGGGCTACCTGGAGCGCAGCGCCGCGCGCTCCGCGCAGGAGCCCGTGCAGGCCCCGCCGCCACCCGCGGCCGGCGGCGGCGCGGTGCCCGACGGCCCGCGCGGCAGCGTGCGCTTCGCGGACGGTGCGCCGGCGGCGGGGGCGCGCGTGGCCGCCGTCGCGGCCGACGGCACGGAGACCGCGCTCGGGACGACCGGTGCCGACGGCACGTTCGACCGCTCCGGCACTGCGGGCGGGGCGCGTCTGCGGGCCGCGCTCGGTCCCGCGGTCGCGGACGGCGCCGCGGAAGCCCC
Source organism: uncultured bacterium (assembly GCA_937996235.1). GTDB lineage: Bacteria > Planctomycetota > JAJSAM01 > JAJSAM01 > JAJVHW01 > CALKVK01. Next base: position 265,842 of record CALKVK010000023.1, on the reverse strand, counting down.
CCTCACGCTGCCTCCCACGTTCGCGCTCGCCGGCGTCGTGCAGCACCCCGACCGCTCGCCCGTCGCGGGCGCGCAGGTGCGCTGCGCGGGCGTCTCCGCCACGACGGCGGCCGACGGCCGGTTCGCCCTCGCGGACGTGCCCTCGGCGGCGCTGCGCGAGGGCGAACTCGCGCTCGTCGTCGAGCGCGAGGGGCGGCCGCCCTCGCGGCAGCGGCTGCCCCTCGACCGGCCGGCGCCATGGTATCGCGACCTGACGCTGCGCGTCGAGTGAGCGCCGCGCGCGGTCTCACCCGCGCGTGACGTGCAGGATCGCCTCGCCCTGGTTGATCGCGGGCGAGAGCGTGCGCCCGAGCACGATGCCCGTCGCGGGCGCGCGCAGCGGCACGCGCTCGTCGTCGAAGAGGTCGGAGATCTCGCCGACCACGCGACCGGCGCGCACGCGCTCGCCCGGCGCGGCGTGCAGCCGCAGCAGGCCGCTGCGCGGGGCGCGGAGCCACGTGGAGCGGCGCGCGAAGCGCGTGCGGGCGCGCGCCGGCGCGGCCTCGCGCGGCAGCATGCGCAGCGCCGCGAGCACGCGCAGCACGCCGTCGGTGCCCGTCGCGATCGCCTCCTCGTCGAAGCGCAGCGCCTCGCCGCCCTCGTACGCGAGCACGTGGATGCCGCGCGCCGCGGCGGCCTGACGCAGCGAGCCGTCGCGCTGCGCGGCGTGCAGGGTGACGGGCGCGCCGAACGCGCGCGCGGCGCTCGCGGTCGCGGCCACGTCGAGGTCGCAGCGCACCTGCGGCAGGTTCGTGCGGTGGTCCGATCCCGTGTGCAGGTCGATGCCGTGCGAGCAGCGCAGCACGATCTCGCGGAAGAAGAGGTGGGCGACGCGCGACGCGAGCGAGCCGCGCGCGGAGCCGGGGAACGCGCGGTTCAGGTCGCGCCGGTCCGGCAGCGTGCGCGACTCCGCGACGAACCCGAACACGTTCACGAGCGGCACCGCGTACAGCGTCCCCGCGAGCTGCTCCGGCGCGGTGCGTGCGAGCACGCGGCGCACGATCTCCACGCCGTTCAGCTCGTCGCCGTGCACCGCGGCGGAGATCCACGCCGACGCGCCCGGCCGCGCGCCGCGCAGCACCGCGACGGGGAGCGTGAGCATCGTCTGCGTCGGCAGCCGCGCGACCGGGATCTCGACGTTCCGCCGCGTGCCGGGCGGGACCTCGTGCCCCGCGATCTCCGTCGCGCCCCACGCGCCGGGGCGGCGGCGGCTCATCCCTTGACCTTGTCCTTCGTCCCGCCGCGTCCGACGCGCCGCTCCAGGTGTTCGATGACCTTGCCCGCGACGTCGATCCCCGTCGTCGTCTCGATGCCCTCGAGGCCCGGCGACGAGTTGACCTCCATCACCACCGGGCCGTGGTTCGAGCGCAGGAGGTCCACGCCCGCGACGCCCAGTCCGAGCGCCTTCGCGGAGCGCACCGCGGTGCTGCGCTCCTCCGGCGTCAGGCGCACCTTCGTCGCGCTGCCGCCGCGGTGCAGGTTCGAGCGGAACTCGCCCGCGGGGCCCTGCCGCTGCATCGCCGCGACCACCTTGCCGCCGATGACGAAGCAGCGGATGTCCGCGCCCTTCGCCTCGGCGATGAACTCCTGCACGAGGATGTTCGCCGAGAGCCCGCGGAACGCCTGGATCACGGACTCCGCCGCGTTCTGCGTCTCGGCGAGCACGACGCCGATGCCCTGCGTGCCTTCGAGCAGCTTGATCACGACGGGCGCGCCGCCGACGGTCCGCAGGAGCCCGTCCACGTCCTTCGTCGAGTGCGCGAAGCCCGTCACGGGCAGGCCGATGCCCTGCCGCGCGAGGAGCTGCATGCAGCGCAGCTTGTCGCGCGAGCGCGCGATCGCCTGCGACTCGTTGGCGGAGACGACGCCCATCATCTCGAACTGCCGCACCACGGCCGTTCCGTAGAACGTGCGCGACGCGCCGATGCGCGGGATCACGCAGTCGAAGTCGTCGAGCGGCCGCCCCGCGAGGATCACGGTCGGGCGGTGCGACGTGATGTTCATGTAGCAGCGCAGGTAGTCGATGACGCGCGCCTCGTGGCCGCGCTCCTCGGCGGCCTCGCGCAGCCGTCGCGTCGAGTAGAGGCCCGTGTCGCGGGAGAGGATGGCGATCTTCACGTGGTCTTCTTCTTCCTCCGGCGCCGGTGCCGGTGCCGTACCGCCCGCGGCGGGCGTTTCGCGGCGAGGTACGAGCCGCCCGCGTCCACGACGTAGCGTCCCCGCAGGGCCTGGCGGCCGAGCAGCATGCGGAAGCCCATCGCGTCGCGGTTGGTGAGCGTCAGTTCGATGGGATACGCCGACGCGCCGATGCGCAACTGCGTCGCGACGACGGGCCGGTGCTCCTCGTGGCCCGCGGACGACCGCACCCGGCGCTCGTCGACGAGCGGCGCCTCGCAGCGCACGGTCGTGCGCGGGTCGTGCTGGTACGGGTGCACCGCGAAGCGCACCCACGGCGCGCCGTCCCTGTCGAAGCGCTCCACGTCCACCGCGTGCAGCGTCGACGAGCGCGCGCCCGTGTCCACCTTCGCCTTGATCCAGCGGATGTGGAGCTCGGGCAGCGCGACCCACTCGCGCCAGCCCGCGACGGGCAGGCGCGGACCCGGCGGACGTCTCACGACTGGACGTCCTGCGGTGCGTGCGGCGGACGGGGGACGGGGCGGCCCACGGGGGCGCCGATCCTACTCGCCCGGCCGCAGGACTTCGCCGCAGAGGTAGAGGCTGCCGGTGACGACGACCACGCCGCCCGGGCCCGCCGTGGCGCGCGCCGAGGCGAGAGCCGCGCGCGGCGTGGCGACCTCGTCGGCCGGCAGGCCGGCAGCGCGCGCGGCGGCCGCGATCTCGTGCGGCGCGGCCGCGCGCGCCGCGCCCGAGCTCGTGGCGACGACGCGGTCGGCCGTGCCCGCCAGCTCGGCCAGGGAGCCCGCGACGTCCTTGTCGCGCGCCATCCCGACCACGAACACGCGCGGCGCCCCGGGCACCGCGTCGCGCACGGCGCGGACCAGTGCGGCGAAGCTCGCGGGCGTGTGTGCGCCGTCCACGAGCACGAGCGGCCGCGTGTGGAGCACCTCGAGCCGCGCGCGGAGCGTCGCCGCCGCGAGCCCCGCGCGGACGTGCGCGTCGTCGGGGCGCGGGCCGCGGAACGCCGCGCGGCGCACGGTCACGGCGGCCACGGCCGCGTTCGCCGCCTGGTGCACGCCGAGCAGCGGCACGGCGAAGCGGTCGCGCCGCGCGCCGTCCACGAGCGTGAACTCGGTGCGCGCGGCGCCCGCGGCGGCATCGAAGCGCGTCGCGACGTCGGCGACGTCGAAGTCGCGCCCGCGCGCGACGACGTCCGCGCCGCGCGCGGCCGCGACACGTGCGACGACGCCGAACGCCGCGCCCGTGACCGGCTCCCCGCAGACGAGCGGCACGCCCGCGCGCGCCGCGGCCGCCTTCTCGGCGGCGATCAGCTCGACCGTGCCGCCGAGCTGCTGCACGTGGTCGAGCGAGACGCCCGTCAGCGCGACGCCGCACGCCTCCGCGGCCGTCGTCGCGTCGAGCCGTCCGCCCATGCCCGCCTCGAGCACGACCGCGTCGCAGCCGGCGGCCCGGAACGCGAGCAGCGCGGCGGCGGTGTGGATCTCGAAGAACGTGCACGGCCGGCCGGCGGCGGCCGCCTCCTCGACGGGCGCGTGCAGCGCGGTCAGCGCCGCGACGACCAGCTCGTCCGGCGCCTCCCGGCCGTCGATCCGGATGCGCTCGCGCGGGTCCACCAGGTGCGGCGACGTGAACAGCCCCGTGCGGCGCCCCGCGGCGCGCAGGATCGCGTCGAGCATCACCGACGTGCTGCCCTTGCCCTTGCTCCCGACCACCTGCAGCACGTCGCGGCCGCGCTCCGGCCGGCCCGCGCGGTCGAGCAGCGCGTGCACGCGGTCGAGGCCGTACGTGCGCTCGTCGTAGCGCTGGACGGCCATCGTCTCGTAGTTGGTGCGCGCCGCGAGCCAGGCGAACGCCGCGTCGAACGAGGGGAACGGGAGCGTCACGCCGGCAGTCTCCCGCCGGGGTCGCGGCGCCCGGCAGTTCCGCGCGGGGGAACGAGCGGGGCGTGCGCGCCTGCGGTATCCTCGGCGCTGCCTGTCCGGTCCCCCTGGAGGTGTCGTTTGACCAAGAACCGGCAGGAGCACGGACCGAACTCGCCCATCCCCGCGCCGCCCAGCTTCTGGTTCAGCCCCAAGGTGGGCGTGACCGGGATGATCGTGGCGCTCGTGCTCGTCGTGGCTGCGATGGTCGCCGCCGCGGTCCTCGTCCCCTCCGGCAGGAGCGGCGACGACGGGGACGCGCCGGACGGCGGCGCGCCGCCGGTGAACATCGCCCAGATCCCGCTCGAGCACGTCGACGACCTCGACCTCGACGCGATGTTCCCCGAGCACGGCAGCCGCAAGCTCGAGGAGGAGCTGCGCGCCTGGTTCCTCGGGAGCGAGCGCCGGCCGATCAACGACCGCGACGCGCGCGACGAGACCGAGTGGGTCGAGCACCTGCTCGGCGAGGACGTGCGCCCGCGGATGGACCGCCTGCCGCCGCGCGTGTTCGGCGAGATCGAGAACGTGCCGCGCGCACTCGACGAGCCCGGCAACCAGCGCGGCACGCTGGTGCTCGTCTGGGGCCGCGTGGACGAGGTCCGCGAGGACGTGCTGCGCTTCGCCGACCGCGAGGTCCCCGTCTGGCTGATCACGATCACGGACGCGTCCGGCGTCCCGTGGGTCGTCACGACGACCGCGCCCCTGCCCGAGTCGCGGCGGGTCGGCGACTGGGTCAAGGTCTGCGGCGTCTTCACGAAGCTCTGGCCGCTGGGCGGGCGCCCCGCGCTGCACGCGTTCTCGTCGCGCGCGCCGCTGCCGTCGTTCCCGCGCGTCACGGAGCGCGAGCCGCGCGTGGAGTGGCTCGAAGAGGTGGACGACGCGACGCCGCCGAGCTCCACCGGTCTCGAGGACGCGCCGTTCTACGGGATGCTCAACTACGTGCGGCACCTCGGCCCCGAGGGCTATGCCGAGCTGCGCGACACCGAGCGGCTGCAGGTCGAGGACATGACGGGCACGAGCGGCGCGACGCGGCTCGTCGAGGAGCCGCAGGTCTGGCGCTTCCGCTGCGTGCGGCTGCGCCTCGCGCCCATCGCGCGCGAGTTCGTGACCGACGGGGCGCTGCCCGAGAACCCCGGCAACATCGACACCGTCTACCGCGGCTACGCGGTGGACGACCAGATGCGGCCGGTGATGCTCGTGTCGCCGTTCTCGAAGGAGATCTTCGACCCGAAGGGGGTGCGCAACGCCGACTTCGAGGGCTTCTTCTTCAAGCGTCGGATGTCCGAGGGCGCGAACGGCAAGCCCTACTGGCTCCCCATCCTGATCTGGACCTCCGCCACGCCGCTCCAGCGCGGCGGCCTCGACATCGGCACCGACTGGCGCGTGATCCTCGGCGTGGTCGGCGGCGGATCGCTGCTGATGCTCGGCCTGCTCGCGTTCACGTGGCGCCGCGCGCGCGTCACCGAGGCCGAGGTGCGGCGCCGCGCCGCCGAACGCCGCCAGCACCGCGGCGGCGAGCGCGCGAGAAGCGGCGCGACGTCGTGAGCGGGCCGCGCGTCCTGCCCGTCCACACGGGGCGCGCGGCGTACGACGTCTGGCTGGGGGCCGGCCTGCTGCCGCGCCTCGGCGCGCTCGTGACCGAGGTGCACGCGCCGTCGTGCGTCGCCGTCGTGACCGACGACGTCGTCGCGCGGCTGCACCTCGAGGGCGCGCTCGCGGCGCTTGCGGCCGAGGGGCTGCGGGCCGAGGCGTTCGTCGTCCCCGCGGGCGAGGGCTCGAAGTCGCCGGCCGAGGCCGAGCGCCTGTGGACGCACTTCGGCGGCATGCGGCTCGGGCGCGGCGACGTGGTCGTCGCGCTCGGCGGCGGCGTCGTGGGGGACCTCGCGGGGTTCTGCGCGGCGACGTGGCACCGCGGCGTGCCCGTCGTCCAGGTGCCGACGACCCTGCTCGCGATGGCGGACGCGGCGATCGGCGGCAAGGTCGCGATCGACCTGCCGATCGGACGCAACCTCGTCGGCGCGTTCCATCACCCGCTGCGCGTCGTGGCGGATGTCGCGACGCTCGCGACGCTGCCGCGCCGCGACGTCGCCGCGGGTCTCGGCGAGGTCGTGAAGTGCGCGGTGCTCGACGAGCGCGGCGCGCTCGCGACGCTGCGCGAACGCGCGACCGACCTGCTCGCCGGCGCGGCGGCTCCGCTCGCCGACGCCGTCGCGCTGGGCATGCGCGTGAAGATCGGTCTCGTCTCGCAGGACCCCGAGGAGCGGGGCGGGCGGCGCGTGCTCCTGAACCTCGGCCACACCACGGCCCACGCGCTCGAGACCGCGTGCGGCCACGGCGTGCTGCGCCACGGCGAGGCGGTGGCGGTGGGGCTCGTCGTCGCCGCGCGCATCGCCGCGACGCGCGGGCTCGCGGACGCCGCGCTGACCGAGGAGATCGCTGCGACCCTCCGCGCGCTCGAGCTGCCGACGGAGCTCCCGCCGGACACCGACCTCGAGCGCGTCGTCGAGCTCTCGCGGCGCGACAAGAAGGCGCACGCGGGGACGCGCCGCATGGTGCTGCCGGTCTCCCCGAGCGCGCCCGCGGAAGCCGGCCCGTCCGGCTCCGCGGTCGTCGTGGACGTGGGCGACGACGAGCTCCGCGCCGCACTGGCCTCCGCCCGCCCGATGTAACCTCCGCCCGCGCCGCGTGTCCTCCCTGTGTGGACACGACCCTCGACACCGCTGCACCCGCGCCGCCGCCCCCCGCCGCGGCCGCGTTCGACCCGGAGCTCGTCGCGCGCGTGCGGCTCGCCGCCACGGCGGGCGTGGCACCGCGCCTCGCCGCACGGCTGCTCGCGCGCTTCGGCAGCGCGCACGCGACGCTCGCGGCGGGCGTCCCGGCGTGGACGGGCGTGCCCGGCGTCGGCGCGGCGCGTGCGGCCCTGCTCGCCGCGGCGCCCACGCCCGACGAGGCGCTGCACGACCTCGCGCGCGCCGCGGCGGCGGGGGCCGACGCCCTGTGGCCCGGCGATCCGCGCTGGCCGGCGTCGCTCGCCGAGCTCCCCGACCCGCCGCTCGTGCTCTACGTGCGCGGCACGCTGCCGCCGCTCGGGCCGAGCGCGGTGGCGATCGTGGGGTCGCGCCGTGCGAGCGCGTACGGGACGACGCAGGCGCGGCGTCTCGCGGCGGAGCTCGTGGAGCGCGGGTTCGTGGTCGTCTCGGGTCTCGCACGCGGGATCGACGCGGCCGCGCACCGCGGCGCGCTCGAGGCGGGCGGGCTCACCGTGGGCGTGCTGGGGGGCGGGCTCGCGCGCTTCTACCCGCCGGAGCACGTGCCTCTGGCGCGCGAGATCGTCGGCGGGCGCGGCGCGGTGCTCTCCGAGTTCCCGCTCGACGTGCCGCCGCTGCCGCACCACTTCCCGCGCCGCAACCGCGTGCTCGCGGCGCTCGCGGCGGCGGTGGTCGTCGTCGAGGCGGGCGAGCGCTCCGGGTCGCTCGTGACCGCCGATCACGCCCTCGACCTCGGGCGCGAGGTGCTCGCCGTGCCGGGCCGCGTGGACCATCCCAACGCGTGCGGCGTGCACCGGCTGCTGCGCGAGGGCGCGGCGCTCTGCGAGGGCGCGGCCGACGTGCTCGCGGCGCTCGGCGCGGACGCGCCGTCGCCGTCGGAAGAGCGCAACGCGCGCGACGGTGCAGGCGCGGCGGCCGCGCCCGGGGCGACGCCCGACGAGACCGCGGTGCTCGCCGCGCTCGCGGGCGAGGAGCGCTCGGCAGACGACGTCGTGGACGCGACGGGGCTCGAGGCCGGGGCCGCGCTCGCGGCACTGGCCGCACTCGAGCTCGCGGGCCGCGTCACGCTCCGCGACGACGGGCTCTACGCGCTCGCCGTGGGCCGCGGTGGCCGTCCGTGACGGCGCACGCCAGGGAGTGCGCGACCTGCCGCCCTCACGGGCCGCGTCGGTCGCGGGGCACGTAGGCGGGCGGCTCGCCGAGGCCGCGCTCGACGACGTGGTCGCGCAGGCCGCGCCACGACGACTCGAACGCGAGCAGCGGCCACGGCAGCTCGTGCGGGTGCGCCCAGCGGGCGTCGTCCGCGTCGTCGCCCGCGGCGAGCGTGCCGCCGACGACGCGCGCCCGGTAGCACACGATCACGAGCCCCGTGCCGTGCTCCTGCACCTCGGGGTGGTCGCAGGGGTAGCCGTACACGCCGAGCACGCCGTCCAGCTCCACGTCGAGCCCGCACTCCTCGCGCGTCTCGCGGACCGCCGTCCGGTCCACGCTCTCGTCCATCTCGACGTAGCCGCAGGGCCACGACCAGAGCCCGCGGCCGGGCTCGATGCCGCGGCGGATGAGCGCGACGCGCCCGGCGTCGTCCACGGCGATCGTGCCCGCCGCGACCTTCGGGTTGAGGTAGAGCACGAACCCGCACGCCGAGCACACGAGGCGCGGGCGGTCGTCGAGGGGCGGGCGCGCCAGAGTCAGCGCGCCGGCGCAGAGCGGGCAGTGGCGGCTGCGCCGCACGCCCTCACCCGTGCTGCGACTGGACGACGAGCAGCACGAGCTCGACGCAGGCGATCAGGAGCGCGAAGCCCCCGGCCAGCGCCACGAACCCGCGCAACGCCTCGCGCAGCACGCCGTCGCGCGTCGAGGCGCGCGTCGCGGCCTGCACCATCGCGATGGCGAGCAGCGCCACGGCGAGGAACGTCGCCCAGGTCACGAAGCCGTCAGGCAACGGGCACCTGCGCCGCCTGCGCGCCGTCGTCGCCCGTCGCACTCGCCGCCGCGCCCACTGCCGCGCCCGCTGCCGCGCCCGCCGTGGCGCGCTGCGCCGCGTCCTCGGGGTCGCCGCGCTGCGCGCGCGCCCAGACGTCGGCGATCGCCATCAGGTTGAGCAGCCCGGCGACGGCGCTGTAGAGCGTGCCGACGGTGCCGTGCGGCATCACGCGGTCCGGCAGCGTCTCGCGGGTCAGGAGCGCGCCGATCGCCGCGGGCAGCCCGGCGGGCGCCTGCAGCACGAAGTAGAACGGGTGGCGCGTCCAGCTCACGTTCTCCCACCCGGTCAGGTACATGCCGAGCAGGAACAGCGGCACGACGCCGAGCGCGACGAAGAGCGCCGGCCAGAAGCGCCGGAGCGCGAGATGCCCCGCCCCCGGGACGAGCCACGCGAGCAGCACGGGGACGAGCGGACCGGTGCCTGCGGCGCTCGGCATGGGCGGGCGAAGTTAGCCGGGGGCACTGCGTGCGGCGCGCTATCTTCGCCCCGTGCACGTGACGCGTCTGCGCGTCCGATTCGACGAGGTGGACACGATGGGGATCGTGCACCACCCGCGCTACCTCGTGTACTTCGAGATCGCGCGCACGCGCTGGCTGCGCGACCTCGGGCTGCCGTACGCGGCGATCATCGGGAGCGGCGTGCATCTCGCGATCCTCGAGGCCGAGGCGCGCTACCTGCGGCCCGCGCGCTACGACGACGTGCTCCACGTGACCACGCGCTGCACCGAGGCCGGGCGCACGCGCCTGCGGCTCGAGTACGAGGTGCGCCGCGGCGACGAGCTGCTCGCGACCGGCGCGACGCGGCTCGGCTCGGTCAACGACGAGGGGCGTCCGCGCCGCATGCCGCCGGAGCTGCGCGAGGTGCTCGAGCGCGCCGTCGAGCCCGCCCCGGACGCCCCGCCGCCCGCCGCGTCGTGAGCGGCCGTGCGCCGACGCGAGGCGGAATCCGTCCCGGCGCGGCCGCCGGTACGCGAGCCTCGCACGCCGTGACCGCGCGCAAGTCGCCCCGCGGCGGCGCGTCCAAGGAGGGCACCATGCGCCGTTCCCCGCTCCTCTCGCTCGCTCTCGCCGCGTCCGCGTGCGCGCTGCCTGCGTGCGTCTCCGACACGCCGCCCGCCGACGTCGCGACGTCCGCGAGCGCAGACGTCGTGGACGGCGGCGCCGGCGTGGAGTACGGCCGCGCCCTCATGAGCCTCGACCAGCGCGTCGACGGCTACTTCTACTGGCGCGCGCAGCCGGGCGCGGACGCCCGGCGCGAGGCGGACGCCGCGTACGCGGCCGTGGTCTCGAGCGTGCGCCTGCACGAGCTGCGCCTGCTCGCGACGCTCGCGGACGCCTCGGACCCGACGCGCCGGCGCATCGCGGCGAAGGCGCTCGCGTTCTCGAAGTCCCCGCAGGCCGTGCCCGCGCTCGTGAGCGCGCTCGCGGACCGCGGCGATGCGACGCTCCTGACCAACGCGAGCCTCGCGCTCGCGGAACTGCGCAGCCCGCTCGTGCCGGCGCCGCCCCTCCTCGATCTGCTGACGCACCCGGACCGCGACGTGCGCAACCACGCGCTGCTCGCGCTGTGGCACTCGATGGCCGCCCGCCGCGCGGCGCGCGCGAGCGCCCTCGACCCGGACGAGCAGCGCCGCGCCCTGCCGCTGCTCGAGGCCGCGCTCTACGATCCCGACGACGCGTTCGTCCGCGGCCACGCGGCGGCCTGCCTCGGTGCCATCGCGGACCCCCTCACGGTGGACGCGCTCCTGAACGTGCTCCCCGACCCGGAGCCGTTCGTGCGCCTGCACGCCGCGAACGCCCTCGCGAGCGTCGGCGACCCGAAGGCGATCATGCCGCTCGTCGGCGTCATCGACGAGACGCCCGCGAACAGCACGGCGCGCAGCGCGGTCCTGAACGCGCTGAAGATGATCCTCGAGCGCAACGGCCGCACGGTGCCGTCGGGCATCCCGGACAACGAGCGCGCCTGGCGCGCGTTCGTGAACGAGCGCCTCGGACCGCAGCTCGAGACGCAGTAGCAGCGCCCGCGCCGACGTCCTCCGACGAACGCAACGAACGGGGACGGTCCTGGGAAGTTGCGCCACGCAACTTCCGACCCGCGATGGGGACGGTCCTCGGAAGTTGCGTGGCGCAACATACTCCGCTGCGGGGGGACACTCCTCCACTCCGCGCCCGCACGCCCCAGCCCGCAGCGGGGAGACGCCTACAGGGGGCGGTTCCGGCCGCCGATGAGGAACGCATGGCCGGGATGCGTCCGCTCCTCCTCGCGCTGACGTGCGCCGCCGTCTGTGCAGCGCAGGCGCGCGCGGACGACGTGCTCGTCCTCTCGACCGGCCGCGAGGTGCGCGGCGAGATCGTCGAGGAGAACGACACGCAGGTGAAGGTGCGCATCGACGGCGGCGCGCTCTGGTACCCGCGCTCGCGCATCGTCGAGATCCGCCGCGACGTCGCCGAGGGCGAGGACGCCGGCACGGCCGACCAGGCGCGCGAGGAGAGCGCGGTGCTCTACGCCGACGGCGAGCGCGCAGGCGCCCGCACCCTGCGCTACCTGCCGCGCGGCGGCGGGCACCAGTGGGAGGAGAGCGTCGTCTTCCTCGGCTCGGACGGCATGCCGCAGCTCGAGGTGCGGACGCTCGAGCGCAGCGACCGCGCGTTCCACCCCGAGCTCTTCCAGGTGCAGGAGACGACGCGCGACGGCCGCACGCGGCTCGTGCGCGGCGAGGTCGTGGGCTCGCGCCTCGAGATCGAGGTGACCGTGGACGGCGAGACGTCGAAGACCGTCACCGACGTGCGCCCGGGCGCGCGCTTCCCGTTCGCGGCGCGCGAGGAGTTCGTGCGCGCGGGCAAGACGGCCGCGCCGACCGAGGGCGAGGTCTTCGACGTGCGCGACCGGCGCTGGCGCCCGACGTCCTACCGCAACGCGGGCGAGCGCGTCGTCGGCGAGGGCGAGGCGGGCGTGACGGTGCGCGTCATCGAGCGCCGGCGCGGCGAGCTGCTCGAGTTCGAGTGGGTGGGACCCGACGGCCGCTCGCGGCTCTCCGACCTGAACGGGCCGGCCCTGCGCGCGCTCGCGGCGCCCGCGTCCGTCGTCGCGGCCGTCGCCGGCGGCGAGCCCGACCGCGTCACCGGCTCGGACTCGGCGGCGCGCACGCGCTACGCCGACGTCGCCGAGCCGTTCGAGATCCGCAAGCCCGACCCCACGTGGCTCTTCGAGGAGCCGCGGGTCGGCGGGGGCGCGACGCTCGTCACCGTGCGCAACCGCGCGCTCGCGGCCACGGTGGACGTGCTCCGCGACCGCACGGCGCCCGAGGGCGTCACGCTCGACCGCGCCGCCGACGCGCTGGAGCGCGTGCTCGCGGCGCACGCCGTGGACCTGCGCGTCGTGCAGCGCGGCCGCGCGCCCGACGGGTCGTACGCGTGGGTCGAGGCGCAGGCGACGACGAAGGGCGAGCGCACGCACACGCTCGCGCACGTGCGGGTCGTGGACGGTCGCGTCTACCGCCTGCTCGCCGCGTGTCCGGAGGAGCGCTGGGAGCTCGTCCGGCCCGAGCTCGAGCGCATCCTGCTGTCCTTCCGCGGCACGGCCGACGAGGACGCGGCACCCGCCGCGCCCGCGCCCGCCGAGAGCGGACGCTGAGCGCCGCCCGGCGGCTCACTCCGTCGCGAGGGGCAGCTCGATCACGAAGCGCGCGCCGCCGGCCGCGCCGCGCTCGACGCGCACCGTGCCGCCGTGCGCCTGCACCGTCGCCCGCACCAGCGACAGCCCGAGACCGGTGCCGCGCCCGCGCGGCTTCGTCGTGAAGAACGGCTCGAAGACGCGCTCGCGGATCTCGGGCGGCACGCCCGGCCCGGTGTCCTCGACCTCGACGGCCGCGTGGAGTCCGCTGCGCACCGCGCGCACGGTGATGCGGCGGCCCTCGCGGCGCTCGGCGACGGCGTACTCGGCGTTCGTGACGAGGTTGAGCAGCGCCTGCACGAGACGGTGGAAGTCGCCCTGCACGAACGGCAGCTCGGGCTCCGCCTCGACGCGCAGCTCGATGCCCTTCGAGTTCGCCGCGTAGGCGCGGAACTCCTCGACCTTGCGGAGCACGTCCTGCAGCAGCAGCGGCTGCATGCGGAGCTGCTCCGCGCGCGCCAGGTCGAGCAGGTTCTGGACGATGCGCCGGCAGCGCCGCGCCTCGTCGCGGATGCACTCGAGCTCCGCGCGCGGCAGCGCGGGGTCGTCGTCGGCGAGTAGGATCTCCGCGTAGCCGAGCACGCTCGTGAGCGGATTGTTCAGCTCGTGCGCGACGCTCGAGAGCAGCTCGCCGATCGACGCGAGCCGCTGCGCCTGATCGAGGTCGGCGCCGAGGCGCCGCGCGCGCGCACCGTCCGCGAGGGCGAGCAGCACGCCGCCCGCGGGCGTGCGCGCGGAGCGCGCCTCGACGATCTCGCCCTCGGGGGCACCCGGGAGCTGCAGCACCTGCGACGCCGGCGCCGCGAGCAGCGCGGCCGCGGCGTCGGGGCCGATCACGTCCGAGAGCGCGCGGCCCGCGGCCGGAGCGTCCACGTGGAGGAGCGCTGCGGCGTCCTCGTTCGCGGACACGATCACGCCGGCGGCGGTGGCGAGCAGCGCCGGCTCGGGCCACGCGCGCACGAGGTCGGCGAGCGGGTCGGGCGCGTCGTCGTCGCTCACGGGCGCGTCATAGCACGCTCGCGGTCGGCCCGCAAAGCACGCCCGCGCGATTGCGCGGAAGGGTGCTCCGCTAGCTGCGACGGCGGGGTACGTGGCGCGCGGAGTCGCTGCGCCGTGCGGAACGGGCGGAGAGGACCGGACGTGGCCGAGTGGTCTCCCGAGTGGTGTTGGGCATGAGGTGGGAAGGAGGCCATCGTGAGTGACCGGGGGCAACCGATCGCTCGTCGGCGACGCACTCTTCGGTCAGGGCATTGAAAGGAAGGAAGACGTGGGGTCGAGCGCGTGCGGGACACCAGCGTCCGGCCTCTCCGAGCGTTCCTGCGGAAGGGGGCGTACCCGGCGGCGCACGGGCGCGCTCCGGCTCGTCCGCCGGGGCCTCCCCACGCCTGCCGTCGCGTTCTCAATCGGGGCTCGCTGAACCCTTCGGTCCCGCCCCTGCGGCGTTGCACTCGGCTCCGCCGCGCGTGTCGTCAAGAGTGAGACGCACGTGCCGTGCCGAAAGTCCCGCGATTCCCGGAGCATTTCGACGCGGCGCCACGCTGCGGCTCCGGGCACCGACCGCCGCTGTCTCGGCGGCCGCACCCGTCCCCGCTCACTCGGGGGGGCATCCCCACCCTCCTTGTCATCGGCCGCGGCGACGCTCCTCCGTAGTCGGAATCCGCGGGACTGCAGTCGCGGCCCTGCCTCGGGGGCGTGCGCCGTCCGCTCCGCAGCCTCGCGCGTGCGCCGCCGCCCGTGTGCGCGCGAGCCTGGGCGGCTTCCTGTGGCGCGTCCGCCGCACGCCGCTACGATCGCCGCCTTGGACCAGCGCGAACTGCAGTTGGTGGCTCCGCTCGTGCAGGTCGGCGCGCTGCCGGCCGATGCCGCGAACGAGTGCCTGCGGATCTGGCAGACGCTCCTCTCGAGGGGGCAGGACGTCTCGCTCCTGCAGATTCTCGTCAAGAAGGGGCTGATGACGCGCACCCAGGCGCGCATGCTGCTCGGGCAGCCCCTCGAGAGGTTCCAGCCGTTCGACGGCTACAAGCTGCTCCGCAAGGCCGGCGAGGGCGGCATGGCCGACGTCTACGAGGCCACGTACCTGCCGCTCTCGGCGCGCGTCGCACTCAAGGTGCTGAAGACCGAGTACTCGCTCCAGGACCGCTACCGCCTGCGCTTCCGCCGCGAGGCGAACATCCTGCTGAACCTGCGCCACCCGAACATCGTCGAGGGGCGCGAGTACGCGAGCGGCGACGGCGTGGACTTCTACGCCATGGGCTTCGTCGACGGCATCTCGGTGCTCGACCTCCTCGACCACGACATGGAGCTCGGCGAGGGGCTCGCGCTGCACGTGGCGTGTCAGATCGGGTCGGCGCTGCAGCACATGCACGAGAAGGGCGTCGTCCACCGCGACATCAAGCCCGGGAACATCGTGCTCGACCGCGACGGCACCGCGCGGGTCATCGACTTCGGCCTCGCGAAGTTCATGCGCGGGATGCAGGAGGACACGGCCGAGGCGATGACCGTCGGCACGCCCGAGTACATGTCGCCCGAGCAGGCGCGCGGCGACGCCGCCGTCGACACGCGCGCCGACATCTACTCGCTCGGCGCGTCGCTCTACCACATGCTCCTCGGCGACGTGCCGTTCCACGGCTCCCCCGAGGAGATCCTCATCGCGCAGGTCAAGCAGGAGCTCGTGTTCAGCGCCGAGCAGATGCGCACGATCTCGCCGCCGGTGCTGTTCGTCGTGCGCAAGGCGATGGCGAAGGACCCCGCGCTGCGCTACTCCACGCCGCAGGAGATGGTGGACGACATCCACGCCGTCGCCGGGCCGATCATGGCCGCGCGCGACCCCGTGCCCGAGGTCGTCTCGGAGCGCGGCATCGAGGCCGCTCCGATCGACGCCTCGTCGCCGTTCCCGCGGCTCACGCCCGGCGCCGGCGCCAAGCGTCCCGGGCGGCGGCGCCCAGGACGCGGCGGCCGCCCCCGCCGCCGGTGAGCGACTCCGGCCGCTGGTACGAGGAGGGGCTGCGCTTCCGCTGCGCGCGCTGCGGGAACTGCTGCTCGGGTCGCGGCAGCGTCGTCGTGGTCTCGCCGCGCGAGATCGAGGCCCTCGCCCGGCTGCGGCGCATGAGCGTGCGCGCGTTCGTCGAGCGCCACACGCGCGAGAGCCTCGGCGAGCGCGTGCTGCTCGACGTGCCCGGCGGCGGCGCGTGCGAGTGGCTCGAGCGCGCGCGCGACGGCACGACCTCCTGCCGCGTCCAGGACGCCAAGCCGGACCAGTGCCGGACGTACCCGTTCTGGCCCCGCATCGTGCAGGACCGCGAGCGCTGGGAGAACGAGGCCGACGCGTGCCGCGGCATCGGCAAGGGCGCGCCGGTGCCGGCCGACGAGATCGACGCCGCCGCCGGCCTCGAGCGCTTCCGCGCGGCGCTCGACACGCTCCTCGTCGAGCTCGACGCCGAGATCGAGGCCCTCGCGCCGCGCTGCGAGGTCTCCGGTCGCTGCTGCGACTTCGTCGCGGCGGGGCACCGCCTCTACACGTCGCGCGCGGAGGCCGAGCGCTTCGCCCGCGGCGTCGACCTGACGGGCTGGGACCCGGCGAGCGGGCTCTGCCCGGCGTGGCGCGAGCGGCTCTGCACGGCCCGCGAGCATCGCCCCCTCGCCTGCCGCAGCTACTTCTGCGACGCCGAGAAGGAGGAGGCGACGCAGGCGATCACCGAGCGCTACACGGCGCGCCTCAAGGACCTGCACGACCGCTGGCGCGTCCCGTGGGACTACCGCGACTGGATCCACCATCTGGCCCGCCTGCGCGACGAGCGTGCCGCCCCGCGGCGCGACGACGTCAAGCATCGTTGACACGTCGCGTGCACGTGCGGAGACAGCCGTGTCCGACGCGACGGCAGGCGCCCGTCACCGCGGCGTGACGTCCGAGGCTGCGCGCGCTCCCGCGCGCCGCCCCCGCGGGATTCCGCGGCGAATGGCCCGCCTTTCGCACGTCCAAGGTGACATGCCCGGGCGGACGAGCCGCCCGACGCGACGAGATCGCTGCGACGGCAGCCGGAGACGACCATGACGGCCACGACCTTCCCGACCACGCGCGACGGACTGCCCGCGACCCTGCCCGGTCTGCGCGGCCACGCGCGCGTCCTGCGTGCCCTGCGGCGCGACGGCATCCGCCTCGCCGCGCGGCGCCGGCCGCTCGACTCCGACTCCGGCGACTTCGTGATCGCGACGCCCGCGGGCCCCGGCCGCTGGCTCGTGGCCGTGGGCGACGTGATGGGCCGCGGCCGCGCGGCCGAGGCGCTCGCGCACGAGATCCGGGTGTTCCTGCGCGCCCGCGCGGCGCGTGCGAGTTCGCTCGCGGAGCTGCTCCGCGGCGCGAACCACGTCGCACTCTCCTTCGCCGAGGGCGAGCGCTTCGCGTCGCTCCTGCTGCTCCTCGTGGACGGCACGCGGCGCACGCTCCGCATCGCGAACGCGGGTCACTGCGAGCCGCTCGCCGGCGGGCGCTCGGGCGGCGTCGTCGCGCTCGAGGGCCACGGTCCCGCGCTCGGCATCCTGCCGGGCGCCGAGTTCCGCGAGGCCGGTCCGCTGCGCCTGCCGACGGGCGTGACGCTCGTCGCCACGACCGACGGCGTGCTCGAGGCGCAGGACGCGCGCGGCCGCATGTTCGGCCGCGAGGGCGCCGCGCGCGCGTTCGCCGCGGCCCGTGCGTCGGGTCCGCGTGCCGTCGTCCGGCACGTGCTCGACGAGGTCGAGGCGCACGCCGCGGGTCCGCTCACCGACCCGGCGACGGTCGTCGCGCTGCAGTTCGACCGCTGAGCGCCCGCCGCCGCACGCGCCGTCCGCACCTCACGCGGACGGCGCGTCGCGGTGGAACACGAGCGACGGGTCGCCCGCGTCCCGCGCGAACATCGCCTCGAGCTCCCGCGCGATCGCCTCGGCCGGGATCGTGCGCCCCTGCGAGGGGATCGTGAGCTGCGCGAAGTGCCGCGCGAGCGGCGCCAGGAACTCCGCCACGCCCACACCCGCCACGTCGCGCAGGTGGTGGGGCAGGAACTCCACGAAGAGGTGGCGGCACGCGCCGAGCAGCCGCGGCATGCCGCGCAGCGCGAAGACCTCGGAGCCCTCGATGTCCATCACGATCACGTCGAAGGTGCGCCCGGCGAAGTAGTCGTCCAGGACGACCGCGGGCACCTCGACCTCGTCGGGGCGGTCGTAGTAGTAGGCCGTCCGCGCGTGCTGCGGGACGCGCTTGCTGCCGCCCGAGTTCGCGCGGTTCAGCAGGAAGCGCAGCGTGCCGCCGCGGTCGTTCGCCGCGACCGCGTGCACGTCCACGTTCGCGAGCCCGTTGATGGCGACGTTGCGGCGCAGGAGCCCGAACGTGTCGGGGTTCGCCTCGAGCACCGTGACGCTCGCGACCGAGGCCGCGAGCGGCAGCGCGAGACTGCCGACGTGCCCGCCGACCACGAGCACGCGCGAGTCGGGACGGCAGTGCGCGAGCACCGCGTCGATCTCGTCGTCCACGACCGCGCCGTCGCGGCGCAGGCGCCGGCCGACGCCGACGTCCTCCGGCGCGACCAGGAAGTCGCCGCGCGCGGTGTGCGCGAGGATCGCCGCGGCGTGCGGCCCGACGGCGCGGCGCACGAGCCGCGAGCGCAGCACGTGCAGCCGCAGCACCAGCGCGAGACGCCACTCCGCGAACACCGACGACGTACCCATCCGGCCCGGCCTCCTCCGTCAGGGAGGAGATCGGCGCGCGCGGTCCCGTTCGCGAATCGCGGTCGCGCGGCGGCGCTCAGCCGGCCGCGGCGCCGTCGCCGGGGCGCGCGTCGAACTGCGCGTGCAGCTCGCTGCCCGCGTAGCGCGCGCGCAGCTCGTCGATGTTCGTGACCATCTCGCCGAGCTCCTCGGGGGTCGCCTTGATGATCCCGCTGCGCGTCGGCAGGTCGGGCACGCCGAGGAACGCGAAGAGCCGCGCGAAGAACGCGGCCTCGTCGGCCTGCATGTCCTCGTACGCGGCGTGCAGCACGGGCCCGCGCAGCCGCGCCGCGTACTCCTCGAGGTCGCGCGTCCACTGGCGCCGGTCCGCGATGGCCGCGTCGAGCTCCTCGGGCGCGATCGCGAACGGCGGCAGCCGCTCGTCCGGCGTCCGCACGTACGCGCGGCCGAGGCGCTCGTTCAGGCGCAGAGACGCGATCCCCGAGACGGCCCACTTCACGAGGTTGCGGCGCGTGAGCAGCACGACGCGCACGCCGAGCCCGTCGAGGAGCCCGCGGAAGTCGTCGGCGTCGAGCAGGTGGCGGAGCTTCGTCTTCATGCCCGCCGCGCGGACGCCGCGCGCGCGGCGCCGCGTCCAGTACGCCTCGGCGAACGCGCGCTGCTCGGCCGGGCTCCTGCCGGCGCGCGTCTCGATCCACTCGCCGCCGCACACGAGCGCGGGGTGCGCGTCCAGGCGCTGGACGATGTACGTGCTGCCCGAGCGCCCCTCGAAGAGGATCAGGAACGGCTGCGCGCGGTGCCCCGTGACCGCGTGCCAGCGGTCGCGCACACGCGAGAGCGCCTCGCGCACGGCCATGCGTCCTCCCGCGCGCTCCCGCGCCGCGTCCGTCGTGCCCCGGCCGGCGCCCCGCCCCGCGCGGTGCGCCGCGCCCCCCGGCGACCGGGCTACCCTACTCGGGTGCCGAAGCCGATCCCGCGCACGCGCTCCGCGCTGGCCCCGCTGCTCGCCGCGCGCGGACTCCGCGCGACGCGCCGCCTCGGCCAGAACTTCCTCGTCGACCCCGCCCTCGCCGACGCGCTCGTCGACGACGCCGGCGTGACGCAGGGCGACCTCGTCGTCGAGGTCGGACCGGGCGCCGGCGGGCTCACGCAGCCGCTGCTCGCGCGGGCCGGGCACGTCGTCGCCGTCGAGATCGACAGCGGCCTCCACGCGCTGCTCGCGGAGCACCTCGGGGACGACCCGCGCCTCTCGCTCGTCCACGCCGACGCGCTCGACGGCCCGGACGGGCTCGCGCCGGCGATCACGTCTGCGCTCGACGACCCCGAGGCCCGCGGCTGCCGGCGCGCGCTCGTCGTCGCGAACCTGCCGTACTCGTGCGGGACGCCGCTCGTCGCCGCGCTGCTGCGCCGCACACCGGCGCCCGCGCGGATCGTCGCGATGCTGCAGAGCGAGGTCGTCGCGCGCATGTGCGCCGCCCCCGGCAGCGCGGACTACGGACCGTTGGCCGTGCTGGCGACGCTGCGCGCCGAGGTGGCGGTCGTCCGCCGCGTGCCGCCGCACGTGTTCCTGCCGCGCCCCGAGGTCGAGAGCAGCGTCTTCCGCGTCGTGCCGCGCCCGGGCGACGCGCGCGCCGCCGCCGCCGCGTCGGACCTCGCCGCGCGCGCGTTCCGCATGCGCCGGAAGCGCCTCCTGCGCGCCCTCGACGGCGCCGCCGACGCGGCCGCGCTCGCCGCGGCCGGCATCGACGCGACGCTCCGCCCGGAGGACGTGCCGCCGGAGGCGTGGCTGCGGCTCGCGGGCGAGGTCGCCGCGCGCGGCTCCGCCTGATGTGCGGCGTCGCCGGCTGGTTCGACCTCGCGTCCGGCGCGCCTGCGCCGGACGCCGCACGCCGCCGTGCCGCGCTCGAGCTCCTGCGTCCCCGTGGACCCGACGGCGAGGGCGCGTGGACGGCTGCCGACGGCGCCGCGGGGCTGCTCCACCGGCGCCTCGCGATCGTGGACTTCGCGGGCGGCGCGCAGCCGATGGCGGGGCCGGACGGTCGCGGGCGGCTGGCGTGGAACGGCGAGCTCTTCGAGGCGGCGGCGCGGCGCGACGAGCTGCGCCGCGGCGGCGCCGTCCTCGCGACGCGCAGCGACACCGAGGTGCTCGCGCACCTGCTCGCGCGCGGCCCCGAGGCCGGTCTCGCGGCGCTCTCGCGCGAGCCCGGCCAGTGGGCGCTCGCGTGGGTCGACGAGCACGCGGGCACGCTGCTCCTCGCGCGCGACCCCGCGGGCGAGAAGCCGCTCTACTGGGCGCAGGCCGGCGGACGCGTCGCGTTCGCGTCCACGCTCGACGCGCTGCGCGCGCTCGTGCCGCTCGACACCGCACTCGACCCGCACGCGCTCTCGCTCTACCTCTCGTGGGGCTTCGTCCCGGCGCCGCACACGATCTTCGCGGGCGCACGGAAGCTGCGCGCGGGCGAGGCGCTCCTGTTCGCGCGCGGCGCGGCCGCGCCCCGCGTGCTCTCGTGCGCGCCGCCCGCGGCGGCGCTCCCGCAACTCGACGCGCGCGAGGCGCCGGCCCGACTCGGCGACGCGCTGCGCGCCGCGGCGCGGCGGCGCCTCCTGCACGCCGACCGGCCCGTCGGCGTCTTCCTCTCGGGCGGGCTCGACTCGCTCGCGGTCGTGACGGCGCTCCGCGACGCGCCGACCCTCCGCTCGTTCACCGTGCGCGCGGCCGACGCCCGCTTCGACGAGTCCGCGGACGCGGCGCGCACCGCGCGTGCACTCGGCGTCGCGCACACCGTCATCGAGCCGCCCGCCGCGGATCCCGACGCGCTGCGCACCGTGCTCCTGCGCCATGGCGAGCCCTTCGGCTCGGCGAGCGCGCTCGCCGTGGACGCCGTCGCGCGCGCGGCGGCGGCGCACGTGCAGGTCGCGCTGACCGGCGACGGCGGCGACGAGGCCCTCGGCGGCTACCCGCGGCACGTGCTCCTGCGGCGCCTCGCGCGCCTGCCCGCGCTGCCCGCGTGGGCGGCGCCGCGCGAAGGCGCGCGGCTGCGGCGGGCGCGTCGCGCGGCGCGCCTCCTCGCGCTCGACCCCGCCGACCGCTGCGCCGCCCTGTACGAGGTGTTCGGCGACGTGCGCGCGGAGCTCGTCCCGGGCGACGACGGCGCCGCGGCGCGCGCGCTCGTCCGTGCCGCGTGGGGCGCGTCGCGCGCGGACGACCTCGCCGCGATGCTGCGCGTCGACCGCGCCCTCGAGCTGCCGGACTCGCACTGCGTGAAGGTGGACGTCGCGTGCATGGCGCACGGCGTGGAGCCGCGTGCGCCGTGGCTCGACCGCGAGGTGCTCGGCGTCGCCGACGCGCTGCCGCCGCGACTGCGGATCGACGGCGCGCGCACGAAGCCCGCGCTGCGCGCCTGGCTCGCGGCGGAGCTGCCGGCGGCCGCGCACGCGGCCCTCGCGCGACCGAAGCGCGGCTTCACGGCGGGCGTCGACGCGGCGCTCGCGTCGCCGCAGGCCGAGGAGCTGCTGCTCGGCGGCGCGCTGGCGCGCGTGCCCGCGGTGCGCCCGGCGCCCGCCGCGCGCCTGCTCGCCGAGCACCGCGCGGGTCGCGGCAACCACCGCTTCCGCCTCGCGGTCCTGCTCGGTCTCGCGGTCTTCGCCGAGGCGCACCTGTGACGCGCGCCGACGGCGCATTCCGTGAGCCCGCGTCGCGCCCTCCGGGTTAGCGTCTGCCTCGCATGTCGCTGCTCTTCCGCTGCTCGTCCTGCCAGAAGGAGATGGTGCTCGAGAGCTACCACCAGGGCCGCAACGTGCCCTGCCCCTGGTGCGGCGCGCGCGAGGACGTGCCCGAGCAGCTCGACTTCGCGACGGTCTACCGCGAGCGCCAGAAGGACGAGTCCAGCGGTCAGACCCTGCTCACCGTCGCGATCGTCTCGATGATCGTCACCTGCCTGCCCGTGACCGCGATCGTGTGGTGGATGGCCTCCGGGCGCATCCACCGCGCACGCGAGGAGCAGCGCGAGGCCGACCCGCTGCTGCTCAACGCGCGCGTGCTCGCGGCCATCGGCACGGTGATCTCGGGCCTGATCTGGGGCGGCGTCGCGATTGCGAACCTGACCTGACGTGCGGGCCGTGCTCGTCAGCTACGACGGCGTCTGCACGGGGCCGGGGCGCTCGCAGACGGTGCCGTACGTGCGGGGTCTCCGCGCGCGCGGTCACGAGGTCGCGCTGCTCTCGTACGAGCGCCCCGAGCACATCGCGGACGCCGCGCGCGTGCGCGCCGTGGAGGAGGATCTCGCGGGTGCGCGCTGGGAGCGCCTGCCGTGGCGCCGCAGCGCGCTGCGCGACCTCGCCGCAGGTCTCGTGCGGCTGCGACGCGTCGCGCGCGAGCAGCGCGCCGACCTGGTCCACGCGCGCGGCTACGTCCCGGCACTCCTGGCGCGCGCGGCGGGGCGGCGCTACGTCTTCGACATGCGCGGGTTCTGGCCCGACGAGCGCGCGGACGCGGGGCACTGGCGCCGCGACGCCCTCGCGTACCGCACCTGGAAGCGCATCGAGCGCGCGCTGTGCGCCCGCGCCGGCGCCGTCGTCGTCCTCAGCGAGCGCGCGCGCGACGAGCTGCGCCGCCTGCACCTCGTGCCGGAGCCGCGACCGGTGCACGTCGTCCCGACCTGCACCGACCTGGCGCGCTTCCGGCCCCTGGCACCGACCGAGCGCTCGCCGGAGACGTGGGGCGGCGCCGCGCGCTACGTGATGCTCGGCGGCACGGGCACGTGGTACCTGCCCGAGGCGATGTTCGACTTCGCCGCGCGCGCGCTCGCCCGCGACGCGACCGCCGTGCTGCACGTGCTGACGCCCGACGCGCCCGAGCCGCTCCGCGACGCGCTCGCGCGGCGCCGTGTGCCCGTGGACCGCGCGCTCGTCCGCGACGTCGCGCACGCGGACGTGCCGCAGTGGATCGCGGGCGCGGCGGCGGGCATCGCGCTGCTGCGCGCCACGTGGTCGAAGGCCGCGTCGTGCCCGACGAAGCTCGGCGAGTTCCTCGCGTGCGGCGTGCCCGTCGTGATGTCGTCGGGCATCGGCGACGTGGACCGCCTCTTCGCCGCCGAGCGCGTCGGCGTGGCCGTGCCGGCGACCGACGGCGCGTCGCTCGACGCCGCCCTCGACGCGCTCGACGTGCTGCGCGCGGAAGGCCCGGCGCTCGCCGCGCGCTGCCGCGCCGTCGCCGAACGGCGCTTCGCGCTCGACGTGGCGCTCGACGTCTACGAGCGCGCGTACGCGGAGGCCGCGGCGTGAACTCGTTCGCGCCCCTCGCTCTCGTGCTCGTGCTGCTCGCGGCGGGCGCCGTGCTCGTCGCCGGTCCCGCGGGCGCCGGCGCCGCGGCGATCGTCGGCGTGCTGCTCACGCTGCTCGCCGTGTTCCTCGTGCGCTCCGAGGAGGTCGAGGGCCGCACCGGGGCCGGGCGCCGCCGCGAGGCCGACGCGCGCTTCCTCGTGTTCCTCGTCGTCGCGGCGTTCGCGCTGCGCGCCGTGCTCGCGATCGTGCTCCGGCAGCTCGACCTGAACATGGTGCTCGGCGGCGACGAGGGCACCTTCGACGGCAACGCGAAGGTGTTCGCGGAGTGGCTCCACGGGCGGCTGCCGGAGCCGTTCCAGGCGAAGTGGCGCGGCTCGTCGCAGAAGGGCTACTTCGTGCTCGTGGGCTCGATCTACTGGCTCATCGGCCCGCAGCAGATCGTGCCCGTGCTGCTGAACTGCGCGATCGGGAGCCTCACGGCGATCCCCGTGTACCGCGTCGCGTCGCGGCTCGGGGGCGGCGTCGCGGGGCGCATCGCGGCTGTGCTCGTCGCGTTCTTCCCGTCGCTCGTGCTGTGGTCGTGCCTGATGGTGCGCGACGCGCTCGCGTTCTACCTCATCGCCGCGGCGGCATCGCTCGGGCAGTCGCTCCTGCGGCGCGTGACGTTCTCGCACGCGCTGCTGCTCATCGCCGCGCTCGGTGCGCTGGCGACCCTGCGCTCCTACGTGTTCCTGCTCCTCGCGGGCGGGCTCGTCGGCGCGTTCCTCGTCTCGGTCGTGCGGCGGCCGGGGCGCGCGTTCGCCGTCGCGCTGCTCTCCGTCGTCGGCGTGTTCCTGCTCGTGCGCGGCGCGGGCCTCGGCGCCGAGCTGCTGCCCGACGCGACGCTCGCGCGCATCGACACGCAGCGGCGCCTGAACGCGCTCGTCGGCACGGCCGCGATCGAGATGGGCGACCACGACCTCTCGACGCCGACGGGCGCGCTGTCGTACCTGCCGGTGGGCATCCTCCACTTCCTGCTCGCACCGTTCCCGTGGCAGACCGGCGGGCGGCAGCTGCTCGCGCTGCCCGACATGCTGATCTGGTACGCGTGCCTGCCGCTCGTGCTCCTCGGCGCGCGCCGGGCGCTCCGCGCGCACCGCAGCCAGGCCGCCGTGCCGCTGCTCTCCGCGGCGGCGATCACGCTGCTCTACGCGCTCGTGGAAGGCAACGTGGGGATCATCGTGCGCCACCGCGCGCAGATCGTGGTGCTGCTCCTGCCGTTCGCAGGCGTCGCGCTCGCACGGCTCCTGCGCCAGCGCCGCCGTCGTCTCGCCGAGGAGCGCGCGGAACGCGAGCGCCGCGTGCACGCCGCCGCCGCGCTGCGCGCCGGGCGCGCGCTCGCCGGGGTGCGCTGAGGTGCGCGCGCTCCTGCTCTCCACCCTGCCGCGCGAAGGGCCGAGCGCGCGGCCGCGGCTCTACGCCTACGAGCGGCGGCTGCGCGACGCGGGCGTCGAGCCGGTCTTCGCGCCGCTGCTCGGCTCGGCCGCGGCGCGCCGCTTCTACGCGACGGGGCGACTCGCGCGCGGCGTGCGCGCGCTCCACGCGGCGGCGGGCGCGGCGCAGCGCCTCGCGCGGCTCCTGCGCGCCGGGCGCTTCGACGTCGTCGTCGTGCACCGCGACCTGCTCCCGCGCGGCAACGCGCTCGCGCTGGCGGTGCTGCGCCGCGCGCGCGTGCCGTACGTCTACGACTTCGACGACGCGATCCACCTCGCGCCGCGCGACTTCGTCGCCGAGGGCGACCGCAGCCGCGCGCTGATGTCGCGCGCGAAGGACCCCGCCGAGATCCCCGAGCTCGTCGCGGGCGCGGCCGTCGTGCTCGCCGGCAACCCGCACCTCGCCGCGTGGGCGCGCACGCTCAACGGCGACGTCCGCGTGCAGCCGACGCCCGTCGACACCGACGCGTTCCGCCCGCCGTCGCGTCCGCCGGAGCCCGTCGTCGGCTGGATCGGCAGCCCGACGGCGACGTACTGCCTGACCGCGCTGCGCGCCGCGCTCGGCCGCGTCGGCCACCGCCACCGCTACCAGCTCCGCGTCGTCGGCGCGGGGGAGCCGGTCGAGGTGCCGGGCGTGGAGGTCGTGCAGCGCCCGTGGTCGCTCGAGACCGAGGCCGACGAGTACCGCAGCCTCGCCGTCGGCCTCTACCCGCTGCCCGACAACGAGTGGACGCGCGGCAAGTGCGGGTACAAGGCGCTCGTGTACATGGCGAGCGGCGCGGTGCCCGTCGTCGCGCCGGTCGGCGTGAACGCGGAGCTCGTCGAACACGGCGTGCGCGGCTTCCACGCGCGCGACGACGACGCGTGGGTCGGCGCCGTCGACGCGCTGCTCGCCGACCCCGAGCTGCGCGCCGAGATGAGCGTGCGCGGCCGCGCGTACGTCGAGGCGACGCACAGCGTGCGCGCGCTCGCGGGCGGCTTCGTGCAGGCCGTGTGCGACGCGGCGGAGCGCGGCGCGTGAGCGCGCGCTTCGTGCTGAGCCTCGACGTCGAGGGCCTGTGGGGGCTCTTCTTCGTGCGCTCGTACGTGGAGCGCCCGGACGCCGCCCTCGCCGGCCGCGCCGCGCTGCCGCGGCTCGCGCGCGAGATCGCCGAGCGCGGCGTGCGCGCGACGTTCGCGTTCGTCGGCCACCTGCTGCTCGACCGCTGCGGCCCGTGGGACGGTCTCGCGCACCCGGAGCTGCCGCGCCCCGCCTACCCCTGGTACGACCGCGACTGGTACGACGACGACCCGGGCGGCGACGAGTCGAGCGCGCCGCTCTGGTACGCGCGCTCGCAGGTCGCGGCGTGCCGCGCGCACGGCCACGAGATCGGCGCGCACGGCTTCGCGCACGCGATCCTCGACACGACGTGCGTCCCGCGCGAGGTCGCCGTCGCCGAGTTCGCGCAGGCGCAGCGCGCCGCGGCCGACGCGGACCTGCCGCCGCTGCGCTCGTTCGTCTTCCCGCAGAACGTCGTGGGCCACGAGGACGCGCTCGCGGCGGCCGGCTTCACGTGCTACCGCGACGCCGACCTCGGCCGCCCCGCGCGCGCCGGTCCCCCGGGCGGCATGGGACGCGCCGCGCGCCTCGCCGCGCACGCGGTCGCCGCGGCGCCGTGGGTCGGCACGCCGCGCGTCCGCGACGACGGCGTCGTGGTCGTGCCGTCGTCGTTCCCGCTGCTCGGGCGCGAGGGCGTGCGGCGCCTCGTGCCGCGCGCGGCGCGGGCGGCGCGTATCGAGAAGGGGCTCGAGCGCGCGGCGCGCGAGGACGCGGTGCTGCACGTCTGGTCGCACCCGCACGCCTTCGCCGACGAGGCCGCCTTCGACGACCTGCGCGAGGCGCTCGACCGCGTCGCCGCGTGGTGCGCGCGCGGCGACGCGCGCGCTCTCACCATGGGCGCGCTCGCCGAGGAGGCGCGCCGTGGCGCCTGACGTCGCGCGCAGCGGCTGCCCCCTGTGCGGCGCGGGCGACGTGCGCGCGGTGTGCCGTGTCACGCGCTGGCGCGACCCGTTCGAGATCGGGCGCTGCGCGAGCTGCGGGCTCCTGCACGTCGCGCCGCCGCCGTCGCGCGCGCAGCTCGACGCGTTCTACGACGCCGACTACTTCGGCGGCGCCGCCGACTGGCACTACGCCGACGAGCGCGAGCACGAGGCGCAGGTGCGCGTGCGCGCCGCCGGGCGCCTCGCGCGCGTGGAGCGGCTGCTCGCGGCGAGCGGCATCGCGACGCGCCGCGTCGTCGAACTCGGTTCCGCGTTCGGCGTGTTCCTGGACGAGGCGCGGCGTCGCGGCTGGGAGCCGCGCGGCTGCGAGATCTCCGACCACGCCGCCGACCACGCCGAGCACGTGCTCGGACTCGCGATCCGGCGCGCCGACCTGGCCGACGCCGGCCTCGCCGACGCGTCCGCGGATCTCGTGACGGGCAGCGAGGTCGTCGAGCACCTCGCGGAACCCGCGCGCACGTTCGCGGCCGCGTTCCGCGTGCTGGCGCCGGGCGGCGTCGTGCTCTTCTCGACGGCGAACGAGGCGAGCTTCGCGCGGCTCGTGCGCGGTGCGCGGTGGGGCTACTACATGCCCGGGCACGTCGTGCTCTGGAGCGCGCGCACGCTCTCGCACGCGCTCCGCGCCGCGGGCTTCCGCGACGTGCGCGTGACCGCCGGCGACGAGCGCGGCCTCGCCAACTTCCTCGCGTTCCGGCGCGCCGCGGGCGGCGGCTCGCTCGCCGCGTGGCTGCTGCGGCGCGTGCGCATCGGCGGGTTCACGCTCGGCGCCGGGATGGTCGTGACGGCGCGGAAGCCGCGCGCGGGTGCCGCGTGACGCGCGCGCTCGTGCTCTCCGGCGAGACGCCGAGCGCCGTCGCGACGGTGCGCGCACTGCACGGTCGGGGCTTCGAGGTCGCCGTGCTCGCGGAGCACTTCTTCTCGCCCGCCGCGGCGTCGTGGCGCTGCGCGCGCGCGCTGCGCTGCGGCGCGTGGCGCTCGGGCGATCTCGTCGATCTCGTGCTCGCGTCCGACGCCGACGTCGTCGTGCCCGCGACCGAGTCGGACCTCCTGCGTCTCGGTCCCGTGCGCGACGCCGTCGAGCGCGTCGCGCGTGTGGTCGCGCCGCCGCCCGACGTCCTCGAGCGCGCGCTCGACAAGTTCGAGACGGGTCGCCTCGCGCGCGAGCTCGGCGATCCGCGCGTGACGGCGCCCGTCGAGGTGCGGCTCGAGCGCTTCGAGCGCGTGCAGGACCTCGACCCGAGCGACTTCCCCGTCGTCGCGAAGCCGCGCCGCTCGCGCACGCTGCTGCCCGACGGGACAGTGTGGGGCGGCAGCGCCGCGTTCTGCTCCGACCGCTTCGAGCTGCGCGACGCGCACGGGCACTTCGGCGAGGGCGGGCAGGAGACGCTCGTGCAGCGGCAGGTGCACGGCGCCGCGCTGCTCGTGTCGCTCCTGCTCCACGACGACGGCGCGCCCGCGCAGGTCTTCGTCCACCGCCGCCTGCGTCAGGCGCTGCCCGAGGGCGGGCCGAGCGCGTGCGCCGTGTCGCACGCGCCGTCGCCCGCGATCGTCGAGCCGTCGGTCGCGCTCGCGCGCGCGCTCGGCCTCGTCGGCGTCCCGGCGCAGTTCGAGTACGTGGTGCCCGAGTCGGGGCCCGCCGTGCTCCTCGACGTCAACCCGCGCCCGTGGGGCACGCTCGCCCTCGCGGTGGACGCCGGCGTGGACTTCTTCGGCACCGCGGCGCGGCACGCACTCGGCGCCGAGCTGCCGCGCACGCCGCCCGCGTACGAGGTCGGCCTCGTCCGCCACTACCTGCCGTTCGAGCTGCGGCGCCTGTTCGCGCTCACGTTCCGCGACGTGCCCGCCGGGTACGCCGGCCCCGTGCCGGAGGGCGGCGTCGGCGCGTGGCTCTCGTGGGCGCATGCGCCCGGCGGCGGTCTCGTCTTCCGCCTCGACGATCCGCTCGCCGGGTTCGCCGACGCGGTCAACGTCGCACGCCGTGCGCTCCTGCGCGGGTGACGCGGTGACGCCGCTCACGGTCCTCTACGACGGCGAGATGTTCACGACGCAGCCCGCGGGCGGCGTCAACCGCTACTTCGAGCGCGTGATCGGCGGGCTGCCGCGCGACTGGACGCCGGTGCTCACGACGGCCGAGCGCCGCGACGTCCACTTCCCCGCGCACCCGCGGCTGCGTGTCCATCACTTCCAGCGCTACGGCTTCCGCCCGGGGCGCGTCGCGTACTGGCTCGAGCCGCACGTCTTCCGCTTCGCGGAGCGCCGCGCGCACGCGGACGTGCTGCACCCGACCGACTACCGCCTGCTCACGCGGCGCGCGTTCGACCGCGTCCGCACGCCGCTCGTCGTGACCGTGTGGGACATGATCCACGAGCTCTTCGCCGCGCGCATGGACCCGACCGGTCGCGTCGCCGCGGAGAAGCGCCGCGCCGTCGAGGCCGCGGCGCTGGTCGTGTGCATCTCCGAGAGCACGCGGCGCGACCTCCTCGCGCGCATCCCCGTGCCGCCGGAGCGCGTGGTCGTGACGCACCTCGCGGGCGGCATCGATCCCGCCGTCGCAGGCGCGCCCGTCGGCGGACGTCCGTATCTGCTGCACGTCGGCAGCCGCGCCGCCGGCTACAAGAACTTCGACGGGCTCCTCGCGGCGTTCGCGCGGGTCGTCGCGCGCGTGCCCGACGTGCTCCTGCGCACGACCGGCCGTCCCTTCGACGCCGACGAGACGCGGCGCATCGCGGAGCTGCGCCTCACGCAGCACGTCGTCCACGAGGGCCTCGTCGCCGACACGCGCCTCGCCGCGCTCTACCGCGACGCGCTCGCGCTCGTCGTGCCGTCGCTCTACGAGGGCTTCGGCATCCCGCCGCTCGAGGCCGCGGCGTGCGGCACCGCGGTCGCCGCCGCGCGCGTCGCGAGTCTGCCCGAGGTCCTCGGCGACGACGCCGCGTGGTTCGATCCGCACGACGTGGACGCGATGGCGCACGCGCTGCTCGGACTCGTCGAGGACGCGGCGCTGCGCACCGAACTCGCCGCGCGGGGCCCCGCGCGCGCGGCGCGCTACTCCTGGGAGCGCACGGTCGCGGAGACCGTCGCCGTCTACCGGCGCGCGGTCGCCAGCGCGTCGTAGCCCGTCCACGCGCACCACGCGACGAACGCGACGACGAGCGGCGCGTGGTCGCGCCAGAGCTCCGCGTTCAGCCACACGGCGGGGATCTGCACCGCTGCGAGCACGACGGCCGGGACGAGCGGCAGCAGCTCGCGCGGCGCCGCGTCGGCGGCCCTGCGCACGGCGCGCCAGCCGAGCCACGGCAGCCCGTGCACGAGGTGGGGCGGGAGACTGAACGGGCAGAGCACGAAGAACGCGGCCTGCACCGCGACGACGCCCCGCGCCGCGCGCTCGCCGGCGTCATCGTCACCCACGGCACGGCGGCGCCACGCCGCGCCGGCGGCCGCGACACAGCCGAGCGCCGTCACGGCGACGCCCGCCAGGAACACGCCGCGCGGGAACGTGCCGTCGCCGAAGAGCACCCACGCGCTCGAGCCGCGCGCCGTGAGATGCGGGTGTACGCGCGCGCCGGCGTCCCAGCCGAGCGCCACCGCGACTCCGAGCGCGGCGGCCGTCGCCAGCGCCGCACGTGCGACGCGCACGAGCCGCGCGCGGGCGTCCCCGTCGGCGGCGACGAGGAGCGGCAGCGCCCACAGCGGGAAGAGCGCCTTCGTCAGCAGCGTGCCCGCCGCGCACGCGAGCGCCGCGGCACCCTCGCGGCGGCGGTCGAGCAGGTCCTGCACGGCGAGCAGCCCGAGCACGAACAGCGGCTCGTCCTGCGTGCGCACGATCACGCCGTGCCAGAGCAGCGGCGAGAGCAGCACGAACAGCAGCACGCGCCGCGCGAGGACCTCGTCGAGCCGGCGCCGCGCGATGCGCAGCAGCAGCACGAGCGCGAGCGCGTCGGCGGCGACGAACGGCACGTCGATCGCCGGCGCATACGAGCCGCCGCCGACGAACAGCCCGAGCGCGAGCACGTACGGGAACAGCGGACCGTACAGGTTGTCGACGAGCGCCGTCGGGTCGCCGCCCTCCCGCAGCGTGCGCGCGATCGGGTACCACACGTCGAGCAGGTCGTGCCCGCCCGCGTAGCGGAACAGATGGAACACGACGACGTGCAGGAGCGGCCGTGTCAGCACCCACAGCAGCGCGGCGAGCAGCACGAACCCGCGCGGCGACAGCCGCGCGACGAGCCGCACCCGCAGCGCGGCGACGGCGAGACACGCACCGACCGCCGGCGCCACGGCGAACGTGAGGACCTGCGCCGCCTCGCCCTTCCAGTTCACGCGGGGATGGTAGCGACGACCTCCTCACGACGACTCGTGCACCTGACCGGTCCGGAGTTCCGCGCGCGGCGTCGGGCCCGCTCCGCGTCCGCGGAGCGGGCGGCTCGGTCACCGCGCCGCGCCTGGCGCCCGGGCGTCCTCGCGGGAGCGCTGCGTGCGTACCGGCGCGGGCGCTGCGATGGAGCGCGCGTGCAGTAGGCTGCGCAGACCGGCGACGGAGAGAGCTGTCGCGGGACGCAGGCAGAGAGGCGAGGAAGCCGTCGCGGCGCGATGACCAAGCGATTCGTGCACCTGGAGTCGCTGCTGGCTCTGCAGCAGGTCCCACAGACGACGCACGTGAGCGCCGGCTCCGTGTTCGAGCTGGCGCCGGGGCGGCTCGTGATCTCGCTGCGCCCTCACGTGTCCACGCTCGCTCACCTGCGCACATATGCTGGTTTGTGCATCAGCGCTGCGCTGCTCGTCGCGGCGGTTCTGATCGGCATGCGCGAGATGACGGTGCGCAACGATCCACCGTGGTGCGTCGCGGGCGCGCTCGGTCTGTTCGCCTTGCTCCGGATCGCCGCGGACCTGCTGCAGGTCCTCTGGCTGCAGACCGGGTTCGAGCGCATCACCATCGAGCCCGGGCGCGCCACGGTGGAGCGCCGCGTCAACTGCCTCCACGCCACGAGCTCTGCATCGATCGAGCGACCCCATGCGATCAGCGTGACGAGCGATGGGCCGTCGGCGTTCCTCTTCGGTCGGTTCATGCAGCTCGTGCCCTCGCGGCGCGCTCCGGGCTCTGCACGCGTCGAGGGTGAGGCACGCGCGCTCGAGTTCGGCGGCTGGCAGCCTCCCCACGTCGCCCTCGAGCTCGTGCGAGCGCTGCAGCGCGCCCACGACGCCGCCGTCAGGTCGACCTCCGAGAGCGGCCAACCACTCCGCGGAGCGTGAGCCGCCAGCCGCCGATCGCGCGGCGACGCCGCGTCGCGCGTCGCGTGCCGCCCGACGCGGGGGCAGGGCTGCCTCACGGCGGCACCGTGCCTGCCTCCCGAACCCTCGCCCGAGTGGGGACAGATGGGATGAGAAGGCCGGCGTCTCGGCTGTCGACGTAACCGGTAGTGGTTCGTCAGTCAGTCAGCAGTCGGGCTTGGAGGCCCAAGGAGACACCGGCCATGGCGCAGGGTATCAGCGAGGCGATCGGAATCGACCTGGGGGATCGTTGGAGCCACGTGCACGCGATCGCGGCCGAGACGGGCGAGGTCTTGGGCGTGAGGCGAGTGCGCACGACGGTGGAGGAACTGGCGAAGCTCTTCGGTGGGCTTGCGCCGACGCGCGTGGTGATCGAGACGGGGACGCACGCGAACTGGGTGGCGCGGCTGGCGTCGCGGCACGGCCACGCTCCGCTGGTGGCGCAGGCGCGCTGTCTGCGGGTGATCTACCAGAACCCGCGCAAGTCCGACGCGCTGGACGCGCAGATGCTGGCGGAGCTCGGGAGCACGCACCCGCACCTGCTGCACCCGGTGCAGGTGCGCGACGAGGTGACGCAGGCGGACCTCGCGGTGCTGCGTGCACGGGAGACGCTGGTCGAGGGGCGGACGCGCATCGTGAGCTCGGTGCGGGGGATGGTGAAGTCGCTCGGCCACCGGCTGCCGACCTGTGACGCGGCGCACTTTGCGCGGCGGGCACGGGAGGCGTGTCCGCCGGCGCTGCGCCCGGCGGTGCTTCCGCTGCTCGAGAGCGTCGAGACGATCTCGGCGCAGATCGCG
This sequence comes from uncultured bacterium, assembly GCA_937996235.1. Classification (GTDB taxonomy): domain Bacteria; phylum Planctomycetota; class JAJSAM01; order JAJSAM01; family JAJVHW01; genus CALKVK01. The sequence continues at coordinate 232,761 of CALKVK010000023.1, read as the reverse complement.
GAACTGGATGGTCGGGTCGTGGAACTCGCGACGCAGCGCTACGCCCGGCAGACACGGCCGCTGGTCGCGATCCCGGGGGTGGGCGTGCTGACCGCGCTCGCCTTCGTGCTGGTGGTGGGCGATCCGCGGCGCTTCCGCCGCAACCGCGACGTCGGCGCGTATCTGGGGCTGGTGCCACGGCGCGACCAGTCGGGATCGAGCGACCCGCAGCTCGGGATCACGCGCTGCGGAGACCGCCTGGTGCGGCGGCTGCTCGTGCAGTGCGCACACGTGATGCTGCGCACGAGGGGGCAGGACTGCGACCTGAGACGCTGGGGTCTTGCGCGCGCGGCGCGCGGCGGCAAGGCGTCGAAGAAGCGGGCGGTGGTCGCTGTCGCGCGGCGCCTGGCGGTCATGATGCTGGCGCTGCTGCGCAGCGGCGCGGACTACGAGCCGCTGCGCCTGGCGTCGCGCCGCACGGCGTGAACGACGTGGCGACGTAGGACCGACACCGCGGAGGAACAGAGCGAGCGAGGATGCGCGCCACGGGAGTCCGAGTCCCGTCGCGTGCGGCGACCCTGGAACCCGAGCTCCCCTGCGGGGGCGGCGACTGCGGGCAGCCCTTGGACCGAGGACCGCGCTGCGGCGCGCACCCGAGTCCGCGGGACAGATTGCAGCGCCCCTCCTCGCGCAACGCCCACCATGCACCGGGCCACAGCGGCCCCTCGACGAGTGCGGATAGAAGCGTGCGGAGGGAGCGGGCACCAGAGCGCCGAACGCGACGAACGACCGGACCGACGACGCGCTTGACTTCGACGGCCTTCTCATAGAAGGGCTGCCCTCTTGCCTTTTTCCCGCAAAGTGGGCAGCCGCCGCCGTGTGCGCGCGCGACGCCTCCCACGCTCTGGGAGCCGTCGATCCTTCCGAGGCGAGGTCGAGGCGGAGCGGAACACGTTCACCGCGGCTGCGCCCTATGCGCGCGGGGTGGCAGGTGCGCCGTCCGTGAGCAGCCGCCGGGATGGGACCAGAAGGCAGAGGGGCAGCCCTGTCCCCGCTCGGAGTCTGTCCCCGCTCGGAGGAAGGGATGCGAGTCCGCGTTCCTGGTTCCACGGCGGTGATGACGCGCCCCGTCCCCACCCGGACCCGGCCGCGCGGCTCGGCCGCCCGAGCGGACAGCGCGCGCGCCGCGTCACGACACTCCGTGCGGTAGCTTCCGCGGATGGCGGGCGGACGGTCGCTGCGGGGCGCTGTGCGCGTCGAGGTGCTCCTCGTCGGCGTGGCCTTGGCGCTGCGGCTCGTGTGGGCGCTGATCGCACCGACCGAGCTGCGGCTCGACCACGTCTTCAACGACGCCACTGCGCGAGGGCTCGCCGCGGGCCGCGGGTTCACGGCGTCGCTCGAACCGCCGTACGACCCGGCGGTGTTCCGCACGCCGGGGTACTCGGCGTTCGTGGCTCTGGTCTACGCGGTCTGCGGCCCCTCCGTGCGCGCGGTGTTCGTGGTGCAGGCGCTCCTCGACACGGCGACGTGCGCGCTGGTCGGACGGCTCGCGGCGCGCCGGCTCGGGACGCGTGCCGGATGCGTGGCGCTGGCGCTCGCGGCGACGTACCCCTTCACGATCCACGCGGTGGGGCGGCTCTCCGCGGAGACGCCGCTCGTGCTGCTCGCGGCCGTGACGACGTGGCTCGCGGACCGCCTCGACGCCCGCTCGACGCCGCGCGACGTCGCGCTCGTCGGACTCGCGACCGCGGCGCTCGCATGGACGAAGCCCGTCTTCCTGCCGCTGCCCGTGGTGCTCGTCGCGGCCGAGCGCCTGCGCGGCCGGAGCTGGCGGACCGCGTGCGCCCGCGGGGCGCTCGTCGCGCTCGTCGCCGGTGCGCTCTTCGCGCCGTGGCTCGTGCGCAACGCGCGCGCGTTCGGGCGACCGGTGCTCGCGGGCGAGCTCGGGCTCGTCGTGCTCCACGGCACGTACGACTTCGCGCCCGACCGCGACGCGCGCATCGCCTCGGGCTTCGACGCCGAGGACGCCGCCGCGCCGCCGGGCGCCGACGCCGCCGCGCGCTACGAGGCGACACGCCGCCGCTTCACCGACTCTCCCGCCGCCCTCGCGCGCGATCGCGAGCACCTGCACGAGGGACTCGCGCGCATGCGTGCGGCACCGCTCCGCGCGGCACTCCTCGACCCGCTCCGGCGCGTGCCGCGGCTCTGGGTCTCGACGACGTTCGTCGGCGCGCCGCCGTGGGTCGGCTGGGGCGCCGCGGCGGGCTGCGTCGCGTACCTGCTCCTCGCGGCCGCCGGGATGTGGCGTCTGCGCGGGCGTCTCCGGGAGCTCGCCGCGTGGTGGCTCGTGCCGTTGGTGCTGACGGGCGCGTACGCGCTGCTCCACGCCGAGGCGCGCTACACGCTGCCCGCGCGCGCGACGCTGCTCCTCTGCGGCGCCGCCGCGCTCGCCGCGCCGCGGAACACGGGCCGCCCCGGCCGGCCGGATACGATCTCGCCGTGAGCTCGATCGGTCTCGACCCCTACGCGCCGCGCACGCCGCTCGGCCACGTGAAGGACGCCGTGCTCCGCGCGAAGCTCCACGTCGAGCGCGGGCTCGACCGCGCGAAGGCGCTGCACGTGGAGCCGCGCCGGCGCCGCGCGGTGGTGCGCGAGCTCAACTTCGAGCTGTGCGGCGCCTGCAACCTGCGCTGCCGCTGGTGCTCGCTCGACTCGCGGCTCCGCCCCGGCTTCATGGAGCCCGCGCTGATGGAGCGCGTGCTCGCGGAGATCGCCGACACCGAGCGCTTCGACGTGCGCGTGCTGAACCTGCACCACTCGGGCGACGCGCTCCTGCACCCGCGGCTGCGCGCGTTCCTGGAACTGCTCGAGCGCGAGAAGCGCGCGCGCGCGGACTTCCCGTACGTGCAGCTCCTGACGAGCGCCACGCACCTGCGCGGCGACCGCGTGGACGCGCTGCTCGAGACCGACGCCGTCGACTGGCTGCGCTTCTCGGTGGACGGCGGCAACGCGCGCGACTTCGAGGCGATCCGGCGCGGCGCGTCGTGGGAGCGCGTGCTCGCGAACATCCACGGGTTCCTGGACGAGGCGGAGCGCCGCGGGCGCTCCGTGCGCACGGGGATCATCTCGGTCTTCGAGACTGCCGATCCCGAGATCTCGGACGACTTCCGCGCGCTGGTCGCGCGCGTCACCAACTACATGCCGCGGCTGCCTCACGACTGGGTCGGCAAGAAGGACCTCGGGCTCGAGCGTCCGCCGGCCCCGCCCTCGGGGCTCTGCAAGTTCGTGCTCTCGCAGACGGTCGTGCTGCACGACGGCAAGGTGACGCTGTGCTGCAACGACCTGAATGCCGAGGGCGTGATCGGCGACCTCGCCGAGGCGAGCCTCTACGACATCTTCCGCGGGCCCGGCCGCCGCGCGGCGATCGAGGCCATGCGCGCGAACCGCCGCGGCGATCTCGCCTTCTGCGGGACGTGCACGCAGGACTGACGCCGTGCTCGCGCGCGCCGCGCTGCTCGGACTCGAGACCGCGACCCTCGGCGCCCGCGCCGTCCTCGGCGCGCGCTGCCTGCGCGCGCGGCGCCACGCGCCGCCGCCGCACACGGGGCCGTTCCGCGCGCTGTTCCTCGCGCAGTACCCCGAGCACTTCGCGGGGACGAAGTACCGCCTCGGCACCTGGGCCGAGCGCCTGCGTCGCGCGGGCCACGAGGTCGAGCTCTCGCTCGCCGTGCCCGCGCCGCACGGCGAGCGGCTGGCGCACGACTGGAGCGTGCGCGCGCGCAGCGAGTTCCACCTGCGGCTGCTCGCGCAGCGCGTGCCCGCGACGCTGCGCGCGGCGCGCGCCGACGTCGTCGTCGTCCACATGAACGACCTGCCGTTCTGGGAGTACGGGGCGCCGTTCGTCGCGCGGGCGCTGCGGCGGCTCGCGGGCCGCGTGCTGCTCGACCTCGACGACCTGCCGGTGTTCGGCGGCGAGTCGACGCTCCGCCCGCGCGCGCGCGAGCTCGCGCGGAGCGTGGACGGACTGATCGTCGGCACGCACGACCTGCTCGACGCGTTCCGCGAGGGCCCGGCGTGGGTCGTCCCGACCTGCGTCGAGCCGTCGGAGTGGCACGTGCCGGACCGCAGCCGCGGGGGCGCGCCGCCGGTGCTCGGCTGGGTCGGGTCGCCCGGCAACCAGCGCTACCTCGAACGCCTCGCGCCGGTGCTCGCGGAGCTCTGCGAGGAGCACGGGGCGGTGGTGCGCGTCGTCTCGAGCAGGCCGCCGCGCCTGCCGGGGGTGCCCGTCGAGTTCGTGGCGTGGAGCGCCGAGCGCGAGGCGGCGGACCTCGAGGGCATGGACGTCGGCCTCGCGCCGCTCGACGACGGCGAGATGGAGCGCCGCAAGTGCGGTCTGAAGGCGCTCCAGTACATGGCGTCGGGGCTGCCCGTCGTCGCGTCGCCCGTCGGCGCGCTCGCGCGGATCGTGCGCCACGGCGAGACCGGGTTCCACGCGACGTCGCTCGCGGAGTGGCGTCAGGCGCTCGCGCGGCTGCTGACCGAGCGCACGCTCCGCACCGGCCTCGGGATCGAGGGACGCGAGGCCGCCGTGCGGCACTGGTCGTTCGCAGCGCACGAGCAGCGCTTCGTGGACGCGCTGCGTGGTTTAGCCCCGGAGCGCGCTCGCGGCGTCTGATAGCCTCCCCCGCCCGCATGCTCCGGGACCTGCTCGCTCACCGCGACCTGCTGTGGCTGCTCACCGTGCGCGAGATCCGCGTGCGGTACGCGCGCGCGGCGCTCGGCGTGGCGTGGGCGATCTTCCCGCCGCTCGTGATGGCCGCCGTCTTCAGCGTGCTCAACTTCGGGCGCCTGATCGACGCGACGAGCCCGTTCCACGCCACGCCGTACGTCGTCTTCGCGCTCGTCGGGCTCGTGCCGTGGGCGCACTTCGCGACGTCGCTGCAGCAGGCGACGCCGTCGCTCGTGCTCGCCTCGTCGATCCTCAAGAAGGCCAGCTTCCCGCACGCGGTCGTGCCGCTCGCGCGCGTTCTCGCGGCGCTGCTCGACCTCGGCGTCGGCGTGCTCGTCGTCGCCGCGCTGCTCGCGTGGAACCACGTGCCGGTGGGGGCCTCGCTCGCCGCCGTGCCGCTCGTCTTCGCGCTGCAGCTCGCGTTCACCGCGGGCCTCGCGCTGCTGCTCTCGGCGGCGAACATGTTCTTCCGCGACGTGAACTACCTCTTCCAGGTCGCGATCGTGCTCGCGATGTTCGCGACGTCCGTCGTCTACCCGATCTCCCCGAGCTCGCCGCTCGCGGCGGAGGTCCTGCGCTGGAACCCGATGTCGAGCTACCTCGACGCGTACCGCAGCGCGGTGCTCCTGCGCACGTGGCCGTCGCTCGCGGCGCTCCTGCCCGGCGTGGTGGGGGCGGTGCTCTCGCTCGGACTCGGCGGGTACGTGTTCACGCGCAGCTCGCCGCGCTTCGCGGAGGAAGTGTGAGCGCGCCGCGCATCGTCTTCGAGGACGTCCGCAAGACGTTCCGGCGCGGCAACCGCTCGGACGCGCTGCGCGACGCGCTGCCGCGTCTCGCGCTGCGCGCGCTCGGGCGCGGCACGCCGCCGCCGCCGCGCTTCACCGCGCTCGACGGCGTCTCGTTCGAGGTCGCCTCCGGCGAGGTGGTGGGGCTCGTCGGCGCGAACGGCGCGGGGAAGAGCACCAGCCTGCGGCTCGCGGCGGGCGTCTACCGGCCGGACACGGGGCGCGTGCGCGTGGACGGACGCGTCTCGGCGCTGATCGAGCTCTCGGCGGGCTTCCACCCCGACCTCTCCGGCCGCGAGAACATCGAGCTGGTCGGCGCGCTGCACGGGCTGCGGCGCCGCGAGATCGTCGCGTCGCTCGGCGACATCGCCGCGTTCGCGGACATCGGCGAGTTCCTCGACGCGCCCGTGCGCACGTACTCGACGGGCATGGCGGTGCGGCTCGGGTTCGCCGTCTCCGTCAACGTGCCGGCCGAGATCCTGCTCGTGGACGAGGTCCTCGCCGTCGGCGACGCCGAGTTCCAGGCGAAGTGCCTGCGGCGCATGGCCGAGCGCCGCGACGCGGGCGTCACGATCCTGTTCGTGTCGCACAACCTGCAGGTGATGGAGCAGTTCTGCGACCGCATCCTGTTCGTGCACCACGGCCACCTGCTCGCCGACGGCGCGCCCGCCGAGACCGTCTCGATGTACCGCCGCAAGCTCGCCGAGGAGGCGCACGGCAGCCACGGCGACGGCGCCCGCCGCGTGCGGCTGCGGCGCGGCACGCACGAGCTGCGCATCGAGGACGTCGTCCTCGACGACGGCGCGGGCGGCGCGGCGGGCGTCGCCGCGCACCGCGGCACGCTGCGCGTGCGCGCCACGTGGAGCACCACGCGGCCCGTCGCGCGGCCGCGGCTGCGCCTCCGCTTCCACACCGTCGACGCCGCGCTCTGCGGCGCGGCGCCCGCCGCCGAGACCGAGGTGCCGGAGGTGCTCGACGGCAGCGGCACGCTCGAGGTGCTCGTCCGCGACCTACCGTTCCTCGCCGGCGCGTACGACGTGACGATCGAGGCGCGCGACGACTCGGGCCTCGTGCTGCTCGACCAGCACGACCGCCTCTACGCGCTCACCGTGGTCGGCGCGCGGCCGAGCGGCGCCGAGGGCGTCGTGCACGTGCCCGCCGCGTGGACGATCCGCGGCGCGGGGGACTGAGCCGTGTGCGGCATCGCCGGCAGCGTGCGCGCGGACGGCGCGGCGCCTCCCGCGGACGCCGCGGCCGTGCGCGCGATGTGCGACGCGCTCGCGCACCGCGGCCCCGACGGCGCGGGACTCGCGGTGCTCGGCCCCGCCGTGCTCGGCCACCGGCGGCTCGCCGTGATCGACCTCACGGACGCCGCGGCGCAGCCGATGTCGGACGCGAGCGGACGCTTCCACATCACCTACAACGGCGAGATCTACGACTACGTGGAGCTGCGCGCGGAGCTGGCGGCGCGCGGCGTGGCGCTGCGCACGCACAGCGACACCGAGGCACTGCTCGAGGGCTACGCGCTCTGGGGCCCGCGCGTGCTCGAGCGGCTGAACGGCATGTTCGCGTTCGCGATCTGGGACGCGCGCGAGGAGACGCTCTTCGCCGCGCGCGACCGCTGCGGCGAGAAGCCGTTCTTCTACGTGCACGAGCCCGGCGGGGCGCACGAGCGGGGCGGGCGCTTCGTGTTCGCATCGGAGCCGAAGGCGTTGCGCGCCGCGGGGCTGCGCTCGGACGCCGACCCGGCCGTGCTGTTCCGCTATCTCGCGTACCGCCACACGGGCACGCACGACGACACGTTCTATGCGCACGTGAGGCAGCTCCCGCCGGGGCACGAGCTGCGCCTGCGCGGCGGACGTCTCGACGTGCGCCGCTGGTGGACGCTGCCCGACGAGCCCGAGCCGCGGCGCGGCGGCGACGCGGAGCGTGTCGAAGAGCTCGCGGCGCTGCTCGCGGACGCCGTGCGGCTGCGTCTCCGGAGCGACGTCCCCGTCGGCTCGTGCCTCTCGGGCGGCATCGACTCCTCCGCGGTCGTGGCGCTCGTCGCCGCGGAGCTGCGCGCGGGGCGCGTCGGTCCCGCGACGACGCGTCAGCTCACGTTCACGGCGAGCTTCCCCGGCGCGCCCGCCGACGAGACCGCGCACGCGCGCGCCGTCGCTGCGGCCGCGGCCGTCGAGCCGCACGAGGTGGCGCCGTCGGCCGAGGAGCTCGCGTCCGTGCTGCCGCGCCTCGTGTTCCACCAGGACGAGCCGTTCAGCGGACCGAGCATCTTCGCGGAGTGGAAGGTGATGGAGCTCGCGCGCGACCGCGGCGTCACCGTGCTCCTGAACGGACAGGGCGCCGACGAGGTCTTCGCCGGCTACCCGTTCTACTTCGGCGACATGTGGGTCGGGATGCTGCGCGCGGGGCGCCTCGGCGCGCTGCGCCGCTCGATGCGCGCGCACGACGCGCTGCACGGACGGGGCCTCGCGCGCCGGCTCCTGCGCGAGAACCTGCGCGGGCGGCTGCCGCACGCGCTGCGCGAGCTGCGCGGCGGCCCGCGGGTGCCGTGGCTGCACGCCGACTTCGTCGCGTCGGTGGAGACCGCGCCGCCGCCGCGCGCGTCCGACCTGCGCGGCAGTCTGCGCGAGTCGCAGCGGCTGCGCATGCTGCCGCACCTCCTGCGCCAGGCCGACCGCAGCTCGATGGCGTTCTCGCGCGAGGTGCGCCTGCCGTTCCTCGACCACCGCCTGCTGCTCCTGGCCGACGCGCTCCCCGACGACATGAAGCTGCGCGGCGGCGTCACGAAGTGGGCGCTGCGCGAGGCCGTGCGCGGCCTCGTGCCCGAGACGGTGCTCGCCCGCCGCGACAAGGTCGGCTTCGGCGTCCCGACCGCCGCGTGGATGCGCGGCGCCCTCGCTGAGCCGCTCCGCGCCACGCTCGACTCGGAGCGCCTGCGCACCCGCGGGATCTACGACCTGCGCGGCCTCGACGAGGTCCGCGCCCGCTTCGACGCGGGCGACGACACGGCCGCCCCGGTGCTCTTCACCGCGTGGATCGCGGAGACGTGGCTGCGAACCTGCGTCGACGCGGCCGCGTAGCGGGGAGTCGCGCTACTTCTTGCAGTCGTCGTAGAGGTCGGTCTGCTTCTCCGAGAAGACCTCGGAGGTGGTCTGCGCCACGCGCAGGAACACGAACGGCGAGTTGTCGGGGCACTGGGGCGTGCTCGGCGGGCCGTTGCAGACGTAGGTGTCGCAGAGGTGCCGCGGCCGCCACGAGACGTGGAGCTGGCTGCGGTCGTCGGTGACGCGGATGACCTCCACGATCTGCTTCCGCGTCGGCGCCACGAGGCCGACGTAGACCGCGATCACCATCTCGCGCTGGAAGTCGACGGGCGGCAGCACCGAGCTGGCCGGGTAGGCCGTGTCCCAGATCGGCCGCAGCTCCGCGGCGTTCCGCGCGACGCGCACGCCGGGCAGGATCACGCTGCTCTTCTCGCCCGACGCCATCATGTACCAGAGCAGGTCCTTCGCGAGCAGCGCCTCGGGGTCGTACTCCTCGGGCAGCACGTTCGTTCCGTAGCGCTTGAAGGTCCAGCGCACGATGCCGCCCTGCTCACGCGCGTCGAACGCGACGCGCTCGCCGGTGACGCGCGTGCCGAACTCGACCACGACGTCCACCTTCTCCGGGTCGGACTTCAGCAGCGCGAGCGCGTTCACGCCGCGTGCGCGGAACTGCACGAGTCCGGAGCGCGCGTCGAGGGTCAGCTTCGCGCGGACGGGCGCGTCCTTCACCTTCAGCTTCCAGAGCTTGCGCTTGCGCCGGAACGGCGTCTCCGTCGCGCCCGCCTCCGGCACCTCGAGCACTGCCACGTAGTCGCCGATGCGCAGCCGGAACGGCGTCTTGAGCGGGTCGAAGGAGTCGATCAGCGAGCGGTCGGTGATCTGCGCCGTCACGCGCACGTCGTGCCGCGGCAGCCCGTCGCCCGAGCGCCAGAACACGACGCGCGCCGTGTCCACCGAGAGCGACGGCAGCGCGTACGCCACGCCGCCGAACGCAAGGAGTGCGAGGAGCGCGGCGGCGAGCGCTCCCGGGATCTTCCACTTCCGCATGCATGCGAGGCTAACCGCCGGTGCCGTTCCGTCGACTCAGCGCAGCACCAGGCTGCCGCGCGGACGCGCGAGGTGGTACTCCGCGAGCCGCCCCAGCTCGCCGCCCGGATCGTCGCGCGCGAGACGGCGCAGGAACGACGTCGCCGCGGGGTCGTCGAGCTGGACGAGGCTCCAGACGGCCGCGCGCCGCTCGTTCGCGGTGCGTGCGCCCAGCGCGGCCTGTGCGAGCGCGACACGCAGGCGGGTGCGGAGCGCGCTCCACGTCGCATCCGGGGCCGCTGCACCCTGCGCCACCTCCGCAGGCGGCGGCGCGTCCGCGTCCGCGTCGGAGCGGACGGCGCCCGCGCGACGCGCCGCCGCGGCGCGCGCGCGGATCGCACGCGCGGTGCGGCCGACGGCGTGGAGCGCCTCGGCTCGCAGCGTCGCGTCGTCGGCGCGCAGGAGCCCGAGGAGCGCGGTCAGCCCCACCTCGCGCCCCGCGGCGCCGAGCGCCGCCACGAGTGTGCGCGCCCGGTGCGGCGCCGTCGTGATGGCGAGGCGTGCGGCAAGGGCCTCGGCGAGCGCGCTGCCCCCGAACGCCTCGGCGGCGTCGCCCAGACCGCCGCGGAGCAGCTCGGCGCCGTCCGCGGCGCACGCGTCCGCGAGCGCATCTGCGGCGCGAGGCGAGCCGCAGAGCGCGACGACCCTGGCGAGCGCCTCCTGCGCCCGGTCCTGCACGCCGCGGCGCGCGAACACGTCCACGACCTGCTCGGACTGGGCGCGCGAGAGCCCGGCGAGGAGTTCCGCGCGGCGGCCGAGGTCGAGTGCGGCGGAGAGGACCACGCCCGCGTCGTCGCCGTCGAGCGCATCGACCAGGGCGGCGCGCAGTGCCTCGTCGCGGCGCGACGCCGGTGCGGCGAGCGCCGCTGCGTAGCGTGCGACGTGCCGCAGCCGCGCCGACGCGCGCGGATCGCCGGCGGGCAGCACGCTCGCCGAGCCCGCGACCGGCCGGTAACGCGACTCGCCGTCGTCCGCAGGCTCGAGGAACAGCAGCCGCGCTGCACCCGCCGGAGCCGCGTCGCCCAGCGCGCGCGGCAGCAGCACGACGAGCGGCGTCTCGCGCGACCAGCCGCCGCGCAGCACACGGCCCACCTCGAACTCGGTCTTCACCCAGGGCAGCTCGTCCGCCGCGGACGGCGCCGCGGTCGCGCGTGCGACCACGACGAGCGCGGCCGCTTCGGTCTGCGCGCCGAGTGTTGCCGCTTCCGCGTCCACGTCGGCGGAGGCGCGGCGCGGCGCCGTCCAGGCGAGAGCGGTCGCGAGCACGACGGCGGCGAACGTTGCGGTGCGCATGTCAGAGTCCCTCGTCGTGCAGGAGCCGGCCGCGCAGCCACGCGAGCGCCAGCGGGTTGAAGCGGCGCAGGTCGGAGCCGGTGCGCAGTCTCTCGAAGATCGTCCCGTCCGGCGCCATCAGGTTGTTGACCCCGGCCCAGTACACGCGGTGCGAGACGTTCAGCGCCGACGTCGTCGCGTCCGTGAACGCGTTGTCGCGGTGCGCGTGCCCGAACAGCCCGGTCTTCGGTGCGCCGTCCGGCACGAGTCCCGTGGCGTTGCCGATCTCGGTGGCGGCGGTCGCCGAGATGTAGAGTGCGAGCGTCTCGAGCGCCGTGAACACGGCGTCGTAGCGGTCGTTCAGCGTCGTGTCGACCGACGTCGTCCGGTCGAAGGTCCCCGCGAGCACGTCGTCGTCGCTCGCGTCCTCCCCGACCGGCGTGCCGCCCCAGGTCGAGCACATCTGCTCGAGCACATAGCGCCCGAACGGACGGTACATGCCGCGCCAGGCCTGGGACGTGCCGGCCAGCGTGAAGCGCCCGTCCCCGGCGTGCCGCTTGAGCAGGCTGCCGAGGAATACGCCGTACGTCCCGTCGGTGTTGAGCAGCGCCTCCTGCGCCAGGTTGCGCGTGTCGTGGGGCGATGCACCGAGCACGCTCGACGTCGCCGTGCCGCTCGATTCGGCGCCCTGCGTCCCTCCGATCGAGAGCTCGGAGAAGCCGCTCGTGCTGCCGCTCGAGGCGGACGACGCGTAGGTGGGGAGCGTCGTCAGCGACCCCTGCTCGCCCGCCAGAAGGAACTCGATCTCGGGTGCGTCGGCGTCGCGCGTACCGTCGCCGTCGATGCCGAAGCGCTCGCGCAGGAGTTCGCGGACGCGCTCGAGCAGCAGGCGACGCACGATGCGGTTCGTCCCGACGGACTCGCCGTTGACCGTGGCGGCGGCGGCGGACGTCATCGACGTCGTCTGCAGCCCGACGAGACGCAGCACCTCGTCGAAGTCGGCGATGTCGTTCGACGCGAGCGTCGTCGTCATGCGCGGGAAGGTCGTGGAGCCGACCGTCTCCTCGAAGATCGACGCCGTGTACACGTCGAGGTCGGAGCGCAGCACCCAGGTCTGGCGTGCGTCGAAGGGCGCGAGGTTGCCGCCGGTCGCGCTCGCGGACGTGGCGCTCGCCGCACCGACGTCGAACGTCACGACGGCGTTCGACGACGTGTTCCCGGCCGTGTCGGACACGGTGAACGTGAGCGTCACGTTCTCGCCCGTCGCGAGCGCGGCGCCCGCGGGGATGCGCCACACGGCGTGCGTCTCGTCGACCGTGTCGAATGACGCCGCGAGGTCGGTTCCGGCCGACGCGGAGCCGGAGGCGACGCTGCACAGCGCGGTGAACCCGGTCGGGTCGATGCCCGCGCCGCCCTCGTCCGAGTACTCCACGCGCACCGCGAAGCCGGACTGCGGCACGAACAGGTCGAACGCCTGCGACGCGCCGGCGCTCGCCGCCTGCGGGTTGGTCGACGAGCCCGTCGAGTCCGCGCCCGAGACGTACGTGCCGGAGCCGTCCACGGCGGCCGGCAGGTCCTCGATCGTCACGCGATCGATCGTCGGCGCCGTGGCGTCCGTCCCGTTGCTGGTCGTGAACGTGAACGTGACGTTCGAGGCGAGCGCGTTGCCGTGCAGGTCGCGTACGCCCGTGCTCAGCGTGACGGTGTAGGTCGTGCTCGTCGCCAGCTCGGCATGGGGCGACAGCATGAGAGTGCGAAGGTCCGCCGCGATTCCGACGTGGCAGCCGACCGGCGTTGCGCCCTGCGTCAGGGAGATGTTCGCCGACGTCGCGCTCAGCGGATCGAGCTCCTCCGACATCGCGAGCGTCAGCGCGGCCGTCGTCGAGACTCCGCTCGCGGAGGCGCCCGGCGTACTCGACAGGAGCGTCGGGGCGGTCGTGTCGGAGCTCGCCGGCGCGATCGTGTAGAAGAACTCGTCGTAGCGGACCTGCCCGCCGTCGTCGGTCTTCGAGACCTCGAACAGCGGCTGCCCGGCAAGCGATGTCACCGTGCCGGGGATCGTCGTCTTCCACACCCCGGCCGCGCTCGCGGCGAGCGGGCTCGCGGTCGAGCGCGTGAAGACGATCCAGCGGCGGTCCGCACTGAGCGTCGCCGCGCCCCCCGGCGCACCGGCGCCCGCGTTCTCGTACCAGTAGAGCGTCAGCTCGGGGAAGGTCGCGGACGAGCCGGAGTATGCCGGCAGGGCCGCCGCGGGGCGCGCGAGGTGCACGCAGCTCGCGGCGAGCGACGCGGGTACGCCGGTCGCGCCGAGCGCCGGGACCGTTACGTCGACGAACTGCGTCAGGTCGTCGACGGCGTACGCGTACGCCGCGCCGCGCGACGCGGTCGACGTCGACGGGTTGGTGACCGTCACGGCGACGGCGCTCGGCGCACTCAGCGACGCGGTCGCCGGCTGCGGCACCGTGCACACGATGGTGTTCTGATCGATGACCTGCGCGCGCAGCGCGCGCTCCGTACCGAAGTCGACGACGGCGCCCGTCGCGAACCCGCCGCCGTGGAGCACCACGCGCTCTCCGCCGTAGGTGCTGCCGTCCGGCGGCACGATCTGGTTCAGCGTGAGCGTGCTCTCGCTCTGCACGGTGAACGTGCCCGCCCCCGACGCGCCGCTGTCGCCGAGTCCGCCGGGGTTCGTCACGGTCACGTCCCACGCGCCCGTCGTCGCGCCGCCTGCGACGGAAACATCGACCGCGATCTCGCCGCCGGAGAGCACGCGTGCGCTGCCCGAGACGACGGCGACGCCGCTGCCGCCGGCGCGCGCGAGAGCGACGCTTGCACCGCTCACGAAGTTGCTGCCGAGCACGCGCGCCGCGACGACGCGCGTCCGCCCCGCCGACGGGGTGCGCGCCACCGCCGCGGGCGTCACGGTGCTGACCGTCGGCGTCGCGCCGACGACCTCGAACGCCGCCGCGAGCGTGCCGCTCCCGCCGCCCGTCGACGCCGCGTTGGTGGCCGTCAGCGTCCGCAGCCCGAGCGTCGCGGCCGCGGTCGCGCTCACGTCGGCGGTCACGCGCCCGTCGTCCACCGCGACGACGTTCGCGAACGTCACGCCGCTGCCGTCGGCCGTGAGCGTCGCGACGCGCGCGAGGTTCAGGCCGCGCAACTCGACCGGGACCGACGCCGCGCCCTGCACGACCGCCGCCATGCTGAACGACTGCACGACCGGCGGCGCGGTCAGAACCGCGAACGCGTCGTCGAACACCTCGGCCGGACCGGTGGGGAGCGCGATCGAGACGTCCGCCGGACCGAGCGCCGCGTCGGAGGCGGCGGAGACGATCAGGTCGAGGCGCGTCGCCGACGTCACCGCGAGCGCTTCGACTACCACGCCGCCGTCGGCGATCGACACCTGCGTGCCCGCGACGAACCGGTCGCCGATCACGACGCACGGCACGAACGCATCGCCCGGGCGCAGCGTCGCCGGTGTGATCGACGTCAGCAGCGGCGGCGAGTCGAAGACCTCGAGCCCGTCCGCGAGCGTCACCTGCGCACCTCCTCCCGCAGCGGGCTGCGCATACGTGACGTCGCGCGTGTCGAGCGTTGCGCCCGCGGAGACGGCGTACGCGACGTCGAGCGTCGCGGGGTCGATCACCGTCGGCGTCCCGAACGTCACGCCGCTGCCCGAGGCGGTGACACTCCCGCCCGTCCGGAAGTGCGCACCGAAGAGCCGCAGCGTCCCCGTCTTGGTGCGCCGGACCTGTGCCGGGTCGACCACGGAGAGCAGCGGGTCGGGGTGATGCACCGCGAACGCGTCGGCAAGCGTCGCGCTGCGCGCGCCGCCGATCGCCGGCTGCACGAACGTGACGTCGCGGGCGCCGACCGCCGCGAACTCGTCGACGCTGAGCGTGACGGTCGCGCTCGTGCGCGACGCCACGTCCACGTGCGCGACGGTCACGCCGCTGCCCGAGATCCGCACCGTCGCGCCGTCGCGGAACTCCGTGCCCGTCAGCACGAGCTCGATCTGCGTGTCGAGCTGACGCAGCACACTCGCGGACGACTCCGTGAGAGTCGGCTGCGGCGCGTCCACCTGCAGCGCCGCGGCGAGGGTCGCGCTCGCACCGCCGCCGGCGTCGGGCTGCGTGTACGTCACGTCGAGCGCACCGAGCGTCGCGTCGTCCGCAGCCGAGACGAGCACGTGCACCTCGTCGTCCGCGACACGCGTGAACCCCGTCACAGTGAAGCCCGTGCCTCCGATGCCGACCGTGCCGCCGTTGCGGAGGTGCGCGCCGCGCAGCGTGAGCTGCACGTCCGTGTCCCCCTGCGTCAGCGCAGCGGGCGCAACCGAGGTCAGCACCGGGTCCGGCGCGTGCACCGTGAGCACGCCCGACCCGATGCCCGTCGCGCCGCCGCCAAGGTCCGCCTGCGTGACGGAGACGTCGCGCGCGCCGTATGCGGCGTCGTCGGCCACGTCCACGGTGACGCGCAGATGCGTGCCGTCGTCGCGCGCGACCGCCGTCACGTCGACGCCCGCGCCGCCGACCAGCGCGGACGCACCGTCGCGGAAGCCGCCGCCCGCGAGCACGACGTCGACGCCGGTGTCGCCCTGCCGCACGATCGTCGGCGTCGCGGCGGAGACGACGGGATCCGGGTAGTGGACGGTGAGCAGGCCCGTTGCGACGACCGCGTCGCCGCCGCCGGCCGCGGGCTGCGTGTACGTGACGTCGCGCGCGCCGAGCGGCGCGGCGCCGTCCACCCGCACGCCGAGCACGATGCGCCCGCCGCTCTCGACGTCGAGGGCCGTCACCGTCAGCCCGGCGCCGCCGAAGCTCACGCTCCCGCCGGCGCGGAACCCGCTCCCCGTGAGCACGACCTCCGCCGCGGCGTCCTCCTGCTTCACGACCGGCGTCGGGGTGCCGGCGATCGTCGGGAGCGGCGCGAGCACGCGCACGCCGCGCACCACGCGCACCGGCTCGCCGAGGAGCGGCGGCGGCAGGAGCGTGAGGTCGCGCAGTCCGTAGGGCGCGTCCGCGACGACGTCGCACGCGATGCGCGCGGTGCCGTCGCCGTCGAGGGTGAACGAGCGGAACGTCACGCCGTCGCCCGAGACCGCGGCGGTGCTCTCGGCGAGGAAGCCGGCTCCGGTGATCACGAACTCGTGCGGCGCGTCCTCCTGGCGCGCGTCGGTCGCGTCGAGCGCGTCGATGCGCGCCTCCGGCGGGAGCAGCTCGGGCTTGCTGCCCTTCTTGCGCGCCTTGCGCTTCGGCGGTTTCTGCGCGAGCTTCACCTGCACCGTCGTGGCGCTCCCGCCGCCCACGACCTCGAGCGCGTACGCGCCGAAGTCGCCCGCCGGCAACTCGAACTTGCGGAGCCGGAGCGACGTGCCCTGCGGCGCGAACGCCGCCTCGGACGCGGGGACGGTCGAACCGTCGGGCGCGACGATCCGCGCTGCGGCCGGTGTCGGCAGCCCCTTGCCGGGCTTCACGACGACGCTCGTCAGCACCGCGCCGCCTTCCGCGGCGAACGGAATCCGGGCGACGCCGGCTGCGGGCACCACGATGCCGGCGGCCTTGCCCTTCGCCGGGTTCTTGACCTTGAAGCTCGCGGTGTAGGTCCCGACGGTGTCGTCGCGCGCCGCGACGAGCACGCGCCACACGCCGGTCGCGTCGTCCGGAGCGACGATCCCTCCGAGCTGTACGGCGTGCCCCGTCTTCTTGCTCTTGAACTTCGCCGGCGCGACCGCGTTGCCGCTCGGATCGAGGACGACGACCTCGGGGAGCAGGGCCGACGACTTCTCCGCCGCTGCGACGGAGAGGTCGAGACGCCCGCCGGCCGCCAGCTCGACGCTGAATGCGTCGCTGTCGCCGGGCGCGTCGATCTCGGCGCCGAGCACGTCGCCGTTCCGCGCGAGCACGCCTTCGGGGGCGGCGTCCGCGCACAGTGTCACCACGCAGAGCGCGACGAGTCCGGCAGCCACTGTCGACGCGCGTACGCCGCAGACGGGCGTTGGCCCGTGTGCGTTCCGTCTCGCCATGTCTCCCTCCCCGTCCGCCGGGCGGACGGGCCCACCTTGGGGGAACCGCGGGGACGATTGCAAATCCCATCTCCGTCAGCGCGGCGACGTCCGCGCGGCGACGAGCGGCGCCGCGACCTGCGGAGCGCCTGCATCCCAGGCCTGCGCGCCATGCGGCGGCGTGACCGGCGCGCGCTACGCTGCCGCCGTGGACACGAGCCGCTGCAGGGCCGACGAGACGCGCAACCACCAGGCGCTCCTCGGCTTCGTTGCGCCTGCGACGACGCGCGACGAACTCGCGCCGGGCGCCGTGGTGCTGCGGGGGTTCGCGCTCGCCGCCGCCGATGACCTGATCGACGCCGTCGAGCGTGTGTGGGCCGCTGCGCCGCCGCGCCACATGTCGGTGCCCGGCGGCGGCACGATGTCGGCGGCGATGACGAACTGCGGCGCGCTCGGCTGGGTCGCCGACGCCTCCGGCTATCGCTACACCGCGTGCGACCCCGCGAGCGGAACGCCGTGGCCCGCGCTCCCGGATGCGTTCCTGCGCCTCGCGGACGACGCCGCGCGCGCGGCCGGCTTCGACGGGTTCCTTCCCGACGCGTGCCTCGTCAACCGCTACGCGCCGGGCGCGCGGATGGGGCTCCACCGCGACGCCGACGAGCCCGACGGGCGCGCGCCGATCGTCTCGGTCTCGCTCGGACTCCCCGCGACGTTCCTGTGGGGCGGCGCGACGCGGCGCGACCCGGTCGTGCGCGTGCCCCTCGAGCACGGCGACGTGCTCGTGTTCGGCGGGCCGTCGCGGCGCACGTATCACGGCGTCGCGGCGGTGCGCGAGGGCGTGCACCCGCGGCTCGGCGCCGTGCGCGTCAACCTGACGCTCCGGCGGGCGTCGGCGGCCGACGCTCAGACGATGCGGCGGTAGAGCGCGCGCAGCTTCTCGGACTCGATCTCCCAGCAGTACGAGCGGTGCGCGACGCGGCGCAGCCGCTCGCCCCACTCGATCCGCTCGCGCTCCGGCACGGCGGCGACGCGTCCGACGGCGACGGCGATCTCGTCGGCGGACACGTCGGGGATCAGCTCGCCGGCGTCGAGCTCGCGGACGAGCGCGCCCTGCCCCGGCACGTCCGAGGCGATGACCGGCAGACCCGCGTGGAGGTACTCGAAGATCTTGTTCGCGAGCGACAGCGACTGCCCGCGGTTGACGGCGCGGATCGGGCACAGCCCCACGGTCGCGGCGCGCGTCCACGCGGGCAGCTCGGCGGGCGGGACGGGGTCCAGGAAGTGCACGCGCGACGTGAGTTCGTGCGCGCGCGCGAGCGCCTCGAGGCGGGGACGCATCCACGTCGTGCCGAGGAACACCAGGTGCCAGCCGCGCGGGTAGTTGCGCGTGGAGAGGACGGCCTCCTCGGCGCCGCCCGCCGGCGTGACCGTGCCCTGGTAGAGCACGACGTGCGCGCCCGGCGGCAGCCCCGCGCGCTCGCGCAGGAGCGGCGTCGGCGCCGGGTCGCTGCGTTCGGGCGTGTTGAGCAGCACGACCGGCTCGACGCCGTAGCGCGCATGGAGCACGCGAGCGTAGAGCGGCGACGCCGTGACGAGTCCGCCGACGAGCGGGATCAGCTCGGACTCGAGGCGCCGCCCGCGCCGCCGCAGGAACTCCGTCGCGAGCTCGAGCGCCACGCGCTTCGGACCGCGCACCCAGTCGCCGATGCCCTGGCCGAGCTTCTCGAGCCCGAGCTCGTGGTCGTCGTGGACGTGGGGCACGCCGAGCCGCCCCGCCAGCTCCGACGCGGGGAGCAGCGTCTCGAGGTCGTGGCCGTGGACGACGTTCGGCACGTCGCCCTCGGCCGCCCGCGCGAGGAAGTCGTAGCGGCCGTACCAGCGCACGAGCGGGACGAGCCGCAGCGGACCGCGGCGTCCGATCCACGCGGGCTCGGCGTGGCGGCGCACGCGGAAGCCGTCGCGCGTCTCCTCCGCGGGCAGTCCGTCGCCTGCGAGGCAGTGGACGACGACGTCGTGGCCCATCTCCGCCAGCGTCCGCGCTTCGCGCGCCACGCGCGCGTCGTGCGTGAAGCGGTTCGTCAGCAGCATCGCGACGCGCGCCACCGGAGCAGTGGAGCAGGTCGCGCGAGGCGCCGAAAGCGGATCCCGCATGTGCGCGCGGCGGTCTGCGGCGCGCGCCTCGGGCTCGGGTAGGTTCGGGCGCGTGGATCTGCGCGCGCTGCTCGTCGCGTACTACTTCCCGCCGTCGGTGGACGCCGGGGCGAAGCGCGCGCTCGGGTTCTTCCGCCACCTGTCCGCGCACGGGGTCGCGCCGCAGCTCGTGACCGTGCGCGACGGCAACTACGCGACCGTGCCCGGCGACCCGTGGACCGACCCGCCGGGCGTCGTGCGCGTGGACGAGGAGCGCTGGCCGTGGCAGCGCGGGGCGCCCGCCGGGCGCGCGGAGTCGGCGGCCGACACGCAGCGCGCGGGCGGCGGCCTCGCGCGGCGCGTCGTCCGCGAGGCGCTCTACGTGCCCGACCCGTGGCGCGGGTTCCACGCGCCGTCGCTCGCGGCGGCGCGGCGTCTCCACGCGGAGCGCGCGTTCGACGTCGTGTGGACGACGTCGAGTCCGTGGACCTCGCTGCGCACCGGCGCGGTGCTCGCGCAGGGCGGACTGCCCTGGGTCGCCGACCTGCGCGACCTGTGGTCCGCGAACCAGTACGGCTCGACGCACTCGCCCGCGCGGCGTGCGCTCGACCGCCGGCTCGAGCGGCGCTGGCTGGCGCGCGCCGCGGCGGTCACGGTGACGACGGAGGGGCAGGCGGAGCGCGTGCGCGCGCTCGGTCTCGACGTGCCCGTCCACGTGGTCCGCAACGGATACCTCGAACGCGCGCCGCTCGAGCCGCCGCCGCGCGCGCGCGACGGCCGTGTGCACGTCGTCTTCGCCGGCAAGGTCTATGCGCACGCGGAGCACGGCGTCGGTCCGCTGCTCGGCGCGCTCGCGGCGCTGCGCGATCTCGCGCCGCAGGCGACCGAGCGCGTGCACGTGGACTTCTACGGACGCGTCGAGCCGGCGTTCGCGAGCGCCGTCCACGCCGCGGGGCTCGGGCGCGCGGTGACGTTCCACGGGCTCGTCGCGCGCGACGTGGCGACGCACGCGCTCCGCGCGGCCGACGCCGCGCTCGTGCTGATGCCCGCCGCGCACCGCGAGATCGTCGTCACGAAGCTCTACGACGCGTTCGGCGCGCTCGTGCCCGTGCTGTTCGTCGGCCCGCCCGACGGGGAGGCGGCGGCGCTCGTGCGCGACACGGGCGCAGGCGGCGTGTTCGCGCCCGCCGACGCGCGCGGCATCGCGACCTGGCTGCGCGACCTCGCGGACGCGACGCCGGAGGACACGGCGCGTCGTGCCGCGCGCGCGGAGTCCGTCGCGCCGTACTCCTACGACGCGCTCGCGGCGGAGCTGGCCGCCGTGCTGCGCGGCGTCGCGTCGCCGCGCTGACCCGCTGCGCCGCGCGGCGGGGCCCACACGTCGCGCACGAGCCACGCGCAGACGGTCGCGAGGAGCAGCGCGAGCGGGCGTCGCACGAACAGCGGCACCTTCCAGAGCACCGCGAACGGCTCCCAGAGGCGCATCGACAGGCACACGAGCAGCAGCGCGATGAGGCCGCGGCGGGGGACGCGCGCGTCGGCGCCGGCCGCGCGCAGCATCGCGGGGATCGCGAACGGCGTCAGGTAGACGAGCATGCGGCCGGAGTCGGTGAAGAGCAGCGAGAACGCGCACGGCGCGAGGAAGCCGAGGGCGGCGCGCGTCCAGCGGTCCGGGCGGAGTGCGGCGAGGGCGATCAGCGCCCAGCCGGCGGCGAACGGCGAGTAGAGGCGCGCGACGTTGTCCGGCTGGTGGCGCCACGGGAAGAGGAACGCGTTGCCGGCGACGAACCCGGTGTAGTTCGCGGCCTCGTCCGGCCGGAAGCGCAGCCACGCGAAGACCGCGAGGGCGGGGAGCGCCGGGAGCGTCGCGCGGAGCGCCGCCGGCACGTCGAGGCCGTGTCCGTCGCGGCGTGCCCACAACCAGCGCACGGGGACGAGGAAGAGCACGACCTCCTTCGTCAGCCCGCCGAGCAGCAGCCAGACCGCGAGTTCCGCATCGCGCCCGCGGACGATCGCACGGCACGCGAGGACGAGCAGGAGCAGTGCGAGCGGGTCGGGGAGCGCGTAGTTGAAGGAGTGGTAGAGCAGCGCGAACGACGAGAGGTAGAGGAGCACGCCGAGGTGCTGGGCGGCGATGCCGAACCTCAGGTCGCGCAGGAGGAGCACGAGCGCCGGGCCGAGCAGCGCGAGCGAGCCGAGCGCGAGGAGGAACCAGCCGCGGGCGGCCCCGTAGCCGGCGACGTCCGGCACGACGTCGTCCGGGAGCGAGCCGAGCGCGCGCGCGATCCACGGCCCGAGCACGCGGTAGCGGAACCATCCCCCCGGGCGCCACGGCCACTCGCCGGCCATGCGCAGGAAGTGGCGCGCGTCGCCGACGAAGTCGCCGGGCAGGGCGCGGGCGTGGAAGGAGAGCATCGTGTAGGCGACGCCGGTGCACGCGACGAGCGCGACGAGCGCGGGCCGGCGCACGATCCGGCGTCCCAGGAAGAGAGCGAGCACACCGAGCCCGCACGCCGTCAGCGCGACGCCGTCGGCGACGGCGGCGGGCCGCGTCGCCGCGTCCATCCACATGCGCGCGGCGGTCGCGGCGTCCGGGGACTGCATCACGCTCAGCGGGCGCGCGATCGCGTCGGGCACCACCCGCCAAGCCACCCACCCGAGCGCGACGAGCGCAGCCCCGCCGAGCCGCCACCACCCGTTCCACGAGAAGACCCCGGCCAGCCGCCGCGGCGGCGGGTGCGCGTCCGACGGGTCCGTCCCGGCCACGCGCCCTCAATACACCCGCCCCGCACCCCCTCCCGTGGATTCGGGGACGGTCCTGCCGCAGGCTCGTGACGGCGCCTCTCATTCCGAAGGGGACGGTCCTGCGCCAGGCTCGGTGCGCGTGTTCTCGTTGCGTCGGGGACACTCCCCAGGCTCGACGTGGCGAGCGCTCACGGCGCGCCGTCGCGTGGAGGTGTCGGCGCTACGGGGCCGCGTCGCCGCCGATGCGACGGCGGGCCGGCGTCCGCCCGGCTCCCTCGGCGGACCGCGCGGCGGCCGCGACAGCTCGGGGCCCCCACGCAGGAGTGTCCCCGACGCAACGGCTCGTTCCGGTGCGAGCCTGCGCGAGGACCGTCCCCTCCGCAACGGCTCGTTCCGGTGCGAGCCTGCGCGAGGACCGTCCCCGATTCAACGGGGAGTGGAGCGCGAGCCTGGACGAGGACCGTCCCCGATTCGGGTGAGGGGGGCGGAGCGGGCGCGGGTCGGGCGTCCAAGGGGGCTACGATCCTCGCCATGTGCGGCATCTGCGGGCTGACCCTCGACGACCCCCGCGCCGGCGCCTCGGAGGCGGCGGCGGGCGAGGTGCGTCGCATGGTCGCGCGGCTCGCGCACCGGGGGCCCGGCGAGCGGGCGGTGCTCGCCGCGGGCGGCGGCGTCCTGGGCGCGGCCCGCCTCCACGTGACGGACCCCCTCGCCGCCTCCGGTCCCTACACCGCCGCCGACGGCCGCGTCGTCGCCACCGTCAACGGCGAGATCTGGAACCACGCCGCGCTGCGCGACGAGCTCCGCGCCCGCGGCATCGACGTCCCCCCCGGCCCCGACACCGCCGTCGTCGCGCCGCTCGTCGCCGCGGACGGCGTCGCCGCGCTCGCCCGCCTGCGCGGGATGTTCGCCCTCGCGCTCCACGACGCCCGCAGCGGCGAGACCGTGCTCGCGCGCGACCGCTTCGGCATCAAGCCGCTCTACGTCGCCGACGGGCCGCCCCTCGCGTTCGCGTCGGAGCCCTCGGCCCTGCCCGCGTCGGGCCGCCTCGACCGCGACGCGCTGCGCGACTACCTGGCGCTCGGCGTCGTGCCCGCTCCGCGCACGCTCGACGCGGCCGTCCGCAAGGTGCCCGCGGGGACGGCGCTCGTCGTCGGGCCGCGCGGACGCACGACGCTGCGGTTCGCCCCGCCGCCCGCGCCCGCGACCGCGACCGACGCGCCCGCGCCCGCGGAGGACGCCGTCCGCGACGCCCTCGCGGCGGCCGTGGCGCGGCACCTGATGGGCGACGTGCCCGTCGGCGTGTACCTCTCAGGCGGGGTCGATTCGGCGGCCGTCGCGGCGCTCGTGCGCGCGGCCGGCGCGCCGCTCCGCACCTTCGCGCTCGGCTTCCCGGGCGAGGGCCGGTACGACGAGTCCGCCGCCGCGCGCCGCAGCGCGGAGCTGCTCGGCGCCGAGCACACCGAGGTCGCGTTCGCGCCCGACGACCTCGCGGAGCTCCTCGCCGCGTGCGCGCGCGCGTTCGGCGAGCCGTTCGGCGACTCTTCGGCGCTGGCCGTGCTCGCGCTCTCGCGCGCAGCGGCCCGCGACGTGACCGTCGTGCTGACCGGCACCGGCGCCGACGAGCTCTTCCTCGGCTATCGCCGCTACCGTCTCGGCGACGTGCCGCGCGTCGCTGCGCCGTGTGCGCGCGCCCTCGCCGCCGTGCTGCCGACGTCGCGGCGCGGCGCGGGCGGCAGCGCGGCCGCGTGGGCGCGGAAACTCGCCGCCTCGGCGCGCGAGCGCGACCCCGCGGCGCGTTATCTCGAGCGGCTCGCCGTGGTGCCCGCCGCGTGGCGCGTGCGGCTGCTCGGCGACGCGGACCCGCCGCCGGTGCTCGAGCGCCTGCGCGCGCACTTCCGCGCGGCGCCGACCTTCGCCGACGCCGCGCGCGCCGCCGACCTCGACGTCTACCTGCCCGACGACCTCCTCGCGAAGGAGGACCGCACGACGATGGCGTGCGGACTCGAGAACCGCGTGCCCTTCCTCGACGACGCCGTCGCCGACCTGGCGGGCGCCGCACCCGCGCGCGCGCACGGCGCCGACAAGCGGCTGCTGCGGCGCGCGCTCCGCGGCGTGCTGCCGCGCGAGCTGACGACGCGCAGGAAGCACGGCTTCGCGGTGCCCGTCTCCGAGTGGCTGCGCGGCCGCGCGCGCGACGTCGTCCGCACGCACCTGCTCGACCGCGCGGCGCGCGTCCGCGACGTGCTCGACGCCGCGTCGCTCGACGCGCTCGCCGCCGCGCACGCAGCCGGCGACGACGCGCTCGGTCCCGCGGTATACGCGCTCGTGGCGCTCGAGGCGGCGCTGCGGGAGCGCGCGTGAGACGCAGCGCGGACCTCGCGCCGGCCGCGCTCGGCGCCGGGGTGCTCGTCGGCTGCGTCCTCTTCGGCGCGCCGCCGCGCATGGACGCGCTCGAGGGCGCGCCCGCGTTCCTCGCGCGCTTCGCCGAGGCGCTCGGCCCGCGCGCGCTCGTGCTCCTGTGCGCGCTCGCGGCGCTCGGCGGCGTCGCGTGGAGCGGCGCGTTCCCCTTGCGGGGACGCGACCCCGCCGTGCGCGCGACGCGTCCGCTGCTGCTCCTCGCGCTGCTCGCGTTCGTCGCGCTGCTGCCGCTGCCGGCCGCGCTCGTGCGTGGCGTCGCGCCGTTCGTCGGCAGCACGTGGGACCACGTCTCCGGCGACGGTGCGCTCGCCGTGCCGCGCACGCTCTCGCTCTGGCCCGACGGCACGCGGCGCGCGCTCCTCGACCTCGTGTGCGTGACGGGCGCCGTTGCCGCGACCTTCGCCGCCGCGCGCGGGGGACGTCTCGCGGTCGCGCGGCGCGTGCTCCTCTTCGTCGCGCTGCTCGCGACCGCGGAGTGCGGGATCGGGCTGCTCTCGACGTACGCGGGCGGCGACACCGTGCTCGGCGTCGCGAAGGTCTCGGGCGTCGGTCGCGTCACGGGCACGTTCGTGATGGCGCCGATGCTGGGCGTGTGGGCGGGCATGGGCGCGTGCGCCGCCGCGGGACTCGCGCTGCTCGAGTGCGTGCAGGTGTCGCCGCCGCGCCGCGCGGTCGTCGTCGCAACTCTCGCGGCGCTCCTCGTCTGCTCCGCGGGCGCGCTGCTCTCGCTCGCGCGCATCATGCTCGCCGCGACCGCGCTCGGACTCGCGGTGACGGCGTTCGTCGGCGCGCGCGCGCTCGCGCTCCGCGGCCGCCGCGGGTTCGCACGAGCGCTCGCGACGCTCGCCTGGCTCGTGCCCGCGGGCGGTGTCGCAGCGGCGTTCGCGGTGCCCGCGCTGCGCACGCGCGTCGACTACCTGCTCGACTACCTGCGCGGCACCGCGGGCGTCGCCGAGCCGCGCTTCGCGGGCTGGGCGTCCACGTGGGACCTGTTCCTGCACGCGCCGCTCCTCGGCACCGGACTCGGGTCGTTCGGGCGCGCGATCCATCTGACGCAGTCGGTCGACGCGCCGCAGGAACTCTGGTTCGCGCACTGCGAGCCGCTGAACCTGCTGAGCGACGTCGGCGTGGTCGGCGCCGTGCTCGCGCTGCTCTGGCTGGTGCCCGCGCTGCGCGCGGCGTGGCGTCTCACGCGCGGCGCGGACGCGTCGCACGCCGCCGTCGCGGCGAGTTGTCTCGGCGCGGCGACGGTCGTGCTCGTCGGCGGACTCGCCGACTTCCAGACGCAGTTCCTCGTCGTCGCGCTGCCGTTCGCGGTGCTCGTCACGCTGCCCGCAGCACTTGCTGCGGAGTCGACCGAGTTGCCTGCGCGCCGACGTCCCGTCGCGGCGGTGCTCGTGGCGCTGCTCGCGTTCCTCGTCGTCGGCGACTTCGCGCAGGCGTGGGCCGCGGGCGGACGCGGCGAGCCCGCGGGCGTGCCGCCGGGCGAGCGCCTGCTGGCCGCCGGGCGCGCGGAGCTCGCGGCGCTGCGCGACGCCGCCGACCCGCGCGCGGCGCTCGCCGACGCGCGGGCGACGCTCGTGTCGGCCGCGACGCGCGACCCGCTGCACGACGCGGCGCACCTGTGGTGCGGCATGGCCGCGCTCCAGGCCTACATGCTCGAGAGCGACACGGCCGCAGCCGACGCGCTCCGCGCGGAGTGCCTCGCAGCGCTCGGGCGCGCGCGCTGGGTGAGCCGCGGGCACGCCGACGTCAACCTGCAGATCGGCGTGCTCTACCTCGACCTGCTCGGCGCCGCGCCCGCGCCGGCGGGCCCGCCCGGCGACGACGCCGCGGCCGCGCTGCGCGAGGCGGGCGCGCTCGTGCCGCAGGCGTTCTCGCGCGCGTGGCGCGAGGCGCTCGCGCGCGAGCTGCCGGCCGAGCGGCTGCGCGCCCTGCTGCCGGACCGGTCGTACGCGCGCGACGCCGCGGCCGCGACCGCACGTCAACTGCGCGCGCAGGGGCGCGACGCCGAGGCCGACGCGCTCGTCGACGGACTCGATCCGGCGGCACCGGGCGGCCGATGACGGGGACACGGGGCGCTGCGTCCGCGCGCAGCGGGGGCGCGTCGCCCGCGCCGCCCGTCCGCTGACCACCCGCCGAACCGACCGCCCGACGCCATGAAGATCACCTGCATCGCCGCCACCGACCTCACGCGCGACCGGCGCGCGCTCGCGCACGTGCGCGTGCTCGCCGCAGCGGGTCACGAGGTGACGCTCCACGGCGTGCTCGCGCCGGGCACGGAGCCCGAGGAGGACCTCGGGCCGGCCGTGATCGTGCGGAGCACGGTGCCCGCGTGGGTCCTCGCGGACGCGCCACCGTCGCGCGGCTCGCACGTCGTGCGCTGGATGCGGCGCTACGAGAAGCTCGCGGCCGCGGCGCTGGCGCGCGGGCGTCCCGACGCGCTGCACGTGTTCGGTCTCGACGTCGCGGAGCCCGTGCTCGCCGCGGCGCGACGCCTCGGCGTGCCGTGCGTCGTGGACGACCCCGGCGTCTGCGCCGCGGAGCGCCACGCGCGTGTCGTCGCCGCGCGCGCGCCCGGACCGCGCCGCAGCGCCGCACTCGGTGTGCTGCACGCTCTCACGCGCCGCGCCGACGCGCTGCGCCGGCGGCTCGTCGCCGCCGGAGCCGCGGCCGTCGTGACGTCGTCGCCGGAGCTGGCGGCGGATCTCATCGCGCGCTGCCGCGTGGAGGACCCGGTCGTCGTGCGCGACGCGTTCCTGCGCCCGGGCAACGGCGCGCCCGGACGC
This sequence comes from uncultured bacterium, assembly GCA_937996235.1. Lineage (GTDB taxonomy): Bacteria > Planctomycetota > JAJSAM01 > JAJSAM01 > JAJVHW01 > CALKVK01. The sequence continues at coordinate 205,774 of CALKVK010000023.1, read as the reverse complement.
CTGCACGTGCGCGTCGGCGCGCTGCCGCAGGAGCTCCTCGTCGCGTACCGCGGCCCCGGCGGGCCGGGTTCCGGTGTGGACGCGGCCGTGCGCGCGCTCGCGACGCTGCGCGGCAACGTCGGACTCGTGCTGCTGGGCTGGTCCCGCGTGCGCGAGGAGATCGAGCGCGTCGCCGTCGCGGCGGGCGTCGAGGCGCGCGTGCGGTTCGTCCCGCCCGTGCCCGAGGACGAGCTCATCGACCTGCTCGGCGCCGCGGACGCGGCGGTGCTGCCGGCGGAGCCCGTGGACCGCGTCGCCCGTCTCGGCCTGCCGATCGAGGTGCTGGAGTGCTTCGCCGCCGGCGTGCCGATCGCGGCGTCGGACCTCGCCGCGACCGCGTCGCTCGTGCGCGGCACCGGCGCGGGCGTGCTCTGGGCGGCGCGCGACCCGTCCGATCCGCGCGCCGTTGCCGAGGCGCTCGACACGCTGCTGCGCGACACGTCGCTCGCCGCGCTCTGCCGCGAGCGGGCGCGCGACGCGGCGCGCGGCGAGCTCGACTGGCGACGTGAGTCACGCGGGCTCGTGCGCATCTACGAGCGCCTCGCGGACCGCTTCTGAATCGGGCCGCGCGGCCCCCGGCGCCCCGTACCCTCGGGGCACAGGACGCGACCCGGAGGACACCATGCAGAAGAAGATCCTCGTCCCCGTGGACCTCGCGAACGACACCCCCGCGGAGCTGGAGTTCGCGTGCGACCTCGCGCGGCTGCACCGCGCGAAGCTGCTGCTCGTGCACGTCGTGGACTACGTGCCGACCGTGCTGCCGATCGAGCTGCCCGCGGGCTTCCCGACGCCGCAGCTCGACGTCGTCCGCGCGTCGGCCGAGCGCAAGCTGGCCGAGATGGCGAAGGGCGTGCAGGGACTCGAGGTCGAGACGCACGTCGAGGTCGGCGCCGCCGCGCACGAGATCGTCCAGGTCGCGGAGCGCGAGGGCGTCGACCAGATCGTGATGGGCAGCCACCGCCACGGCGCCATCGCGCGCATGTTCCTCGGCAGCGTCGCGGAGCGCGTCGCGCGCACCGCCGCGTGCCCCGTGACGATCGTCCGCGAACCGCGCTGAACCGCCCGCCGCCTCCGACCCCCTCGAGTTGAATCGGGGACGGTCCTGCCGCAGCCTCGCTCCTCCACTTCCCGTCACGCCGGGGACACTCCTCAGGCTCACCCGCCGGCGACGCAACGAACGGGGACGGTCCTGGTTTCTTGCGTAGCGCAACTAACTCGCCGGATCGGGGACGGTCCTGGTTTCTCTCGCAGCGCAACCAACTCGCTCCGCCGGGGACACTCCTCGACCGACGCAGCCCATTCGGTGGCGTCGAGACCGCGCGCCCGCCGCGCATCGGTGACGCCGTGGCGCCCGGTGGTGGCGCCCGGCCACCGACGACGCGTGACGCGCACGCTGTGAGGCCGCATTCCGTCGAGCTGCGTCGCGCGTCGTCGCGGCCGCTCCGACTCCGCCGCGAATCGACGGCGCCCGCGCGGCACCACGCCCCGGGCGCAGCGCCGCGCGCCTCCGCGGGCCCGGGGCCGCAGGAGTGTCCCCAATTCAACTTCCCGTGACGCCGCGAGCCCGGACGAGGACCGTCCCCGATTCAACTTGCCGTGACGTGGCGAGCCTGCGCGAGGACCGTCCCCGAATCGACTGGGTGTGGCGGGCGGGTAACGGGGGCGGGCGGCGGGGGAGGCGGTGCGGGCGCGGCACCGGGGTTGCGACAGGGTGGAGGGCGCGGGCGTTCTCACTGGCGGAGGGATCGATGCCGACTCGCGGACTGCGCACGTGGGCTCTCGTCGCAGCGTTGCTCGGGGCGTCCGCCGCCACGGCGTACGCGCAGGCACTCGAGATCGGCGGCGGCTCGGCGCTGCGCGTCGAGAGCGTCAGGGTCGGCGCCGACCTCGACGCGGGCGTCGCCCTGGTGGACGTCGACCAGACGTTTCGGAACGACGGCGGCTCCGTGCGCGAGGGCACGTACGTGTTTCGCCTCCCCGAGCACGCGGTCGTCCACGAGTTCTCGATGTGGATCGACGGCCGCGAGAAGCACGGGCGCGTGCTCGAGTCCCAGCGCGCCCGCGCGATCTACGACTCGATCGTGCAACGCCGCCGCGACCCCGCGCTGCTCGAGGAGATCGGCTTCCGCACGTTCCGCGTCAGCGTCTTCCCGATCCCGGCGCACGACTCCGTGCGCATCCGCCTCGTCTACGCGTACGTCGCCGACGACGACCTCGGCCTGCGCGAGCTCGAGATCCCGATGCCGCAGGGCGCAGCCGTGGGCGTCGCCGACGTGACCGTGCGCGTGCACGACGCGCAGGGCGTCGGCGTGCTCGACTGCCCGTCGCACGCCGCCGCCGACGTGCAGCGCGACGGCACCCTCGGCAGCGTGACGTGGAACGCCGAGAACGTGCGCTTCGACGGACCGTTCCGCGTGCGCTCGGCGCCCGCGGGGCAGGGGCTGACGCTCGCGCTCGTCGCGGCGCGCGAGGAAGGCGCCGCCGAGGGCCACTTCCTCGTGCGGCTCGTGCCGCGGCTCGACGACGTGCCCGCCGTGCCGCGCGACGTCGTCTTCGTGATCGACCGCAGCGGGTCGATGTCGGGCCGCAAGATCGAGCAGGCGCGCGCGGCGCTCCTGCACGGACTCGCGACGCTCGCGCCGGACGACCGCTTCCAGGTGCTCTCGTTCTCGTCGGGCGTGAACGCGCTCGCCGCCGACGGCCTCGTCGCCGCCGACGCCGATGCGCTCGCGCGCGCCCGCCAGTTCGCGAACGGTCTCACGGCCAGCGGCGGCACGAACATCGACGCCGCGCTGCGCGCCGCTGTCGAGTTGCGCACCGACGACCCGGCGCGCCTCTTCCAGGTCGTCTTCCTCACCGACGGAGACCCGACGGTCGGCGAGACGCTCACCGACCGGATCACCGCGGGCTACGCGGCGGCGAGTCAGGGGCGGGCGCGGCTCTTCGCGTTCGGCGTCGGCTCCGACGTGAAGGAGTTCCTGCTCTCGCGGCTCGCGGCCGAGAGCCGCGGCTCCGCGCAGTACGTGCGCGACGGCGCGGAGCTCGAGGTGAAGGTGTCGGCGCTCTTCGACAAGGTGCGGAGCCCCGTCGTGACCGACCTCGAGCTCGAGGTCGTGGGCGACGCGGTGGACGTGCGCGGTCTCGAGCCGGAGCGTCTGCCCGACGCGTACCGCGGCACCGCGGTCGTCGCGGCCGGGTCGTACACCGGCAGCGGCGACGTCCTGCTGCGGCTGCGCGGCCGCGTCGGACGGCACCCCGTCGAGCTGCGCGTGCCCGCGACGCTGCCCGCGGCGGCTCCGGGGCGCGGACACGTCGCGCAGCTCTGGGCGCGCCTGCGTATCGACCGCCTGCTCGACGACCTGCGCATCCACGGCATGAACGACGAGATCCGCCGCGAGATCGTCGCGCTCGGCACGGCGTGGCAGGTCGTCTCGCCCTACACGTCGTTCCTCGTCGTCGAGGACGGCGTCCACGTGGCCGACGACGGCGAGCTCGCGCGCGTCCCCGAGGGCCCGCCGCCGCCGCGGACGGCGGACGGCGGTGCGCCGTCGAGCGGGGGCGGCGACACCGGGGGACCGACCACCGGGTCCGGCGACTGGAGCCGAGGCAAGGGCGCGTCCGCCGCGGGCGGCTCCTTCCGCGGTCCCGGCGGCGACGTGCCTCCGGATTCGCGCGAGCCGACCGATCCACCGCCGCGGCCGGAGGGCGGCGGACCGACGACCGCCGGCGGCGAGACGGGCGGCCCGACGACGGGCGCCGGCGGCGCCGGGCCCTCCATCCACACCTTCGGAACGAGGAGATCGGAGCGCTGGGACTACACGCACTGGCGCTTCTGGTGGGACGTCGCCGCGGCGCCGGAACTCGACGCGCAGCGCCGTCTCGCGCCGCCGCTCGCCTCCGACGTGCGGGACCAGGTCGTCCTGCCCGCCCTGCGCGGCGTGGCGGGGGATCCGGACGCCGTAGACGACCTGCGCGCCGCGGCCATCCGGGCCCTCGGGCGGCTCGGCGACACCGACCCCGTCACGCTCGCGCAGCGCCTCGCCGTGCTGCGCGGCGACGGCGGCGCCGCGGCAGCTCCGCACGCCGTCGTGGTGGCGGCCGCGCGTGCGGCCGCCGCCGGTGGAGAGCTGAGCGCGGCCGAGCGTGACGCGCTGCGGCTGCTGCTCGGGGCGACGTCGCGGCACCCGGGGCAGCGGGGTGCCGCGGCCCTCGCGCTCGGGCTCGGCGGCCCGGACCCGACGGGCGCGACGCTGGACGCGCTCCTGCTCGCTGCGCGCGACCCGGACGCCGCCGACGTGGCGCCCGCCGCCGCCTGTGCGCTCGGTCTGCTGGGCGACGCGCGCGCCGTGCCCGAGCTGCTGCGGGTGCTCGACGAACGGCGCACCGACCAGCTCGTGTGCGCGTGGGCCGTCGACGCGCTCGGGCGTCTCGGTGTCGCCGACGACGCCGTGCTCGACGCGCTCGACGAGCGCGCGCGCGCACCGTGGTCGCGCATCGACGTCGTCGTCGCGCGCTGCGTGCCGACGGCGCTCGCGCGCCTCTCCCGGGGCGCGGACGCCGCGGCGCTGCTGCGCATCCGGCGGCGGCTCACGACGCTGCACCGCGAGGCGCGCGACGTCTCCGTCCGTGATCAGGCGGCGCTCGCGCTCGGCCGCCTGGCCGCCGCGCCCGACATCTCGGAGACGGCGCGCGACGGGGCGCGCGGCGAGCTCGACCAGGCGTTCGTGGCGACCCGCGCGCGGTGCGACTTCGAGGCGCTCGGCCTGGGCCTCGCGGCGTGCGGGCCGGACCGCGAGCAGGCGCTGCGGCGACTGCGCAGCGTGCGGACGCCCGCGCGCGCGATCGACGCGCAGGCCCCCGCGCTGGCGGCGCGCGTGCTCGCCCGCGACCCGGAGGCCCTCGCCGCGTACCGCGCGGTGGCGGCCGACCCCGGCGCGACGCGGGAGAGCCGCTGCTTCGCGCTCGACGTGCTCGCGGCGGCCGGCGACGACGCGGCGCCGGGTGCGCTGCGCGCGAGCGCCGCGACGGTCGTGCCGTACCCCGAACTCGAGGCGGCGTACTGGGCGGCGCTCGCCGAGTGCGGCGACGCGGCCGCGCTCGCGCGGCTCGTCGCGTTCGCGGAGGCGGATCGCGTGGACGCGCGTCTCGCGCGCGCCCTCGCGCGCTGTGCGGGCGACGCGGAGGCGCGGCGGATCGCGGCGCTCGTCGCGCCCTCGCGCAGCGAGGACGTGCGGCTGCAGGCGCTCGACGTGCTCGGGCGGATGGCCGACCGCGCGGACACCGCCCGGCGCCTCGACGCGGACTTCCCGTACCGCGCGTACGTGGCGGCGATCTACGACTGGCGCGCGGAGTAGGCGCGCCGAATTCGAATTCGTGCCCCCGGCCCCGGCGCGCGCCGTAGCGTCGCGGGGGCCGTGGGCCCGCTCGCCGACGCCGTCCGGTCGATCGCGCCGCTGCTCCTCGCGGCGTTCGTCGCGGCCTGCCTGACGCCCGCCGCGATGCGCCTCGCGCGCGCTCTCGGGGCCGTGGCGCGCCCCGTCGCCGACCGCTGGCACCGGCGCGAGACGCCGCTCCTCGGCGGCGTCGCGATCGTCGCCGGCATCGCCACGGCGCTGGCCGTCGCGGAGCCGCGTCCGCCGCAGCTCCTCGGCGTCGGGGGCGGGCTGCTCGTGCTCTTCGTCGCGGGGCTCGTCGACGACCTGCGCGGGCTGCGTCCCGTGACGAAGCTCGTCTGCCAGACCGCCGCCGCGGGCGTGCTCGTGGCGGGCGGCGTGCGCGCCGCGTGGCCGGAGGAGCCGCTGCTCGCGGTGCCGCTGACGATCCTCTGGGTCGTCGGCATCACGAACGCGCTGAACCTGCTCGACAACATGGACGGGCTCGCCGCCGGCGTCGTCGTCGTCAGCGGCGTCGCGATGGCGGCGTGTGCCGCCGCGCTGCCGGCCGGCGTCGGCGCGCCCGCCGTGCTCGTGGCCCTCGCGGCGGCCGGCGCGGCGCTCGGCTTCCTGCCGTGGAACGCGCACCCCGCGCGCGTCTTCATGGGCGACACCGGCTCGCTGCCGCTCGGCTTCTCGCTCGCCGCGGCGAGTCTGCTCGCCACGCACCAGGAGGCGGGGCACCTGGTCGTCGTGCTGGCCGCGCCGCTGCTCGCGCTCGCGGTGCCGATCCTCGACACCACGCTCGTCTCGCTGCTGCGGAGCTGGAACGGCCGCCGCATCTCGCAGGGCGGACGCGACCACCTCTCGCACCGCCTCGTCGCGCTCGGCATGCCGGAGCGCGACGCGGTGCGGCTGCTCTGGCTCGCGTCGGCCGTGCTCGGCGCGTCCGCCGTCGTCGCGTCGCGCCTCGACGCGCTCGCGAGCAGCGTGCTGCTCGGCGTCGCGCTCGTCGCGTCGGCCGTCGGCGGCGTGGTGCTCGGGCGCGTGCGCGTCTACGTCGCGACGGCGGAGCGCGAGGCCGCCGAGCGCACCGAGGAGCTGCGCCGCACGTTCCTGAACTACGCGCGCGTGGTCGGTCCGCTCGCGTGCGACTTCGTGCTCGCGGGCGCCGCGTACGTCGGCGCGTACCTGCTGCGCTACGAGGGGCGCGTGCCGGCGCCCGACCGCGCGCTGCTCGTCAACTCGATCGCGATCGTGGTGATCGTGCAGGTCGCCGCGCTCGCGGCGTGCGGCGCGTACCGCGGCGTGTGGCGCTTCTTCGGCGTGAGCGACGCCGCCGCGCTCGCCCGCGGCATCTGCGCGGCGTGCATCGCGTCCACGCTCGCGGTCGTGTTCCTGTGGCGCGAGTCGGTGTTCAGCCGCGCGGTGTTCGTCGTCGACGCCGCGCTCCTCGCGCTGCTGCTCTTCGGCGCACGCGCCACCGCGCGCTTCCTCTCCGACGCCTTCGGCGGCTTCCAGCCGCACGGCGTGCGGGTGCTGGTCGTCGGGGCGGGGGAGTCGGGCACGCTGTGCCTGCGGGCGCTGCGCGCGCGGGGCGGCCCCGCGGTCACGCCCGTCGGGATCGTGGACGACGACCCGGCGCTGCGCCGCCGCGCCATCCACGGCATCCCCGTGGTCGGGGCCACCGACGACCTGCCCGAGCTCCTCGCGGCGCTGCGTCCGGAGGAGGTCGTGCTCTCGACGCTGCCGGACGACGACCGGCTGTCCGAGCTGCGCCGCGTGGTCGGGCAGAGCGGAGCGCGCCTGACGCTCTCGCCCTACGCCAGGTCGTTCGCGCCGCTCTGAGCCCGGGCCGAGCGTGGGTGCGGGGCGCGCGCGGCTTCTTCCCCGACCCCGAGCCTGCTGCTACCCTTCGCTCGCGTCCCGGATCGCGACGGTGTGGCGGTGCGTCCGCATCCTTCGCGGATTCCAGTGGATGCGCCGTCCAGTCGAAGGGAACGCGTGCCCGTCCGCACATTCCGTCCGCTCGTGATGGTCGTCGCAGCGGCGCTCCTCGCCGCGCCCGCCGCCCGAGCCGCCGGAGTCGACGACGAGCGCCAGCGCCTCGACGACCTCTTCTTCTACGTGCGCTCGCTCGACCGCGGCTGGGACCCGCTCCTCGCCGAGATCGGCGCCACGCTCGACCGCCTGGAGTCCGTGCCGGACGCGGAGCGCCGCCCGGTGCTGGTGCTGCGCGACGACGCGACGTGGCAGCGCGCGGAGCAGCTCTACGCCCAGGGCGAGTCCACGGAGGAGCGCTGCCTCGCGCTCTTCGAGGCGCTCGCGCGCGGCGCGGTGGACCCGGCGCGGCGCAGCGCCTCGTCGCAGCGCCTCGCCGACATCTTCATCCGGCGCGGCGAGCGCCTCGAGAAGGCGGGCGACGAGGCGGGCGCGTTCGCCGCGTACCTCGGCGCCGTCGACCACGCGCCCGACTACGACGCGGGCTACCGCAAGGTCGGCGCGCTCGGCGTCGCGCAGGCGCAGCGCCAGTCCGACGCGCAGGACTTCGACCGCGCGCTCGCGACGCTCGGCGACGCGCTCCGGCGCATCGAGCCGAAGCTCGGCGCCGCCGACGCGTCCGTCTCGCGCGCGACGGGCCTGCGCGACACGATCCTGCGCACGACGGGCGTCCTCTCCGTGCGCTTCCTCGCGGCGGACCGCGTCGCGCGCGTGCGCGGTGCGCGCACCGACCTCGCGGGCGGCACGCTGCTGCTCTCGGCCGTGGACGGCAAGGCCTCGCCGCCGGCGTTCCCCGCGGCCGACGCGCGGCGTGTGCGCGCGGGCACGTACCGCGCGCTCCTGAGCGGCCCCGGCGGCGCGGCGTCGCTGAACGCCGACGTCGAGGTGCGCCCGGAGGGCGGCTCGCTGACGGCGCCCGCCGCGCTGCCCGAGGGCATGGCCTACGTGCCCGGGCGCCCCGGCGCGCCGGCGTTCCTGTGCGACCGGACCGAGGTCTCGAACGCCGCGTACGACGAGTTCCTGCGCGCGCGGGGCCGCGCCGCGCGCGGCCGCGACCCGCGCATCGCCGCGGCGGGCGTCCTGCTCGCGGACGCACGCGACTACGCCGCGTGGTCGGGCAAGTCGCTGCCGACCCTCGACCAGTGGACGCACGCCGCCTTCGGCGCGCCGCGCGCGCGCTCGCCGCGCTACCCGTGGGGCGAATCCGAGGGCCGGCCGGGCGTGCACTTCTTCAGCGGCGACCGCAGCGAGCCGGGGCCGGTCGACGGCTGCGCCGCCGGCGCGTCGCCTTTCGGCATCCTGAACCTGGCCGGGAACGTGTACGAGTGGCTCGACGACGGCTGGTTCATCGGCGGCGGCTTCAGCGCCGGCGTGTTCCAGAACACCGTCTCGTACGGCAACCCGGTGAACGGCGAGCCCACGTGGGAGGCCGACTTCCTGCGCGACGAGATCCCGACGCCGGAGGTCTACGAGACGCTCTCGCCGGAGCTCAAGAACAAGCACAACGTGTATCGCGTCAAGCGCGAGAACTTCGACCGGTTCGTGGCGGAGATCGGGTTCCGCTGCGTCGTCCCCCTGGAGTGAGACCGTGAAGCACGACCTGCGTCCGCTTTCCGCAGTCATCGCCCTCGCCGCCGCCGCCGCGCTCTCCGCGTGTGCGTCGAACGCCGAGCAGTCCCCGGCCACGCAGGCGACGTCCGACGCCGCCGGCGCGGAGCTGGCCAACGGCGCCGTGCGCATCGCGAGCGTGGACCGCTCGACGCTGCAGACCGACGGCTCCGTCCGCTACGTGCTCGACAACGCCTCGAACGAGGACCAGGAGCACCTGACGGCACGCGTCGTCTTCTACTACCCGCCGACGGGCACCGGCTCGATCGCGCTGCCGTTCGACACCGACGTCACCGACGAGATCGGCGTGCTGCTCTTCAAGGGCCAGCGCGGCTACGAGCTGCGCGCCACGAGCCGCGCGTTCGCCGACCGCAAGGCGAAGGGCGACCAGGTGCTCGCGACGCGCCTCGACGTGCAGGTCGAGGAGCTGATCCCGACGACCGCACGCGACGGCGGCGTCGGCGGCACGCGGCTGCTCAACGGCCAGCTCGAGTGCGTCGGCATCGCGTCGGAGGACCTGCGCAACGGCCTCGACGGCGCCGCGCCCGAGTTCTGGGTCGAGATCGAGAACGTCGCCGGCCGCGCCATCGGCAACGTCGAGGCGCGCGCGGTGTTCATCGACGGCGTGCGCGGCGTGCGCACCGGCGAGACGAAGTGGTCGAAGGTGCCGCGCCTCGAGCCGGGCTCGCGCGTGAAGGTGCCGTTCGACCTCTCGGGCGCCGGCGAGGTGCGCAACCGCCCGTTCGTCATCCAGGTGCGGCAGGGCTCCGGGCTCTTCGGCTAGTCGGGGACGCCGCACGGAACGCGCGTGGCCGACCTGAGTCTCGACTGTCCCGAGTGCGGGGCGCCCAACAGCGTCCCGATGACGGGCGATTCCACCACCTTCACGTGTACGGCGTGCGGTGCGGAGTCGCCCATCGAGGACGTCGCGACGGGCGCCACGGAGGTCGCCGAGGACCAGCTCGTCGGCGAGGTGATCAGCGACTGCCGCATCGTCGCGAAGGTCGGCGAGGGCGGCTTCGGCACGGTCTACAAGGCCGTCGACCAGAGCCTGCAGCGCGTCGTCGCCGTCAAGGTGATGCTGCCGTCGCTCAGCTCGAACCTCGAGTTCGTGCAGAAGTTCCTGCGCGAGGCCGTCACGGCGGCCAACCTCAACCACAGCAACATCGTCGCGATGCACAAGGCCGGCCGCGACGAGCGGCGCGGCATCCACTTCCTCGTGATGGAGTTCGTCGAGGGCCAGACCCTCGCGGACGTCGTCGAGAAGAAGGGCGTGCTGACGGTGGACGAGCTGCTGCCGATCGCGCTGCAGTGCTGCGACGCGCTCGCGACCGCACACGAGTCGAACATCGTCCACCGGGACATCAAGCCCGAGAACCTGATGATCGACACGCGCGGCTCCGTGAAGATCACGGACTTCGGCCTCGCGAAGAGCCTGTCGTCGGACGCGAAGACGACGAAGGTGATGGGGACGCCGCACTACATGTCCCCGGAGCAGTTCGAGGGCAAGCCCGTGGACGGGCGCTCGGACATCTACTCGCTGGGCGTCACCTTCTACTACCTGCTCTCGCGCGCGCGGCCCTACGAGGGCGAGAACACGGTCCAGATCGTGTACTCGATCCTCACGCAGGACCCGAAGCCGCTGCCCGACGTGGCGAAGGACGTGCCCGGGCCGCTCTGGTCGGTCATCCAGAAGATGATCGCGAAGAAGGCGGAGGACCGGTACCAGACGCTGCGCGAGACGGCGGAGGACCTGAAGAAGCTGCAGCAGCGCAGCTCCGCGGACCGCTCGCAGTGCGCCGAGTGCGGCGCGAAGAACCCGAAGGGCCGGAAGTTCTGCCGCGGCTGCGGCGCCGCGCTGCTCGTCAAGTGCCCGGCGTGCGGACAGGACGCGGGCGCGCGCGCCACGCGCTGCGAGGCGTGCGGCGCCGACATCGAGCGCCTGCTCACCGTGCGCAAGGCGCTGCTGTCCGGGCGGCGCTTCAAGGAGATGGGCGACCTGCGGCGCGCGGTCGAGTCGTTCCGCCAGGCGCTCGACATCGACAGCACGAACGCCGAGGCGAGCGCGGAGCTGGGCGAGGTCTCGGCGACGCTCGGCGAGCTCGAGCGTGTGAAGAGCGAGGCCGAGGACCTGCTCCAGACCGGCGACATGGAGGAGGCGCTGCGGCGCGTCGAGGACGTGCTGCGCAAGCACCCGCAGGCCGTCGAGGCGCGCGAGCACCGCGACCGCCTGCGGCGCCAGGTCGCGGCGCACCGCGTCAACGAGCTCGTCGAGGAGGCGGAGACCGCCGCGACGGCCGGCGACGTGCGGCGCGCGCTCGAGCGCCTCGACGCGGCGCTGCGCGTCGACCCCGACCGCGCGGACGTGCGCGCGCGGCGCGACGAGCTCGCGCGGCGCATCGCTCAGGTCACCGAGTCGCGCCAGCGCGCGGTCGAGGCGCTCTCGGCGGGCCGCTACGAGGACGCGTTCGCGCTCGCGTCCGAGGTGCTGCAGCTCGCGCCGGGCGACGCCGCGATGGAGGAGGTGCGGCGCAAGTCGCGCGCGTCCGTCGAGTCGGTGGACAGCCTCGTCGCACAGGGCCGCAAGAAGCTCGGCGAGAACGAGTGGGCCGAGGCGCTCTCGAAGTTCGAGGCGGCGCTCTCGCTGCGCCCCGGCGAGGCCGCGCTGCTCGCGCTCGTCGAGGACACGCGGCGGCGGATCACGGAGCACCGCGAGCGCCTCTCCGCGTGCCGGCGCCACATGGCCGACGGGCGCTTCGCCGAGGCGACCGCCGAGCTCGAGCGCGTGCTCGCCGCCATGCCGAACGACGCCGAGGCGCGTTCGCTGGCGGAGGCGTGCCGCAAGGCCGCCGAGGAGTCCGCGCGCGTGACGGACGCGGCGCGCGCCCTCGAGGACGCGCGCAAGCTCGAGAAGGCGGGCAACCTCGCGGGCGCCGCGGAGCGCCTGAAGAAGGCCGTCGACCTCGACTCCGCGAACGACGAGGCGCGCGCGCTCCTGCGCGAGATCGAGACGCGCATCCGCCACGAGCGCGACCTGCGCGAGCTGGCGAACGAGCTGCTCTCCGACGGGCGCTACGGCGAGGCCGTCGAGGCCCTCGAGCGCCTGCGTGAGGCGAACCCCAGCAAGGGCGCCGCGATCCAGCGCGAGGTCGCCGAGGCGCGCGAGCGCGAGCGGCAGGTCACCGCGAGCGTGCGGCGCGCGGAGGAGGCGCTGGCCGCGCGCGAGTTCCGGCGCTCCGCCGAGGCGGCCGCGGCGGCCCTCGGCATCGCGCCGCGCCACCCGCGCGCGACCGCGGTCAAGAAGGACGCCGACAAGGCCGTCGCGGCGATCGACCGGTTCCTCGCCGAGGCGGACCGGCTGATCCTCTCGGAGATGTTCGACGAGGCACTCGAGGTGCTCGACAAGGCGCGCGAGCGCGGCGCGGTGCGCGAGGAGTACGAGCCGCGGCGCGTCGCGTGCGACCAGGGCCGCATGGCGATCCTCAAGACGGACGCCACGCGCTCGCTCGTCACGCGCGACTACGAGGCCGCGATCGCCGCCTACGAGCAGGTGCTCGAGACCGCCGCCGACGACCCCGACGCGCTGCGCGGCAAGCGCAGCGCCGAGCGCCGCCTGCGCATCCTCACGACCGAGCCGATGTCGCTGCGCCTCGGCGCGGCGGCCGTCGTGCTGCTGCTGCTCGGCCTCGTGCAGATGACCGCCGTGTCGTCGACGGCGACGGCGGCTACGAAGGCCGAGGAGGTCGCGAACCTGGAGCGCAAGACGGCGCTCGAGGTGAAGGTCGTCGAGACGGGTCAGCTCGAACCCGACTACGCGCCCGCGTTCGCCGCGGAGCGCCGCGGCGACTTCGCCGCCGCCGCCGCCGCGTTCGAGCAGCAGATGCGCGTCGAGGACGGCAAGTTCGCGAACGACGCCGAGCTGCGCCGCGGGCGCGACTTCGCCCGCGCCCTCGAGTCCGCAGAGAAGCTGACGGACCCGAAGGAGCGCCTCGACGCGCTCGGCGCCGCGGCCGCGCTGCGCGGCGACCGCCCCGACGTGCGCGACGCGCGCGACAAGCTGCTCGCCGAGCGCTCGCAGGCGGCCATCGACGCGTGGTTCCGCCAGGTCGCGGCGCTCGAGCGCGACCGCCCCGGCGACGCGCTGCGCCTGATCGGCGAGATCGAGCGTCACCCCGTGGCGCGCCTCTCGCCCGCCCTCGAGAAGGTGCGCGGCCGCGGTGACTACCTCGAGGCGATGGACGCCGGCAACACCGAGCTGCTCGCGCCCGCCCCGCGGTTCGTGGTCGCGGCGCGCGCGTTCCAGGGCGCGGCGGAGCTGATGTCGGGCGACGCCGAGCGCCGCGCCGTCGCCGAGCAGCGGCTCGCGACCACGCGGGACCAGTGGATGAAGACGCTGCGCGCCGAGGCGCGGGCGGCCGAGGCGGCGCGCGACGACGCCGCCTACTTCGCCGTGATCGGCCGACTCGTGGAGTTCGGACGGACACTGGGCATCGAGCGCGAGGCCGTCCTCGCCGAGTTCCGGAGATAGGAGCGCAGATGGCCGCAACCGACAGTGCGCCCGAGGTCGAGGTGACGATCGTCGCCCTGACCGACGTCGGCCGCGCGCGCGAGCACAACGAGGACTGCTTCCTCGTCCTCGACCGCCCCGGCGGCAAGCGCGCCGGCAACGGCGAGATGCTGCGCTCCCCGCTCGCCACCGCGACGGTGTTCGCGGTCGCCGACGGCATGGGCGGCGCGGCCGCGGGCGAGGTCGCGAGCCGCATGACGGCCGAGCGCCTCGCGCAGGTGCTCGGCGACGCCGAGTACAAGGACGTCACCCCGGACCAGATCGCGGCCCTGATGGACCACGCGATCCACGCGGCGAACGACGAGATCCTCGCGGAGGCGCGCGCCAACGCGGAGCGGCGCGGCATGGGCAGCACGTGCACCGCCGCCGTCGCGACGCCGGGGCGCCTGTTCCTCGCGCAGATCGGCGACTCGCGCGGCTACCTGCTGCGCAAGGGCAAGCTGGTCCGACTCACGAAGGACCAGTCGCTGATCGAGCAGCTCATCGAGGAGGGCACGCTCACCGAGGAGGAGGCCGAGCACATCGGCGGCCGCAACATCGTGCTGCAGGCCGTCGGCGTCGACGAGAACCTGCAGGTGCAGTCGCGCCACCTGGAGGTGCTGCGCGGCGACGTGGTGCTGCTCTGCTCGGACGGCCTCACCGGCATGGTGAAGGACGCCGAGATCGAGCGCATCCTGGTCGAGGGCGGCGACGACCTCGCGGCCGCCGCGAACCGCCTGATCGACGCCGCGAACGCGGGCGGCGGGCGCGACAACATCACCGTCGTGCTCGCGCGCTTCGACGGCGGCGGGCTGCGCGCGCCGCTCGAGCCGCTCACCGCGGAGGCCGGCGGCAAGTCCGGCACGCGCTTCCACGCGCCGCCGCCGCCCGACGTGCCGAACCCGATGAAGCGCGTCGGCATCGCGCTCGGCGTGATCATCGCGCTGCTGCTCGCGGCGTTCTTCCTGCTGCGCCGCACCACGGCCGACCTGGGCGTCCTCTGGACGCCGCGCGACCTGCCCGCGCGCATCGCGCTGCGCGCGCGCGGACAGACGACGGACCTGCGCACCATCGACGGGAGCGGCGGCGCCGCGCACCTCGACGGCCTCGCTCCCGGCGAGTACGACCTCGTCGTCTCCGCTCCGCACTACTTCGAGACGACCACGCAGATCACGATCCTCGGTGCGGGCGACGCGACCGAGAGCGTCACGCTGCGCCCGCGCCCGGGCTCCCTGCGCGTGACGGTGAAGACGCCGGGCGTCTTCATCTCCGTGGACGCGGCGGGCAGCGGCGCGCCCGACGAGACGCCGCTCTCCGAGTCGTTCCCGTGGCCGGACCCGAGCGTCCCGAAGGTGTACGAGAGCGGCGTCCCGGCGGGGCCCGTGCGCGTGCGCGTCTCGCGCGACGGGTTCGCCGAGCACGTGCACGACGACGTGCTCTCCCCCGAGGGCGATCTCGCGGTCGCCGTGCCGGAGCTGCGCGAGCTGCGCGGCGTGCTCGAGATCGTGGTGCCCGGCCCGGGCTTCCGCGCCGAGGTGCGCGCCGCGAACGCGGCGGACGTGCTGGCGCAGGGCGACACGGGCGCGGACGGGACGCTGCGGCTCGACGTGCGCGTGGGCAACCACTCGCTGCGCGTGACGAAGCCCGGGTTCGAGCCGCTGGACCAGACGGTGGGCGTGACCGAGGGCGCGACGACGCGGCTCGAGCTCGCGCTGCGCGTGGAGGACGTGCCGCTCAGCGTCACGGGCGTGCCCGGCTCGCGCTTCACGCTGCAGGAGCAGGCGGCCGACGGCACATGGACCGACGTCGGCGTGTCGCGTGCGATCGGCGCCGACGGCATCTACCCGCGGGAGCTTCCGCTCACGCCGGGCACGACCTACCGCATCGTGCGCGAGGGCAGCCCCGACACGCTCTGGGAGCACACGGTGGCCGCCGGCGACGGGCCGCTTGCGGTGGTGCTGCGCTGATGCCGCAGGTCGCGCCTCCGTCGCAGTCCCTCGACGAGCACCTCGTCGGCGACCGCTTCGAGCTGGGCGAGAAGCTCGGCGAGGGCGCGATGGGCGCCGTCTACCGCGCGGTGGACCGCAGCACCGAGCGGCCCTGCGCCGTGAAGGTGCTGCACCGCGCGCTCGTGACCTCGCGCGAGTACGTGTCGCGCTTCCGTCGCGAGGCGCTCGCCGCGTCGCGCTTCCGCCACGAGGCGGCCGTGCGCGTGATCGGCGCGGGCGTCACGAACGACGGCCTGCCGTTCATCGCGATGGACCTCGTCGAGGGCCGCACGCTGCGCGAGATCCTCGACGCGGAGAAGCGCCTCGAGACCGGGCGCGCGTGCAACATCGCCGAGCAGCTCCTGCGCGCGCTCGGCGCGGCGCACCAGCGCGGCATCGTGCACCGCGACATGAAGCCCGACAACGTGCGGGTGGTGGTGGACGCGGACGGCATCGAGCGCCCGAAGATCCTCGACTTCGGCGTGGTGAAGTTCATCGGGGGCGACGGCGCCGACGTCGAGGGCGCGGTCAAGACGAAGACCGGTGTGGTCGTCGGCACGCCGAAGTACATGGCGCCCGAGCAGATCCGCGGCGAGCCGATCGACGGCCGCGCCGACGTCTACGCGGTCGGCGCGATGCTCTACGAGATGCTGGCGGGCGAGCCGCCGTTCGTGGCGGACGACGTCGTCGGCTTCGTCGCGATGCACCTGCGCGCCGAGGTGCCGCCGCTGCTCCAGCGCGCGCCCGACGCCGACGTGCCGCCGGAGCTCGACGTCGCCGTGCTCCACATGCTGTCGAAGGAGCCGTCGGCGCGCCCGGCCGACGCGACCGCGCTCGCAGCCCACATCGCGCAGTGGGCCGTCGAGGACCCGAATGCGGGACTGAAGGAGCGTGCCCTCAAGCGTGCGATGGCCGTCGTCGCCGCGTCGGGCGTCGTCTCGGCCGTGCTCGGCTTCGTGGTCGCGGGCGGGATCGCCCCCGCCGTCGCGGCCTCCGCGATCGGTCTCGGCGCCGGTGCCGCCGCCGCCGCGCGCTACCTGCCGCGGCCGTCGGTCTACGGCTACGCGCAGCGCATGGGACTCGTCGCGGGCGCGCTCCTGCTCGCGGCGTTCGCGTCGCTCCTGGTCCCGGGCAGCCCGGGCCTCGCGGTCACCGGCGCGCACGCGCTCGCCGCACTGCTCTCGTACGCGGCGTACCTCGCGGTCTGGAGCTCCGCCGCGCGCTGGCTGCGCGTCGCCGCCGCCGGCGTCGGCGCGCCGCTCCTCGCGCTCCCGCTGCTGCCGATCCGCGTCGTGCCGGCGTCGGGCGAGCCCTACTTCGTGCGCATCCTCGGATCCGGCTCGACCGACCCCGCGCTCGCGGCGCTCGAGAGCAGCGCCCGCGGCCACGGCCTCGCGGGCGTCCTGCTCGTGGCGCTCGTCTTCTCGCTCGCGACGCTGCTGCTGCCGCGCCCCGCGGCCGCGCGGCTGTCCTGAGCGCGTGACCGCGACGTCGGGCGGATCGCGGCCCGGCGGCGCCGACGGGCGGCGCGCCCCGCGGAGCGCCGCGGAGCCGGGGCGACGCGCCGTGTTCCGGCGCCCCCGCGTGTCCGCTCAGTCGGCGGCGCGGCGCAGGCGGTCGCGGACGGCATCCCACTCGGGCGACTCCGGCGGGCGCTCGACGGCGATCCAGTCGAGGCCGCGGACGTCGAGCGCGTGGAGCGTGGCGTAGAGCCGGGCGGCGAAGCCGGGGGCGTCGGCGGGCAGCGTGACGTCGCCGTCGCCTGACGTGGCCGGCGCCCGCCGCACCCACGCCCCGCGGCCGGGCGGCGCAGCGGCGCCCCGGTCCAGCACGACGAGGCGCGTCGCCGGGCTGTAGTGGCGGGCGTGCATGCCGGGGGCGGGGTGCGCCGCGCCGGGCGCCGGGGGCGGCGCCGTCTCGACGTCACCGAGCTCCGCGCGCAGTTCGGCGAGGGTCACGGCGCCGGGGCGCAGCAGCCGCGCCACCGGCCCCGCCAGCGAGACGACCGTCGACTCGATCCCGATCGGCGTCAGACCGGCGTCGAGCACCAGGTCCACGCCGTCGCCGAACGCGGCGCGCACGTGCTCCGCGCAGGTGGCCGAGAGGCGCGTGAAGCGGTTGGCGCTCGGTGCGGCGAGCGGCAGCGCGGTGCGCCGGAGCAGCGCCTGCGCGACGGGGTGCGACGGCACGCGCAGGCCCACGGTCGGCAGCCCGGCCGCGACGGCATCGGGCAGCCCGGGCGCGCGTGGCACGACGAGCGTCAGCGGCCCCGGCCAGAAGCGCGCGGCGAGGCGCGCCGCGGCGTCCGTCCACTCTGCGGCGAGCGCCCGCGCCGCGGCGGCGTCGGCCACGTGCACGATGAGCGGCGAGGTCGGCGGCCGGCCCTTCAGCCGGAACACACGGGCCACGGCGGCGGCGTCGCGCGCGTGGGCGCCGAGGCCGTAGACGGTCTCGGTGGGGAAGGCGACGACGCCGCCGCCGCGGAGGAGCGCAGCCGCCCGCTCGATCTCCGCGTCGCCGGGCGTCGGAGAGGTCCGGGCAGGGTCCGAGGTGGGCACGGCGCACTCCAGTCTCGCCGCCCGACGGCCGATGCGCCCACGTCGGGCGGGGGCGCCCGGGCGAGCCTGTCCCGAGCGTCCCTGCCGCACGCGAAACTCGGACACGGCGCTCTCGGCGTCTGCTAGAGTCGCGGGCGCCGACCCGGGTCACGGGATGGGATGCTCCGCGCCGTTGCCGTCCCCGGCGTCGCAGGAGGCTGTCGATGAACTTCTCGAGTGCACGCGCCGTGTTGCCGGCGCTGATCGTCCTGTCGCTCGCCGCACTCGCGGAGGCGGGGGTGATCTCGTCGGCCACCGGTCCCATCCGGGTCAACGGCCAGGAGGTCGTCCTCCAGCCCGGCCAGACGCTCGAGCTGAAGGCCGGCGACCGCGTCGACACCGGCGCGTCCGTCGCCGTGTTCCAGTCGGCGTCCGGCGACCGCGTCACGCTCGAGAAGGGCACGAAGGCGCGCGCCGACGGCCTCACCGACGGCGTGGACTACCTCTTCGTCGAGTCGGGCAGCGCCTACGGCACCATCGGCGACAAGACGTCGTTCGGCGGCACGGCCGGCTGGGCGACGGCCCCCGAGGGCCAGACCGCGAAGGCGTTCCTCGACGTGCCGCGCGACCGGCCCGGCAGCGAGGGCTCGTTCCGCGCGGTCGAGGGCGGCGTCTGGGTGCGCTACAACTCGTACCGGGTGTGGCTGCCGCAGCGCAACTCGATCACGCTCGCTGTGGACCCCGCGCGTCCCGACGTCTTCGCGTTCCGCACGTCGCAGCAGAACGACGCCGACGTGGACGTGGTCCGCACGGTCGCGGGCGGCGACATCTTCGCGCACGTCCCGAAGGCGACGGTCGGCCGGATGATGTCCGCCGAGCCGAACAAGACGCGCATCGAGAACGACATCACGTCGCTCAAGACCGGCAAGATCCGGCTCGAGACGCGCTATCCGGGCCGTCCGGAGCAGAACGCGGCGCTCGGACCGGGCACGTACGCGCTGATCGACAACGCGACGGGTGCGATCGAGGTGTCGTTCACGCCGGTCGAGTTCGTGATCCTCGAGCGCGCGATCAGCCTCACGAACGAGTTCGCGACGCTCTCGCAGAGCAACTTCTCGGACCTGGGCGTCGGCTCCGGTCCGGGTCGGCGCTGAAGGCGTGACGTCGAAGGGGCCGCGGCAGGCGCCGCGGGGTTCGGTCGATACGCAGCGGTAGGCGGCCGCCGGCACTTGCCGGCGCCGAGGTACAGACAGGTAGCGGCGGCGCGCGGCCCGGTGGGCCGTCGCGGCCGCGCGGGGAGGGATGATGATCAAGTCCGCGAGGAAGCGGCGCGTGCGCGCGCTCGAGCTCGCCGTGCTCTCCGCGCTCGTCGGCCTGGCGTGGTTCCCGGCCGTCGCGCGCGCGGGCACGCTCACCGACGACATCCAGGACCTCCTGGACGACGCGGACAAGCGCATCGAGGCGGCGCACGTCTGGAAGTTCCAGATCCGGCCCGAGGTGCGCACGAGCGTCATCTGGACCGACAACGTCTTCCTGAACGACGAGGACGAGGAGCCGTTCCGCCTCGTGGCGATCGCCGGGCCGGGCGGCCTCGTCAAGGACCCCGTCAAGCTGCGCAACGCGCAGCGCTCGGTCAGCGACTTCCGCAAGGTCGCGAGCCGCGGCGTGGTGGGCGACTACATCCTGCGCAGCGAGGTGGGGATCGGGCTCGAGCTGCCCGTGAACCCGGACTACACGAAGCTCTTCGACCGCGAGAGCCTGCAGGTCCTGAGCGCGCGCGTCCGGCACCACGAGTACGCCGACGAGAACTCGCTCGACAACACCGACTACTCGCTCTCGACCGACATCTTCGGCGTGCTCTCCGACCTGCTCTCCTGGAAGGAGGGCAACGCGTTCTGGGTGCGCGCCGCGGCCGACTACAGCCGCCTCGAGGAGCCGCTCGACACCGACATCGTCGAGCTGCAGCAGATCGGCATCCGCAGCGTCAACTTCCGCCACTTCGAGCGCGTCGAGAGCTCGGTGCGCGCCGACGCCGGGTACGACCGCAACCGCCTCGACGCGTCGATCGGCGGCGAGTGGTACCGCATGCGGCTCGAGGACCAGGAGCTGCGCCAGGGCGAGTACGACCGCACCAACGTCCACGCGCTCGCCGGCTACGACCTGCCCTGGTTCCAGGACAAGCACGTCTACGCGCGCGGCGACCTCGACATGTTCCGCCCGTCGGATCGCGCCGTCGGCGGCACGGCCCAGGCGCTGAACGACGGCGACCGGCTGCGCGTCGTCGCAGGCGTCGACGGCAACGTCTTCTCGAAGAAGGTCGCCGGCCGGCTCGAGGCGGGCTACATGGCGTGGGATCCCGACCGCGGCAGCGGCCTCTCGGGCGACACCAGCCGCTTCAACTCGCCCGTCGGCAAGGCCGAGCTCGCCTACCAGCCGTGGTCCGAGCGCAAGACGACGTTCCAGCTCGCGTACGAGCGCACTGCCGAGGCGTCGGCGATCTCGAACTTCAACTCGATCCACCGCGGCACGCTGTCCGTGCGCCACCCGATCCAGCCCGGCAAGCTCGACGGCGACATGTCGTTCGGCGTCACGACGACGCGTGCATCCGAGGGCCCGGACTCCAAGCTCTTCGACTTCGGCGTGGGCGTGACCTACCACTGGTTCAAGCAGGTGGACGTGACGCTGCGCTACGCGCTGCGCATCAACCACAGCGACCACGAGATCGAGATCCAGTCGTCGTTCGTGCGCGGCGGGCGCGAGTTCATCTACGTGTCGCGCAGCAACGGCGACTTCACGCAGAACGTGCTCGAGCTGGGGCTCGACATCGGGTTCTGAGCCCGGTGGCGACGGTGCGCGTCGCCGCCGGCCCGGCCGGCGCGCGCGCCCTCCTGCCGTCCGTCCGCGGCCGCGATCTGGCAGGATGGGCAGGCCGCCCGGGGCGGCGGGGATCTCCCATGCGCGACTTCCATCCACTGCGAGCCCTCCGTGCCGTCCGCGCCGTCTCGTGGGCCGCGGCGGCCTGCCTCCTGACCTGCGCGGCGGCGCTCGGCTCCGCGGGCTGCAGGTCGAACGACACGCCCGACGTCGTCCTGCCGCCGGCGGTCGACACCGAGCGGGCACCCGTCGATCCCGCCGTGGACGCCTGGTTCCGCAGCACCGACGCGCAGTCGGCGGCGACGCTGCAGCCGGGCGACCGCATCTCGATCACGCTGCAGGGGCTGCCCGAGTACTCGGTGACGCGCGACATCCCGCCCGACGGCAGCGTGCCGCTCTACCGCGCGCCGCGCAGCGTGGACGCGCGCGGCAAGACGCCGCAGCAGCTCGAGACCGAGATCGCGGCGGTCTACTCGGAGTCGGTGAAGGCGTACGTGACCGTCTCGCTGGTCGCCTCCGCGCCGCGCGTCGTCTACGTCGCGGGCGCGGTGCACAACCAGCAGGCGTTCCAGATGCGGCCCGGCGAGAACCTGACGGTGCTGCAGGCGCTCACGCTCGCGGGCGGACCGACGCCCGACGCGGACCTGCTCGGCGTCACGATCATGCGCATGCACCCCGGTCTCGGGCGTGTCGTCTCGAGCGCGCCGCTCGACATCGAGGGCGTGCAGATGCGCGGCGACCAGCACGACAACCTCTCCGTGCTGCCGGGCGACACGATCGTCGTGCCGGTCACGCAGGAGCGGCAGGTGCACGTGCTCGGCATGGTCGAGCGCCCGGGACCCGTGCGCTGGTACCGCGGCCTCACCGTCTCGCGCGTCGTCACCGAGGTCGGCGGCTTCAAGAAGTTCGCGCGCACCGAGGCGATCCGCGTCGTGCGCGGCGGGCGCGAGGCGCTCGTGTTCGACTTCACCGACCTCGTCTCGGGCGCCGTGACGGACCTCGTCCTCGAGCCCGGCGACGTCGTCTACGTGGACGAGAAGTGGTTCTGATGGCCGGGCGCCGTCCCGCATGACGCCCGCCTCGCGCATCGGGAACTACGCCGCCGTGCTGCGCAAGCACGTCGTCGTGCTCGCCGTCGCGAGCCTGGTGGTGCTCGCCGCGGGCCTCGTCTACCTGTGGCGGCAGGTGCCGGTGTACGAGTCGGAGGCGACGCTGCTGATCGAGCAGCCGCTGCCGAACCTCGCGGGCACCGGACCCTCGCGGAACTACTTCGCGATCAGCCAGGCGGCGCTCAACACCGAGCTCTACCTGCTGCGCGAGGACGAGTCGCTCGCGGCGGTCGTCCTCGAGCGCCTGCGCGAGCAGGGCGTGGACGTGGCCGCGGCGGGCTACACGTCGGCGTCGCTGCGCAGCCGCGTGTCCGTGACCGAGGTGCCGAACGCCGAGGGGCTCGTGCGCTTCGCGCTGACCGGCCAGGACGCGGAGTCGCTGCCCGCCGCCGTCAACGTGTACGCCGACGTCTACCGCGAGAGCGCGGAGCGCAAGCGCTCGGAGACGTTCGAGCTGCAGGCCGCCGCGTTCCAGGAGCGCCTCGGCTCCGCGCAGGCGGCGCTGCGCGACGCCGAGCGGCGGCGCGACGCGTTCGCGGCGGAGCACGCGAAGCTGAACCTCGCGCGCGGCGAGAACCCGGCGGCGGCGCGGCGCGACGCGCTCGAGCAGGAGCTCACCGGCCTGCGCGCGCCCGTCTCCGACGACGCCTCGAAGCGCCGCCAGATCGACGAGGTGCTGCAGCCGATCGACGTGCGCTACACCGTCGGCGACGACGGCACCGTGCGGCTGCAGGCGCCCGCCGAGGGCCCGCGCCTCGAGGAGCGCCTCGCGAACGCCGACCTCGTCTCGGGACTCGCCGCGCTGCGCGGTCACGCCGACGAGATCCGCGGGCTGCGCGACGCCGAGGACGCCGCCGACCAGCGCGACCGCCGGCTCGAGGAGCTGGGCATCCAGGAGTCCGAGGAGCGGCGGGTCGCGGCGCGCCGCGAGCGCGACGCCGCACGCGAGCGCCGCGGTCGCGTGATCGCGCGTGCGCTGGAGTTCGCGCTCGAGGAGATCGTGCGCCGCGCCCGCCTGCACGACAGCGTCAAGGAGCAGCTCGAGGCCGCGGCGACCGAGGCCGACGCGTGCAACGAGGCGCTCGCGCAGTACGCGGCGATCGTCGGCGCCGTCGAGACGCGCCGGCGCGAGTACGACGAGGCGCAGCAGCAGCTCACGGCGTTCAGCGAGCGCTACCTCTCGCGTGCGGGCGACGAGGCGGGCGAGGGCGCGAAGAAGTCCGCGCCGCGCGTGCGCATCGAGAAGCGCGTGCCGGCGCGGCCGGCGCGGCAGATCGCACCGCGCGTCGGGCTGATCCTCGGCATGACCGTGTTCGCCGCGCTCGCGACGGGACTCGGCCTCGCGTTCCTCTTCGAGTACCTCGACGACACCGTCCGCTCGAAGGAGGACTTCGACCGCTACGTCGGGCTGCCCTTCCTGGGCTTCGTGCCGCGCATCTCCGCGCGCGACCACGAGAACCCGGACGTGGCCGCCGACGCGCCCGCCGGGTCCGCGGTCGTCGAGGCCTTCCGCGCCATCCGCACGTCGATCCTCTTCTCGCGCGGCGACCAGGGCCCGCGCACGATGCTCGTCACGAGCGCAGGACCCGGCGAGGGCAAGACGACGATCGTGACGAACCTCGCGGCGGCGTTCGCGCGCCACAAGGCGCCGGTCCTCCTGATCGACGCCGACCTGCGCAAGCCGCGCGTGGCCGCCGCACTCGGCGTCGACGGCTCCCGCGGCCTCTCGAACGTGCTCGTCGGCGATGCGGAGCTCGAGGACGTCGTCCAGCGCACGTCGGTCGAGGGGCTCTACGTCCTGCCCTCCGGCCCCATCCCGCCGAACCCCGCGGAGCTGCTCCACGGCGAGCGCATGGACGCGCTCCTCGCCGAGGCGGCCGGGCGCTACCAGCGCGTGCTCGTGGACACCCCGCCGCTCGTGGCCGTGACCGACGCCCGCGTGCTCGCGAGCCGCGTCGCCGGGCTCTACCTCGTCATCTCGGCGGGGAAGACCTCGCGGCGCCTGATCCAGCGCGCCGTCGAGTCGCTGACCTCGATCGGCTTCGACGTGCACGGCGCCGTGCTGAACAACGCCACGCAGCCCGAGGGCCGCTACGGCTACTACGGCACGTACTACCGCGACTACCGCCGGGAGTGACGCGGGAGTGCGACGGGAGTCCCGCGCGCAGGACAGCGCGCGGCCCGTGCCGTAGGATGTCGCCCCCGTGCGCGTCCGCACCTTCTTCCTGTTCGTCTCGCCGCTGCTCGTGGGCGCGTCCGTGTTCGCGCTGACGCGCGTCCTGCCGCGCTTCGGGCGCGAGCACGCCTACTGGGACGACGGCGTCGCGGACCAGGTGCGGGACATCGTCGCCACGCAGTACGTGGACCCGCTCGGCGACCGGCGCAGCCGCGAGCTGTTCGACGCCGCCATGCGCGGCTACGTCGGCGAGCTCGACTCCTTCAGCCGCTTCGTGACGGCCGAGGAGCGGCGCGACCTCGACGAGGACACGTCCGGCAGCTTCGCGGGCGTGGGCGTGCAGGTGCGCGTGGTCGCGGCGGGGCTGCTCGTCACCGGCATCTACGAAGACGGCCCGGCCGACGTCGCCGGCCTGCTCCCCGGCGACGTCGTCACGCGCGTGGACGACACCGAGGTCGCGGGCCTCGGGCTGACCGAGACGATCGACCGCGTGAAGGGCCCCGAGGGTACGACCGTCGTGCTCTGGACCGTGCGCGACGACCATCCGCCGCAGCCGATCGAGGTGCGGCGCGCGCTCGTGGACCTCGACACCGTGCCCGCCGTGCGGCTCGTCCCCGGCGCGACGGCGCTCGCGTACGTGCGCATCTCGCAGTTCTCGGACACGACGCCGAAGGAGGTCGCGGAGCGGCTGGGGCGCCTCGTCGAGACGGAGGGCGCGCAGGGGATCGTGCTCGACCTGCGCGGCAACCTGGGCGGACTCGTGACCGCGGCGGTGCGCGTCGCGTCGCTGTTCCTGCCGCCCGAGAGCGTCGTGTGCGTCACGCGCGGGCGGCGCTCCGCCCGGCCGCACACCGTGCCCGCGGAGGCGTCCGAGCGGCTCCGCGAGGCGCCGTTCACGCAGCCGCTCGTCGTGCTCGTCGACGAGGACTCCGCGTCCGCGAGCGAGATCCTCGCGGGTGCGCTGCAGGACCACGGGCGCGCGGTGCTCGTCGGCGAGCGCACGTACGGGAAGTTCCTCGTGCAGTCGCTCGCGGAGCTCGAGGGCACCGACGCGCTGCTCAAGCTGACGACGTCGCGCTACGAGACGCCGCGCGGGCGCAGCGGGCAGCGCGACGACGCGCGCCGCATCCGCGGGGGCATCCTGCCCGACGTGCGCGTGCCGCTCGAGGACACGCAGCGCGCCGCGGTGTTCCTCGCGTTCTCCCAGCAGGCGGGGCCGCGCTGGAAGGTGATGGAGGGACGCGAGGGCGACGCCGGCGACGCCGACCGCCAGCTCCGCACCGCGGTGGACCTCCTGCGCGGCGTCGATCCGCCGGCGGAGCCCCTGCCCCCGCGCCGCCGCACCGAGCGCGGCTGAGGCCGGCCCGCCGTGCTGGTCCTCGGCATCGACAGCTCCTGCGACGAGACGGCCGCCGCGCTCGTCCGCGACGGGCGCACGTGCCTCGCGAGCGTCGTCGCCTCGCAGACCGAGCTGCACCGGCGCTTCGGCGGAGTCGTGCCCGAGATCGCGTGCCGCGCGCACGTGACGAACTACCCGTGGGCCGTGCAGGAGGCGCTCGACCGCGCCGGCGCGACGCTCGACGACGTGGACGCCGTCGCCGTCACGAACCGCCCGGGTCTCGTCAACGCGCTGCTCGTCGGCGTCGCCGCGGCGAAGGGCATCGCGCTCGTCCGCGGGCTGCCGCTCGTCGGCGTGGACCACGTCGTCGCGCACATCCACGCGAGTCTCCTCGCGCCGGACGGCGGCCCGCGCTTCCCGTGTGTCGCACTCGTCGTCTCGGGCGGCCACACGAGCCTCTTCCACCTGCCGTCGCCGACCGAGCAGCGGCTGATCGGCGCAACGCGCGACGACGCCGCGGGCGAGGCCTTCGACAAGGTCGCGCGCCTGCTCGGGCTGCCGTACCCCGGCGGGCCGTCGATCGAGCGCGCCGCGCTGCGCGGCGACGCGTCGCGGCTGCCGCTCCCGCGCTGGACGCCGCGCGGCGACGACGACGACGCGTTCGACTTCTCGTTCTCGGGCGTGAAGACCGCCGTGCTCTATCGCGCGTTCGGGCAGGACGTGCGGCCGAAGGAGGCCGTGCGCGCGGAGCCGCGCGTGCCCGTGCCCGACGTCGCCGCCGCGTTCCAGGAGGCGGTCGTGGACGTGCTCGTGGCGCGCACGCTCGCCGCGGCGCGGGCGCTGCGCGTGCGCGACGTCGTGATCGGCGGGGGCGTCGCCGCGAACACGCTGCTGCGCGCGCGCATCGCCGCCGACGGCGCGCGCGCCGGGCTGCGCGTGACGGTGCCGCCGAAGGAGCTCTGCACCGACAACGCCGCGATGGTCGCCGTCTCCGGCTGGCTGCGCCTCCAGGCCGGCGAACGCGACGGGCTCGACCTCGACTGCCACCCGCGCCCCATCCGCGCCGGGAGAGGTTGACCCGCGCCCCGGCGGCGGGGAGACGTGTCCGCGTGGACCAGGACGCGCTGCTCGAGCTGCTCCGCGCCGTGCGCGACGGGCGCCTCTCCGCCGAGGCGGCGCTGCCGCGCGTGGCGGAGCTCGACGTCGCCGCGCTGCGCGGCACCGGGCCCGCGTTCGCCCGCGTGGACCACGGCCGCGCCGCGCGCTGCGGCTTCCCGGAGGTCGTCTACGCGCCCGGCAAGACGCCCGGGCAGGTCGCGGCCGTCGCGGTCGAGATCCTCGCGCGCTCGCCGCGTCTCCTGGTGACGCGTCTCGACGACGCGCAGTGGGCCGCGCTCGCCGCCGCCGTGCCGGACGCGGCGCGCAACGTCCGCGCGCGCACGGCCCGTGTCGACCGCGCCGCCGGCGAGCTGCGCGGGCGGGGCGGGTGCGTCGCGCTCGTCTCGGCGGGCACGGCCGACGAGCCCGTCGCCGAGGAGGCGCGCGAGACGGCCGAGGCGCTGGGGGCGACGGTGGTCGCGCGCTACGACTGCGGCGTCGCGGGCCTCGCGCGGCTCGTCGGCGTGCTGCCCGACCTGCACGCGGCCGACGTGGTCGTCGTCGTCGCCGGGATGGACGGCGCGCTGGCCTCCGTCGTGGGCGGGCTCGTGGACGTGCCGGTGGTCGCGGTGCCCACGAGCGTGGGCTACGGAGCCTCGTTCGAGGGCGTCGGACCCCTGCTCAACATGCTCGCCTCGTGCGCGGCCGGCGTGGCGGTCGTGAACATCGACAACGGATTCGGGGCGGGCTACCTTGCCGCCACGATCGCGCGGCGCACGGCGCGCGCGCCGGTCCCAGTCCGCCCGGCCGGCGCCCCGCAGCCCGCCCCGGACCCCACAGCGCACCCCACGGAGTGACGATGGCAGCCTCGCGTCCCCCGGCCCTCCTCGCGCTGGAGGACGGCAGCGTCTTCCGCGGCACCGCGTTCGGCGCGTCCGGCACGTGCCAGGGCGAGGTCGTCTTCAACACCTCGCTGACGGGCTACCAGGAGATCCTCACGGACCCCTCCTACAAGGGGCAGATCGTCACGATGACGCCGCCCCTGATCGGCAACTACGGCATCAACGCCGAGGACGGCGAGGCCGAGCGCGCGTGGGTCGAGGGCTTCGTCATCCGCGAGCTCTCGCCGCTCGCGTCGAACTTCCGCTCCACGGAGGACCTCGACACGTACCTCGCGCGCAGCGGCGTCGTCGCCATCGAGGGCGTGGACACGCGCGCGCTCACGAAGCGCCTGCGCGAGAACGGCTCGCTGCGCGGCGTGCTCTCGACCGAGGAGCTCGACCGCGACACGCTCGTGGACCGCGCGCGCGCCGCGCCGCTGATGGAGGGCCGCGACCTCGTGCAGGAGGTGACGCGGCGCCGCGAGGGCACGTGGGACGAGGGCGTCTCCGAGCGCGTGTTCCTGCCGGAGCCCGGTGCGTTCGAGGGGCCCGTCTTCGACCTGACCGTCGTGGACTACGGCGCGAAGCACAACATCCTGCGCAACCTCGCGTCGCTCGGCTTCCGCGTGCGCGTCGTGCCCGCGACGATGCCCGCCGACGCCGTGCTCGCGCCGGGCCCCGACGCGGTGTTCCTCTCGAACGGCCCCGGCGATCCGGCGGTGCTGACGTACGCGCAGGACGTCGCGCGCGCCGTGCTCGAGCGCGGCGTGCCGCTGCTCGGCATCTGCCTCGGCCACCAGATCATCGCGCACGCGCTCGGCGGGAAGACCTTCAAGCTCCCGTTCGGCCACCACGGCGGCAACCACCCGGTGATGGACCTCGCGACGCGCAAGGTCGAGATCACCGCGCAGAACCACGGCTTCGCCGTCGACACCGCGCTCTTCGCGAAGGGCGACGTGATCGAGACGCACCGCAGCCTGAACGACGGGACCGTCGAGGGCCTGCGCCACGCCGAGCTGCCCGTCATGTGCGTGCAGTACCACCCCGAGGCCGCCCCCGGCCCGCACGACAGCCTGTACCTCTTCCGGCGCTTCCGGGAGACGCTGTGCTAGTTGCACGGCCGCTGACGCGGCCGTGCTGTGGTTAGTTGCACGGCCGCTGACGCGGCTGAGCTGTGCAAGTTGCCCAGCCGCTGACGCGGCCGTGCTGTGCAAGTTGCCCAGCCGCTGACGCGGCCGTGCGGGTGGCCCGGCCGCTGACGCGGCCGTTTCCGGTACGAACGGTGTCCGCTACGAACGGTGTCAGACACGGTTCGTAGCGGTTCGTCCGTCGGCGCGGCGGCGGCGCGCGCGCGTCAGTTGACCTGGCGCCAGAAGTGGCCGTCGCGGCCGGTCGCGCCGACGGCGACCTTGCCGGTGCAGCTCGCGATGTTGCCTGCGCCGAGGCTCGCCGAGCCGGCGAAGAACGCGCCGGAGGAGTAGCCGGCGTCGTCGGCCGACACGATGTCGCCGGTCTGGTTGACGAAGAACGCGCGGTTGCCCGAGGTGCCGTGGTTGATGGGCCAGCTCAGGGCGCACCACGTCGTCTCGGCGAGGTCCGAGTTCACGCCGCCGCCCGCGAACGTGCCGGTGGGGTTCTCGTTCACCGCGAGGCCCGTGGCGCCCGGCAGGGTGATGCGGAAGCCGTAGCCCGAGCGCGAGACGAACCCGAGCGAGTTGATGGTCCGGAACGACCCCGAGAGCACCGGCGGGCTCAGCGTCGCGCCCTGCGTCGAGCCGTTCGCGATCGTGCGGACGCCGTACGCGCCCGAGAGCTCGCGCAGGAACCCGAACTCGCCCGCGCCGTCCGCGTCGACGTCGCACTTCGTCGAGGCCTGGAACTGCGCCTGGCTCGAGCTGAAGTTGCGCAGCGTCGAGATCGCCGCGGTCTCGTTCGCGTTCAGCCGTGCCGACAGCAGGTTCGGGATCGCGATGGCCGCGATGATGGCGATGATCGCGACCACGATCATCAGTTCGATCAGGGTGAATCCGGACTGCGCTCGCTGCATGCGGTGCTCTCCTCTCCCGTGCGGACGTGCCGACCTGCCGTCGGTGGACGGGCTCTCTCCGGGTCGGCGACCCGCGCCGGATCGGCCGCGCGCGAGCGGGCGCTGAACGGGAATCCCGGACGCCCGCGGCCGCCGGCGCGCCACGCCGCGCGCGCGCCGTTCTCAGTTCGACGGAGAGGCGCTCGGGCGGCGGTCTCCGGCGCCTCGAAGCCGTCGGAACCCGCGTCTCGCGACCGCGTCGAATCGAGAAACCGGGGCGTCCGGCGCGGCGGAAGAAAAGTGCGCCGCGACCGCGAAATCGCGCTCCCGCGCGCGATCCGAACGGGCGTTCGGACGTTTCGGAGAGGGGGCGTGCGAAGGATCGGTCGCGTGGCGCGACAGTTGAACGGGGGCGTCGTCACGGACCCGCGACCGCGTGACGCCGCCCGCTGGGACCGACGCGGCGAGGAGGCGGAGATGGCGCGACGGGGTTGGCAGCTCGGGGCGGCGGTGGTGGGGGTCTCGGTCGCGCTCGCGGGCGGAGGAGATCGCGCCGCGTCGCCCGATCTCGTGATCGCGGTGCCGGGAACGCCCCTCTCCCTCGTGACGCTCGACGCCGACGGCGACGCGCGTCCCGACCTGGCGGTGGCGCTCGACGGCGATCCCGCTCGCGTCACGCTGCTCGCCGCAGCGCGCGACGGAGCGGCCGCCTCGGCCGTCGCCCTGCCGGACCTCGACGGCGCGCACGGACCCCTCCGCGCGCTCCTCGCCGGCGACCTCGACCGCGACGGCCGCACGGATCTCGTCGGGATCGGCGCGACACCGACGCTCTGGCGCGGTCGCGGCGACGGCGCGTTCCTGCCCGAACCGCTTCCCGACGAGGCCGACGGCGAGCGCGCGGTCGCGGCCGACCTCGACGCGGACGGCGCGCCGGAGCTCGTCGTCGCCCGGCGCACGGGCGTCGTCGTCCTGCGCAACGACGGCCGCGGCGTGTTCGCGCCCGCTGCGGAGGTCGCGTCCCCCGACCTCGAACTCGTGCGCGAGGTCGTCGTCGCCGACGCCGACGGCGACGGCACGCGCGACGTCCTCGTGCTCTGCGGGCCCGCGGGGCGTGCATGGTCGTTCCGCGGCACGGGCGGCGGCGCGGTCTCGGAGCCCGCACCGCTCGCTGTCCCCGACGGCTGCTTCGCCCTGCAGCCGACGGCCGACGGCGCCGGGCTCGTCGCGTTCGGCAGGCACGTCGCGCGCACGTTCGCCGCGGGGACACCGAGCGACACCGCCCTCGACGGCGGCGACATCGCCGCGGCGCTCGGCGCAGGCGACGTCGACGGCGACGGCGTCGGTGACCTGCTCGCGCTCGCGGACGGCGGGGGCGTCGTCGCGTTCGTTGCGCGGGGCGGGTCCTTCGCACGCGTCCACGCGTTCGGCGAGCGCTCGCTCGACGCGCCGTTCGCGCCGACCGCCGGCCGCGCCGGCGTCGCCGACTTCGACGGGGACGGCCGCGCCGACCTCGCCGTCGGCGTGCTCCGCCCCCGGAGCGGCGTCGCCGTGCTGCCCGGCGTCGCCCCCGCGTCGCCCGCTCCGCCGCTCCTCCTCGCGCGCGGCGTGCTGACCGATCGCGGCCGCGCGCGCGGCGACCGCCTCGTGCTCGAGGGCGAGCTCCCGCCAGCGACCCTCGCAGCGAACGCGACTCTCGAGGTCAGTGTGAGCGCGGGGGGCGCGTCGATCGAGGCGTCGCTCGAGCGCGTGCGGGGATCGACCTACCGCACGTCACCGCACGCCGCGATCCGGGCACGCGCCGTCGTCGATCCCGAGCGGGGTCGCTTCGAACTCGTCGCCGACGCGTTCGACTTCGCGGCGGAGCCGTCGAACCCGGTGGTCGTCCGCCTCGGCACCGCGGCTGCCGTGCGGACGCACACGGCGACGTGGACCGCGTCGCGACCCGGCGAGCTGCGCTTCGGCGACGAGCGCGACGGGGCGACGCCGCGCGACCCCGGCGCCCGCGGCGCGCGGAAGCAACCTGGCGGCGCGGCAGCGTCGGCGTTCGAGTTGACGACGACCACCATCGACGGCCGCGCGGTCGCGCTCCTGCGCGAGCCGGCGACGGGGCGCACGTGGCGCCTCGACGACGCGACGGGCCAGTGGGTCGAGACGTCGGCGGACGGCACGGAGCGGCGCGCCGCGCGCGACGCGCAAGCGCCTGCGGCCGAGACCGCACGTCCGCTGCCCTGCTACAACGTGATCCCGAAGCACAGCGGGCTCTTCCTCGCCATCCGCGAGGCGCGGCTCGACGAGGGCGCCGACGCGATCCAGTGGACGCCCACCGGCTGCGACGCGCAGCGCTTCGAGGTCGTCCCCGCGGGCGCCGGCCGCGTGCGGCTGCGCGTCGTGCGCAGCGGCAAGTGGCTGACGGTAGCCGGCAACGCCACGCACGATGGCGCGCGCATCGTCCAGACGGGCGACGCGTCGGCTCCGGCGACGCTCTGGCAGCTCGTGCCCGAGGGCGACGACTGGTTCCGCATCCGCTCGGTGCACAGCGGGCAGAGCATGGCGGTCGCGGCCCGCGAGACGGGGCGCGGCAGTCTCGTCATCCAGTGGCCGGGCTATCCCGACGACGAGCAGCTCTTCCGCTTCGTGCCGAGCGAGCGCAAGGCGCCGACCCCCGTGGACCCGCGTCCCCGCGAGGACAGCACGTCCGCCGCGCCGGAGCGTCCCGCGGCCGAGCGCGTCACGCTGACGTTCGACGGCGTCATCGACGGATCGGACCGTGTCGTCATCACGGCCACCGAGGCGCGCTGGGAGAACGTGTACTGGGGGACGTACGACGTCGAGGTCACGCTGAACGGCGTGAAGTGGCGCCCCGCGCGGCAGCGGGTGCTGCCGAACTCGGGTGCCACGCGCTTCCTGCCGCCGGGCGTCGACCTGGCGAAGGCGCAGATCGTGTCCCGCGCAGGCCGCGACCACGCCGCGATCGAGACCGCGCCGGGCCGACTCACGCTCCGCTTCGTCGACTCCCCGAACGGCGTGGACCGGTACGGACTCGTCGTGGCGTTCGAGTAGGGAGCAGCCGCTACGAACGGTGTCAGACACCGTTCGTAGTGGTCGGTGGTCAGCGGCGCGCGCGCTCCTCGAGCTCCGGCCACTCCGCGCGGTCGCGCAGCCGCTCGAACGCGGCGTGGTGGAGGGACCGGGGACCGCAGCCGGCGTCGACGGCCTCGCCGAGGGTGCGGAGGGCGGCGTCGGCGTCGTCGTCGGCGAGCTCCAGCGCCGCGCGGACGAGGAGCAGCTCGGCGCCGTCCGGGCCGAGCTCCTCGATCCGCGCGCGGCAGCGGCGGGCGCGGTCGATGTCGCCCGCGGCGACGGAGTCGAGCGCGATGGCCTCGACGCGCAGGGGCGCGGTGGTCCACGCGACGTACGCGTCGACGAGCGCCGCGCGCTCCGCCGCGTCGCCCACGTCGAAGTTCGCGAGCTCGAGCGGGAGCAGCGGACGCGGCAGCGCGCGCCGCGCCGCGGCGAGCGGGTCGAGCGGGATGCGCAGGACGGTCCCGGCGCCGCCCGCGATCACGTCCGCGCCGAGGAACGCCGTGCCGCCCCAGCCCGGCAGGTCGATCTCCGCGAACACGCGACGCCGCGCCACGTCCACGAGGGTGAGCGTGTGCACGTTGTCGCGGACGACGACGAAGCGCCCGCTCGGGTCGAACGCGGGGAGGAGGTCGCCCATATGGAGCCCGCGCACGCGGCCGAGCACCGTCGCCGTCGCGCGGTCCCACAGCACCAGCGAGGTGTCGGCGGCGCACGTCGCGACGACGGCGCCCGAGCCGCTCACCGCCACACCGGTGGGCAGCCCGGTGTGAACGCCCTCGAAGGTGCGCACGAGCGCGCCGTCCGCGACGTCCACCTCCACGACCCGCCGGTCGGGACCCATGCTGACGAGGACGGAGCGCCCCTCGGGGCACCAGACCGGCTGCGGCCAGCGCGGCACGAGGTCGGTCGCGCAGCGCGAGGCGAGCGCGCCGTCGCCGGGGTCGAAGACCTCCAGCGACCCGGCGGACCAGCGCAGGAGCCGCGTGCCGTCGGCCGAGAAGGCGAGCAGTGCGATGTCGCCCCGCTGCCACGTGGCCGGCGCCGGGAGCTCCCGCAGGCGCCGCCCGTCGAGCGCGTCCAGGATGTCCACGCGCCCCGTGGCCGGGTCGAGGACCGCGAGCCGGTCGCGCGCGACGCCGACGGTGACGTGTTCGGTCGCCACTCCGGCGGGGAGCGCGTAGAGCGACGCCCCGTCGGGAACGGAGCGGCACGCGAGGCGCCCCGCCGCGTCGCGGACGACGGCCCTCCTGCCGCCGCAGAGCAGGTGGACGAGGCTCGCGCCGGCGAGGTCCCAGTCGGCGGTGCCCTCGAACGTCAGCGGGGACGCCTTCCGCCAGAGGCGCACGGTGGTGTCGCCGGACGTGCTCGCGACGAGCCCCGCGTCCGTCACCGTCGCGCCGGACTCGCCGTACGTGTGGCCCCGCAGCAGCGCCTCGACCCGCCCCGAGCGGCCGTCGCGGAGCGTCAGCGAGAACGGCGGCACGTCCCCCGAGAGCATCCCCCCGACCACGTAGCGGCCCGACGGCGAGACGGCGTGCAGCTTCTGCTCGGGGACGTCGTCCACGCGCCACAGCTCGCGCCGCTCGACCGCGTCCCACGCGACGGCGGCGCGTCCGTTCCAGTCGGGCTGCGCGAGCAGCAGCGCGAGCGTGCGTCCGCGCGCGTCGGCGAGCAGGCACGCGCTGCGCTCGTCGCCCGCGCCGAGGGCCGCCACCCGCTGCCCCGCGGCCACGTCCCAGACCTCGGTCCAGCCGAGGGGCGGCGCCCCAGGCACCGGCGCCGCGGCGGGGTCGCTGCGCATCACCGCGAGCAGCCGGCCCCCGTCGAGCCAGACGAGACGTCCGCTGCGGGACGGCGCGTCGGCCGCGGGGCCCGGCGCCGGGAGCCGCGTCAGCTCGGCGCCGGTCGCCGCGTCGCGGACGACGACGGTCGCGTCCGCGTGCTCCACCGCGACCTGCGCGCCGTCCGGGCGCAGCGCGACGGCGAGCGGGCCCGCGCCGTCGAGCGCGACGGCGAGCCGCGGCGCCGCGTCCGCCATGTCCCACAGCGCGAGGCGCCCGTCGCTCGTCACGACGGCGAGGAGTTCGCCGGACGCATCCCACGAGACCGCCGCCGCGTCGGCTTCGAGCGCGATCGTCCGCAGGCAGGTGCCGTCGACGACGCTCCAGATGCGCACGGTGCGGTCGTCCGCGCCGCGCGTCGCCACCCGGTCCCCGGACCACTCGTAGCCGCCGCGCGCGATGGGGCCGTCGTGGGCGTCCGCGCGCCGCAGCGGCGTGCGCGTGTCGAGGTCCCACAGCACCAGCTCGCCGCGCGCCTGCGCGCCGTAGTCCGAGAAGCTGAGGAGACGGTGCCCGTCGGCGCTCATCCCCACCGCGTCCACGTACGACGGGTGCCGCTCGAGCGTGGCCACCTCGTTCAGGTTCGCGAGGGCGCGGTACAGCGCCGTGCGCCCGTACGGGTCGTCCGCGCGCTCCGCTCCCTGGATGGCCAGCCCCAGCGCGAGCGCGGGGTTGTGCTCGCCCTCGTTGCCCGCGCGCGCGGAGAGCCGCAGCCCCTCGGCGCGGACGCGCTCCGCGCGCTCGATCCGCGCGGCGCGGTTCGCGTGGACCGCGAACGCGATGGACCCGCCGAGCGCGAGGACGAGACCCGCGGCGACGCTCGCCGCGAGCGCACGGTTGCGGCCGACCCACTTCTGCGCCTCGACGAGCGGCCCCGTGCGGTACGCGCGCACCACGCGCCCCTCCAGGAACGCCTGGATGTCCGCCGCGAGCGCCTCGGCCGACGCGTAGCGGTCGCCGCGCTCGCGCGCCATCGCCTTCTCGCAGACGGCGACGATCTCGTCGGGCAGGTCCGGATCGATCTCGCGGACCGGCTTCGGCGGGCCCATGTGCACGGCCGCGAGCACCACGCGCGGCGCGACCTTCGTGCCGGGCTCGACGTACGGCGCGCGGCCCGTGAGCAGCTCGTAGAGCAGCGCGCCCACGGCGTAGATGTCGGCCCGCTCGTCGATGTCGCCGATCGCGCCGCGCGCCTGCTCGGGCGGCATGTAGGCCGGCGTGCCGACGACGACGCCGTCCATCGTCAGGATCGGGGAGTCGCCGCCGCCGCCGCGCTCGTCGCGCTTCGTCTCGACGAGCGAGAGCGCGCCCGCGTCCGCGTCGCGCAGGCGCAGGTCGTGCAGGTCCGCGCGGTCGAGCACCTTCGCGAGGCCCCAGTCCATCAGGTACGTCTCGCCGAAGCGGCCGACCATCACGTTGTCGGGCTTCACGTCGCGGTGGATCACGCCCTTGTCGTGCGCGAACGCGAGCGTCTCGCAGACGCGCAGGATGACCTGCAGCGCGCGCGTGCGCGTCCAGCCGTCGCGGCCGGCGCGCGCGAGCTCGATGATCTCGGAGAGCGTCTTCCCGCGGACGAGCTGCATCGTGAAGAAGACGCGGCCGCGCGCGTCCACTCCGAGCTCGTGGACGGGCACGACGCCCGGGTGCGCGAGCTGCGCCGTCACCTGCGCCTCCTCGAGGAAGCGGTTGAGCAGCTCCGGGTGCACCTGCGCCGCCGACGCGTCGTCGCCGGACCCGCGGCCGAGCAGCACCTTCATCGCGAGGCTGCGCCGCAGGTCGCGGTCGCGCACGTGGTGCACGACGCCCATGCCGCCGCGCGCGATCTCGCCGCGGTCCTCGTAGCGCGAGGTGCTCTTCGGCGCGGGGCCGGGCGCGTCGCGCGCGGCGGAGTCGTCGAGGTCCACCGCGGCGACGACGCCGTACGCCGTGCGGAGCGAGTCGAGGAGGCCGCCGCGGGGCGTGCCGGCGATCGTCGGCTGCTCGGAGGCGCTGTCGTCGCCGGCGTCCG
Source organism: uncultured bacterium (assembly GCA_937996235.1). Taxonomy (GTDB): domain Bacteria; phylum Planctomycetota; class JAJSAM01; order JAJSAM01; family JAJVHW01; genus CALKVK01. The sequence goes on along the minus strand of CALKVK010000023.1, from coordinate 169,247 downwards.
CGGCGCCGAACGCGGCGGAGAGCCCGCGGTCGAGCTCGATGTCCGAGAGCGAGTCGTCGCCGGAGCTCACGCGCCGCTCCGAAGCGCCGACCCGGGGTCGCTCGGCGCGCGCATCGCCCGCTCACTCACCGAGGAGCCCGAGGAGCCGCCGCGCCTCGTCGAGCGCCTGCGGCCGCGGGCGCGGGTGATGGAACGTGAGCACCGCGACGAGCGCGTCCTGGAACTCGGTGCGGGCCTTCGCGTACTCGCGGTGGACGCGCGCCGGGTCGTCGCCCCAGCGCGCCGCGATGTCGCGGATCGGGAGTCCGTCGTGGAAGCGCAGCCGCAGCAGCTCGACGCGGCGCACGGCGTCCGGACCCGCGGCCTCCGCCGCGCGCCGCTGCGCCTCGGCGGCCTCGCGCATGAGCGCCACCGCCCACGCGCGGTCGAAGACCCGCGAGAGCGATGCGTCGTCGGCCGCGACGCCGTCGTCGCCGAGCGCCGATTCGAGGCGCCGCGCCTGCCGCCGCGCGCTGCGCCGCTCCGTCTCGCGCGCGATGTTGCGCACGATGCCGTAGAGGAACGCGCGGAAGCCGCCGGGCAGCTCCGGATCGGCCCGCTCGAGCGCGCCCCCGTCGCGGAAGCACGCCAGGAACACGTCCTGCACGGCGTCGTCCACGCTCCCGCGGAGCGGCGACGTGCGCCAGCGCGCGGCGAGGTACGCGCGGATGACGGGCGTGTACGCGGTCACGAGCTGCGTGCGGGCACCGCCGTCGCCGCCGGCGGCGTCGCGGATGACGGTCCAGCAGGTGGACTCGGCGCCTGACACGGCGGGCATCGTAGCCCCGGCGCGCGCGGCGCCGCTGCCGCGAAGACGTCGAAGGCGCGCGGCCGCCGGCACGCAGTCGGCCCCCGCGGACGGCGTGCCGCGCAGCCCGCGAGGCGGGCGCGGGGCTCCGCCTCGGGCGACGACGACGTGCTGCGCGCGCATGTCCCCGGTTGACGCGGGCGCGCGTTTTCGCGCGCGGATTCGCGGAGGGAACGCGGGCGCCCGCGCCGGCCGCAGCCGCGCCGTGCGAGACTCCCGCGATGCCGCGCGCGCACCTCCAGCTCGTGATCCTCGCCGTCGACGACGTCGCGCGGGCCCGCGACTTCTACGTCGCGGCGTTCGGCTGGCGCGTCACCGTGGACCTGCCGGTCTACGTCGAGATGGCGCTCCCCGGCGGGACGGGCGTGAGCGTCTATCAGCGCGAGGGCTTCGCCGCGAACACGCGCGTCGCGCCGACGCGCTCTCCCGCGGGCGGCGTCGGCTCCGCCGAGCTCTACGTCGCCGTGGACGACCTCGACGACGCCGTGCGGCGGCTCCGCGCGGCGGGGGCCCGGGAACTCGCGGCGCCCGAGCAGAAGCCCTGGGGCGACACGGCCGCGTACTTCGCCGACCCCGACGGCCACGTGGTGGCCGTGGCGGTCCACCCGGACGAGGACGCGCCCGCGTCGGTGTAGCGCGAGGCCGCAGGCACTCTCCGGGCGAGTCCGAAACTGCGCCCGCCCCCGCTGCGCCACGTCCAGAATGTGCCCGCGGCGCCGCGCCGGGTGCGCGCGCCGGGAGCCGCGGCACACGGAGCGAGAGGACCGCACGAGATGGCGACGACCTGTGTCCTGGGTGCGCAGTGGGGCGACGAGGGCAAGGCCCGGATGGTCGACCTCCTCGCCGACACGGCCGACGTGGTCGTGCGCTACCAGGGCGGCGGCAACGCCGGCCACACGGTCGTGTTCGCCGGCGAGACCTACCGTCTGCACCTCATCCCCTCGGGCATCTTCCGCCCGAACGCGCGGTGCGTCGTCGCGCACGGCGTGGTGGTGGACTGCGAGGTGCTGCTGCGCGAGGTCGACGAGCTCCGCGCGCGCGGCCACCGCGTCGCCGAGAACCTGATGGTCTCGGACCGGGCGCACGTCGTGATGCCGTGGCACAAGCGGCTCGACAAGGCGCGCGAGGCGGTCGCGGGCGCGCGCGCCCACGGCACCACCGGGCGCGGCATCGGCCCGTGCTACGCGGACAAGGTCAGCTACCGCGGCATCCGCGTGGGCGACCTCTACGAGCAGGCGTGGTTCGAAGAGCGCCTGCGCATGAACATCGACGAGAAGAACCGCCTGCTCGTGGACGTCTACGGGCAGGAGCCGCTCGACGCGACCGCGATCCGCGACGAGTACCTGCGCCACGCGGAGCGCCTGCAGCCGTTCGTCGGCGACGCGGTCACGCTGCTCCTCGACGCCGTGGACGCGGGCCGCAACGTGCTGTTCGAGGGCGCGCAGGGCGTGCTGCTCGACGTGGACCTCGGCTCGTACCCGTACGTCACCGGCTCGAACTCGTGTGCGCTCGGCGTCCCCGCGGGCACGGGCCTCCCGCCGCGCAGCCTCGACCGCGTCGTCGGCGTCTCGAAGGCGTACATGACGCGCGTCGGCGCCGGGCCGTTCCCGACCGAGGACCTCGGCCCCGAGGGCGAGCGGCTGCGCGAGATCGGCCGCGAGTACGGCACGACGACCGGCCGGCCGCGCCGCTGCGGCTGGTTCGACGCGGTCGCCGCGCGCTTCAGCGTGCGCACGAACGGCATCGACGAGATGGCGATCGTGAAGCTCGACGTGCTGCGCGGCTTCCCGAAGCTGCGCGTGTGCACGGCGTACGACACGCCCGAGGGGCGCATCGACCACGTGCCCTCGACGGCCGCCGCGCTCGCGCGCGCGAAGCCGGTGTACGTGGAGCTGCCGGGCTTCGACGAGGACGTCACGGGCGCGCGCACGCCCGACGAGCTCCCGCGCACGGCGCGCGAGTTCCTGCGCTTCCTCGAGGAGCAGATCGGCACGCGCGTCTCGATGGCGTCGGTCGGGCCGAGCCGCGAGCAGATCGTGCCGCTCGCGGGCGGGGCCGCCTGAGGTGGCGACCGCGCCCGCGCCGTTCCCGGAGCGCCTGCTCCCCGACGTGCCGCGCGCTAAGCTGCCCGCGTCGGTCGGGATCATCATGGACGGCAACGGCCGCTGGGCGCGGCGCTTCGGCTGGGAGCGCGTGCGCGGCCACACGGCGGGCATCGACTCGGTGCGCGACGTCGCGCGCGCGGCGGCGGAGCTCGGCATCGCCGAGCTGACGCTCTACGCGTTCAGCGTCGAGAACTGGAAGCGCCCGCGCCGCGAGGTCTCGTACCTGATGAACCTGCTGCGCCGGTTCGCGGTGGACGAGCGCGACGAGATCGAGCGGAACGGCATCGTGTTCCGCACGATCGGCCGCACCGACGAGCTGCCCGACGAGACGCTGCGCGAGCTGCGCGAGACCGAGCGCCTCTCGGCGCACAACGACGGCATGGTGCTGCGCCTCGCGCTCAACTACGGCGGGCGCTCGGAGCTCGCCGACGCTGCGCGGCGCATCGCGGAGGACGTCCGCGCGGGACGCCTCGCGCCCGAGGAGGTGGACGAACGCGCGCTCGCCGCGCGGCTCTACGACGCCTCGATGCGCGACGTCGACCTGGTGGTGCGCACCGCGTCCGAGATGCGCGTCTCGAACTTCCTGCTCTGGCAGATCTCGTACGCCGAGCTCGTCGTGACCGAGGTGCTGTGGCCCGAGTTCCGCCGCGAGCACCTGTTCGCGGCCATCCGTGAGTACGCCGGCCGCGAGCGGCGCTTCGGGGGGCTCGTCCAGGGTTGAAGGGCACGAAGCGCGTCGTCACCGGGCTCCTGGTGGGCGCGGGTGTCGTGGGCCTCGTGGCCTTCGACCACTTCACGCAGTCCGCGTGGGCCACCTGCACGCTGCTCGCGCTGCTGATCGCGGGCGCGCTGCGCGAGGCGTACCTGATGCTCGCCGCCGCGGGGCACGCGCTGCGCGTGTGGCCGCCGGTGATCGCGACGTTCGCGCTGCTCGCGCTGCGCGCGGGTGCGAGCGAGCTGCAGCTCGAGCCCGCCGAGGCGCGTGCGATCGTCGTCGTCGGACTCGGTGCGCTCATGATCGCGCCGCTCGTCGCGGGCATCGCGCGCGGTCCCGGTCCCGACGGCCCGCAGCCGAAGGATCTCGTGCGCGCCGGGCTGCACGCGCTGCCGCTCGCCTGGGTCGGGCTCCTCGGCTCGTTCCTCGTCGAGCTGCGCATGATCGGCGGCACCGCGGCGCACGGCATGCAGCGCGGCCTCGCGCTGTGCCTCGTCACCGCCGCGGCCGTGAAGCTGGGCGACTCGACGGCGTACTTCGTCGGACGCATGTTCGGGCGCAGCCCGCTGTGCTGGGTCTCGCCCAAGAAGACGTGGGAGGGCGCCCTCGCGTCGTCGGTCGGCTCGGTCGCCGCGGCCGTGCTGCTCGGCGCGTGGTTCGGGTTCGACGAGCGCGTCGTCGCCGGTCTCGGGCTCGTCGCGAGTCTGGCGGGGCAGGGCGGCGACCTGGTCGAGTCGTACGTCAAGCGCGCGCTCGGCGTGAAGGACTCGGCCCCGACCTTCGGCGAGATGGGCGGCCTGCTCGACATGCTCGACGCGCTGCTCCTCGCCGCGCCCGCCGCCTACCTCTGGTGCGAGCTGCTGATCGTGCGCGACGGCCTCCCGGGCTGACGCGCGCAGCCGTTCACGCGGCCGTTACGCGGCGCCGCGGCGCGCGGCGTAGAGTGGGCGCATGCGGAACACGGTCCTCGTCGGAGCGGTGGTCGTCGCGGTGCTCTGCGCGGCTGCGGCCGCGCGGACGCCCGTCGCGGCGCGCGATCTCGAGCCGCGGCGCGTGGACCTGCCCGTGCGCGCGCTGCGTCTCGCGCCGACGTGGCGCATCGAGGAGGGGGCGCGCTCGCTGCGCGAGTCGTTCCCGTACCTGCGCATCGCGCTGCGCCTGGACGCGGCGCTCCCGGAGGAGGTGCAGCTCACGCCGGCGACGCTGCCGAAGCTGCTCGAGCCGCCCCGCGAGGACTCCGAGCGCCGCGTGACGTCGCGCGACGCGGCGTTCGAGGCCGTGCGGCTGTTCGTCGCGGGGCCCGTGGTGCCCGACGCCGCCGCGGCGGCGCGTGTGCTCGCCGCGGCGCGCACGGCGCGCGATGCGCACCCCGAGCTCGGCATCACCGTCGCCGACGAGCTGCCGGAGCGGTGGGAGCCGCAGGCCGAGGCCGTGTTCTCGCCGAGCGCGCGGCACCAGCTCCTGCACTGGGACGTCGCGCTCACCGCGCTCGAGACGAACGGGAGCGCGCGGCTCGTGCGCGTGACGGCCGAGGTGCTGCCGGACGGCACGGTCACGCTGCGGTCCGACGCGCTCGTCGAGGGCCCCGCGCTCACGTGGCAGAGCGCGTCGTTCGGCGCCGCCGACGCCGCGACGCGCGCGGCCGAGGCCGAGGCGCAGCGCGCGCGCCGCGCCGCCGCGCACGACGTGCTGCTGGCGTACGGCCGCGCGCTCGCCGCGCCGCGCAGCGTCGAGACGCTCTGGCCGCTCGCGCGCGTGCACCGCGACCCGGCGGTGTTCGAGGCGTTCCTCGGCGCGCCCGACGAGCGCTCGGAGACGCTGCAGGTCGTGCGCTTCGCCGACGACTCCTATGCGCGCATCGTGCTGGCGTCGGGCGAGGTGCAGGCCGTCGAGCTGGTCGCCGGCCCGCGCGTCTCCGCGTCGCGGCGCCTCGTCGACTGGCCAGCCGCGCGCTGAGCGCTCAGCGCGCGTCGCGCGCGACGTCGTCGACGAGGCGCGACCACGCGTCGAGCGTGCGCTCCAGCGCAAACGTGGCGACGACGTGCGCGCGGTTCGCCGTGCCGAGCTGCGCGCGCAGCTCCGCGTCGTTGACGAGCCGCGCGAGCGCGGCGGCGAGCGCCGCAACGTCGCCGGGCGGCACCAGCGACGTGCCGCTCGCGGGCGCGAGGATCTCGCGCACGGCGCCGACGTCGCTCGCGACGCACGGGAGCGCCGCTGCGCACGCCTCGAGGAGCGCGTTCGGGAACATCTCGACGCGCGACGGCAGCGCGAAGACGTCGGCCGCCGCGAGCTGCGCCTCCACCTCCGCGTGGGGCAGCGCGCCACGGAAGGTGTGCGCGACGCCGGCTGCGACGAGCGCGTCGCGCGCCGCCTCGAACGTGGGGTTGCCGGCTGCGGCGCCGTCGCCGACGTGGACGAGGCGCACGCGCGCGCGCAGGGCATCCGGCAGCGACGCGAGCGCCCGCGCGAGCACGTCCACGCCCTTGACCGCGCGCAGGTTCGCGACGCAGGCGACGACGACCTCGCCCGTGGCGTCGCGCGCGGCGCGCGGCGGCGCCGCCGCCACGGCGATGCCGTTCGGGATGACGACGATGCGCGACGGGTCCGCACCGAGTCCGAGCACCGCGTCGCGTCCGGCGGTCGAGAGCGCGACGACGCGCGACGCGCCCGCGAAACCCGCGCGCTCCGTTGCGCGCAGCCACGGCACGTGGCGCGAGCCCTCCTCGACGAAGCCGTTGCGCAGCCACTCGTCGGTGCTGGCGCCGAGCCCCGCGACGCGCAGCACGGTTGCGCGTCCCGCGGCGGCGCAGGTCGCGGCCGTCCACGGCTCGAACGCGACGCAGACCCCGCCGGGCGGGAGCGCGCGCAGTTCCGTCCCGAGCGCCGCGAGCGCGCGACGGATGCGCCGCACCTCCTCGGACGAGCGGTCGAGCCGGCGCCACGCGCGCCGCACGAGCGTGTTGCGCACCCCGGCCGCGAGGGGCCGCGCGTGCAGCGTGACGCCGTGCCCGCGCGCGGCGAGCCCTTCGCGCAGGAGCCGCAGCGCGCGCGGCACGCCGCCCGCGCCGTCCGGGTCCGCGAACGTCACCAGCGCGACGGCGGCGCGCGCCGCGGTGCTCATCCCGCGCTGCGCCGTGCCACGCGCGCCACGACGTCCGCGATGCGTTCGGCGCTCCGGCCCGTGCCGTCGAAGCCCTCCTGCGCGGCGAGCGCGCGGCGCGCCGCGTGGTGCCGCGCGGGGTCGTCGAGGCAGCGCAGCACGGCCGCGTCGAGTTCCTCGGGCGAGCGCGCGACCTCGCTCGCGCCGCACGCGAGGAGCCGCGCGGTGTGCGTGTAGTCGAAGAGCCGCTCGACCGAGTCGAGGTACGCGCGCCCCGGCTCGACGTCGTAGCGCACGTGCACGATCGGTCGGTCGTTCGCGGCGGCGTCGAGGGCGACGGTCGAGGCGAGGTTCACGACGACGTCGGCGTGGCGGATCAGCGCGGCGAAGTGCGCGTGGTCGTCGGCCGTCGGGTTGAAGCGGTCGTCCATCTCGTCGTCCGCGCGGCCCGCCGTCTCGAGACGCAGCTCGGCCGCGGAGGCGAGGTGCGCGTAGCGCTCGGCGCGGTCGCGCGGGTGCAGCCGCACGACGAGCCCGAGCGGCCCGCGGCCGTGCTCCGAGCGCACGAGCGCGAGCAGGCGCCGCGCGTAGTCGGGCTCCCACGGGCAGTGCCCCGGCGAACCGGTCGCGTACAGCACGAGGCGCGTGCCGGGCGCGAAGCCGTAGTGCGCGAGCAGGTCGGCGCGCGTCGTCGCGAGCGGCCGCGCGTACACGTCGAACTGCGGCGTGCCGACGCACTCGATGCGCGCGTCGGGGAAGCGGAAGTAGTCGCGCATCTCGGCGCGCATGACGTCGCCCCAGACGAGCAGTCGGTCGGGCCGCGCGGGGAGCTGCCCCTTGTTCGACGGGTTGTCCCACGAGTGCACCATGCCGACCGTGGGGACGTGCGCGCGCTGCGCGCGCCGCAGCAGCGCCGCCTCGGCCGGGTGGAACACGTTGTTCGCGAAGACCGCGGCGGGGCGGCAGCGGTCGAGCACGGCCTGCATCTCGGGCGCGCGGTAGAGCGTCCGGCGCACGCCGTCGACGACGTGGTAGAGCGTCCACGACGAACCGAGCAGCGGCGCGACGCGCTCCTTCAGCGGGCGCCGCGGGCGGCCGCGGGCGGCGAGCTGTCGGCGGATCTCGATCGTCGCGAGCGCGTGGCGCCGCTGCACGACCGAGAATGCGAGATCGCGCAGCGCCACCTCGCCCGCGTGGTGCCGCGCCTCGGGCAGCACGTCCACGACGCCGGGCGCGCGCAGGTCCTCCTCGCGCAGCCGCGCGGCGAGCGCCCCCGGCACCAGGAACACCGGCTCGAGCCCGCGGCGCCCGAGCTCGAGCGGCAGGTCCGTGCGCAACACGTTGCGCAGGGCGAGCCCCGTGGCGGCGGGGACGAGGACGCGGGCCGACTCGACGTGCATCGGGTGCGGATGGTATGCCGGGAGGGCGGGCACGCCGCGTGCGGAGCACGCGTCGCGCCCGCGTTTCCAGTGGGGTGCACGCGGACGTGCGAGGGCGTACGTCGGCGACGTCCACCCCCTCGGCCGCACTGTCCGCGAGCACCATCCCGATGGCACTGGCGCGTGCGGAGCACGCGCGCGCCATCGGGTCCGCCGCGTGCGGGGCACGCGGCGTTGCACCGATTCCGGTGCGGAGCACGCGTCGCGTCGGGGTGCCGGTGCGGCGCGCGCGCGCGTGCGGCTCCTTCCGAAGGGGACGGTCCTCGCGCAGGCTCGAGATGCGACGGCTCGTTGCGAAGGGGACGGTCCTCGTGTGGGCTCGATGCGTGACGGCTCGTTGCGATGGGGACGGTCCTGGAACAGTGACCCGGAGTCGTCGCCGGAGGGGACGGGATCGGTCCCCTCCTGCTACGTTGGGGGCGCGCCGTGGGCGCAGGGACGGCACGAGGAGGGGGACATGGCTCGGGACGATCGGCTGACGGCGGGCGTGAAACTGCTCGGGCTCTGGCTGCTGATCGAAGGCGTGCTGGGACTTGTCATGACCGCGTTGACGATGCTCACGCTGCCGAACGTCGGTCTCGCGGACGTGATCGGCGGGGGCATGCGGGCGGAGGTCGTCGGTCTGCTGAGTCGGATCGGCGTCGGTCTGCTGCTGACGATGCGCGTGGAGACGGTCGTCGACCTACTGCCGCGCACGCGCGAAGCGGCCTGAGCGGGGCACCCCGGCGGCGCTCGCGGCATCTGCGCAGTTGCGGCGTCGCCTGGCGCCTGCGAACGTAGCAGCGACGCTCAGGGGAGGGACTCATCGATGGCCACGCGCAAACGTGCTCCGACGTACAAGCCGTGCCCCAGTTGCCGGGCGGAGAAGGCCCAGAAGGTCTCGTTCACGTTGTGGGGCGGGATGCTCGGGCCGGCGATGCTGACGCACGTCAAGTGCGGAGGATGCGGGACGGCGTACAACGGAAAGACCGGGCGCTCCAACACCGGGGGCATCCTCGTGTACACGGCCGTCTCGCTCGCGCTGGTGATCGCGATCGTGATCGCGATGTCCGCCATGTAGCCGGGCCGACCGCGCGCCTCCCGTGCCCGTCACCCCGTTCCACTTCGGTCCCGGCGCGCTGCTCCATTCCGCCGCGCCGCGGCGCGTGTCGTTCCTCGCGTTCTGCGTCGCCAACGTCCTGACCGACGTCGAGCCGCTCGTGTTCATGCTGCGCGGGGAGTCGCCGCTGCACCGCTTCTGCCACACGTTCGTCGGTGCCACGGTCGTGGCGGCGGGGACGGTCGCGCTGTTCCTCGCCGCGCGGGCGGCGGCGCCGCGGCTGCGGCTCCCGAACGTGCTCGGGTGGCGCGACCTCGCCGTCGCGCCGGTCGTCGTCGGTGCCGTGCTCGGGACGTCGTCGCACGTCGTGCTCGACGCGCTCATGCACGGCGACGTGCGCCCGTTCGCGCCGTTTTCCGACGCGAACCCGCTGCTGCGCGTCGTCTCGCTCCGCGCGCTGCACCTCGGCTGCGTGGCTGCGGGCGCGCTCGGCCTCGCGGTGCTCGCCGCGCGGCGCGCGCGCCGGGCGCTCTGACGCGTCGAGCCGCTACGAACGGTGTCAGACACCGTTCGTAGCGGCTCGTTCAGAGTTCGAGCTCGACCTCGGCGGGGAACAGGCGCCGCGCGTCGCGGTCGCGGCGGAAGGTGCGCAGGAGCGTCGCGACCGACGGCGCGGGCGTCACGCGCGCGGGCCGCGCGCCGCGCACGGTGATCGGCTGCGTCAGGTCGAACAGCTCCGGCGAGAGCAGCAGGCGCACGCGCGCGAGGTTCCGACCCGTGACGCGCAGCGCGTTCGGCCCCGTGACCTCGACGCGCACCGACGCCGGCTTCCGCCACACCGGGAACGTCTCCGCGGTCGTGTCGCCCGGGCGGCCGATGACGACCGGCCGCGTGCCGCCCGCGTCCTTCGGCTCGAGCGCCTCCACCCAGTACGCGCCGCGGTGCCGCGGGTCGCGCTGCAGGAAGCGCACGTCCTTCGGCAGCGGATCGCGGCGGCGCGCGGCGAGCCACTCCTGCAGCGCACCCGGCAGCACGTCGATCGCGCGTGTGTCGGAGCGCAGCTCGCTGACGTCGTCCACGCCCGCGGCGCGCAGCTTGCGCGCGAGCGCGCCGGTGAAGTCGTTCGCGCCCTTGTGGCCCGGGTCGCTGCCGCGGACCGCGAGCACGGCGACGTGCCCCAGGTTCGGCCACGTGTCGTCCTCGACCGGGTAGTAGCCGCTCGCCGTGACGACGCCCGCCCACAGCTCGGGCCAGTGGACGCCGAAGTAGAGCGCGGCGTTGCCGCCGCGGCTGAAGCCGGAGACGAACAGCCGGTCGCGGTCCACGCGGAAGCGGCGCTCGAGGTCCGCGACGATCGACAGCACCGCCGTCTGCGACGCCGCCCCGGCCGTCAGGCTGAGCGGGTGGCCGCCGAGGTGGTCGGAGAAGAAGAGCAGGTCCGAGAGGCGCACGACCGCGAAGTCGTCGGGGACGGTCGCGTCGCTCGCGGTGCCGCCGAGATCGAAGAGCACGGGCACGGGCTGCGAGCCGTCGTACCCGGCCGGGAGACGCAGGAAGTACCAGGCCTCCGGCGTCGCGCCGAGGTCGAAGACGTGCACCTCGCCGTCCACCCACGGCGTCGCGCGCATGACGTCGGCGTGCCGCTCGGCGTCCTCGAGGACCGGCGCGGGCCGCGGCACGGCGGCGTAGTCGCGCCCCGCGGCGAGGATCGACACGGCCTCCTGCCACGTCAGCCCCGGGAAGCCGCGCAGCTCGGCGAGTGCGTCGTCGAAGCCGTCGGCGGGCGCGTCGACGGCGGCCCACAGCAGGCGGCGCAGCTCGGCGTCGCGCAGCGCCGAGCCCTCGTCCGCCTCGGCTCCTTGCGCTCCGGCGGAGGGGTCGGGCGCGGGCGGCGGAGACGGGTCGCCGCCGGACCGCGCCGCCGCCGCGGAGAGCGCGACCAGCGCGGCCGAGAGCATCGCCGTCAAGCACCTGCTGCCGCGCATCACACCCCCGCTGCCCACGGCAAGCGCTACACACGGTGTCTGACACCGTTCGTAGCGGCTGACCCGACGATCGGTGTCTGACACCGTCTGGGTGTTCTACCACCGCACGGCAGGCGCGGGTCCGCGGCGGCGCTCAGCGCCCGACCGGGAACGTGAAGCGCGCGGATGCGCCCGGTGCGACGAGCGCCGCGTCGGCCGACTCCACCTGCACGCACACGTAGCGTCGCCCGCCCCAGACCTCGTGGCGCACGCCCGTCCGCAGCCGCGGGATCTCCGCGTCGCCGCGCGTGACGCTCACCTCCGGCACGCCCAGCCGAGCCGCGAGGTCCGCCGGCAGCTCGACGCGCGCGAAGAGGCGGCGCTCGGAGAACGCATTGCCCCGCAGTCCGCCGCGCGTGAGCGTGTTGAGCGTCAGGAACTGCGCCTCGCCGCCGCGCGCCGACGGCTCCGCGTGCACCTCGACGACGACGCGCCCCGCGTCGTCGTACGTGACCGTCGCCGGCAGCGGGTCGGCGTCGAGCGGCGCGTCGAGGAGCCGGACCGTCGGGTCCCCGACGAGGCAGCGGGAGAGCTGACCGCGCAGCATCACGTCGTAGAGCGCGAGACTGCGCGTGTCGCCGGCGCGCTGCCGTGGCATGCCCTCCCACTCCTCCGGCAGGCTCGTGAACGCGAGGCGGTAGTCGAGCGTCGGCAGCTCGCCGAGGCGGCACGCGGTGGCGCGCAGGTACGCCCACTCGGCGCCGGCCATCTCGCCGCGATCGGCCTCGGTCGCGCCGACGACACCGAGTGCGCCCGCGTGCAGCCAGGCGAGCGCGAGCGACTGGTCCGGCGCGATCTCGACCGCGCGGCAGAACGACGGCAGCGTCGTGCACGGGTGCCAACTCCGCCCGACGGCGGCCGTGTAGCAGGCGCCGGAGACCACGAGCGGGGCGCGGGGCAGCGATCCCTGCTCGAGGTCGGGTGCGTCGAGCCCGCCGCCGAGCCCCGTCGGGAGCCCGTGACCGTAGTGCAGCACCGCGTCGAACGGGGCGACGGCGGCCGCGTCCTTCGGGACGCCGACGGTCGCGAGGCGCGCGTCGGCGCGCGGCCGCGCCGTGGCCGTGCGCTCGGCGAGAGCGCGCAGGTCGGCGGCGTCGCGCGCGACGAGATACCCGAAGTGGAAGTCGGGCAGCGGGTCGCCGTCGAGGTCGCGGCAGAGCTCGACGACGTCCCAGTGGAAGTTCGTGTCGAGCTGTGCCGCGCGCGTCGCGATCGCGACGAACTCCGGCCCGAGCCGCCGCAGCGCCGCGGCCGCGTCCTGCACCTTCCCGGAGCGGAAGCGCACGACCTCGGCGCCGCGCGCGTCGCGCCACGCGCCGAGCGCGGTGTAGAGCGCGTCGTCGGCGGGCAGGTCGGTCAGGAGGACGACGCGGCCGATGCCGTCCGGTCGCGGGCAGCCGTCGGCGACGTCGATCCACGCCGCGCCGCCGGCGAGCTCGTCGAGCACGCGCAGCGCGCGGCCGCGGTAGCGCGAGCGCTCGTCGTCGGCGACGTCCTCGAGCACCTTCCGCGCCCCGCGGCGGTCGGGCGGGTCCTTCCCGAGCAGCGCCGGGGCGAGCACGACCACGCGGATCTTGTCCGCGTTGTCGCCGTCCCGGAAGCGCCGCACGTAGTCGCGTGCGAGCCGCTCCGCCTCGTCGCAGCGCCCCGCCTGCAGCTGCGTCCACGCGCGCTCGTAGAGCGTGCCGCCGTCCCGGACGGCGTCCTCCTTCGGGTAGAGGTCCTCGAGCGCGTCGAGGAGCGCGAGCCGCAGGTCCGGCTCCTTCGCGGTGTCGACCAGGTCCTGCTCCCAGCGCCGCAGCGTCGCGAAGCTGGTCCGGAGCCGCGGCCACTTCCAGCCGCGCTCCAGGTAGGCGCGCAGCACGTAGAGGCAGAGCGGATCCTCGGGGATCTCCGCGAGCAGCCGCTTGCCGGCGGACTGCGCCTCGGCGGCGGCGCCGGACGCGAGGGCCGTGTCGAAGCGCCCGCGCAGAGCGGCCGGGTCGTCGTCGGCGGAGCGGGCCCGCCCGGCGGCGACGGCGAGCGTCAGCGCGGCGAGGAGTGCGGCCGCCGGGCCGACGAGGCGCGCGCGCGGGCTGCCGCGTCCGGGCATGCGGCCACGATAGCGTCCGCGCGGGAGCGGCGGAACCCGACGAACCACTACGAACGGTGTCTGACACCGTCCGTAGCGGTCGAGCGCGACGAACGGTGTCAGACACCGTCCGACCGACACCGCCCTCCCGCCCCCCGCGGAACCGGGTCGGCGGGGGAGGGGGCCGGTAGGCTCTCGCGCTGCCCATGTCCGCCCCCGCGACCGTCCAGCACTCCCTGAAGCTGCGCAGCACCGACGAGGAGCGCGCACTGCTCGGGCTCGAGGACCGCACGCTGCGCCTGCTGCGGCGCTACCTCGCCGTGCGCGTGCACGCGCGGAAGGGCGTCGTGACGCTCGCGGGGCCGCAGGACGCGGTCGAGGAGGCCGTCTCGGTCCTCGAGGGCGCGCTCGAGCGCATCCGCTCGGGCGAGCAGGTCTCCGACGTGGACGTCGAGGGCATCCTGCGCCGCACGCGCGACCAGCGCGAGGGCCGCGAGCAGGGCGACGTGACCGCCGAGGGGCGCATCCTGCGCGCGCTCGACGACACGCCGATCAAGCCGATGTCCGCCGCGCAGGCCGAGTACGTGCGCGCGGTCGAGACGTGCGACATCGTCTTCGCCGTCGGCCCCGCGGGGACCGGCAAGACGTACCTCGCGGTCGCGATGGCGATCCGCATGATGAAGCGCGGGCTCTTCCGCAAGCTCGTGCTCGTGCGGCCGGCCGTCGAGGCGGGGGAGCACCTCGGGTTCCTGCCGGGCGACCTCGCGGCGAAGGTCAACCCCTACCTCCGCCCGCTCTACGACGCGCTCGGCGACTTCCTCGACTTCACCGAGGTGCGCCGCTACCAGGAGCGCGACGTGATCGAGGTGGCGCCGCTCGCCTACATGCGCGGCCGCACGCTCGACAACGCGTTCATCATCCTCGACGAGGGCCAGAACTCGAGCCCGGCCCAGATGAAGATGTTCCTGACGCGCATGGGGCGCAGCTCGAAGATCGTGGTGACGGGCGACGTCACGCAGACCGACCTGCCGAAGGGCAAGCTCTCCGGTCTCGTCGACGCGCAGCGCCGGCTCGAGGGCATCGACGGGATCGCGTTCTGCCGCCTCGGGCGCGCGGACATCGTGCGCCACCCGCTCGTGCAGCGCATCGTCGACGCGTACGAGGCCACCGAGGACGCGGCGCCGCGCGGCGCGGCGGGCGACGACGGCGCCGAGGACGCGTGAGCGCGCGCGCGCGCGTCGAGGTCGCGTGCCTCGTGCCGGCGGACGCGCTGCCCGGCCCGGAGGCCGACGTGGTCGCGCTCGTCGAGCGCGCGGTCGCGGCCGCCGGGCTCCCCGGCGCCGTGTCGGTCGCACTCGTGGACGACGCGCGCATGCGCGAGGTCAACCGCGACTTCCATGCGTGCGACGAGCCGACCGACGTCCTCGCGTTCGCGCTCGGCGCCGAGGGCCTGCCGACGCCCGCCGACGCGTTCGACTACGAGCTCGTCGTCTCCGTGGACACGGCGCGGCGCGAGGCGGAGGAGCGCGGCGTGACGGCCCGCGCCGAGCTCGCGCTGTACGTCGTCCACGGCAGCCTGCACCTGCTCGGGTTCGACGACCACGACGCGGACGACGCCCGTAGGATGCACGCACGGACGCGCGAGGTCCTGGCGGGGCTCGGGATCGAGAACACGATCGAGGTCGAGAGTTGAGACGCAGGCGCAAGCGCATCGTCATCGGCGGTCGCGAGGTGGACGCGGACGAGCCGGAGGACGCGCCGATCGAGGCGGCCCCGATCGCGGTTCCCGCGTCCGCGAAGCCGTCGCCCGGGAAGGTCGAGATGGCCCCGATCGCCGTCGCGCCGGTCGGCCCCGCCGCGGCGCGCCCGGCGGAGCCCGCGCCGACGCCGCGCGCACGTCCCGGCGCCGCCGAGCGCTGGGGCAAGCTCTCGCGCTCGTTCATCGAGGGCTACCGCCTCGAGGCGCTGCTCGGCGAGGGCACGATGGGCGCCGTCTTCCGCGCCGAGCAGCTCTCGCTGCACCGCCCCGTCGCCGTGAAGGTGCTCTCGCCGCACTACGCCGGGAACGAGCGCTACCTGCGCCGCTTCCTGCGCGAGGCGCGCGCGGTCGCGCGGCTCAACCACCCGAACGTCGTCTCCGGCATCGACGTCGGCGAGTCGCAGGGCTACCGCTACTTCGTGATGGAGTTCGTCGAGGGGCCGACGCTGCTCGACATGCTGCAGTCGGGCGAGCCGCTCGACCCGCTGGCCGCGACGCGCATCGTACTGCAGGTCGCGAAGGCGCTCGACCACGCGCACAAGGCGGGGCTCGTGCACCGCGACGTCAAGCCCGCGAACGTGATCATCACGAAGAAGGGCGGGCTCGTGAAGCTGTGCGACCTCGGCCTCGCGAAGGACGTCGAGGAGGACGGCGGCGAGACGTCGGAGGGGCGCGCGCTCGGCACCCCGCTCTACATCTCGCCCGAGCAGGCGCGCGGCGACGCCGACATCGACATCCGCAGCGATCTCTACTCGCTCGGCGCGACCTACTACTACGCGCTGACCGGGCGCCCGCCCTTCGACGGCCCGACGCACGCGGTCATCATGGCGAAGCACCTGACCGAGGAGTTCACGCCGGTGCGCGACCTGCGCCCCGACGTGCCGGCCGGTTGCGCGGAGGTCTGCGAGCAGCTCCTCGAGAAGGAGCGCGAGGACCGCCACCAGACGCCGGAGGCGCTCATCGCCGAGCTCGAGGCGGTGCTCGAGGGGCGCTGGAAGGAAGAGCCCGTCATCCGCGCCCGCCGCCGCAGCCGCCGCCGCCGCTTCCGCTGACGGCGCCCCCTCTCCTCCTCCCACCCCCTCGACTTGCGAAGGGGACGGTCCTCGCGCAGGCTCGATCCGCAACGTCTCGTTCCGAAGGGGACGGTCCTCGCGCGGGCTCGAGAGGCGACTTCCCGTTCCTCTGGGGACGGTCCTCGCCGGGCCCGCGCGACACTCCGGCACGCGCGGACGGCGTCGCCGGCGGACGCTACACCGTGTGCGGGCACGTTGGAGGTGGGCATGGGCGGGTGCGACGCGGCGGGCAACGGCGACGCCGCCCAGGGCGGTCTCTTCGACTGCCGCCCGATCCTGCGCGTCGACGACGTCGCGAGGAGCATCGCGTACTACGTCGGCGTGCTGGGGTTCCGGCTCGGCTGGGCGTGGTCGGACGTCGAGCAGCGCTTCCTCGGCCCGGGCGACACCGCCGCGCCCGGCTTCGCGCTCGTCGGCGTCGGCCCCGTGCAGATCATGCTGTGCCGGAACGAGCAGGGCGCGCCCGGGATGTGGCTGCACCTCGACGTCCACACCGCCCGCCAGCTCGACGCGTACCACGCCGCGTGGAGCGCGCGGGGGGCGCGCGTCGTCGAGGCGCCGTCCGTGCGGCCGTGGGGCACGTACGAGATGCGCGTCGAGGATCTCGACCGCCACGTGCTGCGCGTCTCGTCGCCGCCGCCTCCATCCCCGCAGCGCGAGCAGCGGCCGTGATCCGCAGGGCCCGGGCGCGATGATCATCCCGCGCTGGTGGGCGGAGGCGCGGCACGTGGAGCGCCTGCCGGGCCGCCGCCAGGTGACGCTCCGCCGCTTCGGCTGGTCGTCGGAGAGCCAGGAGGAGGCGGACGCCCACGCCCGCGAGCGCATCGAGCGGGCGCTCGCGGAGCTCCGCGACGCGGGCCCGGACGCGATGGCGGCGTCACAGCGCCGCGAGCCGCTCGCGGCGTACCTGGTGGACGGCCTCCCGATCCGCGAGGAGATCGTGCGCGAGTGGGAGGACGAGGGCGTCGTCGTGACACGCAACGTGTACGGCGCGCTGTGTCTGAACACCGAGGACGCGCTGTTCGTGGACATCGACCACAGCGACGGTCCGGGTGGCGGTGCGGGCTGCATCGGCGCGCTGGTGGGTGCCGCAGCGGGGCTCGCCTGCGCGCGCTGGTGGCTCGGCTGGCCCGCGCTCGCCGGCGCGGGGCTCGGCCTCGTCGCGGGTGCGTGGATCGGGAACGTGCTCACCCGCCTGCGTCGCCGTCTCGACCGGCGCGCGCGGGATCTCCGGGCCTTCGTCGCGGAGCGCCTGCGGACGTGGTGCGCGAGGCACCCCCGCTTCCGCGTCGCCGTCTACGAGACCCCCGCGGGGCTGCGTCTGCTCGCGCTCCATTCGGGCTTCGACGCGGACGGCGACGACACGGCGGAGTTCATGCGCCACGTCACGGCCGACCCGCTCTACGCGCGGATGTGCCGGGTGCAGCGCTGCTTCCGGGCGCGCGTCAGCCCGAAGCCGTGGCGCGCCGGGATCGCCGATCACCTGCGCGGAGGCACGTGGCCGGTGCGCGATCCCGAGAAGCTCGCGGGCCGCGCGGAGTGGGTCGCGCGCTACGACAGGGCGGCGTCCGCGTTCGCGGCGTGCCGTCTCGTCGAGACGGTCGGCGGCGGCGGCGAGGACGGGCGGATCGCGAAGATCCAGCGCATCCACGACGAGCTCTCGCGCGCCCACTCGGGGCTGCCGCTCGCGTAGCGCCGCGCGCGTCACGGGCCGCGAGGTGTCGCGGCCTAACTCGGCTGCGCAGCTAGCGCTTGCTAACCTTCCCGGCCTTGAGGCAGCGGGTGCAGACCTTCGCGCGGACCGAGGTCTTGCCGTCGTTCACGGTCACGCGGAGGCGCTGGATGTTCGGCTTGAACGTGCGCTTCTCGCGGCTCGTGACGCGGATGCCGATGCCGCCCTTCTTCTTGGAGATGCCTCGGCGCTGGACCTGGTTGCCGACCTCGGTGCGCTTGCCGCAGATGTCACAGACGCGAGCCATGGCCTCTACCTCGAAGTGGGCTGCCGGGGGCACGTACGGCTCCCGGGAGATGCGAACCGCGGAGGATAGCCACATGACCCGGCGGAGCAAGGAACGTCCCGGACGCGCCCTGGCCTGGACGCTCGCGGCAGCCTGCCTCGGAGCCTGCGCGAGCCGGTCCGCGGCCCGCCCGACGGGCACCGTGCCGCGCCCGACCGCCTACCTGCGGACCCGCGTCCCCGAGCTCGTCGAGGCGACGCGCAGCCCCTCGCCGGAGGCGCGCCGGGCGGCCCTGCGCGACCTCGCGCGCGCCGGCGGCCCGGACGCCGCCCGCGTGCTCCTCGGGCACGTGGCCGACGCGGACCCCGCCGTTGCCGCCGAGGCCGCGTTCGGCGCGTGCGTGACGGGCACCCCCGGCGTCGCCGACGACCTCCTCGCGGCGCTCCCGGCCGACGCGCCCGACGCCGTCGTCGAGGCCGCTGCGCTCGGGCTCGGCTCGCTCGCGGGCGACGACGCCGAGCGCGCGCTGTACGCGCTGATGCGGCGCCCCGGCCCGCCGCGCGCCGTGCCCGGCGCCCTGCTGTCGCACTACCGCTGGCGCGGCCGCCCGGCGCCCGCCACCCTCCCCGACGACGCCGCGCTCGCGTACGCGTCGCACGCGGACGCCGAGGGCCGCGCGGGCCTCGGCCACCTCGCGCGCGCCGTCAAGGACCCGCGCCTCCTGCCCGCGCTCACGCGGCTCGCCGCCGACTCCGAATGGGAGGTGCGCGTGGCCGCCGCCGCGGGGCTCGCGCGCTCGGGCGCCGCGCCGTGGGACGAGACCGCGACGCGCGCGAACGTCGAGCTGCTGGTGGGGATGACGCGCGACGCCGACGCGCACGTGGTCGTCGCGGCGGTCCGCGGGCTCGCGTCGTACGGGGCGGGTGCCGCGGCACCCGGGAGCGACGCGCCCGCCGTCGCCGCGCCCGTCGTCGACGCCGCCCGCGCCGCGGTCCGCGGCGCGCTCGCGCACGCCGACTTCAACGTGCGCGTCGCGGCGTGCGAGTCGTCCGCGGCCGGGCGCGACACGGCCGCGGTCGCCGACCTCGCGCGCCTCGCGCGCGGCGACGCGTCGGTCTCGGTGCGCTACGCGGCCGCCACCTCCGCGGCGAAGCTCGACGCCGCGGCGGCGCAGGAGCTCGTCGACACGCTCCTCGCCGATCCCTCGGAGTACGTGCGCTCGGGCGGCGCCGACGTGCTCGCGGCCGCGCCCGAGGAGCAGGCCGACGCCGCGACCGCGCGCCTGATCGCGCTCGCGCAGGGCGACCCGCACGTGCGCGTGCGCGAGAGCGCCCTCGACGCGCTCGGCGGGCGCAAGGGCGACGTCGTCACCGAGGCCGTGCGCCGCGAGCTCGTCTCCGGCACCGACCCCGTGCTGGTGAGCGTCGCCGCAGGCGCGGCCGTGAAGAACGGCGCGACCGAGCTCGTGCCCGAGATCCGCGCGGCGCTCGCGCGGTTCGCGGGGCGGAGCGGCGCGGACGCGCGCGAGGGTCTGCTCGGCGCGCTCGCGGAGCTGGGCTCGTCGGCCGACCGCGCACTCGTCGAGAGCTACCTCGCCGACCCGCACCCGTCGGTCGCCGCCGCCGCGACGGCCACCCTCGCGGCGTGGGCCGGGACCGCTGCGCCCGCCCCCGCGCGGAGCGCCGCGAGCGGTGTCGAGAGCGGCGACCTCGCGCCCGTCGCGGGGCCCGTCGGACTGGAGATCGTGACGTCGCGCGGCACGCTGCGCGTCGCGCTCTACCCGGAGCTGGCGCCGCTGCACGTGGCGCACGTCGTCGCGCTCGCGCGCCGCGGCTTCTACGACGGGCTGACGTGGCACCGCGTCGTCCCCGACTTCGTCATCCAGGGCGCGTGCCCGCGCGGCGACGGCGCCGGCTCGGCGGGCGTCACCCTGCCGCTCGAGCCGACGCTCCTGCGCTACGAGCGCGGGGTGCTCGGCATGCCGCGCTCCGGCCACCCCGACTCGGGCGGCTGCCAGCTCTTCTTCATGCACTGCCGCGCGCCCCACTTGGACGTGCACTACACGGCGTTCGGACGCGTGATCGAGGGGCTCGACGTGATCGACCGTATCGACGTGGACGACCGCATCGAGACGGTGCGCGTGACGGCGCGCGACGGGACGGGCGGCGCCGGCGGTGGGGGCGCCGGGAGCGGGGGCGCCGGGACGCCGCGTTGAGCACCGAGACGCACCGCGAGCACCAGCGCAAGGGCCCCTTCTGGGAGGCCCTGCGCGCGCTGCCGAAGGAGCAGCGCAAGGAGTTCCGCCGCCAGTTCCGCGCGACGCTCGAGAAGCGCGCCGAGGAGCAGGCGCTGCGCGGCCGGAAGCGCCGTGCGCGCCACGCGCGGCGCGAGCCGCTGATGCACCTCGGCGTGCGCATCGCCGGCTGGCTCCCGCTGCCGGTCGCCGCCTGGTTCGGCGAGTGGACGATGGCGCTCGCGGCGGCGCTGCTCCCCGCGCTCCGGCACCGCGTCGAGTACCACGTGCGGCTCGCGCTCGGCGCCGAGCGCGACGAGGCGGAGCTGCGCGCGATCACGGCGCGCGCGCTGCGCCTGATCGGGCGCGGCGCGGCGTCGTACCTGGTGCTCCACCGCATGGGGGCCGAGCGGCTGCTCGCGCGCGTCGAGGTCGCCGACGAGGCCCACCTCGACGCCGCGCTCGCGGACGGGCACGGCGCGATCGTCGTCTCCGCGCACTACGGCCTCTTCGAGGCCGGTGCCTGCCACCTCGGCTCGCGCCGGAACGGCATCGCGGTCGGGCGTGACGCCGGCGACACCGGCCCGACGCGCCTGCTGATCGGCATGCGCGCCGATCTCGGCTGCCCGACCATCGAGCGCGGCGACGCGCGCGCGGTCGTGCGCGCCCTGCGCGACAACCGGCCCGTCGCGATCGTGGCCGACCACGACGTCGCGCGCCTGAACGGCCTCTTCGTGCCGTTCTTCGGGCGCCTCGCGCACACGCCGATCGGCCCCGGCTCGCTGTGCGTCCGCACCGGCGCGCCGATCGTGCCGCTCCTGGTCGAGTGGATCGACCGCACGCACTACCGCGTGCGCTACTTCCCGCCGCTGCGCCCGCGCGCGGATCTCGGCCGCGAGGAGGCCGCGTACGAGCTGACGTGGCGCTTCACGCGGCTCTTCGAGGACCGCATCCGCGCCGAGCCCGCGCCGTGGCTGTGGCTCCACAAGCGCTGGGAGACGCGTCCCGAGCAGCGCCCCGACCTGCCCGTGTGGCAGCCGCCGACCGCCTCGTGACGCGTTCCTGACGCACGTCCGGCGGGGCTGTTTCAATGGGCGGTCCGTGAAGCACGGCGACCTCCTCCGCGACCTCACCGAGCCGCAGTGCGCGGCGGTCGTGCACGGCGCAGGTCCGCTGCTCGTGGTCGCCGGCCCCGGCTCGGGCAAGACGCGCGTCATCACGCGCCGCATCGCGCACCTCATCGCGCGCGGCGCGCGGCCGTCGTCGATCCTCGCGATCACGTTCACGAACAAGGCGGCGCAGGAGATGCTGCGGCGCGTCGAGGAGTCGGGCGCGGCCCCCGGCGCGTGGGTGAAGACGTTCCACTCCGCGTGCGCCGCGATCCTGCGCCGCTGGCCCGAGGCCGCGGGCCTCGCGCAGGGCTTCTCGATCTTCGACACGCAGGACCAGACGCGCGTGCTGCGCGGCGTGCTGCGCCGCCGCGACCTCGAGGGCGCGGCGCTCAAGCCGGCGCAGGTGCGCGCGCGCATCTCGAAGTGGAAGACCGCGGGCGAGACGCCCGCGCAGGCGGCCGACGGCGCCGCGGGCTTCGTCGAGCGCAAGGCCGCCGAGGCGTATGCGTTCTACGAGCAGGAGCTCGCCGACTCGAACGCCGTCGACTTCGACGACCTGCTCGTGCGCACGCTGCGCATGCTCGAGTCCGATGCCGACGTGCGCGGCCGCCTGCAGGAGCGCTTCGAGCACGTGCTCATCGACGAGTACCAGGACACGAGCCCGGTGCAGTTCCACCTGGCGCGCATCCTCGCGGAGCCGCAGAAGAACGTCTGCGCGACCGGCGACCCGGACCAGTCGATCTACGCGTTCCGCAACGCGGACCTGCGCAACATCCTCGAGTTCGAGCAGCACTATCCGGGTGCGACGGTCGTGCGCCTGGAGCAGAACTTCCGCTCCGTCGGCAACGTGCTCGCGGCCGCCGACGCGCTCATCGCGAACAACAAGGAGCGGCACCCGAAGCGGCTGTTCACCGAGCGCGAGGACGGCGCGCGCATCCGCGTCGTCGGCTGCGACGAGGAGCACCAGGAGGGTCTCGCGATCGCGGACGCCGTGCTCGACTCGTACGCGCGCGGCACGCCGTACCGCGACATCGCGATCTTCTATCGCGTGAACGCGCAGAGCCGCGCGATCGAGACTGCGCTCCGCGGACGCGGCGTGCCCTACAAGATCGTGAAGGGCGTCGAGTTCTACCAGCGCGCCGAGATCAAGGACCTCGTCGCGTACCTGAAGGTGCTCGCGAACCCCGCCGACCGCGAGAGCATGGCGCGCGTGCTGACGACGCCGCGCCGCGGCCTCGGCGCGAAGACGCTCGAGAGCCTGTGGGCGCTCGCGCGCGAACGCGGCTGGAGCGCGCGCCATGCGCTGCGCGCCGCCGCCGACGCGGGCGAGTTCACGAAGAAGGCGACTCTTGCGCTGCGCGACGTCGCCGCGCTGCTCGAGCGCGTCGAGGGCGGCGCCACGGGCTCCGTCGCAGAGCTCCTGCGCGACGTCGTCGCCGGCCTGCACTACGAGGAGTACCTGCGCAGCGAGCACCCGGAGGACCACCAGGAGCGCGTCGAGAACGTGCGCGAGCTGGTCGGCGCCGCCGAGGAGTACGACGTGCGCGAGGGCGACGCGGCGTCGCTCCCGGGCTTCCTGCACGAGGTGGGGCTCGTCTCGGACTCGGACCAGTACGACCCGGACATGCCGCGCGTCGCGCTGATGACGCTGCACTCCGCGAAGGGCCTCGAGTTCCGCGAGGTGTACATCGCGGGCGTCGAGGAGGGCATCCTGCCGCACGCGCGGAGCGCGGAGTCGCGCAGCGCGGTCGAGGAGGAGCGGCGCCTGCTCTTCGTCGGCATCACGCGCGCGAAGGAGCGGCTGACGCTCTCGTACGCGCGCGACCGCCGCGCGATGATCTCGGGCCCCGGCCTGCGCGGTGCGAGCTCGTTCCTCATGGAACTCCCGGAGCGCGTGCTCGACGTCGTGAACGGCGCACTCGCGTCCGACGCCCAGGCCGGCGGTGACCGCTGGGGCGGCGGCGACCGCTGGGGCGGCGGAGAGCGGTGGTCCGCGCGCGGCGGCGGCTTCGGCGGCAGCCGCTTCGGTGCCTCCGCACAGCGCCGCGCGGCCGACCGCTTCGACGACGACGGCGAGGACGACGCGGACGCGGCGCCGTGGGGCGGGCGCATCGGCGCGGCGCGCCGCGCGCCGGCGCGCACGGACGGCACGCCGAGCCGCGGCGTCGAGCACCACGGCGTCGACGCGGACGTCGCCTACGACGGCGTCGACGAGGACCCGTCGACCGTGCTCGAGCCCGGGCGCAGGGTGCGGCACGCGACGTTCGGCGAGGGGACCGTGCGGCGCGTGATGGGCGAGGGCGCGCGCGCGCGGGTGGTCGTGTTCTTCCGGAGCGCCGGGGAGAAGACGCTCGCCCTGAGTCATGCTCGGCTGACTCCGATGTAGGGCACGCCGCGTGCGAAGCACGCGGCGCGCCCTACGTGTTGGTGGGTGCACGCGGACGTGCGAGGGCGTACGTCGAGGACGTCGACCCCCTCGGCCGCACTGTCCGCGAGCACCATGGCCTGCGGCACTGCGCGTGCCTCCGCACGCTCGTGCCGCAGGCGGAATCGCGATGTCGATGGGGTCACGCCGCGTGCGGGGCGGGTCACGGGTCGTGCGAAGCACGCCCCGCGCCCTACGTGTTAGTGGGTGCACGCGGACGTGCGGCCCTTGCATCGGCGACGTCGGCCCCCTCGGTCGCACTGTCCGCGAGCACCGATGGCCTGCGGCACTTGCGCGTGCGGGGCGGGGCACGGGTCGTGCGAAGCACGCCCCGCGCCCCGCGTGCTAGTGGGTGCACGCGGACGTGCGAGGGCGTACGTCGAGGACGTCGACCCCCTCGGCCGCACTGTCCGCGAGCACCATGGCCTGCGGCACTGCGCGTGCCTCCGCACGCTCGTGCCCCAGGCGGAATCGAGTTGCATGCGCGCCCTCGGTGCGCGCGATCACGCCGCGTGCGGAGCACGCGACGCGAGTGCGTAGGGGACTGTCCCAGGCCAGTTGTCGCCGCCGGGACCGGTCCACGTGCGTCACGACGCGCGCCGGCGACAAGTGGGCGGGGACTTCCATGAGAAGGCCCTCCCCGTCAAGCGTCGGGTCGGCTTGACGACCCGCCCGTCGGGCATTGCGATCGATCTCCCTCGCAGGCTTCCATCCGCACTCGGCCGAGGCACGGTGCACGTTGGGGTCCGCTCGGGGCGCTGCCATCTGTCCCACGATCTCGGCGGGTCCTGCGGACCGGGCACGGATCGAGTCCTCGTCGCAGTCGCTCTCCCGAGCGGGGAGAGTCGGTCGCTTCCGCTCGCGGACGCCGTCGTCGCGCTTCACGCGACGCGCGTTCACGTGTTCACGTCGTTCCTCCCGGTCCTCGCTTCACCGCGTTCCGATCGCACTCCGGCGTCCCTGCTGCGCGTCACGCCGTGGCGCCGTCGGCCCGCGCGCGCTGCGCATGGCGCAACGGTTCGTAGGGGCGGTCGTCCATCCACAGCCGGTGCAGCAGCACCGCCAGACGCCGAGCGACCGCGACGATCGTCCGCTTCTTGCCGCTCTTGCCGCCGCGCTCCGCGTGCGACAGCCCCCAGCGACGCAGATCCGAGTCCTTCCCGAATGGACCCAGGATGTGGTGCGCCGCCTGCACCAGGAGCCGACGCATCAGGCGGTCCCCGCTCTTGCTGATCGGCAGCTGCCGATCGCTCTCCCCCGACTGGTCGCGTCGCGGCACCAGCCCGAGGTACGCACCCACGTCGCGGCTCCTGCGGAAGCGCGTCGGATCGTCGAGCACCAGCACGTAGGCCAGAGCCGTCAGCGCCCCGACACCGTCGACCTCGAGCATGCGTCGTGTCGCGCGCGCGTGCTCGTCCTTCGCCAGGCGCTCGATCTGCGCGTCGTAGCAGCGGATCGCGACGCTCAGCTGCTCGATCGCGACCAGCATCGGCAGCACCGCGCCCTCCAGACTCTCCGGCAGACCCTCCGCGGCTTTGCGGTGGAAGCTGGCCGCGGAGCACTTCGGGGCACGATGGCCCAGCGACTTCAGCGTCCCACGCACCGAGTTGATCAAGCCCGTGCGCGCTTCCACGACCTGCGCGCGCAGGCGCAGCAGCGCGAGATCCGTGTGTGCCGGCTCGCGACGGTGACGGATCGGCGACAGCAGTGCCGGAGACGCCAGCGCGATCTGACACAGGATGTCCGCATCGGCGTCGTCGCTCTTGCGATCGCTCTGCCAGATCGCACGCAGCTTGCGCGCCTGCGCCACGAGCACCGTGTGCCCGTGACGCTCCGCGATCCGTGCGATCCAGGGCGAGTGCGTCCCGGTCTCGAGCGCCACCAATGAGTTGGCAGGCAACTGCGCGAAGAGACCATCCATCGCCTCCGGCGTCGTCGCCACACGACGATGCGGAAGTACCTCGCCCGTCGCACGTTCCACTCCCGCCACCACGCTCCGCGTGTCACCCAGGTCGATGCCCACCACGTGCGTGCTACGATTCATCATGGCCGGTCCTTTCCTGGGCCTCGAGCCCGCTACCAAACTGACGAGTCCCCTCAAGGACTACGTCGACTGAGAAGGGACCGGCCTTCTCATCCCATCTGTCCCCGGTGACCGTCGATGCAGCCCGCGCTCGTCCGCCGCGTCCACCCGTGCCGGGCGCTCGCCAGTTGCCTGAAGCGCTCCATACCGCCTCCGCCTCCGCGTGAAACGCCGCGCAGCGCGGAAGGCAAGTGGGGAGCGCCCTCCCCGCGGGGCGGGTCACGGGTCGTGCGAAGCACGCCCCGCGCCCCGCGTGTCAGTGGGTGCACGCGGACGTGCGGCCCTTGCATCGGTGACGTCGACCCCCTCGGTCGCACTGTCCGCGAGCACCGATGGCCTCCGGCACTGGCGCGTGCGGAGCACGCGCGCGCCGGAGGCGGAGTCGAGTCGTCGGGTGCGTGATGCCGCGTGTGGGGTGGGGCGGGGGCGGGCCACGCTGCGCGCGGAGCACGTCGATGTCGCCCCGCGCTCGTCCGCCGCGAGCGCCCTCCGCGCGGGGGACGAGGCACGGGCGACGGTTGGGGCGCGCGCCGGCCCATCCGACCCGTGCGAGCGGTGGCGATCCGTCCCGGCTACGATCTCGCCTGCGCGACGCCCCGACGCACTCGGACACGCGGTCGCGCGATGGCCGCGCACGGGCGGCACGCGCCGAGAGTCGAGTAGCAGCCCGACAGTGAGTGCAGCGAACGATCCGCGAGACCACGGGCGAGCGCCCCGACGGCGGCCCCGGCGCGCCGACCTGTCCGAAATCCGCGAGAGGTTCCGCGCGCGTCTCGCCGCACGCGCGATGCAGCGGGAGGCCGACCCGCCGCGTCGGCCGTTCGCCCTCCTCTGGTACTGGCTGCCGGGGGCGCTCCTCGCGACGGCGGTTGCCGCCGTCTCACTCGCAGCCGCGGCGCTCTACGGAGAGTTCGGCTGGGCGACGCTCGGTGTGCCGCTGGCGCTCGGGGCGTTCTTCGGGTTCGGCATGCGTGCGCTCCCGGCGATCGTCGCGGCGTCGGCCGGAGTCGCGTCGCTCGCCGCCGCCATCATCGCACTCCGAGAGGTCAGCCTGGTCGGCATGTTCTGTGCGTTGACGCTGATGGGCATGGCCACGCCACTCGTCATCGTCGGCGTCGGGCTCGGCGCGCTGCTGCGCCGCCGGATGCGCGCCTCGTCCTGGCCGTGGGCGCGCTTCCTGCCGCTCGTCCTCGTCGCTGCGCTCGGCGGGCCGGGCGCAGCGCTGGAGGCGTATCTCACCCCGCCGAATCCGATCACCGACGTCACGACGACGGCGGTCGTCGACGCGCCGCCCGAGACGGTCTGGTCGGCGAGCCTGTTCGCCGATGCCGAAGTGGCCGCGCCGTCGCTTCTGACCCACGTGGGCCTTCCGGCGCCGCGGCACAACGAGGGCGCGCTGCGCGCGGTCGGCGACGTGAAGACGGTGCCCCTCGGCAAGGGCTGCGTGCGGCTCCGCGTCACGCGCTCGGACGCGCCGCGCGTCCTCGCGTACGAGGTGGTCGAGCAGACGCGGTTCGAGAACCGGACGGCGCGTCTCGTCGGCGGAAGCATGCGCCTCGCTCCGGCGCCCGGCGGACGGACGACGGTGATCCTGACGACGAGCTACGAGCCGCTGCTCGGCGCGCGCGCCGTGTGGGGCGTCGCCGAGCGCTTCGTCGCGGCAGAACTCCAGCAGCACGTGTTGCGCGAGGTCCGGCGCGTCGTGGAACTGCGCGACGCCGCACCTGCGAGACCGTCAGACGCACTCGGCGAGTAGCACGTCGTGCGGGCAGTCCCAGCGCACGGGGAGGCCGTCGGCCGCCCCGCGCGACACGAGCAGCGTCGCGCCGTCCGACTCGAAGCGCGGCCCGTTCCAGCGATAGAACCACGCACCCGGGTACTCGCGGCCGCGGCGCGTGGCGAGCCGCACCTGGCAGCCGTGGAGGTGGCCGGCCAGAGTGAGCGTGTGGCCGGCCGCGCGCGCGTGCGGCCACACGGCGGGGTCGTGCGCGCAGAGCACATGGGCGCCCGAGCCGGAGGACACGCGCCCGGCGATCTGTACGTCTGCGACCGCGAGGGGGGCGTCGGGGAGCCAGTGCCCGCCTCCGTCGACGACCGCCGCGCGCACACGCTCGCGGCCCACCGCGACGTCGTGGTTGCCCGGTACCGCGGCGACGGGCGCGTACTCCCCGAGTTTCCGCACCAGTGCCTCGAGGTCCGCGAGTCCCGCCCCGCGCTGGAGGAGGTCGCCGCCGAGCAGTACGGCGTCCGGCTGCGCGGACGCGGTCACCTCCGCGAGGAGTACGGCGGCGCGACGCGTCCACGGCAGTCCGAGGTGCAGGTCGCTCGCGTAGAGCAGCCGGGCGCGCGCGCCGACGCGGACGCGCTCCTCCCGCACGACGAGCTCACGCGGGGGGCCGATGTGGAGCGGGCTCACGCGCGCACGCGCACGTCCTCGTACCACAGCAGGACGGCCAGGCAGCCGACGCACCACGAGCGCACGAAGCCGCGGCCCGCGAACCCGCCCGTGAGCATGCGCACGGCGATGCGCAGCACGGTGCGCATCACGCGCAGCGTCCCGCCCGCCGGTGCGACCAGCCGCTGCGCCGCGGCAAACGGCCGGCGGGCTCCGTCGAGCGCGACGGGGAACAGGAACACCATCTGCGCCTCGACCGCATAGAACGCTGGGACGACGAGGACGAGCGGCCACCACGTGCCGCTGAGGCGTGCCGCCACGACCGGAACGCACGCTGCCGCGACGCACGCGCCGTACTTCGCCGCCCCGAGCGCGCCGAACGACGCCACACCCGTCGGCTCCGCGCCGCGCAACTCGGCGAGCGCCCGCCGCATCCACGCGGCGCCTGTCGTGAAGCCGTCGCACCACGCGCCCCGAGCCGCCGCGAGCAGCGGCGCACCGAGCCTCTGCTCCGCGTCGTGGAGGAGCGCCCGGGCCTCACGCACCGGCGGCGCGCTCCACGAAGCACCAGTGCGCCCACGCGAGCCACGCGACCGCCTGCCCGGTCACGAGCACTCGGTGGAACAACGTCTCGAGCGGAGCGCAGCGCGCGTGCCAACGCCGCTCGTCGTGCAGCACGAGGGCCGCGATCACCGCGACGACCGCGAGCACGGGAGCGAGGAGCGGGAGCGGGCGCTCCACCACGGACGCCACGACCATCAGCGCGAAGAGCGGGAGCCCACCGCCGGCGAGCGCGATCAACTCGACACGGCGCTCGCGCGGACCGACGACGCGCCGTCCCGTCGCGTGCCACCACCAGTCGGCCGCGCCGGCCGCGGTGGCGATGCCGCCGGCCACGCCGATCACGACGACGTGTGCCGCCGCGCCCGCCCAGCGCTCGGGCAGCGCGACCAGCAGCCCAGCGAACAGCGCGCCGGGGGCGAGCAGCAGGCCGAGCGTCGTCGCCTGCACCGCCGAGACCGGACGACGGCGGACGGCTTCCTCGCGCATGGCGAGCAACGTAGCGCCCGGCGGCGACGCGGGCAGCGTCACCTTCAGGAATGCGTAACAGCGTGGGCCTACGTTCCTGAGGAGACAGGGGGGCGCGCCTGCGCGTCCCCCCCGCATCTCGGCGCCGGGTGATGCCGCGGCGCGGATCTGCCGATGTTCCGGGATCGCACGACCGCGCGCTGCGCGGGGGTGCCCACGATGAGAACCGTCCTCCTCCGCTCCGCTCTCGCCGTGACCGTGGTCGCGTTCGCCGCGGCGCCGGCCTTCGCGCCCGTCGTGCCGCCGCGGCCGCTGCTCGCCGTCTGCTTCGCGCCCGGCACGCCGCAGTCGACGTGCGACGCCGTCACGGCGCGCGTCGCGCTCTACCAGGCGAGCGCCGCGGACCGTTGGTCGCGCAGCGCCACGAACACGTCGCTCCTGCGCCGCGGCGACCCGACGACGCTGACGTGGAGCGTCGTCGCGGACGGCACGCCGATCCCCGGCTACACCGGCGAGCCGGCCGGCAACAGCGACCTGCGCGCGTTCCTCGACTCGATCTACGGCAGCGAGAGCGCGTGGATGCCGGTGCTCGAGAGCGTCTTCGCGCGCTGGTCCGAGCTCTCGGGGATCACGTACGTGCACGAGACCGCCGACGACGGCGTCGCGATCGGCACGTCGTCGGGCGTGCGCGGCGTGCGCGCGGACATCCGCATCGGCGGACACCGCATCGACGGCACGAGCAACACGCTCGCCTACAACTTCTTCCCCGACGACAGCGACATGGTCGTCGACACCGCCGACGGCTACTTCCGCAACACCACCGGCAACTCGCGCCGCCTGCGCAACGTGCTCGGCCACGAGCACGGCCACGGTCTCGGGCTCGACCACGTCTGCCCCGAGAACGAGACCAAGCTGATGGAGCCCATCGCGACGACGCGCATCGACGGGCCGCAGGAAGACGACGTGCTCGCAGTGCAGCGTCTGTACGGGGATCCGCGCGAGAGCAACGACACCGTCGCGACGGCGACCGCGCTCGGTTCCGTCGCGGTCGGCGCGAGCGCGGTCGTCACCGACGTCTCCATCGACGGCTCGACCGACGTGGACGTGTACGCGTTCTCGGCGCCCGCGGGGGCCGAGATCGACGTGCAGGTGGTCCCGCAGGGCACGTCGTACGCCGAGGGTCCGCAGAACCAGAACGGCACGTGCAGCGTCGGCACCACCTACGACGCGCTGCGCCGCGTGGACCTCGCCGTCGAGCTGCTCGGCGCGAACGGCACGTCGCAGCTCGCGATGTCCGACACCAATCCGGCCGGCGGCGCGGAGACGCTGCAGGCGATCCCCGCCGCGGGCGGCGGCGTGCGCTACGTGCGCGTGACCGGCAGCGGCAACGACGACGTGCAGCTCTACCGCCTGCAGATCGACGTGACGCCGGCGACGGTGCAGCCCGCTGCGGTCGCGGACAGCGTGACGACGCGCGCGGCGCTCCCCGTGCTCGTCGACGTGCTCGCGAACGACGTCGGACTGACGGAGCCCGTGACGCTCGCGATCGAGACGCCGCCCGCGCACGGCGCGGCGACGGTGCGCGGCGGCAGCGTGCGCTACGCGCCGGCGCGCGCCTTCAGCGGCGAGGACACGTTCACGTACGCGCTGCGCGACGCGTTGGGCGTCCGGCTCTCGGCGCCGGTCGGCGTCACCGTCGCCGCCACGCGCTACGCGGGTCTCGCCGACGCGGACGCCGACGGCGACCTCTACCCCGACGACCTCGAGGCCGCGCTCGGCAGCGACGGCGCCGATCCCGTGGACCGGCCCGTCGGCGACGCGCCGCAGCCGCTCGCCACCACGTCGGCGCGCACCGCGCTGCGCTACGCGCGGCCGGGTGGCGACGAGCTGCTCTTGCGCGGGGTGCTGCCGCTCACCACGGGCGACACGCTCGAGGGCCGCAGCGTCGCGTTCTGGATCGGCGGCGTGCTCCGCGAGCTGACGCTCGACGCGCGCGGCCGCGCGCGGCTCGTGACGAACGGCGGCGGCCGCGCCACGCTGCGCGTCGCGACGCCGACCGGCGCCGGCGCCTCCTTCGTGCTGCGGCTGAAGCGCGACGCGCTCGTCGACGCGTTCGCCGACGAGGGCCTCGTGCAGGAGCGCGGCGTGCGCAACGAGTACCGCGAGCTGACGGTCTTCGTCGTCACCTCCGGCACGGCGTCGTACGTCAACCTCGCGCTGCGCTTCACGGTCCGCGGCAAGCGCGGCGTCGCGAAGCTGCTCTGAGCGCCCGCGCCGGGTCGTCTGTCGATTCTCATACAATTCGGGGTTGACAGTCGCGGCCGCCGCGTGCAGCATTCGTCCGGAGTGAGCGCCAAATGGCGCTCGGAATTACTCAAGGGAGTTGTTCGATGGCCCTGAGGTGGTGGGCACCTCAGGGGCTAGCGGGTCGGAATTGGGAAGGGGGAAGCGATGTGGAGACTGCGAGCGCCACGTTCGGGGCGCACGATTGCAGGGTGTTTCATCGTGCTGTTGAGCGCGGTATCTGCGTACGCGAGTCAGAACTGCGGAGTGGCTGGCGCGCCAGCGCCGACGCACACGACGTCGCCCACGATGGATCCGAACGTGTTGCACGTGTGCATCACGATCTGTACGGTTCGGTGGGGCAAGACAAAGACCGCCGTCGAGAGCGGCGAAGCCACGCAGACCGAGATGGACCCGGGCACCACTACTGCCCCGGTCGTGCAGGACCCAGAGGGAGAGCCCGAGTACGATCCTGAAACGGGCAACTGGTACAAGTCCGATTGTTTCCGTGTCTGTGACTTCGTGACGATCAACCCGCCGCAGACGCTCACCCTCACGGTGCTCATCGGCAATCCGTGCGGCGGAAACGCCGTGCCAATCTCACACAGCGCTCCGTAGCCGCGTGAGTCTCCCGATGATGAGCGGGGTTCGCCCTGCTCGCGTGCATCGACTCGCGTTTGTTGCCGCCGGCTTCGTAAGCCTTGCGGTCGTTGCGACGCGAGTCGGGCACCGGGCCGCGCAAGCCTCTGCTAGTGTGGAGGGCGAGGGAGTCCCGCAGAGCGTAGTTGCCATACTTCAGGGAGTTCCTGAGAGTTCCGATACCTCGGTGCGAGTGTTGTCCGGGGACTCAAGCGTCGAACTGGCACGTTCCGACGTGGCCGATGGGCCGCTGCGGCACGTCTTGCAGGTGCGAGACTGGCCGAGCGGCGCTGTGTGGGTCGTCGGAAGCGTAGACGGCGTCGTTCGATTCGTTGCGCGACTCCCGAGGTTGGGGACTCACCTCATCTTCGCCGTACCCGAGCCTGTCGAATTGGCGCTCGAGGCGGAGGTGGCATCGGAGCTCGTTCTAGAAGGTGTTCGCGAGCCGGTCGCGGTTGCCGCGTCGCTGCGCGACGGTCCGGAGGGGCGCGACCTCGTCGCGGTCGTTCCGCCTGGCTCGTACCACGCTCGCATCGCCGGGGTCGGGGGCGGACTCTACGTACTCAGGTGCGAACTCGCCGTCGGCCGGTATCGGATCGTCTCGGACCCTGGCTCACGCTGCTTCACGCTTGAAACGGTGCCGCGATGAGGCGCGGTCCGCCCAAGCGGGTGCCCGGGCGCCGATGGTCGAGTCTGCTGCGGTCGGGCACGCTCGTCGTGTTGCTCGTCGGATCGAGTGCGTCGCTCGCCTTCCTGTTCGCAGTCCCGAGCGGCAGCGAGCCCGCCGCAGCCAGTGCCGCGGCGCCCTTGCCGGTCGACCGTCACGTTGTGACGCTGTCCACGCGCCCCCCCCAGGCTGCTACGGCGGATGCCGCGGCCGCAGCGCCGCAGTCAATCACCCCGGAAGCGGACGAGGCGATGGTCGCTCTCTGTCGCGTGCGTCGCGCCGGGCGGGCGGTCGATGGCTGTGGATTCGCCACGTCGGCGGGCGTCGTGACGGCGCTACCGGAGGGCGACGGCTGCTACAGACTGCGTTTCGAGGAGGGCCTCCGTCCGCCGGTCCCGGTGACGCTGAGGACGCCGACCGGCACGACCCGCGAACTCGTCGTTCGCAGCCCGGACGAACTCGTGGAGGTCGAACTCGCGGCCGGCGCGCGCGTCCTCGGGACCGTGTACGACGGAGAGCGGCGTCCGGTCGTCCACGCGAGTGTCCACGTCGGACGCTGCGTCGCGCGCACGAACTGGTCGGGTCAGTTTCGCCTCGAGGAGGTCGCGCCGGGCGGCCACGACCAAGTGCTCGTCGAGCACGACGGTGTTCTGACCCCGCTCGCCGTGACGTTCGACGTCGATCCGGGTGAGGAACTGGAGGGGCTGGAACTCGTGCTCGATGCGGATGCGTCGCTCGAGACGCGGGTCCTGCTCGACGGTGCTCCGGTCGGCGACGCGCGCGTGAACGTCTGTCCGGCGGATCTGACATCGTGCGCGCTCGCCGAGCGCACGACCGACGCAGCCGGGTGCGTCCGATTCGAGGGGCTCCCTGACGGGGAGTACTGGGTGTGGGCATCCGGGGCTGCGATCGAGCCCGTCTTCGCGGAGCGCGTCCGCGTGCCGCCGAACGGACCGCTGGTCCTTTACGCACGAGCGGCGGAGCAGCACTGGCTGCGGGGCTGCGTCGTCGACTCGAACGGCGCGCCGGTGGCGGGCGCCGTCGTCTCGTACGGCGATGGCGCTTCGCCCGCCCGGACACGATCGGACGCCGAGGGGCGCTTCGCCCTGGCGGCGCTCCGAGCCGCAGCCCCGCGATCTCGAGTGGTGAGCCCCGAGCCGTTCCCGCCTCTCGTGACCGTCGCGCGCGGAGGGCGCGGCACATTCGGAACGCTCACTCGCTCCTTCCGGGTGCAGTTCGACTCGGACGTGACCCTGACCGTCGACGAGCCGACGACGTGGCGTGGGACGCTCGTCGGAGCACCGGGCGCGCCGGTGGGAGCCTTCGACCTCTTCGTCTCGACCCCTGATGGCGGTGTGTACGTCGGCAACTTCGCCGCGACGGATGCGGTCGGTCGACGCGAGTTCGTCTGGCGCGACGCGCCGCGCTCCGCCGCGCGCGCAACACTGCGCCTCCGGGACGGGCGGACACTCGCCTTCGACGTGGCCGCGCACGACGCGCAGTCGCTCTCTCTCGGTGAACTCGTGCTGCCGGAGGCCGGCCGCGTCGTGCTGCGGCCGCGTGGCGCCGCGGCTGGTGCTCGCACGGCGTACGTCGAGTGGCTGGATCCCGACTCGCTCGAGGCGCGCGGCGGTACGTGGGCACGACGCACCACGCGAGGAACGATCGAGACGGGTGATGTCGTGCCCGCCGGCGCGTGGCGATTCGTCGTGCACGTGGAGGGACTCGCTCCGCTCGACTGCTCGCGACACCTCGTCGCTGCGACGGTGCCGTGCGAGGTCGAGGTCGCCCCGGCGGCGCGCCGCGATGTCACGGTCCTCGTCGTGTCCGCTTCCACCGCGGTCGGGGGCGCGCACGTGCGTCTCGACCTGCCCGACGCAACCGATCTCGAACTCCTCGCGCGGCGGCGAACGGCACTGTTCCAGGGACGGGAGCTCGGCGGCGCCGGGCTGGACCTGGAGTGCCGCACCGACGGTCTCGGTCACGCGACGTTCGCGCGCGTGCCGCTCGGTCGAGCGCTCGCGCGCGTCACGGCCGGCGATCGCGAACTCGAGCTGGCGGTGACGGTCGAGCCGTTCGGATCTCTCGTGCTCGACATCGGCGATGGTCCGTGACGCACCGCGCCACGCCTTGCCGCCGCTCGTTCGTCGTGGGCGTGCGATGGAGTCTGTCGTTCGTGATGGGTTTTGCCGCTGCGTCGAAGATCTCTGCATACGCGATGGACTCGCGCGCGCTGGATATCCACCTCGGTCCGCACTGGGCCGACCAGATCGCGCGCGGCATCCTCCTTGCCGCCACCGCAGGCGAGGTGGTTCTTGCAATCTCCCTCGTTCTGGTTGCTGGTCCCCGCGTGCGTGTCTACCGGTTCGTTGCCGCGCTCGCGCTTGCATCGTTCGCGTTCCTCGGCGGCGCGCTTCTCGCCGGGCTCGACACGAGGTACTGCGGCTGCCTCGGCCCCCGTCTCCAGCTTACCGTTCTCGATCATCTCCTCCTCTGTGTGGGGATTCTCTGCCTATGTGCATCGCAGTCCCGCGTGCTCCACGTCCTTCCATGGCGATGGTGGTCCGTTCCGTCACGCGAACGCGCGACGCCTGAGCCCACTCGCTCGTGAGTTGACCCCGCGGTGCGAACGCGTTGCAGGATCGGAGCTGTGCTGACCGTAGACCTCGCATTGGAGTCAGGCGCAGATCGGTCGGTGGTTGCGGCCCGCCACCGTCACTTCGCCAGCGCCCGTAGCTCCTCCAGGAGCGCGCGTGCCGCGGCCACGTTCAGCTTCGCCATCATCGGCCACTGGCCGCGCGACGTGTCGCGCAGCACCACGAGCACGCGGCGGTCGACGACGGGCGAGCCGTCCGCGGCCTGTCCGCGGTACTCCGGCTCGATGTCGAACGTGAGGCCCTCGCGCAGCTCCAGCTTCGGCAGCGCCGCGTCGTAGCCGCCGAGGTAGAGCGCGGCCTCGACGGCGGCCACCTTGCCGTCGTCGTCGGCGGCGCGCGCCGCGAGCGCCTGCTCGAGCTGCGACGTCAGCTTGGCCGCGAACGCGCGCGGCGCGCGCAGCTCGAGGGCGTCGGTCTTCCCCGTCCGCAGCGTCACCGTGCAGCCCTTGGCGTCGCCGCGCACGTGGACGCGCGCGTCGGCGGGGAGCCGCGCGACGCGGTGGCCGTCGAACTCGAACGGGCGCACCTCGATCGTCGCCTCGAGACGCGGCGGCGGGTACAGCAGGCGCTCGAGCGCGCCGCTCAGTTCGACCGCGCGCTTCGGATCGTCCGAGAGGACGAACACCGCAGCGTCCTCGTCGAGCAGCCGGATCAGGTTGCAGCCGAAGCCGCGCACGCTGCCGGAGTGCGACGCGCGGCGCGTGCCGCGCTCGGTGACGTCCACGATCCAGCCGCACGCGTAGTTCTGCAGCGCCGGCGTGTGGAGCGCGGCGAGCGTGTCGTCCGAGAGCAGCTTGCCGCCACGCAGCGCACGGTCCCAGAGCCAGAGGTCGCTGATGCTCGTGACCACGCCGCCCATACCTCTATACCCCCAGCCCCAGTGCCAGTCGGCGGCGGTCCACTTGCCGGGCTCGTCGGTGCGTCGCCGCGCCGCGCGTCCGCTGCGGATCAGGTCGCGGTCGCCGATGAAGCCCGTCTCCGTCAGCTTCGCCGGCGCGAAGAGCTGCTTCTCGACGTACTCCTCGAACGGCTTGCCCGTCACCTCCTCGACGACGGCGGCGAGCAGCGCGTACCCGGCGTTCGCGTAGTGGAACTCCTTCCCCGGCTCCGAGACGAGCGGCGCCGCGAGCATCTGCGCCTCGTACGGACCGCGCGCGATGGGAGAGGCGTACGGCACGCCGATCTCGGGTGAGAGCCCCGACGTGTGCGTCAGGACCTGACGCAGCGTGATCGCGGCCTTGTCGTTCGGCACCTTGTCGAAGAAGCGTTCGAGCGTGTCGTCGAGCGTCAGCTTCTTGCGCTGCGCGAGGTGCAGGATCGCCGTTGCCGTGACCTGCTTGCTGGCGGACGCGAGCTCGAAGAGCGTGTGCGGCCCGTTCGGCGAGTCGGCGTCGTCGGACGCGCCCCAGCCCTTCGCGAGGACGACGCGTCCCTCCTTCGCGACGAGCACGGCGCCCCAGAAGCGGCCGCCGTCGTGCGCCGCGACGCACGCGTCGAGCGAGCGGCCGAGCTCGCCCTCGACCACGGTGCCGTCGGACTTCGCGTCCTTGGCGCAGGCATCGGAGACGTGGTGGAGCGCCGCGGCGCCGATCACGAGGCCCGTGGCGACACGACGGAACGTCCGCGCGATCTGCATGGCATCCCCCTCCCGTGTGCCTTCCGCCCCCCCCCGACAGCGTAGCGTCTCGCGAGCAGGCGTGTGGCGTGGGGCGCCGCCCTTGCGGCCGGCGCCCCGAGTCTTCGGGAGACGGACGATGCGTCACCCGGGATCCGTTCGACCTCCCACCAGGCCGCGGATCTGTCCGGCGAGGTCACCCTGTCCGAAGACGAAGGTGGCCTTGGTGCCGGCCGGCACGTCCTGCCGATTCCGCGCGCGTGCTGAACCGGAACGGCCCGCGGTGGCATGATCCCTGCGCACGATGAGCAGTTCGCCGCCACCCGTCCCGATCGACGAACTCCTGCGCCACGCGGCGTGGGTGCGCGGTCTCGCGCGCAGCCTCGTCCACGACGACGCCGCGGCCGACGATGCGCTGCAGGAGACGT
This sequence comes from uncultured bacterium, assembly GCA_937996235.1. Taxonomy (GTDB): domain Bacteria; phylum Planctomycetota; class JAJSAM01; order JAJSAM01; family JAJVHW01; genus CALKVK01. The sequence goes on along the minus strand of CALKVK010000023.1, from coordinate 131,551 downwards.
GGACGGCCGCGCTGCGCAGCCCGCCGCGCGACGCCGACACGTCGCGCGCGTGGCTCGCGCGTGTCGTGCGGAACGCCGTCCGCGCACGCGGACGCGCCGACGCGCGGCGTGTCCGTCGCGAGGAGGCCGTGGCGCGCAGCGAAGGGCTCGAGGCGACGGCCGACGTCGTCGCGCGTGCGGAGCAGCACCGGCGGCTCGTGCTCGCGCTGATGGAGCTCGACGAGCCGTACCGCCGCACGCTGCTGCTGCGCTTCTTCGAAGAGCTGCCGCCGCGCGACGTCGCCGCGCGCATGCAGGTGCCCGTGGAGACGGTGCGCACGCGCACGCGCCGCGGGCTCGCGCTGCTGCGCGAGCGACTCGACGACGAGGAGCACGGCGACCGGTCGCGCTGGGTGCGCGCGCTCGTGCCGCTCGCCGACTCGTCCGCGCCGCGTGCACACGAGGGAGGTCCGCGCATGTCCGTCCGTGTCGCCGTCGTCGCGAGTCTGCTCCTCGCGACCGTACCGGTCGTGTGGTTCGCCGCCGCGCAGGAGGCCCCGCCTCCCGCGCTGCCGGGCGGCGTGGCGAGCGGGACCCCGCTCGCGTCCTCGCCGCGCGATCCCCGCGCGCACGTCGGGTCGACGGTGCACGAGGCCGACGAGCCGCTCGCACCCGGCGACGACGGCGAGGGCGTCGAGGAGGAGGACGGGGAGACCTCCGACGCCGTGGACGGCGGCGTCGTTCCGCTGCCGCCGGCCGACGACGCCGCGACCTACGCCGACGGCGTGCTCGCGTACACGCTCGCGGTCGATCCGCCGACGCCGCGCGCGGGGCAGCCGTTCGAGATCGTCGCCACGTTCGAGAACCGCGGCACGGGGCCGCTGCGCTTCCACGTGCCCGAGTTCGCCGGGCTCGTGCCCTTCCCCGGCTTCGAGCTGCGCAGCGCGGAGGGCGCGCGCTACGACGTCGCCGAGGCGTCGTTCCAGTCGGAGTGGGTGCGCGGGCTGCAGGGCACGGTCGTGCGGCTCGAGCCGCGGGCGACGCACGCCGTGCGGACGACGGTCTCCGTCGTCGCGCCGATCGACGCCGACGCGCCCTTCGACCCGTCGCGCCGCAGCCCGTCGCAGCGTGCGCTGGAACTGCCGCCCGGCGACTACGTGCTCTCCGCGCGGCTGCGGCACGAGCGCCCGACGGTGCCGTGGGGCGAGAGCGGCTTCCGCGTCTCGGAGAAGGAGGTCGCGGGGCTGTGGACGGGTGTGCTCGACGCGACGCCGATCTCGTTCCGGATCGCGCCGCCCGACGAGCCGCTGCTCGTGCTGCGCGGTCCGGAGGCCGTCGTCCCGGGCGCCGTCGTGTCGGGCGCCGTCGTGTCGGGCGCGGGCACCGCGTTCGTGCTCGAGATCACGAACCCGACGACGTCGGAGCACGTGCTCCGCGGCGCGTTCGCGCTGCGGCGCAGCACCAAGGGCGGGCCGGGCCACGTCGCGTGGTTCGCGTTCGGCGATGCGGCCCGTTCGGCGCCGCGCGACCCGGCCGCCGAGCTGCGTCTTCCGGCGGGGGAGACGCGCACGTGCCGCATCGACGCGACCGCGCTCCGCTGGGAGCTCGTGCGGCGCACGGTGCCGCTGCCGCTCCCGCGCGAGGCCGGCCTCGCGTGGCCCCATGTGCGGGAGCACCCGGCCGTGTGGGTGACGTGCGGCGAGCGCGGCGACGACGCGGAGGGCGAGATCCGGAGCAGCAACACGCTGTTCGTGCCGTTCGAGGCCGCTCCGGACCTCGCCGCACGAGGACTCGTGTGCGAGCTCGACGCGAGTGCGCTCCTCGCGGATCCGCCGACGCTGCTCGTGCGTCTGCGCAACGCGGGTGGCGAGACGCTGCGACTGCGCGGCGGCGCGGCGCGGCTCCGCGTGTGGGCGGAGCGCACGGGCGAGCTGCTGCGCGCTCTCGACATCTCCTCCGTCGAGACGGGCGCCGACGCCGGCGCCGACGCGCCCGCCGCGCTCGCGACGGGGGAGACGCGCACGCTGCGTGTCGTCCTCGCGCCCGACGGCGTCGCCGCGCTCCCCGCGGGCGCGGCGCGCATCCGTGCGAGCTGGGCCGACGCCGACGGCCGCGACGACGCCACGGTCGGAGCCGTCGTCGCCGCGCCCGTCGCGGTGGAGGTGCCCGCGCGCTGAGCGCGCAATCGCTGCCACAGCGCGCTGAGCGCACAATCGCTGCCACAGCGCGCTGAGCGCGTAATGGCTGCCACAGCGCGCTGAGCGCGCACGGCTCACACAGCGCGCTGAGCGCGCAGCCGCGCCGGCTACTGCGAAAGCATCCGCACGGTCTTGAACTTCACCTGCCCGAACTCCTCGATCGAGGTGCTGGTGAAGTAGAGCGTGCCGGAGATCTTCGTCGGCAGGATCGTGCCCTTCTGGAGCTTCGCCTTGCCCACGAAGAACAGGTCGGCGCCCGACAGCGCGTGGCGGCCCGACATGATGAACTCGCCGGTCGGGTCCACGTTCCCGGTCAGCTCCGTGTCGCTTCCGCCGATCGCCGTCCGGAAGCGCCAGGCGCGGTCCGAGTCGCAGAACAGGAACGCCGTGCCGGTGCCGTTCTCGATGTAGTCGCGGCAGTAGTCGTCGTCGGCCGTGCCGTCGAGGCACTTGGCCGCCTGCGGCGCCTTGAACTTCGAGACGATGCGCTGCCCCGGGCCCACGAGCACGTCGTTCAGGACGATGTAACCGGACTTCGCCGAGATCTCGAACGCGCGCCCGACCGCCGTCGCGCCCTTGCCGCGCGGCGCCGCGAGCGCCGTCGCCACCGCCACCACGAGGAACGTGGCCATCATCCATCGCTTCTGCATGTCATCCCTCCACCCTGCGCCGCCTGCCGCGTGGCCGCCGCGCTCCGCCCATCGGAGCGGGGCCTGCCCGTCGGACCGCGGCCCGGGAGTCTGCGTCAACCCTTCGGCGCGCGCAACGCCGGAGCGACGCAGGTCACCTTCGGCGCACGCGAACTCGCGGAGCGCGGCCTGCGCCCGCGCTCCGCGCGGGTCGGGGGCGTAGCGTGGGAGCTGCGCCAAGACCCCTGCCGCTGCGTGCACCATGGACCTGCGCGCTCTCCTGCACCACCCGCTCGCGCCGCGCGTCCTCTCCGCGCTCGCGATCGTCGGCGTGCTCGTGCTCCTGCGCCATCTCGCGGCGCGGCTCGTCACGGCGACCGTCGCGGAGCCCGACACGCGCTACCGCGTCCGGAAGGGGCTCGCGCTGCTCACGTGGCTCGCGGCCGCGCTCGCCGTCGCGGCGACGTTCGACGAGTTCCTCGGCAACGTCGCCGTCGTGATCGGCTTCGCGGCGGCGGGCACCGCGCTTGCGCTGCAGGAGGTGCTGACGAGCATCGCGGGCTGGGTCGCGAACGGCCTCGGGCACTACTACCGCGTCGGCGACCGCGTGCAGCTCGGGCGCACGCGCGGCGACGTCATCGACGTGACGGTGCTGCGCACGACGCTGCTCGAGATCGGCGAGTGGGTCGCAGGCGACCAGTACACCGGGCGCATCGTGCGCGTCGCGAACAGCGCGGTGGTGCGCGAGCCCGTCTTCAACTACTCCGCCGACTTCGAGTTCCTGTGGGACGAGGTCCGCGTGCCCGTCCACGCGACGAGCGACGCCGCCCTGGCGCGCACGATCTTCGGGCGCGTGCTCGAGGAGACCGTCGGCGCGTACGGCCGGAGCGCGGAGGAGAGCTGGCGCGCGCTCGCCGCGAAGTACCGCGTGGAGCCCGTCCCGACGGCGCCGACGGTGTTCCTGGTCGTCACGGACAACTGGCTCGAGTTCACGCTCCGCTACGTCGTGGACTACCGGCAGCGCCGCGCGACGAAGGACGCACTGTTCCGCCGCCTGCTCGAGGAGGTCGCGGCCTCGGGTGGACGCGTCGCGATCGCTTCGCAGACGCTCGAGCTCGTGCCGATGCCCGGTGCCCCCGAAACACACGCGCGCGCGGCGGGTTGAGCGCGCATACGAACCGGAGGGAAGTGTCGATGCGTCACGTCGTCCTGGCTCTCGTCGCGGCAGGCGCGCTCGCCTGCGGCGCGCTCGCCGTCCCAGCCGCCGCGCGTGCCGACGACGCGGCGTCGGATGCCGCGCAGCCCGACGTCGACGGGCTCGTCGCCCGCATGAAGCGCTCCGACGCGCCGCTCGAGCGGCTCGCCGCCGCGGAGGCCGCGCGCGACGTGCAGGACGAGCGCCTGCTCGCGCCGCTCGTCAAGCTGCTGCGCGACGACGACGCGGACGTGCGCCGTGCGGCGCTCGCGGCGCTCGGTGCCCGCACGGACCCGGCGCAGCAGAAGCGCGCCGCCGACGCCGTCGCAGAGCGCCTGAAGCCGCTGGCGAAGAAGGCGGAGACGGAGGGCGAGCTCGTCGCGGCGTGCACGGCGCTCCACGACCTCGCGCAGCCTTCGACGGTGGACGCGCTCCTCGACGACATCGCCGACGGCACGTCCACCGACGTCGTGCGCGCGCGCTGCATGGCCGTCGGCAACATCCCCTCCGCGAAGGCCATCGAGGGACTCATCGACCTGATGGCGAAGCGCCACCGCGACGGCACGGGCACGCGCTCGGCGGCCGCGCAGGCGCTGGCCTACGCCACGGGCGAGCGCCCGGTCAACGACCCGGACCACTGGCGCGCGTGGTGGAAGGAGCACGAGAAGTCCTTCGACTTCGCCGCCGCCGCGGAGCGCCGCGCCGCCGAGCGCGACAAGAAGAAGGACGCCGCCGAGCGCCGCGACCGCCGGAAGAAGAAGCAGGACGGCGGCGAGTAGCCGGGCGGCGTGCGCGGATCTACGGCAGCTCGGCCTGCCACGCGCCCGCGCTGCACGAGCTCGGGCGGGGCGTGCCGCGCTGGTCGGTGTCGGGGCACGACTCCTCGGTGCTCGGGACGAGGTCGCGGGCGGGGCTGTCGTCGCGCAGCGCGTGCGTCGGCGTCGGCCCGCCGTTGTTCGCGAGCTTGAGGAGGCGCGCCGACGCGCCGGAGACGTTGCCCCGGCCGCTCAGCTCGCACGTCCCGTCGGAGTCGACGCAGTAGCTCGCCGAGTTCAGGCCGCCGCGGCAGTTGCCCTTGCGGTTCTTCTCGAAGATCGTCGCGAAGGCGTCGGCGGTGTTCGTGCCGAACTGGATGTCCGACGTGTCGATCCCGCCGCCGGACTTCGCCTTGTTCTTAGCGATGGTGCAGAAGTCGAGACCGAGCACGCCGCCGTCCTCGAGCGAGATGCCGCCCGAGCCGCGGGCCTTGTTCGCGCTGATGGTCGAGTTCTGGATGCTCACGAACGAGCCCGAGTTCTCGATGCCGCCGCCCTCGGACTTCGCGCGGTTGCGCGTGAACGCGCAGCGCTGGATCACCACCTCGCCGCCGTCCACGTCCATCGCACCGCCGTCGTCCTTCGCCTTGCAGCGGTCGATCCACGTGTCGAACACGTAGACCGTGCCGCCCTGGACGTCGATCCCGCCCGCGTCGTCGCCCGCCCGGCACTTGAGGATCGCGCAGTTCGCGACGGTCGTCTCGGCGCCCAGGCAGCGCACGCCGCCGCCCGACTCCGTCGCGGGCGCCTTGCCGGAGCGCAGGGTCAGACCCGAGATCGTGGCGCGCGCCGAGCCCAGCACGTCGAAGACACGGTCCTTCGCCTTCTTCGCGTCGACGATCGTCTCGCCTGCGCCGGCGCCCTCGATCAGGACGTCGTCGGTGATGTCGAGGTCGCCCGTGGCGCCCGCGTTCTCGCCGTCGCCGCGGAGGCGCAGGCGATAGAGACCCGCGGGCACGATGATGCGGTCCTCGCCGGGCGTCGCGTTCGCGTGCTGGATCGCGGCGCGGAGCGAGCACTGCAGACCGTCGACCGAGAGGTTCGCGTCGCAGACGCCGTCGAAGGCATCCGCGTCGGGCACGTCCTCGAAGACGTTCACGGTGATGTCCTCGGCGCGCGCGGCCGCGGCGCAGAGCAGGACGAGCGAGGCGGCGAGCACGAGTCCACGGCTGCGGGGCATGGCGGTCTCCTTCCCTGTCGGAACCGCGGGCGAGGGTAGCGGTCGATCCGGCAGGGGGGAAGGCCGCGCGCCGCGCAGCGGCCCCAGCGCGTGACATCAGCGCAGTGACATCAGCGCCGTGACATCAGCGCGGCGTGGTCTCGGCCGCTGCGCGGCCCGGGTCCGTGTCGAAGGGCTCGTCGCGGAGCGGCGGCGCGGGCACGTCGGCGCCGGTGATCCAGCCGAACGGGTTCGCCGAGGTCGCGACGACGTACTCGTACCCGCCGTCCACGTAGTTGGGGTCAGGCACGAAGCGCAGGTCCGCGGCGTCGGCGTGCTGCGTCACCTTCGTGTCCTCCTCGACGAACACGAAACGCCGCCAGCCGGCGTCGGGCGTCTCGGCGGGGGCGAGCGCGCCGCGCGTGCCCGCGCGGATGCGCCCGGACCAGAGCACGTACTCGTTCGCGCGGCCGCTGTCGAACTGCGCGTCGCTCGCGTCGCCGCCCACGCGCACCAGCTTGCCGACGCTCAGCCGCGAGCGCGCCATCGCCCGCCACGCCGACCACGTCTCCATCGCCGCGTGCGGATCGTCGCGACCGAGCGCCGTGCCGACCATCCACCGCAGGTTCCACGTGTGGCGGTCGGTCAGCGTGAGGCCCGCGGCGTCGAGCGAGTAGTACTCGACGATGCGGAACCACACGCGCTGCGGCGCGCCACCGGCCGCGGGAACGAGCAGGATCTTGCCGTCGAGCACCTGCCGCACCCAGCGCACCGGATCACCGGGTGTCGCGTCGGCGCGCGGGAACGTCGCGGCGTCCTCCGCGGCGAGCTCGGCGCGCCGCTCGCGCCCCGCGCGGCCCGGCGGGAGCACGCGGTCCGGCACGTGGAAGACGTGCAGCCCGCGCGCGAGATACGTGCAGCGGCGCGTGCAGCCGTCCGGGACGACCGACTCGCGGCGCACGTCCTGCCACGTGACCGGCGCGCCCTCGCGCGCGAGGCCCGGCACGTCCACGCGCACCGTGCGCGGCTCGAAGACCGTCCACGGCGCCGCGCCGACGGGCGCTGCGACGACGGCGCGACCGCCCGCGCGCTCGTCGATGCCGCAGAGCGCGGCGTCGTCGCTCGCCGCCGCGGACTCCGCGGCTTCGCGCGCGACGTCCACACGGCCGTCCGCCTCGTGGAAGACGACGCGGAACGCGCGCACGCGGCCCGCGTCCTCGGCGGCGTGCTCCCACGCCACGACGAAGCGCCGCGCCGGCGCGTCGCCCTCGGTCCACGTCCACGCGGTCGCGCGCGCGGAGGTCCAGTGGGCGGCGACGACGCCGTCGGGCGTGCCGGTGCCCGGCGCGAACGGCAGAGCGCGCGGACCTGCGGCGTCGCGCGGCGGGGTCGGGTCGGCCGCGAACGGCGCGTCGGCACCCGGCAGCACCCAGCCGTACGCCGAGACGACGAGTCCGTCGCACGGCTCGCCGTAGACGCGCAGCGCGAACGGCGGCGTCACGTGCGCCCAGGCGTCCGACGGCTCGGCGCCGAACACGAGCCGCGTCGCCTCGGCCGGTCGCGGCGGCACGGGCCCGTCGTCGCCGCGCACCGTGTAGCCCTGCGCGAGCGCGGGAACCGCGCACAGGAGCACGCCGACGGCAGCGGCGAGGGTGCGCGGCCACGTGCGTCGCATCCTCGGGAGTCTACGCGTCGCTCGCGTGGACCGGCGCCGGGCGCGCACGCCCGGGCTACCCTCTGCCGTATGGCCCGGCTGCTCTTCGAACAGGGGGGGACGTCCCGCCACGTCGAGCTGGGGGACCGTCCGCTGTCGGTCGGTGCGGGCGAGGACTGCGACCTGACCGTCGCCGGCACCGACGTGTCGCGCGTGCACTTCGTGGTCGAGCGCAGCCCGACCGGCTGGCGGCTGCGCGACGCGGGCTCGGCGCACGGCACGCGCGTGAACGGCTCGCTCGTCGCGGCGCGGCGCCTGCGCAGCGGCGACCGGATCGAGCTCGGCGACGCCGTGCTGACCTTCCAGGACGCGCGCAGCGCCGCGGCCGGGGCGCGTGCGGCGAAGCGCCTGCCCGCGGTCGAGAGCCCGGCGCGCCCGGCGGCCGAGGACGTGCGCCGCCTGCGCACGACCCTCGCCGCGCTCGCCGGCGAGACCGACCACCGCAAGCTGCTGACGCTGATCGTGGACCAGGTCATCTCGCTGACGGGCGCCGAGCGCGGCTTCCTGATCCTGCGCGAGAGCGAAGGACGCTTCGAGATGGTCGCGTCGCGCACGCTCGACCAGGAGAACGTGCAGCGTCCCTCGCTGAAGATCAGCCGCGCGGTCGCGGAGGAGGTCGCGCGCACGGGCAAGGCGCTGCTCACGACCAACGCGCAGGCCGACGCGCGCCTGCGGGGTTCGTCGAGCGTCTCCGGCATGAAGCTGCGCTCGGTGCTCTGCCTGCCGCTCGCGGCGCGCGGGCGCTTCCTCGGCTTCCTCTACCTCGACCACCGCTTCGAGGAGGGCGTCTTCCGCGCCGACGACCAGGAGCTCGTCGAGGCGTTCGCGCACCAGGCGGCCGTCGCGCTCGAGGACCAGCGCGTGCTCGCCGAGCTGCGCGAGCGCACCGAGGAGCTCGCGCGCAGCAAGGCGCAGGTCGAGGAGCTGAACCGCCTGCTCGAGGCGCGCGTGGACCGCCAGCGGCGCGAGCTCGACGAGGTCCGCACGCTGCTCGCCGAGCGCGGCGACCGGCCGCTCCAGTACCCGTACGACGAGATCGTCGGCAGCTCGCGCGCACTGCACGACGCTCTGCGCCTCGTGGACCACGCGACGGGCTCGTCGGTGCCCGTGCTGATCCTCGGCGAGAGCGGCACGGGGAAGGAGCTCGTCGCGCGCGCGATCCACCGCAACGGGCCGCGGCGCGCCGCGGCGTTCGTCGGGGAGAACTGCGCGGCCATCCCGGCCACGCTGCTCGAGAGCGTGCTCTTCGGCCACGTGAGGGGCGCGTTCACCGGAGCCGACCGCGACCGCACCGGCCTCTTCGAGGCGGCGCACGGGGGCACGCTCTTCCTCGACGAGATCGGCGAGCTGCCGCCCGCGACGCAGATCAAGCTGCTGCGGGTGCTCGAGACGGGCGAGCTGCGCCGCGTCGGCGGGAAGGACACCGTGCAGGTGGACGTGCGGATCGTCTCGGCGACGAACCGCGACCTGCCGCGCATGGTGGCGGAGGGCGCGTTCCGCGAGGACCTCTACTACCGCATCAACGTGCTGCAGGTCCGGCTGCCGCCGCTGCGCGAGCGCCGCGAGGACGTGCCGGAGCTCGTGCAGCACTTCCTCGACGACCGCGAGCCGCCCGCGCCGGGGCAGGCCGTGCCCGAGGTGCGCGTCACCGACGAGGCGCTGCGGCTCCTCGCGGCGTACGACTGGCCGGGCAACGTGCGGCAGCTCCGCAACGAGGTGCTGCGCGCCGTCGCGCTCTCCGAGGACGTGATCCTGCCCGAGGTCCTCTCGCCCGAGATCCGCCACCGCGCGACGCCGCCCGCCGACGTGCCGACGCGCGGCCGGGCGCTCAAGGACGTCGTGCAGGACGCGGCCGACGAGGTCGAGCGGCGCGTGGTCGAGGACGCGCTCCGCCGCTGCGACTGGCGCAAGGCCGAGGCGGCGCGGCTGCTGCGCGTCTCGCGTCCCACGCTCGACGCGAAGATCCGGCGGCACGGCCTGACCCGGGGCGGAGAGTGATTCCCAGGCGCGACCGGCCGCACGTACAACGTGCGGGGGCGTCGGGGCGGAGGGAGACCTCGATGCACCGCGTCCGTCCGTGCCGCCGCGCGCCGCTCGCCGCGGCCCTCGCGCTCGCGTTCGCCGCGGGCTGCGGCGACCGTGTCGAGCCGCTCGCGGCGGCCGTGCCCGACGCCGAGTTCGCGCCGCAGCCGTGGGAGCGCGCGTTCGACGCCTCCGAGATGACGGTCTGGCGCGAGGGCCGCCTGCTCCTGATGGCGCCCGGCGACGCGTGGGACCCCAAGTCGCTGCCGCCCGCGGCGGGCGTGCGCATCGAGCTGCTCGCGGCGCGTCCGGACGGCTCGCCGCCGCTCGTGCCCGTGGCGGAGACGGTCACCGACGCGGACGGCCGCTTCCGCGTCGGTCCCGGACCGCTCGAGGCGTGGATCGTCCGCGCGTCGAAGCCCGGCTACGCGCGCGCCATCTGCGGCGGCGCCGCCCGCGTGCCGGGGGCGGTCGCGATGGGCGACGGCCCGTTCGAGTTCGCGCTCCGCCCGGCGCAGCGCCTCGACGTGCGCGTCGTCGACTACCGGGACCGCCCGCGCGCGGGCGTGCGCGTGCTCGCCGACTCCATCGCGTACGGCGAGGAGTCGCTGACCGACGAGAGCGGCGTCGCGCGCCTCGTCACGCCCGCGGGGCCCGTGGCCGTGCGCGCGACCGGCCCCGACGCGTGCGCCCTGCCGGTCGTCGCCAACGTGCCGCTCGACACGGACGCGTCCCCGCTCCGGCTCGTCGTGCCGCCGCGCGAGCCGCTCTCGGGCTGGGTGGTATCGGCGGTGGACGAGCGCCCGGTCGCGGGAGCCGTCGTGCTCGCCCTCGACGACCCGGAGCTGCGCACGACGACTGACGCCGCCGGGCGCTTCACGCTCGGCGTGCCGCGCCAGGGGCGGGTCGCGGCGTTCGCGCGCGGACTCGGCTGGCGCTCGTACCGGGTGCCCGCGGCCGGCGACCTGGAGATGCGGCTCGCGCCGGGGCAGCGCGTGCGCGGTCGCGTCGTGGACGCGGCGGGCGCGGGCGTCGCGGGCGCGCGGCTCGTGGCCGTGGCGCCGATCTTCGAGAGCGCGGGCATCGAGCGCGTCCTCGGGCCCGTCACCGGCGACGACGGCGCGTTCGACTTCGACTGGCTGCCCGAGACCGCGCCCGGCTCGGACTCGGACGTGCTCGTGCTGGCGGGACGCCGGGGCCGCGGCCTCAGCGACGCGGTCCGCCCGGGCGGCGACGCCCCGGTCACGCTGAGCCTCGCCGGCGAGCGCACCGTGCGCGGCCGGCTCCAGCGCGCGTCGGGCGCGCCGTGCGAGGGCGCCCAGGCGCGCGTCGCGTGGACGCCCGACGGCATCGGCCCGCGCGATGCCGCCGTGCTCGGGCTGCGCTACGAGGTGCGGGCGCGCGTGGACGCCGAGGGCCGCTACGCGCTCCACGGCCTCCCGGCGCGCAAGGCGTTCGAGCTGCGCTTCGACATCGAGGGCGCGTCGATCGGGCGCACGATCCCCGCGGGCGGCGACGTCGTCGAGGACCTGCGGCTCGACGCGGGACTGGCGATCCGCGGACGCATCGTGGACGTGCGCGGCAACCCCGTCGCGGCGCCCGGCGCGTTCGTCTACGTGCAGGCCGACAACCACCCGCGCTTCGCGCGCGTCGAGCGCCAGGTGACGCTCGGCGCCGACGGCAGCTTCGCGGTCGAGGACCTGCCCGAGGGCGAGTACGGCGTGCGCGCGCGCGTGCCGGGCTACGACGTCGGCGGGCGCGTCGTCGACGCCGGCAGCACCGACGTGGAGCTCGTCGCGGAGCAGCCCGCGCCGCTCGACGTCGAGGTCGTCTTCCCGCCGGGCGCCGAGCCCGAGCCGATCCGCGTCGTGCTCGAGGAGGTCGAGGACCCGGCCGCGCGGCCGCGGACCACGACCGTGGAGCCGTCCGCGCCGCCCATGCGCGGCTCCCTGCCGATCGTGCGGCGCGGCCGCTACAACCTGTTCGCGCTGGGCGGCGTCTGGCGGGGCGCGATCCTCGACCTCGAGGTGCCCGACGGAGTCCGCCCGCCCGTGCGCGTGGAACTGCTCCGGACGCAGCGGGCCGCGGTCGCCGTCGTGGACGCGCACGGGCAGCCGGTCCCCGGGGTGTTCGTGCGGGTCGCGCCCGTCGGCGCCGTGCACACGCGCGTCGAGTCGTTCGCGACGGACGAGGGCGGCGCGGCCGACGTGACGGGGCTCCTGCCCGGCACGTGGAACCTGCGCGTCGTCTCCCCCGGGCTCCCGCCGGCCGAGCTGCGCTTCGAGGTGGGGGCCGCCGGGCCGAAGGCGCCGCTCGAGGTGCGGCTCGCGCCCCACGGCAGGCTCGCGCTGCACGTGGACGGCGCCGGGGCGGACGGTCAGGGCGACGAGCGCCTGTTCGTGGACCTGACGGACGAGGGCGGCGCGCCGGTCCTCGCGTGGACCGACGGCGCGCTGCAGTTCGCCAACCGCTTCCACGTGCCGTCGAACGGCACGCTCGAGCTGTCGGCGATCCCCGCGGGCGTCGTGCGCGTCGCGCTGCGCCGCGGCTCGCAGACCCTCGCGACGCGCCCGGTCACGGTCGTGGCCGACGAGACCGTCTCGCTGCGCGTGCCCTGAGCCTGGGCCGCGCTGCGACGCGCTGCGGCGGATGAATTGACCCGCACGCGCGGCGCCGGGAGCATGGGGCCTCGCTCGGACTTGCCGCTCGCGGTGCGCGGCCCCGATCCGGAGGTGCCATGGCCGAACTGCTCGTCGTCGCGGGCGACGGCAGCGAGCAACGCGTCGCGCTCGCCGCGAGCCCCGTCACGTTCGGGCGGGCCGACGAGTGCGACGTCGTCCTCGCCGAGCAGCGTGCGAGCCGCAGGCACTGCACGTTCCGGCCGGTGGACGGGGGCTGGCGCGTCGTCGACGAGGGCTCGTCGAACGGCACGTTCCTCGGCGGGCGCCCCGTGCTCTCGGCGCGGCTGCAGCCCGGCGACGAGCTCGAGATCGGCCAGACGGTCATCACCTACGTCGCGGACCCGGCGTCGGCGCCCGCGCCCGCGGAGCGCGCGCGCCGCGCGCCGGTGCAGCGCCCCGCGGGCTGGGGCCTGCTCGCGGTGCCGCTCGTGCTCGCCGCGAGCGCCTACGTCGGGCTCGCGGCGTACGAGAGCTCGCGGGCGACGGCGCGCGACCGCGAGTACGAGCTCGCCGCGCGCGCGGTCGTGCAGGCCGCCGACCGCCCGGCCGCGGCGGCCGAGCGGCGCGCGCGGCTCGACGCGTTCAAGGCGGCGCTGCCGGCGGCGCCCGCGGCCGTCGCGGCGCGGGCCGTCGTGGACGAGGCGCTCGCGCGCGACGCCGCCCCCGAGGCGGCGCAGGCGTCCCGCGCGGGCGCGGCGCTCTCCGACCTGCGCGGCGCGTGGCCGACGATGATCGACGTGCAGCGCCGCGCGCGCTGCGCGGACCTGCTCGAGCGCTACGTGGACGACCCTGCCGCGGTCGCCGAGATCCGCGCGCTGCTCGCGCAGCTCGCGCAGGGCTCCGGCACGCGGCCCGAGGAGGAGCGCGAGCGCACCGAGCGCGACGCCCGCGCCGCGCTCGAGGACGGCCGCCCGGGCGACGCGCTCGACCTGTGGAACGGCTGGCTGCTGCGTGCGCCGCCGCTCGACCGCCCGACCGACCGCGCCGTCGCGCGCGCGCTCGACGAGATCGCCGTGCGCGCGGAGGCCGCCGCCGCGGACGTCGTCGAGCAGGCGCGGAAGCTCGTGGCCGAGGGGCGCCGCGACTCCGCACGCGAGTACCTCGACGCGGCGGCCGCGCGGCTGCGCGGGACCGGCTTCGACCTCTGGCTCCTCGCGCGCGTGCCCGAGCTGCGCGACGCGCCGGCGGCGACCGTCGAACTCGGCGGCGGCAAGGGCGCCGACACCACGAAGGAGCGCACGTCGGCCCTGCGCGCGCTCGCGGCCGCCGAGGAGCTCGCCCGCCTGCGCCACTTCGGCGACGCCGCGGCGCGGCTCGAGAGCGCGCTCGAGACGCTCACGGACGCGGGACTGCGGGAGGCCGTCGGCACGCGGCTCGGCGACCTGCGCGAGGAGTCGCGCGTCGTCGGCGCGCTGCTCGCGCAGGTGCGCGCCGACCCGCGCCCGTTCGGTCCGCTGCGCCTCAGCGACGGCACGTGGTCCGTGAACGGCGCGACCGACGACTCCGTGCAGCTCGGCAAGGGCAAGGACGCGAGCACGCGGCTCGTCTCGGAGCTGCCGCCCGACGTGCTCGGCCAGCTCTTCGTGCGGGCGCAGTGGGACGACGCCGACGCGCGCGCCGCGGGCCTGCTCCTCGCCGACGTGGGCGCGCACGACGCGTACACCGCGGTCATGCGCCGCGCGCTCGGCACCAAGGACGACGTCGCGCGCCTCGCCACGTCCGAGGTGCACGCGCGCGTGCTCGGGAGGCCGCTGCCCGACGGCGGGTACGTCCCACACCCGACCGACCCGAACGCGATCATCACGGTCGACGAGCTGCGCGCCATCGAGAACGCCGCGAAGATCAAGGACTACACGGCGCAGGTCGAGAAGCTCGTCGTGAAGCTCGAGGCGACGAAGCAGGCGAAGTCGCTCGACGCCGTGCGCGGCGCGTACCAGAAGCTCGAGAACGCGCGCAACCACGCCCTCGACCTGATCTTCGACGAGGTGAAGTACTTCTATCCCTACCAGGGGCGCGAGAAGGAGTACACGCCGGTGCAGCGCGACGTGGACGAGCGCGTCGCCGCGGTGCGCGCGGCCTGGGACGACCCCGCGCACGCCGCGCCGACGAAGGACAAGGCGCTCGAGAAGCTGCTCTCGGAGACCGAGGACCTGTTCATCGAGATCGACTACCTCGGCGGCGAGACGCGTCCCCTGCGCGAGCGCGTCGAGGCGATCACGTGCTACCTCGACCGCGACCTGACGGTGCGCACGTGGTTCGAGACGCCGCGCGACCTGAAGCTGCTCCAGTACAACGACGCCGTGATGGCGCGCAACGCGAGCGTCGCGTGCGAGGCCACCGACGACGAACGCGAGCAGGTGCGCGTCACGAACGAGTACCGCATCATGTTCGGCCACCGCCGCGCCGTGCTGATCAACGACCAGCTCACGCTCTCGGCGCGCGGCCACTCCGACGACATGGCGCGCCTCGGCTTCTTCGCGCACGAGTCGCCGGTGCCGGGCAAGCACTCGCCCGCCGACCGCGTCGCCCTGGCCGGCTATCGCATGATGGGCTGCTCCGAGAACATCCACATGGGCTCGGGCACGCCGCTCGGCGCGCACGAGGCCTGGATCCACTCGTCGGGCCACCACCGCAACATCCTCATCCCCGCCTGGGTGGACATGGGCTGCGGGCGCAGCGGCCGCCACTGGACGCAGAACTTCGGGTTCTCCGACACGTCCGTCGAGGACGAATGAGGACCGCGCACCGCACCCGACCGCACGCGTGCCGCGCGGCGGGGCGCATCCGTCGGCGACGCCGCGGAGAGGAGCTGACGTGCCGAGACTGGTGATCGGCGGCCGCGGGGGCGAGCGCGCCTTCGAGTTCGGCGCGCGCGAGATCGTGATCGGCGCGGAGGCGAGCTGCGACGTCGTCGTCGCGGGCGCGTCGGTGTCGTCCGTCCACTGCAAGCTGCAGCCGGTGATGGGCGCGTGGAAGATCGTCGACCTCGAGAGCGACGCGGGGACGCGCGTGAACGGCGCGTACGTCAACCAGCGGCCGCTGCGGAGCGGCGACGTGATCGAGGTCGGCGACGCGCGGATCGTGTTCCACGACGAGCCGACGCCGGCCGCGGCGCCCGTCGCGCGGCCCGTGGCGGTGCAGGCGGCGGCACCCGTGGCGCCCACCGTGGCCCCTGCCGTGGCCGCGGCGCCGGGTCGTGCGGCGGCGCGCGCGCCGAAGCGCGGCGGTGCGGACGGCGGCGAGCGGCCGCGGCGCCAGCGCGCGCGCAGCTCGGGCTCGCCGCTCGCACCGCTCGTGATCGTGGGCGTGCTCGCGCTGCTCGCGGGCGTCGGCTACTACGCGCTGCGCCCCGACACGTCGCCGAACGAGCGCGTGTTCCTGCGCATGCGCGCGGCGCAGGAGAAGTTCGACTGGCAGACAGTGAAGGCCGAGGCCGCCGCAGGCGACGAGAGCGACCCCTCGTTCGGGCCGCGCATCCGCGAGCTGCGCGAACTGGCCGAGCAGCAGATCGGCGCCGATGCGGGCCGCGAGAAGGTGAAGGAGGCGCTGCGCGCGTGGAACGCGATCCGCGCCTGGCGCCAGGAGGACAACTGGCACAACGACGTCGAGTTCGTCCAGCGCATCGACGAGTTCCTCGCCACGTACGGGCCCTACGGCGGGTCCGAGGTCGAGTCGGCGCGCCGCGAGCGCGCGAAGGTCGCGGGCAGCGTCGCCGCGGGCTCGCCGCGCGACGCGAACGACGCGTGGTCGCGGCTGCAGGCCGACCTCGAGGCGCTGCGCCAGACGGGGCAGTTCGGGCTCGCGCTCGAGAAGGTCGATGCGTTCAAGACGCAGTGGGGCGGACAGGACCCGCAGCACGCGCGCGAGGCCGACGAGATCCGGCGCAAGCTGCCCGACGAGGCGACGAAGTGGCTCGGCCTGCAGATCAGCAAGGCCCAGATGAAGCTCGACCAGGGCACGAAGTACCAGGCGCGCAAGATCCTCCAGCGCGCTGCGGACACGGTCGGCATCCCGGAGCTCGCGCAACGCGCGATCGACGAGATCCGGAAGATCGGCGACTGAACATGCGCACGCGCTCCCGTCCGTCGCGCGCCGCCGCCCGGGGGCGGTCGCGTTGAGCGAGCTCTACGGCGACCGCTACGCGATCGTGCGGCCGCTCGGGCGCGGCGCGCTCGGACAGGTGTACCTGGTGCGCGACGTGACCACGGGTGCCGAGTACGCGCTCAAGTGGTTCCAGACGGAGTCCGTGAGCGCCAACGCCCGCGCGCGCTTCGCACGCGAGTACCGTGCGATGTCGACCCTCGACCACCCGAACGTGGTGCGCGCGCACGACTGGGGCGAGCACGAGGGCCGTCCGTTCTTCACGATGGACCTCGTCGACGGCATCGACTTCCGCTCGTGGGCGCTGTCGGTGCGGCCGGTGCCCGGCGCCGAGGGCTACGCGGAGCACGCGCGCACGGTGGCGTTCGCGATGCAGCAGCTCGCCGACGCGCTCGTCGCCGTGCACGCCATCGGCCTCATCCACTGCGACCTCAAGCCCGAGAACGTGTTCGTGCGTCCCGGGCCGCGGCCGCGCGTCGTGCTGCTCGACTTCGGCCGCGCGCACGAGGACCCGGGCGACCGGCAGCTCTCGACGACGGGTGCCGTCATCGGCTCGGCGACGTACGTGCCGCCCGAGCAGGCGAAGGGCCTCGAGATGACGCCCGCCGCCGACCTCTACGGACTCGGCTGCCTGCTGTTCGTCGCGCTGACGGGCCGCCCGCCGTTCGTCGGCGAGTCGGTCGTCGAGGTGCTGCTCGCGCACGCGAGCGCGCCGCCGCCCGACCCGCGCAGCGTCGACGGCCGCGTGCCCGAGGCGCTCGCGGCGCTGTGCGTGCGCCTGCTCGCGAAGGAGCCCTTCGCGCGGCCGCGCTCGGCGCGCGAGGTCGCGGCGACGCTCGCACGCTACGCGTGAACGCGGGCGGGGCATGAACGCGGGCCGGGCGTGAGCGCGCGCTACGCGAGTCCGCAGGCGCTGCGGGCGCGGTCCACGACCTCGCGCGCGACGGCCCGCGCGCGCACGGCGCCCTCGCGCAGCACGTCCTCGACATAGTCGCGGTCGCGCTCGAGCTCCGCGCGGCGCGCGCGGCCCGCGGCGAAGTGCGCGTCCACCTTCTCGTAGAGCGCCTGCTTCGCCTCGCCGTAGCCCATGCCGCCTGCGCGGTAGCGCGCGGCGAGCGCCTCGCGCTCCTCCGGCGTCGCGAAGAGCGCGTACAGCGCGTACACCGTGCAGCGCTCGGGGTCCTTCGCGTCCTCGACCGGCGTCGAGTCGGTGACGATCGACATCACGCGCTTCCGCAGCGCCTTGCCGCCGAGGAACATCGGGATGCCGTTGCCGTACGACTTCGACATCTTGTGCCCGTCCACGCCCGGCACGATCTGCGCGGCGTTGAGGCGCGCCTCGGGCAGCACGAACACCTCGCGGCCGTAGGCGCGGTTGAACGCGCCCGCCATGTCGCGGGTGATCTCGATGTGCTGCACCTGGTCGGCGCCCACCGGGACGACGTTCGAGTCGTACGCGAGGATGTCCGCCGCCATGAGCGCCGGGTACGTGAAGAGTCCCGCCGACGCGCCGAGTCCGCGCGCCACCTTGTCCTTGTAGGAGACGGCGCGCTCGAGGAGGCCCATGGGCGTGACGGTGAGCAGCAGCCACGTCAGCTCCGTCACCTCGGGCACGTCGCTCTGGCGGAAGAGCGTGGCGCGTGCCGGGTCGAGGCCCATCGCGAGGTACGACGCCGCGACGTCGAACGTGTTGCGCCGCAGCAGTTCCGCGTCCTGGAGCGTGGTCAGCGCGTGGTAGTTCGCGATGAAGTAGAAGGAGTTGCCGGCCTCCTGGTTCTGGAGGTGCTGCACCATCGCCCCGAAGTAGTTGCCGAGGTGCAGGTCGCCCGAGGGCTGGATGCCGGACAGGAAACGTGGGTTCGCCATGGGACGGCGGATCGTACCCGACTCCGCCGTGCGTGTGCCGAATGCCGCGCGTCGTCGTCGACGGCCGGGCCTCCGGCGCGCTACGCTCCGCCTCGGAGACCTGCACGCATGGACACTCTGCTGCGTCCGGACGCCGTCGCACCCGCCCGTCGGCTCGTCGTCGCGCGCAATGCGTGCGGGGCGGTCGCGCTCGTCGCGCTCGCGGGGATCGCGTTCGGCGGCCTGCAGCTCGCGTTCCCGCCGCGCGGCGGCGCCTCCGAGTTCGCCGTCTTCGCGTGCGTCGTGTCGGCGATCGCGCTCCTGCCGGCGCTCGCCGTGCTCGCCGTGAAGACCCGCACGCTCGCGCGCGTCCGCCGGTGCTGCACCGACGGCGAGCCGACCGCGATCCGCGTCGCATCCGACACCACGAACCTCCACGGTGTGCGCACGCTCGGGCTGGTCGACGACGCGCACGGCGGGCGGACGAGCACCTGGCGCCTCCCGTCCGGGCGCGCGCCGGCGTACGTGGAGCTCGACCCGCCGAGCGTCGCCGCGCTGCGTTCGGCGACCGATCCCGCGCTCGTCGTCCCGTTCGAGGCGTCGGGCGACCCGTTCGCGATGTCGCAGGAGACACGGCGCGCGCTTCTGCGCCGGATCGCGCCGCTCCTGCACGAGCGGCCCGGCGTCGCCGCGTCCGACGCGCTCGCGGACCACACCGTGCTGCCCGACACGCCGGTGGCATGCGGGCTGAGGCGGCGCTTCGTCTTCCTTGCGGTGCTCGCCGCGACGGGACTCGCGGTGGCGTTCGTGCCGTTCGAGGGCGCT
Source organism: uncultured bacterium (assembly GCA_937996235.1). Lineage (GTDB taxonomy): Bacteria > Planctomycetota > JAJSAM01 > JAJSAM01 > JAJVHW01 > CALKVK01. The sequence goes on along the minus strand of CALKVK010000023.1, from coordinate 112,388 downwards.
CTCGCCGTGGGGCTCATCCTCGGCTTCCTGCTCGGGCTCTTCGCGCTGGCGGCGCTGCCCGGGTGGCTCGCGGCGTCGCGGCGCGTGCGCGCGAGCCGCACCGGGCTCGAGCTCGCGGGCCCGGGCTCACGCCGCGCGCTCCCGTGGGAGAGCGTGGGCCAGATCACGCTCGTCGGATGGAACCGCGCCGCCGCGCGCAGCGCGCAGTCGCTGGGGGCGCTGGCCTTCCTCGCGGGTGGAGCGCTCGGGTACGTGCTGGCCGCGCAGTCCGCCACCGAGTCCTGGGTGGAGGCCGCGCCCGACGGCGACGACGAGCTCGAGCTGCGGCTGCGTCACGTCGGCGGCCGCATGACGAACGACGTGCTCCCCGACCTCGTGCTGCGCGACGCCCACGGCGCCCGCATCGCGCGCTTCCGCGGCACGCTCCCGTGGTCGGGCGTCGAGTCCCTGCTCCGCACGGCGGCCGCGCACGGCGTGGAACTCCAGGTCGGGTAGCGCGTGCCCGCGCGGGTCGGGACGGTGGTCGTGCGGACGTGTCGTACCACCCGATTCGAGAGCGACGCGCGAGACCGGCATGCCGACCGGCTCTCGCCCCGAGCGGGGACGTCCATGCCGTGACGCCCTCGCACGATGTGGACGCGCTGCGCGTCGGGCGGCGCCACCACCGCGCCCGCAACCTGGCGATCGCGCTGGCAGCCGCTTCCGTCGCATGGCTCGCGGCTGGCTGCGTCGGCTGCATGGTGCTCCCGCTGGGCGGCACTGCCTTCGGCTGGCTGGTGACACTCGAGGGCCTCGCGTTCCCGGCGTGCGTGCTGTCGGTCGTTCTGCTGCCCGCGCGGCTGCGGAGGGGAGCACCGCTCCGGCTGTGCAGCAGGGCAAGCGTGCCGTGCGCCGTCCGCGTCGCTTCGGATCGCACGCGCGTCTCCGACGGGTTGCGCCTCCTCGACTTGGTGGACGATGACGTCGACGGCCGCGAGTTCTCCTGGGGCCTGGCCCCCGAACTCGGCGTGCCGATCTTCGTCGGGTTCAGCCCGCCCCGGATCCTTGCGGTGCGAGCGGCGTCCGACCCGCGCGTCGTCGTACCGGTCGCGTCGAGCGGCGATCCGTTCGAGATGCGCTCCGAACAGCGGCTGGCAATGATCAGGGCGGTCGCGCCGCCGCTGCAGGAGCAGGTCGATGCCGCGCTCCACCGCGTGCCGCAGTTCGGCGAGATGCGCGCCACGACCGGCCAGGCGGGCACGGAGTTCGCGCGCTTCGCGTTCGTCGCGCTCGGCGCGGTCGCCGCACTTGGTGTCGCGTTCCTGCCGAGTCCGCCGGCGCGGCTGTTCGGCGGGATCGTCGCCGTGGTGATGCTGCCGTTCGCGGTGCTCTGCTTCCGCGATTGGCGGTGGGCTGCGCAGTGCGTGCGCGTCGAGCCCGACGGGATCCACAGGGGCGATCGCCGCGACGGCCGCCGCCACCCGTGGGGGGACGTCGGGCAGATCACGGTCCGACCTCGTCATGTCGCGGCGGAGCGCGCACAGAACGCGCGTGGCGCGCTCCTGCTGCTCGGCGTGCACGGTGCGGTCAAGTACGCGATGGACGGGAGACACGTGACCCCGACGTGGGTCGGCCGCGTCACCCCAGTGGGCGACGAGTTGGATCGCCGCCTCCGTGCGATCGGCTCGGCCCGACCGGACGAGGTGCTGCCCGACGTCGAGATCCGTGATGCTGCAGGCCGGCGCATCGCGCGCTTCCGCGGCACGCACGACTGGAGGACCGTCGAGTCCCTGCTCCGCACGGCGGCCGCGCACGGCGTGGAACTCCAGGTCGGGTAGCGCCGGCCGTGCGTCGCGCGCGTGCAGACGCACCCGCGCTCCGGCTACGCTGCGCCGCTCGCGGAGCGCGCGCCTGACGCGCGGCACACGAGGCGGTGGCGGAGGGGGTGCGATGGGCACGGACACGGTCGGCGTGTGCGCGGCCGAGCGGCTGCGCCCGTGGTGGGGCGGCGCTGCGGTCGTCGCGGGCTGCGGTCTGGCCGCGTTCGAACGCCTGGTCGGCGGATCGTGGTCGCTAGCCCGACCTTCTCACGACGACTCACGCACCTGAGCGGTCCAGAGCGCCGCGTGCTGCGTTGCCTCGGCTCTGCGACGCCACGGCGTCGCGATCGCCTCGGCGCCTTGCCCGCGACGCCCTGTCCTCGCTCAGGAGACTGCCCGGTGCGCGCTCCGTCCTCGCCGCGTGCAGACCGAGCCTCGATCGCGCCGACGTGGTCGTCACGACGCGCGTGAGCCTCGTGAGAGGGCCGGGCTAGCCGCCGCGCTCGTGGCCGGCGGGTTCGCCGTCGCGATCGGCTGGATGCTCGTGGCGCGCCGCCGTCTCGCGCGTCTCACGGCGATCGCGCAGGCCCCCGAGCCGGTCGAGCTGCCCGTGCTCGGCGACGTCACGTCGTACGACGCGCGCATCACGCGCCGGCTGCTGCTCGCCGTACCGGGGTCGCTGGCGAAGCTCCCGTGGACGCTGCCCGACGACGGCGTCGCACCGTACTTCCTCTCGCACGAGCCCCCCAAGGTGCTCGGACTGCGCGCGCGCAGCGAGCCGTCGTGGGTCGCGCCCGTGGCCACCGACGGGCGGCCGTTCCGCATCTCCGCCGCGGTGCGGCGCGAGCTCGTCGAGGCGTGCGGCGACGGCACGCCCGAGCCGCCCGAAGGCGACGCGACGCGCGCGACCGGCATCTTCAAGGCCACGACGCCGGCGGCCGCGAAGTGGCGTCTGCGGCTCATCGGCGCGGCCGCCGTCTGCGCGGCGTTCCTGCCGCTCCTGCTGCTGCGCGACGAACTCGCCACCATCCTCGGCGTCGTCTTCGGCACGCAGGGGCTGCTCGCCGTCGCATGGTGCGCGACGTTCGGGCACGGTGCGTTCACCACGCTCGACGTGGACGAGAAGCGCGTGACCATCCGCTGGCCGCTCGGCGCCCGCTCGCTGACGTGGTCCGAGGTCGAGCAGGTCGTCGTGGTCGGTCGCCACGTCGCCGCGCTCGACGCCGCGCGCAGCGAGCGCCAGGTCGCGACGCTCGGCGGCATGGCCGTCGGCGTCGCAGGAGGTCACCTGCACGTCGAGCACACGGCCGACGTGGGCGCGAGCTGGGGCGCGACGCACGAACCGGACGAGCCGGACGACGAGCTCGCCCCGCGCTTCGAGCGCATCGGCCGCTCGCGGCTGGGCACGTCGCCGTACATCCGCATCACCGGCCCGGGCGGCCGCACGTTCGCGCGCCTGCGCAGCACGCACGCCTGGGACGCGGCCGAGGCGCTCGCGCACGCCGCCGCCGTGCGCGGCGTCGAACTGCACATCGGCTGAGACGACACTGCGGCGTCAGGCGTCGCCGCGGCGCAGTAACCGCATTGCCGGCCTGCTCTTCGTCCGGAACTCCCGGTCTTCGGAGCGCGACGCCCTGTCTCGCGCCGGCTCGTGCGCCTCACCGCGCCCGTCTCTGCCACGGTCGAGTTGCGCCGTTCGAGCGACGGCGCAGCGTCCACAGGGAGCGGACCGCGGCCCGCGCACACAGCAGGCCGCGCACAGAGTGCGACGTGTGACCGTTCACTCGCGGCACTGCATCGTCATTTCGCAAGCTCGGAGAACCCGTGAGACGCACTCGGGGATTGACGGCGCCCAGTTCCGAAGATAACGTTTCGACGGGACATATGAACTCGGGGTGGGTAGTGGATGAGACGTTGGCGCGTTGAGGCCGCGCACGCGTGTGCGTGCAGCACCGGGGAGCGTAAGGATGTGGATCGCTCAGCAACCCGCGCTAGCCCGGACTTCTCGCGAGGCTCGCGCACTTCGTGACGATTCAAGCAGTGATTCCGTCGGACGCCGAGGGTATCCGTGCGTCACGAGTTCGATTTGTCGATGCCGCTGCGCGACGTGCTCGAGCCGCGGCAATTCGTCGATCCTACAGACGGACGCCGCCGAGCCCGGGAGGACTGGGTGAGGGCGGTCGCGGGGACCGGCCTGGCCGGCGGAGAGGGCCGCGAAGCAGTCTCCTCGGTCCGCGCGTGGGTCCTGCTCGTGCTCGCTTCCGCGCTCGTCGGAGGCGGCATGGCATGGCTCATGCTGGGCCACCGGTACACCGAGCCGTCCGGAGGATCGTCTCGCGTAGAGCCGCCGCGGACGGAGCGGGACGCCGTGCGCAGTCGGATCCGCCGAGAGCCGGCCGAGCGCACGTTGCAGCCGGTGGACGCGGCGCTGCCCGGGTCGTGGCGCGACGCCGTGTTGCAGGTGTCCGCGCTCGGCGACGCCGCGTTCGATGCACAGCATGCGGAGGAGTTGGCGTCCGCTCAGCGGGCGATTCGGGAGCCTGCGGTTCGGGGCGCGATCGTGCAGGAGGCCCTTCGTCTCGACGCGTCGGGCGATGTCCGGGCACTTGCGGATCTGCTGGGCGTGGTCGGTCGCTGCGCCGACACGCCATTGCTCCTCTCGCTCATCGACGCCAGCGGGCGCGCGACGGCGGACGGCACGACCTTGTTCGCTCTCGCAGTCGCTCTGGATCGCGGGACGTCGGAGCCGGATCCGGCTGGCTTCCAAGTTCGCTCGCGCGTAGGCAGCGTCGGCGAGATCACGGAGGCGGCCGTCGTCGATGCGCTCGTCGCCCAGGCGCGCCCGCTGGTCACGGCGGCCGGCGACGGAGACACCGTCGCGCGCAGCGTCGGCGTGGTCACGGCGCTTGCGCTGGCCGCGCATCGCAGTCCGGCCGCGGATGCTCTGTTGCGCGAACTCGCGGGGCGCGGCGACGGGCTGGGGGCAGTCGTCAGAGCAGCGTATCTGATGCGCGCGCGGACTCCGGCTGCGTGGGGACTCGCTCTGGAGACTCTCGCCGACTCCGACTCGACGGCGGAAGAACTCCAAGGCGCCATGGTGGCGCTCGCGCGGCACGGTGTCGATCGGGACGAAATCGAGCGGTACGTGGTCGCGATCGTACGCTCCGCAGGCCCGGAGCGTCGGTCGGCGCTGATCGGCGCGCTTCCGTGGCTGGTCTCCGTAGCGGGCTCCGCGCCCGGAGGTCCAAGCTTCGCTGTGTTCGCTCTCCTGCGGGAGGAACTGCGCCACGCGGACATCCGCGTCCGATCAGCGGCTGCGGTCGCGATCACGACGTCCGTGCTACGCAGCGGACGGGGCTGGGCTGTCTCCGGCACGACAGGCCGCGCCTTGGTCGAGGACGACTCCCTCCTCGTTCAGGCGAGGCGCAACGTGCTCGGCCGCTGGGCGCGCTCCTACTTCCTCTCCGGTGGCGATGATGCCGGCGTGCGTGCCGTGGCACTGAATCGCGACTTGGAGCCCGCACTCCGCGATGCGCTCTGGCAGGATCTTGCGGAGGCAGCGCAATCGATGGACGAACGGCGTCGCCTTGCGCGACTGGCGCGGGAAGTCCTTTCCGAAGAGAGAGACATTGATATCCGCTCCACGCTGGAGCGGCTGGCTTCAGTGGAGTGATCGAGAGACGGAGGTCACGAGATGAGACGAGAACATCAGAGTGTGGGGAGTAGGAGGGACCCCGCCGGGACGCGAGCCTTCGTGGCCGGACTCGTCGCGTCGATGGCGTTCGCAGGCGTGGCGTTGGCGCTCAACTGCAGCACCTTCGTCCAGTCATTCAATCCGGCGCCCGGCTACCCCCTTCTGCCGACTCCGCAGTCCGGCGCCGTCGTCGTGGCGACGAACTCAGCGGCCGGGTTCGCTGACGCCACGGGGACACGCTCCGCGTGTGACTACTCCGGGACCGACACGGGACAGGCCAACAGCGACAACTGCCAACTCGACGTCGTGACGGTCGGCGGCGATCCCGGCTGCTCCGCGATCCTCACGGGGACGTACACGTTGACGATGGGCAACATTGCCGAGGCCATGGCGATGGACTGTCAGGACGAACAGGGGAACTACTACGACCGCGGCGAGGCGTGGGGCCACGTCAAGTTGACGGACGACGCATCACACGTCGCGGGACCGGCTGACGTGCACCTCGTCGTCCTCGGGACGAAGAACCCTCAGTACGTGCCACCGCAGCAGAACGTCGCGGCGCCGTACACGACCCTCCCGGCGATCACGCCATGCGTGACCTCCGCGCAGTTCTGGGGCACCGTCGACTCGATGGGCAAGGCGCAGGTGACCGGCCGTGCGTTCGCCCACGGGCGGGGCAACTATTCGTGGGCCTCGATGGTGTTCACGCTTCAGATCCAGTACTGCTGAAGGGACGATCGGGTCGGAGCGCCGCGCCGCGCGCGGCGCTTCGACGACCGGAGGACGCACATGGCCATCAGAGCTCAACTCCCTCGCGCCGCACTGCTCGTGGCCGGCGGCCTTCTCGGCTTCGTGATCGTCGCATCGCTTGCGCGGGTGACCCGGCGAGAAGGCCCCTCGAGGATGACGGTGGCAGACCTCGAGCCAACCGGTCAGACCGCACGCCCGTTCGCGCCCGTCGCGCCGGTGGCGCCCGGTCCTGCGTCCGTTCCTGCGACGCCCGCCGGTACGGCCTCGTTGGTCGCGGCCGCGCGCGCGGCGACAGCTCCCTCCGCTGCGCGGGTGTCCGGGTTGATCGCTGCATGCGTCCGAGAGCAGCCCGACCTCGCACCCGAGTTGGTCGAGGAAGCGGCGAGGTTGGCGGGAGCCGGTGACACGCTTCCTGCGGAAGTGCTCCTTCACGCCGTCTCGGAGGTGCCTGACAGTGGTGTTCCTGCGATTCGGGGGGCACTTCTCCGCGCGCTCGGCGGTTCCGCACCGACGGTGAGGTCGGCACTGATCCGCGCGGCGTGCCGCTGGCGGCTCGGGGAGACCGCCGCGGACGGCGGGTACGTGGGCGCCAGGCGCGGCCTCCTCACCACAGTCGGAGGGCCCGTGCAGGACGCGGACTCCATCGCGTCCGTGGCACGCTGCCACCGGGAGGCGGCGGAGGAAGAGGTCGCTGTCCGGATCGAGGCGCTCTGGGGACTCTCGGGGGAGTTGGCGCGCGACGAGGTTGCCGCGTGCGTTGCGCGGTCCCTCGCTGCGGGCGCGAACGCGGCGGAGCGGGAGGTTGCGATCGTACTTGCGTCGCGAATCGTCGAGCGCGGACTACCGACACGGAGCCTGATAGAGGCGCCACTCTACTCGGCCGTGCCCGGGGATCGTCGCGCGTCTCTCTCCGTGCGGACGGAAGTGGAGGCAGCGATCCGAGATCGTGCCGACGTCGGCCCCATTCTCGAATCGCACCTCGCGGCAGGTTCGGTCGACCAGCGTCTTGCGCTCGCCCGCGCCCTGGAGGAGTCTCGCCTGCTCCACCGCGCTGCAGCTCAGCCCGGCGGCGAGCCACTGATCCGCGCTGCCCGCGCGCTGGTGGCGGACGAGTCAAGGGCCATCCGCGTCGCGGGCGCGCGCGCCGTCGGCGCCCTCCTACGCGGCGGATCGTGGTCCGAGCCGGGGCTCGCGGAGGACCTGTATCGATTGCTCGTAGATCCCGGCATCGATCCGGCCACCCGGGACTGGGTAGCGTCGGAGATCGCCAGCATGACCATCGGTACCGCGTTGGCGGAGGACGCACGCTCACGCGTGACGGCGCTGCTCGCCTCCGACGACACGCCGCGCGACGCGCGCACCGCGCTGCAGGATGCGCTGCGCATCGTGGCGACGAACGACGCGACGTTCGACGCATGGCGCGCCACGCTGGCGGGGGCGAGTGCCACGAGGTGACGGAGACTCGCGGACTCCAGGTTGCCGCTGTCCGCGTCGTCGGTTTCGTCCTCGCCGCGAGCGCAGTACTCAAGGTCGAAGAGCTCGTGGCGCTGGGCTCCGCTGCGGATGAACTCGTTCCTGGCTGGGCGCGTGCTGTCGTCGCTGTCGTGGAAGCCGCGGTCGCAGGTGCGCTGCTCGTCAAGCCCCGGCACGCCGTGCCGCGCGAGGCGGCGCTCGTGCTCCTGCTGGTCGCGACGCTGGCCCTCGGCGTGCTCGCTGCGCTCGGCGCGCCTCCCGGCGCGTGTCACTGCTTTGGGCGCTTCTCGGGTGCGCTGTCCCGCGGGCATCTGGTGCTGAACGCGCTCCTGCTGACGACGCTGGCGCTCTCGTTCCCACGATCGCCTCCTGTGCCGTCCAGGAACGACGCGATCGCGCATTCGCCTCGGCGCCGACGGACACCGATCGACGAACTGCCCGGGTAGGAGCGTCGTCCCGTCATGTCGCGCGCTACGCTCCGTCGCAGGAGGTCACCTGCACGTCGAGCACACGGCCGACGTGGGCGCGAGCTGGGGCGCGACGCACGAACCGGACGAGCCGGACGACGAGCTCGCCCCGCGCTTCGAGCGCATCGGCCGCTCGCGGCTGGGCACGTCGCCGTACATCCGCATCACCGGCCCGGGCGGCCGCACGTTCGCGCGCCTGCGCAGCACGCACGCCTGGGACGCGGCCGAGGCGCTCGCGCACGCCGCCGCCGTGCGCGGCGTCGAACTGCACATCGGCTGAAGGTGCCCCGCGGATCCGCGCGCAGCGCACCACTTGGATGCTACCGTCCCACACGTCTCCAACCGGGAGTCGTCGCCCGTCATGCGACGACACACACCATGACTCCCCGTGATGCACGCGCGCTCCCACGCGACGGAGCGTGCTGAGCGGCGACCCGCGCCGCTCCGTGGTCGAGGACATCCAGGAACTCCGGCGCCGCGAGCGTCGCGACGCGCTCGGGCACTACGTGGTCGAGGGCGCGCGCTTCGTGCACGAGGCGCTGACGACGCGTACGCCGATCCTGCGCGCAGCGGTAGCGCCCGAGCTCTGCGCCGCGCCCGCGCGCGAGGCCGCGCGGCGCCTCGCGCGCGCGGTCGAGGTCGAGGAGGTGAGCGCCGCCGCGTTCCGCGCGTTCTCGCGCGCCGACGAGCCGTCCGGCATCGCCGCGGTCGTGGCGCTCCGGCGCTCGACCCTGCCGCGTCCGGCGCGCGGCGCGACGCCGCTCTGGCTCGCGTTCGGCGGACTGCGCACGCCGGGGAACGTCGGCACCACGCTGCGCACGGCGCTCGCGGCGGGCGCGGCCGGCGCGCTCTTCCTCGACGCGCGCGTGGACCCGTGGGACCCGGCGTGCGTGCGCGCGTCGATGGGCGCCGTGCTGCGCCTGCCGCTCGTGCGCGCGACGCCGCAGCACCTCGCCGCGTGGGCGCGCCGCGTGGGTGCGGTCGTCGTCGGCACGTCCGCGCACGCCGCGCGCACGCCCGACGCGCTGCCGCGTCGCCGCCCGACGGTCGTCCTCGTCGGCTGCGAACGTCGCGGGCTCTCGCGCGCGGAGCGGCGCATCTGCGACGTCGCCGTGCGCATCCCGATGGCGGCGGGCGTGCCGTCGCTGAACGTCGCCGTCGCGGCGGGCGTGCTGCTCTTCGCCGCGCGCGACGCACTCGCCGACTCGCGCTGCGCGCGGACCCGTCAGCCGCGGTAGATGCGCTTCCCGAGCGCCGAGAGGATCAGCTCCATCGCGAGGCGGCCCGTGCGGTTGCCGACGTCGAGGATCGGGTTGATCTCGACGAGCTCGACCGAGCAGACGCGCCCCGACTCGGCGACCTTCTCCATCGCGAGGTGCGCCTCGCGGTAGGTGAGGCCGCCCTCGACCGGCGTGCCGACGCCCGGCGCGTAGTCCGGGTCGACGCCGTCCACGTCGAAGCTGACGTGGAACGGCTCGACGCGCGGGCCCGACGCGATCGAGATCGCCTCCTCGACGACGTTCGACATGCCCTGCTCGTCGATGTCCTTCATCGTGAAGACGGTGACGCCGGAGCCGCGGATCACCTCGCGCTCGGCCGTGTCGAGGTCGCGGATGCCCACGAGCACGGTGCGCTCGGGCGGCACCTTGCGCCCCTTGCCGCCGACGGCGACGAGCTCCGGCCGGCCCATGCCGAGCAGGTGCGCGAGCGGCATGCCGTGGATGTTGCCGCTGCGCGTGGTCTCGGGCGTGTTCATGTCGCCGTGCGCGTCGAACCAGATGATGCCCGCCTGCACGCGGCGCTTGCGGAAGTGCGCCGCGACGCCGCCGAAGGTGCCCATCGCACACGAGTGGTCGCCGCCGATGACCACCGGCACGCGCCCGAGGTCCAGCTCGCGCCGCACGCGGGCCGCCACCTCGCGGCAGATCTTCACGATGGGGGCGAGGTGCCGCGCCTTCGGGTCGCCCGGCTCGACGGTCTCGGCGGCGGGGCCGTCGACGTCGCCGAGGTCGACGACGTCCTCGAAGCCGGCGCGCGCGAGTGCGTCGTGGAGACCTGCGAGGCGCACGGCCGAGGGGCCCATGTCGGTGCCGCGGCGCCCGGCGCCGAGGTCGAGCCGCACGCCGAGGATCGAGACGGGCCGACGCGCGCGCGCCGGCGCGACGGTGTTCGCGTTCTGCATGACGGAGATCGTACCCGCGGGCAGGGCTCAGGCGGGCGCGGTGCCGAAGAGCTCTCGGAACGTGGCCGACTCGGCGGCGACGACGTGCGGCGGCCCGGAGGCCTCGACGCGTCCGCCGCGCAGCACCACGACGTGGTCGGCGGCGAGGACCGTGTCGCGGCGGTGGGCGACGACGATCGTCGTGCGGCCGACCGCGAGCCGCGCGAGCGCCTCGCGCACGAGCCGCTCGTTCTCCGGGTCGAGGGCCGAGGTCGGCTCGTCGAGGAGCAGGATCTCCGGATCGCGCAGCACCGCGCGCGCGATCGCGACGCGCTGGCGCTCGCCGCCGGAGAGTCCGCCGCCGCCCTCGTCGAGCACGGTGTCCCAGCCCGCGGGCAGCCGCGCGACGATCTCGTCCACGCGCGCCGCGCGCCCCGCCGCCTCGATCTCCGCGCGCGTCGCGTCGGGGCGCGCGTAGGCGACGTTCTCGGCGAGCGTGCCGCCGAACAGGCGCGCCTCCTGCGTCACGAGCGCGAGGCGTCCGCGGAGACTGGCGAAGGTCGCGCCGCGCACGTCCGCGTCGTCGAGTTTCACGCAGCCGGACGTCGGGTCGAGGAGCCGCGGCAGCGTGTGGAGCAGCGTCGTCTTGCCCGCGCCCGACGGGCCGACGAGCGCCGTCGTGCGTCCGGCGGGCGCCGCGAGCGTGACGCCTTCGAGCGCCGTGCGACCGTCCGGGTACACGACGCGCACGCACTCCCAGCGCACGGCGTCGGCGAGCGGCGGCAGCGCGCGCGCGTCGCGCGCCTCGACCACTCCCGCCGACAGGTCGAGCGTCTCGAAGATGCGCCGCGCGCCGGCGATCCCGCCCTGCAGGCGGCTCGCGGCGCCGATGCCCTTGCGCAACGGGCTCCACGCGGCCGCGAGCAGGAAGAAGACCGTCAGGAACGTGCCCGCCGCGAGCTCGTCGCGCAGCACGAGCGACCCGCCGTAGAGCAGCAGCGGCGCGATGCCGAGCACCTCGGCGAGCTGCAGCACGGGGTCGCTCGCGGCCTCGAGCCGCGCGAGGCGCTTCGCCCACGCGAAGACGCGCGACGTCGCGTCGCGGAAGCGGCGGCGCTCGCGCGCCTCCTGCCCGTAGACCTGCACCGCGGGCAGCGCCGAGACGGTCTCGTGCACGCGCGAGAGCAGCCCCGCGCGCTTCTCGAGCATGCCCTCGGCAGCGCGCCGGATGCGGCGCCCGAGCACCTGCGCGAGCAGCGCGACGGGCGGCACGAGCACGAGCGACGCGAGCGAGAGCCGCCACGAGAGCAGGAACGCGGCGCCGAGCGACGTCACCAGCCGCGCGGGTTCGAGCACGAGCGTCCCGACGAGCGTCGCGACGGCCTTGCCCGCCATGTCGAGGTCGTACGAGAAGCGCGCGGTCAGGTTGCCGAGGCCGACGCGCGCGAGCGTCGCCTCGTCGTGCTCGGTCAGCCGGTCGTAGAGCGCCTCGGCGAGGTCGAGCTGCGTGCGCGTGGTGACGAGCTCGGCCACGTACTCGTGCAGGAAGGTGACGACGGCGCCCGCGAGCGCGAGCAGGAACAGCGCGCCGAGCAGGAGCCCGAGGAGCCGCAGCGGGTCGCCGGCCGCGAACTCGGCGGCGAACGTCGCGGCGCGCTCGCCGGCCGTGCCGCCGCGCCGCAGGAGAGCCGTCGTGCGCGCGATGCCGTCGTCCTCGAAGACGACGTTCAGGACCGGCGCGATCGACGCCACGGAGACCGTGCCGAGCGCGGCGGCCACCAGCCCGAGCAGCGTCGCGGCGGCCACGCCCGCGCGGCGGGGCGCGAGCAGCGCGAGCAGGCGGCGCACGGGGCCGCGGGCCGGGGCGTGCGCCCCGGCGTCCGCGGGGGCGTCCGACCGACCGTCCGATGCGGGCATGGCTGCGCGGAGGGTACGGCGGCGCCGCGCGCCCCGCGCAGCCGGATCCGCGGCGCGATTCCGCGGCGGGGCCCTGCGGCGTCCGAACACAATGGCCCGGTCCCCGGGAGGTCCGCGCCATCCGCCTGCAGATCTACGTGCTCCGCGAGCTGCTCGCCGCCTTCGGCCTGCTGTTCGCGATCGTGACGGCGATCGTCGGCGCGGGGTTGCTCCTGCAGTTCGTGACGAGCGCGCCGGAGCTCGGCTTCGGCATCGTCGCGCAGGCGCTGCTCTACATCCTCCCCGAGGCGTTCCCGATCACGCTCCCGCTCTCGTTCCTCGTGGCGTGCCTGCTCGTCTACGGGCGCTTCTCCGACGACAACGAGTTCCTGGCGACGCGCATGGGCGGCATCCACCCGTGGCACGTCGTGGTGCCGGCGGTGATGGTCGGCGCGTTCCTCGCGGTCTTCACGGTGTGGCTGAACACCGACGTGCTGCCGTGGGCCGGGCTCGGCAAGCGCGAGCTGCGCACGAACCAGATCGAGCAGCTCGTCGCGTCGATCGAGAAGGGCAGCGCGACCAGCCTGCCCCTCGGGAAGAAGCTGCGCTTCTCGGCCGCGTCGCGGGCCGACGACGGCGCGTTCCTCGACGTGCACATCACCGGCGACCGCGAGGCGCCGAAGGCGGGCGTGGACAGCTCCGACCCCGGCGCGTCGCTCTTCGCGGGCGGCGAGGTGCAGGCGAAGCGCGCGTGGCTGTGGCTCGACCGCGACGAGCGCGCGCTCGTGCTGAAGCTCGAGGACGCGCTGTGGGTGCGGCAGGGCGTGCAGGGGCGCTGGACCGAGAACACGTTCGCACTACCGCTCGACCGGCTCGTCGACGCATCGCCGCGCGAGCAGAACAAGCGCATCTCGCTGCTCTCGGGCACCGAGCTGCTCTACCGCATCCGCCGCGGCTCGCCCGACGCCAAGGAGCAGCGCGCCGTGCACGCCGAGCTGTGGCAGCGCATCTCGATGGGCCTCGCCCCGCTCGTCTTCGCGTTCCTCGGCGCGCCCCTCGGCCTCTTCAGCGCACGCGGCTCGCGCGCGTCCGCGTTCCTCACCGGACTCGTCATCGCGCTGCCCGTCTACTACCCGCTCGTGCGCATCGGCGAGAACGCCGCGCGCGAGGGGCAGCTCCCGGCGCCCGTCGCGCTGCTCTTCGCGGACGTCCTGCTCGCCGGCATCGGCGGCTGGCTGTTCGTGCGCGTGGTGCGCACGTGAGGCGGCGCACGTGAAGGTGGGGGGACTGCTCGACCGCTACGTCGGCCGGCGCTTCATCGCGCTCTACGGCCTCTGCCTGCTCGGGTTCGTGCTGCTCTTCACCGTCGTGGACGGCGTCGGGCGCATCGACGACCTGCTCTCCGCCGCGGAGAAGCTGCCCGAGGGGCGCACGCTGCTCGGCGTCGCCGCCGAGTTCTACATCCACCGCATCCCCGTGTTCTCGGTGCTCTTCGCGCCCTACCTCACGCTCTTCGCGACGATCGCGACGCTGATGACACTCAACCGCCACAGCGAGCTGACGGCGATGATCACGACCGGCCGCAGCCTGCACCGCGTGCTGCTGCCCGTCTACGTCGTCGCGACGGTGCTGACGGGCCTGCTGCTCCTCGCCGAGGAGCGCGTGGTCCCGTACGCGCTGCGCCGCGCCGACGCGGCCGCGCAGCTCTTCTCGCGCGGCGGTCCGACCGGCGGCGAGAACGTGCACACGCACCTGCGCGACGCCAACGGCAACACGTTCGCGGCCGACCGCTGGTTCACCGACGACAAGCGCCTCACCAACGTCAGCTCGCTCGGTTTCCGCGACCCGGCGGGCCGCCTGCCGGTCGGCCGCCTGAGCGCCGACGCGCTGCGCTACCGCCGGAGGACGCGCGACTCCGCGCCCGCGTGGTTCGCGACCGGCGGCGAGCTGCTGCCGCTCGAGAAGGACGCCGACGGTCGCATCCCGCAGGCGATCGCGATCCCGCCCGACGCGCCCCTCGCCATCGCGCTCACACCTGTCGAGATCGACGTGCTCGTCGCCGAGGACGTCGCGTCGCTCTCGTCGCAGAAGATCGACGAGCTGACGCGCCTGCACCCCGAGCGCGCGCCCGCGCTCACGATGCAGCGCGAGGCGCGGCGCACGCGCCCGATCGCCAACTTCGTGCTGCTGCTCTTCGGCCTGCCGTTCCTCGCGCGCCCCGGGCAGCGCTCGATCGCCGCAGGTCTCGGCATCGCGTTCGGCGTGTGCGTCGCGTACATCTCCGTGGACCTGTTCTGCCAGGAGCTCGGCGCCCGCGGCGCGCTCAACCCCGCGCTCGCCGCATGGATCGGCCCGGTGCTGTTCCTGGCGGTCGGCATCGCGCGGCTCGACGACGTCGTGACGTGATCGCGGGCGCCCCCGGGTGGGCGGCAAGGCTGCGCTCTTCCCGTCTGCCCGAGCCGCAGCCGATCGACTGCCGACCGGCATGGAGCGCCGCGCCGTCGGCCGCCCTGCGCAGCGCGCGCGGCGCGACCGATTGGCAACTCCCGCTTCGCGCTCCAGGTTTCGGGCCGCCTACGCGGGCGCCGCGCGCTTGGGCATCAGCGGCAGCATCAGCGCCATGAGCGTGTTCTCACAGCGGGGACAGGGCTGCCCTGTTGCCCTGTGCCCGCGGGCAGACGCGGGCGGCCCCCCCCTGCGGGCGGCGCGCACGGCATCCGCACGCCGGCCCGGAGCCCTCGTGCGTCAGGCTCGGCGCAGGCTCCCCTCTCGCCGAGCGGCGGCTCCGCGGTCCGCCGCGGCGGAGACGCCGCCCAATTTGCGCGGTAAAGGCAAAAGGGCAGCCCTGTCCCCACCTGCAAGGACCGACACCGGCTCCGCACCGAACCCGCGCGCCCGTGCTACGTTGCCGCGGCCGTGCGCCCTCGACGACGTGTCCG
The DNA here is from genome assembly GCA_937996235.1 of uncultured bacterium. GTDB lineage: Bacteria > Planctomycetota > JAJSAM01 > JAJSAM01 > JAJVHW01 > CALKVK01. Next base: position 97,209 of record CALKVK010000023.1, on the reverse strand, counting down.
TGCGCTCTTCCTCGTGACGTGCGTCGGTGTCGCCGGACTCGGCGCTGCCGCGTTCGTGGTCACGTCTCGGGCGCGCTCGTCCCGCACCGTCGACGACGCCGCGGTCGCGAGTCCGCGCGGCGCGCGGCCGCCGGAGCCGCGGACGCCGTCTCGCGACGCCGCGCGCGCGGCGCCCGGCGACCTCGACGTCGCCGCGTCGGCGCGCGATCCCGTGGATGCAGGTGACGAGCCGCGCGCTCCCGCCGCGTCGCAGGGCAGGATCGTGCTGCAGGGTCTCACCACCGAGTTCCACGTCGCACTCGACGGCGTGAACGTGCGCTGCCTCTTCCACGACGTCGATCCGGGACCGCACACGATCGTGCTGTTCCGCGGCGCGGAGGAACTCGGGCGCGCGGATGTCGTCGTCGAGGCGAACACGATCACGGCCGTTCCGCTCGCGGCGTTCGACGTGCGGGACGTCTGCCTGGCGCGGATCGAACACGAGGAGCTGCTGCCGGCGCACGCCCACCCCAGCACCTTCCGCGCGCGATCGTTGCGCGCGCCGCCGGAGCTCTGGCTTGCGCGTCACCAGTCCGCGAACGGGCTGTGGTCGCCGGCGGCCTTCGACGCGCGCTGCGTCGGTGGCCGCTGCGATGGGACCGCGGACACGGTGTCGGAGCCCGAGGCGACCGCGCTCGTGCTGTTGGCGCTCCTCGGCATGGGGGAGACTCCCCACGCGGGCCGCTACCGCGCCCAGGTCACGGCCGCGCTGCAGGCGCTGTGCGCGGGAGAGCGCCTCGACCTCCGCGTCTCCGTCGCGCGCCGCGAGCACGCGCTCGTCGCGCTCGCGGTGGCGGAGGCGCTCCTGATGACGGGGAGTCGCCGCTTCCGCACAGCGTGCGAGCAGGCACTCGTCGAGATCGCCGCGGAGCCGCCCCCCGCGGACGCCGAGACCGCCGCGCTCGAAGCGTTCGTGCTGCGCGCCGCGCGCGACGCCGAGGTCGACGTGGCCGCCGAGCCGGCGCGCGTCGAGCGCGCACTGCGCGACCTGCGGTCGTTCGGCGTGCCTGTGCGTCATCCGGCGCGCGAGCGCGCGTTCCTCGCCGCGGCGCGCGCGCTGCTCGTGGACGATCCCGCGTCGGACGCCGAGGTCGTGGACGCGGTCGCGGCTCTCGTCCGCGAACTCGCGGGACCGCCCCCCGCGGATCCCGCGCAGCGCACCGATCCGATGACGCTCTGGGCGGCGACGCTCGCCGCACGTGCCGTCGGCGGGGATCTCGCGACCGCGTGGGGCGGCGTCGTCGAGCGGCACGTCGTGGCGACGCAGGAGAGCGCCGGTGTCTGCCCGGGCACGTGGGCGCCCGCCCGCGACGAGCGGAGCGGCCGCGCGCGGGATCGCCTGACCACGACGGCGCTGCATCACCTGACGCTGCTCACGTGGCAGGGACGGCCGTCCGCCTTCGGCACGGTCCGCGCGCGCTGAGCGCGCTCGACGGAGGGCGCTGCCGGAGCGTCGGGCCGAACCCGCGAGCGGCCCGAACCCGCACGCGTCGTGGTACGTTGGCCGGATCGTGACGACGCGGCGGACGGTCGGCCTGTTCGCAGCCCTGGTGCTCGCGGTCGCCTGCGTGGTGATCGCGACTGCGACCGGGCGCACGCCCGACCGGCCCGCGGCGGCGCCGCCGACGGAGCAGGCGCACGCCGACGCCGGAACGCCGGTCGCGCGGGTCCGCACCTCGCTCGACGACGTGCCCGGTGCGCAGTCGGGTGCGCGCGGCGGCGCACCCGGCGTGGCGGCTCCGGCGCACGCCGCGACCGAACCCGTCGTGATGCCGCGTCCGGGTGACGCTGCGAGCGCCGCGGGGACTGCGACCGGGCAGATCTTCCTGCCGGACCTCACGCCCGACCTCGCCGTCTCGATCGACGGGACCGTGCGCGCGTGGCGGCGCCACGACGTCGCGCCGGGGGTGCACACCGTCGCGCTCGGTACGGCGCTGCACTGGGACGAACTCGCGCGCGTCGACGTGCACGTGGACGCGGGGTCCACGACCGTCGTGCCGCTGAGCGCGTTCGAGCTCGAGCACGTCTGCACAGCGCGCGCGCCCGACGAGGAGCTCGCGCCGGAGCACGCGGACTCGGAGCCGGCGACGTGGCAGTGGGAGCCCGTGCTCACGTGGCTCGCCCGCCACCAGCGCGCGGACGGCCTCTGGTCGGCTGTCGGGTTCGACCGCTGCTGCGTCGGGGCACGCTGCGACGGGGCGGGCGGGGTCGTCGGCGACGTCGAGACGACGGCGCTCGTCGTGCTGGCGTTCGCCATCGTCGGCGACACGCGCTTCGGCCGCGCCGACGAGCGGTCGCTCGACGCCGCGCTGCGCGCGCTCTGCGCGCTGCAGGGCGACGACGGCCGCTTCGCCGCGCGCCGCGAGCACGCGCTCGTCACGCTCGCGCTGACCGAGTTCGCCGCCGGCTCGGCGCGTGCCGCGTGCCGCAGCGCCGCCGCGCGCGGAATCGCGGCGATCCTCGCGTGCGAGCCGTCCGCGGATGCGGAGACGGCGGCGTTGGAGGCCCTCGCACTCGCCGCCGCGCGGCGCACGGCCGGCGACGACGCCGCGCTCGACGGACGCCTCGCACAGGCCGAGCGCGAGCTGCGCCTTCTGGGTGCACCGCTTGCGTTCCCGCCGCGGCAGCGCGCGCTGCTCGCGGCCGCGCGGGCGCTCGTCACGGCGCAGCCCGACGCAGACGACGAACTGCGCGCCGCGGTCGCGTCGCTGACGAAGCACGTCGCCGCCGCCTGCGCGAAGGACAGGTTCCGCGGTGTCGATCCGCTCACGGTGTACGCGACGTCGCTGGCGGCGCACGCGATCCGCGGGACGACCTGGGACGCGTGGAAGGTGCAGGTCGAGCACGGCGTCGCGGACACGCAGGAGAAGACGGGCCGCGACCTCGGGTTCTGGACGTCCGCGCACGACGACCTCCACGCATGCCGGCGCGATCGCATCACGACGACGGCGCTCCACCTGCTGAGCCTGCAGATCTACTACCGTTACGAGCGCGTGCTGGGGCGCGCGGAGTAGCGGCGGCGCCCTCCCCGGCGAGGGGTTCGGGGTCGCCCGCCCGCACCCTCCGTCGTCGACCGGAGTCCCGCTGATGGGCTCGCGTCAGGCGTGGCGCTGCGCGGACCTGTCGGAGCCGCGCAGCCGCCGGGACCTGCGGGTCGGGCTGCCCGACGCGGGGCGCAGCACCGTCGACGTGCTCGCGGACGACGGCGTGCCGGCGGCCGTCGCGGCCCCGGCGCCATCCGCGTCCCTGCGTCAGACGTCGCCGGATTCGTGTGCCGCGAGAGCGCGGCGCAACTCCGGGTCGAGTGGCGCGTGGCGCTCGATTCGCTCCGTCACGACCGGGCGCGCGGGGTCGCGTCGGCGCGCCGCGCGTCGCCGTGCCACCAGCGAGTCCGGCGAGAGCTCCATCCACGCGATCCAGCCGGCGGAGAACGCGGCGTAGCCGTACGCCCACGCGGCGGCGCCCCAGATGAGAAGCGCGAGCGTCAGACCGGCGATGCCGGCGGCGAGCGCTGCGCCTGCGACGCGTCGTCGCGCGCGGTCGGAGAGGCAGCGGCTGCGCATGTCCCTCCGGGGCAAGACGCGTGCCGGTCCGCGGTGTGCGCGGGGGCGGCGGCAGGTCGTGCGGGACGCACGGCGGCGCGCGCCCGGATCGTGCGGTGCGCACGCTGCCGCGCGGCACGCAGGGCGGCCGCGTACGCGAGCAGGTCGGCGCCGACGCGGCGCGCGCAGAGCACCACGGCCACGAACTCGAGGCGCCCGAGCAGCATCGCGGCGGTCTCGGTCCAGAGGACGGCGCCGGGTGCGCCGGGAGCGGTGACGCCGACGGAGAGCCCGACGGTCCCGAGCGCGCTCGACATCTCGAAGAGCGCGCTGCGCAGGTCGTACCCGCAGGCGGCGATCACGGTGGTCCCGACGAGCAGCGTGACCGCGTACAGGAACACGAATGCCGTCGTGCGGCGCACGGTGTCGTCGTCGAGGACGACGCGCGCGCCGTCGGCATCGGTCGTGCGCGGCGGGCAGACGGAACCCGCCGGAAGGTGCGCGCGCCGCAGCTCCGCGCGGCAGATCGACCCGAGCACGGAGACTCGTGCCTGCTTGAGCCCGCCCGCCGTCGAGCCGGTCCCGCCTCCGACGAGCATCAGCGCGATCATCACGATCCACCCGACCGCCGGCCAGCTCCCGTACGTCGTCGTCGAGTAGCCGGTCGTCGTGAGTGCAGAGGCCACCTCGAAGACGGCGATGCGGGCGGCCCGCGGCAGCGACGCGTGCAGCGGCACCGCCACGAACGCGAACACGAGCGCGGCGCCGAGCGGCAGGAGCAGCGCCGTGAGACGCAGTTCGGCGTTGCGCGCGACAGCGCGGAAGCGCCCGCGGACCAGCGCGTACGCGGTGACGAAGTTGGTGGCGCCGAGGAGCATGAGCACGATCGTGACGCCCTCGATCCACGGGTCGTCCCACGCGCCGATGGAGTCGGCGCGCGTGGAGAAGCCGCCGGTCGACACGGCCGCGAACGAGTGGTTGACGGCGTCGAGCCAGCCCATGCCGGCGACGTGCAACGCGGCGACGCCGAGCACGGCGTACGCGGCGTACAGGCGCACGACGATCGACGCGGAGCGTACGACGTGGGGGACGAGCTGGTCCTCGCGCGCCTCGGCGCTCGAGAGCCCGATGCCGGCGGGGCCGCTCGCGGTGGCGACCATCAGGATCGCGAGACCGGCGCCGCCGGCGAGCTGCAGCGTGCTGCGCAGGAGCAGCACGGTCTCCGGCGCGTGTGCGACGTCCACCACGCTCAGGCCGGTCGTGGTCCACGCGCTCGCCGACTCGAACACCGCCTGCGTCGCGTCGAGCCCCACGGCCGCGGCGAATGCGGCTGCTGCGGCGCCGACCGCTCCGAACCACGCGAGGACCACGATCACCGCGCCCTCGGCAGTGCCCAGCGCGGGACGTGTCGACGGGCGCCACGCACACCACAGCGCCGTGCCGCTCACGAGCAGCGCGAGCGCGGGCACGGCGACGGGGACGAGCACCTCGTGCTCCTGCGGCCGGAGCAGCAGGAGCAGCAGCGGCGCGGCGATCGGCACCGATGCGACCGCCCACACCAGCCCCGTGTAGGCCAGGATGGTCCGGTAGCGCTGCGCCATGTGGCGCAGGCGATCGCCGTGGCCGCTCACCGCGCGCCGACCAGCCGTTCCAGCGCCGCGCCCGCGACGGACGCCTCGCTGACGAGCAGCAGGCGGTCTCCCGCGCAGAGCGCGGCCGCGCCGCGGGGCACGATCACCGCATCGTCGCGCAGCACGGCGGCGACGAGGGCGCCGGCGGGGAGGCGCAGGGCCTCGAGCGTCGAGCCGACCGCGGGTGCGTCGCGCGCGAGCCGCACCTCGACGACGCCGACGCGTCCGCCGGCGAGCGCGACGCGCGTCGCGATCCCCTCGAATCCGGACTCCTCCTCGATCACGCCGCCCAGGATCTCGGCGCCCGAGACCACGGAGCCGACGCCCAGGACGCGGAACAGCTCGCCGTTGTCGGGGTCGTGCACCTGCGCCACGGTGCGCGGCACGCCGAAGCGGCGCGTCGCGAGCAGGCACGCGAGCAGCGTCTCCGGATCCGTCGCGCAGAGCGCGACGAGGAGATCCGCCGCACGCGTCTCGACGCCCTCGAGCACCGCGGGGTCGGTGGCGTCGCCGACGACGACCACCACGTCCTCGAAGCGCGTCACCGCGCGATCGGCCTCCTCGCGGGTCGCGCACACGAGCGCCACCCCGTGCCCGTGGGCGCGCAGACGCCGTACCACGTGCAACGCGAGGCCGCCGCCGCCCGCCACGACGACTCTCATCGCGCGTCGTCCGCCATCGCCGCGAGCACGTCCACGGCCAGATCGTTCGGGTTCACCGTCCGCAGCTCCAGCGCCTCGTAGAGCGCCTGCCGCACCCGATCGGAGACGCGCACGCGCACGTTCGGGACTCCGAACAGTCGCCCGCCTGCGAGCGCGACCATCAGGTTGAGGTCGTCGCGGTCGGTCACCGCGAACAGCCACGACGCCTCGTCGAGCCGGGCACGCCGCAGCGTCTGCATCTCCGCGGCGTTGCCGCGCACGCGGAAGCCGCTGAACTCCGCGGGCAGCGCCGCCAGCGCCGGCGCCGCGCGGTCCACCACGACCACGTCGCGCCCCGCGTGGGACAGCCGCCCGGCGAGCGCACTTCCCAGCCGCCCCGCTCCGACGATCACCGTACACCTGCGTCGCGCCATCGAGTCGCCTCCTCCCGTCGGGCGGCACGGACGGCGCAAGCGGCGCGCCGCTCGCTCTCGGGCTTGCGCCCCACGCGCGCGCCTTGCGTGCTGCACGGCGCGAGCGCGCTCCGGTTGCGATCTGCACGACCGCGCGCGCGGAGTACGATCCGGCGCCGCACACTTCGCACGGGCGCGGGACTTGCGCGGGAGACAGCGATGGGAGCCGCCCCCCTCTCGGTCCTCGTGGTGGACGACGAGCCGAACATCCGCACCACGCTGGCCGCGTGCCTGCGAGGCGACGGTTGCGATGTCGCGGAGGCCGCGGACGTCGCCGGCGCGCTCGCGGCGGTGCGTGCGACCGCCTTCGACGTCGCGTTCGTGGACCTGCGGCTCGGCGTCGCGTCGGGTCTCGACCTCGTGGCGTCGCTGCGCGCGGAGCGCCCCGCCCTCGCCGTCATCGTCATCACCGCGTATGCCACGTTCGAGAGCGCGGTCGAGGCGCTGCGGCGCGGCGCGAGCGACTACCTGCCGAAGCCGTTCACTCCGGCGCAGATCCGGCACGTCGTGGAGCGCGCGCGGCAGGGCACGCTGCTGACGCGCCGCGTGCGCGAACTCGAGCGCCGACTGGACGACGCACTGCCCGAGGTCGATCTGGCGACGCGCTCTGCGGCCTTCGCGCGCGCGCTCGACGTGCTCGAGCGCGCGGCCGCCGCCGACGCGCCCGTGCTCCTGCGCGGGGAGAGCGGCACCGGGAAGGGCGTGATGGCGCGTGCGCTGCACGGCCAGAGCCCGCGCCGCGACCGACCATTCGTGACGGTGAGCTGCCCCGTGCTGACCGCTGACCTGCTCGCGAGCGAACTGTTCGGGCACGTGCGCGGGGCGTTCACCGGTGCCGCCGCGGACCGCCCGGGTCGGATCGAGGAGGCCGAGGGGGGCACGCTCTTCCTCGACGAGGTCTCGGAGATGCCGCCGGCGCTGCAGGCCAAGCTGCTGCGTTTCGTGCAGGAGCGTCGCTTCGAGCGCGTGGGCGAGAATCGCACGCGCGTCGCCGACGTGCGCATCGTCGCGGCGACGAATCGCGACCTGGAGGAGGAGGTGCGGGCCGGCCGCTTCCGCGAGGACCTGATGTACCGACTGGACGTCGTGCAGGTCACGGTGCCGCCGCTGCGCGAGCGCCCGGACGACATCGAGCCGCTCGCCGAGCGCTTCGCGGCGTTCTTCGCCCGCGGGCTGGGGCGCGCGGCGCCGCGTATCGAGCGCTCCGCCCTCGACGCGCTGCGTGCCTACGCGTGGCCCGGCAACGTGCGCGAGCTGCGCAACGCCGTCGAGCGCGCCGTGATCCTCTACCCCGTCGGCGCGCTCACAGCGGAACACCTGCCCGAGCGCGTGCGCGGCGCCTCGGCGGACCGGGCGCACGTGCGGCTCGGTGGCGCGTGCACGCTGCAGGAACTGGAGGACGAGCACGTGCGGCTCGTGGTGGCGGCGGCACCGACGCTCGACGAGGCGGCGCGTGTGCTCGGCATCGACCCCTCGACGCTGTGGCGGCGCCGGCGGCGCCTGGAGCGGAGCGACTGAGCGCGGGCTACGCCCGCATCGTTCACCAGGTCTCGCGGCGAGTGCGGCTGTGACGCAGGCGCTTCGAGGGCTGCGGCCGCGGCGCCTGCGCTCCCGCCGCGCGACAGACTGTCCCGGCCGAGCCGGAGGCGCGAGATCAAGGAGGCGCGACGAAGTCGGGGTCGAACGCCCCGTTCGAGGAGCGCCGACGCAGAGATCGCGACTCCGGCGACGCGCCGGGCGCGGGAGCTGGTGAACGATGCGGGCTAGGCCCGCGGCAGCGACATGCGCAGCAGCGCGCCGCCCGCGGTGCCGCTGTGTGCGGTCAGCTCGCCGCCGTGCGCACGGACGGCGTCGCGTGCGATCCAGAGGCCGAGCCCCGAGCCGCCCTGCGGAGTCTCCGGCACCTGGAAGAAGCGTTCGAACACGCGCTCGCGGAACTCGGCGGGGATGCCGGGGCCGGCGTCCTCGACCTCGACGAGAGCCGCGTCGCCCGAGCCGCGCGCGCGCAGCTCGACGACGCTTCCGCGCGGCGCGAAGCGCAGGGCGTTCGCGACGAGATCGTCGAGTGCAGGCTGCAGCCGCGCCGCATCGCAGACCACACGCAGCGGCTCGTCCGGGGCCGTGACGGTGACGCGCACGCCGGCGCGCGCGGCGGCTTCGGCGTGGACGTCCGCACTGCGTCGGAGCAACTCCGCGACGGAGACCGGTGCGTAGCGCCCGCCGCCCGCCTCGTCGCGCAGGCGCGCGAGCTCCAGCAACTCGTCCACGGTCGCGCGCAGCCGCTCGCAGTCCTCCCGGGCAGCCGCCATCAGGGTCGCCTGCTGCTCGGTCAGGGGGCCGAGGCGGCCCTCGCCGCACAGGTGGATGGCCATGTGGAGCGAGGTCAGCGGCGTGCGCAGCGCATGCGCCGCGATGGCGACGCCTTCCTCGTGGAGCCGGCGCAGGCGACGCAGATGGGTCACGTCCTCGAGTACGAACGCGGTGCCTTGCTGCGCTCCGGCCTGCCCGGGAAGTGGGACGCCGCGGCACGTCCACCAGCGCTCGCCCTCCGGCAGCGGCACGCGCACCGCGTCTCCCGGGTCGTCCGGCGTGAAAGGCGCCCGCGTCCGCTCGACCGCGGCGCGCACGCGCTCGATCTCCGCCCGCAGCTCAGGTGCGAGCGCGCCGAGACCGGCGCCCGCATCGCCGAGCAGGGCGCGGCCCGCGGGGTTCGCCGCGAGCAGCTCGTTGCCACGGGCGAGCACGAGGACGGGATGCGGCACGCAGTCCACCGCTGCCTGTGCCGTCGCGCGCGCGCGCTCCATCTGACCCAGCGTCGAGTTGCGGAACCGCGCGAGCGCCTCCGCCATGCGGTTGAACTCGCGCGCCACCGCAGCGATCTCGTCCGAGCCCGCGGCGTCCGCCCGCGCGGTCAGGTCGTCCTCCGCGATGCGCGCGGACGCGCGCGCGAGCGTCGCGAGCGGTCGCAGCAGGCGTGCCGTCAGCAGCGCCGAGCTGATGCCGCCGACGGCGAGCGCGAGCGCCGCGACCGAGAGCAGCACGACGACCGTGCGCTCGGCGACGTCGCGGGCGGCGTCGCTCTTGCGGACCATCGCGCCCTGGTTCAGCGCGAGGATCTCCTCGGCGCGCGCCTTCACGTCGCGGAACGGCGGCTCGACGTCGTCGAAGTACAGGCGCGCCGCCGCGTCGTCCGGCGCATGCCGGAGCCGCGCGAGCGCCGCGGCGTAACGCGTCCACGCAGCGTCCAACGCCTCGACGGCCGTGGACTCGCCGGGCTCCGTGAGGTTGCTGCGCTCGATCTCCAGTTCGTCGCGGAAGGTTCGCAGGTGCTCGTCGGCCCCTTCGAGCGCGGCACCGTGCCCGGCCACGTGTGCGAGCGCGGCGCTGTCGAGGCGCTCGACGGCCTCGGTCATCCGCTGTGTCGCGAGCACGCTGCGGTAGTTCTCCGTGAGTATCCGCCGCGAACTCTCGCCCAACTGCGTGAGCTCGTGGATCGAGACGCCGGCGACGCACGCAACCGCCGCCAGCAGCGGGACCTGCGCGAGCGTCAGGCGGAGGAACAGCCGCATTCCGCGCTCATGCTCGCCGCGGCGCCCTCCCCGGCGCACGCGATCCGGTGCGCGCAGTCCGAGTCGCCGGTCCTCCGCGTTCCGCCGCGGGTCTGGGAACATGCGGGGCCATGCGCGCCCGCACCGCCCTGCGCCGACCGGAGTCCCGCTGATGGGCTCGCGTCAGGCGCGGCGCTACGCGGACCTCTCGAAGCCGCGCAGCCGCTGGGACCTGCGGGTCGAGCTGCCCGACGCGGGGCTGCGGCTCGACCGGTTCATGGCGAAGCGCGTGCGCTGGCGCAGCCGCACCGAGCTGCAGGAGATGGTCGAGGAGGGGCACGTCTCGGTGAACGGGGAGGTGCGCACGAAGGCGTCGGTCAAGCTGCGGAACGGCGACCACGTCGTCATCGCGATCCCCGTCGACGCGGACGCGCCCGACCCCGGGCGCATCCCGATCGACGTGCTCGCGGACGACGGCGTGCTCCTGGCCGTCAACAAGCGGCCCGGGATCGTCGTGCACCCGGTCAGCGGGCACACGCTCGAGAACGTGCTCTCGGCGCTGCACGCGCGCTACCGCGACACGAGCGACCCCGCGCGCGACCGCGTGCCGCACATCTGCCACCGCATCGACAAGGAGACCTCGGGCGTGCTGCTCGTCGCGTTCTCGGACGCGTGGAAGGCCGACGTCTCGGACCAGTTCGAGCGGCGCACGGTGCGCAAGGAGTACCTCGCGCTCGTGCACGGCAGCCCGCCCGACGAGGGCGCGATCGACGCGCCGATCCTGCACAGCCGCGACGCGTGGCCGCGGCTCTCGATCGACCCCGCGGGGCTGCCGAGCCTCACGCACTTCCGCGTCGAGGAGCGCTTCGACGGCGCCGCGCTGGTGCGCTACTTCCCGCGCACCGGGCGCACGCACCAGATCCGCGTGCACTCGGCGCACATCGGCCACCCGCTGCTGTGCGACGCGTCGTACGGCGGCGCACGTCCGGCGTACGCGTCGGCGCTGCGCGGCGTTGCAGAGGATGTGCGCGACGCCGAGGAGACGCCGCTGCTCGAGCGCGTCGCGCTGCACGCGGCGCGGCTCGAGGTGCGCCACCCCGTGAGCGGCGAGCAGGCGGTGTTCGAGGCGCCGCTGCCCGACGACATGGCCGACGCGGTCGCGCGTCTGCGGAGCGGCTCGTGAGCGCCGCCGCCCTCACCCGAGCACGCAAGCTGCTGCGACCGCGGACGCGCCGCGAGAGCGGGCACTTCCTCGCGGAGGGCGTGCACGTGATCGCCGCGGCGCTCGACGCGGGGCTCGCGCCGCGCGAGGCGTTCCTTGCGCCGGACATCGCGACCGTCGACGCCACGACTCTGGCGTCGCGTCTGCGCGGCGCGGGCGTCGCCGTGCACGAGATCGACGCGCGCGCGCTGCGCGAGATCGCCGAGACGGAGACGCCGCAGGGCGTCGTCGCCGTGTGCGCGGAGCCGCGCGCGCCCGCGGCGCCGTTCGCGCAGCCGGGCGCGTGGCTGCTGCTCGATCGCGTGCAGGACCCCGGGAACGCGGGCACGCTCGTGCGCGCCGCCGAGGCGTTCGGCGCGCGCGGCGTCCTCGCGCGCACGGGCACGGTGGACCTGTGGGGCGGCAAGACGCTGCGTGCGGGGCAGGGCGCGCACTTCCACGTCGCGCTCGCGCAGGAGAGCGCCGAGTGGACCTGCGGCGCGTGGCTCGACGCGCTCGCGGCCGCGGGCGGCGAGCTGTGGGCGGCCGACGCCGCGGGCGAGTCGATCTACGCTGCGCCGCGGCCGCCCGCGCGCGTCGTGCTCGCGCTCGGCAACGAGGGCGCAGGTCTCGCGCCCGAGCTGCTCGCGTGCGCGACGCGGCGCGTCGCGGTGCCGCAGCGCGGGCGCACCGACAGCCTGAACGTCGCGCTCGCGGGCGCGGTGCTGCTCTCGTGGATCACGTCGGGGGCGGCGCCGCGTTGAGGGGCGCGCCGCTGGTCGTCGCGCGCGGACTCGTGCAGGTGCACGACGGCGGCGTGCGCGCGCCCGACGGCGTCGACCTCGAGCTCCTGCCCGCCGAGCTGCTCGTCGTCGCGGGTCCGAACGGCGCGGGCAAGTCGACGCTCCTGCGCCTGCTCTCCGGCACCGAGGCGCCCGCCGCGGGCAGCGTGCTCGTGGCCGGACTCGATCCGCGCCGCGACCCGCTCGGGGTGCGGCGCCTCATCGGGCTGCTGCCGCCCGGCGACGAGACGCTCGAGCGCCTGACGGGGCGCGAGTGCATCGCGCTGATCGCGCGCCTCCACGGTCTCGCGACGCGCGACGCCGAGCGCCGCGCCGACGAGCTCTGCGAGCTGTTCGCACTGTCCGCGCGCGACCGCGGCCGGCTGCTCGCCACGTACTCGACGGGCATGCGCCGCAAGGTCCAGATCGCGTGCGCGCTCGTCCACGCGCCACGCGTGCTGCTGCTCGACGAGCCGTTCGCGGGGCTCGACGCGACGGCCGCCGAGACGCTGCGTGCGCTCGCGCGGCGGCTCGCCGACGGTGGCGTCGCGGTCGTCCTCGCGTCGCACGCGCGCGATGGCGTGGCCGCGCTGGCGGACCGCGTCGCGGTCCTCGCCGACGGGCGTCTCGCGGCGTGCGGCACAATGCCCGAGCTGCGCACCTCGGCGTGCGTCGGAGCCGACGCGTCGCTCGACGACGTGCTGCGTGCGCTGCTCCGCGGCAGCGCGTCGGGCGACGTGCCCGAGTGGCTGCGGTGACGGTGTGAGCGCGCGCGCCGGACGCGCGGACCGCGTGGGGGCGCTGCTCGGTGCCGAGCTCCGCGCGGCGCGGCGCGGCGGGGCGGCGCGGAGCGCGACGGCCGCACTGGCGGGAGCGCTCGCGGCGGTCGCAGTCGTCGTCTGCGCGAGCGTCGGGCACGAGCTCGCGGTGGGCGCGCGTCCCGCGGCCGCGGCGGGGCTCGTCGATCTCGCGTTCGCGGCACTGTTCGTGACGGCCGTCGCCGCTCCCGTCTCGGGCGGCGCCGCGCAACGCGTCCTCGCTCTCGCGCGCGCGAGCGCCGCGCCGCTCGACGGTCGGACGCTCGCCGCTGCCGCGGGGCTACGCGAGCTCGCCGCCGCGCCCGCCGGACCGGCCGCGCTCTGCGGCGCGGCGCTCGCGGCCGGGAGCGGCGCGGCCCACGGCGCCCCGGCCGCGTGCGTCGGCGCGCTCGCCGCGCTGCTGCTCGCCGCCGCGTCCGTCGCGCTCGGACTGCTCGTGCTCGGACTGGCAGGCAGCGCGTACGCCGCACGGGCCCGCGTCCTCGTCGCGGTCGGCGGCACGCTGCTCGTCGTCGCGCTCGTCCCGGAGGCGCCGCACGACGTGGGGGAGACGGCTGCCTGGCTCGCCGCGCTCCACGCGCGCGCCGACCGTCTCGTCGCGCTGCCGCCGTGGTGGGCTGCGGCGTGTGCCACGGGTGCTGCGGGGCCGGCCGCACTGGGCGCGGCGGGGCTTCTCGCGAGCGCCGCCGCCGCGTGGACCTGCGCCGCGCGCGTGCTCGGCGTGGCTCCGCCGCGGCCTGCGCGCCCCCAGTCGTCGCGCACCTGGGGCGCGGGCCTCTTGGCGCGGCTGCCGGGGAGCCTCGGGGCGCTGGCGGCGAAGGACGTCGCCGTCGGCCTGCGCGACCCCGCGCTGCACGTGCGTGCGGCGCGGCTCGCCCTCCCCGGCGGGCTCGCGCTCGTGGGGGCGGTGGCCGTCGCGTGGACCTCGCCCGACGGCGCGCGGCGCCTCCTGCCGTCGCTCCACCTCGTGACGCTGCCGCTCGCGGCGGCGCTCGGCGGCGTCGCCCTGCGGTTCCACGCGCAGGACGGCGCCGGTCTCGCGCTGCTCGCCCGCACGCCCGTCGGTCCGTTTCGCGTGGCGCTCGCGAAGGGGCTCGCGTGGTGCGCGCTGACTCTGCCGCTCCTCGTCGCGGGCGCGGCGTCCACGGCCGCCGCCGTGGCCGTCGCGGGGGGGCTCGCGCCGTGGGCCCCCGCCGCCTGGGCGGCGCTCGGGGCGGCCTGCGCGAGCGTCGCCGCGGCCGGTGCCGCACTGGCGGTCGCCGCCGCCTGTCGCGTCGCGCACGGCAGCGCGCCGTCCGCCGCGCCGGGGCTCCTGCCCGGGCTGCTGGCGCCGCTCGCCGCCGGCGCGGCCGCGCTCGTGCCGCTCGTCTGGCTCCACGGGGGACGCGGGGACGGCGGGCTGCGCGCCGTCGCGGCGGTGCTCGCGGCGGGCGTCCTCTTCGCCGCCGGGGTCGTCGTCGCCGCCCTCGGCTCGGCGTCCCGTGTCCACGAGGCTGGACGCGCCCGCGCCGGAGCCTGAGAGCCGCGAATCGAAAGTCGCCCGCCGCGCTTCACGCGGGCGCCCCGCGTGCCGATACGGAGGGGTCGGCATCCGGCCGACCTCCCCCGCATGGCGTCCGACCCCACCCCGCGCGCCCCGTCCGCGTGCACGGCTCCTCCCGTGCTCGAGGTCGTGCGCCGCCGTGCGCTCGAGCTGCTGTCCCAGGGAGAGATCCGCCACCCCGAGTTCCTGCGACTCGCCGAGGCCGATGCCGTGCTCTCCGTGCTGCTCCTGCGCTTCGCGCACAGCACGCTCCACGTGCGTCCGGCGGCGGGCGGGAACGACATGGCGCAGGTGCTCCCGAGCATCGGCGTCGACGCGCTCTCCCACGCGGTGCGGGCGCTCCCGGCCCTGCCGGAGCACCGCCACCGCGCGGCGGTCGAGGTGCCCTGCCGCGGCTGGGTGCACGCGCTCGCCGTCGCGACCGCCGCCCGTCGGCTCGCGGAGGCGGGCGCGTACCCCGACCCGCAGCAGGCGTTCGTCGCGGGGCTCGTCCACGACTTCGGGCGGCGCATGGAGGCGTGCGAGCGCGGCGTCGCGAGCGCCGCCACGGAGCGGCTCGTGCAGCGCATCGGGCTCTCGCGCGGCGTCGTCCACGCATGCCGCTTCCACGCGCGCGTGCGCGACGGGCTCCCGGCCGAGTCGATCGCCATCGCGGGGCGCCCCCTCGACGACGACGCACGCAGCCTCGTCGCGCTGATCGCCCGCGCCGACGCGCTCGCGACGATGCTCGGCTACGACGACGGCTCCGCGGTCGCCGACGAGGAGGACGAGGACCTGCTGGCGACGACCGCCGCCTCCGCCGCTGCGGCCGACGCGTTGCTCGTCGCGGAGACGATCGCGCTCGAGCTCTCCGAGGCCGCCGCCCTGCTCGGTCTCGGCGACGTGGCGCCCGACGACCTCGCGCGCCAGCTCACGAACGAGGAGCTGCGCACCGGCGAGGCCCTGCCGCCGCCCGAGCCGCCGCTCGACGCGACCGCCCGCTCCGAGCGCCTCGCGCGCGCGCACCGGCGCATCGTCGTCTCGCGCTCGCTCGAGTCGGTGGGGCCGATCGTCGAGGAAGGCCTCCACGCGATCCGCGAGTGCCTCGACCTCGACCGCGTCATCCTGCTCGAGCCGCACCCGACCGACCCGCTGCGCCTGCGCGGACGCACGTGCAGCGACCGCTCCGGGCTCGTCCGCCCGGAGGCCGTCGCCGCCGTCACGGTCGAGGTGGACCAGGAGGGCGCGCTCGAGGCGGTGCTCCTGCGCGGCGGCGCCGAGGTCGGACGCACGGAGCAGCACGACGACCGCGTGCTCGAGCAGCTCGGCGTGCGCGAGTTCGCGGCGTCGCCGCTCAACGCCGGCGCCACGCAGATGGGCGTGGTCGTCGCCGACCGCTTCTTCGGCGACGGCGACGTCCACGACGCCGACGCGCGCGAGCTCGGCCTGCTCTGCGACACGCTCGGTCTCGTGCTCGACACCGTCGCGCTCGACCTGCAGGGCCGCAAGCTGC
This sequence comes from uncultured bacterium, assembly GCA_937996235.1. Taxonomy (GTDB): domain Bacteria; phylum Planctomycetota; class JAJSAM01; order JAJSAM01; family JAJVHW01; genus CALKVK01. The sequence goes on along the minus strand of CALKVK010000023.1, from coordinate 81,499 downwards.
GCTCGCTCGCCGAGAAGGACGAGCTGACGGGCATCAGCAACCGCCGCAACATCGTGCGCATCCTGCGGCACGAGGTCGAGCGCGCGCGCCGCTTCGGCAAGCCGCTCTCGGTGGCGCTGCTCGACGTCGACCACTTCAAGCGCTGGAACGACGTGCACGGCCACCAGGTCGGCGACACGGTGCTCCAGGCCGTCGCGCAGCTCATCGCGTCGGGCAGCCGCGAGGTGGACCACTACGGGCGCTACGGCGGCGAGGAGTTCCTGATCGTGCTGCCGGAGACGCCGCTGCAGCACGCGGTGCTCTACGCCGAGCGCCTGCGCGTCTCGCTCTCCGGACACTGCGAGGAGATGTTCGAGGAGTACTCCGAGACGCCGCTGACGGTCTCGATCGGCGTCACGGCCCTCGCCGACGGCTCCGACGAGTACGACGAGATCGTGCGCCGCGCCGACACCGCGCTCTACGCCGCGAAGAAGCACGGGCGCAACCGCGTCTGCGTGGAGCTCGCCGTGCAGCCCGCGCGAATGCGCGCGATCTGACCGAGCGTTCCGGCGCCGCCGCGCCGACACTCCTCCGGATGCCCGCCACCGCGCTCGTCCTGCGCGTCGACCGCAAGCGCGTCGTCGTTGAACTCGACGGCGGACGCGTCGCCGACGCGTCGCTGCGCGGGCGCTTCCACCGCGCGCGCGGTCGCGCGACGAGCCCCGTCGCGGTGGGCGACCGCGTCGAGGTCGAGGAGACCGCGGGCGGCGACGTCGCGCTGGTCGGCGTCGCCGCGCGCACGAGCGTGCTGCTGCGTCCCGAGGTGGCCGGGCGGTGGCGGCAGCAGGTGCTCGTCGCGAACGCCGACCGCGCGGTGCTGGTCTTCGCGCACGCCGACCCCGCGCCGCGCGCGGGTCTCGTCGACCGGCTGCTCGTCGCGTGCCACGCGGGCAACGTGCCGCCCGTGCTCGTCTTCAACAAGGCGGACCTCGAGCCGTCGCCCGAGACGGCCGCGCTGATCGCGCTCTACGAGCGGCTCGGCTACGAGCTCGTGCGCAGCTCCGCGGCGAGCGGCGCCGGCGTCGCGCGTCTGGTCGAGCTGCTGCGCGGCCGCTGCAGCGTGTTCGCGGGGCCTTCCGGCACCGGCAAGTCCTCGCTCGTCAACCGCGCGCTGCCGGGCGTCGCGCTGCGCACCGGCGAGATCAGCCGCCACTCCGGCAAGGGCACGCACACGACGACGTCGGCGCAGCTCGTGCGCATCCCCGGCGACACCGGGCACGTCGTGGACACGCCCGGCATCAAGGAGTTCGGGCTCGTGGACGTCGCGCCGCGCGAGCTGGAGCTGCAGTTCCCGGAGTTCCCGGTGCCCGCGCGCTGCCGCTTCCAGGACTGCCGCCACGACCGCGAGCCGGGCTGCGCCGTGCGCGCGGCCGTCGAGCGCGGCGAGCTCGCCGCCTCGCGCTACGAGAGCTACCGCACGTTCCTCGGCGAGATCGAAGCCGACGCCGCACGCCACGGCGGCTGAGCCGCAGCGCGGCGCCGTCTCAGTCGTCGAACGCGCCGTCGGCCGTGCCGCCCCACATGGGCCAGCCGTCCGCGCGCAGGTCGCCCGTCTCGACGCTCACGAGCCGCCCGTCGTTCGTCACGGCGAGCAGCCGCCCGCGGTCCATCGTGATGCCGCTGCCGAGCGGCGCGCCGAGGTCCACGGCCCAGACGACGACGTCGTCGCGCACGTCGATCGCGCGCACCTCGCCGGCGCGCGTCGCGACGACCACGGTGTCGCCCGCGACGAGCGGCGGCCCCGCGATCGCCTCCTTCACGTCGAGCCGCAGCTCGACCAGCTCCTCGGCCGAGACGCGGTCGAAGAAGCGCAGCGAACGCTGCTCCGCCACGCAGACCGTGTCGCGCACGACCACCGGGCGCACGCCCTCGCTGCAGAACGACGAGTTCGCGGAGGACGACGCGAGGCCCGGCCGCAAGGCGGGTGCGGGGCGCGGCGTGAACGTGTCCGACGTGACCAGCTCGCGCGCGTGCGTGGACGGCGTGATCGCCGCCTCGGTCCAGCGCTCGCGGCCCGAGACCGGGTCGAACGCCAGCAGCGCGGTCTCCGTCGCCACGTACACGCCCTGCGCATCGACCCACGGCGCCCCGCGCGCGCCGCAGCGGCGCTTCCACGCCGTGCGGCCCTCCGCCGCGTCCACGCACCACAGCGTGCCGCCGCGCGAGGCGACGTACGCGCGTCCGTCGGCGAGGACCGGCGCGCCCCACGCCTCGGCGTCGATCGCGACGTCGTGCAGCACGTGCCCCGCGCGGTCGAGCACGGTCAGCGTCGGCTGGCCCTCGCCGCCCACGTCCGGACGCGTGGCGGCGATCAGGTCGCTGCCGACGGCGGGCCCGGACTCGAGGTGGCCCGAGAGATAGACCGACCAGCGCTTCCGTCCGCTCGCCGCGTCGAGTGCGTAGAGCGTGCACGACTGCGTGTTCGCGTAGACGTGGCCCTCGCGCACGACGGGCGGGGTCGGGCCGTTGTCGGCGAGCGTCGTCGTCCAGCGCCGCTTCCCCGTGAGCGCGTCGAACGCGTACATCTCGAGCGACTGCACGGGTCCGCCCGTGTAGACGCGCTCGCCGTCGGTCGCGGGCGTCGGCCACGCCGCGGTGCCCTGCTTCCCGCCCGCGAGCGGGACCGACCAGCCGCGCGCTCCAGCGAGCGGCTTCGGGTGCAGGCGGTCGCCCTTCGTCGCCAGGCGCACGCGCAGCAGCACGTCCTCCGGCGTGACGACGTCGACGACGCGCGGCCCCGACGCGACGCGCTGCGCGGCGTCGTCGGTCGCGCGCGCCGGCCGCACGGCGACCACCGCGGCGGCGACGAGCACGGCGACCGGCACCGCGCGGTGCACGGCCGGCGGGACGGATCGATGGATGGACGTTGACCCCGACATGGCTCCTCCGCGGATCCCGACACGCCGATGATAGGCGTGGGTGGCGGCCCGTGGCCGCCGGGAGGGACATGCGGCAGCGCGCGCGGCGGAGAGGTACCTCGTGAGCGCCTTCGGCGTGGCCGCCGCGGGCGTGGGCGTCTCCGTGTCGGCGCTCTGGCTCGTCTACTGGCGCTACAAGGACGCCGCCCGCCCCGAGCCGCGGCGCCTCGTGCTCGCGGCGTTCGGGCTGGGCGCCGCGTCGGCCCTGCTCGCGCTCGGCGCGTTCCGCATCGCCGCGCTGCTCGGCCTGCCCGCGACCCCCGGCGAGACGCACGCCACGGCCGCGTTCTTCTGCCTCGTGCTCGTCGGGCCGCTCGAGGAGGGCGCGAAGTTCGCCGTCGCGCGCGCCTCCGCGTTCCGCTGGCACGCCTTCGACGAGCCCCTCGACGGACTCGTCTACGCGACCGCCGTCGGCCTGGGCTTCGCCGCGTTCGAGAACGTCCTCTACCTGCCGTACATGGCGCCGGGCGAGGCGCTCCTGCGCACCGTCGCGTCGCCCTTCTCGCACTCCGTGTTCGCCGCCGTGTGGGGACTCGCCGCGGCGCACGGGATGTTCGCGCGGCGCGGCGCCGCGCGCGTGCTCTGGCAGGTCGGCGGCCTCGCGCTCGCCGCGCTCCTGCACGGCGCGTACGACCTGCTCATCGTCGGCCACGGCGCGACCGGCGCCGCCGCCGCGCTCGTCGCGGTCGCCTGGTTCGGCGTCGCCGCCCACGCCCGCTCGCTCCTGCGCGCCTCGCACCCCGCCGACGACTCCGCACCGGCGGCGTGACGTCGGCTCAGGTCAGGTCGGCCGGGTCCACGTCGAGCGTGAGCTCGGCGCCGCGCGCGCGCGACGCGAAGCGCCGCAGGCGCAGCACCGCGGCGCGCAGCACGGGCTCGTCGTCGGCGCGCAGCACCACGTGCCAGCGGAAGCGCGAGCGCACGCGCTCGACGGGGCAGCGCGCGGGCCCGAGCACGTCGTGGCTGCCGGGGGGCAGCGCCGCGCGCACGGCGTCGGCGACCTCGGACGCGCGCGCGCGCGCCGCGGCGTCGTCCTTCGCGGCGACGACCACGCGCACGAGGCGCGTCGCCGGCGGCCAGCGGAAGCGCGTGCGCTCGGCGACCTCGGCGGCGGCGAAGCCCTCGTAGTCGTGGCGCACGGCGCGCAGCAGCGCCGGGTGCCGCGGCTGCACGGTCTGCACGACGACGACGCCCGGCTCGCTGCTGCGGCCCGCACGTCCGGCGACCTGCGCGACGAGCTGGAACGTGCGCTCCGCCGCGCGGAAGTCCGGCACGAGCAGCGACGCGTCGGCCGAGACGACGCCCACCGCGGTGACGTTCGGGAAGTGCAGCCCCTTCGCGATCATCTGCGTGCCGAGCAGCACGTCCACCTCGCCGCGCCGGAACGCGCCGAGCACGCGCTCGTACGAGTCGCGGTCGTGCATCGCGTCGCTGTCCATGCGCGCGAGGCGCACGCCGGGGAACGCCGCGCGCACCGCGTCCTCGAGTCGCTCGGTGCCCGCGCCGAGCCGCGCGAGTCCCGGCCCGCCGCACTCCGGACAGTGCGACGGCAGCCGCCGCTCCTCGCCGCACGGGTGGCAGAGCACGGTGCCGTGCGCGCGGTGGTACGTGAGCGCGACCGAGCAGCGGCTGCACTTCAGCGTGCCGCCGCAGCGGCTGCAGTAGACGCTCGTCGCGAAGCCGCGGCGGTTGAGGAAGAGGATCGCCTGCCGGCGCTTCGCGAGCGCGCGCCGCACCACGTCCACGAGACGCCGCGAGAGCAGGTCGCGGCGCTTCGTCTCGAGCGCCTCCGTGACCATGTCCACCAGCTCGACCCGCGGCAGCGCGCCGCCGCCGACGCGCGCGGGCAGCTCGAGCAGCGTCAGCTCGCCGCGCCGCGCGCGCACCCACGTCTCGAGCGCGGGCGTCGCGGAGCCGAGCAGCACGACGGCGCCCGCGCGGCGTGCGCGCTCGAGCGCCACCTCGCGCGCGTGGTAGCGCGGGGCCGACTGCTGCTTGAACGAGCCCTCGTGCTCCTCGTCGAGCACCACGAGACCGAGCTGCGGCACGGGCGCGAACACCGCCGAGCGCGGGCCGATGACGACGTCCGCGCGGCCCTCGCGGATCTCGTGCCACTGACGCCTGCGCTCCGCGTCGGTGAGCGCGCTGTGCAGCACCGCGACGCGCTCGAACCAGCCGCGGAAGCGCGCGACCGTCTGCGGCGTCAGCGAGATCTCGGGCACGAGCACGAGCGCCTGACGGCCGCGCGCGACGACGTCGCGGATCGCGCGCAGGTAGACCTCGGTCTTGCCGCTCGAGGTGACGCCGTGCAGCAGGAAGGCCGCGTGCCGCCCCGCGCCCGCCGCGTCCGCGATCGCCGCCACCGCGCGCTCCTGCGCGTCCGAGAGCGTCACGCCCGCCGCGGGCTCCGGCTCCGCGCCCGCGAACGGGTCGGCGAGCACGCGCCGCTCGGTGATGTTCACGAGACCCAGCTTCGCGAGCGTGCGCGCCGGCGAGTCGGTGCACTGCGCCGAGCGCACGAGATCGCGCAGCGCGAGGCCCTCCGGGTGCTCGAGCAGGATCTGCAGCAGCCGCGCGCGCTTCGTCTGCTTCTCGGCGAAGCGCGCCGCCGCGGCCCGCGCCTCGTCGGGCGCCACGGCCAGCGCCGCGTGCAGCACGGTCGCGTCCGCGCCGCCGGCGCGCACGCCCGCCGGGACGCACGCCGAGAGCGCCTCGCCCCACGAGCAGGCGTACGTCTCCGCGATCCAGTGCGCGAGGTCGAGCAGCTCGGGCGAGAGCAGCGGGCCGTCGTCGAGGACCTCCACGACCTCCTTGATCTCGACGCCCGCCTCCGGCGTCTCCTCGGGGTCCGGGAAGCCGACGCACCACCCGTCGAGCGTGCGCTTCCCGAACGGCACGCGCACGCGGCGCCCGGGCACGATGCCCGTCCGGTCGCCCCCCGGCGCCCGGTACGTGAACGCCGTCGGCACCGGCACGGGCAGGCAGACGGAGACGAGCGACCGGTCGCGCATGGGGGGAGGGCACGGTAGCGGCGGGCGGCCCCGTCCGGCGAGCGCGGCGCGGGGGGCGCGCGCGACCCCGCCCGGCGCGCCGCGTGCCCACCGCGAGCCGCTCCGTGACCGGCGCCGCCCGACGCGCCTGGCGACCGCTGCTAGCATCCCTCGGGTGATCGCCGTCTCGACGGTCTGGAACGCCGCGCGCCACGGGGGCTACGCCTCCGCGGTCCGCGAACTGACGGGCCTCGGGCACCGCGCCGTGGCCCTCGACGGCGACGCGCTCCACGGCGACGCCGCCGCCGCCGCGCGCGACGCGCAGGCCGCGAAGGGGCGCATCGTCGTCCTCTTCGCGCCGCGTCCGCGCGCCGCGGCGCGCCGCGTGGCGGGGGAGCTGGCGCCGGCGCTCTGCGCGCCCCGCGAGGAGACGCGCGACGTCGCCGTCCGCGCCGCGCTCGCCGCCGCCGACGCGGCCGTCCGCGCGGGCACGCCGCGCGTCGTCCTGCGCGCCGGCCGCCTGCCCGAGATCGAGGGCGGCGACCGCGAGACCGTGTGGGTGGACCGCATGCACACCGAGGGCGCGAGCGACGCGCTGCGCGCCGACGTCCGCCGCACGCTGGTCGCCGAGCGGAGCGACCGCGAGCGCGCGCTCGACGGCCTGTGCCGCTCGCTCCACGCGCTCTCCCGGGCGCGGCCCGAGGTCCACTGGCTGCTCGAGACCCCCGACTCCCCGACCGGCCTGCCGCTGCCCGCCGAGACGGAGCACGTCCTCGACGACCTGCGCGGCCGCCGCCTCGGCTACTGGCACGACGCCGCACACGCCGCGCGCCTCGGCGTCCTCGGCGCCGCGTCCCCCGACGAGTGGCTCGGCCGCCTCGCCGCCGCGACCGCGGGCGTCACGCTCGCCGACTGGAGCCCGATCGCCGACCGCATGCCCCCGGGCTCCGGCCACGTCCAGTGGCGCGCCCTCCGCTTCCAGATGCGCGAGGGCATGTTCCGCGTGCTCGCGCTCGACCCCGAGTACCCCGCGGCGCTGCTCGACGACACCCTCCGCGAGGTCCGGAACCTCGGGTTTTAGCTGGCACGGCGCGTGCGCAGCACGCGCCGCGCCAGCTTCTCCAGTGGGGTGCACGCGGACGTGCGAGGGCGTACGTCGAACTGTCGGCCCCCTCGGCCGCACTGTCCGCGAGCACCATCCCGATGGCACTGGCGCGTGCCTCCGCACGCTCGTGCCATCGGGTGACGTGGCGCTGCGGGGAGCGCGTGCACGCCGTCGTGCGAAGCCTCCGGCGCGAGCGCGTAGGGGACTGTCCCAGGCCAGTTGTCGCCGCCGAGACCGGTCGACGTGTGCCATGGGTGCACACCGGCGACAAGTGGGCGGGGACTGTCCCCGGTGACCGTCGATGTCGCCCCGCGCTCGTCCGCCGCGCGCGACCGTGCCGGGCGCTCGCCAGTTGCTCGAAGCGCTCGACACCGCCGCGCCCTCGCATCGACGCTCCGCAGCGCGGAGGGCAAGTGGGGAGCGCCCTCCTCCAGGGGGCGGTCACGCCGCGTGCGAGGGCGGTCACGCCGCGTGCGAGGGCGGTCACGCCGCGTGCGAGGCACGCGTCGCGCCCGCGTTTCCAGTGGGGTGCACGCGGACGTGCGAGGGCGTACGTCGGCCTCGTCTGCCCCCTCGGTCGCACTGCCCGCGAGCACCATCCCGATGGCACTGGCGCGTGCGAAGCACGCGCGCGCCATCGGGTGACGTGGCGGTGCGGGGGGCGCCCTCTTCCGGCGCTGACCGCGCCGCGAACAGGCTTGGACGCGCGCCGTCCCGGCGGATCATCGTCCGCCGCGCCGCACGCTGCGGCGCAGCGAGGGGAGCGCCACGTGCACGCCGTCGTCCGCGCGGAACTCGACGCCGTCGAACCCTTCGACGCGCTCGAGCGCGAGCACCTGGCCGATGCCCTCGCGTGGGTCGCGTCGGGCGCCGAGCTCTGCCGCCGCGCCAAGCCCGCGACGCCGCCGAAGCACCTCGTCGCGTACTTCGCCGTGGTCGACGGCGCGCACATCCTTCTCGTCGATCACCGCAACGCGCAGATGTGGCTCGCCGGCGGCGGCCACGTCGAGCCGTCCGAGCACCCCCGCACCACCGTCGTCCGCGAGCTGCGCGAGGAGTTCGGGCTCGCGCCCGACCACCCCGTCGGCCCTGCGGCGATGGTCACCTGCGCCACCACCGTCGGCCTCACGGCCGGCCACACCGACGTCTCGCTCTGGTACGTGATCGCAGCACGTCGCGACGCCGTCCTGCACTTCGACCAGACCGAGTTCAGCGCCGGCGGTTGGTTTCCGTTCGACGCGCTGCCGCAGGAACGCCTCGACCCGAACGTCCGGCGCTTCGTCGCGAAGCTGCAGGCCCGACCGGACCTCCGGGCGCGGACCTCTCCGACGTAGACGCCCGGCGCGTCGGACGACGCGCGCTCAGCGCGATGCAACCGTCGCCGTTCCGCCGCATGGCGCGGCTCGTCCGGCACATCGGGCCCGAAGCTGCCCGAATGTCGACCACCGCGGCGACAACACCGTCCAGGCTCTGCGCGGCCGCGCCGACGTCTCCACGACGAGGAGCCACGCCGTCGACCTCGACCGTGGCCCGCGCTCGCTCGGGAGCCACGTCAACGGCCTGCCCGCTGAGCCGGCGCCCCCCGTCCAACCCGCGGTCGCTCCCCCCGGCCGACCCGCGCACACCGCGTTCTGCAGCGAGCGACGGCGCCCCCACGCCGCATAGCACGGGCTGGCGCCGCAGCGGCCGTTCGCCGTAACATGTGCCGCCGCAGCCGCTTGAGGCCGGATCGCAGGCGGCGCGGTTGCCGTGTTATCCAGACCTGCGTATCTGGTTACACGGAACCGTCGAATTCACGTTGGGCAGACAGGAGCGCGTGGATGCCGTCGGACCGGGTGCCCGCGCGACGGATCGTCGATCAGCGGATACGCAATCGGATCATCGAGTATCTGGAGCTCGCGAGCTCGTTCGACGCGCAGCGCGCGTACCAGGCTCGCGCGCCGGTCTCCGTCCCCAGCGAGCTCATCAACCAATGGGAAGACTGGGTCAGCGATCCCAACTCGCCCGTCTTCGCGCGGCCTCCGTTCTCGGCCGCAGAGCGCGAGGCCATCTTGTCGTTCCACTGCGTCTGGGACTCCGTGGCCAGTGCCACCCCCGATCCCCTGCCGCCGCTGGAGCAGACACTCCAGCTGCCGCAGTGGAGCGAGCTTCGCCGCGCGGCGGAGCGCGCTCTGTGCGTGTTCACCGTCCAGGGCCGCCTTCCCGAGGACCGCGAGGTGTAGCGTGAACGGCGAGCTGCCCAACACGCCGCTGCAGCCGACGAGCGGCGGGCACCTCGCCCGGGAGTGCGCTACTCTGTAGGCCGCCGCTCGCGGCTGAGCGGCAGAACGTTAGACGGTACCGAGGCCACCCGTGTCCGAGTCCTTCGTCGTTCTTTGGACCCTCGAACGATGCCGTTGGCTCCAGCGGGTCCGCGACCACGGCCCACTGGAGGTCATCTTCGGGGGACCTCACAGATCGCTTCCGACCATCGAGTCGGTCACCATCGGCGATGCCATCTATCCAGTCTGCGTCATCGATGGCACGATCCACGTCATTGCGCGAATGCACGTTTCGAGCCTCGTGCCGCCCGAGGAGTACGTTGCGGTCCACTTCGGGTTCACGCGCCTTCCAGGTCAGATGTGGGACGTGCTGTACCAAGAGCTCAAGCGAAGCGGCCCAGACTTCGGTCATCGCTTTCCGACGACGTGCTGCGACAGGGCCGCGACCAGCGTGAACGGGAGCGACATCCGCTTCGACAGGCCGATCTCGGCGCACCAAATGCAGACGCTCACCTTCGGCCCGAAACCTGGCCGCGAGAAACCGCTCAAGGGGCTCACCAGCGGCAGGCTCCGAAGCGTGTTTTCCCTCCAAGGCCACGTGCGTCGTCTCAGCGCTCCCTCGGCGGCGGTCTTCGAGGCGTGCGTTGGTGAGGCACCGCGCGTAGAGACCCGTGGAAACTCCGCCTAACCCGCCGCTGCAGCCGACGAACGGCCAGGCGACCCGTCTCGCGAGTGCGGTACACTTCGCGTCCGCCGCTCGAGGCCGACGCGGCAACGTTGGGTGTGCACGTATGCGTTGCCCGTGCTCGAAGCGCCCAGCCGCCTTCTACATGGGAGACCTTGGCTCGTTCTCACGCTGGCGTTTCAGACGCGACCTGGAGCCCATAGACGCTAAGGACTGGATGCGGCTCTTCCGCTGTCGACGGTGCGGGGCACTCTGGGCGATCGACGAATGGGATCGGTACTTGAGGCAGGCAGCGACTCGCCTCGGGGCCTTCGGCGACTGGTCGTCAGGCGCGCCCGTGGCAATGCGTAAGGATCTGCTTCTCGACGCGCACGGAGGGACCATCGATCGGACCTGCCAGGTGAGCGGTTGTGAGAACCCGTGCGTGAACGAGAAGGTGATCTGCGTTGACCACTGGTGGGACTTCGGTGCACGGTAAGGTACCGAACACGCCGCTGCAGCCGACGAGCGGCGGGCACCCGTCACGCGAGTGCGCTACTCTGTAGGCCGCCGCTCGCGGCTGAGCGGCAACACGTTGGGTGCACGTTGCGAACCATTCTTGATGACGTCCGCCTGTGGGTACTCGAGACCGTGCTGTACCAGGAGGAACACCTCGATTTCACCCTTGCGGAACTCATCGTCGGTGAGAAGGTCAACGACAGTTCGACCGACCAGAGAACCGACGACAGCCCGACCGATGCACACGGCGTCGAGCAGGTTCTCCTGCGCTAGACGCGGCCGGCGGGGGTGCAGGACGACAGCCGCCGGGTTGTTGTGCGCTTCCCGAAGACCATCGCCTGGCAGGTGGTTGATGAGTCCTACACCGTGTGGGACGACTACGAGGAGCGCGATGACCGGAACGCGCTACAGATCATCACGCGGTCGAGGTATCTGGACTACGTGCTCGCGAACCACGGGTGGTTCCAGCACTGGTTCGGCCCTGCCAAGCAGTACCGGGTGTGTACCGTCTCGGATGTAGTCGATGTCGTCGCCTGCAGTCCTCCAACGGTTCAGCCCGGCGCGGCGGGCACCTGACACGCCGCTGCAGCCGACGAGCGGCGGGCGAGCCGCGTCGCCGATCCTGTACACTTCGACCCCGCCGCTCGTGGCCGAGCGGCAACATCGGGCCTGCCCGTGAATCGCCGATCTCTGATCATCGTCGTCACCCTCGCCGTGGCCGTCGGAGTCGTCGCGTCGAGCGCGCTCTACCACTGGCGCCCGCTCGTGGAGTCGCCTGACTTCTCGGTCTCCTACGCGGTCGGTACGTCGGCTCCCCTCACCGGCACCGCGTATCGGATGCTCTTCCGTCCGGACCGTGTCTTCGTGCGGCTACCCGACGACGCGCAGTCTCGGTACTCTTGGATCGCGGTCGACCTGAGCCGTCGGTTCGTCGCGATCCCGAACGCCCCGGATGCCACTCCGTACTTGCACTTCAACCACGACATGCCGCTCGGTGTCGCCGTAGACGACGCGGTCAAGCTCACGACGCCGTGGACCGTGGTGTGGAGCGAGTCAGGCTTCACTGCCAGCGACGGCGCGTCGTCGGTTCAGCTCGAGTGCCGGTAGGCGCAGCAAGCCGCAGCAGCACCCGGCGGCGGCATCCTCGTGCCGTCGGCGATCCAGCGGCGCTGCGACGCGCCGCTCGCCCACCGCACCGGCGCCCACCACCCACCTCGGAACCCGACACACCATGCCGAAGTACCTGATCTCGTTCCCCAGCGCTGCGATGGTCGTGTCCGCCGACGAGCTCCCGGCCGTCGGACGCGACGCGCACGCCGTCATCGAGGAGGCGAAGGCCGCCGGCGTGTACGTCTTCGCCGGGGGGATCGACGAGGGTGTGTCGCCCGCGCTGGTCGCCGCCGACGGTTCGGTCGCCGAGGGCGGATACCCCTGGGCGCCGCCGCTGAACGGTGGGTTCACCGTGCTCGAGCTGCCGTCGCGCGACGAGGCCGTGGCGTGGGCCGCCCGCATCGCGAAGGCCTGTCGATGCCCGCAGGAACTGCGCGTGTTCGGGCTCGACCCGCAGTCCTGAGGGGGCCACGCGAGTGGGGCTGCGGCGACGCGCAGCAGTCGTCGTCGAGCCGCCAGGGCGCGTCAAGGGTGCCCGATCCTCTCCCCCGGCGAACTCCTCCACAGACGGTTCCGGCCCGCTGTTGCGATACGATCCGCGATGCCGTTCGCGGGGGAGCGGCTCCACACCCGAGGGGAGGAGTGCACGTGTTCCCGAACGTCTCGCTCAACGGGACGACGCCGCTGGTCATCGCAGTCGTCGTCGGGCTGTTCCTCGCGATCCTCTGGGTGTTCCAGTTCGCGCACCTCATGGCTCTCGACGAGAGCGACTTCCCGGGGCGGTTCACGCGTCTCGGTTGGGTCGCCGCCTTCGTGGTGCTGTGGGCCCTGGCACCGTTCGCGTTCCTGCTGTGGTGCGCACGCCGTCGTCCGGCGCGGCCCCGGCGCGACAGGACCGAACGGACGCAGTGACGAGCGGCGCCCGCATCTTCCACCGGCTCCCGCCTGCGGGTGACGGCGCTCGACCCACGTGTGCGCAGGAGGACTCCGATGACGTCAGACGCTCACCGCTTCGGCCGCGCGCGCTCCGCCTGCGTCCTCGTGCTCGCGCTCTTCGTCGCGAGCTGCGGGCGCGTCGAGCCGGCACCGCCACCGGCACCGCCGGCACATGCTCCCGATCTGCCCGCGCTCTCCTCCTTGCCCGGGTGGTGCGAGCTCGGCACGTTCGTCGTCGAATCCGGCACCCTCGCGGTCTGTGACCCGGGGTATGGCGCGCCGGGTGCGGACGAGGTCGAGAGCGGCGCTCTGCACGGACTCGCGCGCAACGCGAAGCGTGGGGAGTGGCACGCGTCCGTCATCAAGGTCGATGCGGGCGACTGGGGCGAGCGCTGCTCCGAGCTCGTCGCGCACCACACGGACCACCAGCCCACGACCGGGGCGACGTGGCAGCTTGCCGCGAGCGCGATCTGCGTCGACTCGGGACAGGCGGGGATCTTCGACGCGCCGACGATCGGACTCGACTCGATCGTCCCGCAGGGTTGGTTCGACGGAGGCACGCCTCTCCTGCCGGACGAACTCTGGTACTCGATGTGCTGCAAGCAGACGCTGAGCGATCTCGGCGCGGGCGTCGTTCCGGGCGGGGCGGTCGCGAGCGCCGGCTTCGGAGACGGTACGTATGAGTGGTTCCATGTCACGACCGGCGACGGAACGGTCGTGGCCGTGCGGATCGTCTTCCTCACGGACGAGGATCTGAAGTAGCCGCGCGACGCGGTGCGAGCGGCGGCACGCCGGCACGTCGCCCACTTCGACCTGCCGCACGCGCACGAAGCCGCGGTGCTCGCATCACCGTCGCGCCGGGTGCTCCTGGACTGGCTCGACGGCTCTCTCGCGGACCGGGTGATCCGAGACGCTCCGCCGCGAAGCTGGCCCGCATCGTTCACCGGCTCTCGCGGTGAGTGCGGCTGAGACCCAGTGGTTTCGAGGGCTGAGTCCGTGGCGGCTGCGGTCCCATCGCGCGGCAGACCTTCCCGGCCGAGCCGGAGGCGCGAGCTCAAGAAGGCGCGACGAAGTCGGGGTTGAACACCCCGTTCGAGGAGCGCCGACGCAGAGATCGCGACTCCGGCGACGCGCCGGGCGCGGGAGCTGGTGAACGATGCGGGCTACACTCCCGCCGCCGGTCGGTGTCGGTCGGCGATCCCCACGGAGTCCACGCGCGATGAGCACCTCGGAGCAGAGTACCCAGACCGCCGCCGAACGCCGGGCGGCCGGGGCCGAGCTGCGTGGACTCGTCGCGAAGCTCGCGCCGACGCATGCGGATCTCGTCGCGGCGGTCAGGCGGTGGCTGCGGAAGCGGCTGCCCACGGCGCACGAGGTGGTGTACGAGTACGCCGACTGCGTGGTCGTCAGCTACACGCCGAGCGGGCGCGGGTACGAGGGCGTGCTCGCGATCCGCGCGGGCGCGGAGGGCGTGCGGCTGTGCGTCGGCGTGAGCGGCGGCCTGCCCGACCCGGAGAAGCTCCTGCACGGATCGGGCAAGCAGATGCGCTGGCTGGACGTCGAGAGCGCATCGACGCTGAGGCGCCCCGCCGTCGCGGCACTGGCCGACGGTGCGATCGCGGGCAGCCGCGTCCCGTTCGCGGCGAGCGGGCGCGGTCCGATCGTCCTGGCGGCGGCCACGGCGAAGAAGCGTCGCGCGCGTCCGAGCGCCTGAGGGACCGCGAGGGCGCCGCCCGGTCCCCGCGGCCGTGGGCAGGTGGTGCCGACGCCGCGCGCCCAGCGTGGGGACGCGCGGTACGATCCGGCGCATGGACAACCAGCGCGTCTTCAAGATGTCGTTCGCGGGCGTGTACCCGCACTACGTGAACAAGGCGGAGAGGAAGGGCCGCACGCGCGAGGAGCTGGACCAGGTGATCTGCTGGCTGACCGGCTACGACGCCGATGGGCTCGCCGCGCAGATCCACGAGAAGAAGAGCTTCGAGACGTTCTTCGCCGAGGCGCCGGCGCTCCATCCGAACGCGGAGAAGATCAAGGGCGTCATCTGCGGCGTGCGCATCGAGGAGATCGAGCACCCGCTGATGCGGAAGATCCGCTATCTCGACAAGCTCGTGGACGAGCTGGCGAAGGGGCGGCCGATGGAGAAGATCCTGCGGACATAGCTCGGCGACGGGGGCGTCGCCCGCACCGTCGTCGTGCGCGCGAACGCCCGCGAAGGGGCGTCGCACGGCGGCGCGCGGGCCCGGGCGTTCGAGTCGGTCCGAGGAGCGGGGGAGGCGATGCTGGCGATGCGGGTTCGGGTCGTCGGCGCCGCGGTACTGCTCGGCGCGCTCGTCGCCGGGTGTGGCGGGGAGAGCGCGCCGGGGACCGCTCCCGCACACGCGCCCGCGCCCTCGCTCGCCGATGTGCGCCCGGCGGCGGAGATGACCGTCGAGGAGATGCAGGCGGAGATCGCGAACATCGAGCGGGAGTGCACGCCGGAGCCGGGCGCGTCGCGGGAGAGCGTCGAGGCGCGCTTCGGACCGGGGCGGCCCGAGGTGGTGTCGAAGGTCCCGGTCGAGGCGCCGCTCGACTCACCGGTGCGGAGCTACGCGCTCTGCGAGAACGGCGACCTCTGGGTTCAGTACGACGGCGCATGGACCGTGCGCTCGGCGCACTACGTGAACCCGCACGGAATCAAGGGCCGCAGGGCCGGTGCCCCCAACCCACCGCCGACGGCGCGCGGGCTGACGCCGCGACTCGAGCAGATGAGACGCATCCGCGTGGAGTACCGGAGACTCACGAGGAGGTAGCCGCGCGTGCACGGCACGGCGTCGTCCCCGCGCGACCCGAGCCCGTACGCTCCGTCGCGCGGCGCACTCACACTCAGGCGAGACATGCACCCTGACTTCTTCGCCATCCGGATCGACGAGCCGGCGCCGGCCGGGCGGGCCGTGTGTGTCGAGGTCGGTGCGCACGCGTTCTACGGAAAGGCGTGGTCGTGCGTGGCGCACGCGCACTTCGAGCGCTTCGTCACGGGGCTCGAGGTGCTTGCGGAGGGGCGCTCGACCCTCGGCGTCGGCGTGCGGTGGCGGCCGTCGCCGGAGTCGGACGGGATCACGATGATCGACGCCACGCCGATCGCGCTCACGGGCGGCGTGCAGATCGCGGTGGCGATGGACTTCCCGGAGGGCGCGCTGCGCACGCAGCTCGTCGTTGCGCGGACGGCGGTCGCGGAGTTCGCGCAGCGCCTCCGGGCGGCGTGGGGGAGTCCACTCGCGACCACCGTCGAGGTGCAGGGTTCCTGACGCGTCGCGTTCGCGTGGCAAGCGCCTACACTTCCGACCCCGCGCGATGCGGGGCCCTTCCACGAGGCCGCGGCGAGGAGAGTCCGATGAAGAAGCCATTCCTGGAGCGCTACGGGGGACAGTCGACGGAGGAGCTGCTCGCGCTCGAGTCGCAGTACCGCGTCGACTCGCTCGTGCTCGCCTTCGAGGCGGCGCTCGAGGACAAGGACGCGGGTGGGCTCTCGGAAGAGGAGACGTACGTGCTCGCGGTCGAGGGACTCGAGCGCGAGGTGAACAACGGCGGCTACAGGCAGTTCTTCGGCAACGGCTCGAACCGCTACGTCACGGTGATCGAGGCCGCGCTGCGCGCGATCGGCTGCCCCGTCACCGCCGATATCACCCGCGACGCGATCGAGGCGCTAGGTCTCGAGGAACTCTCGGCGGAGGCCGTCGAGGCCGCGACCGTCGCGCCCGAGGACGACGTCGACGATGCGCTCGCCACGTGCGACGACAGCTACTACGACAGCGGCGAGCCGATCGCGGACCGCCTGTTCGCGTGGATCCGCCTGCACCACGACCGCATCCGCGTCGGCCCGCAGCGGTAGCGACGCGCCGGCGGACCGCGCCGCCGATCGCGTCCGCGCTGCGGCTGCGGCTGCGGTCGCGCGTCGGATGACGAGACCTGAAGCGCGCGTCGAGGGCGCGCAGGACGGAGGACTCGATGGGGCTGGCTCTCCGGGTGGGCATGCTGGTCGATCTCGCGGATGAGGACCCCGAAGGCTTCGAACACCACGCATTCGCGCTGAGGCGACTGAACCGTCTCCTGGTGCAGAGCGGCCTGCCGGCGCACGACGAGCCGGAGGACTGCGAGCCGTGGGACGGGGAGATGATCAGCTACTCGGGGTTGCACGACCTGCGGCGGGTCGCCGCGTACCTCGACTGCGGCGAGCCGCTTCCGCCGCCTGCCCGGGGTCCCGGCGCGAGCGACGACGCGTGCCTCGAGGGCTACTTCGCCGTGGCCGAGGCGGACGACGGCGGGAGGCGTCCGGGCCTGTTCGCCCGCCTGTTCGGGAAGAAGCCGCGCTACCGGCGCGGCTTCGACCACCTCCTCCTGCACTCGGACGCGGAGGGGTACTACCTCCCGATCGACTTCGCGGAAGTGCTCTTCGCGCCGCTCGACCTGGAGATCCCGGGTGTCGCCGTCGGTTCCGCGCCGCGTCTGCTCGCCGAACTCGAGCGGATCGCCGCGGCGCTGCGCATCCCGGACCACCTGACGGCGCAGTCGGACGAGTTGTGGGAGGCCTCGGACGATCCGCCGGAGGAAGGCGAGACGTGGCGACGCTACGGACGCGAGTCGTTCGGGTGCGTGACGCTGCGCGAGGGGTGCCGTCACGCGATCGCGCAGCGCGCCGCGCTCGTGTTCACGTAGCGGGCGCCGGCCGCGGACCGGCCGGGTGACCCCGCCGCCACGCTCACCCACTTTGTGCGAGAAAGGCGACGAGGGCGCCCGGTCCCGATGCGCACAATGGCCGCCCCGTCCACCCTGGGAGATCGCACCACGATGAACCACCACGCGCCGGCCGCCAGGGCCCTGTCGCTCGTCGCTCTCGTCCCCGTCCTGGCCTGCACGAGCGCGTGGGCGGAGCACGTGGTCGACGCGATCCCGCTCGCCCCGCACGGCGACGCGATCGACTACAACGGCGGGGTGCTCCCGCTCACGCCGATGACGTTCGTCGTCGGGACGCGCGGCGTCGACGGGCAGCGGGGCACGGCCGACGACAAGCTGCTGATCGTCACCGGGGTCGGCGCGACTCCGACCACGACGGACATCGTCGTCGGCGGCCTGCCGACCGCCGGTGCGCGCTGGACCCGGCTGTCGGCCACGCGGGCGCTCTACCAGACCTCCGGCGCCGACGGTGTCTGGAGTACCGGGGACGAGGAGCTCGTGCTCGTGGACGGCATCGGGTCCACGAACTCGGTCTCGCGGCTCGTCGTCGGCTCGCTGCAGAACCAACAGGGCGGCATGCACGTGCCGGTCCGGCTCTCACCCGACACCGCGGTGGTCCCGGTCCTCGGAGCCGACGACTCGACCGGCACCGACGACGACATGATCGTCGTCCTGACGGACCTGGGCGGGACGCCCGTGGCGACTCCGCTCCCGGCGCCGTTCCTCGACGTCGGCGGGCGCACGCAGCCCACGGCGTTGTCGCCCACGTCGTTCCTCGTCGCGTCGAGCGGCCCCGACGGGGCGCCCAGCACCGCCGACGACCTCCTCTACCTGTTCACCGACGTCGGCGGTGCGAACACGCGCACCGAGATCCCCCTCCCCAACCTGCACGAGTACCGGCCGGGGCGGCCCGTGCGTCTCAGCGCGACGCGCGCCGTCGTGATGTCGGAGGGTCCCGACGGGCGCTACTCGACGGCCGACGATCGCATCTACGTCGTCGACGGGATCGGGACGTCCAACGCCGTGAGCTTCGCGACGCTGCCGTTCATCAGTTGCTGCGGCGCCACGCGCCCGACGGCCCTCGGCCCGGACCTCGCCGTGGTTCCGACGTTCGGCGCCGACGGCATCCAGGGCACGGCGGACGACACGCTCGCGTTCGTGTCGGACCTGGGCGGCGCGAACACGGTCACGCCGGTCGTGGTCGGCGGCATGGACGAGGACCGCTCGTGCCGTCCGCTGCGTCTCGCGGCGGACCGCGTCGCCGTCGTGACCAACGGACCCGACGCGGTCGACAACTCCGCGGACGACCGGATCGCGATCGTGTCCGGTGTCGGTGGCGCCGTCACCGTCGTGTACGCCGATGTGCCGGGTCTCGACCGCGGCGGCGCGAGCGAGCCGCTGGCGCTCTCGTCCACGGCGCTCCTGCTGTTGAGCGGGGGCCCGGACGGGATGGCGGCGGGCGGGCTCGACGACGTGTTCACCGTCGTGAGCGGCGTGGACACCACGTCGCCGACCGTCGAGAGCGTCGCCATGGGCGTGCTCGGCGGTCCGCTGAACTCCGGCGGACTGGCGTCCCGCCCGGCGCTCGTCGGGCACGGTCGTGCCTTCGCGATGGGAGCCGGCGCCGACGCCCGTCCAGGCACAGGCGGCGACGACGCCGTCCACGTCATCGACGGCCTGCCCCGCGGCGACGATCTGAGCGTCAAGAAGCTCCAGATCAAGTTCAAGGCCGCGAAGCCGCAGAAGGGCGCGTCGTTCAAGGTCACGGCGGACCTCGTGCTCGCGGACCCGTCGCTCTTCGGCACCGAGGACACCACGATCTCGATCGGCAACGCGGCGCAGACGATCCCCGCCGCCGCGTTCGTCCTGAAGAAGGGCAAGCAGACCTACACGCGTCCGCGGCGCGGCTCCGGGTTCATCACGAAGGTGGTGTACGACCCGCGCAAGGGCACGCTCTCCGTCGTCGGCAAGGGCGTCGGCACCGGCGGCGAGACGACCGCCGCGGACAACGTGCCCTTCACGGTGGACACGAACGACGGCGAGGACGGCATCCTGGTGGGCGAGACGCTCGTCGGCACGGTCACCAAGGCGGGCCTGCGGTACAAGAAGGACTGAGCCGCGAGGGCGCTGCCGTCAGGGTGGGCTGGGCAGCCGTGTCCCCTGCGCGGAAGGGAGCCGGAGCAGCCGTCGCCGCGGGGCGGAGCGAGGAGGGCGCCGTGATCCATCCCGACACCGACGCGTACAACGCGGCGCGCGAGCCCGCGGCCCGCGCGATCTGCGTGAAGCTCGCGGGCGCGATCGCCCGCGCCCTTCCCGGCGCGGAGAACAAGGTCTGGCACGCGCACCCGGTCTGGTTCCTCGATGGCAACCCGATCGTCGGCTACAGCAAGCTGAAGGGCTGCGTGCGGCTGCTCTTCTGGAGCGGGCAGTCGTTCAGCGAGCCGGGCCTCGCGCCCGAGGGCAGCTTCAAGGCGGCCGAGGCGCGCTACACGTCCGTGGACGAGATCGACGCGAAGCGGCTCGCGCGCTGGCTCGCGGAGTCGCGCGACGTGCAGTGGGACTACAAGAACCTCGTCCGCCGCAAGGGCAAGCTCGAGCGGCTGAAGTAACGGGAGGAGCCGTGATGGCGCGCGGCGCGTCGGACGGGGAGCGCAGGGGTTCCGTGCGGCGCGCGCCGCGCAAGGCGGCGGCCCGGACGCCCCGTCGCGGCGGGCCCGTCCTCCTCGCCGGCGGCAACCCGCAGATCGCGAAGGCCGACGGCGCCGCGCCGGTCGCGGCGTATCTCGCGGCGATGCCGGGGTGGAAGGGCGACGTGGGGCGCCGGCTCGACGCGCTGATCGTGCAGACGGTCCCCGACGTCGCGAAGGCCGTGCGCTGGAACTCGCCGTTCTACGGCGTCGCGGGCCGCGGCTGGTTCCTGAACTTCCACTGCTACCCGCGCTACGTGAAGGTCGCGTTCTTCCGCGGCACGTCGCTGGTGCCGCCGCCGCCCGGAGCGTCGAAGCACGCCGAGGTGCGCTACCTCGACGTCGGCGAGGACGGTGTGCCGGACGAGGCGCAGTTCGTCGCGTGGGTGCGGCAGGCGAGCGCCCTGCCGGGTCTCGACGCGTTCTGACGTGACGACGACGTCGCCCCTCGCCGACGCAGGGGACCCGTCGTCGCGGGCGTCATTCCGCGGGCGCCTCGCAGACGCGCTCGTGCGCGGCGCGACGCTCTTCTGCGGCGCGTTCCTGCTCGTGAACGCGCTCGCCGGGCTGCGCGGCGCGTCCCACGACGCGACGCACTGGCTGCTCGACGTGCGCGCGACGCCGCACGCGGCGCGCGTCGCGCTGCTCGGCACGTGCGGCGCGGTGGCCGCTGCGTGGGCGCTGCGCCCGGCCAGGCGAACGACGCTGCGCCGCGTCGCCGCGGCCGCGCTGGCGCTGCTGGCGTCACTGGCGGCCGTCGACGCGCTGCAGGTGCTCCTCGCCGTCCGCGCCGGCGCCGTCGCGCTGCGCGTGCCGCCGCTCTCGTGCGGTGTCGCCGCGCTCCTCGCCGTCGCGGCCTGGCGCGCGCGGCGCGGACCGCCCGTGCACGGCGTGCGCGCACGGGCCGTCGTCGTGGCGGGCGCCGGGACCTGCGTCGCGTTCGCGCTCGCGCTGATGGCGGCGTTCGGCACCACGGACTACCGGCGGCCGGCCGACGCGGTCGTCGTGCTCGGGGCGCGGACCTACGCGGACGGCACGCCGTCGAACGCGCTCGCGGACCGCGTGCACACGGCGGCGGCCCTCGTCCGCGACGGCTACGCGCCGCTGCTCGTCGTCTCGGGCGGTCCCGGCGACGGCGACGTCCACGAGACCGAGGCGATGCGCGCGCTCGCCGTGGCGGACGGTGTGGACGCGGCGGCGGTCGTGGCCGACCGCGAGGGCGTGGACACCGAGGCGACGGCGCGCAACGTGGCGGCGCTCCTGCGCGCGCGCGGCGCCCGAGACGCGCTCGTCGTCAGCCACGCGTACCACCTGCCGCGCGTGAAGTCGGCGTTCGAGGACGAGGGCTTCCACGTGCGCACGGTGCCGGCCGCGGAGAGCCGCGTGCTGGTCAAGCTGCCGTGGTTCGTGGCCCGCGAGGTCGTCGCGTGGTGGGCCTACTGGTGGCGGCGGGCGGCGCGCTGAGCGCACGGCGCCCGAGACGCGCTCACTTGGCGCCTTCGGGCGGGTAGACGCTGATCTCCACGCGGCGGTTCAGCGCGTGGTCGTTCGGGCTCTCGGTGTCGTACGGCTTGTTCCAGCCGTGGCCCTCGACGGTGAACTTGTCGGGGTCGAACTTGTACTTCTCGATCAGCGCGGCCTTGATCGCCTGGGCGCGGTCGGTGCTGAGCTGCTGCACCGCGCTGAAGGGCACCTTCCCGCGCATGCTGGCGTCGGTGTGGCCCTCGATCACGACGATCGCGCGGTCGAACTGGCCGACGAGGCGCGCGACGCGCTCGAGCGTCGCGTCCACCGACGGGTCGTACAGCTTGCCCGGGACGATCAGTCCGTTCTCGTCGCGCTTCGGCTCGTACGGGTTCGCGGAGTTGGGGAAGAAGCTGATGCGGATCGTCTGCGTCAGGATCGGCGCCTCGGCCGAGACCTTGCGGTACGCGGCCGGCGTGTACGACGCGACGCTCTCGTCCTTGTGGTGCGCGAAGGTGCCCTTCGCCTTGATGCGCTTCACGAACGAGAAGTCCATCACCTGGTCGAACGGCACGGGCGCGTCGATGCGGCCGAGCTCGCGGTACACGTACGACGCGCTCTTCCACGTGCGCTCGAAGTTGGTGGGGTTCGCGGCGTTCAGGAAGAACTGCTCGTTCTCCGCGAAGTTGGTCGTGTGGAAGTCGCCGAGCATGCCCATGACGTCTTCCTGGGACATGCCGAAGGCGTCGGCCATCGCCTTCGCGGCGGTGGTCGGGTCCTGCTTCGCGAGGTCCATGCCCTCGAAGATGCCCGCGACCAGGCCCTCGACGACGTCGGGGTGGTCCTTCACGAAGTCCGCGCGGACGGCGTAGACGTCGGCGATCAGCTTGTTCGCGTCGGCCGTGCTGGACAGGATGCGCGTGCCCGCGACGCGCTCGGGGATGTTGTAGATGTCGGGCGCCCACGAGGCGCAGGCCTGCACCGACTTGTCCGAGACGAACGCCGTCGCCGCCTCGAACGCCGTCGCGGTGTACTTCGTCTTGACGTCGGAGGGGCGCAGCCCGGCCGCCAGCAGGAGCGACGTCACGTAGTACTCGCTGGGGGAGTTCTGCGCGTACGTGATCGTCTTGCCGCGCAGGTCCTTGACCGACTTCACGCTGCTGCGGACCACGATGCCGTCGCCGCCGTTGGACCAGTCGATCTGCTGCACGATGCGCGGCGCGGTGCGCGAGTCCTGCACCAGCGACGGGGCGAAGAGCACGAGCATGTCGGCCGTGCCCCAGAGCGTGTGGACCTCGCCGCTCGCGTACGCGTCGCGCGCCGCGACGGGGTCGTCCATCAGCACCATCTCGAGCTGGAAGCCGTACTTCTTCGCGAAGACGCTCTCGGGGTTCGGCTTGGTGCCGCCGTTCGCCGCGATGATCGGAAGCCAGCCCGCCCAGACGTTGTACGAGAACCGCAGGACCTTGTTGTTCTCGTCCCACTTGTAGCCCGCGCTGCCCTTGACGGGCGGCAGCTTGTCGGCGGCGACGTACGTGTACTCCTTGACCGTCGTGATGCCCTCGGTGGAGGGCGTCTCGACGAGCTGGGCCGGCGCCTCGCCGCCCGAGCCGCTGCCGCCCTCCGACTCGTTCGCGCTGCCGCTGCCCCCGCCGTGCGACGCGGGCACCGAGGGCTGCGTGCCGCCCGAGCCCTGGTTGTTCATGAAGACCCACGCGCCGAGCCCGACGAGCCCGAGGATCAGCAGCACCGAGAGCGCCTTGCCGAGCGGCGTCAGTCCCGTGCCCTTGTCTTCCTTCGACATCTGCGTGCTCCTTCCGCTGGGGTGGACGCGGCGCCTGGCGCGCTACGCTCCCTCGGACTCCGACGCGCCCTGCGCGGGTCCGATCTCCTTCGCGCCGCCGGTCGTGCCCTCGGCGGCGGGCGTGGCCTGGATGCCGTGCGAGCTCAGGAAGTCGGCGAGCGCGACCTGTTCGAGGGCCTTGCGCTCGTCCTCCTTCTCGCGCAGCGCGTCCTGGTCGACGAGATCCTTCGCGAGACGTGCCTTGCCGGCCGACAGCTCGTAGCGCTTGTTGAGGACCTCCTCGACGGTCTTCATGGTGTCGCCGAGGTCGCCGACCTTGAACGCGACGCCGCCGAGCGCCGCGGCGGCCTCGGCCTGCGCCTCCTTGATCTTCACCTGCGAGAGCTGCCGCTCGAGGCGCTGCAGCTTCTCCTCGAACTCCTTCTGCGCGACGCGGGCCTGCCGCAGGTTGGCCTGGTAGGCCTCCTCGGTGTCCGCGAGCTCCTGCGTGTCGTGCTGCAGGTCCGCCCGCAGCTCCTGCAGCTCGCGCGCGAGCGATCCGGCGAGCTGGAGGTTGCCGGCCTGGTGGTTCGCGAGGATGCGGCGCTCGAGCTCCTGCGCGCGCGCCGTCTTCTGCTTGATCTGCGCCTTCAGGCGCTCCGCGATGCCGGCCATCCGGGCGAGCGCGGTGTTGTACTGCGCCATCCGGTCGCGGAACTCCTGCTTCGCGGCCTCCATGAGCGCCTCGGGGTTGCTCTCCTCGAGTCCGCTGACGAAGAGTCCGAGGAACCCCTTGAAGAGCCGTCCGATGCGAGCGAACAACGCCATCGCGCGCCCTCCTCCGTTGCGTCCCGGGCCCGGCCCGGAGAACCGCCCTCTCGCCGTCGGGGTTCCGGCGCCGCCGGGGCGCCCCCGCCGTGCCACCCCTCCCGACCTGCGCAGTCGTAGTGCTCCCGCGGCGCAGGGTCCAGAAGGAACCCCACGCCTCGTCCGCTCAGTCCTCGTCTCCGTCGATGGTCACGACCGGGTCGCTGAGCAGGTAGGAGAGCGCCGCCGCCATGCGGCTCTCGAACGCGCGCTTCCTGCTGCGCCACGCGCGCAGGCGGTCGCGGTCCTCCGCGGTCTCGTCCACGAGCGCGCGCTGCGCGTCGCGCAGCTCGCGGATGCGCGCCTCGATCTCGTCGGAGGCCCGCGCACGCGCGGCCGCCCGCTCCTCGAGCTTGCGGGCGACGTGCTCGGCGTAGGCGTCGACGGCGCGGTCGCGCGCGATCGCGTCCCTCACGACGTCCTCGACCGGGCAGCCGTCGGCGCGGAGCTGGTTCAGCACGGCGCGCGAGATCGTGCCGCGGTCCTTGCCCGCGAACACGCCCGACTCGAGCAGCTCCTGCAGCCGCCCGACCGTCCAGCCGTGCTCCTGCGGTGCGACGCCCGCCGCGGCGCACACGTCGTCGAACGGCACGCCCATCTCGGCCGGCGCGTCCGCGAGCGAGCGCACGGCCTCGTCGCGGATCTCGGCGACGAGCTCGGTGACGCGGATCGTGCGCGTCTCGATCTTCACCGGCCCGACGTCCTCGGCGGACTCGGACTCCGTCACCACGAGCAGTCCCAGCCGCCCGCCGGCGGATCTCAGGCGTTCGAGCAGACCCATCGCGGTCAGCCCTCCTCCCTCACCCGAACCGACACCGTCACACGAACCGCCGCAGCGCGTCGATGCGCGACTCGACCTCCTCGGGCGTGAGGCCGCGCCAGCGCTCGGGCAGGAAGCGCGCGTCGGTGCACTCCTTCACCGCGACGAGGTCCATGTACTCGAGCTTGCGCGTGTGCGCGCTCGGCCGCACCTCCGCGAGGATCTGCGCCAGGAGGTCGCGCAGCGCGGGCTTCGGCTCCTCGGCGAGCGCGTGCGAGCGCAGCGCGCGCACCAGGATGCCCTCGATCTCGTTGCCTCCGAGCACGAGCCCCTCGGGCAGCTCCGGCAGGTCGTCGGCCGCGAGCGGGAAGCGCAGCTTGCGCGCGATCGCGAGGAGCAGCGCGCGCATCTCGTCGGGCGTCGCGGGCGGGAACAGCGGCACGTGCACGTCGAGCCGGCCCTGGCGCTTCAGGTCCACCTCGAGCAGGTCCGGGCGCGACGTCGCGAACACCCAGACGATGCGGCCGCGGTTGCGCGTCTCCGACATCTCCTTCGCGAGCATCGCGTAGACGCGGCCCGACAGGCCGCTGTCGCCGCCGCCGCTCTCGCGCTTCCCCGCCGCCTGGTCGGCCTCGTCCACGAACACCACCACCTGGCCGATCGCGCGCAGGATCGCGAAGATCTTCTCCAGGTTCGACTCCGTGGCGCCGACCCAGCGGTCGCGGAAGTTCTTGAAGACGACGCACGGCACGCCCAGCTCGCCCGCCCAGCACTGCACGAGGAACGTCTTCCCGGTGCCGATGCGGCCGGTGACGAGATAGCCCATCGGCAGCGCGTTCAGCACGCCGCGGCGCAGGAGCGTGCCGTCCTCGCGCAGCCACTGCTTCACGGGCTCGTGGCCGGCGACGTCGTCGAGCGTGTACGGCGACTCGAGGAACTCGAGCAGGCCGTTGCACTCGCGCTCGATCATCTCCTTCTTCATCCGCGTGAGCCACTTGGCGGAGATGTCGCGGTCGTTGCGCAGCGCCGTCGCGACCACGCGCCGGGCGCCGACGCGGCTGAGCCCCGTCAGCCGCCGCGCGAGCACGTCGAGCGGCACCTCGCAGTGCTCCGCGAGGTCGGGGAACTGCGAGCTCCGCAGCACCTCGACGTAGTCCGCCATCGCGGCCTCGTCGGGGAGCGGCACGTGCAGCTTCGCCGCGTGCGGGTTCTCGGAGACGAGCTCGTCGAGGTCGTGCAGCGCCTCGGTCACGAGCACCGTGACGATGTTCGACTGGAGGATCGCCGCGTCGTTCGCCCAGCCGAGCACCTTCACGACGTTCGCGGCGAAGCCGCCGCTCATCTGTCCCGGCTCGCCGCGCGGAACGACGAACTCCGCGAAGTCCACGATCACCGCGATGCGCCGCGGTGCCTTGGCGTCCGGCCCCGCGAGCGCCGAGACGTTCAGCGAGCGCAGGAGATAGCGGTCCACGAGCTCCATCGCCTGCCCCGGGTCGCGGAGCTGGCTCGGGACGACGTGCTCCTCGCGCAGCGCCTGCTCGATCCAGCGCGTGAGGTCGTCGCCGCCCTTCGTCGCGCGGATGCCGCGCGAGCGGTCGTACGTGAGCACGACGTCGTAGCTGCCGAACATCACCTCGTCGAGGAACGTGCGCAGCGGCACGAGCCGCGGGCCGTTCGGACCGTCCGCCGGCACGACGTCGAAGACGTTGCCGTGGACGAGGAACTGCGCGACGGCGCCGGAGCGGAACAGGTCGCGCATCTCCTGCGCCCACGCGGGCAGCGGCACGCTCATGCGGACTCCTTCGCGCCGGGCGCGACGACGGGCGGCGGGTCGGTGAGCAGGTCCTCCATGGTGCCGAGGAAGCGCTGCTGCTCGCTGATCCAGCGGTTCGTGCCGCCGAGGTTCGCGGCGATCGCGTCGATGCGCTGGGAGACGAGCTCGGGGTCGGTCGTCAGCGCCGCCTGCTCGCGCACCAGCTCCACCTGCTCCTGCAGACGTGTCAGCTCCGCGTCCAGGAAGTCGAGCTTCTGCGTCGCCTCCTGCCGCTTCTCGAGGCGCTGGCGGAGGATGTCCGCCTGCCCGACCAGGCTGTTGCGGAGCTGGTCCGACATCTGCTCCTCGGAGATGCGCCGCTCGAGCGACGCGAGCCGCTCCGCCATGCGCTGCCCCTCGTTCTCGGTCGCGTACGACTCGAGCAGGAGCCGCTGCACCGCGCGGCGCGTGTGCAGGAGCCGCAGGTAGATCCAGAGCAGCCGCGCGAGACCCTCGCCCTGCGCGGCGACGCCCGCGGCCGCGCCGGCGACGACCGTCTGCTGCTCGACGATCGCGGCGCAGCGGTGCGCGAGCTCCTCGTACCGCGCGCGGTCGTCGCGCTCGAGCTGTTCGACGAGTTCGTCGCGGCGCTCCTCCCACACGCGGCGCGCGTCGACGTCGCCCCGCGACGCGACGAAGCGGCGGAAGCGCGTGTTCGTGATCAGCGCGTAGAGGTACGCAGCCTCGAGCCCCGCGCCGACGATCCAGAGGCCCGGGTTGACGAACCCGAGCAGGCCGAACGCGGCGATGCCGATCCAGTTCGGCGGCACGAACATGCCCGCGGGGCGCGCGTGGAACGCGGCGCCGAGGAGGCGTCCGAGCGACGGCGGCGCGGCCATCAGCGTCCGCCCCGCGGCGCACGGTCGACAGCGCGGAACACGTCGGTGACGGCGCGCACGGCCGCCTTGAACTCGGGCCGCTCCTGCGCGTCGAGGGGCTTCACGCCGAGCGACGGCGGCAGCACGTCGCCGATGTCGTACGCGATCTGCCCCGGGGCGTGGCTCATCACGAACACGCGCTCGGCCAGGTACACGGCCTCCTCGACGCTGTGCGTGATGCAGAAGATCGTGGGGTGCACGCGGTGCCACAGCGCGACCGTCAGCTCCTGCATCTCGAGGCGCGTCGGCTCGTCGAGCGCCGAGAACGGCTCGTCCATCAGCAGGATCTGCGGCTCGAGGACCAGCGAGCGCGCGATCGCGACGCGCTGCTTCTGCCCGCCCGAGAGCTGGTGCGGGAACTTCGACTCGTGGCCCGCGAGACCCACGTGGCCGAGCATCTCGCGCGCGCGCTCGACGATCTCGGGGTCGGAGAGCCCGCGCGCCGCGGCGTTCAGGCGCAGCCCGAAGCAGACGTTGTCGAGCACGCGCAGGTGGGGGAACGAGCTGTACTGCTGGAAGATCATGCCGCGGTCCACGCCCGGTCCCTCGACGGGGCGCCCGCGCACGAGCACCTCGCCCTCGGTCGGCTGCAGGAAGCCCGCGATCAGGTTCAGCAGCGTGCTCTTGCCGCATCCCGACGGCCCGATGATCGACACGAACTCGCCCGCGTCGGGCCGGTCGGGCACGACGAAGCTGACGTCGAGCAGCGCCACGTAGTCGCCGAAGCGCAGCGTGACGTTGCGGAACTCGACGACGGGCGGCGCGTCGCCGGCGGCTGCCCGCTGCGCACTCACGCGCGCTCCTCGCGGTACGGGAAGAGCACACGTCCGAGGCGCGCCCAGCCGAGGTCCACGGCCCACGCGATGAGCGTGATCACGGCGAGCACGACGTAGATCTGCGGCCGCAGCTCCGAGCGCCGCTGCCCCGTGAAGATCATGGCGCCGAGGCCGCCCGCGAGCACCGTCATCTCGACCAGCACGAGGTACGACCAGCCGACGCCGAACGCCAGCCGGAGCGCGTGCCAGATGTCGGGCGCCGCGACGGGCAGGAGCACGCGCAGGATCACCTGTGCGCGCGACGCGCCGAGCGTGTGCGCGGTGCTCACGTAGACGTCGGGCACCGCGTCGAGCGCGCGGATGACGAGCGGCAGCAGGTACACGAGGAACGCGAGCGCGAGGAACAGCACCTTCTGCATCTCGCCCGTGCCCCACCAGCTCATGCTGAGCGGCACGAGCGCGGCGATGGGGACGTAGCCCGATGCCGCGACCGTCGGCCCGAACGTCAGGCGCCAGCCGCGGAACGACGCGACGAGCGTGCCGAGCGGCAGCGCGACGGCGACGGCGACGCCGAACCCGAGGGCCACGCGGCGGAAGCTGAGCAGCACCTGCCGCCAGAACGCGGACTCGGCGTCGCCGGGCGTGTGCAGGAGGCGCGGGACGAAGCCGAAGACGTCGGCCGGCGTGGGCAGGATGACCGGGCTGATCGCGCGGTACTCGGGCTCGCCGCGCGTCAGCAGCCACCACGCCGCGAGGAGCACCGCCGCCGGGACGAGGCCGAGCGCGACGGCCGCCCACGCCGGGACGGGCGCGCGGCGGCCGCGGAGCATGCCGCGGCCCATCAGGCGCGTCTCCTTCCGCACGTCACGACCGGTCCCTCCGCGATCCCGCCTCGAACCGTCGCCCCCCGGTGGGGTTCGCGGCGCTCGGGACGGGTGCCCACGGTACACACGGCGCCGCGCGCGCGCACGGTCGGAGGGCCGTCCGCCGCGGTCCGGTCGCGGTCAGCGTCCGATGGCGAGATCCGAGACGCAGAACGTGCCCTGCCGCACCTGCACCGCCGTGCTCGCGGGGGGCGGCAGCGCCGCGTCGAGGGTGTAGGTGCCGGCGAGCCGGCCCGCGAGCGGGTCGTACTCCGTGACCGTCACCGAGCCGCCGGTCGCGGCGTACGTGCGCGTGCCGCCCATGTCCGAGTACGACGAGCCCGCGACGACCTGGTACGTGCCGACGCCGTCGAAGTCGCTCACGAAGAGCGAGACGACCGACGTGCCGTCGGACGCCGAGATCTCGAGGATGCGCTGGATCTGGACGGCGGCGACCAGGTTGGGCGTGAACGGCTGCGAGTCCACGAGCGCGGACCCGGTGTTGCCGTTCGGGCTGCAGGCCGGTCCGTCGCCGACGACCGTCACGCGCCGGAAGTCGGCGACGCCTTCGGTGACGCGGACCGTCGTCGTCTTGGCGAAGTCCTGCACGTCGAACGAGAAGCTCGCGACGATGCGCGGCGTCGCGAGGTCGAACTCGGTGAACGTGACGACGCCCGTCTCGTCGACGAGCTCGTACGTTCCCTGCGTCGTGCCGCCGAAGCGCAGCACGAGCGCGTACTCGTCCGGGTCGTCGAGCAGGTACTCCCCGGGGCCTGTCACGCCCTTCACGGCGAAGCTGATCTGGGTCGTCTCGCCGCTCGGCAGGATCTGCACGAGTGCGAGGAGCAGAGTCCCGTCGCCGCGGTCGACGGCGGGCGTCGTCACGTCGGACGTCACGAGCACGCCGTCGATGCGCGCCGAGATCAGGTTCGTGCCCGTGCCGCCGCCTCCCGTGCCCGCGACCTTCTCGCCGGCGCGCACGGCGGCGTAGAGCTTGAGCAGCGCGGGGGCGCGCTTCTTCACGGCGTTCGGCGGCGCGGCGCGCGGCGCGTAGCGGTCGAAGGCGTCGATCGCCTTCTGCACCTTGTTCGCGTCACCGGGCGGCAGGTCGGAGACGCGCGACTCGAGCGCGTCGCGGCGGCCGGCGAGCAGTCCGAGCAAGCTGTCGGAGGCGTCGCCGAGCAGCGCGCCGACGGTGCCGTCGGGGCCGGCCGGGTCGAACTCGTCCTGGAACGGCTTGCGCAGCTTCTTCTCGACGATCTTCAGCGACTTCAGGTCGTCCGCGACGTCGTCGGTCGTCTTCGCGAACTGTGCGAGCACCTTCGTCGCGGCCTTCTGCTGCTTCTTGGCGGTGCCGGTGAGGTCGGTGCCGCCGAGCGGCCCGTCGGTCACGCGGTACTGCAGCTCGTTCGCGAGTCCGTCGAACGCGCTCGTGAAGGGCGCGGCGCGGGCGGCGGTGAAGGAGAGGACGGCGGCGAGGGCGAACGCGGCGAGTGCGGGACGGCGCACGGGGGCCTCCGGGTGCGGTGGGTGCCGGGACGGTCCGCCGCCCGGCGGCGGCGCTGCGTCGGCATCTTCGCCGACCGGCGCCGCGCCGGGGTGTCGGATCCGGCGCGGCGCACGCGTCGCTATCCTCGCGGCGTGCGCATCGGAATCGACCTGGGCGGCACGAAGATCGAGTGCAGTGCGCTCGCACGCGACGGGCAGGAGCTCTTCCGCCGCCGCGTGCCGACGCCCCGCGGCGACTACGACGCGACGCTCGCCGCGATCGCGGGGCTCGTCGCGGAGGCGGAGCGCGCGACGCGGCAGCGCGGGAGCGTGGGCGTCGGCGTGCCCGGCGCGCCCTCCCCGGCGACGGGCCGCATGCGCAACGCCAACTCGACGTGGCTCACGGGGCGCGAGATCGTCGGCGACCTCGCGCGGCTGCTCGCACGGCCCGTGCGCGTGGCGAACGACGCGAACTGCTTCGCGCTCTCCGAGGCGACCGACGGCGCGGGCGCGGGGTTCGCGGTGGTGTTCGGCGTCATCCTGGGGACCGGCACCGGCGGCGGGATCGTCGTGGACGGGCGCGTGCTGACGGGACCGAACGCCGCGGCGGGGGAGTGGGGCCACGTGCCGCTGCCGTGGGCGCGGGACGACGAGCGCCCCGGACCGCCGTGCTACTGCGGGCAGCGCGGCTGCGTGGAGACGTTCCTCTCGGGACCGGGGATCGCGCTCGACCACGAGCGCGTCACCGGCGAGCGCGTCACCGGCGACGACGTCGCGCGGCGCGCGGCCGCGGGCGACGCCGCGTGCGGAGCGACGCTCGCGCGCCACGCCGAGCGCGCGGCGCGCGCCCTCGCGCTGATCGTCAACGTGCTCGACCCGGACGCGATCGTGCTCGGCGGCGGCGTCTCGCTCGCACCCGGGCTCGTGCCGGCGATCCAGGCGCTCTGGGGCCGCCACGTCTTCGCGGACCGCGTGGACACCGCGCTGCGCCTCGCCGCGCACGGCGACGCGAGCGGCGTCCGCGGCGCCGCGTGGCTCTGGCCGGAGTCCTGACCTCTCCCGCGCGCGATGTTCCTGACGCGCCGGGACCGCGCCACCGACACTCCGCGCCGTCCCGGAGGTGCCCGCGATGCCGCGTCGTGTCGTCCTGCTCACGCTCGTCTCCGCGGCGCTCGGCGCCGGTGCCGTCCTCTTCGCGCCGGTTGACGGCACGGCCGCCCCGAAGCGCACGACGTACGTCTACGCGCACGAGGGCGGCAACCCGAACGTCGTGCACGGCTACACGTGGGCGAAGGACGGCTCGCTCGAGGAGCTCGCGTCCTCGCCGTTCGTGACGGGTCTCCGCGGCACCGGCTGCGGCGGGCTCTGCCAGACCCTCGGCTGGTCGAAGAAGCGGCGCGCGGTGATCGTCTCGGGACAGGACGGCGTCCACGTGTTCCTGCAGCAGGCGGACGGCTCGCTCGTCAGCGGGGCGGGGAGTCCGCACGCGGTCGGCGCGGAGCAGGAGGGCTTCAACGGCGTGACCGCCGTGGACGTCGGCCGCCGCACGTTCGTGTACGTGAACGCATACCAGGACGAGGCCGTGTACGGCTTCGAGCTCGGCGCGGACGGCGCGCTGACGGCGCTCCAGGGCTCCCCGTGGGCTACGGGGAGCGGACCGGACGGCATCCTCGCCGTCAAGCGCGTGCTGTGCTGCATCAACGAGCGCGCCGACTCCATCTCGTCGTACGCGATCGGCCGCGACGGCACGCTCACGGAGGCGCCGGGCTCACCGCTCGCGTTCCCGACATCGTTCTCGTGGAGCCTGCACCCCGACCCGCGGGGCCGCCGCGTGTACGCCGGCGAGAACGTCGGGGAGCGCCTGTTCGGGTTTTCGGT
The DNA here is from genome assembly GCA_937996235.1 of uncultured bacterium. Classification (GTDB taxonomy): domain Bacteria; phylum Planctomycetota; class JAJSAM01; order JAJSAM01; family JAJVHW01; genus CALKVK01. Next base: position 48,990 of record CALKVK010000023.1, on the reverse strand, counting down.
GCGTGCGTCGAGCGGGGAGTTGCGCGAGCTGCCCGCGTCGCCCGCCGCCACCGGTCTCTTCAGCACCGGCAGCGGCGTGAGCGCACCGAAGAACGGCGCCGCCGTCGTGTTGCCGTCCAACTCCACCGACCGCCCGCTGCTCGCGTGCAAGCTGCGAGGCGACGGCAGCGTGGTGCCGCTCGGCGAGCCGCAGGAGATCCTGCCGAGCGGCAGTTCGGGACACGGACGCTCTCCGGACGGCCGCTTCCTGGTCGTCCTGAGCGAGACGGGGCTGCTCTCGATCTCCGTGGACCGCAAGAGCGGCGCGGCCGAGGTCGTGGACACGATCGCGACGACCTACACGCAGCCGAACGACCTCGAAGTCGTGGTGCGGTAGCGCTCAGGGCGCGGCGTCGGGCGTCGGCGGGCCGAGCAGCTCGGCGAGGTAGGCCGCGGCCTCCTCCGGGTGGAACTCGAACGGGCCGTAGCCGCCCTGGTAGCCGATGACGCCGTCGGCGCGCACCACGTACAGGCGCTCGGGCCACGCGCCGTACGCACGTCCCACCGTGTCCTGCATGTCGTCCACGACGACGGGCACGTCGATCTCGAGTCGCTCGACGCACGCGCACGCCGCGGCCGTGCGCTCGTCGCTCGTGAGCGGCTGGTAGACGACGACGTCGTCCTGCCGGTTCTGCTCCATCGACCACTCGTCCTCGGCGTGCGCCTCGCGCACGTACACGACGACGAACTCGGCGCGCCCGCGGTAGCCGCGCGCCAGCGAGAGGAGGTCGCCGACCTCCCCGCGGAAGGGGCCTCAGGTGTAGGAGCCGAACGCGAGCAGCACCGGCTTGCCGCGCAGCGCCGAGAGCGTGAGCGTGCCGGAGCCGTCGGCGAGCGGCAGCGTGAAGTCGGGCGCGGGGTCGCCCTCCTCCGCGACGGGGTCCGCGAAGTGCAGGTGCGCGGGGTCGATGCCGGGCGGCACCTTCGGCGGCCTGTGCGACGCGCAGCCGCTCACGACGACGGCTCCGAGCAGGGCGAGTGCGGCGGCGAACGGTCGGGACACTCGGACCTCCCTCCGGTACGGGCGTGACGATGCGTCACGCGCGCTCCTGCAACGCGGCGGCGCGCGACGCGTCGCCCGCGGGCAGCGTGATGGTGACGGTCGTGCCCGCGCCGGCCGTGCTCTCGAGCGTGATCGTGCCGCCCAGGTCCTCGACCGCGCGCTTGCAGATCGCGAGGCCGAGTCCCGTGCCGCCGGTCTTCGTCGAGAAGTTCGGTTCGAAGAGCCGCGGCAGCACCTCGGCGGGGACGCCGGGGCCGTCGTCCGCGACCACGACGACGACGTGCGCGGCATCGGGCGACGTGACGCGCGCGGCCAGGCGGCCGGCGCGGCCCGCGAGCGCCTCGACGGAGTTGCCCGCGACGTTCACGAGCACGCGGCGCAGCTCGTCGGGGTCGGCGAGCACCGCCGGGAGCGTCGCGTCCGCGGCGACCTCGACCGTCAGTCCCGGCACGCCGCGGTACAGGTCGAGGACCTCCGACGCGAGGCGTCCCACGTCCACCGGCTCGCGGCGCTGCACGGGCATGCGCGCGAAGTCGCGGAAGTCGGTGACGATGCGCCGCAGGTTCTCGGTCTGCCGCACGATCACGTCCACGGAGCGCTGCAGCACGCGGGCGAAGTCGGGCGAGCCGTCGGCGTGCGCGCGGCGCAGGTGCTCCGCCGCGAGGCGCATCGGCGTCAGCGGATTCTTCACCTCGTGCGCGACCTGGCGCGCCATGTCGCGCCACGCCGCTTCCTTCTCCGCGCGCACCAGCCGCTCGCGGCTCTCCGCGAGGTCGCGCACCATCGTGTTGAAGGCCTCCACCACCTGACCGAGCTCGCTCGGTCCCGCGCCCGGCACGGGCTCGGAGAGGTCGCCTGCGGCGACGCGGCGCGTCGCGAGGCGCAGCAGCCGCAGCGGCTTCGTGAGGCGCTCCGCGACGAGCGAGCCGAGGCCCATCACCGCCACGATCGACGCGAGGTAGAACCCGAGCACCGCGGTGACGGCCGCCGCCTGCTCGCGCTCGCGCGTGGCGTCCTCGTGCACGAGCGCCACCGACACCGCGCCGATCACCTCGCTCGTCGGCGAGCGCGGGTCGCGCACGGGCGCGTAGCCGACGTTGACCGCCTGGTCGCCCACGCGCGCCGTCTCGACGTGGAACACGCGCCCGAGCAGCACGATCTCGTGGAACGCGCGGCCGGGCATGCGCGACGGCAGCAGCTCGGTGTCGACGAGACCCTGGTCGGTCGTCGCGACGAGGCGCTGCATGCGGTAGACGCTGCCGCGGCGCCCGGGGCTGTAGGGGATCGAGTCGGCGAGCCCGACGAAGCCGAGCCCCGCGCGCTCGCGCGGGTCGATCGCCGCGAGCCCGGCGGGCACGTCGCGCGTGTGCATCGCCGCCTGCAGCACGCTCGTCGCCTCGCGCAGCTCGCGGCGGCGCTCGGTCACGTCGCGCTCCTGGACGAGCTGGCGGTTGGCCCACGCGAGGAACACGAGCGGGACGGCCGAGACGACGACGTACGAGACGACGAGACGGTGCGCGAGCCGCAGGCGCGCGCCGCGCGCCCACCACGCGGCCGTCGCGGCGAGCGAGAGCACCGAGAGCAGCGCGCCGGCGAGGGCGACCTTCGTCGTGCGGAGCATCAGCGCGCGGGTCCCGCCGGCGTCCACGGAGAACGCCAGCGCCCCCGTCACGGCGCCGTCCGCGTCGCGCCGCGGGTGGACGAGCACGAGCGCCGCACCGCTGTCCTGCCGCACCTCGCGCCACGCGTCGCCGCCGTCGCGGACCACGCGCTGCACGAGCGCCTCGTCGAGCCGGCGGCCGAGCGGCGTCGCGGGGTTCTCGGAGGCGTCCGGCAGCAGCCGTCCGGCGCCGTCGTACGTGTCCACCGGCACGCCGCGCGGCGTGCGCGAGGAGGACGCCGTCTGGAGTCCTGTCTCGTCGAGCGCGAGGAGCCGCGCCGTGCGCGACGGCCGGACCTCCAGCCCGACGCGCACCGTCGCGAGCACCGCGCCGCCGCCGACGATCGGGCGCTGCCCGATGACCCAGCGGCTGTCCTGACCGAGTCCGCGGCCGTCGCGCGAGACCGTCCACGCCGTGGCGACGTCCGCGGGCAGCTCCTTCAGGTCCGGCATCCACGAGCGCGGCGGCAGGTCCGCCGGGCACTCCTGGTAGATGGGGCGCCCGACGCCGCCGACGTCGAGCCACGACGACTCGCTGCGCTTCGCGAGATCCGAGCGCGCCCAGAGGCGCCGCGTCAGGTCCGGCGGCAGGCGCTCCTCCTGCACGGCGGCGACGAGGTCGGCGTCGGCGACCGCCGCCGCGAGCACGCGCTCGACGAACAGCGTCTCGGCGCCCTCCGACGCGGGCGTGCCCGCCTGCGCGTGGTCCTCGGCGACCTCGAGCAGGTCGCGGCGCAGCGCGGCGTCGAGTGCGCGCGAGAGCGGCGCGAACACGCCGAGCGCGAGGCCGAGCGGCACCAGCGCGGCGCGCGTCGCGACGCCGAGTCGCAGCGCGGTCGCGGCGAGCGCGAGCGCGAAGCCCGCGGCGCCCGCGACGGCGAGACCCGCGCGCAGCGGCGGCCCCTCCGGGCCGAGCGGCGCGAGCAGGAGCGCGGCGCAGCCGACGAGCACGACGCGCCGGCCCCACGTCTCCGTCCAGCTCGCGGGCGCGAACGCGCGCAGCGCCGCGCCGACGGCGAGCACGGCGGCGGTCGCGACGAGCACCAGCGCGAGGAGCAGCGCGGCGGGCCCGGCCGGCGGCACGACGGACTCGTCGGGCAGGAACCGCACCGTCGAGTTGCGCACCACGTCGTCGATGACCCAGCGCAGCGCCGCGCGTCCGGCGAGGAGCAGCAGCGCGACGGGCAGCGCGGCGACGGGAGCCGGGAGCGGCCGCCGCCGTGCGAGGCCGGCGGCGCGTGCGACGCACGCGAGCGCGGCCGCGAGCGCGAGCGCCGAGAGCACCAGCTCGATCGGGGACGCGTTGAGACCGAGCGGCAGGCCGCCCGCGTACACGCCGGGGTCCGCGAGCGGCGTGCCCGCGAACAGGCGCTCGGCGTGCGCGGCGCCGAGCAGCGGCCGCGCCGTGACGCAGAGCGCGGCGCGGACGAGCCAGACCCCCGGTCGCGCACGCGACGCGCCTCGGCCGAAGCCCGCCGCGGCGAGGCCCGCGGCGACGAGGACCGCAAGCGTCGTCAGCACGGCGCGCCGCTCCGCCGCGGCCGCGTCCACGCTCTCGACCCAGATCTCGGGCGGCAGCGGCTGCACGTCGACGGACGCGAGCGCGCCGCCGTACGCGCTCGCGAGGTCCTCGCCCTCGTAGGAGCCCGGCGCGAGCACGGCCACGGTCCCGACGCGGTGCCGCGCCGCGACGCTGCGTGCCAGCTCGTAGCTCGCGAGCACGGGGCTCCTGACCGGCGAGCGCTGCTCGACGGGCACGTGGGCGACGGCACAGGCCGCGGCGCCGGGCGCGGCGTCCGACCTGCGGCGCCGGACCGCGAGGCGGCGGCCGTTCGCCGACTCGACGAAGACGCCGCCCGCGCGCAGGTCGTCGTCGGCGGGGGCCTCGACCGCAGGCGCCACGCTGCCCGTCCACGCGAGCAGCTCGCCGCTCGCGTCGTAGAGGTCCACGCCGCCGTTCCGCGGCAGGTCGAGCGCCTCGATCGCGGCGAAGAGCGCGTCCGGGTCGGTGCGGTCGCCCGCCGCCGCGAGCGCCGCCTCGGCGGTCTCCGCGCACGAGCTCTCGAGTGCGTGCAGCGCGTCCGCGACGTCGGCCCGCGCCGCGGCGACATCGGCGTCCACGGGACCCGCGGCGGCGCGCGCACGCTGGCGCGCGGCGTGGAGCTCGCTCAACCCGAGCAGCAGGACGAGGGCGAGGAGGAGCGCGAGCGCCGCGCGGACGCCGCGCACGTCAGTCCTGGACGACCAACGCCTTCAGCACGAACGTGTCGTCCGCCTTGCGCTTCAGCGTGACCTGGAGCGTGCGCTCGACCTCCTCGTCCTTGCCCTTGCGCCGGAACTTCAGCTCGAACTCGCCGACGAGGTCCTTCGTGCTCTTCAGCTTGCACGTCGTGATGGAGCGGTTCTCGAACCAGTCGTCGAGGATCGCCTTCGCCTGCGTGCGGCTGTAGCTGTCGTCCTTGCCGCCGAGCTGCAGCTGCGCCTTGCCCTTCTCGGGGATGCGCTCGACCAGCGCGGACGTGTCCTTCGCCTTGAACTCCTTGCCGACCGCCTCGAGGTAGAGCTCCTCGGCGCTCTTCTTGCGCTCCTTGCGGCCGCCGTCGAGCGAGGCGCCGCCGCCGTCCTGCGCGAGCAGCGGTGCAGGGGCCGCGAACGCCGCGAGCGCCAGCGCGATCCCGAGGGCGACGAGCGGCCGGCTGCGGGTCATCGGGACTCCTCCTCCGGCGCGCCCGTGCGCAGCGCGACGTGGACGCCGGTCAGCTCCTGCAGCGCCCGTGCGGCGTCCGCGCGGCGCGGCGTCGCGACCTCGGGCGTGGCGAGGAGATACAGAGCGTACCCTTCCGCGGCCTCGTCGGCGCGTCCCGCGCGCTCGGCGGCGCGCGCGTCGTCGAGGAAGCGCCGCGCCTCCTGCTCCGCCGCGGCGCGCAGCGTGCCCGACGCGACCGACGCGAAGTGGTCGGCCGCGCGGCGCGCCATCTCGGCGTCGTCGGGCGCGGCGTCGGGGTCGTCGGCGAGTCCCGCCTCGGGCACCGCGGGTGCGACGGTCTCGTCGTGCGACGCGCTCCCGGTGACGTCCGCGTCGAAGAGCGCGTCGCCGGCGCCCGCGAGGCGCAGGTGCGCGGTGACGCTCGCGACCTTGCGGTACGTGGTGACGTCCACGTTGCGCGTGCCCATCACGGGCACCTCGCGCGACGCGGGGAGCGCCGAGAGCGCGCGCCGCGCCGCCGCCTCGGTCGCCTCGGTCTCGCTCTTCTCGCGCTCGAGGTTCTTCACGCGCGTCTGCGCGCGCGCCACGGCGAGCTCGTACGAGACCTGGCCCTGACCTGGCCGCTCGCCGCCCGCGGCGCGCCGGAACGGCAGCGAGCGGACCTGCGCGAGCTCCTCGTTCGCTGCCGCGAGCTGCTTCTCGAGGTTCTCGAGACGCTCGCGCGACGCCGCGAGCTCGCTCTCGGCCGCGCTGCGCTCGGGGTTCGCCTCGGTGCGCGAGCCGACCTGCACCTCGACGCTGCGCGCGGTCGTGCTGCGCGGGCCGCTCGCCACGCGCGCGGCCGTCACGCGGCCGCCGAGCCGCAGCGCACGCGGGTACGCCGCGAGCAGCTTCTCCTGCTCGGGTCCCGGCCCGATGACGCCGACGGCCGCGCCGCCGCGGCGCGCATCGGCGGCGAGCCGGTCGGCGAGGGCGCGCGCGAGGCGCGGGCCGTCCACCTCGCCGCCCGTCGCGTCGTCGAACGGCTCGACGGCGATCCACACCTGCGCGCGCGCGCGCACCGCGTCGAGTGCGGGCGTGGGGATGTCCGCGCCGCTGCGCACGCACTCGGCCTCGTGCAGCGCGGCGACCGCGGGACGGCCCTCCTGCAGCAGCCGCGACGCCTCCGCGCGCAGCGCCGCGACGAGCCGGTCGCGCACGGTGCGCGTGCACGCGGCGGAGAGCCCGGCGGCGACGCACACGTCGCGCGCGCCGCGCAGCGTGGGCAGGTCCGACATCGACGCCGTCCGGCGCAGCAGGTCGTCCTCCATCTCGATGCGCAGCGTCTCGGCGCCGCGCACCGGGCGCTGCGCGAACTGCGCACTGCGCAGCTCGCGGACGGCGTCGTCGGCGCGGCCGTCGTGCCACGCCGCGCGGGCGCGGTCCGCGGCGCGCTCGGCCTCCGAGCGCAGCGTCGCCTCGCGCAGGAGCCGCACGACCTCGGGGTCCTGCGGGCTCAGCTCGCGGGCCTCCTGCAGGAGCCGCGCGGCCTCGTCGGGCTCGCGGACGAGCGCCGCGCGCGCCGCGTCGAGCAGGTCGCGCGTGCGCGTGCCGGCCTGGAGGCGCGAATCGAGCTCCGCGGCGGCGCGGCGCACCGCGGGGACGTCGGCGCCGTAGCGCTGCGCCGTGGCGAGGTGCGTGCGCGCGGCGTCGTCGTCGCCGCGGCCGGCGGCCGCGAGCGCCTGCGCGGCGCGCACCTGGGCCGCACGGCGGCGCGCGTTCAGCAGCTTCTCGGCGACCACCGGCGAGCTCGGCTCCGCGTCGAGGTCGCGCTGGTACGCGCGCGCCGCGGACTCGAAGTCGCCCGCGTCCATCAGGCGGTCGCCGTCGTCGAGATACGACGTGTGCTCGGGCGCGCCGCCGTCGTCCGCGTCGTCGCGGTCGGTCCGCACGCCGCTCGAGGCGCACGCGCCCGCGGCCGCGAGGGCGGCTGCGAGGAGCACGGTGCGGGCGGCGCGCTGACTCACTCGGGGGGACTCACTTGAGTTGGTACTTCTCGATCTTCTTGTAGAGGTTCGAGCGCATCATGTGCAGCCGCTCGGCGGTGCGCTTGATGTTCCAGCCGTTCTCGATCAGCTTCTGCTCGAGGTAGAGGCGCTCGCTCGCCTCCTTGAACTCCTCGAAGGTCTCGCACTGTGTGAAGGGATCGGCAGACGCAGCCGCCGTCCTTGGGCGCAGCAGCCGCTCCGCCTCGGCCGACGGGATCGGGTCGCCGTCCGCGAGGATCGCGATCCGCTCCATCAGGTTGCGGAGCTGACGCACGTTGCCGGGGTAGACCTGCGCCGCGAGCCACGACTCGCAGTCCGGGTGCAGCTTGCGCGGGCGCATGTCGTTCTTGGCGCACGCCTCGGCCAGGAAGTGGCGCGCGAGGAGCGGCACGTCCTCCTTGCGCTGGTGCAGCGGCGGCAGGTGGATCTCGACGACGTTCAGGCGGTAGAGCAGGTCCTCGCGGAAGTTCCCGGCCTCGACCTCGGCCGCGAGGTCCTTGTTGGTCGCGGCGACGACACGCACGTCGACCTTCTGCGAGCGCTCGGCGCCGACGCGCGTGACCTCGCCCGTCTCGAGCACGCGCAGCACCTTCGCCTGCGCGGACGGGTCCATGTCGCCGATCTCGTCGAGGAACAGCGTGCCGCCGTCGGCGGTCTCGAAGCGGCCCTTGTGCGAGGCCGTCGCGCCCGTGAAGGCGCCCTTCTCGTGGCCGAAGAGCTCGCTCTCGATCAGCTCGCGCGGGATCGCGGCGCAGTTGACCTCGACGAACGGCTCCTTCCAGCGCGGGCTGCGCTCGTGGAGGTTGCGCGCGACCAGCTCCTTGCCCGTGCCGTTCTCGCCCGTCACGAGCACCCGCGCCTGGGTCGGCGCGACGCGCTCGATCATCGCGAGCACGTCCTGCACCGGCCGGCTGCGCCCGAGGATGGCGTAGCGCTCGCCGACCTTGCGCTTGAGCGCGGCGTTGTCGACCTCGAGCTCGGAGCGCACCGCCGCGTTGCGCACGGTCAGGAGCACGCGCTCCTCGCCGAGGGGCTTCTCCAGGAACTCGTAGGCTCCCCGGCGCGCGGCCTCGAAGCCCATGTGGGCGTCGCCGTGGCCCGAGACCATGATGACCGCCACCTGCGGCCAGCGGTCGCGGACCTCGGCCAGGAGGTCGAGGCCGTCGCGGCCGGGCATCTTCACGTCGAGGATGCAGACCTCGGGGACCGGGCCGGCCTCGAGCGCGCGGACGGCTGCCGCGGCGCTCTCGGCGAGGACGGTCTCGTACCCCTGATAGGACAGCACCATGTCCAGGGTGTCCCGGATGTCCTGCTCGTCGTCCACGATCAGTACGCGCATCGCCGAAATCTAGCACGCGGCGTGCCGCGTAACCCGGCTCCCCGGAGCGGCGTTTACAGTGGTACGCACGGAGGATCCGGAACCCGGTGCACAGTGACGAGAGCCTGATGGGCGAGGTCGCCCGCGGCGACCTGGACGCCTTCCGACTCCTCATGGAGCGGTGGGAGGGTGCCGCCAAGCGGTACGCCTTCCGCGTTTTCGGCGACTACCAGGCCGCCGAGGACGCCGCCCAGGAGACCTTCGTCCGCATCTTCCGGGCGGCCGAGCGCTACGAGCCGACGGCGCGCTTCAGCACCTACTTCTACACCGTGCTCGGGAACCTCTGCCGCGACCGCCTGCGGGCGGCGCGGCGGCGTGCGGCACGCGGGGACGTCGTGGAGGACGCGTTCGTCCTCGACGAGCTCGCACCGGCGCCCGAGGCGAACGAGCCGGAGGCGCGCGCGGAGGCCCGGGAGGACCGGCGCCTCGTGCGTGCGGCGGTGGCGGAGCTGCCGGAGAAGCTGATGCGCGCGGTGTCCCTGCGCGAGTTCGAGGGTCTCTCGTACCAGGAGATCGCCGACGTCATGGGCGCGAACCTGGGCGAGGTGAAGACCTGGATCCACCGGGGCCGGAAGAAGCTGGCCCTGCGCCTGCGGGCGGCGGTCGCCCGGGAGATCGAGCCGTGAGCGACTGCGACCTCTTCGAACCCGAGCTCTCCGCCTACCTCGACGGGGAGCTGCCGGCCCCGCAGACCGAGCGCGTGCGGGCGCACCTCGCGCGCTGCGCGGTCTGCACGGGCGAGCTGGCGCGCCTGCGCGGCGTCGGCGGCGTGCTGCGCCGCTGGGACGCCGAGGAGACGCGCTACGCCGCGACCAACTCGTTCCGCTCGCGCGTCCTCGCCGCGGTCGGCTCCGGGCGCGAGCGCGCGGCCGCCCCGCGCGACGCCGCCGCCGCTCCGGAATCCGCCGGGCGCCTCCTGCTGCTGCGCGCGGCGGCCGCCGCCGTCGTGCTCGTCGCCGCCGGCGCGGGCGTCGCGATCGCCTGGCCGCGGCGCGGCGCCGACCCGGACCTCGCGCGCCTGGGCGCCGAGCTCGAGCGCATGCTCGAGGCGCGGCTCGCGCGCGGTGTGCCGGCCGGCGGCGGCGACGCGGAGTCGCTCGACGTCGCCGCGCTCGATCCGTGGCGCCCCGTCGTGCGCCGCGGGGGGGCCGCCCCGCGCGAGCACGACGCGGCGGCGCAGATGGTGCCGGAGGTCTGGGAGGAGCACGGGACGATGCGCGTCGTCCAGGACGCGTTCCCGCAGTTCGACCACTTCAACCGCGAGCGCCGCGACCTGCAGTTCCGCGAGGAGATCCAGCGCCGCGTCGAGCGCGGCGCCACGGCCGCCGGCACGCACGCCACGACCGACGTGGTGCGTACGACGGTCCTCGGGCGGCACCTCGCGGCGGTGCGCGTCGCCGACGGCACCTTCGCCCCGTTCGAACAGGTGCAGGTCTGGCCGATCGTGCACCGCTCGGCCGTCGAGACGCCGGCCGACGCCGCGGCCGCGCTGCCCGTGGACGAGGCCCTGGCGATCGGCATCCTGAGCGTCGAGGAGAGCCCGCAGGACGGCATGCTCGTCGTCCGCAACAACGACCGCCGCTCGCGCTCCGTGCTCGTGCTCGCGGGCGACGTCTTCTACGGCGGCCACCGCGACCGCGTCGCCGCCGAGGACGCGCTGATCGTCCCGGGGCAGACGCGCTCGATGCGCGCGTTCACGTCCGGCGACGAGCGGCGCGGCGCGGCGCGGCGCTTCGCGCGCTCCGACGGACTCGCGCTGCACCGCGTCCGTGCGCTGCTCGCGGCGGGCGGCGACCAGGCGCTGCTCGACCGCTCCGTCGCGTCCGCGCTCCCGCAGCTCGGCGCGGCCGGCGGCGGTGGCCTCGGCAGCGCGTTCGCGAACGACCTGCTGCAGTCGCGCGCCGACCGCTACCTGCGCGCGTTCTCGCCGCGGCTGCGCTCCCCCGAGGTCATCGGCTTCGCGGTGGCCGCCGGCTCCGAGCTCCTCGGCGTCGAGACCTTCCGCGACCACGCCACGTTCGACGCGCTCTCGGCGCGCGTGCTGCGCTCGTACGTGCTCGAGGCGCTGGCGCGTCCGCGGCTCGTCGGCGACGCACCCGAGGCGGACGCCGTCACGGCCGCGCTGGCGGGCGGGGCGCGCGCGGCGAACTCGGGAGACCCGGGCGACGTGGCGGCGTTCGTCGAGCCCGACGCGCGGCTCAGCGGCGCGGGGCTGGTGGCCGACGGCGCCATCCTGCACGCGGTCCTGTTCGCGGGCGACGCGGGCGGGGCGGGCGGCGTCGCCGCAGCCCGCTCGCGCGGGGGTCTGGCCGACGGCACCGGCGCGCCGGACGTCGGCGGCGACGGCGGGGAGCCTGCGACGGGCCCCGGCCGCGGTCCCGTCGAGAGCGGCGGCCTGAACGGCGGCAACCGCTGACGGCGCGCGCCGTCAGCGATACACGCGGATCCGGCCGAGGAGCGCGTCGGGCGGGCGCGAGCCGAGCTCGTCGAGCGGGCCGCCGGCCGCAGCCGGCTCCGTCCACGGCCCGACGAGCAGCGTCGTCGCGCCCGCGCCGAGGCCGCGCACGATCGGGCGCAGCGCCGGGTCGCGCGGGGCGTGCGAGCGGACGACCACCGCGTCGGTGACGCGCACGCCCGGCGGGTCGCCGAGCACCGTGTGGACGTCGCCCGTGGTCTGGCGCCCGATCCAGCGCGCGAGCAGCCACGACTCCGCGCGGTCCGGACCGGCCGCGTGCGCGTCGCTCGCGGGCTCCTCCCGCAGCGTCCACGGCGCGGCCACGATCCAGCCGTCGAGCGCCGCGAGCGCGACGGCGAACGTCAGCAGCGCGGCGCGCGTGGGCGCGTGCCGGACGAGGCGCACGGTCCCCGCGCACGCGAGGAGCGCGAACGGCGGCAGCGCGGCGAGGGCTGCGGCCGCGGCGTGGTGCGGCGCGGCGACGAGCGCGGTCGCGAGCGAGGCGCACCCGAGCGTCGCGAGCAGCGCGGGCGTGTCGGCGCGGTCGTGACGCAGCGCGGGGAGGAAGACGAGCCCGAGCGCCGCCGCCGCGAGGAGCAGCGGTCCACCCGCGTCCCACGCGGCCTGCGGGCCCGCGAGGCGCGGCGCGCGGACGGCATCGAGCAGGGCGTGCGCCGCCCCGCGCGGCCACGTCGGGGCGGGGAGCGTCCACGTGCCGAGTCGCGTCGCGGCGGCGTTCGCGTCGAAGCCGAACGTGCGCGCGAGGCCGTGCAGCGCCGGGTGTCCGCCGCCCGCCGCGACGGCGGGGCCCGTGAGGCCCGCGTGGACGCCCCACACGACGAGCAGCGCCGAGGCGAGGATCAGCACGCCACGGACGAGCACGCCGCGGTGCACGCCGTCGCCCCGCACGCGCGCCGCGTGGCGCCGCGTCGCGAGCCACGCGCCGCCCGCGAGCACCGCCGGCAGCAGCGCGTACGAGGCGCTGAGCGCGAGTCCCGTCGCGGCTCCGACGCCGACGGCCGTCCGCCGGGCGATGCTGCGGGGCAGCCGTCCCGCGGCGGCGACGGCGCGTCCGTGGTCGTCGAGTGCGACGGCGAGGAGCGCCGCGCACGGCGCCGCGAGCGCCGCGGGCGTCGCGAGCGAGCCCTGCAGCACGAGGCCCGCGTGCAGTGCCACCAGGAACGCTGCGGCGAGCCCGCAGCCGGGGCCGTAGAAGCGCGACCCGAGGCGCGCCGTGAGGACGAGCGTCAGCACGAGCGCCGCGACGAACGGGAGGCGCGCGAGCAGCGCGACCAGCTCGGGCGCGACCTGGGGCCCGCCCGGGATGCGCGTCTCGTGCAGCGCCAGCAGCCCGGCCTGGTCCGGCGGTGCCGCCGGGTCGAACGGCTCCGCGGGCGTCGCGAAGCCGACGAGCGGCAGCGCGGCGACCATCGGTGCCAGCGCGGGCTCGCGACGCAGCGCGTCCGCCCGCGTGTCGTGTTGCAGGGCGAGGACACGGCCTGTGCCGAGAACGGCACGCTCCGTGGCGTCCACCGGCCGCTGGAGCCACGGCAGGGCGAGCCCGACCGCCAGCACCGCCGCCAGCACGAGGAGCACGCGCCGCACCGTCGCGCCGCTCACGGCCGGCCCCTATACTCTCGGGCCATGAACCTCTCGCGCGAGCCGCTGCGGGCGAACGTCGAGCTCAAGGCGCGGCTGGACGACCGCGAGGCCGCGCTCGCGACGGCGCGCCGCCTCGGCGGGGAGGACCAGGGGGAGGAGCGGCAGGAGGACACGTACTTCTCTCTCGGTCGCTATCGGCTGAAGTTGAGGGAGTCGTCCACCGGCAGGCACTGGCTGATCGGGTACTCGCGGGCCGATTCGCCCGACGCGCGCAAGAGCCAGTACCGCATCACGCCGGTCGACGACCCCGCCGCCGTGCGCCGCACGATGTCCGCCCAGTGGGGCGTGCGGGTGGTCGTGCGCAAGTGGCGCCACGTGTTCCTCTGGAACGGGCGCGTGCGCATCCACGTCGACCGCGTCGAGACGCTCGGCGACTTCCTGGAGTTCGAGGCGGTCCTCGATCCGAACGACCCCGCGTACGACGAGTGCGCCGCCCTGCTCGACGTCGCGCGCCTCGCGCACGACTTCGGGATCGAGGAGCGCGACCTCGTCCCCGTGGGCTACGCGACCCTCGTGCAGGAGTCGCTGCGCACGCCCTCCGGCACCTGAACGCTGCGCGCTACTCCGCCTCTGCGTCGCCGCGGTCGCCGTCGCCCGGCGCCGTCTCCGGCTCGTCGGGCGCGAACGTGACGCGGCCGTCCGCGTCGATCGCGACGTGCGTGTGCGGCGGCATGTTCTCGCCGCGCGCGACGAACAGCTTGTTGTCGTTCAGCCACGCCGCGTCGGGCCAGCAGCCGTAGTCGTCGCGGTAGATCCGCGCCGCGTACTCGAGCGCGCGGATCGACTCGGCCCAGTTCAGCTCGTCGAAGCGCGCCGACACGACGCGCCCCTCGGCGTCGACCTCGAGGCCGTCGGCGACGAGCGTCGCCACCGTGTCGCCGAGCGCCTGCCCGAGCGCGAGCTCGGCGAGGTCCTTCGCGCGCCGCCCCTCGCGGGCCTCGAAGTCGTTCGCGACGCGCCGCGCGATGCGCAGCTTCGTGCGCTCGTACTCGAGCCGTGCCCGGTCGCGCACGAGCGGGTCGCTGTGCTCCGTGTTCGCCGCGGCGTAGTTGAGCGCGAGCAGGTCGTCGCGGTCGCCGATCATCAGCCCGACGAGCATGCCGCGCGTCAGCTCGTCGCAGTCCGGGCGCTGTGCGGCGATCTGCAGTTCGCGGATCGTCGCGTCGCGGTCGCGGCGCAGCATCCAGTACGCCATCGCCAGCTCGACGCGCACGCGCGTGCCGGCCGGGTACGTGCGTCCGTCGGCCTGCTCGATCTCGTCGAACTTGCGCGCGCCGCGTTCGAGCAGCGCGACCGCCTCCTCGGAGCGCCGGTCGATCAGCGAGAGGTAGGTGGCGCCGAACGTGTACGCCGTGAGGAAGGTCGGATCGAGCTCGACGGCGATGTCGAGCACGCCGGAGAGCCAGCGGCGCTTCTGGTCCAGGTCGCTGAACTCGCGGGAGAAGTCGGGCAGCGCGCGCAGCCACAGCGTGTCGGCCGCCGTGGAGCGGTGGCCGAACGACAGCACGCGCACGACGTCGGTGTCGGGCGTGTAGCGGAAGTCGTTGCGCCGGCGCAGCGCGTTGGAGTCGCCGAGCGGCCCCTGCAGCACCACGGCCCCGCCGAGGGCGAGCGCGGCGACGACCCACGCGGGGACGCCGGGGGCGGGCATCAGAACTGCCGCCTGCGGAAGAGTGCGACCGCGCCCGCGAGGAACGCGACGGCCCAGCACGCCGCGTAGAGCGCGCCCATGCCGAGCGCGCCCCAGTCCACGGGCCGCCCGGAGGTCGTCGCGTTGATGAAGTTCACGCTCTCGAGGTTCGGCAGCACGCGGTACAGGACCTCGAACGCCATCGCGAAGTCGGGATTCCGGCCGTTGGCCGTCAGGTCGCGCAGTGCCTCCGTGCCGTGACCGACCAGGTACGCGGCGAGCGTGCCCACCGAGGCGATGGCGGGGGCCGCGAGGGCGCCGAGGAACAGCGCGATCGCGGTCAGGACGAGCGTCTCGCACAGGAGCCCGGCGACGGCCGCGAAGAACGCGCCGTGCAGCGCGCCGCCCCAGACCACGATCCAGCCCGCGAGCAGCGCCGCGGCACCGAGTTGGCAGAGCCAGAACACGGCGACGAGCCCCGCGTAGCGTCCGACGATGAACTCGGCGCGCGTCGCCGTGCGCGTGAGGGCCGTGTAGACGGTGCGGCGCTCGACCTCGCGCGCCAGGCTCCCCGCGCCCACGAGCACGGCGAGGAAGAGCCCGAGCAGGCTGAGCCCCGTGAGCGAGAAGTCCTGCACCATCTTCAGCTCGTCCTCGACCGACAGCCAGCCGAGCACGCGCGAGAAGAGCACGAGCGCGATCGCGAACACGACCACGAGCAGGAGCAGCCGGTCGCGCACCGATTCGCGGAAGGTCGCGAGCGCGATGGCGCGGGTGCGTGCGTTCACGCGTCGCTCCCGGGCGCGGGGCCCTCGCGCTGGATCACCCGCACGAACCAGCTCTCGAGCGTCTCGCGGTCGGGGACGAGCGACAGCACGCGGCCGCCCGCCGCGTGCACGGCCGCGGCCAGCTCGGGTCCCGCCTCGGCACCGGCGAGGTGCGCGGTGACCGTGTCGCCCGACTCGCGGAACAGCGTCGCCCGCGCGCGCAGGGTCTCGCGCAGCGCGTCCGGCACGTGCGCCGCGCACAGCTCGAACGAGCGCGGGCTGCTGTCGAGCAGCTCGTCGATGCGCCCCGCGCGCGCGATCTGCCCCTTGTGCAGCACGACGACGCGGTCGCAGAGCTCCTGCACGTCGGCGAGCACGTGCGAGCAGAGGAACACCGTCCTGCCGCGCGCGCGCTCCTCGAGGATGATCTCCTTCACGAGGTGGCGCCCGGCCGGGTCGAGCCCGGAGAGCGGCTCGTCGAGCATCAGCAGCTCGGGCTCGTGGACCAGCGCGGCGGCGAGACCGAAGCGCTGGCGCATGCCCTTGCTGAACGAGCGGATGCGACGGTCCGCGGCGTCCGTCAGCCGCACGCGCTCTAGGAGCGCGGCCGAGCGCTCGCGCACCGTGCGCGCGTCGAGCCCCGAGAGCACGCCGTAGAACTCGAGCGCCTCGCGCGGCGTCAGGTGCTCGTAGAAGTACGGGTTCTCCGGCAGGTAGCCGAGGCCGCGCCGCGCGGCGGCCTCCGACGGCCGGCCGCCGAGGAGCTCGACGCGGCCGGAGCTCGGCGTCATGAGGCCCGTCAGGACCTTCATCGTCGTCGTCTTGCCGGCGCCGTTCGGGCCGAGATAGCCGAAGCACTCCCCGCGCTCGACGGCGAACGAGACACCGCGCAGCGCGTGCACGGCCGGGCCGAACGCCGAGGGACGGAACGACTTCTGGAGGGCTTCTGCGAGGACGACGGTGGACATGGCCGATCGCTGCGTACGGCCGGCGCGTCGGCGCACGGACCCACGGGGAACATCGACCTGGCGCCCGTCCCACTTCAGCGCGTCACCCGGTGTCCCCGCGCGAGGACGCCCTCCCACGAGAGCGCACAGGGCGGCCGTTCGGCACGCGCGCTGCGGAGCACGGGGCGGCGCGCCGACGCGGCGCGCGAGGAGGTTCGACATGCTGCGCTCGAAGTTCGCGCTCATCGCGCTGGTCCTGGCTCTCCCGCTCCTGCCCGGCTGCCGTTCGCTCGGCACGGGGCGCGGGACGGGGGCCGTCATCGGCACGGCGCTCGGCACGGGCGCCGGCTACGCCATCGGCCGCCACAACGGCGACAAGTGGGCGGGCGCCGCGATCGGCGCGCTGGCGGGCGGCGTCGCCGGCTACGCCATCGGCGACGAGGTGGACCCGGAGCGGCGCACCACGGAGCCGTACCCGCCGGTGCGGCGTGCCGACGCGTCGCCGGCGCCGCCGCTCGACGGCAACGTGCGCGTCACGCGCACGACCGTGCCCGTCTCGCGCGGCGACCGCGTGATCGTGCGCGACATCTACCCCGACGGCACCGTGCACGAGCGCGTCATCGAGCTCGACTGACGGCGGGGCGTCGCCCCGCGCAGCGTGACGGTGCGCCCGCCGCGGCGCGTGTAGAGTGCTGCGATGCACGCGGACGACGCCGTCCTCCCCGCGCTCGCGACGGCGCCGCCCGTGCCGCCGCCGCCTGCGGCGCCGGCCGTGCGGGCCGACGACCACGGAGCGTTCCGCGGCGTCGACCCCGTGCGGGGCGCGACGGTCGTCCTGCGCCCGCTCGACGCCGGCCTCGCCGTGCACGCCGCCGACGGCACGCGGACCATCGCGTGGGATGCGTTCGAGTCGGTGGAGATCGGCGCCGTGCCCGCACGCGGCGCGCGCGTCGCGACGGCGCGCATCGTGATCGCGGGCGGCGAGACCCTCGAGATGGCGCGCATGCACTGCGCGGGTGCGGACTACCTGCCGGCGACGCGGACGCCCGACGGTCCGCCGCTCCTGCGCGTCGAGCGGATGCGCCTGCTCGCGGCGGCGATCGTCGCGCGCGCCGGACTCGCCCCCGTCGAGGACGGGCGCTTCCTGCGCGCGCCGCGCGGCGTGCCGCCCGTCGACGTCACGCCGCGGCCGCGGCTCCTGCCGCCGTGGGCGCCGCCGCTCCTCCTGCTGTTCTCCGTCGTGGGGCTCGTGCTCGTCGCCGAGCTGTCGCTCGCAGCCGCCGGCGCGGTGACCGCCATCCTGTTCGTGCACGAGTACGGCCACGTCATCGCCATGCGCTCCATGGGGCTCACCGTGCGCGGCGTGCTGTTCCTGCCGCTGCTGGGCGCGGCCACCGTCCCCGAGCAGGCGTTCGGCTCGGCCCACGACGAGGCGCGCGTCGCGCTGGCGGGTCCGCTCACGGCGCTGCCGCTCGTCGCGCTGACGGTGCTCCTCGTGCGGTTCGGCGCGCTGCGGCAGTCCCTCGGCACCGAGGCCGTGGAGCTGACGCTCGCGCTGAACGCGCTCAATCTCCTGCCGCTCCTCCCGCTCGACGGCGGCCGCGTGCTGCTGGCCCTCACCGCCGGTCTCTCCGCCGGCTGGCGGCGCCTCGCCGCGTGCCTGCCGCTGCTCCTCGCCGGGGCGTTCGTGGCGTTCGAGCTGCGCGGCACGCCCGGACTCGTCGCCGGCGGCTTCGTGGCGTTCGCCGCGGTCGTCACGCGGCTCGCGTTCCGGCGCCACGCCGTCCACGCCTGGATGGCCGCGGCGCGCATCGACGCGGAGCGGCTGCGCGAGGCGCTCCGCGACGTCACCCACGCCTCGGGCGGGCCCGCGCGCGAGGACATCGACGGGGGCGTCCCGCCGGCGCCGATGCGCGTCGGGCAGGCGGGTCTCGTGCTGCTCGCGTACGGCGGGCAGCTCCTCGCGCTCGGTGCGGCGGCGTGGCTCGCGCACCAGCACCCCGCGCTGCTCGGGCTCGAGTGAGCGCGCCGGCTCCCGGCGCCGAGGTCCCGGACGTCGCGGGGGCGGTCGTCGAGGCCGTGCTCAAGGCGGACCGCTACGCGCAGACCGCGCGCGTGCGGCTCGCCGACGGGCGGCGCGCCGTCTGGAAGCGCTCGGTCGTCGTCGTGCCGCCGGGGCTGCGCGTGCCGGCGGCGTCCCGCCTGCTCGCGGCGCGCGAGGCCGACCACCTCGAGCGCCTCGCGGACGTGGAGGGCATCCCCCCGCTGCTCGCGCGCCCGGCCGCGGACACGTTCCTGCGCGCATGGATCGACGGCGCGGACCTGCGCCAGGTGCGCGAGGTCCCCGACCGGCTGTTCCCGGAGCTGCGCGCGCTCCTCGCCGCCGTGCACGCACGCGGCATCGCGTACGCGGACCTCGCGAAGGAGGAGAACGTGCTGGTCGAGGACGCCGGAGCGGGCCGCGCCGACACCGGGCGGCCGTGGCTCGTCGACTTCCAGATCTCGGTCGCCGAGGGCACGTGGGCCGCGCCGCTCGTGCCGCTCCTGCAGCGCGCCGATCGCGTCCACCTGGCGCGGCACGTGCGCCGACGACGTCCCGATCAGCTCACGGACGAGGACCGGCGCGTCCTCGCGCGCGGCAAGGGCTGGCTCTCTGCGCTCCATCGCGCGCTCGTGAAGCGGCCCTACAACCTCGTGACCCGGCGCGTCGTGCGGCGCTGGTCGGGAGCGGGCGAGGGGCGCCGACCGGACGAGCCGCGCGGCCTGCGCGAACTGCGCTGAGCAGCGCCTGCCGGCGCTCAGCGGGCCGGGACGTCCAGGCGTGCGATCTGCGCGCGGACGCCGGCGCGCGCCGACGCGCTGCCGCAGAGGAGCAGCGAGTTCGTGCGCGGGTCCGCGGCCACGCGCGCGCGGTCGGCGGCGTCGTCGTCGGCGACGTCGAGCAGCGGCGCGAGCTCAGCGGCGGACGCGTGCAGGAGCTCGATGCGCTCGACCTCGAGCGCCTCCTGTGCGCCGTCCGGCGCGGGCGCGAGCGCGCCTTCGTGCGCGCAGGCGGGCAGGAGCACGAGCGAGCCGAGGAGCGAGAGTGCAGGCAGGAACTGCTTCATGGGTCGGGCCTCCGCGTGCATTGGACGCGCGAACCCGCCGCGACTTGTGCGCGCGACCGGCGTCAGGGCTTCGCGGGAAGCAGCACGCGCACGCAGGCGCCGCCGAGCGGGCTGCGGTCGCAGGCGATCTCGCCGCCGCCGCTCGCGAGCGCGAGCCGCGCCGAGACGAGTCCGAGGCCCGAGGCGTTCTCCTTCGTCGAGAAGAACTCGTCGAACAGTCGGCCGCGCACGTCGTCGGCGATGCCGGGTCCCGAGTCGTGCACCTCGACACGCGCGCCCGCGCCGTCGCGGGTGACGCGGATCTCGACGCGGCCGCTCGGCCCGGCGGCCTCCGCCGCGTTCAGCACGAGACTCGAGAACGCGAGCTCGAGGTGTCCCGGCGACGCCACGACCGACACGGGCTCGTCGGCGACCACCTGGATCGTGCACGCCTTCACGTGGCGGTCGACGGCGAGCATCTCGAGGCACTCGCGCACGTGCGCGACCAGCTCGACGGCCGTCGGCGGCGACGCCTTCGGCGCGCGTCCCAGGCGCGAGAGGCGCTGTGCGAGTCGCACGCCGTCGGCGATGGACTCGCGCACGCGGGCGACGCGCTCCTGGGCGCGCTGCGACGTGCAGTCCTGCATGGAGAGGAGCTCGACGTTGCCGCCCGCGACCGCGAGGACGTTGTTGAAGTCGTGTGCGGCCGAGCCGGCGAGGCGCCCGGCGAGCGCGCGGCGCTGTGCGACGAGCAGCGCCTCCGCGTGTTCTGCGGAGCGGCGCTCCGTGCGCTCGAGGCGGCGCATCAGGAACAGCGCGAGGAAGAACAGGCCGAGCCCGGTGACGAGGACGAAGAGCACGCCCTTCGTCAGCTCGGTGGACTCCATGTCCTCCACGGACTCCGCCACGTCGGCGGCGAGGTGGGTCGAGACGAGGATGTAGACCGTCGACGCGACGGCGTACGAGACCGCGAGGATCGCTGCGTACGCGCGGCTCCGCATGCGGCCTCCTTCCGAGCGTCCGAACGGGCTCCGCACGGCGGCGGGGCCCCGCACACCTCCGTCCACTCACGCCCAGCGCGTGCGGCCCTGCTCCTCGCCACTCCGGCCGCGCGGCGCTGCGCCCACTCCCGCGCGCACTCGGTGTCCGTACCGGCGGCGCTCGGTCGTGGCGCGGCCACGGTAGCGCCGCGCGCGTGCCGTGTCGATGCCGAGATTCCGGTCACGGGACGCCGCTCGGCGCCGCGAGTTGCGCGGCACGGCGGCGCTGCGGGTAGAACGGCGCGATGGACGTCGCCGCGATCGAGGTCGTCGAGGACCGCACGGCGGGGAGCCTCGCCGACGAGGGCTTCCTGCGCGTGCGGCGCTATCTGCTCCGCAACGTGCACGCGGACGGCACGCGCGGCACGCCGTACGCGTGCGACGTGCTCTCGCGCCGCGACGTCGATGCCGTCGCCGTCGTGCTGCACGAGCGGCGCGGCCGGCGTGTGGAGGTGGTGCTCAAGAGCGGCGTGCGGCCGCCCGTCTACCTGCGCCGCGGCAAGTCGCTGGTCCAGCCGGACGCGCACGAGTGGCTGACGCTCGTCGAGATCGCCGCGGGCGTTCTCGAGGAGCGCGACCGCGGGCCGGGCGCGATCGAGCGGCGCGCGGCCGCCGAGGCATACGAGGAGTGCGGCACGCGCGTGGACCCGGGCGACGTGCGGCTGCTCGGCGGCGCGGCGTTCCCGTCGCCCGGCGTCACCGACGAGAAGGTGTTCTTCGCCGAGGCCGCCGTGCGGCTCGCGGACGCGGCGGAGGTGACGGGCGACGGCTCCGGCATGGAGCAGGGCACGCAGCGCGTCGTCATGGAACTGCGCGAGGCGCTCGCGGCGTGCCGGCGCGGCGACCTGCCCGACATGAAGACGGAGATCGCGCTGCTGCGGCTCGCCGACCGCATCGGCTACGTGCCGCAGCTCGACGCGTTCCTCGACGAGCTGCCGCCCGAAGTGCGCGCCCGCTGGGCTCCGCCGGGACTCGACCCGGCGTGAGCGCGCCGCGCGTCGCTGTGGCGGGCGTCGTGCGCCGGCGCCAGGGCATCGGCGAGCACCTCGCGCGCTTCCTGGTGCGCCACGGCGCCGAGGTGCCCGCGTTCCTCTGCTCGCGGCGCGAGAGCGTCGCCGAGGGGCGCGCGGTGCTCGCGTCCCACGGCATCGACGCGGCGGGCCACCTGTCGCTGACCGAGGCGCTCGCGCACGGCCGCCTCGACGCGCTCGTGATCGCGTCGCCTGCCGGCACACACGCAGCGCTCCTCGACGCGGCGCTCGAAGCCGGGTTGCACGTGCTCTGCGAGAAGCCGCTCGTCTGGGACGGACCGGACGTGCCCGGGCGCTCGGCCGCGTACGTCGAGGCGTTCGCCGCCCGCGGGCTCCTGCTCTTCGAGAACACGCAGTGGCCGTTCACGCTGCCCGCGTACCGCGCGCTGCACCCCGGGATGGGCGAGACGCCGCCGCGGCACTTCGAGATGTGGCTGTCGCCGCGCGAGGGCGACGCCGCCGACATGCTGAAGGAGTGCGTGAGCCATCCGCTCAGCCTGCTGCAGTCGCTCGCGCCGCCGCCTGCAGGCGCGGGACCGCTGCTCGCGGGGCTCGCGTTCCGGGCGGCGTCGGCCGCCGCGGACCGCATCGAGGTGGCGTTCCGCCACCCCGGAGGCGACGGCATCGCCGTGCGCGTACGCCTCGCGCAGTGCCGCGAGCAGCCGCGGCCGGCGGGCTATGCGGTCGACGGCCGCGCCGCCGAGCGCCGCGTGCGGATGTCCGACTACGCGCAGACCTTCGAGCACGGCGGCCGGAGCGTCGACGTGCCCGATCCCACCGACGCGCTGGTCGCGTCGTTCGTCGCCGCGCTCGGCGGGGCGGCGCCGCCCGACCTGCCGGTGCACGGCCCTGCCCTTTCCTGGCGGGCCCGCGCGGCGTGGGAGATCGTGGCCGGGTTCGAGCGGTGCAGGGACCGCGGCGCCTGACAGCGGAGACACGACATGGGTCATGCCATCCACGACTTCACCGGGAAGCTGCGCCAGCCTGCCGTGCTGCCGCTCGTGCTCGACTACGTGCGCTGGCGCCGCGCCGCAGACGCCGCGCGCGCGAGCGGCTCGCCGCCGCCGACCGCGCCGCGCATCGCGCCGATCTCGATCAACCTCGACCTCACCACGGCGTGCAACTACCGCTGCGACCACTGCATCGACTGGGACATCCTGAACACGCCGAACAAGCACGACGAGGACGTGCTGCGCGCGTCGCTCGCCGAGATGCGCGCGCGCGGCCTGCGCAGCGTGATCCTGATCGGCGGCGGCGAGCCGACGCTGCACCCGTCGTTCAGCTCGATCGTGCGCTACATGAAGACCGAGCTCGGGCTGCAGGTGGCGGTCGTCACGAACGGCAGCGGCAACCACAAGATCCTCGAGGTCGCCGACTGCCTCGACGAGCGCGACTGGGTGCGCCTGTCGCTCGACTCGGGCACGAACGACACGTTCGTGCGCATGCACAAGCCCGTCAACCCGCAGGTCTCGCTCGAGTCGATCTGCGAGTGGGTGCCGCGCGTCAAGGCGAAGAACCCGCGCTTCCGCTACGGCTTCAGCTTCATCATCGTGTGGCAGGGCGCGACGCGCGACGACGTGAAGATCGTCGAGAACTTCCACGAGATGGTGACCGCCACGCGCCTCGCGCGGGACCACATGTTCGACTACATCTCGCTGAAGCCGTTCCTCGTGCGCAGCGAGACCGGCTCCGAGGTCATGGACCCGGAGAAGGCGGAGTACGAGCTGCAGGAGATGGTGCGGCGCATCCGCGCGCTCGTGGACGAGTGCAAGACGTACGCGACCGACACCTTCCAGGTGCTCGAGTCCACGAACCTGCGCGTGCTCGAGCAGGGCAACTGGCGCGACTTCACGAAGCAGCCCCAGGTCTGCCACATGCAGGCGCTGCGCCAGGTGCTGACGCCGACCGGCCTCTACAACTGCCCCGCGTACCGCGGAGTGGACCGTGCGCGCATCGCCGGGAAGGACGCGTTCCGCGACGCCGCCGAGGCGGACGCGACGACGCAGCGGCTCTCCGACCAGCTCGAGCGCTTCGACGCGTCGCACGAGTGCGCCGAGGTGACGTGCCTCTACAACGACGTCAACTGGTGGCTCGACGGGCTCGTCAAGAGCGACGAGGACCTCGACGCCGCGGTGGCGGCGGGCGCCGAGCGCCTCGACTACTTCCTCTGAGCGGCGACGCTCGGACTCCGCGCTGCCGGGCGCGCACGCACGCCGTGTAGCCTCTCGCGATGGAAGCCGTCCGCCGCCCGGACAAGGGGATGCGCGCGTTCCTGGTGGGCGCGGCGTTCGTGATCGTCGTCGCCGGACTCAAGGCCGCGTCGTCGGTGCTCGTGCCCGTGCTCGCGGCCGCGCTGGTCGCCGTGCTCTTCATCCCGCCGATGAACTGGCTGCAGCGCCGCCGCGTGCCGGACTGGGCGGCCGTGCTGCTCGTGTTCATCGCCGTGCTCGCGCTCTTCGCGGGCTTCTCGATCGGCGTGGGGCACTCGCTCGCCGACTTCAAGGCGAACCTCGACATCTACGAGAGGGGGCTCGAGGCGCAGTTCGGGGAGTCGCTGCAGGCGGCGCGGGCGTGGCTCCTCGCGAACGCGGGCGTGTCGCTCGACACGCAGAGCCTGCTGCGCGGGTTCGACGCGGGGACGGCGCTCCAGACCTTCGGCAACGCGGCGAGCGCGCTCGCGGACCTGCTCTCGAACGCGCTGTTCGTGCTGCTCACGGTCGCGTTCATCCTGGCCGAGGCGGCGGGCTTCCCGCGCAAGCTCGAGGAGGCGTTCGGAGGCGGGGCGGCCCTGGCGGGCCGTTCGCGCGACGCCGTCGCGTCCGTGCGCTCGTACGTCCGGATCAAGCTGGTCGTGAGCGTCGCGACGGGCATCGCCGCGATGCTGCTGCTCGCGCTCTGCGACGTGGACTACGTGCTCCTCTGGGGCGCGCTCGCGTTCGTCCTGAACTTCATCCCCACCGTGGGATCGCTCGTCGCAGCGGTGCCGCCGGTGCTGCTCGCGCTCGTCCAGCACGGCTGGGAGCGGATGCTCGTGGTGCTCATCGGCTACGCCGCCATCAACATGGTGCTCGGCAACGTGATCGAGCCGCGCATGATGGGACGCCGCCTCGGCCTCTCGAGCCTCGTCGTGTGGCTCTCGCTCGTGTTCTGGGGCTACGTGCTCGGCCCCATCGGGATGCTGCTCTCCGTGCCGCTCACGATGATCGTGAAGATCCTGCTCGAGCGCAGCGACGACCTGCGCTGGGTCGCCGTGCTGCTCGGGCCGGGCGGCGAGGGCCTCCCGCAGGGCGCTCCGACGACCGCGGAACGGCAGCCCGCGGACGCGTCGACGCCGCCGGCTCCGTGACGCCGCGCCGGGCGGCCGCTACGCTGCCCCGCCCGCGGAGGTGGGCGCGATGAAGAAGGTGCTGAAGATCCTCGGCGTGCTGCTCGTCGTCTGCTGCGTGCTCGGCGTCGTGCTCGCCGCGCTGCTCCCGAAGGAGTGGAAGGCCGAGACGTCGGTCGTCATCGCGGCGCCGCCCGCGGAGATCCTGCCGTACGTGCACCGTCCGCGGCGCTGGCTCAACTTCGTCGAGCGCTACGCGCAGGCGAGCGGCCGGCCCGCCGAGTTCACGTACACGTTCGAGGGACCGGAGGAAGGTGCCGGCGCCGGCTGGACGTCGGAGTCGCAGGGCTCGCGCGTGAGCATCCGCTTCACCTCGTCCGACCCCGAGACCGGTGTCGCGTACGAGGGGAAGATCGAGTCCGACGAGGTCAACGACCACGGCGTGATCGCCTTCGAGGCGACCCCGGAGGGCACGCTGGTCGTCTGGCGCGACGCGGGCACGATCCCGTTCTCGCGCGGCGGCGGGCTCGTGGCGGGCGTGCTCGGCGGCATGCTCGAGCCGTTCTTCCTCGGCACGCTCGAGGAGCTCAAGAAGGCGGTCGAGGCGAAGGAGGACGTGCCCGACGTGAGGTGAGCCGCTCAGCGGCGCCGCAGAGCGCCCAGCGGGACCACCTGCGGCGCGCGCGCCGCGTTGCCCGAGGCGATGTCGGCGATCCGCACGGAGTCGAGGAAGCCGTAGACGCGGCGCGCGAGCTCCTGCCAGACGGGCGCCACGTGGCAGTCGCCCGCGTTCGCGCAGGTGTCGCGCTGGCCCGTGTAGCTCTCGCAGATGCCGTCGGCGATGGGGCCGTCGAGCACGCGGAAGAGCTCGCCGACCGAGATCTCGTCGGCGGGGCGCGCCAGCCGGAAGCCGCCGTTCACGCCGCGCGTGGACGTGACGAGCCCAGCGCGCCGCAGCGACGCCAGGATCTGCGCCGCGTACTCGAGAGAGAGCCCCTCGCGCTCGGCGATCTCGCGCGTCGAGAGCGGCGCGCCGTCGCCGTCCGGGGTCGCGCCGTCCCGCGCGAGCTGCACGAGACAGCGCAGGCCGTACTCCTCGAGGGCGGAGACCTTCACGTCGTGATCCTCCCCGCTACCAGATCCCCAGCGCGTCCTTCGCCTCGTCGCTCGCGTGCACCGTCGGGTTCCACGGCGGATCCCAGACGAGCTGCACGTCGGGCACCTCGACGCCCGGCTGCTTCGCCACGGTCGCGTGGACGGCCGCGAGGATCTGCGGTCCGACGGGGCAGCCCGGGCCGGTGAGCGTCATGCGCACCGTCACGCGCTTCCCGGCGTCCGCGACGTCCACGCCGTAGATGAGTCCCAGGTCCACGATCGAGAGGTGGATCTCCGGGTCGCGCACGGGGCGGAGCGCCTCGAGCACCTTCTCCGCGGTCAGCGTCTCGCCCTCGGCGAGCTGCAGCGCGTCGCCCTCGTGCACGGTCATGTCCATGTGGCCCATCGGGCCGCCGGGATAGGCGTCGGTCGGGTCGCTCATGGGGTCTCCTCGTGCGGCGTGCGGGCCGCGAGCAGTCGCTCGGCGTCGCGCAGCGCCTCGTCCAGCGTGGTCCACGGCAGCAGCGCGCACTTGATGCGCACGGGGTACGCGCGCACGCCGACGAGTGCGTCGAAGTCGCCGACGTCGGCACCCGCAGGCACGTCGGCGCCGTGCATCACGGCGCGCACCGTCTCGAGCAGCGCGCGCGCCTCGGCGGGCGTGCGGCCCTCGACGAGGTCGAAGAGGATCGAGCCGCTCGCGACGGAGATCGCGCACCCGCGGCCGTCCACCTGCAGTCCCTCGATGCGCCCGTCCGCGTCGAGTGCGAGCCGCAGGTCGAGCTCGTCGCCGCAGGTCGGGTTCAGCCCCTCGGCGGAGACGTCCGCGCGCGGCAGCTCGCGCTTGCCGTGCGGGTGCCGGTAGTGCTCCAGGATGACCTCGCGGTAGAGGTCGTCGAACTGGGGCTCGGGCGCGTCGGCGCGGTTCATCGGCCGAAGTACTCCCGCACGTGGCGCACGCCCGCGGCGAGCGCACGCACCTCGTCCTCGGTGTTGTAGAGGTAGAAGCTCGCGCGCGACGTCGCGACGACGCCGAGCCGCCGCATCAGCGGCTGGCAGCAGTGGTGCCCCGCGCGGACGGCGATGCCGCGGCCGTCGAGCACCGTCGAGACGTCGTGCGGGTGCACGTCCGGCACCTCGAAGCTGACGATGCCCGCGCGCAGCGACGCGTCGGCCGGGCCGAACGTCCGCACGCCCTCCTCGTGGAGCAGGTCGAGCGCGAGCCGCGTGAGGCGCGCCTCGTGCTCGTGCACCGCGTCGAGGCCGCACGCCTCGAGATAGTCGAGGGCCGCCGCGAACGCGATCGCGTCGCCGGCAGCGGGCGTGCCCGCCTCGAAGCGGAGCGGCGGCTCCGCGTACGTGCTCTCCTCGAGCCGCACGCGCCGGATCATCTCGCCGCCGCCCTGGTACGGGTCCATCTCGTCGTAGCGCTCGGGGTTCACGACGAGCGCGCCGACGCCCATCGGACCGAGCATCTTGTGCGCCGAGAACGCCAGGAAGTCGCAGCCGAGCGCGCGCACGTCCACGCGTCCGTGCGGCGCGAGCTGGGCGGCGTCGACGAACGTGACGGCGCCGTTCGCACGCGCGAGCGCGCAGAGCTCCGTCGTCGGGTTGGCCGTGCCGAGCACGTTCGACTTCGCCGTGAACGCGAACAGCCGCACGCCCTCGGCGAGACGCGCGCGCGCCGCATCGAGGTCGAGCAGGCCCTCGTCGGTCACCGGCACGAAGCGCAGGCGCAGGTTGCGCTCCTTCGCGAGCATCTGCCACGGCACGAGGTTGCTGTGGTGCTCCATCTCGGTGAGCAGCACGGCGTCGCCCGCGCGCAGGTTGCGGCGGCCCCACGCGGCCGCGACGAGGTTCACCGCCTCGGTCGTGCCGCGCGTCCACACGACGTGCTCGGGCGCGGCCGCGTTCGCGAACGCGGCGACGCGCGCGCGCGCCTCCTCGTACTGCATCGTCGCGCGCTCGGCGAGGTGGTGCACCGAGCGGTGCACGTTCGCGTTCGACGTCGTGTAGTACGCGACGAGCGCGTCGATCACGCTCCGCGGCTTCTGCGACGTGGCGGCGCTGTCGAGGTAGACGAGCGGACGGCCGCGGGCCTCCGTCGCGAGGATCGGGAAGTCCGCGCGCAGGCGCTGGACGTCGAGGGTGCGCGGAGCGGTCGAGGCGGGGGAGGGGCTCACGTCGCCGTCACTCCTCGGGCAGGTCCACCCAGACGTCGCCGTCGGTGACGCCCGCGCGGAAGCACTCGATCGGCGCGACGGCGGGCATCCGCGTCGCGCGCCCGGACGCGAGGTCGAAGCGCGCGCCGTGGCGCGGGCACTCGATCTCGGCTCCGTCGGCGCCCGCGAGCACGCGCCCCTCGCCGAGCTCGCCGTCGTCGTGGCTGCAGCGGTCCTCGACCGCGAACACGGCGCTCCCGGAGCGTGCCACCGCGAGACGCAGTCCGCCCGCGTCGAAGACGCGCGACTGCAGTTCGGGAAGCTCCGTCAGCGCGCAGAGGCGCACGCGCGGCATCAGGTCACCGCCTCGAGGCGCGACGTGAGCACGCCGCGGATGCGCTGCTGCAGCTCCTCGCCGGGGATGCGCGCGATGACCGGCTCGAGGAAGCCCGCCACGATCACGCGCCGCGCCGTCGCCGGGTCGAGGCCGCGGCTCGTGCAGAAGAAGACCTGCTCCTCGTCGATCGGGCCGACGGCCGCCGCGTGCGAGCACGCGACGTCGTTCGTGAGGATCTCGAGCTCCGGGATCGTGTCGGCGCGCGCCGACTCGGAGAGCAGGAGGTTGTGGTTGCGCTGGTGCGCCGACGCGCCCGCGCCCTCGAGGCCGATGCGCAGGTTGCCCGTGTACGCCGAGCGCGCGCGGCCCGCGAGCACGGTGCGGTAGTCGAGGTCGCTCTCGTTGTGGCCGACGACGTGGTCCTGGACCGTGTGGTGGTCGAAGTGGCGCCGGCCGTCGCCGAACACGATGCCGAGCGCGCGCGACGACGCGCCGCGGCCCGCGATCTCCGTCGCCTGCAGGCTCTTCACCAGTCCGCCGCCGAGCGCGACCGTGACGGTCTCGAGCGCGGCGTCGCGCGCGAGGCGGCAGCGGATGACCGGCGCGTGCACGAACGCGCTCCCCGCCGTCTGGATGAAGACCAGGCGCAGCCGCGCACCCGCGCCGACGTGCACCTCGGCCCCCGCGTGCAGCAGCGCGTCGCCGCGGGCGTCGGCGCTCGCGAGGTCGTAGACGATCTCCGCCTGCGCGCCGTCGCCGACGACGACCAGCGAGCGCGAAGCGAGCAGGCCCGCCGCGCCGACGCGGTGCGCGATGCGGACCGGGCGATTCAGCGCGAGCCCGGCGGGCACGCGGACGAAGTCGCCGCCCGTGAACAGCGCCGCGGAGAGCGCCTCGAACTTCTCGAGCTGCGCCTGTGCGAGCGCGAAGAGGTGCGGCCGGACGAGCGCCTCGTGCTGCGTCGCCGCAGCGCGCAGGTCCGCGACCAGGAGCCCGGCGTCCGCCACCTCGGGATCGAGCGCGGAGCGCAGGAGC
Organism: uncultured bacterium; assembly: GCA_937996235.1. Classification (GTDB taxonomy): domain Bacteria; phylum Planctomycetota; class JAJSAM01; order JAJSAM01; family JAJVHW01; genus CALKVK01. The sequence continues at coordinate 19,604 of CALKVK010000023.1, read as the reverse complement.
CGCCCGTCGCGCACGAGCACGAGCGCCGCGACCTTCTCGAAGGTGCCGTCGTGGTAGTCGGGCGGCAGCTCGCCGAACTCCGTGCCCGGCTCCGCGAGCGGCCGGTCGCCCGGCAGCAGCTTCGCGGGGTCGGTGTAGCGCCAGAGGTGCCGCGCGCGGTCGGGCAGCCCCGCGGCCTCGTACGCGGCCAGGGCGTCGTGCCGCGCGGCGCGCAGCCAGGCGGGCTCGTCGGCGGCGAGGCGCGCGACGTCCGCGGCGAAGGACCGTCCGGTCCGGGTGCTCTCCACGTGTGCCGCGCGGTCAGCCGACCGCGCCCTCCATCTCGAGCTGGATCAGGCGGTTCAGCTCCACGGCGTACTCCATCGGGAGCTCCTTCGTGAACGGCTCGATGAAGCCGTTGACGATCAGGAGCGTGGCCTCCGCCTCGGTGAGGCCGCGGCTCATCAGGTAGAAGAGCTGCTCCTCGCCGACCTTCGAGACCGTGGCCTCGTGTTCGATCGCGACGGCGTCCTCGTCGACCTCCATGGTCGGGTACGTGTCGGAGCGCGACGCCTCGTCGAGGAGCAGCGCGTCGCACTTGACGTTGACCTTCGAGCCCTTCGCGCCGCGGTGCACCTTCACGAGACCGCGGTAGCTGCCGCGGCCGCCGTCCTTCGAGATCGACTTCGACGTCACGACGGACGTCGTGCGCGGGGCGGCGTGGATGACCTTCGACCCCGCGTCCTGGTGCTGGCCCTCGCCCGAGAACGCGACCGAGAGGATCTCGGCGTGTGCGCCCTCGCCGACGAGGTAGACGGCGGGGTACTTCATCGTCAGCTTGCTGCCGAGGTTGCCGTCGATCCACTCGACGCGCGCGCCGCGGTGCGCGACGGCGCGCTTCGTGACGAGGTTGTAGACGTTCTTCGACCAGTTCTGGATGGTCGTGTAGCGGATGGTCGAGCCGGGGAGCGCGAGCAGCTCGACGACCGCGGAGTGCAGCGAATCGCTGCTGTACGTCGGCGCGGTGCAGCCTTCGATGTAGTGCACCTTCGCGCCTTCGTCCGCGATGATCAGCGTGCGCTCGAACTGGCCCATGTTCTCCGTGTTGATGCGGAAGTAGGCCTGGAGCGGGATCGCGACCTCGGTGTTCTTCGGCACGTACACGAACGAGCCGCCCGACCACACCGCGGTGTTCAGCGCCGCGAACTTGTTGTCCTCGGCGGGGATCACCGTGCCGAAGTGGCGCCGCACGATGTCCTCGTGCTCGCGCAGCCCGGTGTCCATGTCGGTGAAGATCACGCCGAGCTTCTCGAGGTCCTCGCGGATCGAGTGGTAGACGACCTCGGACTCGTACTGCGCCGTGACGCCGGCGAGGAACTTCCGCTCCGCCTCGGGGATGCCGAGCTTCTCGAAGGTGTTCTTCACGGACTCCGGCACGTCGTCCCAGCTCTTGCTCTGACGCTCGCTGGCGCGCACGTAGTAGTGGATGTTCGCGAAGTCGATCTCGCCGAGGAGCGGCGTGTTGCCCCAGGTCGGCATGGGGCGCGCGAGGAACGCGTCGAGGGCGCGGTGGCGCACCTCGCGCATCCACTCGGGCTCCTTCTTGTAGCGCGAGATCATCTCCACGATCCCGTGGTCGAGCCCCTTCTTGCTCTTGAAGTCGTACTGGCTCTCGTCGTCGTGGAAGCCGTAGCGCGTGTCGTAGTCGGCGTTGACGGAGCGCGCCTCGGTCTGGCTGCGCGTGGCCGTGTCGCCCCGCGTGGCCGTGTCGTCCTGTGTCGTCGGAAGCGTGTCGGACATGGGTTCCTCCCGGCGTCGCCGGTCAGGCCGCCTCGGCGTCGAGCCCGTCGTAGCCCGTCCGCTCGAGCTCTTCCGCCAGCTCGGCGCCGCCGCTCTTGACGATGCGGCCGCCGAGCAGCACGTGCACGCGGTCCGGGCGCACGTACTGCAGGATGCGCTGGTAGTGGGTGATGAGGACCTGCGCGCGGCCGGCGTCGCGCAGGCGGTTGATGGCCGCCGAGACGACCTTCAGCGCGTCGATGTCGAGCCCCGAGTCGGTCTCGTCGAGGATCGCGAGCGCCGGCTCGAGCAGGACCATCTGGAGCATCTCGAGGCGCTTCTTCTCGCCGCCCGAGAAGCCGTCGTTCACGTAGCGGCGGACGAACGCCTCGGGGATCTCCAGCAGCTCCAGCGTCTCCTTCACGAGCGGACGGAACGCCTTCGCCGGCACCGCGTCGCCGCGCACGGCCTTCACGGCCTGCCGCAGGAAGTTCGAGACCGCCACGCCCGGGAGCGCCACCGGGTACTGGAAGGAGAGGAACACGCCGCGCCGCGCGCGCTCGTGGACCGGGAGGGCGAGCAGGTCCTCGCCGCGGAAGCGCACGGAGCCGCCGGTGACCACGTAGCGCGGATGGCCCATGATCGTGGCGGAGAGCGTGCTCTTGCCGCTGCCGTTGCGGCCCATGATCGCGTGCGTCTCGCCCGCGCGGACCGTCAGCGACAGACCCTTCAGGATCTCCTTGCCGTCCACCGCCACGCGGAGGTCGTCGACCTCGAGCAGCGGCGCATCGTTCTGCGACATCGCCTGCACCCTGGAGCCGAGGCGCCGACGCCCTGCGGGACCGAAGCGGCCCGCCGGCCGGCACCGACCTGTCGACACTACCGAAATCCCTACAAGTCGTTCAGGATTTCGGTTTCCCGGGCCGTCGAGTCGAGACCCGGTCGAGCGCGGCGCCGACCGGCGGAGCGCTCACGCTCGATCCCGAGAGGGTTCGGACGCCCGCTGCACCGCGCCCGCACGCGGGCCCGGTCCCGGACCGACCCAGCCTCGACCCGGCACTCCCGGCGACCCCAGCCCCGCGCGCGCCCGCAGCGCGGGGCCGCTCCGCGGCACCGCGCTGCCGCGTCCGTCTGCGTCAGCAGACGGCGCCACTGGCACCGCGCGCTCGGCATCGGACACATCTCGCCGCGCCCGCACGCGGGCCCGGTCCCGGACCGACCCAGCCTCGGCCCGGCACTCCCGGCAACCCCAGCCCCGCGCGCACCCGCATCGCGGGGCCGCTCCGCGGCACCGCGCTGCCGCGTCCGTCTGCGTCAGCAGACGGCGCCACTAACACTGCGTCAGCAGACGGCGCCACTGGAAACGTACGAGCCCGCTGGGGGCTGAGCGGAGCTCAGCCCCCAGCGATCTCGTACGTCCGCAGCGTCTCCAGCAGGTCCACCTGCCCGAGGAGTGCGAGGCTGCCGCGGCAGAACTCGAGCAGCCGCCGGTCCGAGAGGTTCGCGGCGCCCTCGGGCAGCCGCCGACGGCGGACGAGCGCGCCGGTCTCGCCGTCGAAGAGCTCGAACGGCTCCGGACTGGCGAGCGGCATCAGAGTCGCGTGTGCGACCTGGAAGATGCCGTCCTCGTCGTCCACGAGCTCGGCGCGGGCGGAGCCGCGCTTCGGGCGCACGTACGCCATGACGAGCGCCTCCGGAGGCTCCACCCGGGCGAGGTGCTTCCAGCTCTTGGCGTCGAGCAGGAGCCCGGCGAAGACGCCGAGCTCCTGCCCGGCGCCCTGCTTGCCGGCGCCCTGCTTGTACAGGTAGACCCCCGAGAGACCGCCCTCGTTGCCGCTCCGGACCGAGAAGCCCTCAGCGAACGGTGCGATCGCCCGCTCGAGGGCCAGGAACTCGCCGGCGTCACCCATTCTCGGACCTCCGCTGCACCACGGCCGCCGCGGGCGGCGACCGACCGGGCAATTCTACGGGGGTCGGGGACCGGCTCCGGAGAAATGGGTCGAAGGGCGCTCGCCGGAGCGGCGCGCGCGACCCCCGCGTCACGTGCGGCCGTGCGGCGCCGAGTCCGGGTCCAGCCTCAGGCAGACCGAGTTGATGCAGAACCGCAGGCCGGTCGGCGGGGGCCCGTCGCCGAAGACGTGGCCGAGGTGCGAGTCGCAGCGTCCGCAGGTCACCTCCGTCCGCACCATCCCGTGGCTGGTGTCGCGGTGCTGCTCGATCCGGGCTCCGGGCAGGGGCTCGAAGAAGCTCGGCCAGCCGCACCCCGACTCGAACTTGGCGTCGGAGCGGAAGAGGGCCTCGCCGCAGCCGGCGCAGTGGTAGGTGCCGGGTGTGTGCGTGGACCAGTACTCCCCCGTGAAGGCGCGTTCGGTGCCCTTCCGGCGCAGGACCTGGTAGCCGAGGGGGCCCAGCTGCGAGCGCCACTCGTCGTCCGTGCGTGTCACCTTCTCGTCGCTCATGCGCCTCCCAACCGGCGGCGCCGGCGGCGTCTTCCGGTGGCGCCTGCCGCGCTCGCGTGGACGAGGCTATGCTCTGGCGATGCCCCGGCGCCGCGCGATCGTCCCGCTCCTCGCCCTGGCGCTCCTGGTCGGCGCGTCCGAGGCCGGGCGTGCCGCGAAGGAGGCGCCGGCCGTGCGCGTCCTGTTCGTCGGCCCCGGCAGCGGGCCGGATGCGCTCGTGTCCGCGGAGGCGCGGTTCGGGCTCGAGTCGGCCGGCGGGGCCGCGCTCCCGGCGCCGCTCGACGACGCACCCCGCGTCGAACTCGACGTCGCCGCGCTGCCCGAGCCGGGCAAGCCCCTCGCGGAAGCCGTCAAGGCGTGGCGCAAGGCGGGGCCCGCGCTCGTCGTGGCCTGGCTGCCGGACGGCCGGACGCCGGAGTTCGAGGAGGCGCTCTCGAAGGCGAAGCTGCCGCTCCTCGTGCTCTCGCCGGAGCCCACGCGGCCCTCGCTCGACCCGGCGCGCGGTGTGTTCTGGGCGGGCGGCGTGCCTCCGCTCGACGAGGCGCAGCAGGCCCTCGACTACGCGCTGATGCCGCTCGGCAGCCGGCGGCCGGCGATCCTGCACGACGGCGGCGCGCGCGGGGCGCAGGCGGCGGCCGCCGCGGCCTTCTTCGCCCACACCCTGCAGACCCCGGGAGCGCCGACCGAGGTGGGGCCGGCGTTCGACGCCGCGGCGGTCGCAGGGCTCGCCGCGACGCAGACGGACGCCGTCGTCTACTTCGGCGGGCCCGAGGGCGCGAACCGGCTGCTGCGCGCGCTCGCCGAGGCGCACTCCGAGCTGCCCGTCCTGCTCGGGCAGGGGCTCGCGTCGCCCGCCGTGCCGGCGTTCGCGGACGGGAGCGCCGCCCGGGCGTGGTCGCTCGAGCCCGCCTGGTTCGACGACCAGGGGTTGCAGGGAGCGGCCGAACGCGCCCCCCTCGACGCGGCCGCCGCGGCCGCGGGGCGTCGGACGTACGGCGCGACGGTCCGCGCGCACCGCGCCATGCTCTGGCTGCGGCGCGCGCTGCGCGACGCCGAGGACCCGTCGCCGCGCCGGCTCGTCCCGGCGCTGCGCGCGGTGGCGCGGCCCGCCGCCGCCGGGAAGCCGGTCTTCTCCGACGACGGCCACGCGACGCTCGCGCGCTGCGCGCTCTGGCGCGCGCCGGCGGTCGAGGGCCGCGCCGCCTGCTCCGAGGTGCCCGAGACGCGCTCGCCCATGCGCGCCGTCCCGACGATCGGCTGCTACACCACCTCGCGCTTCCGGTGGGAGCCGGGGACGTTCCACGTCTGGGTGCACTACGCGGAGGGGGCGAAGCGCACGATCGACCAGGACCTGCTCGCGATCGGGCTCTCGACCGGCGGCTACGAGGAGGCGCTCGAGGACCGCATCCTCGACGACCTGCGCGGCCGCGTCATCTCGCGTCTGAACCGGCTGTTCCTGCGCAACCCGGACGGCAGCGCCGTGCCCGGCGTCTCCTACGCCGTCAGCTTCTCGCCGGACCCGCCGCCGGACGACGCGCGCCCGGGCCGGCGCTTCGAGGTGATCATCGGCGGCGACCACCCCTCGGCGGGCGGCGAGGCGTACGGGACCACGGCGGCGGTCTACTCGACGTTCATCCAGCGCACGATGTACGTCGAGCGCAAGCTCGATCCGCCCGTGTCGGCGGCGGACCGGCCGCACATGACCGGGGCGTACCGCTGGGACACGTCGGCGCCGGACAACATCCGCAACGGCCTCGTGCGCGCGCTGCTCGACGGGTTCTCGCAGGCGCTGGCGCTCACGGCGGCGCACGAGATCGGTCACCTGACCGGCTGCGGCCACGACACCGAGTCGCCGCGCAGCATCATGAACGTGGTCGAGGGCGGCGGGCTGGACTTCGACTGGGCGGAGTGGACGCCCGGCCACGCCGCGACGATCGAGCGGCGCTTCGGGCGCGTCCCCGCCGCCCGTTGAGCGGGTTTCCGTCGTTGCGCTCCGGGCGCTGACGCATCCTCGGCCCGGACATGGCCACGTCGATCCTCTCCCGCGGGCAGCGGCGCCTGCTCGCCGTCGTGCTCGCCCTCGCCGCGTTCATGCTGGGCGACGCCGCATACCTCTGGCTCTCGCCGCCGAAGGCGTCGGTGCTGCCGGCCTTCTACCAGTGGATGCTCGTCCTCCACGTCGTCGTGGGGATCGCGATCCTGCTGCCGATGGCGGTCTTCATCGCGTGGCACATGCGCCGAGCGCTCGCCATGCGCAACCGGCGCGCGGTCGTGATCGGCTCGCTGCTGGCGCTGCTCATGGTGGCGCTCGCGGTGACCGGTCTGTTCATGAAGCAGAAGTCGAACTCGGCCGACAACCGCTGGGCCTACGTCGCGCACCAGGCGATGGCGTTCCTGGTGCCGCTCGGCTACGGGCTGCACCGCTGGTTCGCGCGCCACCGGCCGGAGCGCGCGGCGGTGCTGCGCGGCGTCGCGATCCCGGTCGGCGTCCTGCTCGTGGCGCTCGGCGTGCACCATGCGACGCTGCCGCCCACGCCGCCCGAGCCGCAGGCGTTCGTGAAGCGGCCGCCCGACGGCGTCGACCCGTTCGAGAGCGAGTTCCCCGAGTACGGTCCGGGCGGCGCCGACGGCGACAGCGTGTTCTTCCCGGCGAGCACCCGCACGCGCACGAACACCTACCTGGACGGGCGCCTGCTCGTCGACGCCGACCAGCTCGACGCCGCGCAGCACGAGAAGGAACTGAAGGAGCACGGGTTCATCGTCAGCCAGAGTCTCGGCGCGGCGACCTGCGTGCGCTGCCACGCCGACATCGTGGACCAGTGGTCGCGCTCGGCGCACCGCTTCTCGTCGTTCAACAACCCGTTCTACCGCGTCGCCATCGAGGCGCTGCGGGCGCACCCCGACGAAGGCCGCCGCCGCTCGCAGTGGTGCGCGGGCTGCCACGACCCGGCCGTGATGATGGCGGGCGACTGGATGGGCGACGTGGACCCGACCGTGCCCACGTCGCAGGCCGGCCTGACCTGCCTCGCGTGCCACGCGATGGACGAGGTCCACGGCGTCGGCGGCAACGGGAACTACCGCATCGCGGACGACAGCCCCGACCCGTACCTCTTCGCGGACGCGAAGGACGGCGTGCTCGCGACCGTCACCGACCTGCTCGTCAAGGCGAAGCCCGACGTGCACAAGCGCGAGATGCTGAAGCCGGTGTTCCGCACGTCGGAGTACTGCGCGACCTGTCACAAGGTCTCGCTCGACGTGCCCGTGAACCGCTACCACTGGCTGCGCGGCCAGGACGAGTACGACGGCTGGCACGACTCGGGCGTCGCGCGCAACGCGGCGCGCACGTTCTACCTGCCGCCGAAGGCGCGCACCTGCCAGGACTGCCACATGCCGCTCGTGGATGCGCCGCTCGGCGATGTCGCCGCGAAGGGCGGCAAGGTGCGCTCGCACCTCTTCCTCGGGCCGAACACCGCGCTGCCGCACATCCGCGGCGACGAGCGCACGCTGGCCGAGATCCGCGAGTTCCGGAAGGACGCGCTGCGCGTCGACGTGTTCGCGGTGCGCCGCGCGGACGGCGCGCTCGTCGAGGCGCCGGACCTGCGCGACGTCCCCGTGCAGGCGGGCACCGAGGTCGAGGTGCAGGTGGTCGTGCGCAACAAGGGCGTGGGCCACGCGTTCCCCGGCGGCACCATCGACAGCAACGAGGCGTGGGTGCACCTGCGCGTCGCCGACGCCGCGGAGCCCGCGCGGGTGCTCTTCGAGAGCGGCGCCGTCGATCCGGAGACCCGCGTCGTCGACCAGGACGCGCACTTCTACCGCGTCGTGTTCGTGGACGAGCACAGCCAGGAGGCGAAGTTCCGCAACCCCGCGGACTTCCGCGCCCCCGTGCACGTGCGGACGATCGGTCCGGGCACCGCCGACCTCGTGCGCTACGCCTTCGTCGTCCCGCCCGAGCTCGCCGGGCGGCGCCTCCTGGTCGAGGCCGAGGTGAAGTGGCGCAAGTTCCGACGCAACTACGTGGAGTTCACGTACGCGAACACGATGCCCGGGCGGCCCGTGCCCGACATCCCGATCGACGTGCTCGCGGCGTCGCGCGTCGAACTGCCCGTCACGAGTGCTGCTCCCGCGGCGCCCGCGCCCGTCGCCGACGGCGCGGTGGCCGACGGCTGGCTGCGCTGGAACGACTGGGGCATCGGCCTGCTGCTCCAGGGCGACACGGTGGGCGCCGAGCAGGCGTTCGGCGTCGTCGCCGCGCGGCTGCCGGAGCGCGTCGACGGTCCGCGCAACCTCGCGCGCGTGGCGCTGCGCGACCGCAACGTCGAGACGGCCCTCGCGCAGCTCGCCGAGGCGGAGCGCCGGCTCCCGGGCGACGCGCAGACGGCGTTCGTCTACGGCGTCGCGCTCGAGGCGGCGAGCGGACCCGAGAACCTCGAGAAGTCCATCGAGGCCTACCGCCGCGCGCTCGAGGTCTTCCCGAACGACCGCACGATCCACCTCGCGCTCTCGCGTCTGCACTACAACCTGGGCGACTACGACGAGGCCCTGCGCGCCGCGGCGCGCGTGCTCGCGATCGACCCCGAGGACCGTCAGGCGCACTACCAGCGCTACCTCATCTACGCGGCGCGGGGCGACGACGCCGCGGCCGCGCTCGCGAAGGTCGCCTACACGAAGTACCAGCCCGACGAGAGCGCCCAGAAGTGGACCGAGAACTACCGCCGCGCGAACCCCTCGGTGAACCGCGAGGACCAGCCCGTGCACCTGCACCACCTGGAGCGGCAGCGCTGATGCGGCGCGCGCCCTTCCTCGTCGCCGTGCCGCTGCTCCTCGCCGCGTGCGGTGACAAGCCGCCCGAAGCGCTGCCGGCCGCGCCGGGCGCCTACACCGGCGCGACGCCGAGTGCGCCCGTGCCCGTCGAGGAGGGCGTGGTGCTGCCGACGTACGTGGACGTCACGGCGGCGAGCGGCATCGACTTCGTCCACGAGACCGGTGCCTACGGCGAGAAGCTGCTGCCCGAGACGATGGGCGCCGGCTGCGCGCTTCTCGACCACGACGGCGACGGCGACCTCGACCTGCTCTTCGTGAACGGCGACTGGTGGCCCGGGCACGAGAAGGAGGGGCCGCGCCCGACCGCGCGGCTCTACCGCAACGACGGCGCGTGGCACTTCACCGACGTGACCGCGGAGGCGGGGCTCGCGACCCCGTTCTACGGCATGGGCGCGGCGGCCTGCGACACCGACGGCGACGGCGACACCGACCTGTTCCTGAGCGGCGCGGGCGGCTACCGCCTCTACCGCAACGAGCGCGGCGTGTTCGTGGATGCGACCGAGGGCTCCGGACTCGAACCCGGCACCTGGACCGACGAGACCGGCGCCGAGCACCCGCCGTTCGCGACGTCGGCGGCGTTCCTCGACTACGACGGCGACGGGCGCCCCGACCTGTTCGTCGCGCACTACGTGCACTGGTCCCAGCAGACCGACCTGTTCTCGACGATGAACGGCCGCGACAAGTCCTACGCGGTGCCGAAGATCTACGAGGGCGAGTCGTGCCGGCTCTTCCGCAACCTCGGCGGCAACCGCTTCGAGGACGCGACGGACGCCGCCGGCGTGCGCAACGACGAGGGCAAGAGCCTCGGCGTCTGCGTGCTGGACTTCAACGGCGACGGGCGGCCCGACATCGCCGTCGCGAACGACACGCAGCCGGACTACCTGTACCGCAACGACGGCGGCGGGCGCTTCACCGAGATCGGCACCGCCGCGGGCGTGGCCGTCGACCAGGTGACGGCGCGCGCGCGGGCCGGCATGGGCATCGACGCGTGCGTCCTGCCCGACTCGGGGAAGCCGTCGCTCGTCGTCGGCAACTTCAGCGGCGAGCCTGCGTCGTTCCTCGAACTGCTGAAGGGCGAGCTGTTCATCAACCGTGCCGACGTGGCGGGCGTGGCGCTCGCGACGCACCAGGTCCTGACGTTCGGCGTGCGCTTCCTCGACGCCGACCTCGACGGCCGCGCGGACATCGTGCTCGCCAACGGACACATCGAGCCGACCATCCAGACGGTGCACAAGGACGTCACGTACGCGCAGCCGCCGCTGCTCCTGCGGGGGGTGGCCGGTGCCAAGTTCGTCCGCTTCGAGGACGTCTCGCAGCGCGTCGGCGCCGACTTCGCGACGCCGCGCGTCGCGCGCGGCGTCGCGACGGGCGACCTCGACGGCGACGGCGACCTCGACCTGGTGTTCACCGTGAACGGAGGCGCGCCCGCCGTGCTGCGCTGCGATCTCGAAGGTGCCGCCTCGCGCGCACTCCGCGTCCGCGTGCGCGGTGCGGCGCCGGGCACCGACGCACTCGGCGCGCGCGTCGTCGTGACCTGCGGCGGACGCACGCAGGAGCAGTGGGTGCGGACCGGGTCGAGCTATCTCAGCCAGAGCGAGCTCGCGCTGACGTTCGGACTCGGCCGTGCCGGACGCGCGGAGCACGTCGTCGTGCACTGGCCCGACGGCGCCGAGCGCGTCTGGGACGACGTCGCCGCCGGCACGCTCGACGCGACGCCGCGCTGAGCCGCCGCTCTCCGCACCGCGCGCGGAGCGCGCGCCCGTGACGGAATCGTCAGCCGCTCGACACCCGCGCGGCGCTTCCGGTACGCGCGTTGCGTTGTAGGCTCTTGACCGACCCCGCACGAGGGCGGGGCGCCCCCAGGAGAAGCCAGATGCGTGCCTTCCAGTGGACACTCACCGCCGCCCTGCTCGGCGCCGGTCTCGCCGCGACGCTCGCCGTGCTGCCCGGCACGGCCTCCGCCGGAGACGACGACGACGTCGCGCCCGAGGTCGCGGAGAAGGCCCTGAAGGAGTCGATCGCGAAGGGCAAGGAGCTGTTCGAGTCGAACTCGCTCGGCCGCAAGAGCTGCAAGGAGTGCCACGAGGACCCCGACAAGCCGAAGGACGACCTGCGCCAGCGCTCGTTCAGCTATCCCTCGTACAGCCGGCGCGCGAAGCGCGTCGTCACGCTCTCGCAGAAGATCAACGAGATGATCCAGTACCGCTCGCGCGGCACGAAGACGCTCGACGCCGCGGGCGAGGACATCGCGAACCTGGCGGCGTACGTCGAGTCGATCAAGAAGCGCTGAGCGGCGCGCGCCGCCCGGAGTGTCAGTCGACGAGGTCGTCGACGTCGATCGCGCGGAGTCCGAGGGAGGACGGCACGCCGTCGCCCTCGGGCCGCGCACCGCGGACGTAGTAGCCGCGCTGTGCGAGCGCGAGCTGCGCGCCCTTGACGGCTGCGGCGACGAGGCACGACTCGAACTGCGTCGCGCAGTCGACGCCGAGCTCGCGCGACACGTCGTTGCGCGCCGCCTCGACCGCCCGCGCGACGCCGTCCGCGAACGCGTCGCCGGCGTCGCGGCGGATCACGCGGACGAGCTCCGCCACGTCGTCGGCGGAGCCCCAGCGCGCGGACTGCTCCCAGATCCTCTCGGCGCGCTCGAAGCCGAGGTCGGTCGCGCGCGCCATGTACTGCAGCACGCGCTGCCGGACGAGCTCGCACGCGAGCTGATCGCGCGTGCGGATGCGCGCGGGGCCGCCGCCCTCGGGGTACTCGCCGCACGTCAGCGGAGGCGACGAGCACGCGACCGCGAGGCCGGTGAGCACGACGAGGAGGCCCGCGGACAGGATCCTTCGGGGGCGGCGGCGCATGGGGCAGTCTCCGTGCGGAACCGCTCGGCCCTCCGGGACGTCGAAGCTCCGGGCCGTGCGGGCCGGGTATTCTCGCACCCGCGGTCCGGGCTCCGACGAATGCCGGTCGCGCGCCGCCGTGCGCCCCCGTGCGGCCCGCGACGGAGTGGCGAGGGAGGTCGTTCATGTCCGCGGTGTCCCCAGCTCTGCGCGCCGCCGTCGTCGGCGCCGCGGGCGCGCTCGCCTGCGCCGCCCTCGCGGCCGTCGCGTTCACGCCGCCCGCGGCTGCTGCGACCGGCTGGCACGCATCCCTCGAGAAGGGCGTGGACGCCGCGAAGCGCAGCGGGCGCCCGCTCCTCGTCGTCACGGCGTGGCCGACCGGCATCTGCGGTAGCTGCGACACGTGGCGTGACCGCGTGCAGAAGAACGACCGCGTGCTCGCGGCGGCCGCACGCTACGAGTGCGTCGAGTGGCTCTACGACGGTCTCGGCGGCAAGGTGATCGCCTGGACGAAGGAGCACGGCAACCGCAACGACGACCCGTCGGTGCTGGCGTGGGTCGCGGACGCCTCCGGCGCCGTCATCGCCCAGGCGGGCGAGGCGTATGCGCCCGACGCCTTCGCGAAGTGGCTGGACGAGCAGGCCGACGCGTACGAGCGGACGCACCCGCAGACGCGCGTGCCGTTCGCGCCGGCCGAGCTCGTCGGCGAGGGCGAGGGCGCCGAGCGCTCCGTGCGCTGCCCCGCGGTGGACGCCGCGCGCGAAGAGGGCCGCCTGGTGCTCGTGTACCTGGGTCGTTCGGAGCGCGCCGGCGACGACAAGGCGGCGAAGGCGGAGGCCGCGGCCGCGCGCAAGCTCGAGAAGGGGCTGCTCGCGTCGCAGTCCGCCGCGGACTCCGTCGCCGGTGCGCTGCTCGTGCGGCTGGACGCCGGTGACGCCGACGCCCTGCGCTACGCGCGGGCCCTGGGCGCGCGCAGCGTCCCGGCCCTGCTCGTGATCGCACCGGGCGCCGAGTCGGCCGAGGACCTCGGCGTGAAGCTCAGTGCGCAGTCGTTCGCGTACCGCATGAAGAAGCTCGCGAAGGCGACGCGGGAGCGCGAGGGCGACGAAGATCCCGAGTCCGGCGACGACGACGACGCAGGCGGCGAGGACCGCTGACGGCGCGCCTCAGCGCGCCCCGGACTCGCCCGGATCGAGCCGACCGAGTGCCTCGGCGGCGGCGGCGCGCACCCACGCGTTGACGTCTCCGCGCACGGCACGTGCGAGCGCGCTCCGCAGCGTCGCGACGGCGCCCTGGTCCGACAGCGCGTCGCCGTTCTCACCGATCAGCGCCGCCGCGCGTCGGCGCAGCTCGGGATCGGCGTGCTCGGGGGAGAGCAGGGTGTCGCCGAGGTCCGCGGCGAGCCGGGCGCACGCGTCCGGATCCGGCAGGTCGCTGTCGGCCGCGCAGGAGAGGAGGGCGTAGAGCGCCCCGGCCCGCGTGTCGCGCGGGGCGTCCGCCTGGGCCCCGATGCGCGCGACCTCCTCCGCGAGTCCGCACTGGGCCGCCACCCAGAGCACCTCGTCCGCGCGCGAGGTCGCGTCGGCGATGCGCCGGAGCTCCGGGGCGAGCGGAGCGAGCCGCCGCGGGTCCTCCGTGTCGGCGTCGATGAGCCACGCTGCAAGCGCACGCGCACCGTCGCTGCCCGCGAGGTGGGGGAGCGCCTCGGCGAGGCGGTCTGCCGCGAGCAGCGCATCGAGGGCGCGCGCCCGCTCGTCCGCGTCGAGCCCGCCGCCGCGCAGCGCCGCGAGAGCCGCCGCGGCGCCCGCGGCGCCGAGCTGCGGCAGCGCGTCGAGCGCCTCGCGCCGCAGCTCGACGTCGTCGGCGCCGACCGCATCGAGCACGAGGCGCGTCGCGGCGTCCCGCGACGTGACGTCGTCGAGGCGGAAGATCGCGTGCCGGAGCGCGCCCTGGCGCACCCGCGTGTCGCGACCCGAGTGCAGCAGCGCTTCGAGCTCCCGTGCCGGGAAGTCGGGCTGGAGCGCGCAGAGTCGCAGGCCTGCGAGGGCGAGGTCGGTGTCGCCGTGGTCGACCAGGTCGCGCCAGAGCCCCGTGGCCCGCTCGGCGTCGCGCGCCACCGCCGTGCCGAGCGAGTCCGCGAGCGACCGCAGCGCCGCGGCCTCCGGCGCGTCCGCGAGCGCGAGGCGGAGCAGGCGCTCCGCGTCCTCGGCGCGGAGCTGCTGCGCCAGGGACGCCGCAGCGCGGCGTGCCGCGAACCCTCCCCGACCGCTCACGCGCAGGAGCGCGAGCACGAGCTCGGCGTCCGCGGACGTCGCACTGCCCGCGGACGCCGCGAGAGTCGCGAGGCGCACGGCGTCGTCGTCGACCGCGTCGGTCGCGACGACGCGGCGCAGCTCACCGAGCAGCTCCGCGCGCGACACTCCGCGAGCCGCGCTCGGCGGCGCGGCCGTCGGCGCCGCATCGCGTGCGTCCTCGCCGCTCGGACGCCGCCGCGGTTGCGCGGCCTCGTCCGCTCGCGTGGCGTCGGCGTCCGGCGCCGGGGGAGCGCCGTCCTGCGGCGTTGCCGACGGTGCGGCGTTCGACGGGTCCCCGTGCGGCACCCCGCGCGCGACGAGCACGCCGCCGACGGCACCGACGGCGACGCCGAGTGCCGCACCCAGCAGGAAGCCACGCATGGCGCGAGTCTACGGGGACGGCGCGGCGCGCCGCGCCCAGTCGGCCACGAGGTCGGCCAACTCGGGCACCGCGTCGCGGGCGAAGCGCGGCGTGCCGGGCGGAGCGACGTCGGCGTCGGCTGCGACCGCCACGAGCAGGGCAGGGTCCGTCGTCGCGAGCCGGCCGCCCGGCGCGACCACTTCGATGCGCGGCAGGTCGGGCTCCGCGCGCCCGCCCTCGACGAGCACCAGGTCCACGTCGCCGACTGCCGCGGCCAGGTGCGCGAGGCGCGCGATGTCCTGGCGACCCGGTACGCAGAGCGTCGCGCGCCGCGGACCGGCGAGCACGACGCCGCGCGCGCCCGCGTCGCGCAGCCGCCCGCTGTCCTTCCCGGGCGGATCCGGATCGACGTCGTGGTGCGTGAGCTTCACGACGGCGCAGCACACGCCGCGCCGGCCGAGCTCCGGGATGAGTCGCTCGAGCAGCGTCGTCTTCCCGGCGCCCGACTCCGCGGAGACGCAGAGCAGCACGCGCGGCGCGCTCACGGCGTGCGCCAGCGCGTCAGCGCGTCGGAAGTCCCCAGCACGATGAGGTGATCGCCCGCGCGCATCGTGAACTCGCCGTCGGCGAGGATGCGCAGCTCCTGTCCGGACTCGTCGCGCCGCACGACGCTGACGACCGTGAGCTGGTGCGCGGCGCGGATGCGGCACTCGCCCAGCGTGCGCCCCACGTGCTCGGCGCGCACGGGCACGCGCGCGAGCTCCACGCCCTTCGGCAGCTCGACGTAGTCGGTGGCGCTGCGCTCGTCGTCGCGGTGCACGAACTTCGCGCGCAGGTTCTGGCGCTTCAGCACCTCGATGTGGAGCGCCGCCATCACGTCCTTGCGCGTGACCACGCCGATCAGCGCGCCCACCGCGTCCTTCGAGACCACGGGCAGTTCGTCGAGATCGGACCGCTCGAAGAACTCGAACGCCTCCGAGAGACGCTGCTCCTCGTGCACGGCCTCGACGGGCGTCCGCAGGTCGTCCGCGATGATCCCGGGGCCGAGGTCCTGCATCGCCGCGAGCTCGATCAGGTCGTGGACCCGGATCGCCCCGAGCAGCCGCTTCTCGGCGCCGCAGACGTACACGACCGTGGCGCGCGCCGCGGTCGCGAGCGGCACGATCTCGCCGTAGGTCGCCCTGTGGTCGACCCACGTCAGCGGATCGCGGCGCATCACGTCCGTCACGCGCGTGGTCACGAGCACCGTCTCCTCGAGACCGACGGGCGACGTGACGCCGCGCGCGCGCAGCTTCTCCGTGTAGATGCTCTCCGGGTAGATCGTGCGCGCGACCAGCGTCGCGGTGATGCAGCCGAGCATCAGCGGCATCACGATCTCGTAGTTGCGCGTCATCTCGTAGATGACCAGGATCGCCATGATGGGGGCGCGGGTCGTGCCCGCGCACAGGCAGCCCATGCCGACGAGCGCGTAGCCCCCGTACGTCCCGGACGAGTGCGGCGCGAAGCGGTGCACCAGCGCGCCGACCGCACCGCCGAGTCCCGCGCCGACGAAGAGCGTGGGCGTGAACACGCCGCCCGCGCCGCCCGAGCCGACCGTGATCGCGGTGCCGACCGCCTTCGCGACGCCCAGCACGAAGAGCCCGAGCGCGAGCGAGACGCCGTCGAACTCGGCGAGCCGCGGACTCGAGCCGTTCAGGATCTCGCTCACCGACTCGTAGCCGTTGCCCCAGACCTCGGGCACCGCGATCGCGAACGCGCCGATCAGCGCTCCGCCGAGGAGCGTCTGCCCCCAGCGCGGCAGCGGCAGGCGCTGGAATGCGCCCTCGGTCATCGTCAGCAGCCGCTGGAAGCCGACCGCGACGATGCCCGCGGCGACGCCGAGCGCGAGGTACGGCACGACCTCCGCGACCGTGTGCAGGCTGAACGCGGGCACGGGCAGGGTGTAGATCGCGTTGGTGCGATGCTCGACCGTCCACGTGAAGAGCGTGGAGGAGACCGCCGCCACCACCACGGGCGCGAAGACCTCCATCGCGAAGTTCCCGAGCACCACCTCGAGCGCGAAGATCGCGCCCGCGATCGGCGCGTTGTAGGCCGACGCGAAGCCGGCCGCGACGCCGCACCCCAGCAGCAGCGGGCGATCCCGCGCCGGGGCGCCGAGGAGGCGCGCGAGACCGGACGAGGCCGCCGACGCGAGAGCGATGATCGGACCCTCACGGCCCACCGAGCCGCCGGTCGCGATGATCCCGAGCGATGCGAGGGCGCGGTAGACCGTGGCGCGGAAGCGCACGGGGCCGCTCTTGAGCGACACGGCCTCCATCACGTCGGACAGCTCCGCGCCGGGCGAGCCGCGCACGACGACGATCGTGACGAGCGCGCAGATCGCGGCGCCGATCGTCGGCGTGAGGACGAGCTGCCACCAGGGCAGCCCGCGCGCCGCATCGAGGATGTTCTCGCCGAGGCCAGCGGCCTTCTGCGTCAGTGCCGTGGCCGCACGGAACGCATACGACGCCAGGCCGCCGGCGACGCCGATGAGCGCCGCGCGCAGGAAGCCCAGGAAGAGCTCCCGCGTCTGGCGGCGCGTCGTCACGCGCACCGCGGTCTGCGCGCCGCAGTGGACATCGCAGCGTTGTACCAGAGGCGTCTCGCGGCCGCGGCGCCTCGGCGGGGCGCGCGGCGTCGATCGGGCCATCGTTCCCTACGCCGACGCCGAGGCGGTACGATGCCGCTCCCCTTGCGCCTCCTGTCCTTCGAGGACCCGTCGTGACCGACGCCCTGCTCTCCGCCCTCCAGAAGCGATTCCCCGCCCACGCGGAGGCGATCGCAGTGCTCCTGCCGGCCCTGGAGTCGAGCGAGCCGCTGCCTTTCGTCATGCGCTATCGGAAGGACCTGCTCTGCGGTCTCGACGAGGCCGCGTACCGCCGGGTCCGCGCAGGACACCGCGAGGAGCGCGACCTGCTGAAGCGCCGCGCCGCCACGCTGCGCGCGCTCGCCGAGGCGGGGACGGCCAGCGACGAGATGACGCGGCGGGTCGAGCAGACGCGCGACACCGCCCTGCTCGAGGACCTTCTCCGCCCGGTGCGCGAGAGCCGCCGGGGTGGTGGGGCCCGCGCCGCCGCCGTCGAGGACCCGATGACGGAGGTCGCGCGCGCCCTGCTCGCCGCGACGCCCGCGGAGCCCGGCCCCGCGCTCGACGCGCTCCTGGAGCCGTTCTGCGGCAAGGACGGTGCGCATCCGACCGTCGCCGACCAGACGGAACGCCTCGTGCACCTCGTGTCGGAGGTCGTCGGCGCCGACGCGCTGCTCCGGCAGGCGGTGCGCAACGTGCTGCGCAAGAAGGGCCGGCTCGTGACCAGCGCGACGCCCGGGCGTGAGCCGAAGCCGCCGTTCGCGGCCGTCGCCGGCATCTCCGAGCCGCTCACGCGGGTGAAGCCGCGCACGCTGCTGCTCGTGCGTCGTGCGCAGAAGGGCGGACACGTCCGGGCGCACGTCGAGCTGCCCGAGGAGGACACGACCGCGCTGCTCGAGGGCCCGCTCGCGACCGATCCCGCCCACCCGCACGCGGACCTCCTGCGCGCGGCGCGCGCCGACGCGCTCCGCCGCGTGCTCGTGCCCGCGGCGTCCGTCGAGGTGCTGAACGAGCGCAAGCGGATCGCCGAGCGCTCGCTCGTCCCGGCGCTGGCGGACACGCTCCGCGATCGGCTGATGGCGCCGCCCGCCGGCCGCGTCCCCGTCGTCGCCGTCGCGGCGGGCTCGACCGGGACCGCGCGGCTGCTCATCGTGGACGCCGACGGCCGGCCCGGACGGACCGAGGCCGTCCACCCGCTGCCGCCGCGCAACGAGCGCGAGGCGGCCACCAAGCTGCTGCTCGAGTTCGTCGCCGAGGCCGGGGCGCGTCTGGTCGCGGTCCCCGCGAGCGGCCGCGGCTCCGCGCTCCGGGAGTGGGTCGCGGAGGCGCTCGACGCGACCCCCGAGCTGCACGCCACGGTCGTGCCGGTCCACGAGGCCGGGGCCGTCGCGTTCGCCGAGTCCGAGGCGGGCAAGGCCGACGCGCCCGATCTTCCGGCGTCCGCGCGGATCGCGCTCTCGCTCGCGCGCAGCGTGCAGGACCCGCTCGCGGAGGCCGTGCGCGGCGACGTCCTGCACGTGGCGCTCGACCCGAACCAGCGCGACCTCGACCAGGGCGAGCTCCGGCGCGCGCTCGACGAGGTCGTCGAGGAGTGCGTGGCGCTCGTCGGCGCCGACGTCAACACCGCGTCCGCGGGGCTGCTCGCGCGCATGCCCGGCCTCGACGCGGCCGCAGCGCAGGCGATCGTCGCCCGGCGCAGCGCGGAGGGACCGTACCGGACGCTCGCCGAACTCCGCGCCGTGGAGGGGGTGAGCGAGGAGGCGTGGCAGCGCGCGGGCGGCTTCCTGCGGCTCGCGGGCGGCGACGAACCCCTGGACGCGACCACGGCGCACCCGACGGGTCTGCCCGTCGCGCGGGCGGTGGCGGAGCGGTTGAACACGACGGTCGCGGAGCTCGTGGCCGCGCCCGGCGCCGTCGAGACGCTCGACCCCGCCGAGTTCGCGACGGAGACGCACACGGCCGCCGACGTGCAGAGCGTGTTCGCGGCGCTCCTGCGCGGCACGGCGGACCCCCGCGGCGCGTTCGTCCCCCCGGCGTCGAACGTCGGCGTCCGGCGACTCCGCGACGTGCAGGAGGGCATGGAGCTCGACGGCGTCGTCACCAGTGTCGCCCCGTTCGGGGCGTTCGTCGACGTGGGCGTGCACCAGCTCGGCCTCGTGCACGTGTCCGAGCTGAGCCACGCGTTCGTGGCGGACCCCTCGGCCGTCGTGGCCGTCGGCGACCGTGTGCGCGTGAAGGTGCTCGGCATCGACCCGGCGAAGCGGCGGCTCTCCCTCAGCGTCAAGGCGCTGCTCGAGCCGCCGCCTGCGCCGCCGCGCGAGGAGCCCGAGTTCCGCCGCACGTACGGCCCTCCCGCCGGGGAGCGCGGCGCCGCGCCGGGTCGCCGCGACCGCGGGCCCCGGGGCCCGGGCCGCGACGGGCCGCCGCGCGCGGGCGGCCGCCCGGGCG
>CALKVK010000022.1 GCA_937996235.1 uncultured bacterium | reverse complement strand
TCGAGCGCTCGCGTGCTCGCCGATCGCAGCCGCCACCGGCGGCTGCTCCCGCGGCAAGCCGCGGAGGCTCGCACTCTCGCGCCTCCGGCTCGGCCGGGACGGACTGCCGCGGGTTCGGAGCGCAGACCTCCCGACGGCGTCCCTCGCAACGACTCCGTTGCAGCCGCACTCGCCGCGAGAACTGGTGAACGATGCGGGCTAGCACCCGGCGCGGTGGCATGGCGGCATCGTACACGTGGGGGCGGCGGCGCGCGGCGCTCAGGGCGCGAGCATCGCCCGCAGGTTGCGCCCGAGCCGCTGCCGCTCCTCCGCCGAGAGGCGCTGCACGTCCGCCCGCGCGCGCAGGCGGCGCGTGTGGAGTCGGCGCGGCACGAGGCGCAGCAGCGCGTCGCGCACGAGGTGTGCAACTCGTTTCGGGTTCATGACTTGCGGCGTTCGTCCTGCGTGCCGGGGTGGGGCCGTGCGCCGTGTGCACGAGTTGTGGAGAAATGACTGAATGCACACGATATGTAGTGGTCGTGATCCGTGCGGACGAAATCCGCGCTCGGACCCGCAGAGGCGGGCGGAGTAGACTCATCGCCATGCGTCGCACCTGGTCCGCGGTCCTCCTCCTCGCGCTCGGGGCGTGCGCGTCCGGAGGCCGCGAGCCCGCCGTGTCCGCGCTCCCGGAGGCCGCGGCGCCCGCGGCGCTGCGCACGGCGCTCCCCGCCGACGTGCTGCCGTTCACCGCCGCGACGACGCACTTCGCGACGCGCGCCGGAACGCGCCTCGTCGTCCGCACCGAGCCCGACGCCGATGCGCTCCACATGTACGTGAGCGACGGCTCTGCCGAGCCGCGACGGCTCGACTGGCGCCGGAGCGGTGCCTCCGTCTTCGTCTCGAAGGGACCCGAGAGCGAGGTCGAGATCCTGCGCATCGGCGCGCTCCCGGGCGCCGCGTGGGAGGCGGGTCCCTACCGCGTGGCGTTCGAGGGCTGGGAGCGCGTCGAGACGCCCGCGGGGAGCTATGACGCCGCGCGGATCGCCGTGGCGCTCGGGCCCTCCGGCGTGCAGCAGACGCTCGAGCGCTGGTGGTTCGCGCCCGGCACCGGGCTCGTGCGCCTTTCGCAGGACAACGGCGGGCTCTTCAGCATGGAGATGTGGCGCACGCCCTGACGCCCCGCGCTCAGGCGAGCAGCGCGAGGGTCGCCCCGGCCGCCGCCGCGATCGGCAGGTTGTCGTCGAGGCGCAGGGGGAGCGGCACCAGCTCGGCGAGCGCACCGGCGAGCGTCGCGGCCGCGACCGCGAGCGCGGTGCGCCCGTCCGGGGCCGCGGCCGCGACGAACGCGTGGACGCCGAGTGCGGCGGGTCCGGCGCACAGCACGAACGCCAGCGACCCGGCGAGCGAGCGGTCGGCGCGCCCGACGAGTCCGGGCCGCCCGAGCCGCCGGCCGACGACGTTCGACGCCGCGTCGCCCACGCCGAGCACCGCCCACGCGGCGGCGGCCTGCGGAAGCGGCAGCAGCAGGACCAGTCCGAGCACGGCGACGGGGTAGAGCCGCACGCCGTCGAGGAACGGCGCGCCCGGTCGGCGCAGGTCGCGGCCCGCGAGCGGGAGCACGACCCACGTCAGCGCGATCGCGGCGCCCGCGGCCAGCGCGGCCTGCGACGGGCTCAGCACGCGCAGCGCGAGGGCGAACCCCGTCATCGCGAGGTGGACGGCCTGGCGGCGGTCCTCCGCGCGCGCGTCGCTCACGCCGCCCCGCCCCGCGGCAGCGCGTAGCCGAGCGCGAAGACGAACTGCGACGCGACCATCGTGAGGTACATGAGCACCCAGGCGGGGTGCGTGCTGCCGCTCGTCAGCGCCTCGGGCCGCCGGACCAGCAGCCACGCCGCGCGCGCGCCCACGGCGGAGAGCGCGAGTCCGCCGCCCGCGAGGACGAGCGCGTTGCCGTGCATCCAGCCCGCGGCGACGCCGGCGGGCAGGAGCAGCCACGGCACCAGCAGGAACGGCGCGATGATCCGCACCGCGCGCGCGACGCCGAAGCGCAGGGGCAGCGTGATGCAGCCACCCGCGCGGTCGCCCTCGAGGTCGGCGAAGTCCTTGGTCGATGCGGCGCCGAGCACGAACAGCCCGCTCGCGGCGGCGAAGGTCCAGATGTCCGCAGGGAGCGCCGCGAGGTTCGCGGCGTCGGGGCGGCTGCCCCAGATCGTCGTCCAGCCCGCGAGCGGCAGCAGGAAGCCGCGCGGGATCGCGATCGTCACGTTCGCGAGGAGCCAGTGGCGCTTCGTGCGGAAGGGCGGGCCCGAGTACGCGTAGGTCAGGAGCACCGTCGCGACCACGACGAGCAGGAGCAGCGTGTTGACCAGCGCCGCACACGCGAGCGCCGCCGCGTACGCGACGACCGTCACGACCCACGCCTCGCGCACGCTCAGCTCGCCGGCCGGCAGCGGCCGCGCCGGCTTGTTGATGCGGTCCACCTCGAGGTCGTAGATCTGGTTGACCGCGTTGCTGGCGACGTTCAGGAGCGCCGCGCCCAGCGCGCCGATGCCGATCGCCGCGAGATCCTGCACCGTCGGTGCGAAGCTCCCCGCGGCGCCGACCGCGGCGATGCCGCCGGCGACCACGCCGAGCGCGGGTGCGAGCAGTGTGAACGGCCGCGCGAGCCGGACGAGCGCTCCGAGACGCGTCACGCGGCACCTCGCGCAGTGCCGACGAGCAGCGCCGCGACGAGGGCGCCGGTCGCGGTCGTCAGCACGTTCCGGAGCGTGCCGGGGGCACGCGCGAAGGCGGGCGCCGCCCCCGCCGCGAGGGACTCGAGCAGCGCGCCGACGAGCCCGCCGAGGGCGACCCAGGGCGCCGGGGGCCAGCCCGTGAGACCCGCCGCCGCCGCCGCGACCGCGACGAGCGCCGCGCCGCCCGCTCCGGCGGCCGTGCCGGCGAGCGACACGGCCCCGGCGGTCCCCGGCGCGACCGCGCGGAACGTCGGCAGCAGTCGCGGCGCGCCGCGCGCGAGCACGCCGAGCTCGGTGCCGAGCGTGTCGGCCAGCGCGGCGGCGAGCGCGCCCGCGGCGGCGGCGCCCGCGAGGGGGTGCGGAACGAGCGCGGCCACGGCGGCGACGCCGCCCTTCGCCAGCACGCGCCGCGCCCCCCGCGCCCCCTCCCCGCGCTCCGCCGTGCCCGCGGCGCGCTTGCGCGCCCAGCCGATCCGCGTCGCGCCCGAGCCGACGACGAAGAAGGTCCCGAGCGCGGCGAGGCCGGGCAGGCCGAGACCCACGCTCACCGCGCCGCCGACGAGCACTCCCGCGACTGCGCCGCCCGTGTCGACGGCGCGCGCGAGACGCGCCGCCGCCGCTGCCGCGAGCGTCACGAGCAGGGCGATCGTGGCGGACGATGCGGGCATCCGCGCGAGGCTACCGCGGCGCGGATCAGCCGCCGCGCAGGGACTGGTAGAGGAAGTTGAGGAGCAGACGCTGCATGGCGACGGCGCCGCGCAGGTTGCCCTCCTGCTGGTAGAAGTGGCCGAGCACGTGGACGACGCGGCCGCGGCCGTGGCGGAACGTCACCGCGACGACGCGCGAGCCGTGGCGCAGCTCCAGGTCGTCCGACTCGATCAGCACGTCCACCGCGGCCGGGTCCACGACGTCGATCAGGATGCTCGAGTTCTCGAGCCACCAGCGCGACGGTCCGCCGTCGCGCGGCAGCCCCCGCAGCAGCGCGTGGTCGCCGCGGGCGCGGAACGAGATGACCTCGTCCTGCGTCATCACCGCCTGGCCGCGCTCGCGCCGCGAGCGCACGTAGCGCCCGAAGCGCTTGTCGAGCACGCTCTCGATGCCCCAGTCCGTCGTGAACAGGTAGCCGCCCGCGGCGACGAAGCCCTCGAGGTGGTCGAGTGCGCGCGTGCTGAGCGGCTGCGACGTGCAGTTGTAGAAGAGCGCGCGGATCTCGCGCCCCGGCTGCGCGAGGTCGAGCTCGGCCGGCAGCAGCACGTCGTACTCGAGTCCCAGCCCCTTCAGGATGCCCTCGGCGTGGTCGTAGTCGCCGCCGAGCACTCGCACGTTCGTGCGGTTCGTGCGCAGGCGCAGGCCCTCGAGGAGGTGCCGCGAGAACGCGTCCCCGCGCAGCACGTCGGCCGCGCTGCGGTTCGCGTCGCCGGCGCCGTCCTTCCCGAAGTTCGTGCCGAGCTTCGCGCCGAGCGAGCCGGCCTCGGAGATGCCGATCGGCGACGCCGACTCGGTGAGGTCGCCGAAGGGGCTCGCCGGGGCGAGGTCCTCCGGACGGAACGACGGCTCCTCCTCGACGTCCATCTCGACGCGCTGCGGGTCGAACTCGACCGGTTCCGTGACGTCGTCGGGCTCGAGGCGCTCGAACTCGAGGGGCGCGTCCGTGTCGAGCTCCGTCGTGTGCTCGTCGAGCGCGTCGTCGTGGTGACCGTCGCCGGCGACGATCACCGGGTCCGGGCGGCGCGGGGGTGCGCCGAGGCCCAGGTCCACGAGCATCAGCACGCCGAAGAGCGCGGCGTGCAGCACGAGCGACACCGCGTACCACGGCGAGCGGCGGAGCGTGGCGTAGAGGAGCTCGTCGAACCCGAGAGCGGAGTGCGCTGCCGTCGGCCGCGCCTGAGGCGTCGGCGCCGGCCGGAGCGGCGCGCTCGGGGGCTCGGCGCGGCGCGGCGGCGCGAGGACGCGGCGCGCGCGGCGCGGCTCGGACCGGGCGACGCCGACGACCGTGATCCGCACCCCGCCGACGGTGAACGACTCGCCGGCCCCGAGCAGCGCGCGCGGCACGTTCCGGCCCCGCACCTCGAGGCCGTGGCGGGGGTCGAGCCCCTCGACCTCGACGGCGTCACCGACGGCGCGCAGGCGGGCGTGACGGGGCTGCACGGCCGCGGAGTGGAGCTGGACGTCCGCGTCGCGTCCGCGTCCGACCGTCGCGCCCGGTCCGGCGACGCGGACGGCACGGACGTCGCGTCCGTCGTCGAGCTCCAACCGGATCACCATCGGCTGCCGTCGTGCCTCCCGAGGGATCATCGGCAGTCCGGGCGCCGGACCCTGACGGTCCGGTTCCCCGCTCGACGATCCCCCCGCACGTTACGCGGCCCTGCCGCGGCGGGGAGGTGTCGCACCGCGCCGCGCCCGGGGCGCCGGGCGGGACAGGCTCCTACCCGCCCGCGAGCGCCGTGCGGGCGCGCTTGGCCCACTCGCTGCGCGGGAAGCGGCGGTCGCAGTCGGCCCACTCGCGCTTGGCGCGCGACCGGCCCTGCGAGCGTGCCGCCTTCTCCTCCTCGGTCTTCGGGTTCTGCGGCGCGAGCTCGCTGAACATCTGACCGGCGCGGAACAGCGACTCGGCGACGTAGTCGTCGACGCCGCTCGCGTCGGAGTAGAGGGTCACGACGCGCAGGAAGTGGAGCAGCGCCTCGGGATAGCGCGTCGTGTTCTGCTCCGCCGCGCTCTGCTCGACGAGCGAGCGCCCGAGCAGCGTGTGCGCGGCGGCGCGGACGGCGTTGTCCTGCGCCTCGGCGACGATCTTCTCGAGGATCGGCTGCGCCTCGGCATGGCGCGCGAGACCCACCAGGCACGACGCACGACCGACCGTGCAGAGGCCCTCGACCGTGGCCATCTCCTTCTTGCCGCGCACGAGGCCGAGCACGGTGTCGTAGCCCTTCAGCACCTTCTCGAGGGCCGCCTTGTCGCCGGACTTGCGCGCGAGCTGCTCGTCGATGACGACCAGGCGGTACTCGACGTCGGCCTTCTCGCTCTCCGAGATGCCGCGCATCGACTTCAGCGCGTTGAGCGTCTCGCGGGCGGCGGCGACGTCGCCCGTCTCGAGCTGCACGGCAGCGAGCGCGCGGGTGGCGTCGGGCACGTAGCGCGAGTTCGCGTGCTTCGCGAGGAACGCCTTCAGCGCCTCGGCGGCCTTCGCGTTCTGGCCCGCGGCCCAGAGCGCGTCGCCGTGGCGGTACGCCGCCTCGACCTGCGCCCACTTGGGAGCGCGCGCGTCGCCGGCGACCTGCGCCAGGGCCTCCACCGCCTCGTCGGCCTGCCCGTTCTCGACGAGCCGCCGCCCGCGGTCGAGGCCGCCCGGGATGGTCGACGGGTCGTGGAAGATCGCGACCACGTCGGCGGACGGGAGCTCCTGCAGCGTCGCGACGCCCGCGATGCGGTACGTGATCTTGTCGAGGAGCTCCTCCACGATCTCGAACTCCGAGCCGTCGTAGTCGTCGGCGGCCGGCGGCTGGTTCGCGCGCGGGTTGCCCCACTTCTTGTTCCCCTTGCCGAACACGATGTCGCCGGCGAAGGCGGGGGACGCGACGGCCAGCGCGAGCGCTGCACCGAGGACGAGGCGGAACGTACGCATGGGAGACTCCTGTCCGAGCTGCCCGGCGACGCCGGGGGCGGGGGGAACCGCGGATGGTATCGAGGCCGGAACCGGTGGGCACGGCCATTTCGCTCGAGGACAGGCAGCCTCAGGATACTCCCCCCGTCGCTCCTGTCGAGCCCCCGGCTGCGGGCCGCGACCCCCGGGGCCGTCGGCAGCTACGCCGTGTTCCAGCCTCGGCGGCGCCGTCGGGGGAGCCTTCGTGCGCCTTCCTCCCGGACGAACGCGGGCGCGGCGCGATGGCGAGTCGGCGCCTGCCGCGCGGCCTCTGCGTGCGCGAACCCCTGGGGACGACCGCGAAGGAAGACCGTGACCACCACCGTGGACGCCGAGGGCAACCAGACGGAGATCGTCTACCCGTCGGGCTTCGAGGCCCACCGCACCTTCGACGAGCTGAACCGTCTGACGCTGCTCGAGGACTCGAGCAGCAACGACATCGCGTCCTGGACGCGCTGCGGCGCCGCCAACCGGCGCGACGTGCTCAGCTACGAGAACGGCACGACGACGACCTGGGGCTGGGACGGCTTCCGGCGCCCGACCACGATCACCCACGAGGACTCGGGCAGCAGCTACCCGCCGGCTTCACCTACGGCTGGCTGTGTTGCACTGCTCCGTGCTGCGCACGCAGGGTCCGACAACCCCACCCTCGAGGCCAGGAGCCACCAGCGCGGGAAGGGCGACACGGCGTCCACGAGACTGGGCACCTACGACCGCGCGAACCGCCTGACCAAGGTGATCGACCTCAGAACGACGAGGCGCCAGGCGGTACGCTGCGTGTGGCGGGGAACGACGTTCGCATCCCCAAGACTGGTCATGGACTACCGACGAACGAGAAGGGTGAGCCGTCGGGTGTGCCGGCGGTCGGTCATGTCGGCGCCCCGTTCATTGCCGGACTGCCATTCCCCTCCAAGTAGAGTAGTCCTCTCCGCAGAGGCGACGCGCGGTGACTCGTGCGCGACAACAGATCACTTGGCGGAGCAGTCGCGCGTGGCGCGTACGGCTCGCGAGTGGACGCGACCCTGCTAGTTGGAGACGGTATGGCTGCAGATAGTCAGGCACCTGCCAGTGATTACAGATCACTCGCGAGGGCGTTGATCGCGGCTGCGCTCGCCCTTGGCGTGATGAGTTGCGGTTCGCCAACAAGAGACAGCAGCTCGGCGCTGTGCTCTTCCATTGCGGAGTCCGCACGCAGTGCGTTCTTGGGTGTTGATCCGGCTCTGCAGGTGTCCGAGTTGCGGTTCGATGATCCAGCCCGGGTGTCCGTGCCGCCCGCATTCGAAGTCGTGCTTGCGAATGAAGAGGGAGATGGGTCTTCGTACAGAGGAGTTCGGCAGCCGTCTCGCATAGTCCGGATGCATCGCGATGAGCGCTCGTGCAAGATATCCGTACTGACCATTCGCGACGACGACTTCGATGTCGTGGGCTACGAGGTGCGCGACGACGCGGCGCGCGAACTCTGGGCAGTCCTGTGTTTGATTGAGTCAGTGAAGCCTCCTCCGGGCCGAGCGGATGGCGACCTGCCCGTCGAGGCGGGTCATAGGGCGCGATGGCGGCCGATCACATGTCGGGTCCGGCCTGGGCTCGGTGGCCGCGAAGAGTCCTGGATGTACTTCTCTGGGGGGATGTTCACCCGGCGCAAGTACGATTCCAGTGATGAGGTTCTCGGCTTCGACGCTGTGCGGGCGGCAGCCCTCGCCAGAGTCGTTATGGAGGCAGCGAAGTCTGGGACCGAGAAGTCAGTACGAGTTGAGCAGTGGCGGGAGTGGGTGCTTCGCGAATGTATGGACATTCGACCAGATGGCGGATCGTCTGACGATGTATTCATGATGCGCGCCCGAATCTTCCGCGCGTGTTCGCAAGCGCTCCCGTTCGTCGTGAACGCAGAAGATGCGGACTTGTTACTTGAACTCGTTCGACGCGCCGAGGCCGCGCGATCGAGCTCGGCGCGTGCGCTCGACGCGCTGACGGTGCCTGGGGTGGAACGCGCGCTGGACCTGATTCCACATCGTTGACTGTGCTGCTGTGCTCGACTGCTGTCATGCGTAGCGGGTTGCAGACCTCTCCTCGAGGATGTGATGTCCGTGCCCCTTGGCGCATCCGAGCGCAGCCGCTGAGCCGCTCGCGTAGCCTCGGTTCGAGCCGGATCTGAGGCTGGATACCGAGACGGGTCGGGACGCACGACGTACTCCCTGTGGGAGCAGACGACGGCATCGCCGACTGTCAGACCGTGCTTGCGGATCTGCGCGACTTACTCCGCGGGCTGCGCGCGGATCTGCCCGCGGCGGGTGAGCGCGACGCGGCGATGCGCGCGCTCATGGCGGTATCCGTCAGGCGGAGCCCACCCTGCGCAGCTCCACAGCTCGCTGAGCATCACGCGAACGGCGGGAGGTCGTGCGATGTCGAGACGGCGCTGGTCTGCGGAGGAGATGCGTGAGCTGCTGCAGGAGCGGAGCGGGCTCTCGCTGAAGGCGTTCGCCGAAGCCGCGGGCGTCGCGACCACGACGCTCGCGTGATGGCGAGCGCGGCTGCGTGTCCACGAACCCCCCAGACTCCCCCTTGGTGAACACCTACTTTCCCGCACCTGTCTGACGCGGAGAGCGGGAGCCAGGAGCATGTCCCCCGACCGGGCACGGTGTCCGGAGGAAGGGGCAGGTGCCGATGGCTCGCCGACTCCGCCCGGAGGACGTGGTGACGATGGGAGTTTTGGCAGACCGAGGGCAGAGTGCGCGGTCGATCGCGCGGCAGTTGGACGTGCACGAGTCGACGGTGCGGTACCGGCTGAGGCGGCGTGCCGAGGGCGCTGCGGACGCGCGGCACCGGTCAGGTGCGCGAGTCCGCGTGAGCCGTGCGGGCGCGGGACAGCTCCGGGCCGGCTCGCGCCCTGCGGCGCCCTACGCCGCCGGCGCGCCGCGGCGGACCGCGATCATCTGCGCCACGATCGCGACGGCGATCTCGCCGTGGCTCTCGGCCTCGATCTCGAGGCCGATCGGCGCGTGGAGCCGCGCGATCGTCCCCGCGTCGAGCCCGCGCCGGGCGAGCTCGTCGCGGCAGCGCCCCACCTTGCCCTTGCTCCCGATCATCCCGACGTACCGCGCGGGGCTGCGCAGGCACGCCTCGGCGCAGTCCTCGTCGAGGCGGTGCGAGCGCGTGACGACGACGCAGTAGGCGGCCGGTCCGAGGCGCGGTCCGAGCACCTCGAAGAGCTCCGGGAAGGGCTGCGCAAGGACCTCCGCGGCGTCGGGGAAGCGCTGCGCGTTCGCGTGGGACGCACGGTCGTCGGCGACGACGACGCGGAACCCGGCGACGGCGGCGACGCGCGCGATCGCCGTGGCGAGGTGCCCCGCTCCGAACAGGTAGCAGGTGGCGAGCGTGAGCGGTTCCACGAACACCTCCACGGTCCCGCCGCAGATCAGCTCGGAGTCGTCCACCGCCTCGGTCGAGAGCTCGTAGCTCCCGCGGCGGCAGGTCTCGTCCGCGAGCGTCGCCATGCCGAGGCGCCGCACCTCCTCCTCCATCGAGCCGCCGCCGACGGTGCCGAGCGTCGAGCCGTCGGCCCGCACGAGCATCTTCATCGCGGCGCGGCCGGGCGTGGAGCCGCGCGTCGCGACGACCGTCGCCAGGGCGGCGGGCGCACCCTCGCGGCGCAGGCGGGCGATCTCGTCGAAGAGGTCCGGGTGCGCGCTCATCGCGGCATTCTCACCCCGCTCCGCCGCGCCTCGAAAACCTGCGGAACACCGAGAGGATCTGCCCGAGCTCGCGCAGCCGCAGGAACAGCGCGGCGAGCGCGTATGCGACGCCGCCCGCGACCACTGCCGCGCCGACCGCCGCCACGCGCACGCGTCCGCCTCCGGAGCCGATCGCGACCGCCACGAGCTCGTGCACGACGTACGCGACGCCGGCGCAGATGACGGCCGCGAGGAGCACACGGAACGCGTGCGCGGCGAGCGGGCGCAGCGGCACGCCGCCCGTCAGCTTGCGGAACGCGAAGAGCAGCACGGAGAGGTTCAGGCAGGCGGCGATCGCGGTGCCGAGCGCGAGCCCGCGATAGCCGAGCACCGGGAACAGGGACACGTTGAAGACGACGTTCGCGACGACGGCCGTCAGCGACGCGCGCAGCGGCGCGCGCGCGTGGTTCAGCGCGTAGAACGCCGGCGCCACCACCTTCACCGCCGCGTACGCGTAGAGCCCCAGGGCGTACGGCAGCAGCGCCGCCGCCGTCGCCTGCGTGTCCGCCGCGTGCCAGCGCCCGTACTCGTACAGCAGGCGCACCACGCCCTCGCGCAGCGCGATCAGGCCCAGCGTGCTCGGGATCGTGAGGAACGCGACGAGCCGCAGCCCCTCCTCGAGCGTCGCGCGCAGTCCCGCGATGTCGCGCTCGGCCGCGCGCTGCGAGACGCGCGTCGTCGCGAGCGTCGCGATCGCGATCCCGAACACGCCGATCGGCAGGTAGATCAGCCGGAACGCCCGGCTGAGCCAGACGATCGCGTGGTCCTGCTGCGCGGCGAAGAGCGTGTTCACGAGCACGTTCACGTTCATGGCGGCGACGCCGACCACGGCGGGCGCCATGAGTCGCAGGATGCGCCGCATGTCCGCGTCGCGCAGGTCGATGCGCGGCCACGGCCGGAAGCCCATGCGCCAGAGCACCGGCACCTGCACGAGGAGCTGCGCGGCGCCGCCGCCGAGCATCGCCCACGCCCACCACAGGAACGCGCGGTCGGCGGGCGTCCCCGCGCGGACGAGGAGTACGCCGGCGACGATGGAGACGAGGTTGAACACGGCCGGTGCGAGCGCCGGGGCGACGAAGCGCTCGTTCGCGTTGAGCAGCCCCATCGCGACCGCCGCGAGCGAGACGATCGGCAGGAAGGGGAAGAGGATGCGCAGCGCCGGGACGGCGAGCGGGGCCGCGTCGGCGTTCTCGAGCGGGAAGAACGAGATGATCGGCCCGGCCGAGAGGATGCCCGCGACGGCGATGCCGCCGACGACGAGGAGCACCAGCCCGAAGACGGCGTTCGCGAGTCGGAAGGCCGCATCGCGGCCGCGCAGGTGGGCGACCTCGGTCAGCGTCGGGACGAACGCGGCGGAGAGCGCGCCCTCCGCGAAGAGGTCGCGCGCGAGGTTCGGGATGCGGAACGCCAGCTCGAACGCCTGTGCGGCGGCGCCGGTGCCGAGCGACGCCGCCATGAGCTGCTCGCGCGCGACGGCCATGATGCGCGAGAAGAGGATCGGTCCCGAGACGAGCAGCGCGCGCCGCCCCAGCCAGCCGCCGCCCGCGGGTTCGCTCATGCGGCGCCGCGGAAGGTCTCGACGCGCACGCCCGGCAGCGCGCGCCGCGCCGCCGCGGCGATCGCCTCGAGCTCCGCCTCCGGCAGCGCGCCGACGAACGACTCGGCGGGAGGACGCGACACGGTGTGCACCTGCACCCACCCGATGCGTCCGCCGCTCCCTGCGATGTCGCGCAGGCGCTCCGCCCACGCGTCGATCTCCGCGGCGTCCGGCCCCGCGCCGTGGTGGCGCGCGAACAGCGACTGGATGGTCGTCACGCGTTCGCGCGCGCAGAGCGCGAGGTTCGCCAGCACGCGCTCGAACGGCACGCGGCTGCGGTCGACGGTGCGGTAGTAGGCGTCGGTGCCGGCGTCGAGCTTCGCCCACACGTCGAGGCCGTGGGCGTCGAGGTGGCGCAGCGTCTCCGCCACCTGCGGCAGATGGAACGTCGTCGCGTTCGTGATGAGGCGGAGCGGCAGCGTGGAGAGCCCCGCCGCGGCGCGCTCCTCCGCGGCCACGTGCGCGGCGTCCGCGAACCAGCGCTCGGCCGTCGGCTCGCCGTCGCCCGAGAACGCGATGTCGGCGAGCCGCAGCGTCTCCGCCGGCGCGTCGGCGAAGCGCGGCTCGCGCGCGAGCGCGCCCGACGCGGCCGCGGCGAGCGTCGCGCGGAGCTCCGCGCGCAGCCGCGCCACGTCCACGACGTCCACGCGCCCCGGCGTCGTGCGGTCGACCTGGCAGTACGTGCAGTCGAAGTTGCAGCGCTTGTGCGGCGAGAGGTTCACGCC
>CALKVK010000021.1 GCA_937996235.1 uncultured bacterium | reverse complement strand
GGCTCCGCAGGAGCCTTCTCGTGCGGCTGCGCCGCACCCTCGCTCACCCCGCGGCCAAGCCGCGGAGGCTCGCACGCTCGCGCCTCCGGCTCGGCCGGGACGGGCTGTCGCGGGGCGGGAACGCAGGGGCCACAGCCGCAGCCCTCGAAGGGACTGCGTCCCCGCCGCACTCAACGCGAGAGCTGGTGAACGATGCAGGCTAGAATCGGCCGCTTCCGCGCGCGATCCGACCGGCAGCTCGACCGGAGGGCGTCGCGCGTCGCCGATGCAGCACGAAAGCGAGGGCGCACCCGATGACGAGGCGACTGGCATTCTCCGCGGCGGTCCTGCTCACCCTGGGCGCGGCGTTGGCGCGCGCCGAGGACTCGGAGCGCGCGACGCGCACCTTCGTGCTGCCGAACGGCATCGAGGTCCTGCTGATCTCCGACCCCGCCGCCGACCACAGCGCGGCGGCGCTGACCGTCGAGTCGGGGTCGATGAACGACGGCGGCGCGCAGGGCATCGCGCACTTCCTCGAGCACATGCTCTTCCTCGGCACGAAGAAGTACCCCAGCGAGGCGGAGTACAAGGACTACCTGGCGCAGAACGACGGCCAGTCGAACGCGTACACGGCCGAGGA
The DNA here is from genome assembly GCA_937996235.1 of uncultured bacterium. Taxonomy (GTDB): domain Bacteria; phylum Planctomycetota; class JAJSAM01; order JAJSAM01; family JAJVHW01; genus CALKVK01. Next base: position 92,296 of record CALKVK010000021.1, on the reverse strand, counting down.
CCACACGAACTACCACTTCGCAGTGAAGAACGACGCGTTCGAGGGCGCGCTCGACCGCTTCTCGCGCTTCTTCATCGATCCGCTGATGTCGGACGACCTCTCGGGTCGCGAGGTGAACGCGGTCGACTCCGAGCACTCGAAGAACCTGCAGGACGACTACTGGCGCATGCGCCAGGTCTACCGCTCGCTGCTGAACCCCGAGCACCCGCGCGCGTCGTTCTCGACGGGCAACCGCGAGACGCTCGCGGGCGTCCGCAACGACGCGCTGTGGGCGTTCTACGAGGCGAACTACTCCTCGAACCTGATGCACCTCTGCGTCGTCTCGGCGCACCCGCTCGACACGCTCGAGGGCTGGGTGCGCGAGAAGTTCGCGGACGTCCCGAACCGCAAGCTCACCGCGAACCACCCGACGGTCCCGCTCCACGCCGAGAGCCTGCGCGGCCACATGATCGAGGTGGCGACGCTGCGCGACGACCACGCGCTCTGGCTCACGTTCGAGCTGCCCGCGGTGGCGTTCGACCCGCGCTCGAAGTCGGCGCAGATCCTCGGCGGCGTGCTCGGACACGAGGGCGCGGAGAGCCTGCTGCAGAACCTGAAGGCGGCGGGGCTCGCGACGTCGCTCTCGGCCGGCGGCGACGAGGTCGGGCGGCAGGGCACGTTCCGCATCTCGATCGGACTGACGCCGCAGGGGCTCGCGAACGTCGACACGGTGCTCGAGCGCTCGTTCGGGATGATCAACCACCTGCGCTCGCTCGAGGCGCTCCCGGCGCACGTGATCGCCGACCGCCAGAAGATGGCCGAGCTCGAGCTGCGCTTCCGCGAGCCGGGCAACGCGTTCGACGAGGTGCGCACGCTCGCCGCGCAGATGACCGTGCTCCCGCACGACGACCTGCTGCGCTCGATGTACCTGATCCCTGCGCCCGACCAGGCGGCGCTCAAGGCGACGCTCGCCGCGATGACGCCCGAGAACGCGGTCGTGCTGGTCGCGTCGAAGGACCGCACGACGGACGCGACCGAGCGCTACTACGGGACGAAGTACCGCGTCACGCCGCTCGGCGCCGAGCGCATCGCGCGCCTCGCCGCAGCGAAGCCCGAGAAGGGCATGGACGTGCCCGCCGCGAACCCGTTCATCCCGACGGAGTTCGCGCTCGTCGAGCCGAAGTACGCGGAGACGCCGTGGCACCACGCGTTCCCGTACGGCGACCTGTGGCTGCGCCACGACACGATCTTCCGCCAGCCGAAGGCGGCGCTGCGCGTGGACCTCGTCAACGACCGCAACGCGTCGTCGGCGCGCGAGTTCGTGCTCGGTCAGCTCTACGCGGCCGCGGTCACGCGCGCGATCAACCCGTACGCGTACCCGCTCACCGAGGCGGGCGTCTCGCTGCGCGTGTCGAGCGACCGCCACGGGATCACGCTGGCGGCCGAGGGCTTCTCGCACAAGCTGCCCGAGCTGCCCGCGTTCGCCGCGCCGTTCCTCACGGAGCCGCGGATCAGCGCCGAGGAGTTCGCGCTCATCAAGGCGGACATGCAGCGCGGCATCGCGAACTTCGCGCTCGCGCCGCCCACGGCGCAGGCGTTCGAGATGTTCCGCGAGCTGGTCCGCCAGGTGCACTTCACCCCCGCGCAGCAGGCCGAGGCGCTCGAGGCGCTGACCTACGACGACCTGAAGGCCTACTTCGCGCACGCCTATGACGCGCTGCGCGTGCGCGCGGTCGTCTACGGCAACCTGAGCGAGGAGGCGGCGCAGGGCAGCGTGGACACGCTCGTCGCGGCGCTCCATCCGCAGCGCGCGATCCCGGCCGAGGAGGCGTACGTGGGGCGCGTGCTGCGCCTCGGTCCCGGCGCGAACCGCATCGTGCGCCGCAAGATCGAGTCGAACGACAGCATCACGCTCGTGATGTGCCAGGGCCCGGCCGCCGATCGCGAGACGCGCGCCGCGCTCGCGGTGCTCGGCAAGTCGCTGCCGCCGTCGTTCTACGGCGACCTGCGCACGGTGCAGCAGACGGGCTACATCGTGCAGGCGTTCACGTCGGACATCGTCTCGCTGCCGTGCGTGTTCATGCTGTCGCAGTCGAGCGTGGTCGACACCGACTCGCTGCGCGGGCGCTTCGAGGCGCACGTCGCCAACTTCCTGAACGACCTGGACACGCTCGCGGACGACGAGTTCGCGCGCAACCGCGACGCCGCGATCGCCGAGATCGCCGCGAAGAGCACGAGCTTCTCGCAGGAGCTCGACCGCAACTTCCAGCTCGCGACCGAGTTCCACGGCGACTTCCAGGACGCCGAGAAGCAGATCGAGGCGCTCGGCGCGCTCACGCGCGAGCGCTGGACCGTGCTCGTGCGCGAGCTGCTCGGTCCGAACGCGCGCAAGGTCTCGTTCCAGCTCGACGGCAGCGCCGAGCGCCGCCGCTTCCGCGAGACGCCGCTCGACGAGGCGCGCAGCACGGGCGAGGGCTTCGTGGAGCGCAGCTCGAAGTAGCATCGGGGCGTGCCGCGTCGCGCGCTCGCCGCCCTGCTCCTGGTGCTCGCCTGGGCGGGCACCGCGGCGCCGGCGGACGATCCGACGCGGCTGCCCGGCCAGCCGAACGACGCCGCCGCGGCGGCGTACGAGAAGGGCGAGCGGCTGAACGCCGCCGGCAAGTTCGACGAGGCGGCGCAGGCGTTCGACGAGGCCGCGCGGCGCGCGCCGCTCTTCACCGCGGCGCACCACGCGGCGGGCAACGCGCTCGCGCAGGCGGGCAAGGCGCGCGAGGCGGAGAAGCGCTACCGCGCGGCGGTGGCCGTCGATCCGCGCTTCGTGCCGAGCTGGAACGCGCTCGGCGTGGTGCTGCTGACGTCGGGCCGCAACGAGGACGCACTCGAGGCGTTCGACGAGGCGCTGCGCGTGGATCCGTCACACGTGCTCGCGCGGCTGCACCGCGCCGAGGCGCGCATCGCGCTCGGGCGCGGCGCCGACGCCGAGGCCGACGCACGCGAGCTGCTGCGGCGCGACGCCGCGAACGCCGACGCGCGCGTGGTCCTCGGCAGCGCGGTCGCGGCGCAGGGACGCAACGACGAGGCGCTCGGGATCGTCGACGCACTGCTCGCCGAGCAGCCGAGGCACGGCGCGGCGCTGCTCCTGCGCGCATCGCTCCTGCTCGTCGCCGGCAAGCTCGGCGACGCCGCCGAGTGCGCGGCCGCAGCGCTCGAGCGGGCCGGCGACCAGCCGGGCGTGCGCAAGCAGGTGGCGACGCTGACGGTGCGGCTCGCCGACGCGGCGCGGCGCGCGCGCGACAGCGCGGCGGAGCAGCGCGCGCTCGAGACGCTCGTCGTGCTCATCCCCAAGAGCGCCGCGGCGCACGCCCGGCTCGGGGCCGTGATCTACCGCCGCTGGGTTGCGCGGAAGGAGAGCGAGCGCGAGGCGGCGGAGCTCGACCGCGCGCGCACGGAGGTCGAGCGCGCCATCGAGCTCGATCCGGAGGTGCCGGGAGCGAAGGAGCTGCTCGAGCTCATCCGCTCGCGCTGACGCGCGGCGGCAGGAGCCGCAGGAGCTCGCCGAGCGCCGCGACGCGCACGACGTCGGGCGCATCCCAGACGCCCAGCGGATCGAGCAGCACGGGGTGCAGCCCCGCCGCGCGCGCGCCGACCACGTCCACCGCGTGCAGGTCGCCCACGTAGCAGAGCGCGGCGGGCGGCAGGCGCAGCGCCTCCGACGCGAGCGCGAAGATGCGCGGGTCCGGCTTCTCGACGCCGACGACGCCGGAGTCGACGACGACGTCGAGGTGGGCGGCGAGGCCCGCGTCGGCGAGGAGCCGCGCGGCGCTGCCGTCGGAGTTGCTCACGCAGCCGAGCACGTAGCCGCGCGCGTGCAGCTCGCGCAGCGTCGCGTGGGCGTCGTCGGGGGGGCGCACCCACAGCGTGCCCCACGCCGCGAGGAGCGCGTCGGCCGCGCGTGCGCGCACGTCGCCAGCGGCCGCGAGACCGTCGAGGATCAGATCGACGAACGTCGCGCGCACGTGCGGACTCTCGCGCTTCGGCGCGCGCCCGAGGTAGGGGTCGAGGCGCGGGCGCGCACGCATCTCCGCGTCGCGCACGCGGGCGGTGTCGGTGACGAGACCGGCGGCGACGACGAGCTCCGCCATGCGCGCATGGTCGAGCCAGAGCAGCGTGTTGCCGGCGTCGAACAGCACGCCGCGGATGCCCGCGGGCAGCGAGGGGCGCGGCGAGGCGGCGCTCACGACGCGTCGCGCGCGCGGCGCCACGCCGCGACGAACGCGCGGGCGCGGCGCGCGTCCACCGGCGCCCCCGTGCGTCCGCCGCGCTCGAACGCGCTGCCGACCAGCGCGCCGTCGGCGTGCGGCAGGAGCGCGGCGACGTTCGCGGTCGTCACGCCGCTGCCGAGCAGCACGGGTGTGCGCGGCACCGCGGCGCGCACGGCACGCACGCGCCCGTCGTCGGGCGCGCGCGCCGAGCGCGTGCCCGTGACGAGCAGCGCGTCGGCGCCGCCCCGCTCGGCGGTGTCGCGCGCGACCTCGACGACGTCCTGCGGCGCGAGCGGGACCGCGTGCTTCACGAGCACGTCGGCGACGATCCGCACGCTCGGCGCGAGGGCGTCGCGCAGCCGCACGATCTCGGCGGCGCGCCCCTCGACCACGCCCTGGTCGGTGAGCATCGCGCCGGTCAGCACGTTGACGCGCACGAACGCGGCGCCGACGGCCGCGGCGACGGCGAGCGCGGCGCGCGCGTCGTTGCGCAGGCAGTTGACGCCGAGCGTCAGGCGCGGCGCGGCCTCCGCGACCGCGAGCGCGGCGGCCGTGAGCCCTGCGACGGTCGCGGGCGGGACGTCGTCCTTCCAGAACGGCGCGTCGCCGAAGTTCTCGACGACGAGCGCGTCGACGCCGGCCGCGGCGAGCGCGCGCGCGTCGGCGACGGCGCGACGGCGCACGGCGTCCATGCCCGCGTGACCGGGCGCGCCGGGGAGCGGCGGCAGGTGCACCACGCCGACGAGCGGACGCACGAGGCCGAGGAACGGACGGGGCGCGCTCACCGGTGCTCGTCGCCCGCCGGAGCCGCCGCGTCGTCCCCGTCGTCGGTCGCGGCCGGCGGCGCAGGCCGCGCCCGGGAGCGCGCCGTTCCGGCGTCCGCGGGGCGCGGCTCGCCGGCGTCGATCGCGTCGGCGGCGGCGCGCGCGCGCTCGCGCAGGTCCGCGGGGGCGTCGGGAAGCGCGGCGAACGTTCGGAGCGGCGCGACGCACGCCCTGTCCCAGAGCCCTTCGAGCGCCACGAGCGCGAGCCGCTGCTGCCCCTCGCCGTCGGCGTTCAGGAGCGCGCTGGCGAAGACGGGCGCGAGCGACGCGTCGGCGTACCCGGACGCTCGGACGCGGCCGTGCAGACTCTCGATCGCCCGCGCGCGGAACGCGGGGTTCTGGTCGTGCGACGTGCCCTCGACGAGCGCGATCGCAGCGTCGGCGCCGTGCTTCGCGAGACCGTGGATCGCGAACATGCGCAGGCGCGCGTCGGCCGAGAGGTCGTTCCAGACGGCGAGGAGATCGGCGCACTGCGCGTCGCCCGGCAGGTTCGCGAGCGCGCGCAGGATGATGCGGTCGACGGGCTCGCCGGGATGCGCCGCGAGCCGCGCGCGCAGAGCGGGCACCGCGCGCTCGTCCTCGAGCCGCTCGAGGATGAGCGCCGCCGCGCACCAGAGGTTGCCCGGCATGCGGTCGGTGTTCAGCACGTCGAGCAGCCGCGCGAACGCGGGCTCGCCCAGCCGGCGCGTGGCGTCCGCGCAGGCCGCGAGGAGCGGCGAGCGCGCCATGCGGGCGACGTCGAGCGTGGCGAGGCGCTGGATCTCGATCCGCAGGCGCTCGTCGTCCCAGGTGCTCGGGCCGAGGTCGTCGCCGCGCTCGGCGTGGGGAGCAGGCGGCGGCGCGAGGTCGTCGGCCGGCCCCGTCCGCGCGACGCGCAGCTCGCGCAGGCGCTCGGCCTCCTCGTCGGCGAGGGCGCGGCGCTCGCGCTCGCGCAGCGCGAGCTGTTCCCAGTCGGTGGTCTCGCGGCGCGCGGCGGCGGCGGCCTCCTCGGCGTCGCGGACGCGCGCCTCGAACCCGTCGGCGCGGCGCGACGCCGCGATCCACGCGGCGGGGCCGGCGAGACCTGCGCCGACGAGGGCGGCCAGCACGATCGGGAGGGCGCGCGGCATGGCCTCCTTCGTACCATCCCCTGCATCGCCCGGAGGACGATTCGGAGCGCGCTTGTCGGGGGGCCGCCCTGGCACGAGAATCGCGCTCCGGCCCTCGGAAGGAGCTCCCCCATGCGTGTCCGCACCGCCTCGCTCGCCGCGCTCGCGCTCGCCCTGGGAGCCGCGCTGGCACCCCCCCGCGTCCCCGCTGCGGCGGCCGACGACGTGGCGAAGGAGGTCCGGCTGCTCACGCTCGAGGGCAAGTTCGAGGAGGCGCGCACGCTCCTCGAGACGGCGCCCGACGAGGTGAAGCAGAACCTGAAGCTGCACGAGCAGCTCGCCGACATGGCGCTCAAGTGGGCGGCGCGGCAGGACGGTCCCGCGAAGAACAAGGGGCTCGTCGCCGCGCGCGAGCACCTGACGGTGCTGACGACCGCCGACCCCAAGAACGCGGCGGCCGCCGGTCAGGCCGTGGCGCTCTCCGTGCAGGCGTTCGACCTCGAGTTCGAGGCGAAGCAGCCGGACCGCGCGAAGCCGTTCATCGACTGGGCGATCACGAACGGGGAGGCGGCGCTCTCCGCGGGGGCCGACTCGGCCGACCTGCGCCGTTCCGTCGCGGACGCCCACGAGCGCCGCACGCTGATCTCGCACAAGGTCAACGACTTCGACCGCATCGTCGCGGACCACGGCCGCAGCGCGGAGCTGTACGCCACGTGCGCGAACACGGCCGACAAGCCCGCCGCCGCTCTCGGCGCGGCGGCGCGCGCGTATCTCACGCTCGCGGCGTTCATTTCGGAGAACCGGCCCATCCCGGAGGAGACGCGCGACGACGACGCGTTCAGGAAGGCGGTCGAGATCGCGACGCAGGCGTGCGAGACGGCGGGCGCGACGCGCGCGGAGTTCACGACGCACCTGATCGCGCTGCGCAACGCGTACCGCGCGGGTCTCACGATCACGGGGCCGGGATCGAAGCCGTACATGGAGCCGCTCGCGGGCCGCGACGCGATCGAGGGCCTGGACCTGGCGCTGCCGAAGGCCGAGGGCTGGAAGCGTCTCGACGCGAGCGAGTGGGACCGCTTCTACGAGCGCAAGCTCGAGGACGACGACACCGCGATCCAGATCATGGTCAAGGTGCGGCTGCACTCCGAGGCGTTCGCCGGGATGACCTGGGACCGCGTCGAGGAGGTCGTGAAGGCGAAGTACGACTCCGAGACGAAGGACTTCAAGGACGTCGCGTCGTCCATCGCCCCGGAGCGCACCGACACGGGCAAGAAGGGCCCCGAGATCTGGCACTTCGAGGTGGCTGGCCAGCACGCGAACGGACGCACGGTCCGCGCGGGCAACTGGTTCCTGATGCACGCGAAGAAGGACAAGGTCACGTTCCAGATCCGCATGGTGGACTACCGCAAGTCGCCCGACCTGCGCGAGCCGGACCTCGTCGAGTTCGTGCAGCGCGCCCTGGGCCTCTCCCAGCCCGAGGCCGACGACGACCCGAAGGGCAAGGGCGGCAAGAAGAAGGGCAAGAAGTAGCGCCGGCCTTCGCGGCACGGCGTGCGCCGTCAGCCGCGGCGCAGCGGCGTGCACACGCCGCACGGGCAGAGCCCGCGCAGGAAGTCGTACGCGAAGATGCCCTCGGAGTGCGAGTCGCCCCACGCGAAGTGCAGGGCGTAGTTCCCGAGCCGCTTCCACTCGAGCAGCTTCGTCGAGAGCGCCATGCGCAGCGGCACGCGCCCCGTGTCGCGCTCCTCGCGGCAGCGTGCGCACGGGCAGTGGTCGCGCAGCGCGGTGTACGGGATCGCGCTCTCGTGGCCGTCGGCCCACGTGACGCGCAGCACCTGCGCGGCCGGGTCGGGGGTCACGATGCGCGGGACGATCATGGGCACGGCGTCGGCTCCTCACTCGTGTCCGAGGGCGGCGCCGCGACGACGTCCTCCGCGGGCAGGAGCGGCGGCGGCTCGCGGCGCACGAACGCAACGACGGCGCGCGGCGCGCGCGTCACCAGCAGCACGGCCGCGAACCCGAGGGCGACCGCGACGAAGAACCCGAACGTCAGCTCGATGTGCGAGTAGTGCGCGACGTCCATCTCGCGCAGCTCGCGCCGCGCCATGTCGAGGGGGTCGTCGGCGCGCTCCGCACGGTGCAGCGCGACCAGCCGCGGCAGCAGCGCACCGCGGTAGAGGAGCACCTCGCCGAAGACGAGGAACGCGGCGAACGCGGACCCGGCCGCGAGCTGCACGACCGGGCCGCGCGTGCGCGCCCCCCACCACGCCGAGAGCCCGATGGCGAGCGCCGCCGCGGGCACGAGCGCCGTCGCGCCCGAGCCGGTCGCGCGCGCGACGACCATCCACGCGACGGCGCACAGCGTCGCCGTGAAGAGCGCACTTCCGGCGCCGCGCTCGTACGCGTCGGGCGGGAGGCCGTCGGCGGCGACGAGCGGCGTGTCGCAGCGTTCGCAGCGCACGGGACGCCGGCCCCGCGGCGGCAGGTACGCGGGCGCCGGGGCGCCGCAGGGGCAGACGACCGTCTCGCGGGCGAGCACTCCGCGATGGTACGTACGAGACGGCGCCGCCGGCTCACCTCGCCGGGGCGGGTGCCGGATCCGCGAAGGGGTCCATGTGCACGCGCACCGGCATCTGCGGCCGCTCCTCCGGACAGCACCACGCGCCGCGGCACCCGGCGAGGGAGGCGAGGAGGACGAGGCACGACACGACGCGGACGGCGCGCGACATCCGACGAGGCTACCAGTCGCCGCAGAAAGCTCCGTGGCGGCGCGGCGCGCGCGACGGCGGTCGCGCCCGCGCGGGTTTCCGGCCGGGCCGCCGGGCATGCGAGACTCGCCGCATGCCCCTCACGCTCGCCGAGATCGCGGAACTCACGGGAGGCCGACTGATCGGGGACGGGACGCGCGTCGTCGAACGCGTGCGCCCGCTCGAGGACGCCGGACCGGGCGACCTCTCGTTCGTCGCGACCGAGAAGGCGCTGGCCCGCGTGCGCGCCTGCCGCGCGGAGGCCCTGATCGTGCAGGAGCGGCTCGTGCCGCCCGGGCGCGACGCCGTCATCCACGCGCACCCGCTGCTCGCGATCGCGAAGGTCGCCGCGATCCTGCACGGGGCGCCGGCGGAGCCCCCGGGCGTGCACGCCCTCGCGTGCGTCCACCCGGAGGCGCAGCTCGGCGCGGACGTCACCGTGGGCCCGTTCGCGGTGATCGGCGCGGGCGCGGTGATCGGTGACGGCGCGCGCATCGGCGCGGGCGCCCACGTGGCCGCCGGGAGCAGCGTCGGCGCGCGCACGGTGCTGCACCCGCGCGTGGTGCTCTACCCGGGCGTGCGGCTCGGCGCCGACTGCGTCGTCCACGCGGGCGCGGTCGTCGGCGCCGACGGCTTCGGCTTCACCCAGGAGGGCGCGCGGCACGTGAAGGTGCCGCAGATCGGCGGCGTCGAGGTCGGCGACGACGTGGAGATCGGCGCGAACTCGTGCATCGACTCGGGCACGTTCACACCGACGCGGATCGGCGACAACACGAAGATCGACGACCTCGTGATGGTCGGGCACAACAACCAGATCGGGCGCAGCGTGCTGCTCTGCGGCCAGGTCGGCCTCGCGGGCAGCAGCCACGTCGAGGACCACGTCGTGCTCGCCGGTCAGACGGGCGTCTCGGACCACCTGCGCATCGGACGCGGCGCGATGGCGGCGGCGAAGACCGCGGTCGTGCGCGACGTCGCCGAGGGCGAGAAGGTCGGCGGCTCGCCGCACATGGCGTTCGAGACGTGGCGCCGCGTGTGGAAGGCGAGCCAGAAGCTGCCCGACATGCGCCGCGAGCTGAAGCGGCTGCTCCTGCGCGTCGAGGAGATCGAGCGCCTCCTCGACAGCGAGGCGCGTCACTCCTGAACGTCGATCGAGGGGCGCGCCGCCAGCAGCACCGCCGTCACCGACGGCCCGTGCAGCATCGCGCCCGACGTCGCGAGCGCGACGGCCTCGGCGAGCGGCACCCGCAGCAGGTCGATCTCCTCGTCGAGCTCGCGCGCCGTCGGGCCCTCGGTCAGCCCGCGCGCGACGAAGTAGTGCAGTCGCTGCTGCACCTTGATCGAGAGCAGCGTGGTGAGCGCGTGGCGGACGTCGCCCGCGCGCAGGCCGGTCTCCTCCGCGAGTTCGCGGCGCGCGGCGTCGGCCGGCGCCTCGCCCGGGTCCACGTGCCCGCCGGGCACTTCGAGCGACGCGCCCGCGATGCCGTAGCGGCGCTGGCGCAGGAGCGTCACGGTGCCGTCGTCGTGGAGCGGCACGACGTAGACGATCTCGGGCCCCGTGCCCCACACGTAGGTGAACTCGCGGCCCGCGTCGTCGGCCTCGGTGACGAGGCGCAAGGTCAGGTAGCGGTGGTCGAGGACGGACTCTTCGCGGACGACGCGGCGCTCGGCCACGCGCTCACATCTCGTCCGGCGCGGCGAGACCGATCAGGTCGAGCGCGTTGCGCAGCGCCTGCTGCGCGGCGCGTGCGAGAGCGAGACGCGCGCGCGCGGTCTCGGCGTCGTCGCAGTTGACCTTCAGCGCGGCGTCCTTGGTGCCCTGCGAGTACCACGCGCTGAACGCGCGGCAGAGCTCGAGCGCGTAGCCCGCGATCCAGTGCGGCTCGTTGCGCTCGCCGGCGAGGCGCACACGCGCGGGCAGCTCCGCGACGAGCAGCGCCACGGCCCACTCGGCGTCGGTGCCGAGCCGCGACGGGTCGGCGCCGGCCGTGTCCACGCCCGACTTCTGCACGATGCTCGCGATGCGCGCGTGCTGGTACTGGCAGTACGGGCCCGTGTCGCCCTCGAACGAGAGCAGCCGGTCCATGTCGAACTCGACGTCGCGGCCGCGCTCGCGCGACAGGTCGGCGAAGACGATCGCTCCGTAGCCGACCTGCTCCGCGACTTGCCGGCGCTGCGCGGCGGGCATCGCCGGGTTCTTCTCCGCGATGACCGCCTCGATCTCCTGCGCGGCGCTCTCGAGCACCTCGTGCAGGAGCACGACGTTGCCGCCGCGCGTCGAGGTCTTCCGGCCGCCGAAGCGGATCTGTCCGAAGGGCACGTGCTCGAGGCGCCCCGCGAACGGGTAGCCCGCCTTCTCGATGACGGCGAAGAGCTGCCGGAAGTGCAGCGACTGGCCCTTGTCCACCACGTAGAGCGCGCGGTCGAAGTCCCACTCCTCGTAGCGGTGCAGGGCCGACGCGATGTCGCGCGTCGCGTAGAGCGTCGCGCCGTCCTGCTTGCGCAGGAGGCACGGCGGAAGCCCCAGCTCCGAGAGGTCGACGACGAGCGCGCCGTCCGAGACCGACGTCAGTCCGCGGCGCTCGAGGTCCGCGACGACCGGCGCCATCCGGTCCTCGTAGAAGCTCTCGCCGCAGAGCGCGTCGAAGGTGACGCCGAGACGGCGGTACGTCTCCTCGAACTCGGCGAGCGAGATGGCGCGGAAACGCTCCCAGAGCGCACGTGCCGCGGCATCGCCGCTCTCGAGCCGCGCGAACGCGGCACGCGCGCGGGCGTCGAGCGTCGGGTCCTGCTTCGCGGCGTCGCGGAAGCGCACGTAGAGCGCGTTCAGCTTGGTGACGCCGTCGTCGCCGAGGTCGATGCCCTCGGCCTCGCCCCACATCTCCCACGCGGCGATGAGCATGCCGTGCGTGGTGCCCCAGTCGCCGAGAAAGTTGAGTCCGACGACGCGCCGCCCGAGCGCGCGGTGGATGTTCACCAGCGCGTGGCCGATCATCGTCGAGCGGATGTGGTGGTAGGCGAGGTGCTTGCTGATGTTCGGCGACGAGTAGTCGATGACGACCGTGCGCTGCGTGCCGTCCGCGCGCGCGTCCTTCTGCTCCGCACCGCCGTAGGCGTCGCCGCGCGCGGCGACCTCGGCGAGCAGTCCCCCGAGGAACGCCGCGCGGTCGATGCGCACGTTGACGTAGGGACCGGCGGCGGCGACGGCCGTGAGCCCCTCGCCGGGCGTGAACGCGGCGGCCACCTTCTGCGCGAGCGCGGGCGGCGCCGCGCGCAGCGTCTTCGCGAACGGGAACATCGCCACGGCGAAGTCGCCGAGCGCGGGATCGGGCGGCCGCGTGACCGGGACCTCGCTGCCCTCGGGCAGCGCGAGCGCGCGGCGCACGAGGTCGGCGAGGACGAGTTCGGGCGCGCGCATCAGCGGTCGGCGAGGACGCGCGCGATCGCGGCGGCGATCCGCTCCTTGTCGGGCAGGTAGGCCATCTCGCGGCCGAGCAGCGGGAACGGCACGTCCCAGCCGGTCACGCGCTCCGGGCGCGCGCGCAGGTGGTAGAAGGCGTCCTCGCAGACACGCGCGTAGATCTCGCCCGCGAGACCGCCCGTGCGCGGCGCCTCGTGCACGACGACGAGCCGCCCGGTCTTCTGCACCGACGCGACGATCGCCTCGTGGTCGAGGGGCGCGAGCGACAGCAGGTCGAGGATCTCGACGGACGCGTCGAGCGTGTCGGCCGCCTCGCGCGCGCGGCGCACCATGGCGCCCCACGCGACGACGGTGACGTCGCTGCCCTCGCGGTCGATGCGCGCCTTGCCGATCTCGAGCGGCGCGCCGTCGGCGGGCACGTCCTCCTTGATCGCGCGGTAGATGCTCTTCGGCTCGAAGAACATCACGGTGTCCGGCGCGCGCAGCGCGGCCTTCAAGAGGCCGTACGCGGTGAGCGGGCCCGAGGGCATGAGCACGACGAGGCCCGGCGTGTGGACGTACATCGCCTCCTCGCTCTCGCTGTGGTGCTCGAGCGCGCGGATGCCGCCGCCGGAGGGCGAGCGCACGACCATCGGCACCGTGAGGCGCCCGCAGGTGCGCTGGCGGAAGCGCGAGCAGTGCGGCTGGATCTGCTCGAACGCGAAGTTCAGGAAGCCCGAGAACTGGATCTCGGCGACGGGGCGCATGCCGCCGAGCGCGAGCCCGATCGCGGTGCCGAGGATGCCCGCCTCGCTGAGCGGAGTGTCCACGACGCGCTGCGGCCCGAACGCGTCGAGCAGCCCCTTCGTGACGCGGAAGACGCCGCCGTCGACGCCGACGTCCTCGCCCATCACGAGCACGCGGGGGTTGGCGGCCATCTCCTCGTGGAGCGCCTGGTTCAGCGCCTCGACCATCGTGAGGCGGCGGGTCTCGGTGGCGGTGGCGGTCATCGGTCAGTCCTCCGCGATCTCGAGCTCGCCGACGACGGCGTCGCTGCCCTTGCGCGTGCGCGGCTTCGTCGCACCCGCGATCACCACGCGCCCGTCGAACGCCTCCTCGGCCTCGGCGCGCTGCCGCGCGAGGTACGGGTCGGGCGTCGCGATGGCGTGGTCGAACATGACCATCGGGTCGGCCTCCTCGCGGAACGCCTCGGCGTCGCGCAGGTCGGCCGCGATCTCGGCCTCGACGGCCTCCGTGTACGCCGCCTCGTCGGCGTCGCTCCAGAGCCCGCGCGCCGTGAGCCACGTGCGCACGCGGTCCACGGGGTCGCGCCGCTCCCAGGCGCGCTCCTCGTCCTCGGTGCGGTAGACGCGCGGGTCGTCGGCCGTGGTGTGCACGCCGCGCCGGAATGTGATCGCCTCGACGAGGGTCGACATGCCGGTCTCGCGCGCGATCGAGGCGGCCTCGCGCACGACCGCGTGCACGGCGAAGAGGTCGTTGCCGTCGACCTGCACGCCGCGCAGCCCGTGGGCGATCGCCTTCTGCGCGATCGTCTCGGACGCCGTCTGCACGCGGCGCGGCGTCGAGATCGCCCACTGGTTGTTCTGGCAGAAGAAGACGACGGGCGCGCGCAGCGCGCCGGCGAAGTTCATCGACTCGTGGACGATGCCCTCGGACGTGGCGCCGTCACCGAAGTAGACGAGCGCGATGCCGGGGTCGCCCTGGAGGCGCATCGCCCAGGCGAGGCCGACGGCGTGCGCCGACTGTCCGCCGACGGGGATGGAGACGGGCAGGTCGCGCGCGCCCGGGGGCGCGACCGAGCCCTCCTCGAACCCCATGCAGTAGAGGATGACGGAGCGGAACGGCGCGCCGCGGTAGAGCGCGGCCGGGATCTCGCGGAACGACGGCACGAACCAGTCGTGCTTCTCGACCGCGGAGATGCTGCCGATCTGCGCCGCCTCCTGGCCGAAGCCGGGGGCGAAGGTGCCCACGCGGCCCTGGCGCTGCAGCTTGAGCAGGCGCGCGTCGAAGATGCGCGCGCGCAGCATGTGGCGGTAGAGCTCGACGGCGCGGGCGTCGTCGAACGGCGGCTCCGCGCCGGGCTCGAGTGTGCCGTCGGCGCGCAGGATGCGCACGCACGGCGGCACCTCGAAACTGAGACCGGGGTCGCACGCGCGCGCGGCGTGCGTGTCCGAGGACGTGCTCACGGGGACGGGCCTCCTCTGCGGCAGGTCGCACGGACTTCCCTGGGGCAGCCCGGGCGGAACGGGCCATGATGCCGCCTCCCCCCGGACCCCTCGCAGGGAAACCGGGAAGCGAGGTGGGGAGCCGCGTGCCCGACCGCAGCACCGTCCTGGAAGCGCTCGCGCCCGCCCTCGAGCCGCGTGACGATCCCGCGCTGTGGGAGCTCGTCGCCGACGCCGCCCTCGGGCAGGCCGAGGGGCTCGCGGCCGGGCTGGAACCACGGCCGCGGCGCCTCGTGGTCGTGTTCGCCGCGCTGCCGCGGCGGCACCCCGAGACGCACCCGGACGACGCCGCCGCGTGGCGCCTCGCGTTCTCGCTCGAGCGCGGGGACGACGCGTGGCGCGCCGAGGGCCCGTCGCCCCACCTGCGCCGCAAGCGCGGTCACTGGTCGCTGACGGCGTGCGTGCCCGGGGCGACGCGGCGCCTGGCCGTGGCCGAGGTGGTCTGCCTGTGGCGCCCACGCTTCCCCTGGGCGCCGCCCGAGGAGACCGAGATCGGGCGCGAGGTGCGCACCTATCTGCGCGGCGCGGACGGCGTCTGGGTCGCCCGGGGCGTGCGCGGCGCGTGAGTTCCGCCCCGCGTCCGGCCGCCGCGTGGACAATCGCGCCATGGACGCCTCGGAGTTGATCGCCCGGTTCCTCGCGCGGCAGCGCTTCGCGGTCGCGGGCGCATCGGTGGACCGCGCGAAGTACGGCAACAAGGTGCTGCGCTGCTACCTGCAGCACGGGCGCGACGTCGTCGCGCTGCACCCGAAGGAGACGGAGATCGAGGGCGTGCGCGCCTATCGCCGTCTGGCCGACGTGCCGGAGACGCCCGAGGCGCTCTCGATCGTGACGCCGCCGCCCATCACCGAGTCGCTGGTCGAAGAGGCCGCCGCGATCGGCGTGCGGCACGTGTGGATGCAGCCGGGCGCCGAGAGCGCCACGGCCGTGCGCCGCGCCGAGGAGCTCGGTCTCGAGGTGATCGCGGGCGGTCCGTGCCTGCTCGTCGCGCTCGGCTTCCGCGACGCCTGAGGGACGCCGGCGACGGCGGCGCACGTCGCGCACCCGTCGAGCCGGACAGCGGCGCTGCCGACCACCACGGGAAGTGGTAGGCTGGGGACCGCGCGGCGGCCCGCCGTGCGCACGCACCCGAAGCCCCCGTGAGCGCCTCCGGTCTCCCGTCCGACCCGAGCTCCCGCGCGCCCCACAGCGCGTGGCCGGTCGCGCGCCTGTTCGGCGTCGAGATCCACCTGCACTGGTCCATGGGGCTGCTGCCGCTCGCGTTCCTGCTCGCGCTGGGCTCGGAGCTGCCGGAACTGAGCGCGTCGCTCGTCGCCACGGGCGTGCTGAGCCTGCTCGCGACGCTCGTGATCCTGAGCCACGGCCTCGCCCACCTGTGGGCCTCGGGCGCCCTCTCGGGCGCGTCGCACGCGCTCGTCCTGACGCCGCTCTCGCCGCTCTTCCACGGGAGCCACGCGACGCGCACGTCGCGTGACGCGATCCACGGCGCGCTCGCGGGCCCCGCGACGCACGCCGCGTGGACGCTCCTCGGCTACGCGGTCTACGAGCTGCTGCCGCCGTCCTCGCACGCCGCGAACCTGACGGCGGCGTTCGTCCTCGCGAACGCTGCGCTCGGTGCGCTCAACCTGCTGCCCTTCCACCCGCTGGACGGCGGGCGGCTGCTGCAGGCGGTGCTCGGACGCTACGTCGGAGCGCAGCGGGCCGAGGTGTGGACGGCTTCGGCGGGCTACGGCGGCGCGGTCGCGCTCGCGCTCGCCGGGTTCACGCTGCTGCTCGGGACGGGCGAGAGCGGCCCGTACGTCCCGTGGGCCCTGCTCCTGATCGTGGTCGGCGCGGCCACGCTGACGGCGTCGCAGCAGCAGCTCTTCGCCGCGCAGCTCCGCGCGCACGTGCGCGAGCTCGAGCCGCGCGCGACGCGCCGTCCGGCGCGCGCGCCGGACTTCCTCGACGAGGCCGAACTCGCGTCCGCGCCGGCGGCCCCGACGCCGCCGGCAGCGGCGCCCGCCGCGCCCGTCGTCGAGTCCGAGGAGCAGCGCCGGCGGCGCCTGCAGGAGCGCATCGACGCGCTGCTCGACCGCATCAACGAGGTCGGCGGCGTGGACGGGCTCACCGACGAGGAGCGCAGCGAGCTCTCCGAGGCGAGCCAGCTCCTGCGGCGCGAGACCGCGCGCGGCTGAACCGGCGCGTGGCCGACTCGATGCCCGCCGGCGGGTACCTCACGGACCTGCTGCTCCTCGCCTGGGTCGCCGGCACGCTCGCGCTCTTCGCCCTCGTCGCGCGGCGCGGCGGGCGGCGCGCCGTGGCCGTGCCGTGCGCGCTCGCTGCGGTCGTCGCGGCCGCGGCCCTCGCGGGGGAGCTCTGCCTGCGCTACGTCGCCACGGCGCCCGACGAGGCGGTGCCCTCGCTCGCGACGCGCAGCTGGACGGCCGCGCACTGGACCCCGGAGCAGAACGCCGACGGCTTCCGCGACGCCGCCTGGGGCGACGCGCGTGCGCCCGGCGTGGTGCGCATCCTGCTCGTCGGCGACGAGGTCGTCGCGGGCTGGGGCGTCGATGCGCGCGCCGAGCGCGTCGGCGACCGACTGGCGGTCGCGCTCGGCAGCGGGTTCGAGGTGCGCAGCGCGGGGCGCCCGACGTGGGGCATCGGCGACGAGGCGGAGTGGCTCGCGCGCGCGCTGCCGGCGGTGCACGCGCAGCGCGTCGTGCTGCTCGCCGCGCTCGACGACGCCGCGGGCCTGCTCGCGCCGCAGGAGCAGCCCGATGTCGGAGCGCTGCTCGCCGCGCGCTCGCGCGTCTGGAACACGGAGCGCTGGTTCACGCTCGACGCGCTCTGGGTGCGCGGCATCCGCGACGAGCTCGACGCGTGGTCCGCGCTGCAGGTCCACGCGCTCGCGCGGCCCGACGTGGCGGCGCGCCACGCGGCGCTCGCCGCGCGTGTCGCCGCGACCTGCCGCGGCGCGGGCGTCGAGCTCGACGTCGCGCTGCTGCCGTGGCTCGGCGCCGAGACGCGCGAGCTGGCCGACGCGCGGCGCAACGCGCTCGACGCGTGGCGCGCGGCGGGCGCCGCGCGCGTGCTCGACCTCGCCGACGTGTACGACGCCGACGCCCGGATCGGAGCACGCGCGCCGTGGCCCGACGCCTCCGGGCACGCGCGGCTCGCGGAGCGGCTCCAGCGCGAGCTCTTCGCGCCGCGCTGAGTGCGGCGCCAGAAGCTCGCGCTGCCGGCTCAGCCCACGAACTGCGAGACCTTGAAGCCGTTGCCCTCGGGGTCGGTGCACTCCGCGAGGAGGATCGGCTCGCCCGGCCGTCGCACGGGACCGCTGCGCACGACGCCGCCCGCCGCGGCGATCTCGCGACACGCACTCGCGATGTCGCGCACCTGCACGCCGAGACCGGTGTCGCGGACGCCCTCGGCGCCGCCGCCGTGCAGCGCGACGATCGCGTCGCCGTGGCGCAGCTCGCTCCAGTGCGGCGACTCCATGCCGCTGCGCAGCCCGACGGTGTCGCGCCAGAAGCGGAGCGCGCGCTGCATGTCGACGACCCAGAGGATGAACTTCAACTGCTCGACGTGCACGGTCAGCTCCCCTCGTCACGCGACCCGCGCTCGCGCGGATGCGACCAGCTCCCGCGGAGCGCCGCGTAGCAGAGCGTGTCGCGCCTGCGCCCGCGGGCGTCGAGCACGTGCGAGCGCAGCGTGCCCTCGAGCACGAGACCGGCCTTCTCGGCGACGCGCACGCTCGCCGTGTTCTGCGGGTCGCAGCGCCACGTGAGACGCTCCCACGGCCACGCGCCGAAGCCCCACTCGAGGAGCTCGAGGAGCATGCGCGTGCCGAGTCCGCAGCGGGCCGCGTCGGCGCGCACCCACATGCCGATCTCGGCGTTGCGCGTCGCGAGACCGCCCTCGCGCAGGTGGTAGCCGCTGCCGCCGAGGAGCGTCGCGCCGTCGCTCGAGAACGCCGCGATCACGAAGTCCTGCGCGAGCAGCCACTGCGCGCGGAACGAGCGCACGCGCTGCTCCGCGTCCTCGACCGGCGTGTGCCGCACGGCCCACGGCAGGAAGCGCCGCAGGTGCGCGTACGAGGAGTTCACGGCGTCCGCGAGCGCGGCGCCGTCGCCGGGCTCGTACGAGCGCAGCACGAAGCCGTCGGCGACGCGCCGCTCGGGCGGGGCGAGGTACTCCATCGCGAGAGTGTAGATGCGCGCGGCCGGCGGGGATGTCACCGCCGCCCGCGGGAGCCGTCGCTACTCTCGGCGCGATGTCGGAAGCCCCGCCACGCCGCGCCGCGCGCACCGCACTCCTCGTCGCGGGCGCCGCGTTCGGCGTCGCGGCGCTCGGCGCCGTCGGCCTCGTCGCCTGCGACGGCAAGGGCGGCGCCGGCTCGTCGCGCGCGGAGGCGGAGCGGCTCTGGCGCGACGCCGTCTGGAACCCGGACCGCACGCAGTTCCGGACGGCCATCCCGTTGCTCCGGAAGGCCGCGCAGGAAGACGGTCTCGACCACGAGCTCGCGTTCCTGCTCGCCATCGCGCACGAGCTGTCGGGCGAGCAGGAGCTCGCCGCGCCGCTCGTCGCCCGCCTGCGCGACGGGCCGCCGGCGCCCGAGCCGATCCTGATCGACGGCTGGCACCTCGCGCTCGCGCACGCGCGTCCCGATGCGGCGAACGCGCTCACGGAGTGCCTCGCCCGCCTGCAGCGCCCGCGGCAGGCCTTCGACGACGAGATCGCGTTCCTCGCGCAGCTCTGGCGCGGCGAGGAGCACTTCTTCGTCGGCGACTGGGACGGGGCGATCCGCGATCTCGGGGCGGCACACGCGCTGCTCGAGGCGCACGGCGGCGCCGTCAACCGCCAGCTCGTGCGCACGCTGGCCGAGTCGCACCGCCTCGAGAAGGAGTTCGCCCCGGCCGAGGCGCTGCTGCGCGCGGCCGCGGAGCGCGATCCGACCTGGGCCCCGCACGCGTACCAGCTCGGGCTCGTGCTCGCGGCGCAGCTCCGTGACGACGAGGCGGCGGCGATGTTCGCGGAGTCGGTGCGGCGCGATCCGCAGTTCCCGGCGCCGCACATCAAGCTCGCCGTGCTCGCGCGGCGCGACGGGGAGCTCGACGCGATGCGCGAGCACCTCGACGAGTTCCAGCGGCTGACGCGCGCGGCCGCGCGCGACGCGGGCAGCGCGCCGGATGCGCTCGACGTGGCGGAGTTCCATGCGGGCGACGGGTGCTGGTGGGCGGACACGGGCGACGCGAAGCGCGCGGCCGGCGACGAGCAGGGCGCGCGCCTGGCCTACGGGCGCGCACGCGAGTCGCTGCTGCGCGCGCTCGATGCGAATCCGCGCTGCGCGCGCGCTCTGGCCCAGCTCCTGATCGTCGCGCGCATGCTCGACGAGTCCCCGGCGCTCATGGAGTCGTGGGAGAAGGCGCTGCGTGCCATCGAGGACCTCGTGCCCGAGGACCCCGCCGCCGCCGACATCGGCCGCACGTTCTGCTGAGCTGCGTCCGGCCGAGCTGCGGGCAGCGCGCGTGCGTCACTCCGCATCCGGGGCGCTGGTGAGCGCCTCGACGAGGCGCCGCTCCAGCGCCGCGGTCTCGCGCAGGACCCCCGCGTCGGGCTTCTCGGCGGCGACGAACAGCGGCTCCGTCGCGCCGCCGGTCAGGTCCAGCCGGAACACGCCGATGTCGCCGAGGGCGGTCGTGGAACACGCGACCGCCGACACGCCCGCGAGCGCGCGCAGGTCCGCGACCTTCGCGGTGTAGAGCGCCGCACTGCTGCCGAGCGTGCGCGTCCTCCGCAGGACGCCGCTGCCCGCCGCACCCGGAGCGAGGACGCTCCGCAGCATCGAGGAGTGCGGCGCGAGCTGGAGCTCGGACGGCAGCCGGATCAGGTTCCCGCCCTTGTGCACGACCACCGAGACCGTGTCGACGGGCGTGGCCATCAGCGTCACCTTCTCGGCGCAGTCGGGGAGCAGGCGACCCGCTCCGAGCTCGTGGCCGGCCAGATCGAGCGCGATGTGCGTGGACGCCGGGAAGGGGATCTCGACGACGCCGTTCCGGTCCGTGCGCACCTCGAAGGGCTCGGGCATGCCGTGGGTGCCGCGCAGGCGGTCGCCCACCGGGCGCACGACGATGCGCGCATCCGCCACGGCGGCCCCGTCGAGGTCGACGACGCGCACCCGCACGGACTTGCTGCGCTCCGCGGTGAGGGCGCCGAGACCCGGACGCTCATCGCCGGTCAGAGCGTGGAGGAACGCGACGACGTCGGCGACGTCCGCGTCGGAGAGACCGAGCGGGTGGAGCGCGGCGTCCAGGTGCTCGTTCGGCGAGCCGCCGCGGTCGTAGTAGCGGACGACGTCCTCGAGCGTCGCGAGCGACCCGTCGTGCATGTACGGCGCGCGGCGTGCGACGTCGCGCAGGTTCGGAACGCGGAAGCGGCCGGTGTCGGAGCGGCGCGCGGGGTCCGAGAAGCCCTGCTCGGGGTCGTGGCACGACGCGCAGGACGTCGCTCCGAGGCGGCTCACGGCCGGGTCGAAGAAGAGGCGACGGCCCAGCTCGACGCGCGCGGCGACGGTGCCGGAGTCGGCGGCGTCCGCCGTGGGCACTGCCGCGGCGAGGAGTCCGAGCCCGAGCGCGGCGCCGGCGGCGACGACTCCGAAACGCGCCACGCGCGACCTGCTGCTCTCCCGCATGCCCGCACCTCCCGGCGATCCGCGCTCCATCGTCCGGGGATGCGGCGCAGACGCAAGGGGGCGCCGGGGAGTGCGCCCCGCCCGGCGCGCTGCCGGGCGGGGCGCGACGGCTCACTGTCCTACGACGGTGCCGCCGTACTGGCCGCTCGCCGCGAGCGCCTTCGTGAGCGCCTCGGCGGCGGTGTCGCCGCGGACCTGCACGACGGCCGTGCCGGAGTCGAAGTCGACGTCCGCCTGCTCGACGCCGGGCACCTTCGAGAGGATGCTCCGCACCCGCGGAGCACACGACTGGCCTCAGGTCATCCCGGTCACCGCGAGCTTGATCGTGTGCAGCTCGGCGCCGCCCTGGGCCGCCGCCTCGAGCTGGGCGGCTGCCGCCTTGGCCGCGTCGACGGGCGCCGTCAGCGCGCCGCCGTCCTTCGCGGGAGCGGGCTCGGGCTTCGGCGTGGACGGCCCGGCGCCGGCATCGCAGGCGGCGAGCGACGCGGCGAGCAGCGCCGCCGTGGCCACCTGCCCGGTCTTCTTCAGGATACGCATGGTCTGTTCTCTCCTCGGGACGCCGCCGCGCCGCACACGCGGCAACGACGGACCTCCCGTTCCTACCCCGGACGCCGCGAAGATGTTCCCGTGACGCACCGCGCCGACACCCTCGCCGCCGTCTCGGCCGCGCTCGCGAGCGTCTGGACCAGCCAGGGCCGGAGCTTCGCGACGTTCGAGCACGAGGACGACGACGCGCTCTTCGTGCAGTACGTGGACGGCGTGCTGAACGTGGCCTGGCCCTTCGAACGGGAGCCCGCCGAGCGCCTGCGCCGCGACGGCGTGACGCTGCCCGCGGGCGGGCGCGTCGCGGCGTGGACGCCCGGCGCGACGGCCCAGCTCGCGGTCGGCGACGCGCGCGCCGGCGAGGTCGCCGAGTTCGTCCTGCGCCTGTTCGAGCGCGTCCTCGCACCCGACGGCCGCGCGCGGCTCGTCACGCGCATCGACGCGGACCGCTGAGCCGCGAGTCCGCAGCGGCATCGGAGTTCGCCGCGCGCCGGGCCGGGCGACTATCCTCCCGCCATGACGTTCGGGCGACGTCCGTTCGGCTGAGGCCGTCGGGACCCTCCGCGCAGGTGCTGCGCGGTGGCGCTCCCGAACGGCGCAACGGGACGCTGACGAGCCCGCGGGCTCCTCATTCCCCGCCGCCCGCCCGGGAGCCGACGAGGGGGCCCGCGCTCCGCGCGGCCCGCCCTGGGCACATCACGGGCACGATCGGCAGGCCGCGCGGGACACTGCGGGCCGCGGCCGAGGAAGGGAGTCTCATGCGCACGTTCCTGGTCATGACGTTGGCGGCGCTCGTCGCCGCGGGCTGCGGCCCGAAGAGCGAGCCGACCACCCCCGCCACCGCGGGCGGCGGCGACCACGCGGCCGCGCCGGCGGGCGGCAAGCTCGTCTGGACGGCGATCCCCGACGCCAACGCCGAGGCGCTGAAGGCGAAGTACGACCCGATCTCGACGTACCTCGCGGGCAAGCTCGGCGTCGAGGTCGAGTACAAGCCGGTCGCCGACTACTCGGCGTCCGTCGAGGGCTTCAAGGCGGGCTCGATCCAGCTCGCGTGGTTCGGCGGCCTGACCGGGGTGCAGGCGCGCGCCGCGGTGCCCGGCGCCGTCGCGATCGCGCAGGGCGAGGAGGACCCGGTCTACAAGTCGTACTTCATCGTCCACAAGGACACGGGCATCGAGAAGTCCGACGAGTTCCCGATGGCGATCGCGAATTTCCCGTTCGCCTTCGGCTCGGAGAGCTCGACCTCGGGCCGCCTGATGCCGGAGTACTTCCTGCGCAAGCTGACCGGCAAGGGACCGAAGGACTTCTTCACGAAGGGCTTCGAGTTCACGGGCGCGCACGACAAGACGGCGCTCGCGGTGCAGGAGGGGAGCAAGATCAAGTGCGGCGTGCTGAACTACGGCACGTACGACCAGATGGTGAAGGACAAGAAGATCGACCCCGAGGTGTGCCGCATCGTGTGGACCACGCCGACGTACGCCGACTACAACTTCACGTCGCACCCGCGGCTCGAGGAGATGTTCGGCAAGGGCTTCACCGAGAAGCTGCAGCAGGCGCTGATCGACATGAAGGACCCCGCGCTCCTCGGCGCGTTCCCGCGCAAGTCGCTCATCAAGGCGTCGAACGCGGACTTCGCGAACATCGAGAGCGTCGCGAAGGACCTCGGTCTGCTCCGGTAGCACCACGCATGGCTCCGAGCGCCGCCTTCCGCCTGGCGGACGTCTCCGTCGTGTACGACGGGCTGGCGGCGCTCGACCACGTGGACCTCGAGATCGCCCCCGGCGAGGCCGTGGCCTTCGTCGGACCGAGCGGCGCGGGCAAGACGACGCTGCTCAAGCTGCTGAACGGGACGCTGCGCCCGAGCGGCGGCTGCGTCCAGGTGGACGGACGCTGCCTCGGCCGGCGCAGCGAACGCGAGCGACGCGCCGTGCGCGCGCAGATCGGGTTCGTCCACCAGGACCTCGCGCTGGTGCCGAACCTGCGCGTGATCCAGAACGTCGTCGCGGGGCGCCTCGGGCGCATGGGCCTCCTGCGCTCCCTGCGCGAGCTGACGTTCCCGCCGGAGGCCACCGCCGAGGCCGTCCACGCGACGCTCGAGCGCGTCGGCATCGCCGAGAAGCTCTACCAGCGCACGGACAGCCTCTCGGGCGGGCAGCGCCAGCGCGTCGCGATCGCGCGCGCGCTCTACCAGGAGCCGACGGCGCTCCTCGCCGACGAGCCCGTATCGAGCGTCGATCCGGCCCGCGCGCGCGACACGGTCGCACTCCTCGCCCGCATCTCGCGCGAGGAGGGGCTGACGCTGTGCATGTCGATCCACAACCTCGACCTCGCGCGCGAGCACTTCCCCCGCATCGTCGGACTGCGACGCGGGCGCAAGCTGCTCGACGCGGCGACCGCCGCGATCGCGGACGCGCAGTTCGACGCGCTCTACCAGCTCTCCGCGGAGGAGCTCCTGCGCGATGGGGCCTGACGCCGCGCCAGCCGCCGGCGTGAGCGATGCGCGCTGAACTGCGGCGTCCGCCGCCGGTCGGTGTCCGCAGCGCGGTCGTGCTCTCGCTCCTCGCCGCCGGTGTGGTGTCGTTCTTCCGGCTCGGCCTGACGTGGGAGCAGCTCGTCCCGGGACGCGACGCGTTCCGCCAGATGGGCGCGTTCCTCGCCGCCGCGTTCACGCCCGCGCTCGTCAACGAGGCGGGCGCGCCGCCCGGCACGCCGCCCCTCCTGCGCCAGGCGCTCGACGCCGCGGCGCTGACGGTCGTGTTCGCGACCACGGCGCTCAGCGTCGCCCTGGTGCTCGGCGTGGGCCTCGGCTTCCTGGCGTCATCGGTGTGGTGGTCGGGGGAGCGCGCGACCGCACGCTCGCCCGCGGCCCGACTCTTCGCGCGCGTCGTGGCGCCCGCCATGCTCGCGGCGGCGCGCACGCTGATCGCGGTGATGCGCTCGATCCACGAGCTCGTGTGGGCGATCCTGCTGCTCTGCGCCCTCGGGCTGAACGACCTGGCGGCCGTCGTCGCGATCGCCATCCCGTTCGGCGGCACGCTCGCGAAGGTGTTCAGCGAGATGCTCGACGAGGCGCCGCGCGACTCCGCGGACGCGCTGCGCGGCGCGGGCGCGTCGCGCACGCAGGTGTTCCTGTTCGGGCTCCTGCCGCGCGCGCTGCCCGACATGGCCGCGTACACGCTCTACCGCTACGAGTGCGCGCTGCGCAGCTCGGCCATCCTCGGCTTCTTCGGCTGGCGCACGCTCGGCTACTTCATCAAGCAGCAGTGGGACGTCGCGGACTACCCGGAGGTCTGGACGTACCTCTACACGCTGCTCGCGCTCGTGCTGCTCGTCGAGTGGTGGAGCGGGCAGATCCGGCGGCGGTTCGTCGCATGAGCACGCGGCGCGAGACGGTACGGGAGCTGCGGCGCACGCGCCCCGTCGATCGCTTCGCGCGGCGGAGCGTCGCGCTGATCGCGCTGCTCGTCGCCGCCACGTGGCTCTTCGGCGTGCTCGACCTGCCCGCGCTCGCGCGCGACGCGTTCGTCGACGACTTCGCGACGCTGCGCGAGGAGTCCGCCCGCGCCCACGCCAACGTGACGCGCTTCCTCGGCGAGGTGCGCCCGTATCCGCTCCACGGCAGGCCCTGGGACACCGCCGTCGCCGCGCGCTGGGCCACCGACCTCTTCGTCGAGGGCATCCCGCGGTTCGACATCCCGAGCGGCTTCGAGGCGGCGTGGCGCACGCTCGCGATCTCGATCACGGCGATCGTGATGGCGGGGCTCGCCGCGACGCTGTGCGCGTTCCCGGCCGCGCGCACGTTCGCGACGCCCGAGCCGTTCCTGCCGGGATCGGACCGGATCTCGGCGCTGCAGCGCAGGGCGTGGCGCGCGGCGCTCCTCGTCGCACGCGGACTGCTGGTGTTCCTGCGCTCGGTGCCCGAGTACGTCTGGGCGTACCTGCTGATCGGGATGCTCGGCATCTCGGCGTGGCCCGCCGTCGTGGCGCTCGCGATCCACAACGCGGGCATCCTCGGGAAGCTCGACGCCGAGACCGTCGAGAACCTCGCCCCGCAGCCGCTCGCCGCGCTGCGCGGCGCCGGCGCGACGCGCCGCCAGGTGGCGTTCGTCGGCGCACTCCCCGCGGCGCTCTCGCGCTTCCTGCTGTACTTCTTCTACCGCTGGGAGACGTGTGTCCGCGAGGCGACGGTGCTCGGCATGCTCGGGATCGTGTCGCTCGGCTACGCGCTCAGCGAGACGCGCATCCGCCAGCGCTACGACGACATGCTCTTCTACATCCTGCTCGGCACCGTCCTCGTGCTCGTCGGCGACCTCGTGAGTCTGGTCGCACGCGGACTCGTACGGCGCGCGTCCTGACGCCTCGCACCTGCGCGACCGCGCCTTTTCCGCGTGGGCCGCGGAGTAGCCTGCTCGCGTGCCGGATCACCTGCCTCTGCTCGGCGTCGACCGCCGCCGCCACCCCTGGTTCGTCGCCGGCGGCGTGGCGCTCGCCGCCGTGGCCGGCTACGTCAACCTGGTGATGCTCGGGTTCTTCCACGTGCCCGTGAGCCACATGACCGGGGCGGTCTCGCGCGTCGCCGCAGACCTCGCGGAGGGCGACAGGCCGCACCTGCAGATCGTGATCGGAATCGTGACCGGCTTCCTCGTCGGGGCGGCCACCTCCGGCGCGCTGATCGGCTCGCGGCGCCTCGAGTCCGGCCGCCGTTACGGCGTCGCGCTCATGCTCGAGGGCGTGCTGCTCTCCGGCGCGTGCCTGCTCGGCCTGCGCGAGTCGCAGTGGGCGGTCCCCGTCGCCGCCACGGCGTGCGGGCTGCAGAACGCGATGGCGAGCAGCTACCACGGGCTCGTGGTGCGCACGACGCACGTGACGGGTCTCGTCACCGACCTGGGGCTGCTGCTCGGCCACGCGCTGCGCGACCGCAGCGTCGAGGGCTGGCGCGTCGCGATGCTGAGCGGCCTGCTCGCGGGGTTCACGGCCGGAGCGCTCGCCGGCGCGTACGCGAACGCCTGGATCGGGGTCGCGGCCCTGTGGCCGGCCGCGGTGGCGTGCCTCGCCGCCGGCGCGGCGTACTTCCTGCACCGCGAGCGCGTGCGGCGGCGCGCCGCCGCGGCGTCGTAGCCCACGCGGGCCGCGCGGGCCGTCCGCCGGGAGCGCGGTCCGGCGCGGCCTCGTGAATCGAGACGGGGGCCGGGCTCAGCGCCCGACCCCCGCGTGTTCATCGTGCTACCGCGAGTGCGGTGTGCGCGCTACCAGCGCTCGCGACGGCCACCGCCGCCACCGCCGCCGCCGTAGCCGCCGCCACCGCCACTGTAGCCACCGCCGCCGCCGCCGTAGCCGCCGCCACCGCCGCCGCCGTAGCCACCGCGGCCACCGCCGCCGCCGCCGCCGCCGCCGCCGCGACGGAAACCACCGCCGCCGCCGCCGCCGCCGCCGCCGCCGCCCTCACGGGCACGCGCCTCGTTGACGCGCAGCGAGCGCCCGCCGAACTGCGAGCCGTCGAGGGCCTCGATCGCCTTCTGCGCGGCGTCGTCGTCCATCTCGGCGAACCCGAAGCCGCGCGGGCGGCCGGTCTCGCGGTCCGTCGGCAGCGCGACGGAGTGGACCGTGCCGTACTGTCCGAGCAGATCCCGGAGCTGGTCTTCGGTGGCAGAGAAGGGCAGGTTGCCCAGATAGAGCTTCTTCATCTCACTCGTCTCCACGCCCGCCAGGAGGCCGGTGCCGCATTGCGTCATCGAGGAGCGGTCGAGACGAGTTGAGAACTCAACAGGTCGGCGAACACGCCGCGGGAAGCTCGCACCGGGCGGACGTCAATCGGTCAATCGGTCATGGATCCGGCGCGCCCGCGCCGGGCAGTCGCCTCCCGGGAACGCGGCGAGCCTAGCCTGCACCCCCCGTCGGAACGCACGGAATCGCCGAGGCCCCCCGGTTGGTAGCCTCGGCGGCGGAGGTGCGGATGCCCGCTCGGAGGCTCCCGGCGTCGCGGCTGCGCGGCTTCGGCACGACGATTTTCACGGAGATGACGCGCCTCGCGCAGCAGCACGGGGCCGTCAACCTGGCCCAGGGCTTCCCGGACTTCCCGGGCCCGGCGTTCGTCAAGGACGCGGCCGTCCGGGCCATCGCCGCCGACGCCAACCAGTACGCCCGCATGCAGGGCGCGCCGGAGCTCACGTGGGCGATCGCGCGCGACGTCCACGCGCGCACGGGGATCGCGTACGACGCCGCGACCGAGGTGCTCGTGACCTGCGGCGCCACCGAGGCGCTCCACGCCGCGCTCCTCGCGCTCACCGAGCCCGGCGACGAGGTCGTGATGCTCGAGCCGTTCTACGACAGCTACCGCGCCTGCTGCGCGATGGCCGGCGCGGTGCCGCGCTGCGTCACGCTCCACGCTCCCGCGTTCCGCTGGCGCGAGGACGAGCTGCGCGCGGCGTTCGGTCCGCGCACGCGCCTGCTGCTCCTGAACACGCCCCACAACCCGACGGGTCGCGTGCTCTCGCGCGCCGAGCTCGAGCTGCTCGCGCAGCTCTGCGTCGAGCACGACGTCCTGTGCGTCACCGACGAGGTCTACGGCCGCCTCGTCTTCGAGGGCGAGCACGTCTCGATCGCGACGCTCCCGGGCATGCTCGACCGCACGCTCGTCATCGACTCGATGGGCAAGACCTTCTCGCTGACGGGCTGGAAGGTCGGCTGGGCCACGGGGCCCGCGGACGTCGTCGGCGCGCTCGCGACGGCGCACCAGTTCATCACCTTCTCGATCGCGACGCCGTTCCAGCACGCGCTCGCCGCGGCGCTCGAGCAGGCGGGACCCCGCGGCTACCACGACGCCTTCCTGCGCGCCTACCGCGAGCGCCGCGACTACCTCTGCGACGTGCTCACGGCGTGCGGCCTCGAGGTGCTGCGCCCGGAGGGCACCTACTTCGTGATGGCCGACATCCGCCCGCTCGGGTGGGACGACGACGTCGCCTTCTGCCGGCACCTCGTCGAGGAGGTCGGCGTCGCGGCGATCCCGCCGACGGCCTTCTACGAGCACCGCGACGCCGGCCGCTTCCTCGTCCGCTTCGCCTTCTGCAAGTCGATGGACACGCTCCACCAGGCCGCCGGCCGCCTGCGGTCGCGCCTGCGTCGGCGGGTGTGACACAGAAGTACGCAATATTCTTGCGTATTTCTGTGCATGACGCGAGGCGCCGTGGATTCTGGATGATCTCCCAGCCTCGAGACTCCGACAGGTGCCTGCAGCATCGTTGGAAGAGCGCTACTCTCTTACGTGTTATGCCGCCGCAATGGGCCAGCAGCTTCCTCGCTCGCTCCGCCGTCTTCACGACGGCGGAGTTCGCGAAGACCTCGCCCGCGGGTTCCGATCGGACACCGGCGTCGCTGCTCGCGTATCACGTCGCGCGCGGGCACGTCGTGCGCGTTCGCCGCGGCCTCTACGCGGTGGTGCCGCCGGGAGTCTCGCCGGCGGAGTTCCTCCCCGATCCGACGCTCGTGGCGGCCCGCGCCGCGCCGGACGCCGTGGTCGCGTACGCAACGGCCCTCGAGGTGCACGGCTGGAGCGCCTCGGTCCACTCGCGAGCGGTCTTCCTGACGGGGACAGCCGCCCGCGCGTTCGCGTTTCGCGGCACGCAGTACGTACCGGTGCGTCCGCCGACATCGGATCGACGCCGCGGACACCGTCGGCTCGATGGCGCGACGAACCCCCACGCCCCCCACCTGCAGATCGTTCGCGCGACGCGCGGCGGAACCTGGGTGTACGTCACCTCGCCGGAGCGGAGCTTCGTCGATGCTCTCGCGCGGCCGGATCTGTGTGGCGGTGAAGACGAAGTCGCCCGCTCGCTGACGAACGCCACCGCTCTGAACCTCCACACGGTGGTCGAGTATGCGACGGAGCTCCTGTGCGATCGCGAGGCGGCTCGCCGTACCGCGCTCGCCCTCGAACGCCGGCGAGAGGAACTCGGAGTGCGAGCCGAACATCTCGACGCACTGCGACGCGCGTGGCGGCGGGCGCCCGTCGCCGGAGACGGGGCGTGACCCTGACGCCGCTCCTCGCTGCGCGTCTGGCCGCGGAGGCGGGCTTCGATCGCGTCGCGTTCGAGCGCCTCGACCGACTCCAACTGTTGGCGGCGACGCTCGCCGAAGCCTCCGTCACGGCGGATCTCCTGGCGGTGAAGGGTGGCACCGCGCTGCGCGCGTTCCACGGCGCGTTCCCGCGGCTGTCGCTCGACATCGACACGAACTACGTCGGCGCAAGCAGCGACGACGAGGCACGCGGCGCGACGAAGCGCGCCGTGGAGGGGGCAGCGCGCGCATGCGGTCTCCTGCGGAGTGGGGCGTGGGATGACACGCCGGCGCTCTCCGCGCTGAGCCTCTGGTTCAAGGACTCCTGCGGCAGCCGCCAGTACCTGAGCGTCGAGATCTCGTGGACGCAGCGCGTGCCGTTGTGGGACCCCTCGCTCGTCCGCCTGCCGGTCCTGCCGTCGCGCGAACCTGGGCGCATCCTGGCCCTCACGATCGAGGAGACGATCGCCGGGAAGCTGTGCGCTCTGATCGGGAGGGCGAGGCGACCGGCGCATCTGCGCGACCTGTTCGACGCTGCTCAGATTCGCCGGCTCCAGTTCGACCGCCAGCGCGCGCGGCTCGCGTTCGCTGTCACCGCCGCGTGCCAACGGTTCGACGTTCGCGAGACCCGCCTGCCGATCACCCCGCCGCCGCCCGAGGAGTTCGATCAGCACCTGCGGCCCCTGCTGCGCGGCAGCGTGGTGACCGGCGACCCGCGCGCGTTCTGCGACGCGCTGGCGCGCGACGCGACGGAGCTCCTCGCGGAGTTCGTGCCGCTCCCGGGGCGCGCGCTGGCGTTCGTCGCCGCGGTCAACGATCACGGTGTGCTCGATCCCGGTCTGCTCACGGACGACCCGGGCCTCGTGGACCGCATCGCGCGCCACCCGCATCTCGTCTACAAGGCGGAGCAGGTTCGCCGGTTCGGGACGCCTCCCGACCTGGACCCCACATGACGCGTTTCCTCCACACCTCCGACCTGCAGCTCGGGATGACGCGGCACTTCCTCTCCGAGGAGGCGCAGGCGCGCTTCTCGCAGGCGCGCATCGACGCGGTGCGGACGCTCGCGCGGCTCGCGCAGGAGCGCGGCTGCCGCTTCGCGGTCGTCGCGGGCGACGTGTTCGAGTCGAACCAGCTCGACCGGCGCACGGTGGCGCGCGCGCTCGACGCGTTCCGCGCGTTCTCGGTGCCCGTGTACCTGCTGCCCGGGAACCACGACCCGCTCGACGCGGCGTCGGTCTTCCGCTCGGCGGCGTTCACCTCGGCCTGCCCGCCGCACCTGCACGTTCTCGACGACGCCACGCCGCGCGAGGTCGAGCCGGGCGTGGAGGTCGTCGGCGCGCCGTGGACGTCGAAGCGCCCGCTCGCAGACCTCGTCGCGCGGGCGTGCGAATCGCTGGCGTCCGCACGGGGCGCCGTGCGCGTGATGGTCGCGCACGGCGCCGTCGACGTGCTCTCGCCCGACGCCGACGACCCCGCGCGCATCGCGCTCGCCGCCGCCGAGCGCGCCCTCGCCGAGGAGCGCATCCACTACCTCGCGCTCGGCGACCGGCACTCGACGACCGACGTCGGCGGCTCCGGACGCGTGCGCTACTCCGGCGCACCCGAACCGACGGACTTCCGCGAGGTCGATCCGGGCAACGCGCTCGTCGTGTCGCTCGACGGCGGACGCTGCGAGGTCGAGGCGGTGCGCGTCGGCACGTGGCGGTTCGACGAGCGCGCGTACCTGCTGGACGACGCGTCGCACGTCGAACACCTCGCACGCGAACTCGACGCGCTGCCCGATCGCGAGCGCACGGTGCTGCGCCTCAGCTTCCGCGGTGCGCTGTCGCTCGCGGCGCACGCGCGGCTCGAGGAGCTCCTCGCGCGCGCGCGCGACGTCTTCGCGGGCGTCGACCTGTGGGAGCGCCACACCGACCTGGTCGTCCGTCCCGAGGACGCGGACTTCGCGGCGCTCGACGTCGCCGGCTTCGCGCGCGCGGCGCTCGACGACCTGCGCCGCACCGCGGGCGGCGACGGCGACGAGGCCCGCACCGCGCGCGACGCGCTCGCGCTGCTCGTGCGTCTCGCGGGGAGGCGCGCGTGAAGCTCCACCGCGTCACCCTGCGCAACTACCGCGGCGTCGAGGAACGCAGCGTCACGTTCGCGCCGCGCGGCGTCACCGTGGTCGCGGGGCCGAACGAGATCGGCAAGTCGAGCGTCGCGGAGGCGCTCGATCTGCTGCTCGACCAGCTCGACAGCAGCAAGCGCAAGGACGTGCGCGACGTGCAGCCGGTGCACCGCGACGCAGGTGCCGAGGTCGAGGCGGAGATCGAGGCGGGCCCGTACCGCTTCACGTACCGCAAGCGCTGGCACCGCCGGCCGGAGACGGAGCTCACGGTCCACGCGCCGCGCCGCGAGAACCACACCGGGCGCGAGGCGCACGAGCGCGTGCTGGCGCTGCTCGGCGAGACCGTCGACCTCGAGCTCTGGCGCGCGCTGCGCATCCGGCAGGGCGCGGAGCTCGCGCTTCCGCAGCTCGCGGGTCGCGCGAGCCTCGCGCAGGCGCTCGACGCCGCCGCGGGACAGTCGCAGGCCGACGCGCACACGCTCTCGATCGTCGATGCCGCACGCGCCGAGTTCGAGCGCTGGCACACGCCGGGCGGGAAGCCGCGCAAGGAGCTGACGGACCTCGCCGACGCGGTGACGTCGCTCGAACAGGAGCACGCGCAGGTGGCCGAGGCGCTGCGGCGGCTCGACGACGCCGTCGCGCGCAGTCGCGCCGCCGCAGCACGGCGCGCGGAGCTGCGCAGGCGGCTCGCCGACGACGAGGCGCGCGCGACGGAGGCGGCGGCGCGGCAGCGCGAGATGGAGCGTCGCGCACGCGACGTCGAGGTGCTGGCGGCGCAGGCCGACGCCGCGGAGTCGCAGCGCGACGCCGTGCGCCGCGAACGCGCGCAGCGGGGGCACCTGGCCGAGGCGCTGGAGCAGCGGCGCAGGGAGCTCGACGCGGCGCGCGACGCGGCACGCGCCGCCCCCGCCGCGGAGAGCGCAGCCACGGCGTTGCGCGCGGCCGACGAGGCGCTCGCCGCGGCGCGGACGCGTCTCGAGGTTGCCGACGCGGTGCTGGCCGTCCGCGAGGGCGACGCGGAGTTCCGGCGCGACGAGCTCGACCAACAGCAGCTCGGTGAGCGCCTCGCGCGTGTCCGCGACGCCGACGCCGCTGCCGCCGACGCCGCCGAGACGCTCGCGCGCGTGCGGGTCGACGAGGAGGCGCTGCGCGCCCTGCGCGAGGCCGAACGGCACGTCACCGACGCGCGCATCCGCGCCGAGTCGGGCAGCGCCGAGGTGCACGTCGCCGCCGCGCGCGACGTCGTGGTGCGGACGGGCGACACGGAGGACGCCCTCGCCGGCGGGTCGGAGACGACACGGCACGTGCTCGACGAGCTCGTCGTCGACGCTCCCGGCGTGGTCCGCGTGACGGTGCGCCCCGGCGGCAGCGCCGCCGGCCTGCGCGAGACGCTGCGCGACGCCGACGCCGCGTTCCGTGCGCTGCTCGCGCGCCACGGCTGCGCGGACGTACGCGACGCCGAAGTGCAGATCGCGCAGCGGCAGGAGGCCGAGCGCGCGCTCGCGCGGCGCGACGACATCGTGCGCAACGATCTCCGCGACCTGACGCGCGAGACCCTCGCGCACAAGCTGGAGCGGGTCGCAGCGCGCGTGGCCGCGTACGGCGCCGAGCGCGCGAAGGTCGCGGGTGCGGACGAGCTGCCCGCCGACTTCGACGCGGCGCAGGAGGCGTTCGCGACGGCCCGCCGCGCCCGCGACGCAGCCGCCGTCGCGCTCGAGGACGCGCGCCGGGCGCAGCAGGCCGCGCGCGACGACGTCGAGCGCCACGGTCTCGCGGCCGCGAAGGCGCGCGCTCTCGTCGAGGCGGCCGAGCGCGCGGCGACCGACGCCGTGCGCGCGCTCGAAGCGCTGCGCGCAGCCGAGAGCGACGACGCGCTCGCGGCGCGGAGCGAGCGGCTGGAGGCGGCGGCGCGCGACGCACGCGCGGCGGCCGACGCCGCCCAGGCCCAGCTCGTGTCCGAGCGACCCGACGACGTCGCGCGCGCGGCGCACGGCGCCGCAGCGGCCGTCGCCGCGACGCGCGACGAGCTGCGCGGGGTCGAGGACGAGGCGCTGCGGCTCGCGACTCTGCTCGACGAGCTCGGGCAGCAGGGACTGGCCGAGCGGCTCGACACGCTCGCGGCGCGCCTGCACCGTGCGCGGCACCAGCGCGACGCCGCGCAGCGCGCCGCGCAGGCCGCGAAGCTGCTGCACGACACGCTGGTCGCGCACCGCGACGCCGCGCGCCGCGCGTACGTCGCCCCGCTGCGCGAGCGCGTGCGCCGCCTCGGCGCGGTCGTGTTCGGCGCCGACTTCGACGTCGAGCTGAGCGACGAGCTCGCGATCGCGAGCCGCTCGCTCGGCAACGTCACCGTGCCGTTCGAGAGCCTCTCGGGCGGCGCGCGCGAGCAGCTCGGGCTCGTGCTGCGCGTCGCCGCGGCGCAGCTCGTCTCGGACGACGGGGGCGTGCCGCTGCTCCTCGACGACGCGCTCGGCTACAGCGACGCGGCGCGGCTCGAGGCGCTCGGCGCCGTGCTCGCGCTCGCGGGCGAACGCTGCCAGGTCATCGTGCTCACGTGCATGCCCGAGCGCTACCGACACGTCGCGGGCGCGCGGCACGTGCGACTCGACGGCTGAGCGCAGCGCGCGTCACGGCTCCGCCGGCGGATCGAGCGGCACCGACGCGGCGACGTCGTAGACGGGCAGCGGGAAGCGCTGCTCGTACCGCCCGCTCGTGGTGTCGCCGGTGACGAGCACCTCCCAGAGCACGGGCACCGGTCCGTCGAGATCGTTCCCCGACCAGCCGTCCGGGACGTCGAAGCTCACCGGAACGCGGTCGTCCGGACCGGGCGGCGTCGCCGGTCGCGGACGGCGACCGGGAACGATGCACGTCTCGATGACCGCGGGACGCGCGCGCCCCTCGTTCGGCTCGCGCTGTTCCAGACGGCGGAGCGCGAAGCGGATGCGATGGAACTGCGCTCCGGCACGCGCGACGGCGAAGTCGACGTCGATGCGTCCGCGGGGTGCGTACGGCAGGCAGTGGAGCTGGAGCTCCGTCGTCCCCTGGAACAGGAGCCGCTGCAGGCGCCACACCTGCACGGCGGCGAAGCCGAGCGCGCCGCAGCCGAGAATGCCGATGCAACTCGCGGCGCCGAACGCGAGCAGCACCAGGGCAGCGAGCGCACCCGACACCAGGAGCAGCACGCCTGTCCGTCCGCAGCGGCTCCACGGACGTGCGACGAGCACGCGCCCGCGGAAGCGCTGCTCCCACCGCCACGGAGCGGACGGAAGGCGCTCCACCAGCCGGCCGCGCCGCCAGTGCACGACGATGTCGAGCAGCCCACCTCGTACGACCGTCGCGAGGACGGTGACGACGCCCACGAAGGCCCACGAGACGAGCGCGTCCGATCGCGCGGCTGCGCTCGCGAACACGAGGGCTGCCATCGCGAGCGGCACGACGGCGCCGAGCGGCAGACGCCACGTGGCGAGCCCTCCGCTCGCAAGCGCGAACGGCGAGAGCCGCGCCGCGTCGGTGCGCGCCGCCGTGAGCCGTGCGGACCGGACGCCTGCAGGTGCCGGGGCCGGAGCGCGCAAGCCGGCGTCGACGTGTCGCCGCAGAGCGTCGGCCACGCGCTCGGCGTCGGCGACCGGCATCCGGGCGCGCGTCGTGAGGTGCTCGTCGCCGCAGCGGATACGAATGCTCGCGCGGCCACGGCGGGCGCGAGCGAGCGACACGTCGCACCCGTCGGTGATGTCGACGGTGTGACCGCGTCGCCGCGTGCGGCGACCGATGCCCAACGTCGCGCGGCGCGCTCCGATCTCGAGGCGCTCCTCGCCTGCGAGACGCCGCCCGAGCAGGTGCGCCAATGGGCTCCCGAGCAGCACGCCCACGACCAGCGGGCACGTGACGCTGCCGCGAGGTCGCCCAAGGAACGCCACCGCCAATCCGATCACGAAGACGAGTTCGCTGAGGAGCCGCGGCAGGAGGCGTCCGAGCCCGGACGGACCGATCGAGAGCACGAGCCCATCGCCCATGCGGTACACGCTCCACCGGCAGCGCGCGTCACCCCCGTGCAGCAGCCCGGCGGGAGTGGGAGCCGGCGCCGGCGGGCCGGCGGCAGAAGCGTGCTCGACGTCGTCCACGCTACGCGGAACCTGCGCGCGCGGGAGGTGCGCCCGCGGGGACGTCGTAGATCGGAACGGGAAAGCGCTCCTCGTACCGGCCGCTGTTCGTCTCGCCGTCGATCACGAGTTCCCAGAGGACGGGCGGGCGGCCGTCGAGATCGTTGCCGCTCGCACCGGGCGGCAGCGAGAAGCGCAGCTCGATCTGGTCGCCGGGACCGATGGGCAGCACGTCCGGATCCGGGACGAACCGCCCGCCGTGCGTGCACGCGACGACGGGCGCTTCGAGCGAAGATGCCGCAGGCACCTGCACCATGCGCACGAGCTCGCAGCGGAGCGCATGGATGGTTGGACCGTCCGCGTGGACGGCGAAGTCGAAGACGACGTCGCCGCCGGCCGGCACGAACGGCCCTCGGAATCGCAGTTCCGTGCTGCCCGCGAACCACGCACGCTGCACGCCCCACGCAAGGTAGAGCGCGCCGAGCAGCGACGTCGCACCGAACACGACGTTGCGCCTCCCGGCGAGCATCTCGGCGCCGTCGAGCAACGCCGTGGCGCCGGCGAACGCGAGCGGGATCGCGTAGCCGGCCAGTGCGGCCGCGCGCGACGCAACGACGACGCCACCGTCGAACACCCGCTCCCAGGCCCAAGGCGCATCCGGTTCGCGCGCGACGCGAGCGCGGCGGCGGTGCGAGTGCTCACTGTCCAGAACTCCCGCTCGACCGCGCACCAGCCCCGAGAGCGCGACGGCGACCAGCGCTACGGGCGTCGCCGCCGCCGGAGCCAGGGTGACGAGTCGCACCCACGCCGGGATGAGAGCCAGCGCGCGCAGCACGCGGCGCGAGCCGACGATCCGCGGCGCGCGCCGCACCCCGTAGCCGCGATAGGTGAACGGCGGACGCTCGGGCAGCTCGACGAGCCCCTTCTGCCGCGCACGCGAGTGCCCGCCGAAGTGCCACTTCGTGCGCGCGACGCGAGCGCGCTCGGGGTGTGACTCCGTGACCTGGCCGGCGGTCGTGCGCTGCGACGCCGTCTCCGACCGCAGCGCGCCGCGCGTTCGATCGGCGTCCCCGCTCTCCATCGCAGCGGAGTGTACGAGCCCGAGATCCGGGAACGATCCGCGTCCGGCGGCGTACTGGTGGCCGGAGGCAGAATGGGCGACATGCCGGCCGACGCACCGACGATCGAGACGCTGCTCGCGCACCAGGGCTCGGTGCGCGCGCTCGCGCACTCGCTCGTGCGCGACGTGCACCGGGCCGACGACCTCGTGCAGGACACGTGGGTGCGCGCGCTCGAGCGGCCGCCGACGCGTCGCGAGACGGCACGTGGCTGGCTCGCCGCCGTCGCACGCAACCTCGCGCGCGACTCGCGGCGCGGCAACGCGCGACGTCTCGCTCGCGAGCGTGCGGCGCACGTCGTCGCGGCGGTGCCGGAACCGGACGCGCTCGTGGCGCGTGCGGAGACGCACCGCCGGCTCATCGAGCTCGTCGTCGCGCTCGAGGAGCCGTATCGCAGCACCATCCTCCTCCGCTTCTTCGAAGGACTCGAGCCGCGCGAGATCGCCCGCCGCACCGGCACGCCGGACGCGACGGTGCGCACGCGGCTCCATCGCGCGCTCGCTCTGCTGCGCGGGCGCCTCGGCGCCGACGGCGAGGCGGCCGTGCTCGCGGCCGCCGTGCCGCTCGCGACGGGCACGCTCGCACGCGGGGCGGCGCGGAAGCTGCTGGGAGGTCTGGTCGTGACGACGAAGCAGAAGGTGGCGGTCGCGCTCGTGCTCCTCGCGTTCGCGGCGGGCGGCGCGGGTGTGCTGGCGACGCGCAGCGCGCACCAGGACGCCGCGGCGACGCCGGGGACTCCGACGGAGACAGCCGACGCCGCGACGCCGGACCTCCGCACGGAGCGCACACGTGTCGGCGCGCAGGCTGCGCCCGAGCCGAGCGCTCCGGCGGATGCGCCCGCGGCGGAGTCCGTGCCCGCGGCCGATCCCGCACCGCAGCAGCAACCGCCCGCGCCGACGGAGCCGGCCGCGCCGGGGCGGCTGCGTCTCGTCGCGCACGTCGTCGGATACGTCGAGCCGGAGTCGCCGCCGCCCGGGTACACGGAGCTGCTGCCGGGCGAGGAGCCCGTCATCGACGACCCGGGCACCGCGCTCGGCGGCGCGAGCGGTCCACGCGCCCTGCCCTACTGGAGTCGCTGGGCGCGCGTGCCGGAGACGGGCACGGTCACACTGCGCGGCCGCGTGACCGACGCCTCGGGCCGCGCGCTCGCCGACGCCGAGGTCTATCGCGTCAAGCTCGATGCGGAGGGGCGACGCGCGAGTCCGTCGTCGTACCAGTGGGTGAAGGAGATCGCGCGCACCGACGCCGACGGACGCTTCGAGGCGCGCGAGCAGCCGGCCGGCGCGTATCTCGTCGCGGCCGACCACGGCGCCGCGATGCGCCGCCCACGCGGACTCGACCTCGAAGGCAGTCTCGCGGTGAACGTGACCGACGGCGACACGCGCACGGACCTCGACATCCGGCTCCCGTTCGAGTCGGCGCGGCGCGTGACCGTGCGCGGCGTCGTGCGCGACGAGAACGGCGCACCGTTCCGCTCGGCGCAGGTGACGGGTCCGCTGCAGCGCGAGTGGACCGACGCCGCCGGGCGCTTCGAACTGCGCGGCCTCGAGCCGGGCGCGGTCGTGCTGACGATCGGCGGCACGGGGCACGAGACGCAGCGCATCACCATCGACGCGCAGCCGGGTGCGACGGAGGAGCTCGACGTCACGCTCGCGCTCGCCGAGCAGGGCGGACTGACGCTCGAGGGCCGCGTGGTGGACGAGAGCGGCGCCGGCGTGGCGGACGCTCCGGTGTTCCTCGGTGCGGGCCGGCTGGGTTCGCGCTGGGCGCGCAGCGGCGCGGACGGCGTCTTCCGCTTCGTCGGACTGCCCGAGACCTACGCGAAGACGCCCGTGCGCGTGATGGTCAGCCCCGTGCCCGAACGCGACTTCTTCCTGCCGCTCGGGAAGCCACTTGACGTCACGGTGCCGTCGCCCGGACTCGAGCTCCGCGTGCGCCGCACGGCTCTCCTGCACGTGCTCCTGCGGGACGCCGAGACCGGCGCGCCGCTGCCGCTCTACAAGATCGACGCGACCGTCGAGGAGATCGCGGACGGCGAGAGCCGCTGGCGGCAGATCCACTCGATGAGCGTCTACGACCCCGACGGCACGGCCGAGATGGCGGTGCCGCGCGGCCGGGTGCGGCTCGTCGTGCGCGCGAAGGACCACCGCGGCGTCGAGGTGCTCGTGGACGTGCCGGACGACGTGCAGGAGAAGGAGGTCGAGATCCGTCTCGACTGACGCGCACGAGCGGCGCGCACGAGCGGCGCGCACGCGACGTGTTCGCGGCGCGACCGGACGCGCGGGCCCTATCGTGGCCGCGCCATGTGGAGCACGCCCGCCGACGATCTGCCGCGTCCGCTGCCCCGCCGCGTGCTGCTCGCGCGGCACGGCGAGACCGACTGGAACCGACGTCGTGTCTGGCAGGGCGCGGCCGACGTGCCGCTGAACGCGCTCGGACGTGCGCAGGCGGAGGCGCTCGCCGAACGCCTCGCGCGCGAGCGCATCGACGCGATCGTCGCGAGCGACCTCGTGCGTGCGCGGGTGACGGCCGAGACCGTCGCGGCGCGCCTCGCCCTGTCGGTGCACCTCGACCGGGACCTGCGCGAGATCGACGTGGGCGCGTGGGAGGGGCTCGGCGCCGACGAGATCCGCGCGCGGCACCCCGAGGCGTTCGCGGCGCTCGCCCGCGGCGAGGACATCCCGCGCGGCGGCGGCGAGACGGCGGCGGCGCTGCGCGCGCGGGTCGCCCGCGGCTTCGCGGCTGCGGCCGCGCGCGCGCCCGGCCGCACGCTGCTCGTCGTCGCGCACGGCGGCACGCTCAAGGCGCTCGTCGCGCACCTCCTCGGCCTGCCGGCCGGCCACGAGGCGCGCGTCACCTCGGGGCGCAACGTCGCGCTGACCGAGTTCGTGTGCGGCGACGCCGGCCCGCAGCTCCTCTACCTGAACGACGCACGCCACGCGGAGCAGGTCGTCGAGCCCGTCGATTCCGAGTGAACGCCGCGCCGCGCCGTGCGTCTGTTGCACACACGCACGCGGGAGGTGGCACGTGAAGCGGATGTCCGGGTCGTTCGCATGGGCAGCGCTGGTCGCTCTGGCGCTGGGCACGGCAGGTTGCGCGACAGCGTCCGAGTCGATGGGACCGCCCGCGCGGTCGGTGCCCGTGAAGGCGTCGCTCGCCGCGGGCCTCGCCGCCGGCTCGTACGCCCAGCTCGAACAGGTGCGCGCGGACTCCGCCTTCGACGGGCGCAAGATCATCCGCTCGGCCGACGTCGCGCTCGACGTCGACGACCTCGACGAGGCCGGACGGGCCGTCGCGCGGATCGCGGAGGAGTCGGGCGGCTTCGTGCTCTCGTCGTCGCGCAACCGCTTCAACCTGAAGGTCCCGGCCAACGGTCTCGACGACGCGCTCGGCCGCGTGGAGGCGCTCGGCGAGGTGACGTCGCGGTCGCTCTCCGGCCAGGACGTGACCGCCGAGTACCTCGACATCGAGGTGCGGCTCAAGAACGCGCACGCGGCACGCGATGCCTATGCCGCGCTGATGGCGAAGGCCACGAGCGTCGAGGAGATCCTGAAGGTCGAGCAGGCGCTGCGCGAGACGCAGGAGCGCATCGAGCTGCTCGAGGGCCGGCGCAAGTTCCTCGACGAGCACCTGCAGCTCTCGGACCTCGGCGTCTCGCTGCGCGAGACGCGCTCGCCCGGTCCGCTGCAGGCCGTCTGGAACGGCGTCGCCTGGATCTTCGGCAAGCTGTGGTGGTGGTGAGCGACCCCCGCGCCGCGCGTCACTTCACGAGCGACAGCTCGAACGCCATGCGCTGCGGCTTGCCGTCGCGCGCGCCCTCGAGGGTCGCGCGGAGCGTGTCGCCCTCGCGCTCGTAGACGATGCGGCGCGGGAACTCGCGCGTCGGCTCGTCGAACACGGCGCGCTTCTCGCCGAGCTGCGCGAGCGGCCACGAGAGGGCGCCGTCCTTGTCCATCGCGGCGATCTTCAGGCTCGCGTCGAAGTGGCGCAGCCGCAGCACGAGCCCCTCGCCGTCGGGCTCGATCGACGAGAGCTCGACCATCCGCGTGCCGCCGTCGCCGACCTCGCGGCTGACGGCCGCGAGCGTCCCGCCCCACGGCGCGGTCCAGTGCTCCTCGAAGCCGCCGCTCTCGTCGCCGGCGCGCCACGTGCCGGCGAGCCAGGCGAGGTCCGCCGCCTTCGCCTTCGGCCGCGCGGGCGCGGGCTGATCCTCGGCAGCGACGACGCGCAGCGCACCGCCCGTCACCGCGACGAGCGCGAGCAGAGCGACCACGAACCCGAACACGACCGGACGCATGCGAACCTCCTCGTTGGTCGGCGCATCGTCGCCGCAGCGCGACGGGGCGTCTTGGAAGGATGCGACACGCTGCCGCGGGGCGCGTGCGTCAGCCGAGCAGGCGGTCGGCGAAGGCGTGCTCGGACGCGGCCCAGCGCGCCGGCGGCGCACCCGCGACCTCGCGGAAGTCGCGGTGCAGGTGCGACTCGTCGTAGTAGCCGCACGTCAGGGCGGCATCCACCGCGCGCACACCCTTCTGGAGGAGCTGCGCCGCGCGGTGGACGCGGAGCAGACGCAGGAAGCGCTTCGGCGTGACGCCCACCTCGTCGGCGAAACGCCGCTCGAGCTGTCGCGGAGAGAGCCCTGCGGTCGCCGCGAGCGCGGCGACGTCGCACGCCCCGCCTGCGGCCCGCGCCAGCGCGACGGCGCGCTGGACGCGCTCGTCCGGGAGCGCACGCGTCGACGCGTGATCCGCGAGCCGGATCTCGAGACGCGCGAGTGCCGCGACGAGGTCGTCGCCGGCGTAGACCGCGTCCTCGAACGCGGGACTCGCGGACGCGAGCACCTCGTCGAGCCGCGCCGACGTGCCCGTCAGCTCGCGCGCGGCGACGCCGAGGAAGGCGCCCGCCGCCTCCGGGCGCAGCCGCACGCCGACGAGTCCGACGACGCCCGTCGGCTCGAGCAGCAGCGCGCTCTCGATCTGCCCTACCACCGCCGAGCGGTACTGGGTCGCGCCGTCGGACCGTCCGAGCGTGCGGCGTCGGAAGGGCGCACCGACGTGGAACACGAGCTCCGTGCAACCGTCGGGGAGCACGGGCTCGACCGGATCGCCGGGCTCCGGGGCGGGCGCCTCGAGCGCCCACAGACACTCGACCCACGGGGCGAGCGCGCGCGCGGGCGGGAGCTCGACGTAGCGCACGTCGCCGGGCTAGGACCCGCCGAGACGCTTGAGGCGCTCGAGCCGCTCCGGCTCTTCGTCCTTCATCCACGCCTCGTTCGCGTCGAGCAGTTCGTACGCGCGGCGGAAGTACGGTCGCGCCTCGTCCTCGCGGCCGAGCGCGAGCAGGCACTCGGCGATCTCCTCGGCGACGTAGCCGCTCTCGGGCAGCTCCGTCTCGGCGCGATACGCGGCGATCGCGCGCTGCTCCGCGAGCGCCTCCTCGCACCGTCCGAGGCTCCGCCAGGCGCGCGCCACGGTCCAGCGCGCGATGGCGATCGGCTCCGGGGCGCCGTTCGCACGCCGCAGCTCGAGGCCCTTCTCCCACAGCTCGAGCGCCTTGTCGTACTGCCCGAGGTCGTGATACGTCCAGCCGGTGTTGTTGTAGAGCGGCCCGAGCCAGCCCTTGCAGCGCGGGTCGGTCGACGCCTCGCACATCGCCATGGCCTTCTCGGACCAGCCGAGCTGCTGATCCGACGGCGCGGCGATCGCGAGCATGTGGGCCGCGTCGACGGCGAGGACGTCGAGTCCCGCCTCGCTGCCGACGGCGAGCGCCTGCTCGAAGAGCGGCAGGGACTCCGCTGCGCGTCCGCCGCTGTTGAGCGCGCGGCCGCGCTCGAGCAGATAGCGCACCTGCACCTCGGGCGACGCTCCGGGGAGCATCGTTTCGACCTCGTCGAGGATGGCGTGCGCATCGCCGAAGCGGCGCTGCAGGCCCTGCGTGCGGGCGAGCTGCGTCAGGAGGATCGCCGTGTACGCGCGATCGCCCGACGCGCGGGCGCGCGGCAGCACCTCGCGGAAGCGCGCCTCGGTGCCGGCGGCGTCGCCGAAGTCCCACATCGGCCGCCAGTCGGGCAGCGGCTCCGCTGCGGCCTCCGGTTGCTTCGGCGCAGGATCGGGCGCGGGCACGTCATCACCTCCACACGCGCCGAGCAGCGCCGCGGTGCAGAAGGCGAGAGCGGCTGCGAAGCGCATCGGCGGAAGATACCGGACCGACGCCTCCGAAGTCGCGGAGCGGACGCGTCTCCGCTCAGCCGCGGGCGGCGGCGAGGACGGCGTCGTAGTTCGGCTCGTGGGCGATCTCGCCGACCAGCTCGGCGTAGCGCACGTCGCCCTTCGGGCCGATCACGAACGCGGCGCGCGCCGTGACGCCCTCGAGCGGGCCCTCGGCGATGGTCACGCCCCAGCGCGCGCCGAAGCCGCGGTCGCGCAGGTCGGAGACGCCGTGCACCTTGTCGATGCCCTCGGCGGCGCAGAAGCGCTTGATGGCGAACGGCAGGTCGGAGCTCGCGACCAGCACCTCGACGCCCGGCAGCGACGCCGCGCGCTCGTTGAACTTGCGCGTCTCGGCGGCGCAGACGGGCGTGTCGAGGCTCGGCACCGTGAGCAGCACGACGGTCTTGCCGGCGAGGTCCGCCTTCGTCACAGCCGACAGGTCCTGCTTCACGAGCTTGAAGTCGGGCGCGGCGGAGCCGACAGCGGGCACGCTGCCCTGGAGCCGGAACGGGTTGCCCTTCAACGTGACGGTCGCCATCTCTCGCTCTCCTCTGCGTTCGGGGAACGCGGAGGATAGTCGAGCGCGGGGAGCGTCCCAGGAGATGCCGCTCGCGGGGCACCCGCGCGAGGATCCGGCGCA
Organism: uncultured bacterium; assembly: GCA_937996235.1. Lineage (GTDB taxonomy): Bacteria > Planctomycetota > JAJSAM01 > JAJSAM01 > JAJVHW01 > CALKVK01. The sequence goes on along the minus strand of CALKVK010000021.1, from coordinate 48,311 downwards.
CGCGGCGCGCTACCCTGCCGCGATGCGAACGCGCGTCGCGCCGATCGCCCTGGCCCTCGCCGTGACGGCGTGCAGCGAGGCGGCGCCGACGAACCCACCCGCACCGGCGGCACCGCCGGCGCCGAGCTTCTCCACGGACGGGCAGCCGTTCCTCGCGCGCCACTGCACGCACTGCCACGGCGGCGCGGAGCCCGAGGCGGGGCTCGCTCTCGACCGCGTCGCCGACGAGGCCGGGGTGCTGCACGCGTTCCGCACGTGGGACGAGGTGCGCGGCCACGTGCACGACCGGAGCATGCCGCCCGAGGACGAGCCCGCGCCGACCCCCGACGAACGCGCGCGCTTCCTCGCGTGGCTCGACGCGACGCTCGCGCGCGCGGACCGCACGGCGCCGCCCGATCCGGGACGCGTGACGCTGCGGCGTCTCAACCGCAGCGAGTACCGCCGCACCATCGTGGACCTGCTCGGCGTCGACGCGCCCGAGGCCGCGACCTTCCCGCCGGACGACGTCGGCTACGGCTTCGACACGATCGGCGACGTGCTCTCGCTGCCGCCGCTCACCTTCGAGCGCTACGTCGACGCCGCCGAGGCGATCGCGCTGCGCGCCCTGCCGGTCGAGGACCCGGCGCACCCCGCCGTCCGCCGCGTCGAGGGCGCGGACCTGCCGGCGCCGCGGCACGGCGGGACCACGCGGCGCGGCGGGCGCATGCTCGCGACGAACGACGAGCTCGCGGTCGAGTTCCGGGCGCCGCGCGCGGGCACCTACGTCGTGCGCGTCGGCGCGTGGGGACAGCAGGCCGGAAGCGAGCCGGCGCGCCTGCGCATCACGGCGGGCGCCGGCGCGGTTCAGGAGTTCGACGTGCACGAGACGCAGCGCGCGCCCGGCACGTTCGAGTTGCAGGCGGAGCTTCCGGCCGGCGCGTGCCGGGTGCGTGCGGCGTTCGTCAACGACTACTACGAGCCGCAGGCGGCCGACCCGGCGCAGCGCGACCGCAATCTCGCCATCGAGTCGATCGAGCTCACGGGTCCGCTCGACGCGCACCCACCCGCGCTCCCGCCGCCGGTCGCACGGATGCTCGCCGCGGGCGACGGCGCCGCGGACGAGGACGCGCGCCGGACGGCCGTGCTGCGCGCGCTCGCGGACCGTACGTTCCGGCGCCCTGCGACGGACGGTGAGGTCGCGCGCCTCGCGACGCTCGCGGCCACCGTGCAACGCGGAGAGCAGGCGCCGTTCGAGCGCGGCGTCCAGGCGGCTCTCGTGGCCGTGCTCGTCTCGCCGCACTTCCTCTTCCGCGCCGAGCCGCACCCGCACCCGGACGACCCGGCGTGGGTGCGCGACCTCGACGACGTCGCACTGGCGTCGCGGCTCTCCTACTTCCTGTGGAGCAGCATGCCCGACGACCGGCTGCTCGCGCTCGCGCGCGCCGGGCGACTCCACGCGGAGCTCGCGGCGGAAGCGGAGCGTCTGCTCGACGACCCGCGCGCCGACGCGCTCGCCGACGACTTCGGCTCGCAGTGGCTCGAGACGCGGCGCCTCGCCACGGCGACGCCGGATCCCGTGCGCTTCCCCGAGTTCGACGATGCGCTGCGTGCGTCGATGCAGCGCGAGAGCCGGGCGTTCCTCCGCGCCGTGCTGCGCGAGCGGCGCAGTGCGCGCGAGCTGCTCGACGCGGACTGGACCTTCGTCGACGAGCGCCTCGCGCGTCTCTACGGCATCCCCGGCGTGCACGGCGACGAGCTCGTGCGCGTGCCGCTCGCGGGCACGCAGCGCGGCGGCGTGCTCGGCCAGGCGGCGGTTCTGACGGTCACGTCGTACCCGACGCGCACGTCGCCGGTGAAGCGCGGCAAGTGGCTGCTCGGGCAGATCCTCGGCGCGCCGACGCCCCCGCCGCCGCCGGGCGTCGGCGACCTCGACGACTCCGCACACGCGGACACGGGCCTGCCGCTGCGCACGCGGCTCGAGCGCCACCGGACGGAGCCGACCTGCGCCGTCTGCCACGCGCGCATGGACCCGCTGGGCTTCGCGCTGGAACCGTTCGACGCGATCGGCCGCTACCGCACGCACGACGACGGCGTGCCGATCGACGCGTCGGCGGAGCTGCCCGACGGCCGCCGCTTCGACGGCCCCGCGGAGCTGCGGCGCACGCTGCTCGCGGACGATGCGTTCGTGCGTCACCTCACCGCGGAACTGCTGACGTACGCGCTCGGACGCGCGCCGCTGCCGTCGGACGACGACGTCGTCCGGGGGATCGTCGAGGGCGCGCGTCCCGGCGGCATGCGGCTCCGCGATCTGGTGCTCGGCGTCGCGACGTCCGAGCCGTTCCGCCGCCACCGCGGCGAGGAGGTCGCGCGATGAGGTCGCTCCGCCGCCGCACGTTCCTGCGCGGGGCCGGCGCGCTGCTCGCGCTGCCGTACCTCGACTCGCTGGCGCCGGTCCGCGCGCTCGCCGGCATCGGCGCGGTCCGCGCCCCCGTGCGCCTGCTCTTCGTGTTCCTGCCGAACGGCGTCCACGTACCGACGTGGCGTCCGACCGACACGGGCGCGACGTTCGCCCTGCCGTGGACGCTCGAGCCGCTCGCCCCCGTGCGCGACGACGTCTGCGTGCTCTCGGGTCTCGCGCTCGACGGCGCCCGCGCACACGGCGACGGACCCGGCGACCACGCGCGCGCCGCCGGGTCGTTCCTCACGTGTGCGCACCCGGTGAAGACGGGCGGCGCCGGGATCCGCGCGGGCGTCTCCGTGGACCAGGTCGCCGCCGACGCCGTCGGCGGCGCGACGCGCTTCCGCTCGCTCGAGCTGGGTCTCGAGGGCGGCGCGCAGTCGGGCGAGTGCGACTCGGGCTACAGTTGCGCGTACTCGTCGAACGTCTCGTGGCGCACGCCGACGCTCCCGAACGCGAAGGAGACGCACCCGCGCCGCGTGTTCGAGCGGCTGTTCTCGGAGCGCCGCGACGGGGAGACGGCAGCCGACGCCGCGCGCCGCCTGCGCCTGCGCGCGAGCGTGCTCGACCACGTGCAGGAGGACGCGCGGGATCTCGCCGCGCTCCTCGGTCACTCCGACCGCGCGAAGCTCGAGGAGTACCTGACGTCGGTGCGCGAGCTCGAGCGCCGCATCGACGCGGCGTCGGCACCGCGCGACGACGACGCACCGCGATCGGCCGACGCGTTCGCGGAACCGCACGACGCACGCGAGCACCTGCGTCTGATGCTCGACCTGACGGTGCTGGCGTTCCGCGCGGATCTGACGCGCGTCGCCACGCTGATGGTGGGCAACGCCGGCAGCAGCCGCAGTTTCCCGTTCCTCGGCGTGCCGGACGGCTGGCACGGCATCTCGCACCACGGCGGCGACGCGGAGAAGAACGAGAAGATCCGCCGCATCGACCGCCACCACGTCGAGCAGTTCGCGTATCTCGTGGAGCGCATGCGCGCGACTCCCGACGGCGACGGCACGCTGCTCGACCACGCGCTCGTGCTCGCGGGCAGCGCGATCGCCGACGGCAACCGCCACGACCACCACGACCTGCCGATCCTGCTCGCCGGGCGCGGCGGCGGCGCGGTGCGGCCCGGGCGCCACGTGCGCACATCGCGCGAGACGCCGCTCGCGAACGCATACGTGACGATGCTGCACGCCGCGGGCGTCGCGGTGCCGTCGTTCGGCGACTCCGACGGAGCGCTCGACCTGACCTGATCTGCTCTGATCTGCCTCGACCGAACCGGGAGCGACGGGGGACCAGCCATGCGACTCGAAGACGTCCACGCACTGATCACGGGAGGCGGTTCCGGCATCGGGCTCGCCGTCGCGCGCGCGATCGTCGCGGGCGGGGGGCGCGTCGCGATCTGCGGACGGCGCACCGAGCCGCTCGACGCGGCGCGCGCGGAGCTCGGTGTCGTCGCGATTCGCGGCGACGTGTCGGACCCGGAGGACGCGCGTCGCATCGTGGCCGAGGCGGCCGAGGGACTCGGCGCGCTCGACGTGCTCGTGAACAACGCCGCCGTCGGCTACTTCGCACCGCTGCTCGAGACGGACGCCGCGGAGATGACGCGCGTGCTCGCCACGAACGTCGTCGGCGCGACACTCGTCGCGCAGGAGTGTGCGCGCCGCTTCGTGCCCGCGGGGCGCGGGACGATCGTGAACGTCGGCTCGACGGCGTCCCACCGCGGCTTCGAGCGCGGCAGCGCGTACGCCGCGAGCAAGTTCGCGCTCTCCGCGCTGACCGAGTGCTGGCGGGCGGAGCTGCGCCGTCACGGCATCCGCGTGATGCAGGTCAACCCGAGCGAGGTGCAGACCGAGTTCGGGCGCGGCCGCGCGCGCACGGAGCTCGATCCGACGCGGCTCGTGGCCGAGGACGTCGCGCACGTGATCGTCTCGCTCCTGACGCTGCCCGACCGCGGGTTCGTCACCGACACCACGCTCTGGGCCACGAACCCGCGCTGAGCGTTCGGGCGCTTCGCACTGCGGCCGACGCTCGCTCAGGCGCGGCGGCGGACGCCCGCGTCGCAGAGGCGTGGCCGCTCGGCATGCATGCCGTCCACGCAGCGCGCGGAATAAATATCACTACATCGGCATATTGCACTACTGTCATGACCATGCCGACGACCTCGACGCCCCCGCTGCCCGACGCCGTGCTCGCACAGGTCGCCTCGTGGTTCCGGCTGCTCGGTGAGCCGTTCCGCCTGCGGCTCCTGCGCGAGCTGATGGCGGGCGAGACCTCGGTGAACGACCTCGCCGACGCGTGCGGCAGCGGGCAGGCGAACGTCTCCAAGCACCTCGGACTCCTGCGCGCGGAAGGCCTCGTGGACTTCCGGCGCGAGGGCAACCGCAAGCTCTACCGCATCTCGGACCCCGTGCTGCCGCAGCTCTGCCACCTCGTGTGCGGCGCGCTCGAGGAGCGTCTCGCGACGCATCTCGGCGCGCTGCGGGGCGGGCGGACGCGTTCGGCCCGGCGCTGATCCCCGGAGGGAACCATGGAAGAGGAACGTGTCCGGGAGGCGCCGCTCGGCTGGCTCGCGGGCGGGCTCCTGCTCGGTCTCGCGCAGATCGTCGCCATCGCGCTGTCCGGTCCGCTCGGCGTCTCCACGCAGTTCGTCGTCGCGGACACGCAGCTCCTCGAGGCGACGAATCCGGCGTACGTGGCGTCGCATCCGCTGATCGGCACGCCCAAGTACACGGAGCTCGGAGCGGGCTGGTGGCTCGTTGTCGGGCTGGCCGTGGGCGCCGGACTTGCGGCGCTCGCGACGAAGCGCTGGCGCGTCGCGACCACGCACGTCTGGTGGCGGGCGAACCACGGGAACTCGGTCGGCAAGCGACTCGCGGTCGCGTTCGCGGGCGGGTTCCTGATCCTGCTCGGCGCGCGCTTCGCGCACGGCTGCACGAGCGGACAGTTCGCGAGCGCGTGGGCGCAGCTCGCCGTCTCGGCGATCCCGTTCACCGTCGCGCTCTTCGGCGCCGCCATGCTGACGGCGCGCCTCGTCTACCCGCGCACACCGCGTCTGGAGGGCTGACCCATGGACATCACCGGCTTCGGCATCGGACTCCTGTTCGGCGCGGCGCTCTTCCTCGCGGGCCTCGCCGACCCCGACAAGATGGTCGGCACGCTGCGGCTGCGCGACCTGCACGCCCTGCGCGTGATCGTGGTGTTCGTGCTCGTCGGGCTCGTCGGCGCGACGGTGCTCGACGCGTTCGGCCTCGCGCACTGGAGCGTCAAGCCGGCCGCGGTCGCGTCGATCCTCGTCGGCGGCGGGCTGCTCGGCGTCGGCATGGGGATGACGGGCTACTGCCCCGGCACTGGTGTCGCGTGCGCGGCAGGCGGCCGCGCCGATGCGGCGGTCTCGGTGCTCGGGATGCTCGCGGGCGCGTTCGCGTACATCCTGATCCAGCCGGCGGTGGCCGGACCGCTCGACCAGGTGTGGAACCTCGGCAAGACGGTGCTGCCCGAGACGACGGGCATCCCGCGCGCGGTGTGGACGCTCGGCCTCGCGCTGCCCGGGGCGATCGCGCTCTGGGTGACGCGGCCGGGACGCCCCGCGCAGCGCCCGACGCAGCCGGCGCCGGCGGCGTAGCCCGCATCGTTCACCAGCGCTCGCGGCGAGTGCGGCGGTGACGCTGTCAGATCGCGGCGACGAGCAGACGCAGCTCGTCGTCGACGTCGCCGGGGTCGCGGACGGTGTCCGCGACCTCGGCGCGCAGGGCGTCGCGGTAGCGCCCGCGCAGCCGGTGCACGGCGACCTTGAGCGCGCCCTCGGTCATGCCGAGGCGCTCCGCCGTCTCACGCTGGGGACCCGCCCCGCCGACGACGTGCGGCAGGAGCGCGTCGAACCACGCCTCGCGTCCCGACGTACGCAGCTCGTCGCGCAGCCGCGCGAGCGCGCGGTCGAGCACGGTCCGCGCCCAGCGTCGCTCGAAGAGCCGCTCGGGCGTCTCGGTGTCGACCGGCTCGGCGAGATACCGCCGCTCGCCGTCGTCGAAGTCGAGCGCCAGTGGGCGTCGTCTCCCGCCGCGCTTCAGCGCGCGCGCCCGCTCCCGCTCCTTCGACGTGTAGTGCCGGAACGCCGTGACGAGGAACGCGCGGAAGCGGCCGCGCTCGCGATCCGCGTCGTCGAGGTAGCGCTTCTCGATGAGCGTCGCGAAGAAGCCCTGCACGAGGTCCTCGGCCGCGTGGGCGTCGGCGCCGCTCCGCCGCGCGAACGCGTAGAGCGGCTGCCAGTACGTGCCGCAGAGCGTGGCGAGGGCCTCGTGCGCCGACGCCGCGTGCGCGTCGCCCGCTGCGGCCACGAGACTCCAGCGCGTGGTGGCGAAGTCGCCGCGCCGCGCGGCGCCTTCACCCACCGTCGTCCTCCGGCGCGACGACGTCGCCGTCGGCAGGAGGGACGGGCTCGGGCGGCGGAGGCACGTCGTCGGGGGACGCAGGTGCGGCACGCGCAGGCAGCGCAGCGGGGATGGGCGGCGCGGGGGGTTGCGCGCGCAGCGTCATGAAGCCCGCAGCGGGCAGGCAGCACATGAGCGGCAGCGCGATCCCGACGAGCGCCATCCACATGCCGTGCAGCCGGCCCTTGCTGCGCGCGATGCGCACGGCCGCGACGACGGAGACGCAGATCCCGCCGACGCCGAGACCCGCGACCAGTGTGAGGGCGACGCGCTGGAGCGCACCGCCCGGACCCGGCGCGAGCACGCTCGTCGCGAGGATCGCGAGGACGGCCGCGGCGGGCGTGAGCAGCATGCCGACGAGCGCCATCGTGCTCCACGGCGCGTCCTCGTGACGCCCGTGGCGGCGCGGCCGCGGCACGTCCGTCGACGCCGCTGCGATCGCGGCCGGTTCCGAGGCGACGCCGATCCCGGTCTTGAGTTCGCCGGCGCTCTGGTAGCGCCGCTCGCGCTCCTTCTCGAGGGTGCGCAACACGACGTCGTCGAGCCGCACGTCCACCTGCACCTTGGCCGAGGGCGGTGCGAAGCGTCCGAGCGGCAGCTCGCCCGTCAGCATCTCGTAGAGCACGACGCCGAGGCTGTAGATGTCCGCGCGGTGATCGACGTCGGCCGGCGTCTCGATCTGTTCGGGCGCCATGTACTGCGGCGTCCCCATCACGAGGTCGTGGCGCGTGAGCGTGCGGTCCCCGGCGCCGCGCTTCACGAGCTTCGCGAGGCCGAAGTCCGCGATCTTCACGTGGCCCGCGCGGTCGAGCAGCACGTTCTCCGGCTTGATGTCACGGTGCACGACGCCCTGCTCGTGCGCGTACTGCAGCGCGTCGCAGATCTGCGGCACGATCGCGAGCGCCTCGCGCGGCGCCAGGCGGCCGGCGCACATCGACTCGCGCAGGTTCGCGCCGTCCACGTACTCCATGAGGAAGTAGTAGAGGCCCTCGCGTTCGCCGAACTCGTGGAGCGCGACGATGTGCGGGTGCGAGAGCCGCGCCAGCGCGCGCGCCTCGCGCGTGAAGCGCTCCTCGAAGCGCGCCGCGGCGCCGGCCTGCGCGGCGATGTCGCGCGGCAGCACCTTCAGCGCGACGACGCGGTCGAGCTGCCGCTGCCGCGCGCGCAGCACGACGCCCATCCCGCCGCGGCCGATCACACCCTCGATGTCGAGCTCGGGGAAGAGCCGCGCGATCTCCGCGACCTCCGGCGCGTCGCGTGCGTCGTCGGCCGGGGCGTCCCCGCCGGCGGACTCGAAGCCCGCGGCGAGCAGGCACTTCGGGCAGGTGCCGGCGGGGGCGTCCGCAGGCAGCGGGGATGCGCAGACGGGGCAGCTCGGCGTGTCGTTCATGGCTCGGCCTCCGTCCCCTACTGACGGAAGCGCGAGACGAGGTTACGCGGCGGCCGGCGGGAGTGCCCGCACGGCACCGCTCCGGGCCTGCGTGCGTCGGCTCAGCGCGCGACGGCGCGGCGCAGGACGGCGAGTTCCTCCTCGATGCGCGCGTGGTTCGCCGGCGTCTGGCTGACGACCAGCAGCGTGTCGGCCTTCGAGATCCGGCACCACTCCTCCCACGAGTGCGGATCGACGGAGGTGCAGAGCAGCTCCTGGATCTCGTCGATCGCGCCCGCGCCGTCGCCGCCGCGCGCTGCGGCGATGTCCGCGACGTCGTAGCAGCGCACGACGAGCTCCGGCGCGCGCGCGATCACGACGGAGCCGTCCTCGAGGCGCACGTGGAGACCGGCGAGGCGCGCGATCCAGTTGAGCGCGTCCGCGCGCGGGACGTCCGTGAGCTCGAGCGAGATGCTGCGGTCCTCGATGTCGTCCGGTCGCGCGACCACGCTGATCCCGGTCGCGGCGCGGAACGCGGCGAGCGCGTCCGCGACGGACGTCGCGTCGTAGCGGACGGAGACCCTCTCTCCTAGTTGTGCGACGAGACCCGCGCGCCACGGCTCCGGCGGCGGCACGGGCCGGCGGCCGCGGTTGAGCAGCAGATCGAGGAACGACTCGATCGCCGTGTGGACCTCCTCGACCTGATCGACGACGAGGAGCCCCTTCCACGGCGCGATCACCGCGCCCTCCACTTCCCACGACTCCGGGCGCACGTAGGAGCAGGTCAGGTCGACGAGCGCTTCGGCGGTGACGCTCCCGGTGAGCAGCGGCTCGATGTCGTAGAAGCGCCGCTCGCGCGCGCGCGGCAGGCTGCCGGGGCGCGCGACGTAGACCGCGCCGTCGGCGACGCACCACTCGAGATCCACCTGGCGCAGCGCGGCGCGCAGCAGGCGCTCCGCCGGCATGTCCGCGCCCTCGGGCAGGACGACCTCGGTCTCGCCGTAGGTGTCGCGCTCCCACGCACCGAGCACGAAGCTCACGCCGGTGCCCTGCCGCTGGACGTCGAGGAACGCCGCGAGCGTCATCGACGCCGCGCGCACCGACACGGGGCGTGCGAGCTTCTGCCGGATCGCGGCCTCCGCGGGGGCGATCTCGCGGCGCCCCTCGACGCGGATCGACTTGTAGAGCGCGGCGTCGGTGAAGGCGGCCTCGATCCGGGTCCGCAGCACGGGCGCCCCCGCCGCAGGCTGATGCGCAGCAGGCGCCTCCTCCGCTCCGCGACCCTCGTCCTGCGCACGCGCGGCCGGCGCCATCGAACCCGTCAGAGCGAGCGCTGCGACCGCGCCCGCCGCACACACACCCAGCACCCACGCACGACGTCCACCGTGTCCGCCCTTCGCGATCATCTCGATCCTCCTGCGCAGGTCGCGCCTGCCCTCCACGATCCCCGCCGTCGCCACCGACGGCCCGCGTCGCGCCCGCACGGCGCCCGTCCCGTCCTCGATGAGCCGCAGCAGCGTGTGCCCGTAGGCAGCGCGCTCCGCGGCGTCGCAGCCCGCGAGCGCGGTCGCGTCGCGGAGCTCCTCACGCGCCGCGCGCAGCCGCGCGAACGCGAAGTGCACCAACGGATCGAACCAGTGCAGCGCGGCCAGCACTGCGAGCAGCCAGTTGCCGAGCACGTCTCCGGCGCGGAGGTGCGCGATCTCGTGCCGCAGCACGTGGCGCAGCGCGTCGTCGTCGAGCGCGTCGGCGGCGCGGCGCGGCAGCAGCACGGTCGGGCGCAGCACGCCCGAGAGCGCTGGGCTCTCGACGAGGTCGGTCGCGATCACGCGCGGCGCGCGACGAACTTCCGCAGCGCTGCAGACCTCCGCGAGCACGCGTGCGACGCGCACGTCGACGAGCTCGGGCTCGCGGCGCAGGGCGCCGCGGAAGCGCCGTTCGCGGAGGTACGTCCAGGCGAGAGCGAGGGCGGCGCCCGCGCCCCACACCAGTGCGATCCACGTCGTGAGCGGCCATGCGACCGACGACGCGGTCGCGGGCGGCGGCACCGACTGCGCCGCGGCGTCGGCGCGCAGCGCGGCGAGATCGAGTCCGGAGAACTCGGCGCGCGACGGAGTCGCTCGTGCGCGCGCCACCGAGTGTAGAGCGGACGGCGGCGACGTGCGCAACTCGGAGGCGACGAGCTCCGCGGCAGCGCCGTGCGCGAAGAGATTGAGCACGCTGAGCGGCGACGGCGGTGCGACCGGGAGCAGCAGCCGCACGACGACGAGACACCAGAGCGCGTGGCGCCAGCGCACCGAGAGCGCGCGCCCGACGAGACGCTGGACGAGCGCCACGAGTGCGACCACGGCGACCACGCCCAGCGTCGTCTGCACGAGCCACGCGCACGCGGCGCCGGCCGCGGCGTGGAGGCCGTCGGTCACGACGCCTCCTTCTCGCCGAGCACACGGCGCAGCTCGTCGATCTCGGCGGCGGAGAGGTTCGCCTCGCGCACGAGGTGCACGAGCAGCGGACTCGTGCGGCCGCCGAGGACGCGCTCGACGAACGAGCGGCTCTCGGCCTTCACGCAGCGCTCGCGCGAGACGCGCGGGTGGTAGAGGTAGTGGCGCCCCGCGACCTCGAAGCCGAGCGCGCCCTTGCGCACGAGGCGCCCGAGCAGCGTCTTGACCGTGCGCGCCGACCAGTCGGTGCGCTGCGCCAGCCGCGCGATGACGTCGCCCGCGGCCACGGGGTGGCCGTCCCAGACGGCGTTCATCACCTCCCACTCGGCGTCGCTGATGCGCGGTGTGCGCGGCTCCTTCGCCATCCGTCCCTCCGTGTGCGCCGCGGCTGCCCGCCGTGACCGGCGCCGCATGACTACGTTCGTAATCGTAACTACGTCTGTAGTCCTGTCAACGGGGTGGATCGTGCGTCGGGCGCGCGACGTCAGCGCGCGGCGCGACGGGCCTCGACGAGCCGCCACATCGCCCACGCGCCGACGCTTCGGAGCGGCGCCCAGGCCGCGCTGCGTGCGAGCACGTGCTCGGGATCAGGGCGTTCGTCGAGTCCGTCGAGGAGGCGCACGCCCTCCTGCACGCCGAGGTCGCCGGCGGGCATGACGTCGAGGCGGCCGAGCCGGAACATCAGGAACATCTGCGCGCTCCAGACGCCGATGCCGCGCACCTGCGTCAGGCGCTCGACGACGTCCGCGTCCGCGAGTCGCGCGATGCCGGCGAGGCGCAGGCGTCCGTCCACGACGCGCGCGGCGAGGTCTCGCAGCGCGGCGACCTTCGCGCGGGAGAGTCCTGCGCCGCGGAGCTGCTCCTCGGGGAGCGCGAGGAGTTCGTCGGCGCGCGGCGCTCGGGGACCGGGCGTGAGCGCACAGACGCGCGCGTGGATCGTCGCGGCGGCTCTCCCCGTGAGCTGCTGGTAGACGATCGCGCGCGCGATCTCGTCGAAGTGCGTGCGCCGACGCGCGTCCGGTGCCGGGAACCCGGGGAAGCGCGGCAGCTCCCGGAGCGCCGCCCCGAGAACGGGATCGCGCTCGGCGAGGGCACGGAGCGCGGCGGCGGTCGGACGCACGGAGCGAGGGTAGTCGCTCCAGGACGCGGTGCCGCGCGACGCGTCGCCGTGCGACGGGTTGCGCCGCGGCGGACGCACTGGCATGATCTGCGCGGGACGAAGGCGCGCGCCGCGCGCCAGGGGGACACCACGGGATCGGAGTCCCGCCCGTGCGTCCCTCGCGCTTCTCGCGCCGCGCCGCCGCTGCGGTCTGCGCGCTCGCGACCCTCGCTGCGCTCTGCGTCATCGTCTCGCTGCGCAGGCGCCCCCGACCCGACCCGCTCCCGGACGCGCGTGCGTTCCTGGCGACGGGAGACGCGGCGCGCGCCGAGGTCTTCGTCCGCCGCGCCCTGACCGACCGACCGCGCGACGCTCTCGCGTGGCTCCTGCTCGCGGAGTGCCGGCGACTCGCGGGGGCCGATCTCGAGTCCCGGGAGGCGCTGCGTCGCGCAGCGTCCTGCGCGCCGACGTGGGACGCCCCGGCCGTCGCCCTCGCGGCGCGCGAGCTCGCGGACCGTCGCCCCGGAGCGGCCGAGTCGGCGCTCGCGCGCACGCTCCGAGGCGAGTCCCCGAGCGCCGCGGCGCTGCGTCTCCACGCGCGTGCGCGCGCACTCGTCGAGGACTTCGGCGGCGCAGCGACGGCCCTGTGTGACGCTGCCGCATCACGGGGAGGTCGCACGCGCGACCTGCTCGAAGCCGCCGAACTGCTGCGCGCGGCGGCGTTCGTCGACGACGACCCGCGCCGGGACCAGGAAGCCGACGCGCTGATCGCAGAACTCCTCGAGCGCGTGTCGGACGACTCGCCGGAGGCCCGCGACGTGCACGCGGCGGCGCGTCTCGCACTCGGCGAGGATCTCGACGTCGCCCCGCTGGACGCATCGCTCGGCGCGCAACTCCGGCGCATCGCTGCGCTCGCCGCGGCGGGGCGAGCGGACGACGCATCCGACGCGCTCGACGCGACGTACGCGCGCAGTCCGCGCGACGCGGTGCGGCGGGCCCTCGCCGCGCTGCCGCCGCGGGACAGGGCGCGCCTCGTCGCGCTGGCGGCGCGTGCGCCGGGCGACGGCGCGAGCGGTTCCGGAGACACCGAGCGGTACGCCGCCGCGAACCGCGCTCTCGCGGAGGTGGCGCGGGATGCGGGGCGACCGCGTCTCGCGACCGCCCACCTGCGCGAGGCTCTCGTCGCACATCCCACCGACCTCGACACCGCTCTCCTGCTCGGGATCGAGCTCGGCCGCACGGGGCAGGGCGCCGCGCTCCTGCGGATCGCCGAGCGCCTCCCGGACGGCGCCGGCGGCGCGCACGCACAGCGCCTGCGCGGGTGGTTCTACGTCGGGTCCGACGAGCCCGAGCGCGCCGCCGACCTGCTGCTGCGTGGGCATCGCGCGACCGAGCGCGACGCGGCGGCGGCCGCCGCCGTCACCGCTGCCGCACGCTGCGCGCGCCGCGAGGGACTCGCCGCGGCCGAGGCGCGCGCCGGCGTCCTCGTCTCGGAGCATCCGGACGACGGCGCGCTGCGGCTCGTGCTCGGCATGGCCGCCGAGATGCGCGGCGACGCGCCCGCCGCCGCCGCGCACTATCGCGCCGCGCTGGCGCGCGATCCCGGTCTCGCCGTCGCCGCGAACGACCTGGCATGGACGCTCGCGACGCAGCTCGACCGGAGCGAGGAGGCGTCACCCCTCGCCCGCTGGGCGCAGTTCCTGGCGCCGCGCGACCCGCGCGTCGCCGACACCGCGGTGGAGGTGCGTCGCCGACTGCACGCGCCCACCGCCGACACGAGGAGAGACTCGCGATGAGACCGTTCCACAACCACGGCGTCGTCCCGACGGCTGCGCTGACGCTCCTGATGGTGCTCTGCGCCGGAGTGCCGGCGCGCGCGAGCTCGTACGTCGTCTTCCGTGACGACCGCACGGGCTTCGAGACGTACCTCGCCGCGACGACCGGCCCGACGGTCGTCGACTCGGGCGGCGCGTTCGCACCGGATCCGGTGCTCGGCTCGGTGCCGTCGCTCACGCGCAGCGGTTCGGTCGGCGGCGTGCCCGTGAGCTACACGGCGTACGACCTGCAGTTCTCGAACACGCCGACCGGAACGATCGTCCCGGGCGTCGTGGGCGACGACGTGGGCGCGCTCTCGGACGTCGGCGTGGAGTCGCCGGCGGCGCAGAGCGGAGGCGTCGGCAGCGGCACATGGGGCTTCGACAGCGGCGCGATCAGCACGACGCGGCGCAGCGGGCTCCTCGCCGACTTCGCGACGCCGGGCGGACTCGGACGCTTCGGCGTCGATCTCATCGACTTCGAGGCGGCGCTCGGCAACGAGGGTGAGCTGCGGCTCTATGCCGCCGGGCAGCTCGTCTTCGCCACGAGCTTCGACCTGCCGCCCGACGGCGGCGACGCGTCGACGCACTTCCTCGGCGTGGTCGCGAACCCGTCCGCCGGAGGCGTGCCGTTCGACCAGGCCGTCGTGCTCGTCGGAGGTCCCGGCGACCGCTGGGCCGCGGACAGCGTGACCTTCGCGCTGGCCAGAACCCCGGAACCCGGCACATGGGCGCTGTTCGGACTCGGGCTCCTCGGCTTCGGGTTCGCGCGGCGGCGGCGTCAGAACTCGGCGTCCGCCAGGTGTTCCGCGGTCTCGAGCCGCGCGAGCAGCGCGAGCAGGCCCACCGATGCGGAGACGAGCACGTCTCCGAGCACGGAGGCGTGCGCGGGTATCTCCGCTTCCGCAAGGTAGACGTCGCGCCACGCGGATCCGTCCGCGAACGCGCCACCCCAGACGGCGTGCCCGACGGCGTCGATCGTCCCTCCGTGTGAGACGACGACGAACGCCCCGAGCGCCACGACGTGCGCGGCGGCCGCCGCCCAGAACCAGCGGCCGCCGCGCAGACTCACCCACCACCCGCGTGACAGCGCGACCGCGAAGGGCAACGTCGGCTCGATCACGGCGACGAGCACAGCGCTCGTCGCAAGCGTCCACCCCACGGCGAGCGCCCCCAGTACGAACGGGAACCCGTCGGCGCCGACAACGTCCCGGAGCCCCGGTTCGATCGCGCGCAGTGCGAGCATCGGCGTCCAACCGATCAGCAGGACGACCCCCACGCGCGGCATCCAGCGCATCGCGGGCCCGAGCGCGCGCGCCGGGGACGTGTCGTCGTCGAGCACCGCGCGTGCGACGAGCGTCGCGCTCCACGCCGCGTGGAACCACTCGAGCAGTGCGCGCACGACACCGACGGGGCCGATGTGCACGGGAAGCGCACCGACGTCGAACACGAGCACATCGCGCGAGAGCGGCGCGAGCGCGGCCGTGCGTTCGAGGGCGCTCAGCAGCGCACGGGCTCCGAGCGCGGTCCCGAGCGGCACGAGGAGCCGCGGTGCGAGAACCACGCGGCGTAGTCCGTCGCGCGCGACGAGCAGGGCAAGCACGAGGACCGCAAGAGCGATCAGCCCTGCGATCCGGAGAGCGCCCGCGACGTCCGTCGCATCGGTGAAGACGTCCGGGGCGCCGCAGAGGAGCGCAGCGAGCGCCGCAGCGGCGGCGACGAGCGAGATCCATCGCTCCCGCTGCGTCGGCGTCGCGCGCGTCATGTGCGGATTGTCGGCGAGGAGCGTCCACACGCACGACTCGTCCTCCCGCGCCGTGGCGGCGGCGCGTACGGCATGCGCTCCGGCGGGCGGGACGTCGTCCGTGCGACGTCCGTCGTCACGAAGTGCGCGAACGTGATCCTCGGTCGGGCTAGCTTCGCCCCATGGCGACGGACGGACTCCTCGGCGCGCACGTGCTCGACGGTGCGGGCCGCAGCCGCGCGATCGGGTGGGACGGAGTCGACGCGTGGCGCCCCGAGCAGGGCGTCCTCTGGCTGCACCTCGACCATGCCGAACCGGCCGTGCGCTCGTGGCTCGCGCAGAAGGCGGGACTCGACGAGGCGATCGTCGAGGCGCTGACCGCCGAGGAGCCGCGTCCCCGCAGCGTGGTCCGCGGCGAGGCGCTGCTCGTCATCCTGCGGGGCGTGAACCTGAACCCGGGAGCCGATCCGGAGGACATGGTCTCGATCCGCCTCTGGGTCGAGGCGACGCGCGTGATCTCGCTCCGACACCGGCGCGTGATGGCGGTCGGCGACCTCGAAGCGTCGCTCGCCACGGGAAACGGCCCGCGGACGGCCGGCGAATTCCTCGTCGAGATCTGCAGCCTGCTCGCCGACCGCATGAGCACGGTGCTCTCCGATCTCGACTGCGACGTGGACTCGCTCGAGGACGAGGTGCTCACGGCCGAGCGTCACGAACTGCGATCACGGATCGGTGAGGCGCGTCGGCAGGCCATCGGGCTGCACCGCTACCTCGCCCCGCAGCGCGACGCGGTGACACGGCTCTACTCGGAGCGCGTGCCCTGGCTGACCGAGCTCGACCGTGCGTACCTGCGCGAGGTCGCCGACCGCGTGACGCGCTACGTCGAGGATCTCGACTCGATCCGTGACCGCGCCGCCGTGGCCCAGGACACGCTCAACGGCCGGCTCTCCGAGCAGATGAACCGCAACATGTACGTACTCTCCGTCGTCGCCGCGATCTTCCTCCCGCTCGGGCTGCTGACCGGGCTGCTCGGCATCAACGTGAAGGGCATCCCGGGCGAGGAGGACCCGGCCGCGTTCGCGATCGTCTGCTCGCTCCTCGTCGTGATCGCCATCGCGGAGATCTGGTTCTTCCGGCGCAAGCGCCTGATCTGAGGCGCCGGCTGTCGCCGACGCCGCTCGCGCGCGCGACGCTTCCGGACGACCGGCCGCGAGGACATGCGGACGCATGTCCGTTCCCCGTGTGTAGCATGCCACGCGGACGGCCCGTGCCCGCGCAGTGGGCACCTCAGGGAGGAGCCACGGCATGACGAAGCGTCGAACCGCGTCCGACGGACGCGGCACACGGCCCCAGCGCGCACACGCGGCGCGGGGCGCGACACGGGAGATCGTGTATCGCTTCGTCCGGGAGCGGTTGCTGGCGGGACGCCCTCCGACCGTCCGCGAGGTGCAGGAGGCCGCCGGGCTGCGCGCCGTCGAGTCGGCGCGCGTGCACCTCGAGCGCCTGGTGACCGACGGACGGCTCGCAAAGGAGCCCGCGATCGCGCGCGGCTACCGCCTGCCCGAGGGAGACGCCGGCGCCATCGCACCGATGCTCGTGCCGATCCTCGGTCGCGTCCACGCCGGCGGGCTGACGGCGGCGATCGAGGATCCGGACGGCCACGTGGCCGTCACGGCGCCGTCGCGCGGCACATCCGGCGAGACCCTGTTCGCGCTGCGTGTCGTCGGCGACAGCATGCGCGATGCGGGCATCCTGGAAGGCGACGTGGTCGTCGTACGTCGCGTGGAGCCGCCCGACGGCTCCCTCTCCGACACCACCGCGCGCGACGGCGACGTGGTCGTCGCCCTGGTCGGGGACGAGGCGACCGTGAAGACGCTGCGCATCCGCGCCCGGAACCGCCGGCGGAGCATCGAGCTGCACCCCGCGAACCCGGCGTACGAACCGATCGTGCCGCGTCCCGGCGAAGTCGAGATCCTGGGGCGCGTCATCGAGGTGCGCCGGAGTCTGGGGTGATCCTCGAACACGTCACGGCACGTCGTGTCGCACGTCCGGCGACACGCCGGGCGCGCATCCTGCAAGCAGCCGGAGCGAAACTGCTCCGCAGTGTGCGCCTCGGATTCCGGGCGACCGGTGCATTCGCGGCGCCGTCTGCGCCGTCACCCGGTGTCTCCGACCAGGCCGACGGCGCTCGTCCGGAACCCCACTGGCGTCTTTCGGAGTTCGTCGGGCGGATGATCGAACTGTCCGCTCCTCGACGTCCGGCGTCGATCGCAACGCTTGCCGCGCTGCTGCTGCACGACGCCCAGAGTCGGAGCGAGACCGCGGCCTGGCTCACCTCACGACGGCGCTTCGCCCATCCGGCGGACGTCGCATGCGCCGGCGTGGACATGAACGCCGTCCCGGTCGTCGTCCTCTCCACCGCGCCCAAGCTCGTGCGTGCGGCAGAGCGCCTGGTGCGCTCCGGTGCGTTCGGTCTGATCGTGATCGACCTCGTCGGAGCGCGCTCGTGCGATCGCATCCCGACGGCGCTGCTGAACCGGATCTCGGCGCTGACCCGGACCCACGAGGCCACCGTGCTGTTCCTGACGGAGAAGGACGACGACGCCCCCTGCATCAGCCCGCTCGTCTCGCTCCGGGCCAGCGCGTCCCGACGCGTGGCGTCCTCGGCGGACGTCCCCTCGATGGTCTGCGTGGACGTCCTACGCGACCGTGACCGTCCGGGCCTCTGGCGTGACACCCTGCCGTGTGCGACTCCGGCGTCCGAGGAGGACGCCCACGGCCCGCCTCCTCCCGAAGGATGCCTGTGATTGCCTGTGATTGAGTGCGCGGCAGCACCACGGGATCGCCCACCTCGTGGAATCGACGAAGTCCGCGTGCGCTCTCCCCGCGCCGCGGCCGCCGGAACGACGAGTCGCCGAGGTCGCCAGCGTCACGGCGGCTCGGCTACCCGGAGCCGCCCCACGACATCGCCGTGCCGCGCGACGAGCGTGACACCGTCGCGTGCGACGAGCACGCGACCGGAGTCGATCGTGCGATGGTGGTGTCGACAGAGCAGGAGCAGGTTCGAGGCGACGTTCGCGCCGCCGTCGCAGAAGGGCGTGCGGTGCGCGAACTGCAGCGCGGTGCGCTGCTCGCAGCCGTCGACGGCACACACGTCGCCGTGCCGCGCGACGACGGCGTGACGCTCGCGCGCTGGTATGCGTCGACCTCGTCGTCGCGACGCCTCGGAGCCGGAACTGGACCCCGTCTCGGATGACGCGGGCGGCGTCGCAGGCGCAGCGACGCGCGTCTCCGCCCGTCGCGCGCGCCCCTCGGGGCAGCGCCGCTTCACGAACTCCGCGAGCGCCACCTCCGCGGCCTCGCTCGGAGACGCGCGCACACCGCCCGATCGACCGGAGACGAGATCGCGCGCACGATCGAGATCGCGAAGGCCCTGCCGTGTGAGGTGCAGCGTGACCGTCGCGGGTCGCTCGTGCGTGCGCGCCTCCTCGCGGATGCGCGCGACCTCGTCACGCGTCTCGTACGAGTTCGCCGCTGCCGCGAAGTCGAGCAACCGCTCCTCGTCTCCCTCGCGCTGCACGTGTTCGATGACGGACGCGAGCGCAGCGGCCTTCGTCAAGTGGATCTGCCGGCTCTGGACTCGCTCCGCGAGACGCGGGGAGGACTCGCAGCCCTTGGCGGCCTGACGCAGGCGCCACGCGTCGGGTGCGGGCAGGTTCAGTCGCTCCTCGCAGAGCTGCGAGAGACCGGTGACGCCGAAGATCGTCCAACCGTCGTCGGACGCCCCCGCGAGGCGCTCGGCGCAGCGCAGCCACGCGGCGATGCAGTGCCGTGTCTCGTGGTCGATCCGCGCGAGCGCGGCCAGCGCGTTCTCGACGTCGCGCGGCGTCAACTCCGCATCGGCGGCGGGAGGGGCGGGTCGCGCGACGGCGCCACGCGGCTCACCGGGAGGAACGGGTACTGCACCGACCGCGCTGTCCACGACGAAGACCACTCGCTCTCGCGTGGTCTCCTCGCCTCCGTCCGCCGGGGAGCATACCACACCCCTTCGACGCGCCGTGCGCGGCGCGTGTTGTCCGCGCGCTACCATGCGCCGCGTCCCGCCACGTCACGCGCGCGTGGCGTGCCTCCGTCGTCGAGGTGACCCGTGCCCCAGATCGATCCTCGCGTCGACGCCTACATCGCCAAGGCCGCGCCGTTCGCGCGGCCGATCCTGACGCACGTGCGCAACGCCTTCCACGCCGGCTGCCCGGACGTGGTCGAGACGATCAAGTGGGGCCATCCGTCGTTCGAGCACCACGGCATCCTGGGCGGCATGGCCGCCTTCAAGGCGCACGCAGGCTTCGGGTTCTGGAAGGGCTCGCTGATGAAGGACCCGGCCGGGATCCTCGGCGAGGACCCGAAGGCGAGCCCGATGAGCGGCCGCTACACGGACGTCGCGCAGCTCCCCGCGAAGAAGGTGCTCGTCGCGTACGTGCGTGAGGCGGCGAAGCTGAACGAGACGGGCACGAAGCCCGTTCGCACGAAGAAGTCCCCGAAGGACCGACCGACGGCGCCGACATGGTTCGTCGCGGCGATCCGTACCGACGCGAAGGCCAAGGCGACGTGGGACGCGCTCACGCCCGGCTACCGCCACGAGTACGTGGAGTGGGTGACCGAGGCCAAGCGCGAGGAGACGCGTGACCGGCGCGTCGCGCAGTCGGTCGCGTGGCTCGCCGAGGGGAAGACGCGGAACTGGAAGTACAAGGACTGCTGAGCGGGTGCGCAGGACCGGACCCTCTCGGCGACATGATCCCGGGAGGCCTGCGATGACGACGCGCCCGACACGAGTCGCGCACCTGCTCCTGGCGCCGCTGCTCGCGACGTGCGCACACCCGCAGACGGTCGCACCGGCTACCGAGCCGACAGCGCCCGTGACGACGCCGGAAGCCGCGCCCACCGCACGCGCGTACACCGAGGCGACGGGCACGTCGGACGACGGCGCGTGGACGGCGCGGCTCTTCGTCGGCTCGCGGGAGCGCGACCCGACAGCGGACCAGGACCGCGTGCAGGTCCAGCTCACGATCGACTCCGACGCGTCGGACGTGCTCGCCGCATCGGTCGTGGCACCGCGCGGGGCGCCGTCGCTGTCTCTGCGTTTCGAGGACGGCAGCTCGGAGCGCATCGGACCGCAGCCGCCGACGGACGGCCCGTGGCCGCAGGTGGACGTCGCACGCCGCCACGTCGCGTTCCCTGCCGTGCCGCTGCCCGCCGACGCGTGGCGCGCGACGGCGCTCGAGGTCTCGTGGGGACTCGTCCGCGTCGCCACCTGGGACACGCACGAGCTCACGCTCGCCCGCCGCGGCGAGACGGCGCAAGGCACGGCGGGTCCGTTCGCGCTGCGGGTCACGCCGACATCCGAGAGCGCCGACCTGCTCTACGTCGCAGCGTCCGTCGGCGAACGCGACGACGATCTCGGCCGCATCCTGACGCACCGCTGGGCAGCCACGGCTGCGGAGGTCA
This sequence comes from uncultured bacterium, assembly GCA_937996235.1. Lineage (GTDB taxonomy): Bacteria > Planctomycetota > JAJSAM01 > JAJSAM01 > JAJVHW01 > CALKVK01. The sequence goes on along the minus strand of CALKVK010000021.1, from coordinate 27,481 downwards.
CCGACGCACAGGGGAACGATCTCGCCTGCCGCGGCGGGTCCGGGAGCGGCGGCTTCACGGCCGGCATCTACGCGCGCGACGACGGCGCGCCCGTCGCCTACCCGGTCACGGTGCGGCTGCGCGTCCCGGCGCGCTGGCGGATCGAGCCCGTCACGTTCCGCTGGTCGCCGCTCGAGCTGCCGACGCCGCTCGACGACGCGGGCGCGCCGATCCCCGGGCACCTGCGCGAGTTCCCCGGACTGTTCGCCCGCCAGGGCGACGGGATCGTCCACGCGCCCGCGGCCGATGTCGCCGTGGCGCGGTCCTACGCCCGCCGCACGGCCAGGGGACCGCTCGCGGCGACAGGGGAGCGCCTCACGCTGCTGGCCGCGAAGTCGGTCTACGCGGCCGACGAGGAGATCCGCGTCGTCCACGTGTACGAGGCGACGCGACCGGGCACCGACGTGTACGTGATGGGCCCGAAGGCCATCTTCGGCGAGAGCGTGGACGGCGTGCCGACGACGCCCCGCGACCCGCCGCTCGCGCCGTACAGCGGCCTCGTCCTGCCAAGCCCGCGCGCCGACTGGAACTTCGAGGTGACGACCTACCGCCTGCCGCCGGGGCGCCACGTGCTCCGCTGGACGTGCCGCGCGGCATTCGCACCGGACGACGCGCCGCTCCTCGTCTCGAACGACCTCACCGTCGACGTGCGCTGACCGTGGCGGCGGGGACCACGCGCCGCCACGGCGCCGTAACGCATGTGACGCCCGCGGCACGTCGCGGCGCTGCGGGAGGTACGCGGGGGCGGCGGCGACCGCGACACGGTCGGACCGGCACGGCCTGTGCGAACCGCCGCCGCGCGCATCGCCTGCGAGACCACCGTGTCCGAGTCGCTATCCCTCCGCCTGCTGCCTCCCGCCCGGCCCGCGGCGCGAGCCGCATCCGCCGACACGGTGCGGCCCGGCGGACGTCCTCCCGCGCAACGTACCGATGCTTGGACCCGCGTCCTCGAAGCCCTCCTCGGTCGGCGGCATCGGCGCGTCCTCGTCGCGACACGCGACACCTCCGCCGCGGACCGGGTCGCCGCGCTCGGTCACGCGGTGGACATCACCGCGCCGGCGACGCTCGACGACCTGCCGTACGGCTCCGCCACGTTCGACGTGGTGCTCCTGGACGGGCTCGCGGACGGCGACGTCGACCGCGACCTCGCGCTCCTCGAGTGCTACCGCGTCCTGCGTCGCGGGGGACGTGTCCTCGTCGTCGCCCCGGCGGCGGCACGTGCCGTCACGGCGACGCTCTCGACCGCGGGCTTCGGCGACGTACGCGACCACGGCCCCGTCCCCGCCCTCGGCGGCGCGGCGCTCCGCCCCTGGTACCGCCGCTGGATCGCGCGCGCCCGCCCCGCCTGCCTGACCGCGGGAGTCCGTCCGTGACCGACGTCCTGCTCGCCGTGCGGATCGCCGCTCGGCTCGGCCGCCCCCTCGACGACGTCCACCGCGATCTGGCCCACGGGCGTGGGCCGCTTCGCGCGCGCGTGCGCGCGCGCGAGTACGCGAGGGCGAGACCGGGGCTCTGAGGCTGCCGGCCGCGGCCACCCGCCTCGCGGGGGCACGGGCGGATCCTCGACTTTCGACCTCGCGGGCACCGTCCGGCGTGCTATACGGACATCTGTCTGCATCCGGGCGAACGGCCGCCCGGGCGGAGCGGGACGAGCGCGGGCGGAAGGACGGCGCGAGCGGCGTGGACGGCACGGCACGACCGGACGGGGGGGCGCAGCGGCGTGTGCGGCGCGGCGAGCGGCTCGCGTGCGTGGACCTGCCCGCCTTCGCGCTGCAGCTCCTCCTGCGGCGCGAGCCGGAGTTCGGGACGGGGCCGGCGGCGGTCGTGGACCGCGACCACCCGCAGGGCCGCGTGCTCTCCGCCAACCTGGAGGCGCGGCGGCAGCGTGTCCTCCCCGGACAGCGCTACGCGACGGCGCTCGGCATCTGTCCCGGTCTGCGCGCGGCGGAGGTCCCCCCCGAGGAGATCGCCGCGGGCACCGACGAGGTGCTGCGGCTCCTCGACCGCTTCTCGCCCGAGGCCGAGCCCGCGGCGCACGAGCCGGGTGTCTTCTGGGTGAACGCCGCGGGGCTCGTGCTCCTGCACCCCTCGCTCCTCGAGTGGGCCGAACGCCTGCACGGGGCGCTCGTCGCGGAGGGGCTGCGCGGCGCCGTCGTCTGCGGCTTCGGGCGCTTCGCGACGTACGCGCTCGCCCGCGTCGCCGGCGAGGGACCGCGACTCGTCGCCGACCCCGAGGAGGAGCGCCGGCTCGCCGCGCGCGTGCCGCTCGAGCGGCTGGCGCTCGAACCCGCCCTGCGCGACGCGCTCCTGCGCCTCGGCGTGCGCACCGTGGGCGACTTCCTGCGGCTGCCGCCCGAGGGGCTCGCGACGCGCTTCGGCAAGGAGGCCGCGCGGCTGCACCGCATCGCCTCGGGCGAGATGACGGAGCCGCTCGCCCCCCGCCGCCCCGCCGAGCCGCCGGTGCGGCGCATCGCGTTCGAGATGCCCGAGACGGACTCCGCACGCCTCCTCGCCTGCCTCGAGCGCGCGCTGCCGGGCCTCCTCGCCGAGCTCGCCGAGCGCCGGCACGCGCTCGCCGCCCTGCACGTGCGCCTCGTGCGCGAGAAGGGTCCGCCCACGCTCTGCGAGGTGCGCCCCGCCTCGCCCACCCTCGCGCTGCCGCACCTGCTCGAGCTGGTGCGCCTGCAACTCCAGGCCGAGCTCCAGGGCACGGCCCCGCGCGACGACGACGCCCCTCCCGCCCGACGCCCTGCGCGACGCCGCCCCCGCCCCGGAGCCGACGCCGACGCCGTCGACGCCGACGTCCCGGAGACGGACGCCCCGGGCCGCTCCGTGTGGGGCGTCGAGGAGGCCGTCCTGACCGCCCGCGGCGTGCCCGCGCAGGTCGAGCAGCTCCGGCTCTTCCGCGAGAACCCGCGCCGCGACCTGCGCGCCGGCGCCCGCGCCCTCGCGCGGCTGCGCGCCGAGCACGGGCCCGGGTCGGTCGTCGTCGCGCGCCTGCTCGACGCCCACCTGCCCGAGGCGTCGTTCGTGCTCGAGCCGCTCACGGAACTGCGCCTGCCGGACCCCGCGCGCACGGTGATCGGCGGACCGCGCGCCCCGGGCGAGGTGGACGACGACGACGGACACCCCCCGCTCCCGCGGCTCGTGCGGCGCATCGAGCTCGACCCCGTCCCGCTGCCCCACCGCCCGCGTTACGAGCCGGACGGCTGGCTCGTCGCCGGCCTTGCGTGCGGACCCGTACGCCGCTCGCACGGCCCCTACGTGCTCTCGGGCGGCTGGTGGGGCGCCGCCCCCGGCGCACACGGCGGCGTGCACCGCGAGTACCACTACGTCGAGACCGCGCGCGGCGACCTGCTGTGGGTCTTCTACGACGGCCGGCGCCGGCGCTGGTTCCTGCACGGGTCGGTCGATTGACGCCCGCCGCGCCGCCGTACGTCCCCCTGTGGTGCAAGACGCACTACTCCTTCCTCGAAGGCGCCGGCGCCCCCGAGGAGTACGTCGAGACGGCGCGCCACTTCGGGCTCCATGCGCTCGCGGTGACCGATCGCGACGGCGTGCACGGCATCGTCCGCGCACACGTCGCCGCACAGGAGCAGGGCCTGCGCCTGATCGTCGGCTCGCAGCTCACCGTGGGACCGGACGACGACACCGTCCGCGACGTCGTGCTGCTCGCGACCGACCGCGCCGCGTACGCGCAGCTCTGCCGCCTCGTCACGGCGGGACGCCTGCGCTCGGCGAAGGGCGCGTGCCGGGTGACGTGGGACGAGGTCCGCGCACACGCGGCGGGACTGCTCGCGCTGGTGCCGCACGCGGCCGGGCTGCGCGAGCTCCACGACGCCTTCGGCGACCGCCTCTACGCCCTCGCCGCGCGCCACCGCCGCGAGGCGGAGCCCGCGCGCGAACGCGTGCTGCGGCGCCGCGCCGCGGAGCTGCGCGTACCGGTGGTCGCCGCAACCGAGATCCTCTACCCGCACCGCGCGCGCCGCGCGCTGCAGGACGTGCTGACGTGCATCCGCCACGGCGTCACGGTCACGACCGCGGGGCGTCTCCTGCGTCCGAACGCCGAGCACCACCTGCCGGCGCCCGGCGAGATGGCGACGCTCTTCGCCGACGACCCCGTCGCCCTCGCCCGCACGCGCGAGGTCGCCGCGCGCTGCACCTTCTCGATGGCGGACATCCGCTACCGCTATCCGTCCGAGCGCCTGCCCGACGGCCACACCACCGCGGAGTGGCTGCGCGAGCTCGTGCGCCGCGGCGCACGCGGCCGCTACGGGGGCGAGCCCCCGGCCGCCGTGCGCGAGCAGCTCGACAAGGAGCTCGGCGTCATCGAGGCCCTCGACTACCCGGGCTACTTCCTGACGATGTGGGAGATCGTCCGCTTCTGCGACGAGCGCGGGATCCTCTGCCAGGGACGCGGCTCCGCCGCGAACTCGGCCGTGTGCTTCTGCCTCGGCATCACGGCGATCGACCCGGTGCGCATGGGCCTGCTCTTCGAGCGCTTCCTCTCGATGGAGCGCGCCGAGCCGCCGGACATCGACCTCGACATCGAGCACGAGCGCCGCGAGGAGGTCATCCAGCACGTCTACGCCAAGTACGGCCGCAGCCACGCGGCGATGGTCGCGAACGTCATCCGCTACCGCCCGCGCTCCGCGGTGCGCGACGTCGGCAAGGCGCTCGGCATCCCGGAGACCGCGCTCGACCGCCTCGCGCGCCAGGTCTCGCACTGGGAGGGCGTCGACGGCAGCACGCTGGAACGCGCAGGACTCGAGACGGCGACCGCGCCGACGTCCCCGTCCGCGACCGACGCGGAGCGCCCCCCGACGCCCGCGCCGCGGCGGCGCTACGACATGGCGGGTCACCTGCTGCACCTCGTGAACGAGATCCTCGACTGCCCGCGCCACCTCTCGATCCATCCGGGCGGCTTCCTGCTCGGCCACGAGCCCGTGCACGACCTCGTGCCCATCGAGAACGCGACGATGCCCGGCCGCACCGTCATCCAGTGGGACAAGGAGGACGTCGAGGCGCTCGGGCTCTTCAAGGTGGACCTGCTCGGACTCGGCGCGCTCCACCACCTGCACCTCTGCTTCGACCTCCTGCGCCGCTCGCGCGTGTGGGACCTCTCGATGGCGACGATTCCCGCGGACGACCCCGAGACCTACGACATGATCTGCCGCGGCGACACCGTCGGCGTGTTCCAGATCGAGAGCCGCGCGCAGATGGCGATGCTCCCGCGCCTGCGTCCGCGCCACTTCTACGACCTCGTCATCGAGGTCAGCATCGTGCGCCCCGGCCCGATCACGGGCGGCATGGTGCACCCGTTCCTGCGCCGCCGCCGCGGCGAGGAGGAGATCGTCTACCCGCACCCGTGCCTCGTGCCGGTGCTCCAGAAGACGCTGGGCGTGCCCATCTTCCAGGAGCAGGTGATGCGCCTCGCCGTCGTCGCCGCCGACTACACGCCGGGCGAGGCCGACCAGCTCCGCCGCGACATGGCGGCGTGGCGCCGCACGGGGCGCATCGAGAAGCACCGCGTGCTCCTGCTCACGCGCATGACCGCGAAGGGCATCGCGCCCGAGTTCGCGGAGCGCGTGTTCGAGCAGATCCGCGGCTTCGGCGAGTACGGCTTCCCCGAGAGCCACGCCGCGAGCTTCGCGCTCATCTCGTACGCAACCGCGTGGCTGCGCCGCCACTGCCTGCCGGAGTTCACGTGCACGCTGCTGAACGCGCAGCCGATGGGCTTCTACGAGCCCGCGACGATCGTGGACGACGCGAAGCGCCACGGCGTGACGATCCTGCCCGTGTGCGTGAACGCGAGCGCGTGGGACTGCGACGTCGTCCCCGACGAGCTCAGCACCGGCGGCTTCGCCGTGCGCATGGGCCTCGCGTACGTGCGGCAGCTCGGCGTGCGCGAGCGCGAGCGCATCACCGCGGCGCGCGCCGCGGGGCCGTTCACGTCGCTCGACGACTTCGTGCGCCGCGCGCGCGTGAACGAGAAGGCGCTGGTCGCTCTCGCCGAGTCCGGCGCGTTCGAGTGCTTCGGCCTCGCGCGCCGCGACGCGCTCTGGGAGCTGCGCGCGATCGTCCGCGAGGGCCGCGCCGCCCTGCCCGTCGAGCCGCGCGAGCGTTCGCCCGGCCTGCCGCCGCTCGACGCGCTCGAGACGATCGGCTGGGACTACGACTCCGCACGCCACAGCCCGCGCGGCCACCCGCTCGCCGCGCTGCGCGAGACCCTGGCCGCGCAGGGTCTCCCCGACGCGCGCACACTCACCTCGTGGCAGGACGGCCGCCGCGTGCGCTACGCGGGCATCGTCATCTGCCGACAGCGTCCCGGCACCGCGTCGGGCGTCACCTTCATGACGATGGAGGACGAGACCGGCTTCGTGAACCTCGTCGTGTGGAAGCAGGTGTTCGAACGTTTCGCCGCGATCGCGCGCAGCGCGCACCTGCTCGGCGTCACGGGCCGCCTGCAGGTGGACCAGGGCGTGACCCACCTCGTCGCGGACGGCCTCTGGGTCCCCGATCTCGGACGCCGCCCGGCCACACGCCCGAGCCGCGACTTCCACTGAGGGACGGATGCGCGCACCCGTCCGCTACGCTGTGCGTCTCGATGAACGCCCTCGAAGCCGCCCGCCGTCTCGCCGCGGCCCTCGACGCCGAGGACTACGACGCGACCCGTCGGCTGCTCGCGCCCGACTGCGTCTACCACACGGGCACGGAGGGCCTCTCCGGAGCCGATGCGATCGTCGCGTCGTACCGCGCCCACGGCGAGGACGCCCGCACGCGGTTCGAGCGTGTCACGTACGAGAGCAGCGTCAGCGCCACCGGGCCGGCGACGGCCGCGATCACGTACACGGACCACGTGAGCCACCAGGGTCGCAGCCACGCGTACCGCTGCCGGCAGCACGTCCGCGTGCGCGCGGACGGCGCGATCGACGAGATCCGTCACGAGGACCTTCCCGGCGAGCGCGAGCGGTTCTTCGCGTTCACGCGGGGCGAGTGAGAGCGAACCGCCGGAGGAGCTGCCATGCGCTACGACGAGTTCCGCGACACGATCGAGCGCGCGCTCCGCGAGCACCCGGACGGGCTCACGTGGGCGCAGCTCCGCGACACGTACGCCCTGCCGTACGTGCGCGCCTGCCCCACATGGACGCACCACCTCGAGCAGGAGATCGCCCTGACGCGCGAGCGCAGCGGCAACGCCGCCGCCGTGTGGCGTGTGCCGAAGGAGCACGCAAGGCCGACGTCGCCGCACACAGGAGCAGCACGATGAGCGGACCGGAGCGCACGCCGTCGGACATCCACCCGAGCCTCACGTACGACGACGCGGCCGCGGCGATCGAGTGGCTCTGCCGCGCGTTCGGCTTCACGCGCCGCCTCGTGGTGCCCGGGCCCGACGGCCGCATCGAGCACTCCGAGCTGAGTCTCGGCACGGGCGTCGTGATGGTCAGCTCGCCGAAGGCCGAGGACGGGCGCGTCGGCGCGCGCGCCCTCGGCGGCCGACGCGCGCACGGACTCTGCGTCTGCGTGGCGGACCCGGACGCGCACCACGCTCGCGCGGTGGCCGCAGGCGCGCGCGTCGTGCGTGCGCTCCGCAACGAGGAGTACGGCGCACGCGGCTACATGGCCGAGGACCTCGAGGGGAACTGGTGGTACTTCGGCGACTACCGGCCCGGCGCCTGGTGGACGGACGCGTAGCAGGTCGCTGCCACGTCAGCGTCCGACGCGCACCTCGCACACCACCAGGGACGTGCGGTCGAAGCGCTCCGCGAAGTCCCGGAGCAGCACCGCGAGCGACGGCTCCGCGCGCAGCGCGAGGTCGCGTCCCTTCCAGCGCACGACGACACGCCCGTCCTCGCCGACGCCCTCGGCCGGCAGCAGCAGACGGAAGCCGGTGACGCCGTCGGAGGTCGCCTCGTAGCGCCCGCGCGCCGTGCGGCGCACCTCGAGCCGCGCCGTCGCGGCCTCGATCTGTTCGGCGACGACACGGCGCTGCGCGTCCTCGCCGAGCGACGGCCACGTCTTCGCGTCGACGCGCGGCCGGAAGTCCACGACGACGTCGCGCTCGACGCCCGCGATCTCCGCGAAGTGCGATCGCACTCCGGGCGCGGCCCCGCGGACGACCACGCGCTCCGGCCACGGCTCGCGTCGCGCGCCGCCGAGGAACGCGTCCCAGTCGACGGCCGACGGATCGAACGAGTGGCCGAGCTCCGCGAACGTCACGAGCCGTGCGTCGGGGGCGTGCAGCGCCTCGAGACGCGCGAAGACCATGCGCAGGTTCGCGAGGAGCCGCGGGTCGTCCTGCTCGCCCTGCAGATCGCGGATCGGCAGGTGCGCGACGTTCTCGACGAAGCGCGTGTTGTTCGAGCCGCGAGAGAAGTCGAGCCGCGGGCCGCCGATCATCGGCGCGAGCGACGCGAACACGTCCGGCCGCCGCAGCGCGAGGTCCCACGTCATGTGGCCACCGCGGCTGACCCCGGTGGCGTGGATGCGGTTCTCGTCCACGTTGAGCCGCCGTCGCACCGCGCGGAGCGCCGCCCAGCCCTCGTCGCGCTCCGCCTCGCCGAACGTGTAGCCCGCGTTCGCGCCCGACGTCTCCGGAGCGGCGACCAGGAAGCCGTTGCGCTCCGCGAAACCCTGCCAGAGCGAGAGCGCCTGCTCGCCGTCGCCGCCCGTGCCGTGGAGCGCGAGGATCAGCGGCGTCGGCCGTGCCGGGTCGTAGCCGCCGGGGACGAACACCTGCACTGCGCCGCCGCCCGGCACGTCGATGCGCAGCGTGCCCGCCTGCTGCGGCTCGAACACGCCGAACGCACGGGCCGCCTCGAGCGCGGCGTCGAGTGTGAGCCCGGGCGTGCGGGCAGCACTCTCGGCCGCCGTGCGACGCGCGTCGGGAGTTCGCGCGTCGACGATCCGCGCGAGCAACGCCGCGACGTCGACGTCCGCCCCGGCAGAGGCGCGAGGCGTGGCCGCGGCGGCCAGGAGCAGCGCGGCGGTGACGGCGGCGACGCGACGGAGCGGACGCACGCGTGGAAGCTACCCGAAGCGCGCCGAGCGTGACGGCCGCGCCCGGCTCCCGACGCACTCGTCCGCTCACTCGCTCGCGAGGCGCTCCAGACGGTCGTAGCTCGCCGCGACGCCGCTCTCCATCGGCGACGCGAGCACCGCGTCGCGCGTCGCGCGCGAGTCGTAGCGCATCGTCTGCGTGAGCAGCGTGCGGCCGTCGCTCTCCGTCAGCTCGAGCGTCAGAAGCGCCTCGCCGGAGTACCACGCGGGCTCGAAGCGCTCGGTGGCGACGAGGCGCGTGGGAGCCACGATCTCGCGATACGTCCCCGACGCCGCCATCTCCATCGAGCCGTCCGTGCGACGCCAGACGTAGCGGTACGCGCCGCCGACGCGCAGGTCCACCTCGCAGACGGGCATCGTCCAGCCGTCGAGACCGTGGAGCCAGCGGCGGATCAGTTCCGGCCGGGTGAACGCGTCGAAGACGCGCGCTGCAGGGGCGTGCAGGGCGCGCGTCATCACGATCTCGCGCTCGCCGGCTGCGACGATCTTCAACGTGCCGTCGTCGTCCATGGGCCACACCTCCAGACGTGCGCTCAGCCGCCTGCCTGCGGCAGCTCCTCGAGGAGCGCATCGAGACGCGAGAAGTTCGACTCCCACAGGCGGCGGAAGCCGCCCGCCCACTCCGCGGCGTCGCGGAGCGGGAGCGCGCGGAGCGAGCACACGCTCTGCCTTCCGACACGGCGCCTGCGGATCAGCCGCGCACGCTCGAGGCACGCGAGGTGCTTCGAGACGGCCTGCTGCGAGATGCGGAACGGCCGCGCGATCTCGCCGACCGGCGCGGGTCCGGACGCGAGACGCGCGAGGATCGCGCGGCGCGTGGGGTCCGAGACCGCGGTGAAGGTGGCGCTCAGCCGATCCACAACTTGATGGTTGTAGATATCGCCGCGCGTGTCAAGCGTTCGATCAGGGCCGCGTCGCTACACCGGCAGGCGCTTCGCCAGGAGCACGCTCTCGTAGTTCACGTGCGGGCGCCAGTCGGCGCGCCCGACGATCTCGTAGCCGCGCCGCCCGTACCAGGCGATCAGGTCGTGCGCGTGCTCGGACGTGTCGCACGCCACGCGCAGCGCGCCCAGCTCACGGGCGCGCTCCTCGACGCGCGCGAGGAGCCGCGACCCGAGTCCGCTCGCGCGCAGCTCGGGCTCGATCCCGAACTGGTGGAAGTGCGCGACGTCGGGCTCGCCGTAGAGCGCCGGGTCCTCGCGGCCGGGTGCGCGGTCCGGCGGCACGACGAGGATCGTGCCGACCAGGCGCCCCGCACACTCCGCGACGAAGCACTCGCCGCGCGCGATGCGGCGCTGCGTGACCTCGACCGACTGGTGCGAGGCCGTGTAGCGCATGCCGCGCTCGGCGAGAGCGGCGTACGCGCGGTGCAGGAGCTCCGTGAGCTCGTCGAGGGAGTCCGTCGGCGCGAGCGGCCGGATCGTGATCGCATCCGCGTCCACGGGGCGGCGGCGTCAGCGCGTCCGCGAGGTGCTGATCACGATCTCCTGCTCGCCGTCGTCGCGCGGGCTCACGACGATCGTGACGTGGGTGCCGTCGCTCGTCGAGCCGGCGACGCTCGCGGCGTCGTCCATCTCCGCGGCGATCTCCACCTTCGCGAGGTGACCCTTGTAGAACTCGACGACCTTCGCGCGCGCGTCGCGCGTCCGCAGCGTCACGGTGCACTGGAGCCCTTCGGGCGTCTCGATGCGGAGCATGCCGTCGTCCGGCACCTCCGCGCCGGGATAGAGGGCGACGCCGAGATCCTCGAGCGCACGTGACGCGCCCATCTTCACGCTGCCCTTGTCGGAGGTGATCGAGAGCTCGCCGTTCCGGACGTCGGTCACGACCTCGTTGCCGTCGCCGTCCTTCGTCACCGCGTGGTACGACTCGCCGTCCTCGGTCACCTGCACGCGGCCGCCCGGCGTGACGATCGTCTTCGTGTCGGAGCCGCCGCACGCACCGACCACGACCGCGAGGACGAGCGACGCCATCACGCGAGCACGCACGCGAGCCTCCTTCCGGCGGGCGTCCGCTCCGCCGGCTCCGGATGCTACCGTCCGCGCGCGCGGCCGCGCACCGAGCACCGGCTCTGCGCCGCGCCCGCGCGACGGCGGTCACACCGCGCTCGGGTACAGTGCCGAACCCGCACCCACGGAGCCTCGCGATGCCCGCGCCCACGACCTGCCGCCTCGTCCACGCCGCCCGCGCCGGGACACGCGCCCTCACGGCGGAGGATCTGTGGCGCGTGCCGCGCGTCGGCGCGCCGGCCCCCACGCCGGACGGCCGCCGCGCCGTCGTCCCGGTCACGACCTACGACCTCGCCGCGAACGAGGGCACGACACGCCTCTGGCTCGTGGACCTCGCGCGCGACGACGCCGCAGCGCCGCGTGCGCTCACGTCGCCCGCGACGACGAGCACGCAGCCCGCCGTCTCGCCCGGGGGCGACCGCGTCGCATTCCTGCGCAAGGAGGGGCCGAAGGGGCGCCCGCAGGTCTTCGTGATGCCGCTCGACGGCGGCGAGGCGGAGCGCGTCTGCGAACTGCCGCTCGGTGCGTTCGACGTGCGCTGGATGCCGGCCGGCGACGCGCTCGTCGTCGCGGCCCACCTCTACCGCGACGCCGCCACACCGGAGGCGACGCGCGCCGAGGACGAGCGCCGCGAGAAGGACCCGGTGAAGGTGCACGTCACCGAGGAGCCGCTCTTCCGCTACTGGGACCGCTGGCTCACGACGGGCGAGACGCCGCACCTCCTCCACCTCGACCTCGCGACGCGCACGCTCCGCGACCTGACCCCGGACGCGTCCGAGTGGTTCTCGTGGATGGAGCCCGCGGGGCAGTTCGACATCGCGCCGGACGGCGGCGAGATCGCGTACTCCGCTCTCCACTTCGACGCGGAGCGCCACCGCCTGCGCTCGCGCATCCACGTGGTCGACGTCGCGAGCGGCGCGCGACGCGTCGTGTCGCCCGACGACGTGCACAACGCGTTCCGTCCGCGCTATGCGCGCTGCGGACGCTCGCTCGTCTTCGGCGTCACGTACGAGCCCGACTTCTATGCGGACCGCGTACGCCTGATGCGGCACGACCGCGCCGACGCGCAGAACGTTCCGATCCTGGCCGACTGGGAGCACTCCCCGGCGGAGTGGCAGACCGAGGACGACGGCAGCGTGGTGTTCCTCGCCGACCGTGCCGCGCGCACGGAGCTCTTCCGCATCGGCGCGGACGACGAGCCGCAGCTCCTCGCGGGCGGCGGCACGCTCGGCGGCATGCGACCGCTTCCGCGCGGCGGAGCGGTCTTCACGCGGCAGACGCTGTCCCACCCGACCGAGGTGCACGTGCTCGAGGACGGCGCGGTGCGGCGCGTCACGCACTTCACCGACGCGGCTCTCGACGGCGTCGCTCTCGGCGCCGTCCACGAGATGGAGTTCGACGGCGCGGCAGGCGCGCGCGTGCAGATGTTCGTCGTCGATCCGCCGCACGCGGACGGCGACGGACCGCCGCCGCTCGTGCACGTCGTCCACGGCGGCCCGCACGGCACGAGCGCGGACTCGTTCCATCCGCGCTGGAACGCGCATCTCTTCGCGGCGCCGGGCTACGTCGCCGCGCTCGTGAACTTCCAGGGCTCGACCTCGTGGGGCCAGGACTTCGCGCAGCGCATCCAGGGCACGTGGGGCGACCGGCCGTACGGCGACGTCGTCGCGGCGACCGACGTGCTCGTCGCCGAGGGTCGCGTCGACGCCGGGCGCATGGCGATCGCGGGCGGCAGCTACGGCGGCTACCTCGCGGCGTGGGTCACGACGCAGACGGACCGCTTCCGCTGCGCGATCAACCACGCGGGCGTGTTCGACACGCAGGGCATGTTCGCGAGCGACGTCATGCAGGGGCGCCACGTCTCGCTCGGCGGCCGGCCGTGGCAGGACACGGACGGTCTCGACCGCTGGAACCCGCTGCGGCAGGCGGCGGGCATGCGCACGCCGATGCTCGTCGTGCACGGCGAGCGGGACTACCGCGTGCCCGTCACGCAGGGGCTGCTGTGCTACTCGATCCTGCGTGATCGCGGCGTCCCGGCGCGGCTCGTGTACTTTCCCGACGAGAACCACTGGGTGCTGAAGCCGCAGAACTCGCTGCGCTGGTACCGCGAGGTCCACGCATGGCTCGCGCGGTTCCTGGGCGCGGAAGGTGCCGCGGCCGGAGCGGAGGACTCACGATGACGCGCACACGGGCCGTGCTCCTCGCGACGCTGGCGGCGGCGGGCGTCGCGTTCGCCCACGGGGCGGGCGACGACACGGGCGGCGGCGCGCTGCCGCAGGTGCGGGGCGTCCGCAAGCGGCCCACCTACCACCGCGACGTCGCGCCGATCCTGCGCCGCGCGTGCACGACGTGCCACCACGAGGGCGACATCGCCCCGATGTCGCTCGACACCTACGACGCGGCCGCGTTCTACGCCGACGATCTGCTCGACGAGATCGCCGCGGGGCGCATGCCGCCGTGGCAGCCGGTCGAGGGCGTGGGCAAGTTCGCGCGCGCCCGCGGTCTCTCCGACAGGGAGATCGCGACGCTCGCCGCGTGGCGCGACGCCGGCCGCCCGGAGGGACGTGCCCCGCGCCGCGCGAGGACGCCGACCTACACGGACGGCTGGGCACTCGGCGAGCCGGACGCCGTGCTCGCGTACGGCGAGCCGTTCGAGGTCCCGCGCCGCACCGACGACGAGTACCGCTGCTTCCCGCTCGCCACGCAGTTCGACCACGACGTGTACGTGCGCGCGATCGACGTGCGTCCCGGCGACCGGCGCGTCGTGCACCACGTCGTCCTCTACATGGACGCCGCGGGCGAGTCGCACGCGCTCGACTCCGCCGACCCCGGGCCCGGCTACACCTGCTTCGGCGGGCCGGGGACGTCGACGTTCACCGAGTTCGGCGGCTCCGACTTCTCGATCACCGACACGCCGACGTCGCCGATCGTCGGCGGGTGGGCGCCCGGGAACCGCCCGCACCTCCTGCCGCGCGGATCCGGCGTGCGCATCCCCGCCGGCGCGACCCTCGTGATGCAGGTGCACTACCACCCGCTCCAGGGCGAGGACGTCCCCGACGCCACGCGCATCGGGCTCTACCTCTCCGACGCACCGCGCAACGAGGACGTGTTCCTGCTCCCCGTCGTGAACCAGGACTTCACGATCCCCGCGGGCGATCCCGCGTACGAGGTCACCGCCGAGCTCGACCCGCGCGGGCTGATCCGGGGACTCACCGGACTCGATATCCCGATCTCCGGACAGGTGCTCTCGGTGATGCCGCACATGCACCTGCTCGGCCGCGAGATCTCCGTCGACGTCGGCCTCCCGGACGGCACCGACCAGCGCCTCGTCGAGATCGACGACTGGGACTTCGACTGGCAGGACTCGTACCACTTCACGCGTCCGGTCGCGGCGCCGATCGGCAGCACGCTGCGGCTGCGCTGCGTCTTCGACAACTCCGCCGAGAACGCGAACAACCCGAACTCGCCGCCCCGGCCGGTCTCGTGGGGCGAGCGCACCGTCGACGAGATGGCGCTCGCGTTCGTCGCCGTGAAGCTGCGCTTCCCGGACTCGGTGCTCGACCTCTTCGCGCTGGTCGGACGCGACGCGCCGCACGCGCGCGGGCTCCCGGCGATCCGCGCGGCGGCGCCGCCGACGATCCGCAGCGCGGAGATCGACGCCGAAGGACGCCTCGTCGTGGACGTCCGGCGGCTCGCGGGGGGCGGACGCATCGAGGTGGACGGCGTGCCGGTCGCGACGAGTCTCGCGCTCGGGCGCGGCGTGCGGCGTCTCGTCGCCGCGGCCGACGCCGCGTTCGGCGACGCGCCGTCCGGCACGTCGTTCACGCTGCGCGTGCGCCGCGCCGACGGCCGCTCGTCGCCGCCGTTCGCCTTCGTGCGCTGAGGCGCGCGTGGATCTCGTCCTCGTCGACGGTCACAACGCTCTCTACGCGCTCGGCCTAGCCGGCGGTCGCGACCACGAGGGCGAACGACGCGCTCTGCTCGCGCGCGTCGCGGCCGCGCTGCCCGAGGCGCTCGTGTACTTCGACGGCCGCGGTGCGCCGACGGACCTGCCGCGCGTCTTCCGGCAGGAGGGCGTGAAGGTCCACTACTGCGCCGACCGCGAGGCCGACGACGAGATCTTCGCCGACGTCGCGCACGCGACCGACCCGCGCCGGCTGACGGTCGTCACGAACGACCGCGAGCTGGCCGCGCGCTGCCGCCGCGCGGGGGCACTCGTGGTGCGCGTCGAGGACGCGCTCGGCCGCGCCCCGGCGCGCGTCCGCACGAGCGCGGGGCGCAGGCGACGCCGTCCGCGTGTTCCGCGCGCGGACGCGCTGCCCGAGTCGCGCCCGCTGCCGCCGCTCCGCGACGGGGACGCGCCGCTCCGGCCGGACGACTTCGACCTGCCGGACGTCGTCGACCTCGGCTGACCGTGCCGCTCAGGTACGGCGGACGATGTCGAAGCCGCGGAACTCGCCGGTCGCCTCGCTCCACGCGACGGACGCCTCGTCGATGTGCGCGGCGAGACGCGCGGCGACGGTGCGCAGCGCGGCTTCGACCTCGTCGCGCGCGCCCTCGGCGACGAGCTCGACGCGCCCGTCGGCGAGGTTGCGCACCGTGCCGGTGACCGCGTGGGACGCCACGGCGGAACACGCGCGCCGACGGAAGCCGACGCCCTGCACTTGCCCGCGGTAGTGCACCGTCGCGCGGACGCCGTTCACGCGCGCGGCTGGGCGGTGCCCTTCTCCGCCCACGTGTAGACGCCGCGCAGCACGTCGTCCGCCACGCGCCGCCCGACGGCGTCGTTGTTGCGCGCGACGCCGCGGAACGCGAGGTCCACGCGCCGCAGCGCCTCGCGGCAGAAGTAGTCGGCGAGCGCGACGACCTCGTCGCCCGCCTCGCGCCGGTCGAGCAGGCTCTGCGCGTACGAGATGGTCGCGGAGGCCGCGAAGATCTCGGTGCCCGCCTCGACGAAGCGGCCGAGCAGCACCTCCTCGCGCTCGAGCGCGGGGCCGTGCGTGAGCATCGCGTGGAACAGCTTGCGCGCGAGACGCTGCGAGGCGCGCGCGAGCCGCGCGCTCTGCGCCGCGAGCGTCGGGTGCAGGCCGCGGGCGCCGTCCGCGGGGAACGGCCACCAGCGCGCGGCGTACCAGGGCGCGTAGAAGAGCGACGCCTTCCCCGCCGCGGCGGCGCGCTTGCCGAGCGAGAGCCGCCCGTCGAGCACGGCGCCGCCGACCGCGAGGTGCGGGTCGAGCGCCTCGCGCGCGAGCAGCAGCCGCATGATCTCCGACGAGCCCTCGAAGATCGTCATGATGCGGGAGTCGCGCAGGAAGCGCTCGACGGGCGTCGCCGCGACGCCGCGCGCGCGCAGGGACTCCTCGGTCTCGTAGCCGCGGCCGCCGCGGATCTGCATGCAGTCGTTGATGACCTGCCACGCGGCCTCGCAGCCCCACATCTTGCACATCGCCGCCTCGATGCGGATGTCCGCGTCGCCGCGGTCGACGAGCGCCGACGCGAGGAGCACCATCGCCTCCATCGCGAACGTCGTCGCGGCCATGCGCGCGAGCTTGTCGGCGATGGCGTCGTGGCGGCCGATGGGCGCGCCCCACTGCTCGCGCGTGCCGGCCCACTCGCGCGCGATGCGCAGGCAGCGCTTCGCGACACCCGTCGCGGCGGCGGGCAGCGTGAGCCGGCCCGTGTTCAGCGTCGAGAGCGCGACCTTGAGACCGCGGCCCTCGGCCGCGATCAGGTTCTCCGCGGGCACCTTCACGTCGGTGAAGCGGATGACGCCGTTCGCGAGCGCGCGGTGGCCCATGAACTGGCAGACGTGCGTGACCTCGATGCCGGGCGTGTCGGCCTCGACCACGAACGCGCTGATCTGCGGCACCTCGCGGCCGTTCACGTTCTTCGGCGCCGTGTGCGCCATCACGACGATCAGCTCGGCGCGCGTGCCGTTCGTGCACCAGAGCTTCTCGCCGTTGATGACGTAGTGCGAGCCGTCGGCCGAGCGCACGGCCGTCGTCGTCATCCGGGCGGGGTCGGAGCCCGCCTCCTCCTCCGTGAGCGCGAACGCCGAGAGCGCGCCCTTCGCGAGGCGCGGCATGAAGCGCTTCTTCTGCTCGGGCGTCCCGAACAGCTTGAGCGGCTGCGGCACGCCGATCGACTGGTGCGCCGAGATCAGCGCGACCGTGTTCGCGCACGCGCCGCCGACGAGCATCGCGGTGCGGCTGTAGATCGACTGCGAGAGGCCGAGTCCGCCGTACTCCTTGCCGATCTTGATCCCGAACGCGCCGAGCTCGCGCAGCCCGGCGATCACGCGCTCGGGGATCTCGGCGGTGCGGTCGATGAGGTCGCCGTCGACCTCGTCCGCGACGAGCCGCTCGACGCGCTCGAGGAACGCGCGCCCCTCGCGCTCGCGCTCGTCCTCCTGGCGCGGGAACGGGTGGATCAGGGAGAGGTCGTAGCGCCCCATGAAGAGCCCGCCGGCGAACGAGGCGTGCCCCTCACCGCGGTCGCGGGACGCCTCGGCGAGCTCGAGCGCCTTGCGCTTCCCCTCGCTCATCCCGGTCGTGTCGATCACGGGCGCCTCGTGCTCGGGCGCCGTCTCCTGCCGCGTGGTCATCCGCCGTTCTCCGCCTCCGCGTCGTCCACCAGTCCGCTCCGGTCCTGCGCGAGGATCGCCTGCGCCCGCGCGCGGTCGTCCTCGCGCACCCACACCGTGGGGCCGGCCTCGGCGGGCACGATCCCGCCCTCGCCGGCGAACAGCTCCTCGCCCCTCACTTCGGCGTCCACGCCCTCGGACTCGAGCAGTCCGGCCACCAGGTGTGCGTGCGCGGGATCGCGCGCCCGGACGAGCGCGCGCATCGCGGGCGGCTCCGGGTGCATGGCCCCGTCGATCTTCGCCGCGAGCACGAAGTCGTTCTCGGTGAGGCCGTCGACCGCGTGCGTGAAGATCTCGACGCGCACGCGCCCCCACGCGAGCAGCAGCTCCGGGTGGTGGTCCTCGTCCTCGGCGAGCCGCCCGACGCGCACGACGAACGCCAGCGCCTGCGCGAAGTCCGGGAACGCGAACTCGCGCGCGATGTGGTGCCCGCGCACGACCTCCCAGTGCGGCAGCTCCGCCGTGAACGCCTCGAGCGCGGCACCGTGCAGCGGAGGCACGTCGCCCCGGCACGGCGTGCAGTGCCTGTCGGCGAGTCCGGACATGGGTTCCTCCTCGGGGCGTGCGAGCGGCTCGGGCCGTGCCCAGGGTAGCGCCGGCTCGGGCCGGGGCCGGGCACGGCGGGCTTGCGGGACGGCCACAGCGTGACCGAGGTCGCACGCGTCCCGGAGTTCCGAACGGGCCGGCGCACGTTGGGCTTCCCGCGGCGGCGCAGGGCGGCCGCATTACACTCCGAGGCTTCCCGCAGCCCTTCACCGGAGAGACCCCGACCATGACCTCGACCCACGCGCCCCAGGGCGGCACGATCCGCATCGCCGACGGCAAGCTCGTCGTCCCCGACGACCCGATCATCCCCTTCATCGAAGGAGACGGCACCGGGCGCGACATCTGGCGCGCGTCGTACCGCGTGCTCGACGCCGCCGTCGCGAAGGCGTACGGCGGCCGCCGCAAGATCGTGTGGCACGAGGTGCTCGCCGGCGAGAAGGCGTTCCGCGCGACGGGCAACTGGCTGCCGGACGCGACGATCGAGGCGTTCCAGCGCTACCTCGTCGGCATCAAGGGCCCGCTGACGACGCCGATCGGCGGCGGCATCCGCTCGCTGAACGTCGCGCTGCGCCAGATCCTCGACCTCTACGTGTGCCTGCGCCCGGTGCGCTGGTTCCAGGGCGTGCCGTCGCCGGTCAAGCACCCCGAGGACGTGGACATGGTGATCTTCCGCGAGAACACGGAGGACATCTACGCCGGCGTCGAGTGGCGCGCCGGCTCGCCCGAGGTGCAGAAGGTGCTGGCCTTCCTGCGGAACGAGATGGGCGTGAAGAAGATCCGCTTCCCGGAGAGCTCGGGGATCGGCATCAAGCCCGTCTCGCGCGAAGGCACCGAGCGCCTGGTGCGCGCCGCGCTCGAGTACGCCCTGCGGCACGACCGCAAGAGCGTCACGTTCGTGCACAAGGGCAACATCATGAAGTTCACGGAGGGGGCCTTCAAGGACTGGGGCTACGACGTCGCGACGCGCGAGTTCCGCGACCGCACGGTCACCGAGCGCGAGTCGTGGATCCTCGGCAACAAGGAAGGCGACGCGGATCTGTCCGACGAGGCGAACGCGCGCATGCTCGAGCCGGGCTTCGACTGGATGTCGCCCGACAAGCAGGCCGAGGTCGTCGCCGAGGTGCGCGCGGCGCTGGCGCTCTGGCCGACGCACGGCGCCGGCAAGTGGAAGAGCAAGCTGCTCGTGAAGGACGCGATCGCGGACATCGCACTGCAGCAGGTGCTGACGCGCGCGAAGAGCTTCGACGTCATCGCCACGATGAACCTGAACGGCGACTACCTCTCCGACGCGCTCGCCGCGCAGGTCGGCGGCATCGGCATCGCGCCCGGCGGCAACATCAACTACGTCACGGGCCACGCGATCTTCGAGGCCACGCACGGCACCGCGCCGAAGTACGCCGACCAGGACAAGGTCAACCCCGGCTCGGTGATCCTCTCGGGCGTCATGATGCTCGAGCACCTCGGCTGGCAGGAGGCCGCGGACCTCGTCATCAAGGGCATCGAGACGGCGATCGAGCAGAAGACGGTCACGTACGACTTCGAGCGGCTGATGCCGGGCGCCACGCTGCGCAAGTGCAGCGAGTTCGGCGACGACGTCATCCGCGCGATGTGACCCGGCGCCGTTCCGCGTGACACCGCACGGCGACGGCGGCCGGCACGACGTGCGGATCGCTGTTGCCGCGTCCCGCGCGCGGCGCTCCAATCTGCGCCCGTGTCGGATGTGGACGAGCACGGGACGGGACGTCGCGCGACGGGGCTCGCGTGGGCGGTCGTCCTGCTCGTCTGCGCCGCACTCGCGGGGAACGCCGCGCGCGAGAAGCACGGCGGCGACGGCGACGCGGCGCTCCGCAGTCCCGTGTCGCAGATCGACCTGAAGCTGCTCGTCGCCGAGCGCTCGCTCGGTCGCACCTGGGCGACGGAGCCGGACGTCTCGCGCCGGCTCGCGCAGCCCGACGCGGGGCCGGGCACGGCACGCCTGCCGGCGGCGGCGGTCGCGGCGGAGCTGCTCGGCGCCGCCGCAGGACGCGCGCGCCTCGACGCGTACGAGCAGTCCGGTGCGCGGACACCGGACGACGACGCCGCCGCCGCGCTGCTGCGCACGCTCTGGGCGACGGACGCGGCCGACGAGATCGCCGCGCGCGCGGACGCGCTGACGGACGCAGAGAGGCAGACGCTCGCGACGCGCCTCTCGTGGGCGGGGCGCCTGGCGGCCCGGCCGGCGGGTACGCGCGACGGCGCCGGGCGCGCGCAGGTGCTCGGCGAGGCGCGGAGGCTCGGCGCGACGCTGCTGATCGTCGCGGCCATCGCGGCCGCGCTCTTCGTGACGTCGCTCGTACTGCTCGGTGGCGCGGCGATCGGCGCGGCCACCGGCCGCTTCCGCGCGCGTTTCGACGTGCGCAGGTGCGAGGGCGTGCCGCTCCTCCCCACGTTCGCGGCGTGGCTCACCGTGCTCGGAGCGACGGTGCTCGCCTCGCGGGCGCTGCCGTGGATCGGCGTCATCGGCATGCCGCTCTCGCTGCTCGCGCTCGTGTGGCCGGCGCGCCGCGTCGGCTGGACGCGGCTGCGTGTCGCGCTCGGCTGGACGCGCGGACGCGGCCTCCTGCGCGAGATCATGTGGGGCGTCGCCGCGTACGTCGCCGGTCTGCCGATCGTGTTCGCGGGCTTCATCGCGAGCGCGCTGCTCGCCATGCTGGCACGCCGCCTCGGGCTGCCGGCCGATGCGTCGCACCCGATCGTGCACGGACTCCCCGGCGCCGACACGGCCGCGTTCGCGGGTACGCTCTTCCTCGCGGCGGTCGCGGCGCCGTTCCTCGAGGAGACGTTCTTCCGCGGCGCGCTCTACGGGCACCTGCGGGGCGCCACACGCACGTGGTCGCGGAGCGCGTCGGTGCTCGTCAGCGCCGTCACGTCGGCGCTGCTCTTCGCAGCGGTGCACCCGCAGTCGTGGATCGGCGTCCCCGTCATCGCCTCGCTCGGCGTCGCGTTCGCGCTCGCCCGCGAGTGGCGCGGCAGCCTGATCGCGCCCATGGTGGCGCACGCGCTCACGAACGCGGGGACGCTCTCGCTCGCGCGCACGCTCCTCTCCTGAGCCGCAGGCCGCGCGCGGCGCTCAGTCCGCGCACTCGCCGAGCACGCGCACGCCGCGCGCGACCGTGATCGGCAGCACGCGGAACGTGAACGTCTCCTGCAGCGGCGTGACGGGCGTGTCGTCGCCGTGCACCGCCCGCAGGTAGTCGCCGCGCGGGCCTGCGCTCTCGTGGCGGCGGCAGTCGCTCTTCAGCACGACGATGCCGAGCACGTCGATGCCGTCGTCGAACGGCCAGATGTCGAACGTCGGCGACCAGAACGGGAACCCGATGCCGAGTCCGAGCGTGCCGATGCGTTCGAAGCGCTCGCGGCCGACGACGACGTCCACCTCGCGCACGGCGCCGCCCTGCCAGACGCGCAGCCGCGCGACGCCGCCCGGCGTGAGCGCCTCGACGTGTTCGCGAAACGCGAGCGGATCGGTCACCGCGACGCCGTCGCACGCGACGACCAGGTCGCCCGGACGGACGCCGGCGCGCGCGAGCGGCGCGTCGTCCGCGAGACCGGTGACGAGCACCGCGCCGTCGGCGATCACGCCCTGCGGGAGCCCGCTGACGGGCGACCACGCGGCGTCGGGCGAGTGCGGCGCGCGCCAGTCGTCGGCGTCGACGACGGGGAGCAGCTCGCCGCCGATCCAGCCGCGCTCGTACACCGGACGCGGCCCGGAGGCGCACGCGCCGGCGAAGAGCGTGAGGAGAAGACACGGAAGGGTTCGCTTCATCTCTGACTCCTACGTGTGTCGTACTTCGGGACGGACCGCGGCGGCGACGCGCCGCTGCCGGGATCAGCGCGGCGAGAGGTGCGGGAGCAGCGCCGCCGTCCACGGCGGGCCGCGCCACGAGAGACCGAGCATCAGGCTGCCGTGCGGCGCGTCGGCGACCCGGGCGGAGGCGCCGCCTGCGCCGGGCGGCGTCGCGGGGACGAGCAGCGCGAGCGCGACGAGCTGCAGCGCGAGGACGCGGCGCCGCGTGGGACGGAGCGCGTGCTCGAGCCGCCGCGCAGCGCCCCCGCGCGCACCACCGATGGCGAGAGCGAGGCGCGGTGCTCCGACGGCGGCGTCGAGTCCCGCGGCGACGCTGCGCGCGAGTCCGACGAGCGTCGCCCCGCCGCGCAGCGCGGCGCGGTCGGCAAGCTCCTCGAAGCACGCGGACCAGCGCGCGGTGAGCCGGCGCAGCGGCCAGTTGAAGAAGAGCACGTCGCACAGAAGGCCGAGCAGGAGGAGCCGCAGGCCGTCGCGACGCCGCACGTGCGCGAGCTCGTGCAAGAGCAGGGCGTCGCGCGCGTCGTCGGGGAGTCGCGCCCAGAGCGCCTGCGGCACGAGCACCGTGGGCCGCAGCGGCCCGACGGCACACGGCGTCGCGTCGCCGGGCACGAGGGCGACGCGCACGTCCGCGACGCCCGCGCGCGCGGCAGCGCGTCGCGCCCGGGTCGCCAGCTCGGCGTCGGCGGGATGCAGGAGCGCCAGGGCTCGCGCGAGCTGCGACGCGCGGCGCGCGCGCACGAGGCGTCGCACGACGAGCACGGCGGCCACGCCGCCCCACGCGCAGAGCGCGGGTGCGGCGCACGTGCCGAGCAGCTCGGCCCGCCGCGCCTCGGGCACGATCACGTGCACGAGGACCACGGCGAGGAGCGGTCGCCCGAACGCGGTCAGCACGACGTCGAGCACGCCCAGCGCACAGAGCGCGGCGACGACGCGGGGCTCGCGCAGGCGCAGGAGCCGCACGAGCAGCGCCACGGCCGCCCAGGCGCCGAGCGCCGCGGGAACGGTGAGCAGCAGCCGCAGCGGCAGGAGCTCCGCGGTCACGCGCCGCGCTCCTCGATCTCGCGCAGGAGCCGCCGCACCTCGTCGACGTCGCGCTTGCGCGGCCGCGCGCCGCCGAGCAGGGTCGCCACGATCCCGCGCACGGACCCGCCGAAGAGATCGTCGAGGAGCAGCTCCAGGTACTCGCGCCCGAGCTGCTCGCGCGTCACGAGCGCGCGATGGACGAGCGCGCGCCCGTCCTTCTCCGCGCTCACGAGCCCGCGCTTCGCGAGCCGGGTCAGGACGGTCGAGACCGTGTTGTAGTGCGGCGCCGGATCGCGCGGCAGCGCCTCGACGACGTCGCCGACCGTGCTCGGTCCGCGCTCCCAGAGCACGCCGAGCACCGCCACCTCGAGATCGCCCAGGACGACGCGCTTGCGGGCCACGCGGACCTTCTACTACACACGTCGGACTTCGTCAACGGGGCGCCGCGATGCTCGTGGCGCGCGCCGCCTCCGCCCGGGAGCATGGCGCCCCCGTGCGCGACGTCGCCCGCAACCCGCCGCTCCTCTGCGCCTTCCACGGGCTGCAGATGTCGCTCTTCCCCATCGCGGTGATCACGCTGTACTGGCAGGCGCAGCTCGGCATGAGCGCGAGCGAGATGCTGCTCCTCCAGGGGCTCTTCGGACTCGCCGTCGCACTCGTCGAGTTCCCGTCGGGCTACGCGGCGGACCGCCTCGGCTACCGCAACACGCTGCTGCTCGGCAGCGCGCTGAACGCCGCCGGCTGGGCCGTCTACGCATGCGCGGAGACCTTCGCCCACGCGGTCGTCGCCGAGGCGCTGCTCGGCGTCGGGCTTGCGCTCATCTCCGGCACCGACTCGGCGCTGCTCTTCGAGTCCCTGCGTGAGAAGGGGGAGGACGCGCGCTTCCGCGTGTGGGACGGACGGTTCCGGTTCTTCGGCCAGATCTCGGAGGCGGCGGCGGCGCTCTGCGCGGGCCTGCTCTACGCGGTCGCGCCGTGGTTGCCGTTCCTCGTGCAGGCGCTGGTGTGGTGCGTGGGCGCGGGGATCGCCTTCGTGCTGCGCGAGCCGGCCCGCCACCTGCCGACGGGCGGCGGCCACGTGCGACGCGTCGTCTCGATGGTCGGCCGCGTGTTCGGCGGCGACCGCCGGCTCGCCGCGATCGTCGCGCTGACCATCGCGCTCGGGCTGTCGTCGTTCGTGCCCGTGTGGCTGGTGCCGCTCTACGCGCGTGACGCAGGCGTGCCCGTCACGTGGCTCGGACCGATCTGGGCGGTGGCGAACGCGATCGTCGCGGTGGCGTCGCTCGCGAGCGACCGCGTCGCCTCGCGCTTCGGGCTCGTGCCGACGCTCGCCGCGTGCGTCGTGCTCGTCGGGGCGGGCTACGCCGGTCTCGCGCTCTCGTTCGGCACGTTCGGGTTCGCGTTCTACTTCCTGCTGACGCTGCAGCGCGGGCTCTGCGGCCCCGCGCTGCTCCACGAGGAGCAGCACCTCGTGCCGTCGAGCGACCGCGCGGGGTTCCTCTCGCTGCGCAGCCTGCTCTTCCGCCTGGGCTTCCTCGCGCTCTCGGGGCCCGTCGGGCGCGCGGTGGACGCGCACGGGCAGCACACCGTGCTGCTCGTGCTGGGTGCGTCCCTCACCGCGGCCGCGCTGCTCGCGTGGTGCGCGGTCGCGCGACTCTTCCGCCGGCCCGCCGTCAGCGCGGCGTGATCACGCCGCAGGCGATGCGCCCACCGGCGTTGCCGGTCGGCTGCGTGCGCAGGTCGTCCTCGCCCTTGTGCACGATCACCGAGAGACCGGCGATCGGGTGGTGCGCGCCGTCGATCGTCAGATCCGGGAAGACCCGGTCGTACGACGCATGTCCCGTCGCGTCGGCGAAGAGGTTGCCGAGGTCGCCCGCGTGCCGCTGCGCGTCGCCGGGCCCGCCGTGCGGGTGGCCGTCCGGGTTGTAGTGCCCGCCCGCGCTCGAGCCGTCGGCCGCCGAGCAGTCGCCCTTCTCGTGGATGTGGATCGCGTGCAGCCCGCCCGGCGTCAGGCCGCTGACGTCGGCGACGACGCGCAGCCCGCCGGCGACCGGGAGGAACGTGACGGTGCCGTGGACGGCGCTGCCCGAGCGCGCCTCGAGCACGGCCTGCGCCGACGCGGCGCCTGCGCGGCGGTGGTGCGCGCACCCTGCGAGCGCGGCGGTGCAGGCGAGGAGCGCGAGGGCGGACACGAGACGCAGACGCATGGCGGGACTCCTCCGGCGTGGCGCCGGTCGATGTGGCTACTTCACGAGGCGCAGACAGAACGGATAGCGATAGCCGCGGCCCTTGCTCGCCTCGAGCGCTGCGAGCACCGACAGGACGAGCGCGCCGAGAGCGGCGAGCAGGATGACGGGGATCAGCAGCACGCCGACGAACACGAGCATCAGGACCATCGCGAGCGCACCGAGCGCCGTCAGCGCGATCATCAGCGTGATCTGGAAGTTCAGGGCCTCGACGGCCTCCTGCGCGACGAACGCGTGCTCCTTGCCCTTCGTCTGCCAGATGACGAGCGGACCGATGATGTTCCCGAGCGGCACGACCCCGCCCGCGAGCCCGCACAGGTGCGCGAGCAGCGCCCACGTGCGCGCCTCCTCCGGCACGCTCGCGCCCCAGCCCGGCCGGCTCGGCGACGGCACGCGGCGCGCGAGGTCGATGGCATCGTCGGCGCTGAAGCCCTCGGCGTCAGCGTGCTCGTCGATCCTCGGTGGGCCGCGCTCGTCCTTCACGTCGTCCTCGAGTGGGACGGGCCATGGTACCCCGCTGGCGGCGTGAGCGGACGCCCTTGCACACTGCGCCAGCCCGGCCTGCTCAGGCAGTCGCGCTTCCGCACGTACGACATGTCCTACCGAGTGCAGGCTGCGCGAGCCACACATGGCGCTTCTTCGCGCGGCGCACGCCCGCGCGGTCCTGTTGCAGACGCGCCCAGCAGAGCGCGCGGTTCTCCGTGCCATGTCTCAGCCTCGACTCGGCAGCGTTCCGAATCCGGGAGACACGGCGTGGCTCGTCGACACACGAGTCCGCCCGCATGGTCCTCACTCGCCGGCCCGACGTCGCCGCTCAGTCGCGCGGGGCGGCGCACGGGATGCCGCAGTCGCCGAGAGGGCGACGCCGCTCGTCGACTACGGCGGCGTGTTACGAGCCGGACGGACCGGACTGCCGCAACTGACGCTCGGAGCGCACTACGATGGCCAGGAATGGAAGCGTGAGCGCTCCGGCGAAGATCGCGTGATCAGGGAGCCACGGGAACTCGACGCCGACGAACACGCACCCGCATCCCTTCCATGGGAGCCGCCGAGCGTCAGCGATGAACGCCACGGCGATGAGTCCGATGTTCAACGCTGTACCTGCGATACCGGCAATGCGCCGCGAGTCGCGGAAGCAGACGCCAACTCCGACGAGCACTTCGAACATCGCGGCGAACATCGCAAAGGCGGCGATCGGGGGTGGAGTGCACAAGGTCGGGACCAGCCCGTAGAGGAGTTTGGCCCCGGCCCAGGTCGCGTAGACCGCGCCCCACGCGATCGCCACGACCTCGTTGATCGGCCGGTTCATCGAGATGCGACCTCCCGCCGCCTAACGCGCAGCACCAGCGGCGGCGCGGAGCGCCGACCGCTGCATGCTGTTGTTGGGCGGCCAGATCATCAGCATCACCTAGGGTTGCGGCGTCCGGTGACTCTGTTGCCCACGCAGAGCCTCGTGCAACGGGTGGAAGATGACGCCCGCGAAGTCGAGGCGCTGCCGGAGTACGTCGACGTTGACCTCGTGTTCACCTGGGAAGAACTCAGATCCTGCTCGATCGACCACGTATCGGAACTGCATCGAACTGGCGTCATAGTCGTGGAACTCGCGAATCCAGGCCTGAAACCAACTCGCTTTCGAGCGATTGGCCGAACCGCCGCTGTAGCTCCGCGTTCACAGCTGCCAGGAGCGTCTCTAGGTTGTGCGTTGCGGGCGCCGGATCAAGAAGGGACTTCAGAAACAGCTCAAGTGAATGGCGGACCAGAAACAGGGTAGGGTGGATGACGGTGTAGACGACATTCCTGGGCTGCGTGCGAGCGTCCACGAGCATCCGTGCCGCGGCCAGATACTCCATCGCGAGCGCGAGGGCGGGTCGAGGACCGCGAACACCCAAAAACTCTGTCGCGAGGAAGTCTCGCTTGAAGTCCCGTAACCTCTCTACAGCTACTTCGCTCGTAATCAGCCTGAACAGGCGGTCCGTTCTCTGATCCATGGGCTCAGTGCTGCCTTCAGTCCGCCTAACGTTGCCGCTCAGCCGCGAGCGGCGGGGCTCGAAGTCTACCGCACCGGCGC
>CALKVK010000020.1 GCA_937996235.1 uncultured bacterium | reverse complement strand
CACGTACGCGCGACGCAGACGTCGCAAGGGCAGATAACTTGGTGGCGCTGGTGTCTGACACCGTTCGTAGCGGATTCCGCGCAGGATCGGGAACGTCCGCCGACAGAAGACGTCGGAGACTGGCGGGCGTCGGCCCGCAGCGCGGAGGGCGCGTGACGCACACGTTCGACCGGAACTGGCAGGAGCGGGCCCTCGCGGGCGACGCGGACGCCGTACGGACGCTCGCGGACGCCGCGCTCGGACCGCTCTGGTCGTTCTGCCTCTACCGCGTCGGGGGCGACCGCGGCGCGTGCGAGGAGGTCGTCCAGGCGACGCTCGTCCGCGCGCTGCACGACCTCGCACGCTTCGACCCGGAGCGCGCCGGCGGCTGCGTGTTCGGCTGGCTGACGGGACTCGCGCGGAACGAGATCCGCCGCCACCGCACGCACCGCGCGCGCAACGAGTCGCTCGACGCGCTGTGGGAGCGGATGGACGCCGAGCTGGTGGAGGTCTACCGCCGGCTCGACGCCGCGCCGCTGCCCGACGCGGTGCTCGAACGCGAGGAGACGCGCACGATGGTCAACGCGGCCATGGCGCAGCTCCCGCCGCCGTACCGCGAGGCGCTCGAGGCGAAGTACGTCGCCGGCCGCAGCGTGCGCGACATCGCCGCCGCGCTCGGCCAGACCGAGAAGGCCGTCGAGGCGCGGCTCGTCCGCGCGCGCCGCGCCTTCCGCGAGACCTTCGAGGCCCTCGCCCGCCAGCTCCGCTTCGACGTCACGTAGCCCGCGACGGACCCGGCGCCGCGCCGCACGGACGCAGCACCGGAGCCGCCGCACGGAGCCCGCCATGCACGACGACATCCCCGATCGCGAAGGTCCCCCGGAGTCCGACGACGCCCTGCGCAACGTCGAGCGCCTGCTCGGCCGCGCGTACCGCCCCGACACGCCGCACCCCGAGGCGGTGCGGCGCGTCCAGGAGCGGCTCCAGGCCGAGGCCGCGACGCTGCGCGGCCCGACGCGCGCGGACACGACGCGGAACGACACGCCGCGTCCGCGCGGGACGCTGCTGTTCCTGCAGCGCGCCGCGGCGCTCGCGGCGAGCGCAGCCGTGCTCGTCGCAGCAGCGCTGCTCGGACGCGGCGCGGGAACGCGTGACGTGCCCCAGGGGAACATGCGCGAGACGACGGAGAACGGCGCAGGCCATGTCGCCGCGGGCACCGCGACGGAGGGTCTCGTGCCGCGCGCGCTCCCGCCCGCGCCGCCGAGCGCGACGCTCGCCGTCGGCGACGTCGTCCGCACCGGTCCCGCGGAGCGGCGCCGTACCACGCTGCCCGACGGCACCGTGCTGTACGTCAACAGCGGGAGCGAGGTGCACGTCGAGGACACGCGCACGCTGCGCGTGACCGCGGGCGAGGTGTACGTGGAGGTCGCGCGCGATCCCGCGCACCCGTTCCGCGTCGCGACGCCGCAGCGCACCTTCACGGCGCTCGGCACGCGCTTCGGCGTCGACGCCGGCCGCGACGCGGCGGCGGCGCTGGTCGTCACCCACGGACGCGTGGCGGCGAGCGGCGTCACGGGCGTCGTCACGGCCGGGCAGCAGCTCGCGGTCCGCGACGGCCGCACGGTCGTCGAGACGGCGGAGCGCGTCTCGCACGTCGTCGACTGGACGCGCGACCTCGCGGCCGCCGCGGCGTCGCCACTCGTGCCCGCGTCGGACTACGAGGGCGGCGCGCTCGTCGCGCTCGACCCGTGGGGCCAGTCGATGCGGCTCTCGCTGCGCCGCTACCACGTGGACGTGCACATCGAGGACGGCTTCGCGCGGACGACCATCGACCAGACGTGGTTCAACCACGCGAACTGGCGCCTCGAGGGCACCTTCTACTTCCCGCTCCCCGCGGACGCGTCGCTCTCGCGGCTGGCGATGTACGTGGCCGGCCGTCGCATGGAGGGCGGCATGGCCGAGCGCGAGCGCGCGCGCGACGTCTACGAGCAGATCGTGACGCGCCGCAAGGACCCGGCGCTGCTCGAGTGGGTGGACGGCTCCACGTTCAAGATGCGCGTGTTCCCGCTCGAGGCGCGCGAGGAGAAGCGCATCCTGCTCTCGTACGTGCAGCGCCTGCCGGCGCTCTACGGCGAGACGACGTACCGCTTCCCGGCGGCCCGCGACCTCGGCGTCGTCGGCGACTGGTCGTTCGCGGCGCACGTCGCGGGCGGCGCCGACGCGCGCTGGCGCTCCGACGCGACCGACCTGCGCGCGCAGCGCGACGGCACGGACCTCGTGCTCGACGCGGCGCGTCACGGCGAGATCCTCGACCGCGACCTCGTGCTGCGCCTGCGCACGCCGGACGCGCCCGCGGCCGGGTCCACGTCGTTCCGCAGCTTCGAGCAGGACGGCGCGCGCTGGCTGATGGTGCGCCATCGCCCCGAGCTGCCGCGCGAGCGCACCGCGGCGCGGCGCGACTGGGTCGTGCTCTTCGAGTCGTCCGGCGCGCGCGACCCGCTGCTCGCGCGTGCGCAGGTGGAGCTCGTGCGCGAGCTGCTCGCCCTCGCCGAGGAAGGCGACCGCTTTGCGATCGTCACCGCCGCGACGCGCACGCGCGCACTCACCGACACGCTCCTGCCCGCAACGCGCGAGAACGTCGCGGCGGCGGTGCGTGCGCTCGAGCACACGCACCTCGTCGGTGCGTTCGACCTGGGCGCGGCGCTCGACGCGCTGCGTCCGTTCACGGAGGACACGGAGCACGCGGTCGTCGTGCACGTCGGCAGCGGCGTCGCGACGCTCGGCGAGCGCGATGCGGGCGCGCTCGCGAAGCGCGTCCCCGCAGGTGCCGAGTACGTCGGCCTCGCCGTCGGGCGGCGCTGGTCGCGCACCTTCATGAAGGCGGCCGCGGCGCGCACGGGCGGGCTCTACGCGCAGGTCGACCCGACGGAGCCGCTCGCGTGGCGCGCCTTCGAACTGCGCGCGACGCTCGACACGCCGCGCGTGCTCGATGCGCACGTCGTCGACGACGCCGAGTCCGCGTCGTTCCTCACGTTCGAGGACGCGGTCGCCGACGGCGAGGAGCTCGTCGCCGTGACGAAGCTCGACGCAGAGGCGGCGCTCCCGTCGCACGTCACGCTCGCGGGCAGCGTCGGCGGGAAGCCCTGGTCGCTGCGCGTGCCCGTCGCGGACGTGCGCGCGGGCGCCGGCTACCTGCCGCGGCAGTGGGCGCGGCTCGAGATCGAGCGCCTCGTCGCCGACGACGCCGACGCGCACAAGGCCGAGATCGTCGCGCTGAGCAAGGCGATGTACGTGATGTCGCCGTTCACGTCGCTGCTCGTGCTCGAGGACGAGGCGATGTACGAACAGTTCCACGTGGATCGCGGACGCAGCGACCACTGGGCGCTCTACCCCGCGCCCGAGACGATCGACGTCGTCCGCGAACCGCTCGGCACCGCGCCGACCGCGGACGCCGCAGCCCGCGCGGGAGATCCGCGCGCGCTGCTCGGCACGATCCTCATGCGCCTGCCGCCGCGCCTCCTGCAGTGGAACGGCGCCGGCTGGCGCCCGATCGACGGCTATCGGGGCACCGCGCTCAGCGTGCAGCAGATGCTCGACATCGCGGCCCAGCCCTCGCCCTACGGCTACGGCGTATGGGGCGGTCCGTTGTACCGGCAGGACTTCGACATGGAGTCGCCGTTCGCGGGCTCGTCCGTGAACGGCGTGATCGGCGTCGGGGGCGGCGCGGGAGGAGGGTTCGGCGGACCGGAGACGGGAGGAGGAAGCGGCGGCAGCGGCATGTTCGAGCGCGTCGAGCAGTTGCGCGAGACGCGCGACGACGGCCGCTTCGGATGGCTCGGGTTCCGCGGGGGAATCGGCTGGAACGGCGGCGGCGCAGGCGGACTCCTCGACTCTCCGTGGCGAACCATGACGTGGGACGCGCGCGTCCCGATGGCTGCGAGCGGGATCTTGACGGTTACCGGCGGCTCGACGGTCGACGGCGAATTCCTGTCGTGGCGCGGCGGGGACTACCGAGCGCGGATCGAGAACCTGTTCGAGACCTCGGCACCGGCGAGCAGTGCGACACGGGCGCAGGCGCCGATGGGGTTCCCGGGTATCGGTCTCGACGGCCGCGATCTGCTCGGCAACGGTCGCCGCAGCATCTCAGCCGACTCGTTCCTGCTCGGTCGTGTCGTGGTGACCCGCTCTGGCCTGGAAGCCGCCGAGAAGAGCGCTCGCCAGTCGGGGGTGCGCGACCTCGTCGGCCGCATGTGGAACAACAACCTCTACGGCCTGCTGCAGTACCAGCGCCCGTACCCCACCAACGACCAGCGCGTCTTCTCCGATCTCCTCGCGTACGCGCCGGGCATGAACACGACGTGGGTCGACGTGCGCGCGGTCCTCGAGCGCGAGGGCGGCACGGCGCCGGAGCGCGGCACCGTGGACGCCGCCGCCGCGAAGCTGCTCGAACGCGCGCGCACGGCCGGTTGGCTGCGCGTGGGCAGCGGCGACGGCGACCTCGCGTACGACGTCCTCGTGGACGGCGCGGGGCGGCTGCGGATCGACCGCACGCTGCGCTGCGGGCTGCGCGAGATCGTCGTCGCCGACGGCACGACGCTCCTGCACCTGTACCCGGACCTCGGCGTCGGCGCACGCCGCACGCTCGACCGGCACCTCCGCGCACAGATCGCGGCGCTCGTCCCGTGGTCCGTGGCTTCTTCCGACGACCTCGCGATCGGTGCCGACGTGCGCGCGCTCGACGCCTCCACGGTCGAGATCGTGCCGCTCGCCGACGGGGCGCCGCGCACACGCCTCGTGTTCGGGGCGGACGGCCTGCTGGCCGAGCGCCACGTGCTCGTCGACGGGCGCGTCGCCGCGTCGCAGCGCTACACGCGGCGGGAGACGGAGGTCGATGTCGCGACGAACATCGACACCGCCCGCGAGCAGAGCACGGGGGTGGTCGGCGTCGGTGCCGCGGCAGCGGCCGCGCCGGACCTCGCGCCTGCGCTCGGCAGCTACGTGGTCCTCGAGCTGCCGTACCGCACGCGCGAGCACGTCGTCGCGACACGTCACCTCTTCGAGAAGACGACGTCGGACCCTGCGACGTGGAGCGAAGGCGACGCGCTCGCACTGCTCGCCGCGGACTTCGCCACGAACACGCAGGAGGCGCACGACGTGGTCCGCAAGCGCTTCCTCGCGCGGAAGGACGCGCGCCCCGGTCTCGGCGTGGTGCTGCGCGCCGGCACCCCGGGCGAGGCGCTCGAAGAGGCGCTCGCACCGTCGTCGACGCCGCTCGGCCGCTACCTCGGCGCCGTCGCGAAGTGGCAGTGGAACACGGCGTTCGAGCTGCCGCAGGCCGACGACGGCTTCTTCGGCGACCTCGAGGCGCTCGCCCGCACGCAGGCCCGCTGGATGAGCGGCCTGGCCAACCAGGACCGCGACGCCGCCGTGCAGCAGTCGCTCGCGGCCACGGCGCGGCTGCGCGAGCCGGCGATGCGCTACGCCGCGATCGCGTCGCTCTGGAACTGGGGCGCGGTGCAGGGCGACGCGGCGCGCACGCTCGCGCAGCTCCTCGAGCCGCTCGAGGACGAGCCGGGCCTGCGCTACGTCGCGCGCTACGACCGCGCGGCCGCGCTGCACGCGGCGGGCGACACCGACGCCGCCGCGACGGCGTTCGCTGCGCTCCATGCGGAGGCGCTCGCCGAGGGCTCGCTCGCGCCGTTCGAGTGGTCGATGGTCAACGCGCTGCGCGGTGCCGACGCGGAGGCGTGGCGGGCCGGGTGGCTCGAGGCGGCCGCCGACTGGTGCGCGCACGGGCGGCGCGAGCTCCTGCCGTACGCGGCGCTCCAGCTCACGTGGACGGGCGACCAGCAGCTCGGCGAGGAGCTGCTGCAGCTCGCGCTCGCCGACTGCCCGAAGGAGGAGCGCGAGAGCGTCACCCTCGCCGCCGTCGAGACGTTGTGGTCGCGCAGCGAGCACGTGCGCGCCGACGCGCTCGTCCAGGGCCTCCTCGCGGACCCGGCGCTCGTCGACGACGTCGCGCTGCTCGACGTCGCGACGCTCCTCGCCGACGCGCGCGGCGCCTCGGCGCGTGCCGCGCGCTACGCGGAGCGCGCGCTCGAGCTGCGCTTCCGCGCTCTCCCCGACGTGCTCGACCTGTCCGCGGTGCGGCAGCAGTACGGCATGCTGCTCGCGCGCTACCAGCAGGTCGCGACCGCAGTCGAGACGCTCGACGACGCCGTCCCCGACGCGTTCGTCGCGCGCGTCGTCGCGGCCGCGGACCGCTGGCGCGCGCTCGACGACGATCCGTCCGGCGCGTGCCTCCAGGCGGCGCAGATCCTGCGCCGCGTCGGCCGCGCGGACCTCGCGTGGGACTACCTGACGACGCCGCTCGCGCTGCGCCCGAACGAGTCGCAGCCGTGGCTGCAGGTCGCGCAGCAGCTCGTGCAGGCGGGCGACATCGAGCTCGCGGACCGCTGCTACGCGACGGCGTTCGAGATCGAGCCGACGAACGCGCAGATCCTCTGGGACCGCGCGCAGATGCTCCTCGCCGCCGGCCGCTCCGACCGCGCCCGCGACGTCTGGCGCGTCCTCGCCGACGGCACGTGGCAGCCCCGCTTCGAAGGCCTGAGCACCCAGGCGCGCACCTACCTCGGCCGCTGACCCTGGCCCGTTGCGAAGGGGACGGTCCTCCTCCAGCCTCACTCCGCATCTCCTCGTTGCGAAGGGGACGGTCCTAACGCAGGCTCGAAGCGCATCGACTCGTTCCGACGGGGACACTCCTCGCACACGCTTGACCGTGCGGCGGCGGCCGCGCATCGTGTCGCGAGCGGACCGGAAGGAGCTCCCTTGGCAGACGACACAGCGCGCCCGGCGCCGCCGGCGAACGCGATCGGCCACGTCGACATCCCCGCGGCCGACTTCGGCCGCGCGTGCGCGTTCTACGCCGACGTGTTCGGCTGGCGCATCCGCACGATGCCCGACTTCCCGGGGTTCGCGCTCTTCGACGACGGCGGCGTCGGCGGCGCCGTGAACGCGCGCACCGACGGCTCGCCGCCGGGCGTCCGCCCGTACGTGACCGTCACCGACATCGACGCGACCCTCGCCGCGGTCGTCGCCCACGGCGGCGCGGTGCTGCAGCCGCGCACGGAGATCGGCGGCGGCAACGGGTTCGTCGCGCGGTTCCGCGACTCCGAGGGCAACTGCGTCGGCCTCTGGTCGCAGGGCTGACGCGGGCGCGGCCGGCCACCGCGGAGAACCGTCTCCGCACGCGAGGGCGGGGGCTCAGGTCGCGATCTCGTCCTCGCCCATGCGGTCGCTCTGCGCGCCGTACGCGACGATCAGGTCGCGGCGGCTGAACACGCCGACGACCTCGCGCGTCGCGCGGTCGCGGACGACGCTCGTCGCGTCGCCGGGGTGACCGGCGAGCACGCGCGCGGCGTGGGCGAGGTCGTCCTCCGGGACCAGCGGGTCGTGCACCTCGTGCATGAGGTCCGCGGCGATGACGGCCTCCTGCGGCACCTGCTCGAGCAGCGCGAGGCGCACGTCCTCGAGCGACAGCTCGCCGCGCAGCGCGCCGGTCGCGTCCACCACGGGGAACACGGTCTGCCGGCTCTCCGCCACGAGCTTGACGAGCACGGCCAGCGAGACGTCGGTGCGCGGCGTGCGCGTGCGCTCGCCGATCGGCTGGTACGCGTCGCCGACGCGCGCGAGGCGCAGCAGGTCGATCGCGAACGAGCCCGTGTGCGCGGGCGAGTCGAGGCGCGACGGCACCTGGCGCTCGTAGATCTTCACGCTCGGCGGCAGCGCGAGGTACGCGATCGTCGCGACGAGCAGGCACGGCACGAGCAGGCCGTACGAGCCCGTCATCTCCATCACCATGATGACCGCCGCGAGCGGCGTCTTCGCGACGCCCGCGAAGAACCCGCACATGCCGACCATCACGCACGCGACGGGCTCGGGCGCGATGCCCGGCAGGTAGCGCTGCGCGGCGTAGCCGCACGCGCCGCCGAGCGCACCGCCGATCACGAGCGACGGCCCGAACACGCCGCCGCTGCCGCCGCTCGAGAGCGTCAGCGAGACGGCCACGATCTTCAGCGCCGCGAAGCCGAGCAGGAACGCGATGGTGTGGTGTCCGTCGATCGCCTCCTGGATGTAGCCATAGCCCATCCCGAGCACCTGCGGGAACGCGACGGCGAGGAGCCCGAGCAGCGCGGCGCCGAACGCCGGGCGCGTCCAGCGCGGCAGCGGCAGCCGCCGGAAGAAGCGGTCGCGCAGGCCGTAGAAGAACGGCGGGTAGATGCGCCCGGCCGCCGCGCAGAGCACGCCGAGGACCGCGTAGAGCAGCAGGTGCTCGGGCTCGTGGTAGGAGATGTCGGGGACGCGGAAGAGCACGTCCCAGCCCGCGTACGACGCGTAGATCGAGTAGCCCGTGATCGCCGAGATGAGTCCGGGGACGAGCACCTCGTACTCGAACTCCGCCTCGGTGTAGAGCACCTCGCACGCGAACAGCGCCGCGCCGAGCGGCGCGCGGAAGATCGCGCCGATCCCGCCCGCGACGCCGGCCATCATCAGCACGCGCCGCTCGTGGTTCGTGACGCGCAGGGCGTCGCCGAGGAACGACCCGAACCCGGCGCCGATCTGCGCGATGGGCCCCTCGCGTCCCGCCGAGCCGCCCGAGCCGATCGTCAGCGCCGACGTCACCGCCTTCACGAGCGGCACGCGGCGGCGGATCTTGCCGCGGCCGTGGTGGAAGGCCTGGATGACCTCGTCGGTGCCGTGGCCCTCGGTCTCGGGCGCGAGGCCGAAGACGATCGCGCCGGTCGCGAGGCCGCCGATCACGAGCGGCACGAGCAGCAGCCACGGGTGCTCGGGGCCGAACGCGACGCCGCCCTCGCCGCCGGCGGGCGGCGGGCGGAAGCGTCCGAGACCCTCGAGCAGGCCGTGCTGGCAGAGCCGGAAGACGAGGTCGAACAGGATCGCGCCGACGCCGCCGACCGAGCCGATCAGCGCGGACAGCGCGATCCAGCGGCCCTGGCGCAGGAAGCGCGGGTCGCGGAAGAGTCCGAAGGGAGTGCGGCGCCAGTCGAGTCGGAGCCGCCCGAACCTCATCGGTCGTGGTCCACGCGGACCACGGCCGCCGCGCTGAGGCGCACGGGGTGCGGCGGTCGGGCGGGCGGCTCGGCGGTGCGCGTCATCGGGACCGCCGGGACGTGCCCCACGGAGTGCGGAGTGTAGCCCGACGCGGCGGGAGCGACGCATCCGCGAGAGCTGGTGAACGATGCGGGCCAGGAGTGTCCCCGTCGGAACGAGTCGTTGCGCATCGAGCCCGCGTGAGGACCGTCCCCTTCGGAACGGGAGGGGTCAGGGGCGGACGGGGGCGCCGGTGTAGGTGGTCGCGGGGAGCAGGCGCTCGCCCTTCGTGACGACGCCGTGCGCGGCGACGTGTGCGCGCGCGCCGACGTCCACGTCGTAGAAGAGGACGGCGCCCGTCGCGACGGTGGCGTCGCGGCGCAGCGTCACCGGGCCGATCTTGAGGACGCGGTCCTCGAACGTGTGCGCCTGGAAGAGGCCGTCGACGGTCACGCCGTCCTCGAACGTCAGCATGTCGGGATCGACGACCTGCGCGAAGCCCCCGCCGAGCACGACGCCACGGCCGATGCGCATGCCGATCGCGCGCAGGAACCACGTCAGGAACGGCGTGCCCTCGAGCCGCGCGAGCGTCCCCCGCGCGAGCATGCCCCAGGCGACGTACAGGAAGTCCCAGCGGCTGCACCAGCACGACCAGAGCGCGTGGCGCCCCGGACGCACGCGCCCGAGCAGCACCCACTTCAGCGCGAGCACCAGCGCGCACGCGGCCGCCGCGCACACGACGAACGCGACCGACGCGCCGACGAGCGGCGCCGGCGCGAGCTGCGGCGCGGCCGTCACGACGCACCAGAGGCCCGCGAGGGCGAGCAGCGGCAGCGGCAGCGCGAAGCGCGCCGTCTCCCACGCGATGCGCGTGACGCGGCGCAACGCATCCGGCTCGTGGGTGAGCCGCCGGTCGAGCGGCTCGGCCGCCGGCCGCGGCAGCGGGAACGCCGGATGCCCGAACGACGCGTCGTGCCCGCGCAGGTCCGCCGCGCGTGCGATCGTGCAGACGCCGACGAGCACGTCGGGCGGCAGCCGCTCGCCCGCCGGCACCACCACGTGGTTGCCGAAGAAGCTGCGCGCGCCGAGCTCCGTCGGGCGCAGCCCGACGCCCCACGCGCGCTGCAGCGGACCGCCGAGATAGATTCCGTCCGCGAGGAAGCACTCGTCGCCGATCGAGACGAGGCGCGGCACGACGTCGAGGATGGTGCTGACCTCGCAGCGCGCGCCGACGCGCATGCCCGCGAGCCGCAGCCAGAGCGGCCAGAAGAGCGTGCCCGAGAGCCAGTCGCCCGCGTGGTCCACGGCGTCGGTCGCGACCCACGCGCGCACGGCGGCGACGCTGCGGCGCGCCACGACGCCTTCCTCGCGCGGTGCGACCGCGCGCGCGACGAGCGCCTCGACGACGAGCGACGCCGCGACGCCGGCGGCCCACACCGCGGCGAGGACCAGGAGGACGTCCGCCGCGAGCGACGGAGACGCGAGCCACGCGCGGACGACCGCCGCGTCGACACCGGCCGCCGCCGCGAGCAGCGCGAGCGCGGCGACGAGCGGGAGCCGCGCGACCACGCCCGCCGTCTGCCGCGCGGCCACGAGCAGGAGCGCGTGGGTCCACGGCCCGAACGCCGCGGGCGGCGCATCCGCAGGTGCACGCTCCGCCGCGCCGGCGCAGCGCGCGGGGACGCCGTCCCACCGCTCGCCCGCGCCCGCGGCCGCGCCCGCGTCGAGCCACGAGAGCGGCGTCAGGTGCGCGTCGTCTCCGAGCACGGCACCGCCCGCGACGCCCGCACGCGTGTCGACGACCGCGCGCGCGCCGATGCGCACCGGAGCGACGACGACCTCGCCGTCGTCGAGTGCGACGAGGTGCAGCGCGGACTCCTGCGCGAGCACCGCGTCGTCGCCGACCTCGAGCAGGTCGAAGCCGCCGCGCGCGAGGTCCACGCCGCGGTGCACGTGCACCCCGCGCCCGACGCGCGCTCCGAGCGCACGCAGCACCACGCCGCACAGCTCCGTCCCGGCCAGGAGCTTCCACGGCAGCGCCGAGACGGCGGACTCGACGACGAGCATCCGCACGTGGCGCGGGCTCCAGACCGGCGTGCGCTCGGCACGGTAGCGGCCGACGAGCACGCGCTTCGTCAGCACGGCGACGACGACCGCGGGCGGTGTCGCGACGAGCGCGAGGAGCGCGAGCAGGAACGGACCCGCGACGAGCGCGAGGGTGACGCCGAGCGCGTCGCAGAGCCACGGCAGCGCGAGGAAGACGACGAGGTACGCGAGCGCCGACGCGACGACGAGCTCGACGAGGAGAGCGGGGGCGCGCGCGAGCGTCGCGCGCACGTGACGGCGCCTGCGCGCGGGCACGTCGACGGGCGGACGCCCGCGCTGCCGCACCGCGTCCGCACCGTTCGCGCGCGCGCGCTCCGCGAGTCCGCGCGCGCTGCGCACGTCGTACAGGTCGCGCACCGCGAGCCGCTCCGTCTCGGGCGCCGCGCGCAGCCGTGCGATCACGAGCGCCGCGCGCAGCGAATCGCCCCCGAGCTCGAGGAAGAAGTCGGCCCCGGGCGGCGCGTCCGGCATCCCGAGCACCGCGCCGAACGCGGCGCACACGGCCGCTTCGAGCGCGTCGCGCGGCGCGTCGCCGGACGTCGCCGCGCGCGGCGGCTCGTAGACGGGGAGCGCGGCGCGGTCGAGCTTGCCGCCGACGCTCGTCGGCAGCCGCGCGAGCACGCCGACGTGCGCCGGGACCATCGCCGAGGGCAGCTCCCGGGCGAGCTGCGCCCGCAGCGCCGCAGCGTCGGGCGGGGCCGACGCATCCGCGGGCACGACGTACGCGACGAGCCGCGCCGCCGCGCCCTCGCCCTGCAGCGCGCACGCCGCCGCGCGCACGCCCGCGCACGCCGCGAGCCGCGCCTCGACCGCTTCCAGCTCCACGCGGTGCCCGCGCACCTTGACCTGCGTGTCGATGCGCCCGAGACAGTGCAGGTCCCCGCGCGCGTCGCGGCGCACGAGGTCGCCCGTGCGGTAGATGCGACCGTGCGCGCTGTGGACGGGGAAACGCTCGGCCGTCAGCTCCGGGCGCCCGAGATAGCCGCGCGCGAGACCCGCACCCGCGATGCAGAGCTCGCCCGGCGTGCCGTCCGCCACGTCGCGCAACTCCGCGTCGAGCACGTGCGCGACGTTGCCCGCGACGGCGCGTCCGATGACCACCGGCTCGCCGGGGCGCAGCTCCGCGCGCACGACGGTCACGGTGCACTCGGTCGGGCCGTAGCCGTTCTCGAGGCGCCGCCCGCGGCCCCAGAGCTCGGCGAGGTCCTGCGGCAGCGCCTCGCCGCCCACGTAGAGCAGCCGCAGGTCGGGCAGCGCGCGCGCGGGGTCCGTGCAGCCCGTCGCGCGCAGGAGCGTCGGCGGCGGACACAGCACGCTCACGCGCTCGCGCGCCGCCCACGGCACGAGGTCCGGCCCGGAGCGCGCGGTCTCGTCGTCGAGCACGACGACCGCGGCCCCCACCGCGAACGCCAGCCACGTCTCCTCGACGGACGAGTCGTACGCGTGCGAGCTGCCCTGCGCCACGCGGTCCGCGGGCCCGAGTCCGAAGTGCGCGACGTCCGAGAGCACCAGGTTCACGATGGAGCGGTGCTCGATCAGCACGCCCTTCGGCCGGCCGGTCGTGCCGGAGGTGTAGACCACGTACGCGAGCGACGCGGGCCCGAGCCACGGCGTCGCGGGCGCGGCGGCGTCATCGAACGCGGCGGCGTCCACGTGGACGATGTGCGACGCGTCGCAGCCCAGGGCGAGCAGCCGCGCGCGCCCCGCGTCGTCGGTCACGACCGCGACGGCGGCCGAGTCCTCGAGCAGGAAGCGCAGGTGCGCGTCGGGGAAGGCGACGTCGAGCGCGGTGTAGGCCGCGCCGGCGCGCAGCACGGCGAGTTCCGCGACGAACGGCGCGGCCGAGTC
Source organism: uncultured bacterium (assembly GCA_937996235.1). GTDB lineage: Bacteria > Planctomycetota > JAJSAM01 > JAJSAM01 > JAJVHW01 > CALKVK01. The sequence continues at coordinate 32,471 of CALKVK010000020.1, read as the reverse complement.
CCGCGGCAGGAGCAGCGCGACCACGCACTCCCCCTGCACGTGGGCGGACAGCGCGGCGGCGAGCGCGCGCGAGCGCCGCTCGAGGGCCGCGTACGTGAGCGTGGTCCGGGCTGCCGCGCGTGACGGCGGCACGTCCACGGCGACGTGCGCCGCGTGCGCGGCGGCACTCCGCAGGAAGATCTCGTGGAGGCACGCCGGAGCGTCCGGGGTGCGCTCCGGCGCGGCGCCGTTCACGTCACGCGACGGGCGCGTCGATCCGCGCGAGGAGGTGCTCCGCGAGCCGCTTCGTGCGGCTCTCGCGCTCCGCCGGCGGCAGGAACCGGAAGCCGCGCACGTGGCGGCCGTCGCACGTCCCGCAGCGGCACGTGAACGGGCACGCGAGCTGCCACTCGGTGGTCTCGTAGTCGAACGTGATCTCGTCGCCGGGCGCGATCGCCCGGACGGCCAGGAGCTCGCGGGCGCGCACGCGTGCGTTCGGGCGGCACGAGTGGTTGAGGAAGCGCCAGGCGTACGGGTCGTCGCCGTCCTGCGACACGCCGTTCGCCGGCACCTCGATGTGGTGCGTCTCGTCGTACTGGATCGAGTAGCGCGACGGCCGCGGCACGAGGTCGCCCTCGAGCAGCATGATGCGGTCGCCCGGGACGAGCGCCGCGCAGGCGACCACGCGCGCGTGCCCGTCGGCGCGCTCCACTCGGACCAAAGCAGCGGCCTTCGCGACGGATCGCGCGCCCGGATCGTTCACGCCGAAGCCCTCCGACCGACGAAGCAACCGCTTCGCGCGCGAACGTTCACAGAGGGGCCGCGTGCGAGTCAAGACATGAAACCCGTCGCGCGTGGCCGGCGCCGCGGCGCGAATCCGCCGCTACCATGCGCGCAGTCGGCGGCGACACGCCGGCACGGGACGGCGGAGGGCGTGCAGGATGCGGCGGAACTCGGTTGCGGGCGGACTCGGGCGGCGTGTCGTCGCGACGGCGTGCGTCGTCGCGTGCGTGGTCGGGAGCGCCGAGGGCGACTCGTTCGAGGGCAGCACGTCGGACGTGTGGGACGTCGCGCAGGGCGTCGTCGTCACGGCGCACAGCCCGCTCGCCGGCGGGTTCGCCGTCGAGGACATGTTCGGCACCGCGAACTCGACGGTCGAGGCGCGCGAGACGATCTTCGCGGACGGCATGCCAGCGGGGACCGTGCACTTCGTCGAGTGGCGCACGCCCGCCGACGTCGAGGTGGACGGCTTCACGCTGCGCGCGAACGACGACTTCGACCCGTCGAAGGCGCGCGGCTTCTCGACGTTCCGCCTGTTCGCGCGGATCGGCGACTCCGAGGACTTCACGGAGCTCTACGCGTACGACGTGCGCCGCAACCCCTACGGCGAGCACATCGTCGTCACCGACGCGATCCCGCCCGTGACCGCGCGCGAGTTCCGCGCGGAGTTCGTCCAGGCGGGCGGCCCCGTCAACGGCGGGCCGCGCGTGCGCGAGATCGACGGTCCGGAGCCGCTGGTCGAGTTGGACGGCGGCGTGCTCCTGCTGGCTCTCAAGGCGAAGGCGAACGCGGCGCGGCCCGAGCGCTCGCGCATCAAGGCGAAGGGCGTGCTCGACACGGGCTCGGCGCCGCTCGCCTTCGGCAGCCCGGTGACCTTCTCCTTCACCGACGGCGACGAGTCGTCCGTGTCGGTCCTCTCGGCGACGCCGCGCGCGAACGGCGCATCCCAGATCGTCGAGGCGGATGGCTTCGCCCTGCGGGTGACGCCGAGCCCGATCGGATCGTCGCGCGCCAAGCTGAAGGTCCAGTACACGGGCGACCTCGACGCGGTCGGGCAGCGCGACGCGGAAGTCCACGTGCGCTACGCGGACGACAGCGCCGTCGCCACGGGCCGCGTGCGGCTCGAGGGCACCACGTACGCCCTGCGCGGCAAGGGCTCGCTGCGCGCACCGTCGTTCCAGGTCGCGAAGGCCAAGGCGAAGCTCGCCGGCGGCGGGAAGGACCGGCTTGCGCTCGTGCTCGGCATGAGCCGCATCGAGAACGTCCCGACCGACAACTTCGCGGTGCGCCTGCGCTTCGGCGACGGCTTCGACGTGCTGCTGCCCGCGGACGCGTTCGTGCGCCAGGGCGAGCGCTATCGGCTCGTGCACCCGACGGGCGGCATCCGCGGCGCCGTCCTCGACTTCCGCAGCGGGCTGATGAAGTTCGTCGGCAGGGACATGGACCTCGGCACGTTCGGCGCGGGCAGCCAGGTCGTGCGCATCGAGCTGGCGCTCGGCGCCGACCGCCGCGCGGTCGTCGTGCGTCTCGGCCGCGCCGGGGAGACGCTCAGGTACTGACGGCGTCGCCCTCCGCGCCGGCCGCGGTGGCGGCGCCGTCGCGGTGCGTCATGCGGTAGAGCGCCGGCAGCACCACGAGCGTCAGCAGCGTCGACGTGACGATCCCGCCGACGACGACCGTCGCCAGCGGACGCTGCACCTCCGCGCCGGTCCCGGTCGCGAGCGCCATCGGCACGAAGCCGAGCGCGGCGACGAGGGCGGTCATCAGGACGGGACGCAGGCGCGACGTCGCGCCCTCGCGCAGTGCGGCGTCGAGCGGACGCCCCTCCTCGCGGAGCTGCTGCACGAACGTGACCATCACGAGGCCGTTCAGCACGGCGACGCCCGAGAGCGCGATGAACCCGACGGCCGCGGAGATCGAGAACGGCAGGCCGCGCAGCACGAGTGCGAGCACGCCGCCCGAGAGCGCGAGCGGCACGCCGGTGAAGACGAGCGCGGCGCGCTTCGCCGACCGCAGCGTCGCGTAGAGCAGGCCCAGGATCAGCGCGAGGGCGAGCGGCACGACCACGGCGAGGCGCGACCGCGCGGCGACTAGGTTCTCGAACTGCCCGCCCCACGCGAGCCAGAGCCCCGGCGGCAGGCGCACGTCCGCGGCGACGCGCCGCTGCGCCTCGGCGACGAATCCGCCGAGATCGCGGCCGCGCACGTTCGCCTGCACGACGACGCGCCGCGAGCCGTTCTCGCGGCTCACCTGGTTCGGACCCTCGCTGACCAGGAGCCGCGCCACGTCCTCGAGCGGCACCGCACGCGTCGCGCGCGTGACGCCGTCGCCGTCGTGCGACGCACCCGACACGCCCACCGGAACGGGCAGGCGGCGCAGCGCGTCGATGTCGTGGCGCAACCGCTCCGGCAGGCGCACGACGAGCGGCACCGCGCGCTCGCCCTCGAACACGCGCCCAACCTCGCGTCCGCCGACCGCCACGGCCACCACGTCGTGGACGTCCGCGACGGCGAGACCCAGGCGCGCCGCGGCCTCGCGGTCCACGTCGATCGTCAGCACCGGCAGTCCGCGCGTCTGCTCCACCTTGACGTCGGCCGCGCCGGGGACGGCGCGCAGCACGGCGGCGATCTGCTCGGCCGCGCGCCGCGCGGCGTCCTGGTCCTCGCCGTGCACCTTCACCGCGACGTCGCCGCGCACGCCGGCCAGCAGCTCGTTGAAGCGCATCTGGATCGGCTGCGTGAACTCGTACGCGTTGCCGGGCAGCGCTGCGACCGCGTCCTCGAGGCGCTCGAGGAGCTCGGCCTTCGGCAGCCGCGGGTCGGCCCACTCCGCGCGCGGGCGCAGCACGACGAACGTGTCCGAGACGTTCGGCGGCATCGGGTCCGACGCCATCTCGGCGGTGCCCGTCTTCGAGAACACGAGCGCCACCTCCGGGACCTCGGCGAGCGCGCGCTCGACCGCGTGCTGCATGTGCGTGGACTGCGCGAGCGACGTGCTCGGGATGCGCATCGCGTGCAGCGCCACGTCGTGCTCGTCGAGCGTCGGCACGAACTCCTGGCCGAGGCGCGCAGCGAGCAGCGCGGCGCCGGCGCAGACGAGGACGGCGCCGACGACCACCGCGCGGCGCAGGCGCAGCGCGCGCTCGAGCACGGGCACGTAGACGCGGCGCGCGAGCCGCACGAGCAGCCCCTCGCGCTCGCGCACGTCGCCGCCCACGAATGCCGCGACGGCGGCGGGGACGAACGTGAGCGAGAGCACGAACGCCGCCGCGAGCGCGAAGATCACCGTCACGGCCATCGGCCGGAACATGCGCCCCTCGACGCCCGTCAGCGCCAGGACCGGCACGTAGACGGTGATGATGATCGCCTCGCCGAACGCCGTCGCGCTGCGCACCTGGCGCGCCGCGGCGTAGACCGCGTCGAGGCGCTCGCGCAGCGAGAGCGTGCGTCCGAGGGCGTGGCGGCGCTCGGCGAGCACGCGCAGGCAGTTCTCGACGACGATCACGGAGCCGTCCACGACGAGCCCGAAGTCGATGGCGCCGAGACTCATCAGGTTGCCGCTGATGCGCGACTCCACCATGCCGATCGCCGTCAGGAGCATCGCCAGCGGGATCGCCGCCGCGGTGACGAGCGCCGCGCGCACGTTCCCGAGCATCAGGAACAGCACGAGCATCACGAAGAGCGCGCCCTCGGCGAGGTTGCGCGTCACCGTGGCGATCGTCTCGTCGACGAGGCGCGTGCGATCGAGCACGACACGCACGCGGACGTCGGGGGGCAGCGTCCGGTCCACCTCGCGCAGCCGCGCGACGACCGCGGCGGCGACGGTCCGGCTGTTCGCGCCGAGCAGCATCATGGCGGTGCCGACCACGGCCTCGCGGCCGTCGACGCCCGCCGTGCCGGTGCGCGCCTCGCCGCCGAGCGCGACCTCGGCCACGTCGCGGACGCGCACGGGCACGCCGCGGGGCGCCGCGACGACGATGCCGCCGAGCTCCTCGAGCGGGCGCTCGATGCGCCCCGTCGCGCGCACCACGTACGCCTCGCCCGCCTGCTCCACCCAGCCCGCGCCGAGGCTCGCGTTGTTGCGCTCGAGCGCTGCGACGACGTCGCCGAACGCGAGGCCGTACGCCACGAGCCGCGCGGGGTCCGGCAGCACGTGGATCTGCTTCACGTGGCCGCCGATCGCGTCCACGCCCGCGACGTCGGGCAGCGCGCGGACCTGCGGACGGACCACGAAGTCCTGGACGGTGCGCAGGTACGTCGCGCGCGCGGCGTCGTCCGCGAGCCGCTCGCCCTCGGGTGTGAGGTAGCTGCCGTCCGCCTGCCAGCCGGCCGCACCGTCCGCGACCGCGGCGCCCGCACCGTCCGGGTGCTCGAAGGCGACGGTCCACATGACGACCTCGCCGAGACCGGTCGTGACCGGCCCCATGCGCGGCTCGGCGCCGGCGGGCAGCTCGTCGGCGGCGTCGCGCAGCCGCTCCGCGACCTGCTGCCGCGCGAACCACACGTCCACGTCGTCGTCGAAGATCGCGACGACCTGCGCGAAGCCGTTGCGCGAGAGCGAACGCGTCGCGGCGAGACCGGGGATGCCCGCGAGCGCGGTCTCGACCGGGAACGTCACCTGCCGCTCGACCTCGAGCGGCGAGAGCGCGGGCGCGACGACGTTGACCTGCACCTGGTTGTTCGTGATGTCCGGCACGGCGTCGATCGGCAGACGGCGCAGCGCCACCGCACCGCACGCGGCGGCGACGAGCGTGAGCAGGATGACGAGCGCGCGGCGCTCGACGGCGAAGCGGAGGATGCGTTCCAGCATGGCGTGTCCCGTTAGTGCTCGTGACCGGCGGCGGACTTGGCCAGCTCGGCCTTCAGCACGAAGGCGCCGCCCTCGACGTACTCCTCGCCGGACGCGAGTCCGGTGAGCACCTCGACGCGGTCGCCGACGCGCCGCCCGGTGCGCACCGCGCGCGGCGCCCAGCTCCCGGCCGCGCCCGCGAGCGGCACGAACACGACGCTCGCGCCCTCGAATCTCTGCAGCGCGGCGCGGGCGACGTGCACGACCGGCTGCGCGTCGCCCGCCACGTCGAGCGGGAAGCTCACCTCCGCGAACATGCCGGGCAGGAGCGCCGTCCCGGCGCGCGCGACGACGACCCGCACCCGCGCGGTGCGCGTGTCCGGGTCCACGTGCGGCTCGATCCACGCGACGCGCCCCGCGAGCAGGGCGTCGCCCGCAGCGGCGCAGGCGATGCGCGCCGGAGCGCCGACGCGCAGCTCGCGCAGTCGCGTCTCCGGAACGTCCGCGAGCACCCAGAGCCACGTGGTGTCGGCGAGCACGAGCAGCGCGTCGCGCTCGGGGCCCACGACCTCGCCGAGCGTCACCTCGCGTTCGAGCACCTCGCCCGCGAGCGGTGCGCGCACTTCCACGCGCGTCTGCACCTCGCGCGTCCGCGCCAGCTCCGCGACCTCGGGCTGCGTCATGCCGAGCACGTGCAGGCGGTTCTCGGCCGCACTGCGCGCGGCCTCGGCGGACGCCACCTCGCGGCGCGCCTCGGCGAGCGCGATCTCGCGCTCCTCGACCGCGCTGAGCGGCAGACTGCGCGACGCCTCGTGCGCCTCGCGCGCGCGGGCGAGCAGCCGCTCCGCGAGCTCCACCGCCGGTCGCGCGCGACCGAGCGCCGCGTCCGCCGCCAGGAACTCCACCTGCTCGCGGCCGAGCTCGGGGCTCTCGAGCACGAGCAGCAGGTCGCCCTTCGCGACGTGCTCGCCGCGCCGCACCGCGAGTTCGCGGACGCGTCCCGCGAGTTGCACGCCCACGTGTGCGGTCGCGTCCGTGTCGAGCGCGACGCGCGCCGGCGCGACGAGGGCGTCGGGCAGCACGCCGTGCGCAGCCGTCGCCGTGCGCACTCCGGCCGCGTGCGCGACGGCCGGGTCGAGACGTACCACGTCGTCGTGGTCGCCGTCCGCAGCGTGACCTGCGTGAGCGTCGTGACCGTGTCCGTGCTCGTCCTCGTGCTCGTGCTCGTGCTCGTCCGCGTGCCGCGCGCCGGGGCACGCGGCCAGCGGAAGCGCGAGAGTGAGCACGGCGAGTGCACGCGAGATGGCGCGTCGGTTCATCGGGATGCCTCCTGCGCCGGGCCGGCGCGGTCCGTGTCGTCGTCGTCCGCCGCGTCGTCCACGCCGTCGCCGGCGACACCGCCCGGGACGCCCGCCGCGGCGCGGTGCAGGTCGATGCGCGCGCGCGCCGCGGCCGCACGCGCGTCCGCCGCCGCGAGCAGCGCGTCGGTGTGCGCACGCTCGGCGAGCAGCAGTGCCGTGACGTCGCTCTCGCCCGCGTCGTACACGGCCTGCGCCTCGCGGCGGCGGCGCTCGGCGAGCGGGACGCGCTGCGTCTCGGCGGCGCGCAGCGCGGCGTCCGCGGCGTGGACGGCGTGCCACGCCGTGCGCACGTCCTCGACGATCCGCCGCGCGAGCGCCGTGCGGCGGTGGTGCAGCTCGTCCACCGCCGCGGTCCGCGCGGCGCTGCGCGCGGAACCGTCGTCCCAGAGCGGCACGGGCAGCGTGAGCGACGGGCCCGCCTCCCAGCTCGCGGTCCCTTCGACGTCCACGCCGCCCTCCGCACCGTCGAACACGTCCCACGGCGCACGCCGCGCGTCGGACGCGTGGGCCGCGAGCTGCCAGTCGAGGTCGCGCAGCTCGGGGCGGCGCGCGAGCGCCGCGTTGATCCACGCGTCCTCGTCGCGGGCGTCGGCGCCGACGCCCGCGGCGACGTCGGTCGCGTCCACGCGCCACAGCGCGGGGTCGCGCGGGCGCCCGAGCCGCCGCGCCAGCGCGAGGCGCGCCGCCCGCACGTCGGCCCACGCCGCCGCCGCCTCGCCGCGCGCGAGCGCCTCCTCTTCCTCGCAGAGCGTCGCGTCGAGCGGGCCGCCCTCGCCGCTGCGCGCGCGCTCGTGCGCGGCCGCCGCGACGCGGGCCGAGAGCGCTGCGCGCGCGTCGAGCAACGCGGCGCGCCGCTCGGCCGACGCCACGGCCACCACGCCGCGCGCGGCGTCCGCGGCGACGTCGAGCGCCGTCGCGAGTGCGTCCGCGACCGCGGCTCGCAGGCGCGCGTCGGCGGCGTCGGCGCGCGCGCCGCGGGTCAGCAGCGCGACGAGATCCTCCGCGATGCCGACGTCGAGACCCGGGCGTGCCCCGGACTCCGCGAAGCGCAGCGAGAGCGCCGCGACCGGGTTGGGCAGGCGGCGCTCCGCGTCGCATGCTGCGAGCGCGCCGCGGGTGCGCGCGAGCGCCGCCTGCACGTCGGCCGACGCCGCGAGCGCCGCGCGGATCGCGACGGCCACGTCGATGCGTTCCGCCGGCGCGCCGGACTCGTCGAGCGGCAGCGGCGCCGGACGCGCGGCGACCGAGACGGCCGTGCCGAGGAGTTCGGCGGCGGGCGGCGCGGCGTCCGGGGGCGGCCCGGGCGCGCGGCACGCGCCGACGACGCACGCGGCGCAGACGAGCAGCGACGACGCGGCGCGGCGCGCGACGCGTGGGAGCGGACGGGGAGTGGACGGCACGTGCGGACTCCGCGCGGTCGGCCGCAGCGGCGGCCGGGGAGCGACACCGACCGGCACGGGGCCGTCGCGCATGGGGGCGCGGGCCGCAGCCGGTCACGGCCGGCGTGGCGCGGTGGCGTCACGCCGGGGAGCGGCGCGGATCAGCAGCGCAGGACGCGCAGGCGCGGCGGCGGGCCGCGCGGGGCGTCGCCGGCGCACGCGGCGCCGCGCGCGACGCGCGGCACCGACACCGACGCCGCACCGCACGGGAGCGCGGACGCGAGCGCGGCGGGCGCCGGCGCCTCGGAGCGCGCTGCGACGTCGGACGCGCGGCGCGCGACCACGCTCTGCGCGAGCTGCACGTCGTCGCACGGCCCGCAGTCGTCCGACGGCGCCGCGACGTTCGGCTGCGCGGCGACGTTCGGCTGCGCGGGGCCGCCGGCTTCGCCCGTCGTGCCCGGGCCGGACTCGCAGCAGGCGCTCCCCGCCGGCTCGATCTGCACGTGGCCGTCGGCGCCGATGCAGAGCGCGCGGTTCGGGCCGACCAGCGCGACGCACAGCACGAGCGCGGCGAGCACGAGACCGAGGCACGTGCGCGGCGCGGCGAGGAGGCGATGGCGTGACGCGAGTCGCATCGGCGAGCCAAGAGCGTACGTGTCGGGCGCGCGGGCACAAGCCGGAAGCGCGGCGACGCGCGGACACGCCGTGCCGTACGATGCGCAGGGGGCTCGCGTGACCGACACGGACGCACCGCACGACGCGGACCCTGCGCCGGTCGTCGTCGCGGGGCGCTACGAGCTCGGCCGGCGGGTCGGCGAGGGCGGCACCGCGGTCGTGTACGAGGCCGTCGACCGCACGACGGGCCGGCGCGTCGCGCTGAAGCTGCTCCAGCGGGGCACGGGCGCCGTCGGCCTGCGCGCCCACCGCGAGATCTCCGCGCTGCGGCTGCTGCGGCTGCCCGGAGTCGTCACGCTGGAAGACGACGGCGTCCACGACGGCGTGCAGTTCCTCGTCATGGAGTTCGTCGAGGGCGAGCCCTTCCCGGGTTGCCCGGTGCCCGCACGCTGGCACGACGTCGCGGCGCCGACCCTCGCGCTCCTCGAGGCGCTCGGTCGCGTCCACGCGAGCGGCGTCCTCCACCGCGACCTGAAGCCGTCGAACGTGCTCGTCGCGGACGGCATGAACGTGACGCTGCTCGACTTCGGCGTGTCGTGGGGACCGTCGCTCGGCGAGGCGCTGACGGCGGTCGGCGCGATCGTCGGCACGCCCGAGTACCTCGCCCCGGAGCAGTTCGCGGGCAGCCGCGGCGACCCGTGCTGCGACCTCTACGCGATCGGCGTGATGCTCTACGAGGCGCTGACGGGCGCGCTCCCGCACCGCGCCGACGAGCTCTTCGAGGTGATCCACCTGAAGCGCTCCGTCGCGCCGATCCCGGTGCTGCGCCTCGCGCCGGAGACGCCGCCGCGCGTGGCGGCGGCCGTGGAGCGGCTCCTCGACGCCGACCCCGCGGCGCGGCCGCAGACGGTCGCCGAGCTGGTGCGGCTGCTCTTCGACGAGGACGTCGCGGGACTCCTGCAGCCGCGGCTCCCGCGGCTCGGCGACCCGGAGCCGCTCGCGCGCGTCGTGTCCGCCGTGCTCTCCGGGCGCTCCGCCGCGGTGTTCGGCGCCGTCGGCAGCGGGCGCTCGCGGCTCCTCACGGAGGCGGCCGAGGAGCTGTCGCGCCGCGGGCGGCGTGCCCGCTGGCTCGCGCCGGGCTCCGAGCCGTACGCGAGTCTGCTCGCGCTGTTCCCGGACGTGGACGCGTCCCACGCGGTCGAGCAGGAGGCGCTGGAGGAGGCGCTCCTCGGGCACGTCGCCGCATGCGTCGCGGCGGGCGACGTCCTCCTCGCCGACGACCCGCGCGCGCTCGACCGCTGGTCGTCCGCGCTCCTCGCGCGCGCCGCGCCGCGCGGCGGCATCGTGCGCGTCGTCGATGCGCACACGGACGACACGATCGTGCTCGAGCGGCTCCGCGAGGAGGACCTGCGCGCGCTCTTCCGCGGCCCGGACCGCATCTTCCACCTGCGCGAGGACGGCGCGCGCGAGCTCGCGCGGCGCACCGGGGGCCTGCCCGCGCGCGTGGCCGCGGAGGTCGCGGCGTGGGTGCGCGCCGGTCTCGCGCGCTGGTCCGAGGAACGGCTCGCCATCGGACGCGAGGCGCTGCAGCGCCTGGCCGGCGGCATGCCGATCCTCGCGTCCACGCTCGCGGTGACGGACGAGCCGCCGGACGCGCCCGCGCTCGAGGAGCTGATGGCGTGGGTCACGCTCGCGTGGCCGCACACGTCGGAGGACCTGCTCGCGCACTTCACCGGACGCCCGCGCTGGCGCCTGCAGCCCGAGCTCGCGGCGCTCGGCGAGCGGCGGCGCATCACGCGCCTCGAGGACGGCCGCTACCAGCCCGTCGCCGCGTGCCGGACGCTGCGCACGTGGCCGGCCGAACGGTTGCGCGCCGCCCACCGCGCCGTCGTCGACGCGCTGCCCGCGGGCAGCGCGGAGCGGCTGCGTCACGTGACCGCGTGCGGGGACGCGGACGAGATCCTCGACGAGGCGGTCGCAGCCGCGGCGAACGCGCGCGCCGCGGGCCGCTTCGCCGAGGCGCAGATGCTGCTCGAACAGGCGCTGGCGGCCGCGCGCCCCGCGAACGCCGGCGCGCGCGAGGAGGAGATCGCGATCGCGCTCGCGACCGTGTGCCTCGACGACGGCTCGCGCGGCTCGCTGCAGCGCGCGCTCTACGAGCTCGGACGCAGCGCGCAGCCGTCGGAGCTCCTGCAGCGCGTCGCGCGGCTGCTGCTCGTCGCGCGCGACGCGGACTCCGCTGCGCCCGCCGAGCTGCGCGCGGAGCTGCGCGCGCTCGGCCCGTTCGACGGGGACGAGCTCGAACGCTGGCGTTTCGCACAGCGCTTCCGCGTGGCCATGCGTCTCGGCGTGGACGAGGAGGCGGCGGTGCTCGACGACTTCGAGCGCTGGACCCGCGCGCTGCCGCGGCCGGAGCGCGCGCTGCTCTCGCTCGCGGAGTGGCGCGCGCTGCACCTGCGGCACAGCGGCGACGCGCGCCGCGCGGCCGAACTGCACGCGCAGTCCGCGCGCGCCATGCGCGCGGGGACACGCGTCGTTGCGCTCGTCAACGCCGCGGTCGCGTACGTGGACGCCGGCGACCTTCCTGCGGCCGCGGAGCTCGCCGCGGAGGCGCACGACCAGGCGGTCCAGAATCGCGACGCATACGACGAGGCGGTCGCGGAGAGCGTGCTGCGCGAGGTCGCGTACCGCCGGGCGGAGCTCACCCGCGTCGACGAGGAGTTCGTCGCCGCGGTGGCGCTGCTCGGGGACGTCGCGCTGCTCGGGCGCGTGGCCGCGACGGAGGCCGCGATCGCGTGGCGCGCGGGCGACGTCGCCACCGCACGGCGGCTCGCGGAGCAGTCGCACGCCGCGTGCGTGCGGTACGGCGAGCCGGGCTGCGAGACGCTCCCGCGCGCGCTCGCGCTGCTCTGCGGCGCAACGGCGGCGCCGGGCGAGGTCGAGCGGCTCGCCGCGCGCGCGGCGGAGGCGCCGGACCCGGACACGGCCGTGCAGGCACTCGGGCTGCTCGCCCTCGCAGCGCCGCAGCAGGCCGACGCGCTGCGGGCGCGCGCGGCGGTGCGCGCCGCGGAGCTCGCAGCGTGCGACGCCGGCGTGCGCCGCGACATCCTCTCGCTCGAGGAGGCGCTGCACGGTCCCGACCGGCGCAGGTAGCCCGCATCGTTCACCAGCTCTCGCGCGAGTGCGGCTGTGTCGCAGTCGTCTCGAGGGCTGTGGCCGTGGCGCCAACGCCGGCGCCACGCGGCAATCCGTCCCGGCCGAGCCGGAGGCGCGAGAGTGCGAGCCTCCGCGACTCCGGCGACGCGCCGGGCGCGGGAGCTGGTGAATGATGCGGGGTAGCCCCCGGGCTCAACCGCCCGGGCGGGCGACGACCGGAGCGACGCTGCCCGCGATGCGCCAGCGCAGACGGCGCACGGGGCCCGGCTCCTGCGCCAGCGAGGCAGCGACCGCGGCGGTGCGGCCCGCCGCCGGCGCCGGGCCGGCGACCAGCAGGCGCAGCGGGACGACCGCGCCGTTCGGGACGTCGAACGGCGGCAGTTCGAGCGTGCGCCCCGGAGCGCACGCGAGGAGTGCGGAGCCGTCGGCGCGGCGGTACAGCGTGCGCAGCGCGGGGCCGAACACGGCGGCGAGGTCGGGTCCGACGTCGAGGACGAGCCCCCCGCCGCGGGGCAGGTCGAGCACGAAGCGCACGTGCGCGCGCCGCGCCTTCCCGGCCGCGCGGCCGAGCACCTGCATGTCGAGCGGCACCATGTCCACGTCGAGCTCGGGCACCCTCCGGCATGCCAGCGCGTGGCTCAGCAGGAAGACCCCGCGCCGCGTCGCGGTGCGCAGGCGCTCGGACCACGCGACGTGCGGGTACGCGGGCGGGGACGGCGGCGGACCGGCCGTCGGCGGATCGATGCGCAGCACGCTCAGCAGCGACATGTTCCACGCGTCCGCGGGCAGCAGGCCGACGGTGAGCGACGTGTCGTCCACCCAGCCGCCCTCCGGCACCGACGCCACCTTGACCAGCCCCAGGTACGCCCACGTCGTCGGCAGGAACCCGAGCGACGGTTTCGACCAGTACACGTCGAAGACGAGGTCGCGAGCGGCGCGCGCGCCGCGGTTGTGCACGCGCAGGTGCAGCTCCGCCGGATCGCCCGCTGCGAGCGCGTCGTCCGCGAACGGCGGCGAGCCGACGGCCGCGCCCGGCGCGCGCAGCGCCATGTCGGGCGACGCGTCGGCCGGGGACGCGTCGGGCGCGAGCGGCTCGCCGGTGTCGTCCTCGCTGTCGCGCACCCACGCGAAGGGCATCTGCAGCTTCTCGTCGAGGATGCGCCGCACGTCCGGCTGCACGCCGAGACGTTCGAACGCGCCGCCGCCCGGCACGGTCGCCTGCGTGCCGAAGGACTTCAGCACATCGCGCAGCGACGACGGATCGAGATACGCCGGCAGCGGCCCGGCGCGGTCGCGCACGTACGCCCCCTGCACCGCGAGCGCGACCCCGGCGACGATCGCCGACGCGGCAGAGGTGCCGTCGAACACGCGGTGGCGGTCCGTGCCGGTGTCGGTCACGCTGCATGTCGCGACGCGGTTGCCCCACGCCCAGCAGTCCACGCGCGCGCCCCAGTTCGACGCCGCGAGCCGTTCGTGCCCCACGGTCTCGAGGGCGGCCCCGACGACGATCGCGCCGGAGTCGCCGGGGAGGAGCTCCGTCGCGAGGTCGTAGCCGTCCACCGAGAGCCCGGCGCTCGACACCTCCTCGTCGTTGTTGCCCGCCGGCTCGACGACGGTCACGTCGGCGAGCGTCGCGCCGCGGATCGCGGTGAAGACGGACTGCGCCTTCTCGACCGGGGTCTTGCGCAGCGTCACGGGCATCACGAGCTGCACCTCGAGCAGCATGACGCCGCCCGGCGGGAGCGCGTTCGCCGCCCGCACGATCGTGTTCGCGAGCCGTACGACCAGCCGGCGACGGCGGCGCCTGCGGTACGACGCGACCTGCACCGAGCCGACGTGCGGCACCACGCCGATCACGTGCTGCGCGTCGTCCGCCGCACACACGACGCCGAGGCTCATCGTGCCGTGGTCGACCAACTCGTGCGCGCCGCCCGCCACACCGACGAGCGGCGGCGGGATCGCGTGCGGCCGCAGGCACACGTGGTCGCGCTTCCAGCCGCGCTCGACGTCGACGAACGCCGTCCCGGCGCCGTCGCCGCCGGGGAAGCGCCATGCGTACCACGCCTCGGTGCCGCGCACATGCGCTCCGGGCGCGACGCTCGGATCGACGCCGAGCGCGTGGAACCACGCGTTCTCGCCGCCGAGGTGGCCCTCCGCCGGCCAGTCCGGGTCGTCGTAGGGCAGCGCGGCGGGCTCCTCGGCGGCGTAGTTCGGCTCGACCCACTCGAACAGGTCGGGTCGCACGAGCAGCTCGTGGTGCGCGTCCTCGAACTCCGCATCGGTCAGCGACTCGGGCAGGACGACGATCCAGTCGTGTGCGAACTCCGACTCGGCGAGCGCGTGCCCCTGCGACGCCGCCCGCGCCGCGGCGCGCGCGACGAGCACGGTCACCGCGTCGCGTTCGAACACGGGATCGACGTCGAGCACGTCGGCCCAGGCCACGAGCGTCTCCCGCAGCAGCTTGCGGGCAGCGTCCGCGTCCCAGGGGGGGACGGCCTGCGGACGAGCGCGCACGATCAGCTCGCGCCGCGCCTCGGTCGGCGCGTGCGACGCCGAACCGCGACGCGGCCCGTGCGCTCCGGTCATCGCAACCTCCGGGAACGTGGTCGCTGCGCTACGGGCCGCCGCAGTCGCCCGCGTGCGCGATCGACGAGACGACCGTGTGACGCTTCGGCGCCGAGAGCACGCTGCCGTACATGGTGCAGAGCTGGTCGAGCGTCTTCGACGTGGCGTTCAGGTACTCGAAGCAGACCTGGCCGTTGATCGCGACGTCGATCGGGAAGTTCTCGTCGCCGTTCACGATCCAGTTCCACTGCGCCGGATTGCCGGGCTGCGGCGCCGCGTACGCGATCACGGTTCCGTCGCGCATCACGCGCACGACACCCGGCCGCAGCCACGGCCCCGACGCGCCCGGCCCACCGGACTCCGACTCATGGGCGCACCGCGGTCTGCGGTGGCACCGGAACGCGCAGCAGCCCGAGAGCAGCACGGCCGCCGCGACGAGGCCCACAACCGGAATCGCACTGCGCATGCGCATCGCCGCCTCCCGTCCGCGCGACGCCGTCCGGCACGTTCCGGCGCCGGAGTGCGCCGCGAGCCTTCCTGCGAGCTTCCTGCGAGCTTCCTGCGAGCTTCCTGCGAGGCAGCTTAGGCGTGCGGCGCGCGCGCGCGCAACAGCGAGATCCCGTCCGCGCGCAATTCGCGGCCGCAACGCCGAGGCGCAATCGAGACCGCGTCGCCACAAGCCTGCGCAGCGACGAGGCGCCCGGCACGGACGACGCGTCGCGCAACGACCTGCGTCACGACGCGCGCGAGGCTCGTGGACGGTCCGAGCTACTCGACGGGTGTCATGCGCAGCGTCTTCTTCTCGCCGCCTTGCAGCACCTCGATCGCGACGGCGCGGCCCGCCTTCTGCGTGAGACGGAACCACGACTGGAAGTGCTTCGGCGAGAGGAAGTCGCTCTTGCCGGCGACGGACAGCACCACGTCGCCCTTGCGGATGCCCGCGGCCTGTGCGGCGCGGCCGGTGGCGGCCTCCTCGCCCCACGTCACGATGTAGTTGACGCGGAACGCCGCGACGTCCGCGGCGATGCCGAGCTTCCTCTTCTCCGAGTCGGAGAGCAGCGGCCCGCCGAAGCCCGGCTTCGGATCGCGGATGAAGATCGAGTTGCGCCAGACCTCCTCCGGCGTGCCCTCCTTCCAGCCCTTCGCGAGGGTCAGGTCGGTCTGGCGCTCGGCGTCGCCGCGCAGGTAGACGACGGGCAGCTTCCCGCCCTTCGACGGCAGCTCCTCGAGCACCCACTGCACGTCGCCCTCGCTGCGCACGCGCCGCGTGCCGACGCGCACGAGCCGGTCGCCGACGGCGAGTCCCGCGCGCGCGGCGGCGCTGCCGTCGGCGACGGCCTCCACCAGCGTCTGGTCGTCCTTCGCGAGCGTCAGCCCGAGCCGCGACGACGGCGGCCAGCGCCACACGGAGTCGGGGTCGTAGCGCTTCGCCGCCTGCGCGTCGTAGTCGTGCGCGCCGTTGACCATGTGGCAGTGGAAGCACTCGGGGAGCTTGCCCTCCTTCGCGCGGCGCTGCATCTGCGCCGTGCCCTCGATCGTCTCGGCGGCGGTCGCCTTGCGCCGCGCCTTCGACGCGACGTACGCCGCGTGGTCCTCGAGCGAGCCGCGCAGGAGCGCCTCGAAGGACGCGAGCGAGAGGTGCGTGTCGGCGTGCTCGATCCCGCGGTTGCCGTACTGGTGGTAGAGCGTGCCGTCGGCGTTCGCGACGAGGGCGGCGAACGTCAGGTCGTAGTCGAAGCGCCAGACCGAGAGGTCCACGCCGCGCATGTCGGTCACGCGCACGCACACGTACTCGCGCGAGACCTCGATCAGACCGGGACTGGGGCGACGGACCAACTGCCCGTCGAAGGACATCGCGTCCTGTCAGGTCTCTCAGCGGAAGACGACGAGCAGCGGCCGGCCGGTCTCGGCGGCCTTCGCGGTCGCGGCGGCGAGATCCTTCTCCCACCGGATCGGCGACTCCTCCTCGGCGGCGCCGCGGTCGCCGGCGAAGAGCGCGCCGAGCGCGGCGACGCCGAGGACGAGCGCGGCGACGAGACCCGCGCGGACACGCGACGAGAGGCGACGTGACATCGGACGATCCTCCGGGGACGCGCGGAGGATCGCACGTGCGCGCCGCGGCGTCGAGGCGGGTCGGCGGGTGACAGCCGCGCGGCGCTCCGGCAAGCTGTGGGCCACGGAGGAGAGAGAGCATGAGCACCGCCCGTCCCGAGCCGCGACTCGTCGAGTGTCCGGCGCTGCACGTCGTCGGCGTCGGCGGCACCTTCACTCCGGCGAGCGCGCCGACAGGGATCCCGCCGCTCTGGAGCGCCTTCTGGGCACGGCACGCCGAGGTGCAGCACGTCGTGCCGGGGCGCTGCTACGGCTTCTCCACCTGCCCGGAGCGGCTGGACGCGTCCCTCCCGCCGCAGTTCGAGTACGTGGCGTGCTTCGGCGTCACGGACACCTCGGACGTCCCCGCGGGCATGGTCGCGCGGACGGCGCCCGCCGGCCGCTACCTGGTGTTCACGCACGAGGGGCACATCAGCGGCTTCCAGCAGACGCTCGCGCACATCGCGGAGTGGATCGAGGCGTCGCCGTACGAGCGCGCGCCGACGCCGGACTACGAGCTCTACGACGAGCGCTTCCGGGCCGAGACCATGGACGGCGCGTTCGACGTGTACGTGCCCGTTCGCTGAGGCTCCGCGCCGCGGCGTCCGCCGGATACAGTGCGCGGTTCGACCGCGGCCTGCCGCCGCGCGTCGGCAGGAGACCCGCGATGGCGCTCGACAAGCACTGGGAACCGCGCGACCACGAAGCCGCGATCTACGCGCGCTGGGAGTCGTCGGGCGCGTTCGTCGCGGACCGCACGTCGGCGCGCCCGGCGTTCACGATCTCGATGCCGCCGCCGAACGCGACGGGCACGCTGCACCTCGGCCACTCGATCATGCTCGCGATCGAGGACGCGCTGATCCGCTGGCGCCGCATGGCCGGCGACGAGGCGCTCTGGGTGCCGGGCACCGACCACGCGGCGATCGCCACCGAGGCGCTCGTCATCCAGCGCCTGCAGAAGGACGGCATGGCCGACCCGCGCGGCACGCTCGGGCGCGAGGAGCTCGTGCGCCGCATCGCGGCGTTCGTGGAGGAATCGCGCGCGACGATCCGCGGCCAGATCCGCGCGATGGGCAGCTCGTGCGACTGGTCGCGCGAGCGCTACACCATGGACCCCGCGCTCGAGCGTTGCGTGAACGAGGTGTTCGCGCGCATGTTCCGCGACGGGCTCGTCTACCGCGGCCCGCGCATCGTCAACTGGGACCCGCACCTGCAGACGACGGTCTCGGACGACGAGATCTACCACGAGACACGGCGCGCGAAGTTCTACACGCTGCGCTACGGCCCGTTCCTGGTGGGCACGAGCCGTCCCGAGACGAAGCTCGGCGACACGGCCGTGGCCGTGCACCCCGGCGACCCGCGCTACGCGGAGCACGTGGGGAAGACCTACGAGGTCGCGTGGCCCAAGGGCCCGACGATCCGCGTGAAGGTCGTGGCCGACGAGGCCGTGGACCCGGAGTTCGGCACGGGCTGCCTGGGC
The DNA here is from genome assembly GCA_937996235.1 of uncultured bacterium. Classification (GTDB taxonomy): domain Bacteria; phylum Planctomycetota; class JAJSAM01; order JAJSAM01; family JAJVHW01; genus CALKVK01. Next base: position 14,277 of record CALKVK010000020.1, on the reverse strand, counting down.
GTGACGCCGGCGCACTCGATGATCGACTTCGACATCGCGCAGCGTCACGGGCTGCCGCTGGTGCAGATCATCGGCGAGGACGGCCGCATGACCGCCGCCGCGGGGCCGCACTACGCGGGCATGACGGTGAACGAGTGCCGGCGCGCGTTCGCCGCGGAGCTCGAGGCGGCGGGACTGCTGCACGAGGTGCGCGACTACGACCAGCAGATCGCGCTCTGCTACCGCTCGAAGAAGCCGATCGAGCCGCTGCCGAAGGAGCAGTGGTTCGTGGACGTGAACCGCGCGGCGGTCCCGTGGAAGGGCGCGCTCCGCAGTCTCAAGGACGTGATGCGCGACGCGGTGGCGTCGGGCGACATCGCGATCCTCCCGGAGCACGAGCAGCGCAAGTACTTCCACTGGATCGACAACCTGCGCGACTGGTGCGTGAGCCGTCAGATCTGGTGGGGCCACCGCGTGCCCGTGTGGACGCGCGACGGCGACGCGCCGCACGTCGGCCACGTGCCGCCCGCGGGCGACGGCTGGACGCGCGACCCCGACACGCTCGACACCTGGTTCTCGAGCGCGCTGTGGACGTGGTCCACGCTGCTCGACCCGGAGCTCTGCGCGGACACGTCGCTCGACTTCGCGGCGCTGCTCGAGCGGAGCCCCGACTTCCGCCGCTTCCACCCGACGTCGGTGATGGAGACGGGCTACGACATCCTCTTCTTCTGGGTCGCGCGCATGATCCTCGCGACGACGTACGCGACGGGAGAGGTGCCGTTCCGCACCGTGTACCTGCACGGCCTCGTGCTCGACCGCGACGGCGAGAAGATGTCGAAGTCGAAGCCGGAGACGTCGATCGACCCGCTCGACACGATCGCCGAGCACGGCGCCGACGTGCTGCGGCTCGCGCTGCTCCTCGGCAACGCGCCGGGCAAGGACCTGCGCATGTCGGCGGAGCGGCTGACGGGCTGCAAGAGGCTCGTCAACAAGCTGTGGAACGCGACGAAGCTGGTGCTGCTGACGCTCGGCGAGGAGCGCCCCCGCGACGTGCCGGAGCGCGCGGAGCATCCGCTGAACGCGTGGATGCTGACGCGCCTCGACCAGCTCGTCGAGCACACCGATCGGCGCCTCGCGGGCTGGCACCTCGGCGACGCGGCGGAGCTCGTGCGCGCGTCGTTCTGGGGCGAGTTCTGCGACGTGTACCTGGAGGCGGTGAAGGTCCCGGAGCTCGCGGACCTCGCCGAGACGAAGGCCGTGCTGCACCACGCGCTGCGCACGTATCTCGCCCTGTTCCATCCGTTCATGCCGTTCGTGACGGAGCACCTGTGGGCGGAGCTCCGCGGCGGCGCGGCGGGCGACGCCGCGGCGGCGCTGCTGATCCGCGCGCCGTGGCCCGTCTCGGGCGGCCGCGATCCCGCGTCGGTGGCGGGCACGGACGCCGTCGTGCGGCTCGTGTCGGCCGCGCGGCGCGTGCGCGCGGAGCAGGAGATCGACCCGTTCGCGGCGGTGGCGCTGACGGTGCGCACGCGCGCGCACGGCGCCGTCGCGGAGGCGTCGCGGGCCGTCATCGAGCGGCTCGTGCGCACGGAGTCGCTGACGTTCGTCGACGCCGCCGCGGCGCTGCCCGCGGACGCGGCCGTGGCGGTGGACCCCGAGTTCGACGTGGCCGTGGCGCTCTCGGCGGCGGACCGCGCGGCGATGCGCACGCGTCTCGAGAAGCAGCTCGAGAAGGCGCGCGGCCAGCTCGCGAACGTCGAGAAGCGTCTCGCGAACGAGAACTTCGTCGCGCGCGCCGCGCCGGAGGCCGTCGACCGCGCACGCGCGGAAGCCGAGTCGCTGCGCACCGAGGTCGCCGCGCTCGAAGACCGCCTCCGCTGACCCCACCCCCTCGCGTTGCGTTGGGGACGGTCCTCGCACAGGCTCGAAGTGCAACGCCTCGTTGCGTCGGGGACACTCCTCGCGGCGACGCGCAACGAACCGGGACGGTCCTCGGAACTTGCGCCACGCAAGAAACTCCCCGCATCGGGGACGGTCCTCCGAAGTTGCGTAGCGCAACTTCCTCGCGCCACGGGGGACAGACCTGACGGCCGGCGCCCCGCGGCGCACCGACGCGCCCCGTAGCGCCCGCGCCCCCGCGCGCGAGCCTGAGGTCTGTCCCCTTCTTCACTTCCCGTGACGCCGCGAGCCTGCGGCAGGACCGTCCCCGAATCCAACGGAGATGCGGTCTGCGCGCTCGGTTGGTAGGCTCTCGCGCGACGGGGTCGCGCCGCGCAGAGTGCGGGTCCGCAGGAGGGAGGTCGCCATGCCCCGCCCCGCACCGGTCGAGTCCTCGTGTGCCGCGCGTCCGCGCCGCGCGCGGCTCGTGCGCATCGCAGCCGCCGCGGCCATGGGCGGACTGCTCGTCGGCAGCGAAGGCTGCGGCGTGATCGAGTTCTTCATCGAACTGCTGAGCGCGCTGCGCTACGGGCAGGTGAGCAGCGAACAGCGACCGGCCCCGCCCGCGCCGGTCGACATCTCCCTCTCGACCGAGGACCTCGCGTTCGACACGTTCCCCTGGTTCCACGACTCGTACGCCCGGTCGGCTGCGCTGCTCGGCGGGCTCGCGCTCGCCGGTGACCCCACCGCCGAGTACAACCCGTTCTTCGAGGAGGGCGAGGAGCTCGCGAGCGTCCTCACCGTCAGCGGGGTCGTCGCGGTCTTCGACCTCTCCGCGCTTCCCGGGCCGACCTCCACGTTCCTGACGCCGCCCGCGCCGCTCGTCGAGGGTCTCGAGTTCGGTGCCGCGCTCGCAGCCGGCGGCGACCGCGTGTTCGTCGGTGCACCCCAGTCGGGCGACTCGGGAGCCGTCCACGTGGTGCGACGCGTCGCCGACGCGTGGGTGCGCGAGGGCGCGCCGATCGCGTTCTCCGGCGGCTTCGGCGGCGAGGAGTTCGGCGCCGCGCTCGCGGCCGACGGCGACCTGCTCGTCGTCGGCGCGCCGAGCGCCGCGACCGACGGTCGCGCGTACGTCTTCGAGTACGCGGACTCGACGTGGGTGCAGCGCGCCGTGCTCGGCGGCGACGGCGAGGGCTTCGGCGAACGCTTCGGGCGCTCGGTGGCGATCTCGGGGACGCGCGTCGTCGTCGGGGCCCCCGGCTACGAGGGCAGCTCGTTCCACACCGGCGCCGCGTTCGTCTTCGATCGCAGCGGTTCCGGCTGGGTCCGGACGAAGCGTCTCACCGCGCCGGACGCGGAGCTCGGACAGCGCTTCGGCTGGGACGTCGCGGCGGACGCCGGCCGCATCGTCGTGTCGGCGCCGGGGGCCTCGCAGGGCGGGAACCCCGGCGCGGGCGCGGTGTACGGCTTCGACGACGTCGACCGTCCCGGCGTCTTCGTCGCGCGCGTCGGCGGCACGCCGCCGGCCGGCGGGCTGGGCGCGGCGATCGCGCTGCGCGGCGACACGCTCGTCGTGAGCGGCGCCGCCGGCAGCCGGACGTGCCACCAGTTCCGCCTCGCGGGCGCGGTCGGGAGCCTCTCGTCCACCCGCGTTCGTGACCTGCAGACGCGCGGCGTCGGCGTCACCGACATCGCGCTCGACGCGACGCACGCGCTCGTCGCGACGACGTCGGGCGCCGAGCTCTTCGACGTCGCCGCGCCCGCCGGGCCGGCCAAGCGACGCACGACGCCGCCCCCTCTCGACGACTACGTCGCCTTCCGCGCCGACGCCGACGCGCCGGAGGCCGCAGCGGTCGCGTTCGACTCGCCGCGCGAGGTCGAGGCGCCGTTCCGCGTGGAGCTGACTGCGGGCGCATTCGACGCGGCGCGCCTGCCGCAGCCGGGCGCGCGCATCACGTTCGAGACGACGCCGGCCGCCGGCGGCGAGGCCGTCGGACTGACGATGACGTACACCGGCTCCGGCTGGACCGTCGCGGCACACGACGGCGCGTCGGACGCGGCCGAGGGGCCGCTCGACATCGACGCCCCGATCCTCGACCTCGCGCTCGAGCACGACGGCGACGACCTGACGCTGCACGCACGCCCCGAGGGCAGTGCGTTCCAGCGCGTCGCCACGATCGCGTCAGCACCCGGCGGAGCGCACCGCGTTCGGATCGCCGCCGACGGCCTCTCGGCGGGCGCGGAGCTCGGCTTCGACGGCTACCGCACGGTCGCGACCTCGGCACCCGCAACGGCCCCGTCTCCCGAGGACCGCATCCGCGCACTGCTCTACGCCGCCGGAGAGCTGCAACTCCTCGCCGCAGGCGACCTCGGCTACGAGACGCCGCAGATCGACGCCGCGCGCGCGCGCCTCGAGGCGTCGCACGCGCAGCTCGAGGAGGCGCTCGGTGTCGTGGAGGAGCTCCGCGCCGGCGCCGCCAAGCGCGGCGCGAAGACCGGCCCGACCGCCGCGCGCGCGCAGGTCCGCAAGGCCCGGTCCCGTGTCGCGAAGGCGCTGAAGAAGCTGGCGAAGAAGCCCTCCTCGGCGCGCAAGCAGGCGTACAAGGCGGTCGCGTTCGGCGCCCGCGCCATCGCCGTTCTGGAGTGAGGCAGCCGACCGCGCGCGACGCAACGAACCGGGACGGTCCTCGGAACTTGCGCCACGCAAGAAACTCCCCGCATCGGGGACGGTCCTCCGAAGTTGCGTAGCGCAACTTCCTCGCGCCACGGGGGACAGACCTGACGGCCGGCGCCCCGCGGCGCACCGACGCGCCCCGTAGCGCCCGCGCCCCCGCGCGCGAGCCTGAGGTCTGTCCCCTTCTTCACTTCCCGTGACGCCGCGAGCCTGCGGCAGGACCGTCCCCGAATCGACGGGAGACGCTGTCAGGCGGGGCGGATGCGCACCTCCATGCGCGCGAGGCGCCGGAGCAGGCGGCGCTCGGCGACGATCGGCCACCAGTCGTAGAGGAAGATCTCGAGCGGGCGCCACATCGCGACCCAGCCGACGATCGCCACGCTCTCCGACGCGACGCGCAGGAACGGCGACGACGCGGTCAGCGGCGCGAGCAGGTGGCCGAGTCCGAGGCACGTGGCCAGGAAGACGACGCCGATCGCGAGGCTGCGCCGGCCGCGCGCGAGGAGTTCGCGGAACTGCGTCGAGCGCGCATCGGCGCGGTACGCGAAGTAGTTGCGGACGGCGGCCGCGACGCCCTCCACGGAGTGGGACGCGGGCAGCGGCGTCGCGAGGTGCAGCACCAGCTCGAGTGCCGCGTCGCGCGGCAGCTCGCGGGCCCAGCCGACGATGAACTCGGCCGCGTCGGCGTCGAGGTCCTTCTCGCGGAACGGCGACGGGTCGAGCGAGTGGAACAACTGCTCGACCGTCCGCAGCCGGATCTCGACTGCGTGCAGGCCCGGACGGTCGCCGACGGAGGAGTGCACGCGAACCCACTGCGGAGAACGCAGCGCCCATTCTCCCGTTCCGCGCCGCGGGACCGTGCGACGCAACGCACAGCGGCGCTCGCAGGCCGCTGTGGCGGCACGCGACGCGCGCGCAAGCCCCCGGATGCCCCGCACGCGGCGTGACGCGCTCCGCGCGGCGAAGCTCCCGACGCAGGCCGCGCGACGGCGCAGTGCGCGCGAGCGGACGACGGTCTCCTCGCGCACGCCGGGAGCAGGTCACGGAACCGTCGAACCGGAGCGCCGTGCGCAGGTGAGATCCCGTATTCTCGCCTCGGGACGAGTGGAGGGAGGAACGAGGTGCACACGATCGGTCATGTCGGCGCGCTCGCGATCGCGGCGCTCGCGGGTCTGCTCCTCGCGCAGGGCGACGCCGCCGCGGACGACGAGGTCCCGTTCCCCGTCTCGCGCTCGCAGATCCTCCGCAAGGAGGGCACGGTCTACTACGTCGAGGGCACGCAGCGCATCCCGAAGGGCGTCGAGATCTCGTGCCAGAAGGACGTGCGCATCCGCGGGCGCGGTCCGAACGCGGTGCTCGAGGTCGAGGGATCGCTCCAGGTCCACGGCGTCTCCGCCCGCGAGGTGATCTTCGAGGACGTGCTCGTGCGCACGGCGCCGAACGTGCAGGACCTGCAGCTCGACATGTGCATCTTCCGCGGCGCGGGCGGAGTCACGACGGCGGCGGAGATGCCCTCGGAGGGCAAGATCTTCCTCGAGCACGTGACGCTCGAGGCCTCGTGCCGCCTCGAGCTGGCGTTCACGCGCGGCAACATCGACCTGTCGTCGGTCAAGGCGGGGAGCACGGTGCGGATCGTCGGCGCCGTGCCGGAGGGCGCGCCGAACGACGACGTCAAGCTGAAGGTGCGGGACTGCTCGTTCACCGGCGGTCTCGAGGTGCTCGGCGTACGCGACGTGACCGTCCGCATCAACCGGCTGCTCGGCGCGCGCTCGACGTTCCAGGACTGCGAGAAGTTCGACTTCGACGGGAACAAGGTGACGTCGAAGGTGCTGGAGTTCCGGCAGTCGGCGCAGGGCGGCTTCGGCGCGACGACGATCTCGAAGTGCGACCTCTACTGCGAGCGCATCGAGGTCTACGCCCCCGCGAACGGCAGCCGCGGCGACACGGTGCGCATGGACAAGTGCTGGTTCAAGGGCGCCGTGACCGACGAGAAGCAGCTCCACGCCACCGTGCTCGTGGACGCGTCGGACACGCCCGAGCCGCCGAAGCAGGGCGCCGAGCAGCCGGCGCCGAACGGCGCACGCATCGCCCTCAAGAACGTGCAGGAGCGGCCGCTCGAACTGGCCGGCGCGATCGAACGGTAGCGCAGCAGAAGCGCGGGAATGCGCCGTCGCGCGCCGCCGTTCCCGTGCGCGGCGTCCACGCTGCGGCGCGCGACGCGCGGAGGTGCGCGATGGCGAAGCCGGCTCTGCGACTGCCCCACAATGCGCCCGGCGCGCTCTACGTCGACTCGAGCTGCATCGACTGCGACACCTGTCGCTGGATGGCGCCCGCGGCGTTCACGCGGCGCGACGAGCAGTCGAGCGTCGCGACGCAGCCGCGCGACGAGGCGGAGTGGCGCCGCGCGCTGATGGCGCTCGTCTCGTGCCCCACCGCGTCGATCGGCGTCGAGGGCGGACGCGATCTCGCGCCGGCCCTCGCGGCGCTGCCCGACGAGGTCGAGCCGCGCGTGCTGCACTGCGGGTTCCACGCGGAGTCGAGCTTCGGCGCGGCCGCGTACCTCGTCCTGCGTCCCGAGGGCAACGTGCTCGTCGATTCGCCGCGCTTCGCGGGGCCGCTCGTGAAGCGCCTCGAGGAGCTCGGCGGCGTGCGCACGCTCTTCCTCACGCACCGCGACGACGTCGCGGACCACGCGCGCTTCGCGGCGCACTTCGGCTGCGAGCGCGTGCTGCACGAGCGCGACGTCACGCGCGGCACGCAGGCGGTCGAGCGCCGCATCGAGGGCGACGCGCCCGTCGCGCTCGCCGGCGACCTGCTCGTGATCCCGACGCCGGGTCACACCGCGGGGTCCGCGTGCCTGCTCTTCGAGGAGCGCGTGCTCTTCTCCGGCGACCACGCGGCGTGGAGCGCGTCGCGCGGTCACGTCATCGCCTTCCGCGACGCGTGCTGGTTCGACTGGGACGTGCAGATCGAGTCGATGCGCCGCCTCCTCGCCCACCGCTTCGAGGCCCTCCTGCCCGGCCACGGCCGCCGCTGCCGGTTCGACGCCGGCGCGATGCACGCGCAGATCGAGCGCTGCGTCGCGTGGATGCAGCACGGCTGACGCGCGCGGGCGCCCCGACCGCCGACGCAACGAACAGGGACGCAACGAACAGGGACGGTCCTCGAAACTTGCCCTACGCAAGTTTCGACCGATTCGGGGGACACTCCTCGACGGGCGGCAGTTCGCACGCGGCTACGCGGCGGGCTCAGCGCCCGCGAGGAGTGTCCCCGTCGAGCCGAGCAAGTTGCCTCACGCAACGAGCGAGGACCGTCCCGGATCCGAGGAGTTCGTTGCGCTGCGCAAGTTTCCAGGACCGTCCCCGTTTCTCGTGTTGGTGCCGGTCGTGCTCGGCGTGGCGCTCGCGCTCGGCGGTCCGGGCGACGCGGCCCCGCCGGCCGCCGCGCGCGATGCGGCCGCGCGCGTGCGTCCCGGCGCTGCGTACGCGTGGCTCGCCGCGTACCAGGAGCGCTTCCCCGGGCGCACGCCGGACACGCGCGCGCATGCCGCGTCGCCGGCGTTCGTCGAGGAGGCGCTGCGCGCGGCAGGCGCGAGCGACGTGCGCCGCGAGACCTTCGCGGCCCCTGCGGGACGCCGCGCGCCCCTCGTGAACGTGCACGCGCGCATCCCCGGCACGGATGCGTCGCACGCGGTGGTGCTCGTCGCGCACCACGACGTCGTCGTCGGCGCGCCCGGTGCGATCGACGACGGCGGCGCAGTCGCGGCGCTCGTCGAAGCCGCACACGCGCTCGCGTCGGGGCCGCCGCCCGCGTGCGACGTCGAGATCGCGATCGTCGACGGCGAGGAGTGGGGCTGCCTCGGCTCGAAGGCGCACGTCGACGCGCTCGGCGACGCCGGACGCGCACGCGTCCGCGCCGCGCTGGCGGTCGAGCTCGTCGGATGGACGCGCGACCGCCTCGTCGTCCACACGCTGCCGTACGGGTTCGCATGGGACGCGGCGGGCGTCGCGCCGGCGTGGCTGCCGCAGGCGGTCGTCGCGGCAGGCGACGCGGCGGACGTCGCCGTCGGCGTCGGCGACCCGCTGCTCGCGCCGTGGGCGCAGGCCACGGTGCGCGTGCTCGGCCTCGCGACGGGCGGCGACGACGGCGCGTACCTCGAGCGCGGCGTGCCGGCGTGCATGCTGTCGGGCTCGTCGCTGACGAACTTCTACCGCGGCTACCACCGCGAGACGGACGCGCTCGCGGAGGTCGACGCGGCGCGCCTCGACGACGCGACGCGCGTGATCGCCGCAGCGGCGGTGACCCTCGCAGCGGTCCCGGCGGCCGACGCGTCGCGCGAGCTCGGCGACGCGTACGTACTCGTCGGTGCGCGGCACCTCGGGCACGGCGCACTGGTGCTGCTCGCCCTGGCGGCGGCGGTGCCGGCGCTCCTCGCGGCGAAGCGGCTCTCCGCGGGCGGTGCGCGCGTCGCAGCGGCGTCGCTCGCCGCGTGCGCGCTCCTCACGTGCGTGCTCGCCGCGCTCGGGAGCGTCGCGGGAGTCGTCGCGGGCGTGCCGTTCGTGACGCTCGCCGCACTCGCGACCGCGCTGCCGCGGAAGCCGCGGGTGCTCGTGCTGCTCGCCGCGGAGATCCCGGCGCTCGTGCAACTCGTGATCTCGGTCGCGGCGCTGCTCGTCTTCGGACGGGGCTGGCGCGCGCCGCCCGTCGAGACCGCCCTGCTGCTCGCCCTCGCCGCCGCCGTGCTCGTCGCGACGCTGACCGTCCGCCGCGCCCCGCCACCGCCCGTTGAATAGGGGACGGTCCTCACGCAGGCTCGCAGCGCAGCTTCCCGTTCCGATGGGGACGGACCTGCGAGCTCGCGGCGCCCCGGCGAGGCTCTGCGCGCCGAGCGGGCGTCGCAGGTACCGCAGACGACGCGCGCGCCGCGCGTCGCACGGAGCCTGAGGAGTGTCCCCGACGCAACGGGAACGCACGCGCCGAGCCTGGCGCAGGACCGTCCCCTTCGGAACGAGTGGGGGCGTTGGAGGGGGCAAGGGCGGTGCGGGCTACTCGGCGGGGACGACGCGGGGGCGCAGGTCGTCTGCGGGCGGGGTCCAGGAGGCCGGGTCGGCCGGCGTCTGCGCGCCGGTGCGGAGGTCCTTCACCTCGTGCGGCGCCGACGGGTCCGCGGGCGGAAACCAGGCGAAGGGGATGCCGCGGCGGTCCGCGTACTTCATCTGCTTGCCGAAGCGCGCGGCCTCGTGGAAGACCTCGGTGGCGATGCCGCGCGCGCGCAGCGCGTTCGCGGCGGCGCGCGCCGCCGGACGCGCCTCGTCCGACGGCAGCGTGACGAGCACGCACGTCGGCACGCTGCGCGTCGCGCGCAGGAGCCCGTCGCCGAGGAAACGGCCGAGGATGCGCGTGACGCCGATCGACACGCCGACGCCCGGCAGCTTCGCGCCGCCCCCGCCGACGAGGTCGTCGTAGCGCCCGCCCGAGCAGACGGTGCCGAGGTTCTCGTGACCGCGGAGCTGGCCCTCGTAGACCGTGCCCGTGTAGTAGTCGAGACCGCGCGCGATCGAGAGGTTCGCGACGACGCTCCCCGCGGGCAGGTCGGCGAGCGCGTCGATCACGCGCGTCAGCTCGTCGAGGCCCGCGTCGAGCAGCGCGTTCGCGGGGACCAGCGCGCGCACCGCGTCGGCGAACGACGCGTCCGCCGTGCGGATGCGTCCGATGGCGACGCACGCCTCCGCGACCTGCGGCGCGAGACCGGCGCGCTCGACGAGCAGGTCGAGCACGCCGCGCTCCCCCACCTTGTCGAGCTTGTCGACGATGCGCAGCGTCCCGGGCACGTCGTCGATGCCGAGCGCCGCGTACGCGCCCTGCAGCACCTTGCGGTTGTTGATGCCGAGCGTCACGGGCGGCACGGGCAGCGCCGACATGGACTCGACCAGCAGCCGCGCCATCTCGGCGTCGAAGTCGAGCGCGAGGGTCTCCTCGGCCACGACGTCGAGGTCGGCCTGGTAGAACTCGCGGTAGCGCCCGACCTGCGGCCGCTCGCCACGCCACACCTTCTGGATCTGCCAGCGCTTGAACGGGAACGCGAGCCGGCCGCGGTTCTGCGCCACGTAGCGCGCGAACGGCACCGTCAGGTCGAAGTGCAGACCGAGACCCGCGTCGCCCTCGTCGTCGGCGGCGTGCAGCCGGCGCAGCACGTAGATCTCCTGATCGGTCTCGCCCTTCGCGAGGAGCTGATCGAGGGGCTCCACGGCGCGCGTCTCGAGCGGCGCGAAGCCGAAGCTCTCGAAGCGCGCGCGCAGCGTGTCGAGCGCGTGGAGCTCCACGAGGCGCTGCTCGGGGAGCCACTCGGGGAATCCGCTGATCGGCGTCGGCTTGGCCATGGTGCGCGTGTCCTCCGGCGTCGCGGCCGGTTCGCGTGAGTGTGGATCAGTAGGTGTACTTCGCGCCCTTCGAGACGGACACGACACGCGCTTCGTACGCGTAGCCGTCGAGAGAGATCGCGAACGCGAGCGGCGCTTGGCCGTCGGCCGCGCCGACGAGCCCGAGCTTCTTCGCCTTCACGGTGACGAGCCCCTTCGCGTAGTCCACCGTCACCTGGCCGCTGCCCGCGCCGAGGTCCCCCGACCACGTCCACGACGACTTGCGGCGCTTGAACGCGGCCGCGTCGAGGCGCTGGTCGATCGCGTCGCCGAAGCGCACGACGACGTTCGGCGCGCTCTCGGGAGCGCCGTCCACGGGCACGAAGCGCGCCGTGACGGCGAGCGTCGCCTTGCCCGCCTTCTTCGCCTTCGCCGCCAGCTTCTCGATGGTGAACGCGGGGCTCTGCAGCGAACCAGGCGCACGCGCGACGTCGAACGCGAAGCCGTCGAGCGTTGCGCCGCCGGCGAGCTGCACGTCGCCGACCTGGTACGAGACCGTGAACGGCGCGTCCGCGGCGAGCCCCGCCGCGCCGAGCGCGCCCGTGTACTCGAGCGTGAACGCGGCGCGCGACGAACCCGCGCGGAGCGGCCGCACCTGGAACGACAGCGTGCCGTCGTCGTAGCTCCACGGAGCGTTCGACTTCGCCTGCGTGAGGCCGGAGACGGGCAGCACGAGCGCGCCGATGCGGAGCGTCCCCGCGGCCGCGAAGTCGAACGACGACGTGCCGGTGTCGAGGATGCCGCTCGCGCGGAAGCCCGGCGTAACGCGCTTCGCGGCGGGCGGGGCGTACGACGCCTTCGAAGGGAGCATGTAGCCGTTCACGACGTCGAGCAGGTCGAACACGCGCGCCTCGGACGGCGCCGCGTCGCGCGGCGCGCCCGCGAGGACCAGGTCGCCGGACGCGGCGGCGCTGCTGCCGAAGTGGGCGTCGGCGGCGAGGTCCTGGGGCGCGAGGACCTCGCGCTCGACGAACGTCGTGCCGCGCCGCGCGTAGACGTGCAGCGCACCGCGGCCCGCGTTCGCGAACGGCGCACCGACGCACAACGTGTCGCCTGCGACGGCCACGGCAGCGCCGAAGCGGTCGTCGCCGTCGTCCGCGGGCTCGAGCGTCCCGGCGGCGGCGTAGCCGTTCGCGCCGCGCGTGTAGGCGAACGCGGCGCGGCGCGCCCCACAGCCGCCGACGATCGTGCCGCCCTCGATCGAGACGGCCACGCCGAGCGCCTCGCTGCCGGTGGGCGCCGTCGGCAGCAGCTTCTTGCGCTGGATCCAGTTGCGGCCGGAGTTCTCGTGCGCGTAGACGGCGCCGCGTCCCGACGTGTCGCCGGGCGCGCCGACCGCGAGCTCCTGCCCGTCGAGGGCGACGCTCGTGCCGTAGCCCTGTCCCGCGGAGGTGTCGCTCGGGAGCACGCGCGACATCGGCGACCAGAAGTCGGGCGCCGACGGCGTGAACGTGTAGACCGCGCCCGCGCCGGAGGTCTCGTCGGGTGCGCCGACCGCGAGGAAGTCGCCCGAGAGCGCGAGGCTCGCGCCGAAGCGCGACCCGGCCACGCGCGGCGCGGCGACGATGCGCTGGCGCTGCGTCCAGCCGCCGCGGATGCGGTCGAAGTCGAACAGGTAGACGGCTCCGGCGCCGGCGTCCTCGTCGGGCGCGCCGATCACGAAGCGCGTGCCGGAGACGGCCACCGCCGCGCCGAACGAGGCGGTCGTCGCGGCGTTCGGGTCGGGCATGCGCTGCCGCTGGCTCCAGCGCCCCGCCGTGCGCCCGAAGACGTACGCCGCGCCCGGCGCCGGCTCGCCGCCGACCGTCTCCGTCGGCGTGCCGACCACGAGCACGTCGTCCGCGATCGCGACCGACGCGCCGAACACGTCCGCCTGCGGACGCGCGAGCGGGACGATCTGGGTCGACTGCGTCGCCGCCGGCGCCGGTGCGGCAGCCGCCAGGCCGGCGATGACCGCCAGTGTCCGAAGTGTCGTGCGCATCGTCGCTCCTCGTGCCCGGGCCCCGGGGGGGGAGTGTACGTGAGAGCGCGGCGCGCGCAGCACCCACCGTGCCCGCCGCTCCCGGGAGCGGTCGCGCCGGCTCCGACTGCGCGCGCCGCGCCACCCTTCGGTCGCCCCCCGCGGGACGCGACCGGGCGTCATACCGCGTTCACCCCCACTTCATGCCCCACGGCGAACCTGCTCCGATGCGTCGGACCCTCCTCGCCTGCGTGCTCGCCGTCCTCGCCCTCCCCGCCGCCGCCGCGCCCGTCACCGCGCACTTCGACGCGCTCGAGACGCTGCTCGGCGCGCGCGCGGCGGACACGTCGCTCCGCGGGCGGGCGGGGCGCGCGCAGCGGCGCGTGGCGAAGCGCACCGTCAAGCGCATCGACCACGCTGCGTCGCAGTTCGCCGACGACCTGCGGACGGCGAAGGCGGTCGTCAAGCTCGTCGAGCGTCCGTTCCGGACCGACGCGGACGTGCTCGCGTCGCTGGACGAGACGCTGCGCGGACTCGGAGACGACATCGCCGCGCGCGCCGACTACGCGGACGACGTCGCGACGTTCGACGTGGACGACGACGACCGCTACTTCGCGATCGTGGAACGCCTCGCGAGCGCACGGGCGACGCTGCGCGACGCGCGTGCCGTCGAACTTCCACGCAGGCGCGCGTGCAAGCTGCTCGCGGCGGCCGACGCGGATGTCGCCGCGGCCGAGGACCTGCTCTTCCGCGGCACGTTCCTGCGCAACCTCACCGGCACGTACGCCGGCGAGTGGGACCTGTTCGAGGCGGGCGACCCGTGCGACATGCAGCACTACGGCGAGATCCGCCTCTCGCTGAAGCACAAGCCGCCGGCCGCGGACGTCACGGGCAGCGCGACGCTGGTCGGGTTCGAGGTGCTCGACGGCGACTGCGAGTTCGTGCGCGAGAAGTCGCGCTCGGGCCCCGTGCGCGCGACGTTCGACGGGGCGACGCTCACGGGGACGTTCGACGTGGGCGACGGGTACGTGCTCGAGTTCGCGGCGGACCTGGACGGTGGGACGCTCGAGGGCGACTTCGTCCCCTCCGGCGACGGGGGGTTCCGGGTCGACCGCGAGTGATAGGCATGGCGTGTGCTCCGCACACGCCACGCCTATCACCTGTTAGTGGGGTGCTCGCGGGCGTGCGGCCCTTGCATCGGTGACGTCCGCCCCCTCGGTCGCACTGCCCGCGAGCACCACTCCGCCGGCACTGGCGCGTGCGAGGCACGCGCGTGCCGGCGGAGAAGACGGGTGGGGTGCACGTGGGCAGGCTGAGCCTGCCCCGGTTTCGTGGACACATCCCCGCTTGAGGGGGAGGAGTCTGTC